>NZ_OZ183471.1:0-1556854 GCF_964264715.1 Wolbachia endosymbiont (group A) of Colletes cunicularius
TGGAAAGCAGCAAAATAACAATAGTAGAAGTTATCAAACAAAATGAGCCAGGTGAAAGAGTGCCTATTTGGCTAATGCGTCAGGCTGGCAGGTCTCTTCCTGAGTACCGCAAAGCAGTGGAAAATATGAATAATTTTATGGAGATATGCTACAACACAGATTTAGTGACAGAATTGACGTTACAGCCAGTGACAAGATTTGACGTGGATGCGGCGATAATTTTTTCAGACATTTTAATAATAGCTGATGTTTTAGGTTGTGACGTGAATTTCCTGCGCAATGTGGGCCCGAGAATAAAACCTATAAAGAATCCTAAAGAATTGAAAAGCCCACAAGACATTGAAGCTAAAATTTTACCAATTCTAAACGCTATAAAGAAAGTCAGAAGTCAGCTATCAAAAAAAAAGCCTCTTATAGGATTTGCTGGCGGCCCATGGACAGTAGCTTCATATATCATAGAAGGTGGAAGCAGCAAAACTTTTTCCAAAGTATTAAATTTTTACCCTTCGTATTTGAAGGAAATAATTGAACGAATAACGGAAGCAACGATTATTTATCTAATTAAACAGATAGAATTTGGAGCAGATGTTATTCAGCTATTTGACAGTAATGCTGGTGCATTATCGGAACCATTGTTTAAAGAATATGTTATCGAACCGACAAAGAGAATTACCTTGGCAATAAAGGATAGATTTTCCAATTTTCCAATAATAGGATTTCCAAGGTCTGCTGGAAATCTTTATAAGGATTACTGCGAACAAACAGGTGTATCTGCAGTAAGTATAGATTATAATGTTCCAATAGAATGGGCGAAAGCGAATCTAAAAATCCCTCTACAAGGAAATCTTGATCCTAATCTTTTAGCCTATAATAAAACGGAAGCAATAAAAGAAGCAAAACTTATAATAGATTGCTTTAGAGATTCACCCTTCATATTTAATCTCGGACATGGAGTACTCCCTGATACTCCAGTTGAAAATATCACTGCGTTGGTGAATTTGGTAAAAAGCTACTAATACAATACACAAAATTCCTAGCTTTTTTGCTGTACAGGGTTTATCATTTAAATTTAGCTTCAGTAAGATATGTCAGACCTTGCAAAAAGAATGTCCCTAATAAAACCATCACCTACGATTGCTGTAACTGATAAGGCAAATAAGTTGAAAAATGAAGGAAAAAAGATCTGTGTTTTAGCTGCAGGAGAACCTGATTTTGATACTCCAGATCATATAAAAAAAGCAGCTATTCAAGCAATAAGTGAAGGTAAAACTAAGTATACTGCTGTTGATGGAACGCGTGAGCTGAAAGAAGCAATAATTAATAAGTTAAGAAGGGATAATAACCTCGAGTACACGTTTAACCAAATCTGTGTTGGTACTGGCGCTAAGCAGGTGTTATTCAATTTGTTTATGGCAACAATTAACTCTGGAGATGAAGTTATTATTCCAGCTCCTTATTGGGTTTCATATGTTGATATGGTAAATCTTTTTGGGGGCTTACCAGTTGTAGTGGAATGCAAACAAAATTTTAAACTGACAGCGGAATTATTGAAAAGCAGGATAACTAAAAAAACTAAATGGTTAATTCTTAACTCACCGAACAATCCTGCAGGAGTTGTGTACACATATGATGAATTGAAAGACATAGCACAAATATTGCTTGAATATCCACATGTGAATGTCGTTACAGATGATATTTATGAGTATATAATATACGACGAAAAGTTTTTTACTATCACTCAGGTTGAGCCAAAGCTTTACAACAGAGTTTTTGTAGTCAATGGAGTGTCAAAAGCCTATGCAATGACAGGCTGGAGAATAGGGTATATTGCAGGTAGAAGTGATGTAGTAAAAGCTATCTCTACGCTGCAGTCTCAGAGCACTTCTAACCCAAATTCGATAGCACAAGCAGCAGCAGCAGCAGCATTAAACGGTGACCATAGTTTTTTGAAAGAAAGAACAAGGATTTTTAAGAGTCGCAGAGATTTTATGGTGAAAAAGCTAAATTCTGCTCCGGGATTATCAGCATCCATTCCGCAAGGCGCATTTTATTTATTTGTCTCGTGTGAAGGATTGCTCAGTAAGAGTACAAAAAGTGGTAAAGTAATAAATAATGATCTCGATTTCACTGAATACCTGCTAGAGGATCATTTAGTTGCTGTGGTTCCAGGAATTGCGTTTGGTCTAGAAAATTTTATCAGAATTTCTTATGCAACCTCTCAGGAACAATTAGAAATTGGATGTGATAGTATTACTAAAGCGTGCCAGGAGTTAAAATGAAATAGACTATCCATAAATTACCCATTTCACCGCGTCAAAAATAT
This sequence comes from Wolbachia endosymbiont (group A) of Colletes cunicularius, assembly GCF_964264715.1. Classification (NCBI taxonomy): domain Bacteria; kingdom Pseudomonadati; phylum Pseudomonadota; class Alphaproteobacteria; order Rickettsiales; family Anaplasmataceae; genus Wolbachia; species Wolbachia endosymbiont (group A) of Colletes cunicularius. Next base: position 2,324 of record NZ_OZ183471.1, read on the forward strand.
TCACTAAGGTTATCTTGAATGTTCTAACTTGTATTTTTCTATGGAAGGCGTTTTTATTGAGTGAACAAGTGTCTTTCTAATATTGAATTCCTCATTTTTTTCATTTCGTTGCAGTAAGTTAATGTTATTTATTTTATTTACTAAATCTTTCCCTTTCTCCAGAGTCTTTAAATCACTTTCGTTAATGTGATGTTCATTGTAAAATTCTGCAACAATTTCTTTTCTTTTCGGGTGAGTATTTAAAAATTCCGACACCTGATGTTTAGCAACAGCTTGAATAAATTTCTTATTAAATCTTGAATCGTTATATAGATTTTCCAAACTTTTGTCATAATGTTTTGCTTCGTTTATAGTGAGTTTTATTATCTCTTCTATACCACTTAGAAGTTTCCTATAAAATTTGTCGTATCTATTGCCTAGCACTTGTGTAGCGAATGTTTGTTCAATGTATTTTGTTATGTAATTTTGCAGTGTGTTGTCTATTGTGCTTATGTTCATCAACCTACCTCAATGTTATATTAACTATTTTACATGTAGAAAGGTTAATATTGAGTTAATAGGGTACTTCTGAAGTCAAATTTTACTGAAAATTATGATATTTAAGATATAATTGTCAACATGAAATAAAAACATAAATAAAATGGATCTTGTAAAAAAAGTGAAGCTCAAGATAAAGATGAATAAAGGTAAAATCATAAATATACTTATCATTTGTGGTGTAATTTTTTTCATATACCTTATTCATGAGCCAGTTGTAGATATGGTAGAAAAAATTGTAAGTAAAATAAAAAGTCTCTTTTAAAAATTGCAAAAGTAAAATAGACTTTTTACATTACCCTCTGCCATACCAATCTGGGATCTAGAAGATTTAGTTAATATGTATAGTTGCTTACACTAGTTATCTATATTAAATTTCAATAGATCGAAATAAATATTTATTAAACTTTGATAAATATTTATTTTGTTTTTTATAACTAAAGTATCTATAATCCTAAATTTTAGCTGAGATTCATGTTGCAGAGGAATTTTTTAATCTGGTTGTTGGTGTCACTGTTTTATGCGTACCAATATATATTACGCGTAATTCCAAACATAATTGCGCCTGGATTGATAACAAAATTTAACATAAGTATTACAGATGTTGGCCAGTTTGGTGGGTTATACTATGTAGGCTATACGCTAGCTCATATACCTGTTGGTCTTTTCCTTGATAGATTTGGGCCAAAATTTGTTTTGCCTGCTTGTATTGTTTTAACATTTACCGGAACATTACCGCTTATATGTTTTGATGAGTGGTATTATTCAATACTTGGCAGAATAGTCGTTGGAATTGGGTCATCCGCTTCAGCAATTGGGCTTTTTAAAGTTGCAAGCATGTATTTTGCGCAAGAAAAATCAGCAAGAATGGCTAGTTTATCCATAATTATAGGAACTTTGGGGGGGATATGTGGCGGATTACCGTTAGACTTCTTACTCAATAAATTTGGCTGGAATTATGTTATCTATACCTTCTCAGCATTCGGGTGTTTACTTGCTCTGTTAATGTTCTTAGTAACGCCTGAAAGCAATGCTCAGCAGGAAAAAGTTAGCATTAGAGACTTAAAAAACATACTTCTCAACAAGCATATTATTCTAATTAGCTTTTTTGGTGGACTCATGGTCGGTCCAATGCAAGGTTTTGCCGATGGTTGGGCGAAAGCATTCTTTTTTGAAGTATATGAAATGAATGAAGACTTGGCGTCTTCTCTCTCTTCCGTAATATTGATAGGAATGTTAACAGGATCATTCTCTTTGGCTTATTTATTGGAAAAGTATAAAAATAAGCATTATGAAGTAATAACTTCATGCTCATTTGCAATGATCGCCGGTTTTCTATTACTTTTTACTCAGATTGGTGGCTTGTATTTTGTATTACCTACGCTTTTTATTATCGGATTTGCATCTGGATATCAAGTAGTTACAATTTATAAAGCACTAAGTTATGTAAATAATAACTTAGTAGGCTTAGCTACATCTGTGTCAAACATGATAGTCATGGGTTTTGGCTATTTTTTTCACACTGGAATCGCAAAAATAATAAATTTGTGTTGGGATAGAACAGTAATACAAGGAAATCCTGTGTATAGTGCTGAATTGCTGATAAAAGCAACATCTATTATTCCTGTATGTTTGCTAATAGCTGTTTTTGGGCTCTTATGGTTAAAAAAGCAGGATAAGTAGTCTTAAAATTGCTTGTGCATCTTAAAATTAAAGCGAGGTTTGATCTATGATAAGTGTTTTAAAAAAAATCTGTGGCTCTAAAAATAGTTTAAAGTCTTTTGATAACGAGGTTTATCAGTTTATAGAAAAAGAGTTACAACGTCAAAAGTCACAATTGCAATTAATTGCATCAGAGAATTTTGCAAGTAAAGCAGTAATGGAAGCACAAGGCTCTTTTCTGACTAATAAATATGCAGAAGGCTATCCAGGCAAAAGGTATTACTGTGGTTGTGAGCATGTGGACAAAGTTGAAAGTCTAGCTATAGAAAGACTTTGTAAGCTGTTCGGTGTTAAATTTGCAAACGTTCAACCTCATTCTGGTTCTCAGGCAAACCAGGCGGTATTTGCTTCACTGCTTACTCCAGGCGATACAATACTTGGATTATCACTGAGTTGCGGTGGACATCTAACTCATGGTGCGGCACCAAGCCTTTCTGGTAAATGGTTTAAGTCAATTCAATATACAGTGAATAAAGACACTTACTTGCTGGATATGGATGAGATAGAAAGGCTGGCACTCAAACATAAGCCAAAATTGATCATAGCTGGCGCTTCTGCTTATCCAAGGAAAATGGACTTCAAACGTTTTCGCAAAATTGCAGATAAAGTTGGTGCTTATTTGCTTGCGGACATTGCTCACTATGCGGGACTTATTGCAGCAGGTGAATATCCGTCTCCTGCTGAATATGCACATGTTATGACTTCCACAACTCACAAAACTTTGCGTGGTCCTCGTGGTGGAATAGTGATGACCAATAATGAAGCACTACACAAAAAAATTCAATCTGCAGTTTTTCCAGGATTGCAGGGCGGGCCACTTATGCATGTGATAGCTGCAAAAGCTGTTGCATTTAAAGAAGCATTAGCGCCAGAGTTTAAAACTTATAGCAAGAAAATCGTGGAAAATGCGAAAGTACTAGCTCAAGAATTGCAAAAGCATGGACTCGACATTATAACCGGTGGCACTGACTCTCATATAGTGCTAGTTGACTTAAGATCGCAGAAATTAACTGGAAAAGACGTTGTAGATAGCCTTGAGAGGGCTGGCATTACCTGCAATAAAAACTCTGTACCATTTGATACAGAAAAGCCAACCATCACTTCAGGGCTACGTTTTGGCACCGCTGCTGAGACAACAAGCGGACTTGAGGCAGAAAATTTTAAAGAGATAGCCAGCCTAGTAAATGAAGTGGTTCAGGGATTAATCAGCGGAAATAGCTCAAGTGTCGAAAAAGCAGTAAAAACTAAAGTTGAAAAGATTTGTAGTAATTTTCCTATTTATTAATTTATGTGGTGTCATCCAAGTAGCTGGTAGAAACGGAAAAAGTTGCTTGACAAGCTTTGCCAGCTCCCTTATTGTAGTATTAAGGGTATTTATGACTCAAAACTTGTTTTTGACCTGCAGGCTCAATGACAAAATTCAGTAAAAAACTTAGGGTATTTTTTGGCGGATTACATAAAATTATAGCGGCTGCATGTCTTTTAAATTTTTTCTACATTCAGCTAAATCGCGCTTAAACTAAGCGTCAGCACATTATTACAGCGCCACTTACAGTAATATAGAGTCAAAACTCGCACCACGGGGCTTCTTTTGCCTTTTTTTCCGCTTAGTAAATTTCTTAATGTTTGTAGCTAAAGCAATTTAAGAGAACGAAAATGGTTTTATTCCAGCGCGTGACGCTGAAATCTAGTCTTTATTATGCAGCCACTTATTTAACAGTTAAGTTTTCTGGATTCAAGTAGTCAAGCTACTCGGATGATACCCTCTTGGATGGAAACCAGTGTCAGCTACTTTCATGACACCGTGACAACCGTCATCCCGCTGCTTGATATAGCTAACCGAAATAAGGTTTCCTCAAAGGAGTGTAAAAAGGTATAATACTGCTTTAATTAAGGTAGAATGATGGCAAAGCCATATAGTGAGGACCTGAGGGAACGAGTTTTAAAAGTGGTTGACGAGAAAAAAATGACTATGGAAGAAGTAAGCAAGATGTTCAAAATTGATAGAAAAACTATATACTGGTGGAGGAAAAGAAGAGAAGAAACAGGAAGTATAAAACCGTCTTCAGGCTACCAAAAGGGACATAGTCATAAAATTAAATACTTAGATGGCTTTGTCAAATTTCTGGATGAAAACCGAGATATTACGGTTGAAAAAATAATTGAAAAATTTGGCAACATGTGCAAAGGCACAGTCTACAATTATCTTAAAAAAGTAAACTATACATATAAAAAAAACTTTTCTTTATCAGGAAAGGAATGAAGAGAAACGCAAGGAGTTCATAAAAAAAATAGAAGGAATAGAAAAAGAAAACTTGATATTCATAGATGACTCTGGAGTAGAAGACAACAGATTTTATGAATATGGGTGGTCTCAAAAAGGCAAGAGGTTATTTGCCGATAAACCAGGGTTTAAAAGAAAGAGGGTAAGCATAATAGGAGCACTAAATGAGGGAAAAGTTAAAGCTTCCTGGGTAATTGAGGGCTACTGCAACAGCGAGATTTTTGATGCTTATGTAGAAAATATACTTGTTCCTATATTAAAACCTGGACAGACTATTGTTCTCGATAATGCAAGCTTTCATAAATCTGCAAGAACGAAAAATTTGATAGAAAATGTTGGGTGTAAAATTTTGTTCTTGCCGCCATACTCACCGGATTTAAATCCGATTGAGAAGTTCTGGTTTGCCATTAAGCATGCCATAAGAAAAGTGCTGCCAAGCTTTTGGCCCAATATTAATTCGGCTATTGATTTTGTCTTTCAGCTCTCGGGGAAATCTTACTTCGGTTGGCTATACAACGATGTGGCGCTTTCTACCCTTTACTTTCTTGCCAGCATCATATCCTCTGGATCCCCTTTTTGAGTAGTTTTTACTGATTGGCTATCTATTATTCCCACTGATGGAGTTTCATTCTTACCAATTATCTCTCTTACTTTTTTAACTAGAAAATCATGAATCTCTTGCCATATTCCACTTTTTTTCAATCGCTAATTACAACTATACACTGTTTTCCATGGTGGAAAATCTTTAGGCAGTTGTCTCCATTGACATCCTGTTCTCATCATATAGCGGATTGCGTTAATAATTGTTCTAATACTATGTTTTCTTGGTCTACCGGTCTTTTTAGGTTCAAAATATAGCTCTATTATCTTCCATTCTTTGTCACTTATATCGCTTGGGTACATTTAAAATATATCTTATAACACACTTCTTAACTCCTTTCTACTTAGTTTGAAGACAGGCTCTAAGACAAATATAATTAAAAGCTCATTAACTGAACAAATAAGCTGCTAGGCAGGTTTAGGGATTTATTTTAAAACTTTTGGCATTCGGCGCCTTGATGCTTTACCACAACGCTTTTGTTAAAATCTGTCATCTGGAAAATGATAGTTTTTCAAATTGTCGGTAAATCTAAGTCAGTTTAGCTATATATAGGATGACAGAAATTGTTTGTATTAGCTATATTCAAAAGCTCTATTGATATTTTGCAATATTTGTGATAAAATAATAGCTTAAGGTTGAGAGTAAAAATTTATGAGTGAAGCTCAAGGTCCAAATATTGCAGAATGGCAAGCGCAGCAGCAACACCAAGAAGCCGCTGGTGAGAAAAGTGGTTTTGGTCTTGGTCATAGTGACTCTGTTTCAACAGTCGTGGATGGAATGAAATGGTTGTTCAACTTTCATGAAGGAGCAATTGCTGCTTATAGTAACGTGTTTGAAAGTTTGGTAAGTGGCAGTAGTTTAGTAACACTGTTTGGAAAATCAGGTAATATGTTTGGCATAAAATTTCTTGAAAGCCTTGGAGAACATTTTTCAGGCGGAGGTGGGGGAGATATGCCATCAGAAGGAATGGATATGGCTCATGGTGATGAGGGACCTCACTCAGATGATTACCCTCATGCCAATAATGAAATGGCTCATAATGCTGATGGTTTGCAAGACATGCATGATGCAGGTGATCATCATGGTCAATCTTTTTCACCTGATCCTTCACCATCTGTTGGCGATGACCACGGGCATGAACTTGGTTAAACGCTTAAAAACTGCTGAATAGTATGCGAGAAGGCCTAATAAGAAAGGTTGCTATTGTTATGAGTTTGTCTTAGTGAAAAAGGTTGCAGTTTTAGGATCAACAGGAAGTGTTGGAAAAAAGACTGTAGATTTGCTCTCAAGGAGAAAAGAAGAATACCAAGTGGAAGCACTAAGTGCCCATTCAGACTTTGCTCTACTGGCACACCAAGCAAAACTGCTGAATGCAAAATACGTTGCTATCTCCGATGAAAGGTTTTACGAAGATTTAAGAGAAAACCTACTTGGTACAGACGTAAAAATAGCAATTGGCGCTACAAATATTGCTACCATACCTGTTGATCTCTCAGTTGTTGCAATAATTGGCATTGCAGGCCTTGAACCAGTTATGCACATCATAGAAAGCGGTACTAAAGTCATTGCACTAGCAAACAAAGAAAGCATTGTTTGCGGTGGAAAGTTATTACTCAAAAAAGCTAAAGAAAAAAACGTACAAATAATCCCTATCGACTCTGAACACAACGCAATTTTTCAAGTTTTGCAAAATGACGACAAATGCGTAGAAAAGATCATACTTACTGTTTCTGGTGGACCATTCTTAAACTATAGTTCTGAGCAATTAAGAAATGTCACGGTAGATCAGGCGCTTAGTCACCCCACTTGGAATATGGGAAGGAAAATCTCAGTTGATAGTGCAACAATGATGAATAAGGCACTAGAGATAATAGAAGCACATAACTTGTTTAACATCAGCCCGGATAAAATTGAAGCAATAGTGCATCCTGAGTCAATAGTACATGGAATTGTAACTTATAAGGATGGGTTCAACTTTGCTGTGCTTGCAGAAACTGACATGGCAATTCCTATTTCATATGCTTTGTCTTGGCCAGAAAGATCAGCTTTAAATCGTAAATTAGATTTTACAAAGCAAGGAAATTTGACCTTTCAAGAACCAGACCATAAGCGTTTTCCTGCGCTAAAGCTTAGCATGGCAGTGTTAAACTCTTCTGCTCCACAAACAAACAGTATTGTGCTCAATGCTGCAAATGAAATAGCTGTTAATGAATTTTTGAAGTCACGAATTGGCTTTTTAAAAATAGTAGAGGTAGTGGAATCAACAATGGAAAGTTTTGATAGTTACACTGATATTAATTCACTATCTGATATAATAAATATTGATTGTGAAAGTCGTATTATTGCTAATAAAATTGTTGAAAGTAAAGTTGTTGCGTATAGCTAGAGTAATGTAACCAGACTGCATTCTGTGATTTTAGCAAAACACGATCTTTCATTTGAGCTTTCTTCAGAGCCTGTCTTCAAACTAAGTAGAAAGGAGTTAAGAAGTGTGTTATAAGATATATTTTAAATGTACCCAAGCGATATAAGTGACAAAGAATGGAAGATAATAGAGCTATATTTTGAACCTAAAAAGACCGGTAGACCAAGAAAACATAGTATTAGAACAATTATTAACGCAATCCGCTATATGATGAGAACAGGATGTCAATGGAGACAACTGCCTAAAGATTTTCCACCATGGAAAACAGTGTATAGTTGTAATTAGCGATTGAAAAAAAGTGGAATATGGCAAGAGATTCATGATTTTCTAGTTAAAAAAGTAAGAGAGATAATTGGTAAGAATGAAACTCCATCAGTGGGAATAATAGATAGCCAATCAGTAAAAACTACTCAAAAAGGGGATCCAGAGGATATGATGCTGGCAAGAAAGTAAAGGGTAGAAAGCGCCACATCGTTGTAGATACTGTAGGTCTTGTAATTGCTGCTGAAGTACAAAGTGCAAGCATTCAGGATCTTGATGGTGCACTAAATCTTTTTGTTCAAACGCGAATTCTGGATTAAGGAAGGAAGAAAGTATAGGAAATAGAAGGCTTTGTGGATTTGATGGAATAGGAAATGAGAGTAGAAAAGATATGAACCAAAAAATTAACAGGGGATCTATGGCGAGTGTGTTCAATTTCTAGTCTATTTTTTAGGTAACCAAAAACAGTCTCCTTTTTTCACGTTGGTAACAAGTTTCAAACCTCGGTCAAACAGCTTCTGAAAAAGCTCTTTTGCAATATAACCTTTGTCACCAAACAAAAGACCGATTAATTTTTCCGTCAGATTTGGCACAGGTATCCTATCATCAACATTGCCTTTTGTTAGCGTAAGTGCATGAATTTCAACATTTTCATTGATTACCATATGTAATTTGAAACCAAAAAACCAGCCGTAAGTGCTCTTGCTTAATTTTGCAATTCCAGCAAAAACTTTGTTTTTGGATATTCTTTTTGCATGACAAACTGCAATGGGAGTTGTGTCTATATATGAAATTCCAGTGTTTTCTGACTGTCCACAAAGCCAATGCAACAACATTGCTAAATGCCACAAAACCCTAGGCTTTAGAGCAACAAACCTGGTATATGAAGGTAACTTTGGAAACTCTGATTTGTAGAGCAACGTTAGGTAATGTAGATAGAAAGTTTTACACGGAGATTGTTGATATAGCAGGATTATTGTCATGATTTCGGAGTGCTCAATTTCCGTTGTTCTTGTGGGGTTTTTACCATTTGGCAGTAGTTTATCTGCAAAATTTTTCTCTATATCTCTGCAAAAATCATCGACCAAACAAAACAGTTTTGTTATATCTTCCATGGGTAACCTCATCTATTTTTTTATCACTGCTGAGTTTACCCTGTTTTCTTGCCTCTTCTATTCTCCTTTAATCCAGAATTCACGTTAGAAATTGAACACACTCGCCATAGATCCCCTGTTAATTTTTTGGTTCATATCTTTTCTACTCTCATTTTCTATTCCATCAAATCCAAAAAGCCTTCTATTTCCTATACTTTCTTCCTTCCTTAATCCAGAATTCGCGTTAGTAATCCTAGTTTTGGTTTTAGTATTTTTGTTTGTATTGTACTCATTTCTAACACTCCTTATTTTTATTATTCTTAACTTACTTTTTTAAAGTGTCAGATCAAGTCCTATTTAATACAATTTAAGAGAAATACCGATGTTGTGGAGTGAGCAGTTGAAGAAATTTTATGGGTAGTGCTTGATTGAGAAATTAATAAGTTATTAATGAAAAAAGTATATAGAAGTAAATATTGTAGAGGAAGAAATATAATGCTACAGTTCAAAAATATCGAAAACAGGAAAAATATAACATATGAGTTGGCAAGTGATAATAGCGGGTTAACAAATCAAGATAAAGAAAAGCTTTTTAAGCTATTCAAAAAGGTAGAAGAGGGTAAAAGTATTAGTGAAAAATTGAAGAAGCGTAATTACAACACACGGAAACTTCTGACAGAAAAAATAATTTACAAGGATGAGAAAAAGGAGGGGACTCTGACACTACTGTGCCAATCTATTTTCTATAACAATAATCAAGCTTTTCATATGCTTTTACAAGAAGCAATAAATCAAGGAATCTTACAGGATGTTCTTAGTGAGAAATTGATCCAAAAATTGCCAAATGGTCTAACAATAACTTACACAGCACTGGTATCCTGCATATTAGAGGAAAATAGTAAAGCTATTAGAACAGTTCTAGAAGCTTCTAAAAAGGATGGTATTTTAAAAGAAATTCTCAACCAGAAAGTGAAAGTAGAGAAAGCAGAAAGCCAAGAAATAAGCTATACACTACTTGACTATGCTAATAAACACAATTGCAAAGAAAGTGCAAAGATTCTTAAGGAATTTGAAGAAATTCTAAATATAGAAGTTAAAAATGATATGCATATAAGTGATAATGCTGAGGTAGTATCTACTAGATGTGAAGATGCCAACAAAGGCAGTAAAGATTCTGAAATATATGAACCTATGTTTGCAAGCAGTGAAGACGCTCAAAATATTTCAACAGAAGATGCTATAGATCAAACACAAGGGGTCAGTATTCCCTTAACCACTTTTACTGAGATTGTGAAAAGTGATCAAACACAATCGTGCTCTTATAGCAAATCTAGAAAAGGAGGCGCTGCGAACGAAGAATCATTAACAGAAATAAAGAATAAAAGAAAATTAATCAAAATTGATAGAGAATTAAGAGATAATTTAACACGGGAAAGTAAAGCTATAGGAACTGACGCTCAATCACATAAGGATATTAATAAAGATAAAGAAGATTTTCAACTGATATTTGAAAACAAGGAGAGAGCTGAAACCGAGGTTCCTCTTCCTAAAGAAAAAATGGTGTCAACAAGAAGACTAATACCATTAGATCCAGTATTATTAGACGACGAATATATAGGTAATGTTAATCTAACAATGATAGAACATGCTGAAGAAAAAGTGATGTCAACAAGAAGACTGATAAAAGTAGATAGGTCATTATTAGACAATGAAGATAACAAAGACTTTCAACTGACATTTGAAAACAAGGAGAGAGCTGAAACCGAGGTTCCTCTTCCTAAAGAAAAAATGGTGTCAACAAGAAGACTAATACCATTAGATCCAGTATTATTAGACGACGAATATATAGGTAATGTTAATCTAACAATGATAGAACATGCTGAAGAAAAAGCGATGTCAACAAGAAGACTAATAAAAGTAGATAGGTCATTATTAGACAATGAAGATAACAAAGACTTTCAACTGACATTTGAAAACACCAAAAAAGCCCAAAACTCCTCAATAAAAACTGCTGTGCAAGGACGCAATATTTCTGGTAGCTTTCCTTTTCGAAAATGTTTTAATAGTGATGCTGGAGGCAAAGAAGAAAATCCATCAACAAAAGCAATACAGCAAAAACGAGCAATCCTGGCTGGTAGTGTTGGAGTAGTATTATTGGTGGGTAGTGTTGCATCCTATATTATGAAAATGCATGTAATAGCGGTAATTGGCGGGATTGTTGGATTAGCGTGTATAGGTTTTGCACTGTATAAGCCAAATACCAAATTTGAGAAAGTGAAAGGTGTGGAAGTGTGCCGTAGAGATGCAAAGGATGTTTGTATAGAACAAGCTAGTGCAAAAGCTACGCAATAGATGAGGGAGGGCCCCTCGGAGCCGGTTTACAAGAGCAGGCTTCAAACTACCATAAGCTGCTTTGGTCAAGAGTCAAGGTAGTGAGCGTTATGGAAAAGGCGCAATTATGCGTCATGTATGAAATAGGAAGGCGAATGAAAATGAACCACTGAAGAAGTGTCGAAATTTCCATGAACGACATTAAAACTAAGTGCTTTCTACACTGTATTAAATAGGACTTGATCTGACACTTTAAAAAAGTAAGTTAAGAATAATAAAAATAAGGAGTGTTAGAAATGAGTACAATACAAACAAAAATACTAAAACCAAAACTAGGATTACTAGAGCTAGCAAAACAATTAGGAAATGTGTCTCAAGCGTGCAAAGTGATGGGATACTCAAGAGATACATTTTATCGATTCAAGGAGTTATATGAAAATGGGGGAGAAGAAGCATTACATGAAATAAGTAAGAAAAAACCGCTATTAACGCGAATTCTGGATTAAGGAAGGAAGAAAGTATAGGAAATAGAAGGCTTTGTGGATTTGATGGAGTAGGAAATGAGAGTAGAAAAGATATGAACAAAAAGGGAATGTTCAAAAAAGTGTGTCAAACCGAAAAAAAAGTAATAAATTGATATAAAAAAATGGAGGTTTGACAATGAGTCAGAAAGTAGTAAACAGAACTAACGGATTGGTAGATTATAAAGAGTTGGAAACAAATATCCTGTCGTCTATACGAGAAGGAAGACCGTTGACAGGAAGGGAGGGAGCATTAACACCATTTATAAAAAAGCTGCTGGAGGCAAGTTTGGAAGGTGAAATAGAAAACCACTTATTAGCTGAAAGTGAAGAGAATAATCGAAGAAATGGGAGAAATGGAAAGACTTTACGGACAAGTGCCGGTTCATTTGAACTTTTGACGCCAAGGGATAGAGAAGGAAGTTTTGAGCCGCAAATAGTCAAAAAAAGGCAAACAAGCTTACATCCAGAGCTTGAAACGAAGATTTTGAGCACATTTGCCAGTGGTATGAGCTATAGAGATATAGCGTCACACGTTGAGGAAATTTATGATCACAAAATATCGGCGGCAGAGATATAAAGTATTACCGACAAATTACTGCCTATAATCAATGAATGGCGTAGTCGTCCACTGCAATCAGTATACCCGATAGTATTTATGGATGGGATGTTCTTTAAGGTCAAAGAGAATGGACATTGCGTAAGTAAATGTATGTACAATATATTGGGCATAGACCAAAATGGCAGAAAAGAAGTCCTGGGCTTTTATTTGGCTGAAAGTGAAGGAGCTAACTTTTGGTTGGGAGTGCTAAATGACCTCAAAGAAAGAGGAGTAGAAGATATTCTGATTGCATGTGTAGATGGGCTAAAAAGCTTTCCTGCAGCTATAAATAGTGCGTTTCCTAAAGCAGAAGTACAGCTATGTATAGTGCATCAGATAAGAAATTCACTAAAATATGTATCCAGCAAAGATGTGAAAGTTTTCATGAATGATTTGAAAAAAATATATCGTGCTACAAGTAAAGAAATTGCTGAAAATTACTTACTTGAGCTGGAAGAAAAATGGGGAGAAAAGTATCCTTTAGTTATAAAATCGTGGCAGAACAATTGGGAAAATTTATCTGGTTATTTCAAGTATTCTAGCCCAGTTAGAAGGCTAATTTACACCACAAATCCAATTGAGGGGCTGCACAGACAGATCAGAAAATTCACTAAAACCAAGGGCTCATTTACCAGCACAAATGCCTTGTATAAACAGGTATATTGTGCTATAAAGAAGGTAGAGCAAAAATGGACTATGGCTCTGCCTAATTGGGCTTTAACTATGTCTCAACTTGATATTTTCTTTCCAGATAGATTGAAAATTGAGTTGAACTAAAAATGCGGTTTGACACACTTTTTTGAACATTCCCTTTTAGATATTAAGTAATAAAGCTAGTAATTTATAGACTCTTCTAAAAGAACTATCTTATTTTAGATCAAAATTTCCCAAAAAATAAATGTAACAAACAAGATACCCACTTTAAATGGTGCTATATTGGGCCTTAACTTGACGCGTATGGTTTTCTGACTGTCCACAAAGCCAATGCAACAACATTGCTAAATGCCACAAAACCCTAGGCTTTAGAGCAACAAACCTGGTATATGAAGGTAACTTTGGAAACTCTGATTTGTAGAGCAACGTTAGGTAATGTAGATAGAAAGTTTTACACGGAGATTGTTGATATAGCAGGATTATTGTCATGATTTCGGAGTGCTCAATTTCCGTTGTTCTTGTGGGGTTTTTACCATTTGGCAGTAGTTTATCTGCAAAATTTTTCTCTATATCTCTGCAAAAATCATCGACCAAACAAAACAGTTTTGTTATATCTTCCATGGGTAACCTCATCTATTTTTTTATCACTGCTGAGTTTACCCTGTTTTCTTGCCTTTTCTATTCTCCTTTAATCCAGAATTCACGTTAGAAATTGAACACACTCGCCATAGATCCCCTGTTAATTTTTTGGTTCATATCTTTTCTACTCTCATTTCCTATTCCATCAAATCCAAAAAGCCTTCTATTTCCTATACTTTCTTCCTTCCTTAATCCAGAATTCGCGTTTTTGGAATATATTTATTAATAATTTGAGAAACGGCGCCCCCAGGGTAGCGAAGAGGAGACTTTACAAGCAAAATTTGTTTTCTTTTCTTTATTTGCTACACTGAAAATATGTCTGCATTAGAAGTTGCCAATCTATTCTCTGGAATTTTGTTTAGAATTTTCCGCTACTTGCTGAATCGATACATCTTGAATTTCTTCTTCCGGCTTGTTTGGTTCAGCTACTTCTTTAGATTCTGCTGCTAATTTGCGTTGTTTGATAAACTTCTTTAATGTTTTGACTGCAATAAAATTAATACTGAAAACACATGCAGAAGTTACTGCTAACGCTGCAAAAGGGGCTAAATTGAATGTCGGCAAAATTGCTATAATCGTGCCAGATGTCAATAAAAATGCTAATCTCTTGCTCCCGATTATCTTATTTTTCTTAACCTTTATAGGATTTAGTTTTTTTACTTTTGCTTTTAGCTTTTTGAAGCTTTTTTTGAACACGTTGCCTCTTTTCAGCTCTTTTTCTACGGGTTTTGTTTTTAAGCTTTTTATTTTTTCTTTTATTCCTTTTTTATCTTTTTTGACGTTTTCTGCTTTAGAGGTTACTTCCGAGCATAGGCTAGGTTTCATCACAATTTCAGAGAGCGGTTTTGGCTTATCGTTTGAAATTTTAGCTTCTTGACCCTTAGTCACAATTTTATGCTTTTTGGGCGAAATTATATTCTTTAAGCCCTTTTTCGCTTTTTTATATAAGTTCTTTATCTTGCTTGGCATTTTTACGTGAATTAAGATACGATATCGCAGAATTTATCTATTAATTCCTGGTTGTCCTCTATCATTGTATTTGCCTCTTGCTGCAGATATTTAATATTTTTGAATGTAATATTATCCATCTCAGCTGATGCTACTTTCAGTTGCGATTGTATTCGTATATATTTGTCACCTATTACTTGATCAAGCTGATAGTTTATTGCATCTAAACTTGAAGAAAACATCACATGTAGTAGTGGTTTTATCCACCCTATTCTTCCAAATCTCCTTGAATTAGCATACTTTATACTTCTATTTGTTCTTCCAGTACCTATTGATACCAGTACAATATCATCATTTGGAAACAACCTCTTGCCACTTGCATATGCACAAGCAGCTGGATTATTGGCAAATACCCCGCCATCCACTAATACTCTGTCTATCTGGTTGATTTTTAGATGTTTTGGTATGAAATACGTTGGTGCAGCTGTTGTAGCTCTGAGCGCGTCTTTTAGTTTAATAAAGTTTCTGTCTTCTCTCCAGCTTTTAAAGAAAAATGGGCAATTATTGTGAATGTCATAACTGGTAAGCAGTAGATTACTTGAAACATCAGCAATAGTACTTTTGCCGAAGTATTTATCGAGAATGAATTCTATGTTTTTATATGAGTATTGAGCACCATTTAGCCAAGAAGCGATTGACCTTCTCCAGAATGATGATTCAAAGATATATGATCCATATTGTTGATAAAGCTGGACCAAGTCATTTGTAGAGTATTGAGGTTTTCCTCGTTCATCTTTCTTGCATAACCCTGCTGCAACGATGCCACCTGTTGAAGTTCCTGCCATAAGATCAAAGATTTCAGCAATCGGTTTCTTTGCTCTCTTTTCTATTTCTGCTAATATTATGGCCGGTATGATGCCTCTTATGCCTCCGCCGTCAACGGATAAGATGTACTTTGTCATTGTGAAACTTAGTTGTGTTTGTGAATGGCTTCAAGTTCATTGACTTCTTCAGTGAGGTTTTTCACTCTCTCTTCAAGTCGATAGACTATTTCTATTAGTCCTTGGTTTTTTTCTATAAATTTATCATGGATGTGCACCCGTAAATCGAGCTTCGCCAACCACCAGATTACTGCTACGGTTTGGATTAACATGGTAATAATTACCGTAATTGGGATTTTTTGATTTTGCATGTTTATATTGCCGATAATAGCTTATTTTCGGATTTATTCTGATCCTCTGCTTCTGCAAGTAGCTTAATGATTTCCCTGTAAGGTTTATCTTTATTGTGCCTTGACCTTAATACAGCTACATCCCTTGGATTTTTTCCATCTTTATTTCTGATTGTAGGATTTGCACCTTTCTCCAATAAAAGCCTTATGATTTCTAAATCTCCTCGATATGCAGCATTGTGAAGTGCTGTACTTCCATACCCGTTGATAATATTTACATTAATTTCTTCGTTTATCAAAAACTTGACAACTTCTAAGCATCCTTCTCCTGCAGCATAATGTAATGTAGTAAGTTTAGAAATTTGCTTATCTATATCTAATAAATTTTTTACTGAAAACTTCACAATTTCTAAGTTACAATTTTCAGATGCAATCCGCAGTATTGTTTTATAATTGTCTGTAGCTTTTGCTTTCATATAGCAACAGGTAATAATAACACATACTACTGTTACTATAAACCACCAAAAGTGTAGCTTATTTCTTGAGTCTCTATTCATATTCAATACTTTTTTCAACATTAAACATTTGTTTTACTGATTTTCCCTTAACGTTTACTGATAGATGCTGATAATACAGTGCGATAACCTGAACTATCTAACACATGCTCTGCTCTGTCAATTATCCATTCACCGTCTATATCTTGATGAAACCCTAACAAGCTAAGTTTCGCCTCTGCAAATAGTTCTGGATCACCAGGCATAGTGATATCCAACACTGCATTATTTCGCTTGAGTTGTTTAATTTTAGCATTTGCTGCACTTAGTGCTGATTCTGCATTCGAATAAAGCGTTTGTATAATATAACTTGGACTACCAAAGCCAACTGTTTCTGATATAGTTTCACCTTTTTCATAGCTATGCCATTTTGCAATCACTGAGTTGTACCTGCTTACGGTAAAATGCACTTTCCAATTTATCGTGTCTTGAGGTCTAAGAGCTGTTGTTCCTAAAGCTTTTCCAGTTGCCGATTTTGCTTTGCCTTTTGGAATAAAAAGTATATATCCGCCAGCTAGCTTTGCCATTGCTTCACGCTCTGTTGCGATCTTTGTTAACAGACTTATATCACTTTCTTCTATTTGGTTAATATGTGGAATCAACACACTTGCAAATTCTTCTGCAACTCTGCACCCATATCCGTGTTTTTCTGCTATTTCCTTAACCAAGTTACCTAAAGTAATTTGATGCCATTCTTTAGATACTTTCTCCTATGATTGTTGTCAATAAGAAATTTCATATTTTGTAAAATCTTTAAAAACCCAGTTGTTTTTAAGAGTATAGAAAATAGTTGTGAGAAACTTCCTGGCAGCTGCAATAATAGCCTTAGCAGAACCACGCTTCTTCTTCACATGTTCGTAAAAACTTTTCAGGTAAGGACTATAACGTATAGCAATCCAAGTACACTGCACCAAAGAAGTACGTCCTATTTTTGATCCACGTTTGGTGATTCTTCCTATTGTGCATTGTTAATTAGATTGAGAAACTCGCGGTACAACTCCAAAATAAGCTGTCAGTTTTTCGGGATTACTAAGAGCCTGTCTTCAAACTCAAGAATGAGCTAATTTGTGAAGCATAATAGTGATCATATTAAAAAAGATGTTATTTTTTGAAGTGAGAGGAGAATGCTCATAATCCTTACTCATACGTCTAAAATTGGAGAGCCAAGCAAAGGTTCTCTCAACAATCCAACGTTTGGGAATAACCTGAAATCCTGTATCAACTATTTTCTTGGTAATCGTCAATAAACATCCAGTTTCCAATAAGCAGAGGTTTTGCAATTTACCTGTGTATCCTTGATCAGCAAAAAACTTATGTAATGTTGGAGCTTTGCATTTGGCTTGAACAAAAAGATTTGGTGCACCATCACGATCCTGAATGCTTGCACTTTGTACTTCAGCAGCAATTACAAGACCTACAGTATCTACAACGATGTGGCGCTTTCTACCCTTTACTTTCTTGCCAGCATCATATCCTCTGGATCCCCTTTTTGAGTAGTTTTTACTGATTGGCTATCTATTATTCCCACTGATGGAGTTTCATTCTTACCAATTATCTCTCTTACTTTTTTAACTAGAAAATCATGAATCTCTTGCCATATTCCACTTTTTTTCAATCGCGAATTACAACTATACACTGTTTTCCATGGTGGAAAATCTTTAGGCAGTTGTCTCCATTGACATCCTGTTCTCATCATATAGCGGATTGCGTTAATAATTGTTCTAATACTATGTTTTCTTGGTCTGCCGGTCTTTTTAGGTTCAAAATATAGCTCTATTATCTTCCATTCTTTGTCACTTATATCGCTTGGGTACATTTAAAATATATCTTATAACACACTTCTTAACTCCTTTCTACTTAGTTTGAAGACAGGCTCTAAAGCTTGAAATAAATTTCGAGTCAGATGTGTATAAATTCTATATAATTTTTATCCTACTACTAATTCAATAAGATGGATCACATAGATATTATAAAATCAAAATTATTATTATCTGACATAGTAGGTAAAAAAGTCAGGCTAATAAAAAGAGGAGATAGTTTTGTTGGGCTCTGTCCATTTCATAACGAAAAAACCCCATCTTTTTCGGTGAGCAATACTAAGGGGTTATATTACTGTTTTGGTTGTTCAGCTAGTGGTGATGCATTTGAATTTATTTCACAAACTGAAGGATTAAGCTTTAAAGAAGCATTGGAAAGATTAGCATCGGTTACAGGTGTTGAACTGCCCAAAAGTCTTAGTATTACAAAAGGGGACAATAAACTATTTTTAGCGCTTGATTTAGCTGCAAATTGGTTTGCACAAAAAGATCAGGGCGTTGTAGATTATTTAAAGCAGCGCAAGATTTTACCTGAAATCATAGATAAATTTAAGATAGGTTATGCACCAAGCTCTGGTTTGAAAGAGTATTTAAACTCTTCAGGTATTGAAGACAAAATTTTAATTGATATTGGATTAGTAAACAAAAATTTTCATGATTATTTTTATGACCGGCTGATATTTCCTATATACAACATTGCAGGAAGAGTTATTGGTTTTGGCGGACGTGCGCTGAGTTCTGAGCAACAGCCAAAATATTTAAATAGCCCAGAGAGTCAGCTCTTCAAGAAGAGGGAGAATTTATACGGATTAAACTTTGCTTTAAGCGAAATACGTAAAAAACAGCACATATTTGTTGTTGAAGGATATATGGACACTATAGCGCTACATCAAGCGGGAATTAGTAATGCAGTTGCTCCACTTGGTACCGCAATTTCTGCAGAACAGATAAAAAATCTATGGAGATTTGCTAAAGAAATCTCCATCTGTATGGATGGCGATAGTGCTGGACGTCATGCTGCTACCCGAGTTGCAGAACTTGCTCTGCCAATATTAGAGCCTGGATACACGTTAAAGTTTGTGACTTTGCCGAGTAATAAAGATCCATACGATATATGTAACGAACTGGCATACAAGAAAGAAGGCGTGTTGACTGCTCTTGACCATTCAACAAAACTGCATTCTGAATATTTATGGCATCACATAATCGATAGCAACTTGCAAAATTATGAAAAACTTGCTCCGGAAAAATATTCAATTCTTGAGCACAAGTTCATGGAATATGTAAATACTATTAGCAACAGCAGTATTAGAAGGTATTATAGAGATTATTTTTACAATAAGGCTAGTGAACTAAGAAGTAGCTTCAAAAAACAGATTTTTAATAGTAAAACTAGAGCAACAAAAGGTGAGTATCTTCATAACAAATCTCCAGAGCTAATTGAGGCAGAGCAAAATCAGGCCATAATTTTGCGTATAGCCGTAGAATTTCCTGAAATCTTGAACCGTCCTATATTTTTTGAGCAATTTTCTCATTTTGAATTTACTAATGAGATGAAAAGATTACAACAGCGTGTAATTGATGTAATAAGTAACAAAAGCAAACTTGGTAAAGAGGCTTTGTTACAAGAATTGAAACAGTTTGACGTTATAAAGTATGTATTTGAAAAAACTAGTGTACTAAATAGCCAGCTGAACGAGAGAAAATCTGCAGAAATTGTGTGGAATAATATAGTGTTACTAAAAGAATTAAATGCGTTACGAAAAGAAAGAACCGAAGCGAGGCTGAGCGGTAATCTTGACTTAGAGGAAAGGTTGATAGAACAAATAGAGCAAATAGAAAGTAATATACAAGAAATGCAAATGGAGTTTATTGAAAAGTAGAGCTGTTATAAAAAGTTTATGCCAAATTCCAATAAATGTAGAGTTTTAATGAACATAGGACAGGCTAATGAATTTATAAAGGACAGTTTACAAATTGAAATTGATAGTGTGGAAGTGTGCCGTAGAGATGCAAAGGATGTTTGTATAGAACAAGCTAGTGCAAAAGCTACGCAATAGATGAGGGAGGGCCCCTCGGAGCCGGTTTACAAGAGCAGGCTTCAAACTACCATAAGCTGCTTTGGTCAAGAGTCAAGGTAGTGAGCGTTATGGAAAAGGCGCAATTATGCGTCATGTATGAAATAGGAAGGCGAATGAAAATGAACCACTGAAGAAGTGTCGAAATTTCCATGAACGACATTAAAACTAAGTGCTTTCTACACACTTAGGATAAATCTATCGGGAGCTTGTTTACTGGATAGGTAGTGTCCGGCATAGAGGTGGCGCGAATCTATTTTTGGCTATTGTGTAGAACTACGGGAACCTGTCGTTACGATGATAAGGGAGAAATCCAAGGAGCTAAACTTCAAACGTGAATTCTGGATTAAAGGAGAATAGAAGAGGCAAGAAAACAGGGTAAACTCAGCAGTGATAAAAAAATAGATGAGGTTACCCATGGAAGATATAACAAAACTGTTTTGTTTGGTCGATGATTTTTGCAGAGATATAGAGAAAAATTTTGCAGATAAACTACTGCCAAATGGTAAAAACCCCACAAGAACAACGGAAATTGAGCACTCCGAAATCATGACAATAATCCTGCTATATCAACAATCTCCGTGTAAAACTTTCTATCTACATTACCTAACGTTGCTCTACAAATCAGAGTTTCCAAAGTTACCTTCATATACCAGGTTTGTTGCTCTAAAGCCTAGGGTTTTGTGGCATTTAGCAATGTTGTTGCATTGGCTTTGTGGACAGTCAGAAAACACTGGAATTTCATATATAGACACAACTCCCATTGCAGTTTGTCATGCAAAAAGAATATCCAAAAACAAAGTTTTTGCTGGAATTGCAAAATTAAGCAAGAGCACTTACGGCTGGTTTTTTGGTTTCAAATTACATATGGTAATCAATGAAAATGTTGAAATTCATGCACTTACGCTAACAAAAGGCAATGTTGATGATAGGATACCTGTGCCAAATCTGACGGAAAAATTAATCGGTCTTTTGTTTGGTGACAAAGGTTATATTGCAAAAGAGCTTTTTCAGAAGCTGTTTGACCGAGGTTTGAAACTTGTTACCAAGGTGAAAAAAGGTATGAAAAATACATTGATTTCGCTAAATGAGAAGATTTTACTGAGAAAAAGGTCTATCATTGAGACTGTTTTTGGTTACCTAAAAAATAGACTAGAAATTGAACACACTCGCCATAGATCCCCTGTTAATTTTTTGGTTCATATCTTTTCTACTCTCATTTCCTATTCCATCAAATCCACAAAGCCTTCTATTTCCTATACTTTCTTCCTTCCTTAATCCAGAATTCGCGTTTTTGGGGGAATTAAAAGCATATAGCTAAACTGACTTAGGCTTACCAACAACCGTCATCCCGCTACTTGTTAGCGCCGCGGCGGTATGACGTCTTAGCTATAGATGCTGGTTTGTGTGCTCCAAGTAATTTCAAGAGAAGCTTAGTAGATAAGTTGTGTTTTAAACCAGATTCGGTATTTTAAACTGAACATTTTCAATAATACCACCTGGCATAACTGAAATTTTTACACTCAGGTTTACTTTTAGGTAGTCCATTAATTCATCAACCAACATGTCAGGAGCAGAAGCACCTGCAGTGATTCCTATCTTTTCTACGCCCTGAAACCAGCTTTTATTCACACAGCTGTAATTATCAATTAAGTAGGCTCTTTTTCCTCTGGCAGTGCACAGATCTAATAAGCGGTTTGAATTTGAGCTATTTTTACTTCCTACAACTAACACCATGTCTACAATTTCAGCTAGCTTTTTAACAGCATTTTGTCTGTTTTGCGTTGCATAGCATATGTCCTTTAAATCTGGACCTGTTATGCTTGTAAACCTGAGCTTCAGGGCAACAATAATTTCACGGGTATCGTCGATGCTTAACGTGGTTTGTGTAACATAAGATAAATTATCTGGATCTTTAACTTTTAAATTGCGTACATCCTGCACAGTTTGCACTAAAATGATAGGATTATTTACTCTTCCTCTAATTCCCTTAACTTCTGGATGGTTTTCATGCCCAATGAGAATTAATTCTTTACCACTGTTTTCATACCTTTTTGCCTCTTTATGCACTTTGCTGACTAAAGGACATGTTGCATCAATCACTTGAATACCCTTTCTTTTTGCCTTATCTTCTATATTTTTTGATACTCCGTGCGCGCTGAAGATCAGTATTCCTCCATTATCTTCAATTTCCTCGATACTGTTCACAAAAACCACTCCTTGTTTCTTAAAGTCCTCTACTATATATTTATTGTGAACAATTTCGTGTAGCACATAAACTTGGCACTTGTTTTTGTATTTTTCTAAAGTAATAGCTAATATGTCCACAGCTCTTTTTACCCCGGCACAAAAACCTCGCGGCTCAGCTAAGATAATTTCCATTTTTGTCAAATCAAGTAAATATGCAAGCATTACTTAAAAATAAGCTCCGCTCACTGTGTTTTATAGTACCATTATTTACGTTTTATATAATAATTATTTTTCGCATATTCTCTTTAACATTTGATCAACCTACTACTTCAGAAAATTTTAGAAAAGATAATACAGTATATAAACAACCTGATATTTTAGATAGAAATGGAGTGGTAATAGCAACAAATGTGCCCACAACATCACTATATACAGATGCAACCAAAGTAAAGAATCCGGAAAGTATAGCAGCACAACTGTGTTCTATTTTGAATGATCTTGAATACGAGAATTCATATAGAGTACTTACTTCAAAAAAGAAATTTGCTTGGGTAAAGCGGCACTTGACTCCAAAAGAACTGTTAGCAATAAAAAATGCCGGCGTGCCAGGAATAAACTTCTATAACGATGTAAAACGTATATATCCTCACAGTAATTTATTTTCACACGTGCTTGGTTACACTGACATAGATGGCAACGGTATTGCAGGAGTTGAGGCATATATAAGTAAAAACAAACAATATTCTGTTATCCAAGTAGCTGACACTGGGGTCCAGAAAAAAAATACGTGGATTCCAGCATTACGCGCTGGAATAACACCTTACCAGGGTATTCAACTATCCTTAGATACACGAGTGCAAAGCATAGTGCATGAAGAGCTAACTAAAGCTGTAAGCAGATATCAGGCACTTGGCGGAGTAGGAATTGTTTTAAATGTGAGAAATAGTGAAGTCATCTCGATGGTCAGTCTACCTGATTTTAATCCTAACCTACAGAATAAGGCGGAAGACGTACAAAAGTTTAATCGCGCCAGTCTTGGGGTGTATGAGATGGGGTCGGTATTAAAATTCTTTACAATAGCCGCAGCGCTTGATGCAAACGTTACAAAAACTAGCGATTTATATGACGTATCAACACCAATCACCATTGGAAAGTATAAAATTCAGGATTTTCACAAATCTAAAATTCCAAAAATTACTGTGCAAGATATATTTGTAAAATCATCCAACATTGGTGCAGCAAAAATTGCAGTCAAATTAGGTATTGAAAAACAGGTAGAATACTTTAAAGCTATGAAGCTATTTTCTCCTTTAAAAATAGAAATACCAGAAAAATCTACACCGATAATCCCGGATAAATGGAGTGAAAACACTTTAATAACAGCATCTTATGGTTATGGTATAGCTGTAACTCCTATACATCTTGCACAAACTGCAGCAGCATTAATCAACAATGGGATATTTCATAACGCAACCTTGATGTTGAATAAAAGAAGTATAGGAGAGCAAATTATCTCAAGAAGAACCTCCAGGGAAATGAGAAAATTATTACGCGCAGCAGTAACAGATGGCACTGGCAGAAAAGCAAAAATGAAGGCATATTCAATAGGAGGAAAAACTGGATCGGCGGAAAAAGTTGTAGATGGTAAATATAGCAAAGATGCAAACATAGCGTCATTTATAGGAGTGCTAACTATGCTTGACCCAAGGTATATAGTGCTAATTGCTATTGATGAACCTCAAGGAATGCACCACACCGGGGGAATAATTGCTGCGCCTATAGTAAAGAACATTATAAATAGAATAGCACCTATACTAAATGTTACACCTGAGATATAAAATTATGATTGCTTTACTATAACTTCAAATCTATCATTGCCAAAATCCTTATTAATATACCAAGAACCATCATCTTTAGTTACAAATTCAAGACCTTTAAGATTTCTTTTCATTGTCTTTCCATTTTGACCATCGATAGCGATATTAATATCGAATGTAATAACGTCTAGATTTATCATAGCTTCTTTCCCGCTGCACGAATTTAGACTGAACTTGCCTAACATGACATCATTAAAACTCACTTCCCCTGTATAGACATCACACTGACCGTCCACACAACACGTAGTTTCAATATAGAAAAGGTCTGACATATAAAATACCTTGCGTTTATAAAAAAAGAGCTAAATATATATAGCTAGTCCAGCCCTACGCCACGCCGCTAACAAGTAATAGTCGTAAACCTAGAGCACTTTAGCTATATAACCATAATACAGCTAGGAATGTAAAATTCAACAGTTAATTGTGTAAGGAAGTCTAAATTACTACATCTTAGAGGAATGGCTGTTTAGTTTTTTTGTTAATCTTTTTTACCATGCTGTCAATCATATGCTTTATCCCTTGATATACAGAGTATATACTTTCGTCGCTACGCATATAAGCAGAACAGGAAAATACATTATGTTCTTCGTCTTCTATTGATAACCCTGTATCACACTTTATGTGTTCACCACCAAGCTTCTCTATCAACTGTTCTCTGTCATCTCCTATAGTTACCTTAACCTTACTTTCTTCTTTACCTATCTTGCTACTTAAAATTGAAACAATGATGGCTGGAGATATGCATATCGCTCCTATCGGCTTTTTTGTAACAAAAAATTCTGAAACTAATCTTTCAAATTCAGGCATTACTGTCACCATGTCTTTATTTTCAGCTAAGTCAGACAAATTTTTTGCAACCCCGTATCCACCAGGTACAACTAGCATGTCAAAATTTTCAGCTTTGGCTTCTTTTAAGTCATATATTTCCCCTCTTGCGATTCTTGCAGCTTCTGCAAGTACATTCCTTTTTTCTTTTGTTGCCTCTT
This sequence comes from Wolbachia endosymbiont (group A) of Colletes cunicularius, assembly GCF_964264715.1. NCBI lineage: Bacteria > Pseudomonadati > Pseudomonadota > Alphaproteobacteria > Rickettsiales > Anaplasmataceae > Wolbachia > Wolbachia endosymbiont (group A) of Colletes cunicularius. The sequence goes on from NZ_OZ183471.1 coordinate 27,615, forward strand.
TTGTTTTATGATTCATAACTTGTGTGATATTGATATCAGGTGCAAAGCATTTAACATCCACTTCCTGCTGATCAAGCACAAGCAAACTTAAAACCGCTTCTCTTACCTCTGCACCGTCAAGGTGACCACACCCTGATAAAACCACAGCAGCTTTTAATTTTTTTTCACCCATAAAGTACCTTAATTTCATGTAATCTAGATATTTTAATACAAATTCTATATTTGGGAAGGGGTAAATTATTTCATACTAATTACAATATAATTAATAATTATTATGTATAATCAAACATATTTGTAGTTAATGGAGTTTGATATGGCCCTTGAAGAAGATGATGATGAATTTTTTGACGCTCAAATTGACCATCAGGAACTAAGAGCCTGTCTTCAAACTCAAGAATGAGCTAATTTGTGAAGCATAATAGTGATCATATTAAAGAAGATGTTGTTTTTTGAAGTGAGAGGAGAATGCTCATAATCCTTACTCATACGTCTAAAATTGGAGAGCCAAGCAAAGGTTCTCTCAACAATCCAACGTTTGGGAATAACCTGAAATCCTGTATCAACTATTTTCTTGGTAATCGTCAATAAACATCCAGTTTCCAATAAGCAGAGGTTTTGCAATTTACCTGTGTATCCTTGATCAGCAAAAAACTTATGTAATGTTGGAGCTTTGCATTTGGCTTGAACAAAAAGATTTAGTGCACCATCAAGATCCTGAATGCTTGCACTTTGTACTTCAGCAGCAATTACAAGACCTACAGTATCTACAACGATGTGGCGCTTTCTACCCTTTACTTTCTTGCCAGCATCATATCCTCTGGATCCCCTTTTTGAGTAGTTTTTACTGATTGGCTATCTATTATTCCCACTGATGGAGTTTCATTCTTACCAATTATCTCTCTTACTTTTTTAACTAGAAAATCATGAATCTCTTGCCATATTCCACTTTTTTTCAATCGCGAATTACAACTATACACTGTTTTCCATGGTGGAAAATCTTTAGGCAGTTGTCTCCATTGACATCCTGTTCTCATCATATAGCGGATTGCGTTAATAATTGTTCTAATACTATGTTTTCTTGGTCTACCGGTCTTTTTAGGTTCAAAATATAGCTCTATTATCTTCCATTCTTTGTCACTTATATCGCTTGGGTACATTTAAAATATATCTTATAACACACTTCTTAACTCCTTTCTACTTAGTTTGAAGACAGGCTCTCAGGTCCTCACTATATGGCTTGCCATCATTCTACCTTAATTAAAGCAGTATTATACCTTTTTACACTCCTTTGAGGAAACCTTATTTCGGTTAGCTATAACACACATCTCAGTGATTATAATATCCAATTTTTGATCATGTTTTTCTACAGGTAAATCTTTACAATATTGTTTCTCATAGGCTACACCTATAAATATTTTTCCAAGCGGCCGTAATTTTTTTATCATTGTATCATACCAACCACCGCCAAAACCTAATCTATTAAAATGATTATCAAAAGCGACAACAGGAGTAATGATTGTGTCGGGAATTACATCTTCATTTGTTTCGTTCCATCCCTTAAATCTTAGCAACTGATTTTTATCAGGAATTGCTACTTTATAACCCAAATAGAGCAAACGACACATCAAAGGGACAACATTTATTTCCCCATCCATTGGAATGTAAGCCGCAATTGTTTTGCCTTTAACGTAACTTAAGTTCTGATTAAAGAGATTAATAAGGGAACTTGCCGCATAATTGGAATAACTTTCATCAATATCTTTTCTTATAGCTCTATATTGCTCTCTTATTTCCTTTTTGTGCTGTTTAATATCTTTGAACATGATCTATCCATTTCGCAGTGAGTTTTTCTTGTAAACTATTTTGCTTTAAGCGCTCACTTAAAAAATCAAAGTCAATAAATTCCATATCCTGGTCTTGATTACTGCAACTATAAACAAAACTCCTTTCTCCTGTTTCCGTATTTATATGTTGCTGAACACACTGAGCGCAGATTTCTTTCATCATACACTGCATAGGAGAATTAACTGACGATATTGCTATGTGACTTGACTTCAGATATGGCTTTAAAATTGTTTTTCTAGCTTCATTCACAGCTTTCATCATTTTATCAGAACCAATAGTGATAATTTTATCTATAGCGTTCAAATTAATACCTAATCTTCCTTGTTGATAAGAGACTATTGCATCAACTATATTACCATGAAAGGATTTATCTTGATCTCTGCTTGTTTCTATCAATCCTTCTTCACATGCCCAAACTACCGCATTTGATGCACGCTCTATCAGTGCTCGTTTAAATACATCACTTAACTTCTTATAGCCAGCGAAGTACAAAACCTTGTTATTATTTTCAAGACATGCCTTCCCTATCGAAAATAACACTGCATTTCCAACTCCACCACCAATTAGCATTATATTCTTCATGTGCTATTTTAACTATATTTGTTCAAATTTTTTGAAATTTTATAGAACAAAGTAATTTTCGTACACAAAGACAGAGACAAGGACACTCTCTGACTTCAACTATACCGATAACTGACAGCTGAATTTTTACGCATATCATCTAATAACAAGTTGCTTTGTATCATAATCTGTTGGTACATCTGCTGTTTAATTGCTTCTATATCCGCTGCATTACTCTTGATATCACACAACATCATTAACTTTGCAGTGCCATTTTCTCTTAATTCTACTATTTCATTCACACTTGTTTTACTAAATAAAATCTGTAAATCAGGATTTAAATCTCGCATTTTTATTTCAAACTCTTTTGCGTTTGGCAACTTAAAATCATCTGCTAATTTGTCAAAATTTAAACAATTGACCTTTTGCTCTTTAAAATTATCCAATAAACTTTCTGAACCCTCAACCACAATCTGTTTTAATTTTAAAGTGCTTTCCAGCAGTGCATAATTAAGTTGTACCTTGTCTATGACTTTTATAATAGAGTAACCTTCACTGAAACTGAATGGACCTGCTATATCGCCGGTTTCTAGTCTTTCTAAAACGCTCTTAAGTTTATCTTTGAGCTGACTTAAATTAACTGTTGCTTTACGCATCTTTATTGGAGATTCCGGGTTATTACTATTACGTAATTTTTTTACTAAATCTTCAGCTATGCCATAAACATCCTTGTCTTTTTGATCAGGAATTATAAACTCTTGGAACGTGATAAGATAATCCGGCTTTTCTGTTTGCCTTTTTACATCATCTACTTCTTTATCGCTTATACTAATAAGTGGCACAATTCTTACTTCAATAATTTTGCTCCATAGTAACTGACATTTTATTTGTTTTCTTAAAATACTAAGATCTATATTATGCTTTTTTATGTATTGATCAACTTCATTAGCCTTAAGTTTAAAACTTTGGGTTAAAAATAATATGATAGCATTATCTAACTCCTCGTTGCTCAATTTTATATTCAGCCTCTGCGCTTCATTGATAATAATAATTTCGTCTATTAGTTCCCTAAGAATTTGAGGTTTTGCTTCTTTTTGATTAACACTTTGAGTGCCAAACAATGAATTTATAAAGTTGATGCGTTTTTCGATATCTAAATTTGAAATTGGCTCACCATTTACATCTGCAACAATTTCAATCTCGGTTGCAAGCAACCTAAGTGGCAACACTATCAACAGTAAAATTAGTATTTTATGCATATAAGTAAGGTTAACAACCAATTCTATAATAAATACTGAGTCAACGCTAGCCAACTTTTTAATAGCTATCTAAGCAAAGACAGAAATAAAAACCATTGCAACAAGATCAGGTACATATCTAAACAGGCTAAAAACATGCCAATATAGCGAATTCAGACCGTGCTAAAACAGTATACGGAAGGAGAGGGATTCGAACCCTCGATACGACTTTTCAATCGTATAACGGTTTAGCAAACCGCCGCCTTCAGCCGCTCGGCCACCCTTCCAAATTTAGAACCTAAAGATTATATAATACCAAGACCTCTACCGCCTGTCTAATGCTTTTAATTGCAATATTTACCCATTAAAAACAACAACATTTTTCCGAATAACTGTAATTCCAGGCTAAATCAACGTAAACTAATTTCTGCTTTTTTCAATGATTTTCTTTGCTTCTTCTATACCAACCCATTCTCCAACTGCTACCGTTTTTCCCTTTTCTAGATCTTTATAATGAGAAAAGAAATGAGCAATTTTATCTAATAGGTTTTTAGATAAGTCAGAATAGTCCTTTATATTGTCATAATAGCTATCAACACTGGAAACAGGCACAGCTAATATTTTTTCATCTTCCCCTTTTTCATCTTTAGTGAGTAATGCGCCTATTGGACGCACCGATATTAAAACACTAGATGCTAAGGGAAATTGAGTTAGCACCAAAACATCCACAGGATCACCATCACCCGCATGGGTATTTGGTATAAACCCATAATTGCAAGGATAAGTCATTGAGGTAGATAAAAATCTGTCAACTTGTAACAACCCAAGCTCTTTATTAAATTCATACTTTACAGGCTCAGCATTTGCACTTATTTCAATTACCACATTCACCGCATTTGGTCCCGCTGTTATTTTACTTAAATCCATAAATCACCTCTTAACTTAAGAATAAGCATTATACAATATGTGCTTTTAAGTTGCTACATTTATGTAGTTCTAAGCTTGTTTTGCATGGGGCTGTTCTAAATTTTCATTCGTCATTCCATTGACTGTTGAAAGCGGTGGTTCCTGTGGTGATTTCAATGATTGAAATAAAGCATACACTATTACAATAGTAAGCACCGCAGCAATTGCTAGATTAGTAATGTTGTCTTGTGGCAAAATATTTTTCATTGAGTTGAACAATTTTTGCTCCATAAGGAAATAATCAGCAACATATAACCCAACAGATAATACAAACATACCTAAAATAAGTTTACAGACTGTGTTTCTGTATTCCATGTGTTTTGTTTCTTGTCTAGTTACGCAATATGCATTTCTATCTACTATCCTTTCAAATTCAAACCTATCTTGATTTTTGAGCAACTCTTTTGGAATATTATATGACATATTTGCATAGTGTGTATGGTACGATGGATAAATGTAAGAATTTTCAACACATTTACAATGATAATAAGGAGGTAATGTTGACCTATTAACGCGAATTCTGGATTAAGGAAGGAAGAAAGTATAGGAAATAGAAGGTTTTGTGGATTTGATGGAATAGGAAATGAGAGTAGAAAAGATATGAACCAAAAAATTAACAGGGGATCTATGGCGAGTGTGTTCAATTTCTAGTCTATTTTTTAGGTAACCAAAAACAGTCTCAATGATAGACCTTTTTCTCAGTAAAATCTTCTCATTTAGCGAAATCAATGTATTTTTCATACCTTTTTTCACCTTGGTAACAAGTTTCAAACCTCGGTCAAACAGCTTCTGAAAAAGCTCTTTTGCAATATAACCTTTGTCACCAAACAAAAGACCGATTAATTTTTCCGTCAGATTTGGCACAGGTATCCTATCATCAACATTGCCTTTTGTTAGCGTAAGTGCATGAATTTCAACATTTTCATTGATTACCATATGTAATTTGAAACCAAAAAACCAGCCGTAAGTGCTCTTGCTTAATTTTGCAATTCCAGCAAAAACTTTGTTTTTGGATATTCTTTTTGCATGACAAACTGCAATGGGAGTTGTGTCTATATATGAAATTCCAGTGTTTTCTGACTGTCCACAAAGCCAATGCAACAACATTGCTAAATGCCACAAAACCCTAGGCTTTAGAGCAACAAACCTGGTATATGAAGGTAACTTTGGAAACTCTGATTTGTAGAGCAACGTTAGGTAATGTAGATAGAAAGTTTTACACGGAGATTGTTGATATAGCAGGATTATTGTCATGATTTCGGAGTGCTCAATTTCCGTTGTTCTTGTGGGGTTTTTACCATTTGGCAGTAGTTTATCTGCAAAATTTTTCTCTATATCTCTGCAAAAATCATCGACCAAACAAAACAGTTTTGTTATATCTTCCATGGGTAACCTCATCTATTTTTTTATCACTGCTGAGTTTACCCTGTTTTCTTGCCTCTTCTATTCTCCTTTAATCCAGAATTCACGTTTGAAGTTTAGCTCCTTGGATTTCTCCCTTATCATCGTAACGACAGGTTCCCGTAGTTCTACACAATAGCCAAAAATAGATTCGCGCCACCTCTATGCCGGACACTACCTATCCAGTAAACAAGCTCCCGATAGATTTATCCTAAGTGTGTAGAAAGCACTTAGTTTTAATGTCGTTCATGGAAATTTCGACACTTCTTCAGTGGTTCATTTTCATTCGCCTTCCTATTTCATACATGACGCATAATTGCGCCTTTTCCATAACGCTCACTACCTTGACTCTTGACCAAAGCAGCTTATGGTAGTTTGAAGCCTGCTCTTGTAAACCGGCTCCGAGGGGCCCTCCCTCATCTATTGCGTAGCTTTTGCACTAGCTTGTTCTATACAAACATCCTTTGCATCTCTACGGCACACTTCTACCTTACCATTTTGAAATCTAAGTGTGAATTCAAGTGAACTACCTAATTCACATATCTCCTTCTCTGGGTCATCAAAATTGCGTACCACCGATGACTTATGCTCATTAATGCGTACACAATTTTTATCAGAACAATCGATGTACGTAGTCTTCTTATCATAATCGTTTAAAAATAACTGATACTCTATTAAAATATTATGCATTTGGATAGCAAGGAAAGCCGAATACCCAGCCTGATTGCAATTAGTAATTAACTCTTCTAGTATATGGTCATTTGGAACTTCTGCTTTAGCATAGTTAAACATTTCTGTGAAAACTTGTTTAGCAAATGTGCGGTAATTTTCATTTGAAATTAAGCGATTGTGCTAGCAATATAACTCGCGAACATACTCTTTACTTATTGTTTGCCCATTGAATTACAAAATCCATTCTTTCCAAATCAAGTTGTGCTTGCTTGCCAGAATTTGCACCTTTATTACCCTCATTTGCCTTTACTCGACTTAGCAAAGATTGCGTTAGCTGAAATTCCAATTCAATTTTTTGTCCTTCCTCAGCCTCTGAACAATTACCTGAATCTCCAGAATGGCGGCGCTCCTTTTCTTCTGCAGTATCTACTGCTGGTGGCATAAGCCCACCAAATAAATTCCAACCCATGTTTTACCCCTAATTAACAGCTAGGCTAAGTATAGCATTAAACAGAAATCTTGCCAAGCAAATTATTCAGTCTCTTAGCAAACAGGCTAGCGTCATCCATCTCTTCGCCTTCCACGATACAAGCTTGGTAAAATAATAAATGAATCACGTCTTCCAATGTTGGGTTTTCACCATGTTCGGCATGGGATTTTATTATGCTTTTTACTACAGGATGCCTAGTGTTGATTTCGAGCACCTTTGGCGTGCGGTAATTTAGCTGCTTTTGTTCACGCAAAAAACGCTCCATGCGAAGATCCATAGCACCTTCATCAACTGCTAGACATACAGGGCTGTCAGTCAATTTTTTAGAGATCTTTACGCTTTTCACTGAATTGCCAAGAACCTTGGTGAAATATTGCAGTATAGAGTCCGTGTTTTCTTCAGTCTTTTCTTCATCTTGCTTATTTTCCTCATCTTTTTTATCTTCTTCTGAAGAGAATTTTTCCAAATCAACATCAGCACGGGTCACAGACTTAAATTTTTGATCTTTATATTCATGAATCACGCTAGTCCAGAAATCATCAACTGGATCAACAAATAGGAGCACTTCTAGTCCTTTACTGACGAATCCCTCAAGTTGCGGACTGTTTTTCACTGAATCGAGGCTATTCCCGGTGAGGTAATAGATATGTTCCTGCTCAGGCTTCATTCTGCTTATGTAGTCATCAATGCTGACTAATTTCTCATCACCAGTACTATGAAATCTGCAAATTGAGAGTAGTGCTTCTCTCTCATCAGTTGGCATAGCTTCACAAAGACCCTCTTTTAATACTGCACCAAAATTGGTCCAGAATTTTGTATATTCCTCTAAATTCTCTTTTGCCTTTTTACCAAGCTCTGATATTACACGCTTAGTGAGGGATTTTCTGATTTGCTCAACAACACGATTATTCTGCAGCGTTTCTCTGCTGATATTAAGAGGCAAGTCCGGTGAATCAACAATACCTTTCAAGAAACGTAAATACTGCGGTATGATCTGTACGTTATCTTCAGTGATAAATACTTTATTTACATATAACTTAACAGAGCAACGTCTATCTGGATGAAATAAATCAAAAGGTTTAATAGAGGGAACATAAAGCAAATTTGTATATTCTATTGCACCTTCATTTTTATTATGCAATATCATCCAAGGCTCCCCGCCAACGTGAGCAACACTGCGGAAAAAATCATTGTGTTCCTCTTGAGTAACATCATTTTTTGGCTTAGTCCAAATTGCAGCCTTACTGTTTAACTTTTCACTTTTTCCTTCTTCATTTATGAATTCAACAGGAAAATTTATGTGATCAGAGTAAGTAGTGACAATGTTTTCAACACGAAATTTATCTAAAAACTCATTCTCTTCAGGATGCATAATGAGTGTAATTTTAGTTCCACGAGAAATTTGATTATCTAGTTTACTTATCGAATACTCTCCATCTCCCTTGGATTTCCAGACCCAAGACTCCTCCTCTCCAGCTTTTCTTGATTCTACTATTACTTCTGATGCAACCATAAAGCTTGAGTAAAAACCAACACCAAACTTCCCAATCAGCTCCACAGCTTGGCTTGAATCCTTGCTATTTTTAATCGCATCTAAGAACTTTTGCGTACCAGAGCTTGCAATTGTACCAAGGTTATCTATTAAATCTTGTCTGTTCATTCCGATGCCATTATCATTGATATATAGCTCGTTCTTATCTTTATTGGAGCTAATAGTGATTTTTAACTCATCACTTGAATCTAGCAAATTTGAATTAGATTGAGATTCATAGCGCAATTTATCACATGCATCCGATGCATTTGATATTAACTCACGCAGAAAAATATCCTTATTAGTATAAAGTGAATGAATCACTATATTCAGTACTTTCCCTACTTCAGCGTCAAATTTTAAATTTTCAGTTTCTTGTACGTTATGCATTTTGAGCTCCATTATTTGCCTACTACCCTAATAATCTAAGTATTGCACTGCAATCTTTCAAGTTCACGCACGCCAAAATTAATGTAGCCGCCATATTATGACATCCAATTTATGGGATCTCTTGCATAAAAATTCCTTGACAAGCTTTGCCAGCCCCCTTATCATGAAACTGAAGCTATTTATTTATCTTCGCAATCTCTGCAGTGGATTAATGACAAAAAAACTTAATGTATTTGGCGTAAATCATGCTTAATCTTTTGCACTATGTGCACCTCATGTCTTTATAAAGCTTTTAGGTTTCTACCTATACAAGCCGAAACGCGCTTATAAAGCGTTTAAGACAGTAAAAGACGTCAAATAGACAAGGGAGAATTTGAATACTAGCTACCCTGGGGTTTCTTTGCCTTTTTTTCCGCTCAGTAAATTTCTTAACGTTTATAATTTAGGTTAGTCGCATTTAAAAGCATCTAAATTGCAGCGTTTATAGCTAACCGAAATAAGGTTTCCTCAAAGGAGTGTAAAAAGGTATAATACTGCTTTAATTAAGGTAGAATGATGGCAAAGCCATATAGTGAGGACCTGAGGGAACGAGTTTTAAAAGTGGTTGACGAGAAAAAATGACTATGGAAGAAGTAAGCAAGATGTTCAAAATTGATAGAAAAACTATATACTGGTGGAGGAAAAGAAGAGAAGAAACAGGAAGTATAAAACCGTCTTCAGGCTACCAAAAGGGACATAGTCGTAAAATTAAATACTTAGAGCCTGTCTTCAAACTAAGTAGAAAGGAGTTAAGAAGTGTGTTATAAGATATATTTTAAATGTACCCAAGCGATATAAGTGACAAAGAATGGAAGATAATAGAGCTATATTTTGAACCTAAAAAGACCGGTAGACCAAGAAAACATAGTATTAGAACAATTATTAACGCAATCCGCTATATGATGAGAACAGGATGTCAATGGAGACAACTGCCTAAAGATTTTCCACCATGGAAAACAGTGTATAGTTGTAATTAGCGATTGAAAAAAAGTGGAATATGGCAAGAGATTCATGATTTTCTAGTTAAAAAAGTAAGAGAGATAATTGGTAAGAATGAAACTCCATCAGTGGGAATAATAGATAGCCAATCAGTAAAAACTACTCAAAAAGGGGATCCAGAGGATATGATGCTGGCAAGAAAGTAAAGGGTAGAAAGCGCCACATCGTTGTAGATACTGTAGGTCTTGTAATTGCTGCTGAAGTACAAAGTGCAAGCATTCAGGATCTTGATGGTGCACTAAATCTTTTTGTTCAAGCCAAATGCAAAGCTCCAACATTACATAAGTTTTTTGCTGATCAAGGATACACAGGTAAATTGCAAAACCTCTGCTTATTGGAAACTGGATGTTTATTGACGATTACCAAGAAAATAGTTGATACAGGATTTCAGGTTATTCCCAAACGTTGGATTGTTGAGAGAACCTTTGCTTGGCTCTCCAATTTTAGACGTATGAGTAAGGATTATGAGCATTCTCCTCTCACTTCAAAAAACAACATCTTCTTTAATATGATCACTATTATGCTTCACAAATTAGCTCATTCTTGAGTTTGAAGACAGGCTCTAAAAGGTTTACCACATTTTTGCTCTATGATTATCTTTTTAGATCACCTTGTCTACCTTATTCTGCCACTCCGCTGAACGGATACAGAAGGTCAGCCAGTAAACCTAAAATTTCAGCTATATTCTTTAGGCTGTTTTTCAACAGTAGAATGGTGTGCTGCGACCTCTTGCTTAATATCTAAGCTTAAGTCAATTATTGAGATATTTTCTTCATCATAATCTATGTCTTTTATTAACATATCGTCAGTAATAGTCAAAAGGTCAGGCGGAGAAAGAATAGTTCTTTTATTACCAGCTCTCATTCCCACAACTCCAAGCTCTATAGCAAGTGGTATTTTTTTATCGCCAACCCTAAATTGCACTGTTTGATCTTTGACTATATATTCCCCATTATGCTCCTTTACGCTATATTTAACTGATATCTCATCACCGCACCTTACTTGTTTTCCAGTCTTGTTAATTAAGTCATTAAAAACCATCAGATTATTCACTGAGTCGGGATATTTATCCTTTACTTCGATCAGTTTGACGTAATAAGAATTAAAATTCATTTTGTTATCATTGGCAATAGTAACTACACGCTCTCCGCCTTCTTTCATACCTATCACCCCTAAACCCACTTCTTTTAGGTCATCTTGACCTATTTTCAAAGTAACATCAGAAACTTTGCTAGGGAGTGTTGCTGAGTTATTATTAGAAATTTTATATATTTGCAATAGAACTTCCATGCCACAGAAAGCCTTGCTGCCACTGCCTTCAGTAATTTCATAAAAATTTATCGAATCTTCTTCCTTTTGCTGCGTCATTTCTTCTAAATATTCTGTTAGCCCATGCTTTTCAATATAGCGGTCGAGTGCTGATTCAAGTATTGGCTTCACTAGATAATGTGCTATTGTCTGTATTAAACCACCATGCGTGGCACTTATCTCATAAAGCTTGTCCTTTTTTCCCGGTTTACCTTTGTTTATATAGACAATAGTAAACATAAAAGCAGAGGTTAAAGTGAGAATCATTACTATGGAAATAAGCATTTGTAATATAATTTTTCTAACCATCTTTCTTTACTTGATTCAATAAATCATATAAATAATTAGTATCCCCTGAAAGCGCACTCAAATTATCCAAGCCTTGTTTAAAGAGGGCGTCTATATAGTCCTCTACTTCACTTTTACCAAGTACAGACATTAGATTATTTGTTTTATCTTGTTCGTAATCTTCAATATCATCCTTAGCTTGAAAGATAAGCCCTAGGTTTATCCCGTAGTTATATAACGCTTTACGTTGCTTATCTGTAGCATTCCCTATTATAGCACCTATTTCACATGAAGCTGCAAATAGTTTTGCGGTTTTCATCAAATGAATTTCTTTTATTTTGTTAAAATCTGCACCAATATCTAAAATCTGTCCTCCTACCATTCCCCTAATTCCTATTGCCTGAGAAAGAACTTTCATGATTTCACAGCATTTCTCATTTAACGAAGATAATACCTCAAAAGCCAGAGTAAGTAGTGCATCTCCGGCAAGCACTGCTGTTGCTTCATCAAATTTTTTATGGCAGCTTAGCTGGCTTCTGCGAGTATCACTGTTGTCCATGCACGGTAAATCATCGTGAATTAGAGAGTAAGCATGAACAAATTCAATTGCTGCAGCAACTGATATTACTTTTTTAGCTTCCGCGTTAAACACTCGCGATGAAGCTACGACTAAAAAGGAGCGTATATGTTTTGCAGGAGCAAGGAGTATATAACGCATAGCTGATATAAGCTTATTCTCGCTATTTTCTGGTAAAAGTTTATTTACTTCTACAATAAGCAAATTTTTTGTTGTTTCGTCTAGCATTTTTGAATTGTTAATTGTTTAGCACGTAACGCTAGCCAGCTAGGGCAGTAGAAAACTTTGCTGTAGTTTACCAGTTATAAAAGATATTGCAAACATAAAAATTTTTTATAACATCAAAGAATAGGTTATTTTTTTGGTAAGAAATGTGAATAGCGAACTAGCAAAGAGCACTAGAGAAGACATAGAAGGGAAAGTGAAAAAGATTATACTAGAGCACATTAGTAAGGATGTAGAGAAATTCAACAGCTCTTCAAAGCTTTCGGAGCATGGTGCAGACAGTTTAGATGCAGTTGAAATCATCATGGCAGCAGAAGAAGAGTTCGGAATAGAAATTCCAGATGAAGACGCACAAAAAATGGAAACTATGGAGCAAATAGTTGAGTACATTAATAGTAAAAAAGGCTAATAGTTAGTGTTAAATGAGCAGAAGAGTAGTAGTCACTGGTGTTGGTTTAATCACTCCACTAGCGGCAGATGTTGACAACAGTTGGTCAAGGCTGATAAAAGGCGAGTCTGGCATAAAAGCAATCAATACAGGTAGATTTGACTCTTCTGATCTTGCTTGCAAGGTTGCAGGGCAGGTGCCTGTGCAATCCGATAACATTGAGAATTACTTTAATCCTGTAGGTTATATTTTTGAAAAAGATCTAAAAAGAACGGATCGTTTTATTCATTACGGCATTGCAGCAGCGATTCAAGCTGTAGAAGATTCATCTTTAGAAGATTCAAAAGTAGATAGAGAACGTGTTGGCGTAACTATTGGCTCTGGTATAGGTGGTCTTCCGTCAATTCAGGAAAATGTTATTACCATGCAGGAAAAAGGGCCCAGACGTGTCAGTCCATTTTTTGTCCCTGCAAGTCTAATAAATTTGGTATCTGGCCATATTTCTATTAAATACGAATTTACAGGTCCAAACGATTCAGCAGTAACCGCATGTGCAACAGGTGCGCATGCAATCATAAATTCAGCAAGAACTATAAAACTTGGTGAAGCGGATATTATGATTACAGGTGGAGCAGAAAGTGCACTGTGTAGAGTTGGAATTGCAGGTTTTGCGTCTATGAAGGCATTATCAACTAAATTCAATGATAAACCGGAAGAAGCTTCAAGGCCATGGGATGCAGAACGCGATGGTTTTGTTATGGGTGAAGGAGCAGGTATATTGGTGCTGGAGGAATACGAACATGCAAAAAAAAGGGGGGCAAAAATACATGCAGAACTTACTGGATACGGACTCACAGGAGATGCGCACCACATTACAGCACCACATCCAGAAGGAAGAGGCGCATTTAAGGCAATGCAGCTTGCCTTAAAAAGTGCGCAAATTAATCCAAATCAAGTAGGATATATCAATGCACATGGAACTTCAACGCCACTTGGAGATAAAATTGAAGTAATAGCAATGAAACAGTTATTTGGTGACTACGTTTATAAAATACCTGTTTCTTCAACTAAATCTTCTATAGGACATTTACTTGGTGCTGCAGGGAGCGTTGAAGCAATATTTAGTATTCTTGCGTTAAATAATGGAATTATTCCGCCAACCTTAAATTTACATAAACCTTCAGAAGGATGTGATTTAAATTTTGTACCGTTTAAAGCTCAGGAGCATAAAATTCAATATGCACTTTCTAATTCGTTTGGTTTTGGTGGCACTAATGCATCGCTCATCTTTGGACAAGTGTAATCAATTTTGCTGCTGAATAGCTAAAATGTACGAACATTATGATCTGTGATAGCTATATTATCTGTAATTTGCCTTTTACTGTCGATTTACTATACTTATTTGGTAAGATCTAGCTTAATTAAATGCACAAAATATTAGTAAGTAGTAACCATAAACCTCTGGTCGGAAAAATCAAGATTAATGGCTCAAAAAATGCTGTTTTACCAATAATGGCAGCAAGTCTATTGTGTAGCTTCTCGGTAATTTTGCATAATGTACCTGATTTAATTGATGTGCATCTAATGTCTAAGCTGCTTGAGAGTCTTGGAGCGAAAGTGAATTTTACACGCAATAAAAATTATAAAGCAAATCATACTTTGGAAATTGACTGCAGTAATATCAACAATCACGTGATGTCACACGAAACTGCAAGTAAGCTGCGAGCATCTCTTTTAATGCTAGGTCCAATTCTCAGTAGATTTGGTAAAATCACAACAGTCTTTCCTGGTGGATGCAATATCGGAAAGCGTCCCGTTGATATGCATATCAAAGCATTAGAAGAAATGGGAGCTAAAATTGAAGTTGAAGGCTGTAATATAATTGCAACAGTGAAAGGAAAGCTACAAGGAAAAAAAGTTACACTTGAGAAAATAAGCGTTGGTGCAACAGAAAATGTAATAATGTCAGCAACACTTGCAGAAGGAGTGACAATAATAAACAATGCTGCAACGGAGCCGGAAGTTCTTGATTTAATAGAGTTCCTAAAGAAAATGGGTGCTAATATTGAGATTAGTGATACAAGGATCACAATAACAGGAGTTGAAGCATTAAATGGATGTGTTCATAAAATAATACCAGATCGCATAGAAGCAGGCACCTATGCGCTAACTGCTATAATAACCGGTGGTAAGTTGGAGTTAGAAGGAATAAGTCTATCTGATATAAGATGTATTGTGAATGAATTGAAGGCTATAGGGGCTAATGTTGAACTATATAATGAGGGGGTTATGATTTCCAGAAAAAATTGCTCTATTAGGTCTGCTAACATTGCAACAGATCCATACCCCAACTTTCCCAGTGATATGCAACCACAACTGATGTCTGCAATGTGCATCGCTGATGGGATATCAGTAATTGAAGAGAACATTTTTGAAAACAGATTTGCGCATGTAGATGAATTGAGAAAGTTAGGCGCTAATATCAGCATCGAGAAAAGCAAAGCTACTATAAGTGGAATAAAAAGCTTATCTGGAGCTAATCTGTGTGCCACTGACTTAAGGTCAACAGCAGCTTTGGTACTTGCTTCTTTGGTAGCTGGTGGAGAAACTACAATAAATAATTCGCATCATTTATGGAGAGGATATGAAGCAATGCACGAAAAACTCAATTCATGTGGAGCTGATATCTCCATTTCATCTTGAGGATATTTTATGAATGAAGCAACTAAACGAACTACAGTAAAAGAAATAGATGAAATCTTATATGGAAAACATAAGGTATTAGACCATGGATTTATTCGAGTAGTGGATTATATGGGCTCTGATAGCGCTATAGTTCAAGCTGCTCGTGTTTCTTATGGCAAGGGAACAAAACAAATCAGTCAAGATGAAGCACTTATAAAGTATTTAATGAGACATCACCATACAACTCCATTTGAAATGTGTGAAATTAAGTTTCACGTGAAACTTCCAATTTTTGTTGCAAGGCAATGGATAAGGCATAGAACTGCAAATGTGAATGAGTATTCAGCAAGGTATTCAATACTTGATAATGAATTTTATATACCAAAACCAGAACAGGTTGCAAAACAATCTGATAATAATAAACAAGGTAGCGGGGAAGCTTTTGATTCGGGCACCTCAAAGGAAATAATGGATTCTCTAACAAATAACTCTAATTCAGTATATTCTCATTATGAAAAATTTATTGAGCAGGGGCTTGCAAGAGAAATTGCCCGAACCAACCTAACGCTTAATTACTACACACAATTTTATTGGAAAATAGATCTGCATAACCTTCTTCATTTTTTGAAGCTTAGAGCTGATAAGCACGCCCAATATGAAATCAGAGTTTATGCAGAAGTTATGTTGGATATAATAAAAAAATGGGTTCCACTGGCCTACAATGCCTTTGTTGAATATTGCCTAGAATCAGCTTGTATTTCAAGAACTGGTCTAGAAATAATTCGCAAATTAATTAAAGGGGAAAACGTTACTAGAGAAGAAAGTAATATTGGTAAAAGAGAATGGGATGAGCTGATGTTCATACTTGGTAAACAATCTTAAAGATAAAGGCATATGCATAAATCTTTATAGCAATTGTACATATTTATAGATTTATAGGTGTAAGCAACAATTTACCAGTATTGTTATCAACTGATATATCAACTATTTTTGAGTTTGTTCTTTCTGTTGTTTCATAAAGTTCCTCAGCTTTCTTTAACATTAATGTTGCATTTCTAAGCGTAACGTAAATCTCACAATAGTCTGGAGAATTTTCAATATACATATTATATGAATAAAAATTTACAGCCAGTTCTACTGGGAGAGTAGGCCAGCGGACCTTCCCCGCCAGCCTCTCGCAGAACCTTACTATTACCCATAAATCTAAAAGGAGAAAAAGCTGCTATCTTACTAATTCAACTTTCTATTATAAATAGATCTATGGTCTAAAAATGGAATATATGATGAAAAGAACTATAAATACCTCAACTGGCGAATGGGCAGAAAGTGAATTTGGAATTGTTAATTTTGGTGATATAAGATTAAGTAAAAGGCTTCTAAAAATAGTTAATAGTTTTGCTGAATCGCCTGAGTGTTCAATAAATCAAGCTTGTGAAGATTGGCATCAAAGTAAAGCAGCTTATAGATTTTTCCAAAAAGATGCCATTTCTGAAAGAAAGATATTAGACAGTCATATAATTAAAAATATTGAAAGAGCTAAAGAATACTCAACTATCTTAGCTATCCAGGACACGAGTTATATTTCATATAAAAATCATAAAAAGACCGAAGGATTAGGGATTATAGCAGCAAGATTAACATCTAAAACAACTAATTTTAAAACCCATGGATTAGTGATGCATACAACGTTTGCAGTTACAACAGAAGGACTACCTATAGGATTATTGGATCAAAAAATTAGTACTAGACCTCCCTTAGCTGAAGACCTAAAGGAGTTGAAAAGAAGAAGCCATAATACTGCTCTTCCCATAGAAGAGAAAGAAAGCATACGGTGGATAGCATCACTTAAAGACTCTACTAAACATCCTGGATTAAAGGATGTTAAGGTAGTTACCGTTTGTGATAGAGAAGCAGATATTTATGATTTATTTGAAGTTGCTTCCACTAATCAATCTCTTTTTGTAGTAAGAGGAAATCAAAACAGAACAGTAAACAAGAAGTCGACTTATTCTGAAAAAGGTGGTGAAAGATTGTGGGATTTGATGAATCGCATGTCTTGCCAAGGAGAAATACAAGTGAGTATTCCTGCTTGCGATAACAAACCTCAAAGAACAACAGTTTTAGAAGTAAAGTTTAGTAACTTTGTGATGAATGCATCAAAAAACAACGCTAGACGTAAAACGCAAAAACTTCCTAATTTAAATTTAAATGCTGTCTATGTTATAGAAAAATATCCCCCATTTGGCGAAGAGCCCATGAACTGGATTTTGTTAACAAATATAAATATTAATAATTTTGAAGAAGCAGTAGAAAAAATACAATGGTATTGCTTAAGATGGAGAATAGAGGTTTTTCATAAAATTTTGAAATCCGGTCTTAAAGTTGAAGAATGTAGGCTCCAAACAGCAGATAGATTGATCCGCTTTCTTACAATTATGAGTATAATTGCATGGAGAATATTTTTTATCACATTGGTAGCTAGAACAAATCCGAATCTTTCTTGCACTGTCATACTGACTGATGACGAATGGAAGGTTTTATATACCAAAATGCTTAAGACAAAAAACTATCCTGAGACTCCACCACCTATAAGAGAAATTGTGAGGTGGGTGGCCAAGTTAGGAGGGTTTTTAGCTCGCAAAAATGACTTAGAACCAGGCCCTATAGCTTTGTGGAAGGGATGGAAACGTCTCTTTGATTTAGCAGAAGGATGGAGACTTGCTCATTCATTCTATACTTGTGGGTAATAGTAAGTCGTAGAACTGTGCATGAACCTCTCGACTCACACAGCTCCCATTATTCAGCCATCAGTCATATATTTGATGGCCTCGTTTTATTTGTCAGTTCCTCCCATTTCTGGTTGCCCAACTAATAAAACTGAATAACTCAGCCCCTTCGCTCCATTTCCATTACAGAAATTTCTTCACTACTACGCGCCCCTGTTTTTCGCATCGGTACTCTCATCCTTGAAGTTTAGCTTCTTGGATTTCTCCCTTGTCATCGAAACGACAGGTTCCCGTAGTTCCACACAATAGCCCAAAATAGATTCACGCCACCTTTATGCCGGACGCCGCCTACCCAGTAAACAAGTTTCCGATAGGTTTATCCCAAGTTAGAAATTACCCCCTGGTTTTGACGTCACCTTTGATGTTTCGACACTTCATCAGTGGTTCACTTGCGTTCGTCTCTCTATTTAACACATGACACATAATTGTGCCTTTTCCGTAACTCTCACTACCTTGACTCTTTATCAAAGCAGCTTACGGTTGTTTAAAGCCTGCTCTTGTAAACCGGCTTTGAGGGGCCCACCCTCATCTATTATGTAGCTTTTGCACTTAGTTTGCTCTTTGTCTGAGCATCCTTTATGCTTCTACGGCACACTATTTCTTAAACATTTATGACTAAAGGTTAGTTGCATTAAAAAGCAGCTGAGTCGCGGTTATTAAACGTTTAAAACATAAAAAAACGCCAATACTGAAAATAGACAATGACCAGGGCTTCTTTTGCCTTTTTTTTCGTTTGGTGAATTTCTTAATGTTTAGATTAGTTGCAATTTAAGAGACCAGAAATGGTCAGTGCTTGGCACTGTCCTCCTTTGTCATCCCAGTGCCTAGACACTGGGATCTAGGAATTTTATTAAGTATAAAAGTTATGTTAAAATGCACCATTTATGGAAAACTAGATCCCAGTGTCACGCACTGGGATGACAGAAGAGGGGCTACTCGGATGACAAGAAGAGGACACTGCCCTCTTGGATGGAAACCAGTGTCAGCTACTTGGATGACAGAAGAGGATCTACTTGAATGACAAAAAATAGGCACTGGAATTGCAAAGAGTTTGCAAATATTAGTTATTACCTGTAGAATACAGAGAAATTAGTAAGGATTTTAATAGGAATAATATGCCATCTGTTACTTTTGTTTTACCTGATGGGAGTAAGAAAAGCTATGAAGCTGCAGAGAGAGAAACTCTGCTTAATTTAGCCCACAGAAGTGATCCAGATCTGCTTGAAGGTGCATGTGAAGGCTCTCTTGCTTGTTCTACATGCCACGTGATTGTTGATCCAGAATTTTATGATGCTGTAGAAACGCATAATCCCATATCTGATGAGGAAAACGATATGTTAGATCTAGCCTTCGGCTTAACAGAGACATCAAGACTTGGGTGCCAAATAAAAATCACAAAAGATATCGACGGTTTGTGTGTAACCATACCAAGGGGTACAAGAAATATATCATTGGATAAACAGGGGAATAATTAGCTATGCGTAAGATTTTTATCTATATTATCATCTCTTTACTTTTGTTTATTCCTGTAGCGTATAGTGGTTTTTGGTATTTTTCTGCATGTAAGGTAAAAAATCTTTTAGCTGAAGCAATACTATACATTAACGACGAAAAGTTTGATATTTCACATGATTTCAGTGGACTTCCTTCTAACCTAATTTTCCGTGTGACAAACCCAAAATTTTCCAATAAGCAATTAACCATCTCATCTGATGCTTTATTGATAAAAAATAGATTGTTTGATAAATCAGTATATATCTACATACCAAGCAATGAAGTCAACATTGTTGTTCATGGTGATGAGAAAAAGAATATAAAATGCCACACAAACGATAGCAGCCACTTTGTTGTTAGACTAAATGATTTACCATCTTCATTGCGATTCAACAGAAATAGTACCGTGATAGACTATATAGATACACTTCGTTACGCAGATTATGGATTAAAATGTGATGTTTCAGAAAATCAGCAAAGTGTTATAACTGAAGTGAATGATAAAAGCAATTACATTCAATTTCACCTCGATAAAGAAC
Source organism: Wolbachia endosymbiont (group A) of Colletes cunicularius (assembly GCF_964264715.1). Taxonomy (NCBI): domain Bacteria; kingdom Pseudomonadati; phylum Pseudomonadota; class Alphaproteobacteria; order Rickettsiales; family Anaplasmataceae; genus Wolbachia; species Wolbachia endosymbiont (group A) of Colletes cunicularius. The sequence goes on from NZ_OZ183471.1 coordinate 48,037, forward strand.
CAAGTGGAAATACTAAACTAGGATTTGATTTTTATATTTATCGGTATAAAAATACTGCAAGTCCTGAAAGTTACCTTAGTATCGACACTAAATTTGATTACAAATTTGTAAACCACATCTCAGCTTCCAGAGTTAATTTCAACATAGAGAAATTTTTAATTCAAAGTAATAATTTTTCTCTTGCTGCAGATGGTGGAATGCAAAATTATAATTTGGTTACGTCTTCATTTAAAGACAAAATCAACGTGGCTATATCAAATTATAAAGAATTAATCTCGTTTATGATTGGTGACTCAAAAACTTCAGATGCGTTTGAAAAATTAATGTCTTCCTTATCAGAAAAAACAACTGATGACAGCGTTCAATTTTCAATAAAGTACGATGATGATGTAGGGTCAAGCTTTATTGGAAAGTTATCCACCACTGATTTTATGAACCAACTCAGTAAAATAACCCAATTAACCAAGGATGAGAGCAGTAGTTAGTTTACTTTTCATATTGATATTTCACTCAGGCGTAAACGCTTTTACTCTGGATAATAAACTCAGAGATAAAAGCATGGAAAAACGAGCAACCAGTTTATTTGAAATAATAAGGTGTCCAATATGTTCTGGCGAATCATTGTCTGAATCTGGATCTCAGATTGCGTATGATATGCGAGAAGCAATTCGTAAAAAAATCAATGATGGATACACAGATGAAGAGATAATCTCAGAGTTAAAAAATTCTTACGGCAATTCAATTATAACTACCCCACCTAGCACTTACATTTTGTGGTTTATTCCACTCACAACTCTGCTTATTGGGTGTTTTTTAATACGAAAGTATATCAGTATGTCCAGTATATTTAAACCTTTTATGTAATGTAACCGTTCACAGATTTCCACTTAATTCTTCAATCTCACTAATAGAAAGATGCCGTCTTGTAAGTCAACAAGAAAATTATAAAAATTGAATCTTAAGCTGTATTGTAAAGTCAAAAAACACTTCCTATTCATATTCTGTGTAGTGGTATATAGATTATAGTTAATGTATATGTTGATGAGTAAATTTCTGTTGTTTTGTATATATGAAATTAATTTACTTATCAACATATACACTAACCAACTACATTAAATAAATTTCTATAAGATACCATTTTACATAAGATAGAAAGGAAGCATTTTTGATTCTAAAGTACTAAACCGTCCTCCAACATCTTTGCTCTGTAGTTTTTGATATGGTTAGGATTAAAAGCACTTTTAGATTTTAGAATACCGAAAATAATATGGAGTAGCTTACGCATCGCAGCACCAACAATAGCCATATTATGCTTACCTCTCTCCTTTAGTCTTTGGCAAAAGCTAATAATGATAGGATTTTGATTCTTCGCTACTACGGCTGGAAAGAAAAGCGCCTTGCGTAATGTTTGTGAACCGGATTTACTTAACCTGGGCTTAGCGCATATAGATGAACCTGACGTTATATTTCGTGGTATAGTTCCAGCATATGCTGCCAATTGTCTGGCATCTCTAAGAGCCTGTCTTCAAACTAAGTAGAAAGGAGTTAAGAAGTGTGTTATAAGATATATTTTAAATGTACCCAAGCGATATAAGTGACAAAGAATGGAAGATAATAGAGCTATATTTTGAACCTAAAAAGACCGGCAGACCAAGAAAACATAGTATTAGAACAATTATTAACGCAATCCGCTATATGATGAGAACAGGATGTCAATGGAGACAACTGCCTAAAGATTTTCCACCATGGAAAACAGTGTATAGTTGTAATTAGCGATTGAAAAAAAGTGGAATATGGCAAGAGATTCATGATTTTCTAGTTAAAAAAGTAAGAGAGATAATTGGTAAGAATGAAACTCCATCAGTGGGAATAATAGATAGCCAATCAGTAAAAACTACTCAAAAAGGGGATCCAGAGGATATGATGCTGGCAAGAAAGTAAAGGGTAGAAAGCGCCACATCGTTGTAGATACTGTAGGTCTTGTAATTGCTGCTGAAGTACAAAGTGCAAGCATTCAGGATCGTGATGGTGCACTAAATCTTTTTGTTCAAGCCAAATGCAAAGCTCCAACATTACATAAGTTTTTTGCTGATCAAGGATACACAGGTAAATTGCAAAACCTCTGCTTATTGGAAACTGGATGTTTATTGACGATTACCAAGAAAATAGTTGATACAGGATTTCAGGTTATTCGGGAATGTTCAAAAAAGTGTGTCAAACCGCATTTTTAGTTCAACTCAATTTTCAATCTATCTGGAAAGAAAATATCAAGTTGAGACATAGTTAAAGCCCAATTAGGCAGAGCCATAGTCCATTTTTGCTCTACCTTCTTTATAGCACAATATACCTGTTTATACAAGGCATTTGTGCTGGTAAATGAGCCCTTGGTTTTAGTGAATTTTCTGATCTGTCTGTGCAGCCCCTCAATTGGATTTGTGGTGTAAATTAGCCTTCTAACTGGGCTAGAATACTTGAAATAACCAGATAAATTTTCCCAATTGTTCTGCCACGATTTTATAACTAAAGGATACTTTTCTCCCCATTTTTCTTCCAGCTCAAGTAAGTAATTTTCAGCAATTTCTTTACTTGTAGCACGATATATTTTTTTCAAATCATTCATGAAAACTTTCACATCTTTGCTGGATACATATTTTAGTGAATTTCTTATCTGATGCACTATACATAGCTGTACTTCTGCTTTAGGAAACGCACTATTTATAGCTGCAGGAAAGCTTTTTAGCCCATCTACACATGCAATCAGAATATCTTCTACTCCTCTTTCTTTGAGGTCATTTAGCACTCCCAACCAAAAGTTAGCTCCTTCACTTTCAGCCAAATAAAAGCCCAGGACTTCTTTTCTGCCATTTTGGTCTATGCCCAATATATTGTACATACATTTACTTACGCAATGTCCATTCTCTTTGACCTTAAAGAACATCCCATCCATAAATACTATCGGGTATACTGATTGCAGTGGACGACTACGCCATTCATTGATTATAGGCAGTAATTTGTCGGTAATACTTTATATCTCTGCCGCCGATATTTTGTGATCATAAATTTCCTCAACGTGTGACGCTATATCTCTATAGCTCATACCACTGGCAAATGTGCTCAAAATCTTCGTTTCAAGCTCTGGATGTAAGCTTGTTTGCCTTTTTTTGACTATTTGCGGCTCAAAACTTCCTTCTCTATCCCTTGGCGTCAAAAGTTCAAATGAACCGGCACTTGTCCGTAAAGTCTTTCCATTTCTCCCATTTCTTCGATTATTCTCTTCACTTTCAGCTAATAAGTGGTTTTCTATTTCACCTTCCAAACTTGCCTCCAGCAGCTTTTTTATAAATGGTGTTAATGCTCCCTCCCTTCCTGTCAACGGTCTTCCTTCTCGTATAGACGACAGGATATTTGTTTCCAACTCTTTATAATCTACCAATCCGTTAGTTCTGTTTACTACTTTCTGACTCATTGTCAAACCTCCATTTTTTTATATCAATTTATTACTTTTTTTTCGGTTTGACACACTTTTTTGAACATTCCCCTGTAAGCGATTTACCCATTCTTTATAATATTCTTCTACGTATTTGTTATAATTGCCATCAAAAATTTTTCGTGTACCTTCTATTTCAGCGCTTAATAGCTTAATATCGCTATACTCTGCGCCTTTTATACTTAATAATTTCTTGCGAAGCGATGCTACAGATGCTTTTGCGTCATTTAAGTATCTATTTCTTGCCACCATCAAAAATCCTTCTTCCTGGTAAGCTAAGAGACTTAACTCAAACAAAGCAGACATTCCATCTATGGACGATACTTTTACTACTCCAGATACATTCTTTTCATCATTACTTAATGTACTTAACGGTATGCGATTATACATCCTATACAATAAATAACACTCCTTATTAAGAATAAACGTCTCATCCTGCATGATGTATGAATGTATATTCTTCAGAGCTTTTTTAGTCTGGTTAATTATTTTTTGCATTTCTTCATCTTTAACTTTTCCCTTGTCTGAATGGTACGTTAATGATAACTTCGTCAATTGTTTAATAAGACTTTCAAAATATTTGTTATGTTCCTCTTCACTCTTTGTTTTATTTCTCACTCCACCCAAGCTTTTATCAAGATACAATAGCATCCACTTTGTTTGCAATAAATCAAGTGCCTGACCTAAACTCATTTCTTTATTATCAACTCTGTATATTGTCTTGACTAATTTATCAATTCTACTTGTCTCTTCCAATCTATTTTCTTCCCTATATGTTTCTTGTACAGTTTCAGGTACTTCTGTTAGTGCTAATTTTTTCTTAGATAGCAAAATTTTTTGTTTTTTCCACTCATTCCATATACCAGACCCTAATACCATTTTCCCTCCAAGTTTATAATAATTATAAAGGTAACTTAGCCTTGCAACATAAAATTGATGCAACACAACATTAGTGAACAAAGAATAGATTAAACGTGAAGCAATCGAGTAATCATTGTAGTTCACTGCTCTATTTATTTGTTCTTCAGTGATCGTAATATCCTTTATCTGTTTACCCCACGGCCACCACCAATACTGCGGTATTCTCTCTAGTGCTTTCAGCAATTCAACGCAATCCCCTTGGCTCACCACCCCGGCCTTTCTCCTTGTCATTTGATAATCAACAGCAAGTGTTGTTATAATCCCTAGCACTATTATGCTAGAAGTTATTGCCACAGCAAGGTTTACCCTGCGTGTTGATATAAATGAAACAAGCCCAGCCGAAAAAGCAACTATAGGAGTGAAAAAAACTCCAACTTTTATATAGTCATAGCCTGTATGATAATAGCTTATCCCATATAACTCATCAAGTAAGGTTGGACCAAACTCCCACCCAAATAATCGATACTTTCTACGACTAGATAAGAACTCAACAACATTTTTTTGCCACTCAGGTAAATTAGATGCATACTTCATCAATTTCTCCCCATTCCTGCATTTACACCTTGACTTATATTGACATCACTTAGTGAAGTACCCTGATTTGAGAAACTTCTTACACTTGCTTCGATTATCTCATCACTTACTCTTCCCTCTTTTATTATTTTCTCCCTATTAACTTTTATCTCTTCTATTATTGCATCAATTACCTCTTCTGGAGACCTTATCCTACAACCTATAGCTGCTTTTACAATTTTGTCCTCACTTTCTTCATCTATTGCACTTTGTAGTTCTTCATCAAATCTTGCTAACTTTTTCACACAACTCTTCATTACTTTGTTCTCTAAATCTTTTTGCTCCAATGCTTGCTTGAGCTGTTCTGCCCTTTGAGCTTCCTGTTTTACCATTTGCTCCGCCTGTTTTTTCCCCTCTTCTGCTGCACGTGCTTTACTCCTTTCTTCCAGATTTTTAAAAGCTCTTATCCTTTGATCAGTGATTTTTATAAAATTGTCTAACTTTTGCTCATTAGGTGTATCTTTCCAGATATATTTCTCTTTTTCGCTTTTTGTACGACTCAAGACACGGAATATATCTCTCCATCTCTTATCAGTAACAATTTTATATAGCTCATAAACATCACTATTTTTCTCATGTTTCATTCTTTCTCTAGCATCTTCAATATACTCTTTCATCATTCCTTCATTTCCAACTGCAATAGAGTGTGTAGCCTTACATAAAAACTCTCTAATCTTTTCATCTATAATCTTACCCTCCTCAGTTGAACTTGGAGTATGTCCTACAAAAAGACCCTTAGTAAAATCGTAGAAAGTATACCACAAAGATGGAATGCCCAAGAACCCTCTTACTCGGTTCAATCCTCCTACTTCCACCAATTTTTCCACCTCATCCATAAACTTGCTTACTTTACCTATCATTTCCTTATATCTTTCATTACCTTCTAAAATAATGTTATTCTTACAACTTTGAGTGTAACTACCATCCTTGTTGGGGAGAAATGATACCAAACTTACATCTACATCTATATCTGGAAAGTGCCTTTCGAAGTTGAATAGTAAATTATGTACATCAATCATTATTGTATGAAAAGACCTCTTCATTAATCTCTCCACGTTTCTGTTCACATTTGGATCTGTACATTTGTATGAAAATAGAGGAGCAGAATTAACGATTAGCACACTAATTACATCAAAATTAGGATTAGACTTTTTAAGTGCTCTATTTAAGAAATTTTCAAACTTTTCATAGTCTACCGCATTAACTTTCCCTAGAATTTTATCAGCTACTATTTTGATATTACCATTCTCCATTTCTATATCGTGATACAGTAAATTAGATCTCTTTCCACTCGCACCATCGAGATAGTTATATAGAAATGCTCCATACATATCCCTTACAAACTTCTTGTCGATAAATTTACCATCATTCATTCTTTCTACTACTTGACTCTCTATCTTATTTCGTGTTGCAACCAGCCTGTCGCTTAAGTCTTGTTTTTCTTTTGCTATACTTTCAATCTTATGAATAAATCTTTCTATTTCTTCCAGATTATTTTTTACACAAGCTGAGGAATTAACGTTATCATACACACTTTCTTGTAACTTCAGCAATGGAGCAGGAATATACCTAAGTACAGTTACAATACCACTTGCAATAGCTCCCAAGGGTAAAAGCGTACCTCTAACTCTTACATTATTTGGAACAGTACCTAAAGCTTGATCAAGCAACTGACCATTTTCACCACTAACAGCATTTTCCACTCCATGCACTACCTTACCTAAGTAATATGAAACCCTAGTACTAATATCACTTTCCCCCCAAATTTCACTTTCAATTTGATTACTAACCTCACTAATGACACCATCAATTTCCTTGGTTAAACTTAATCTTTCTGCTGACGATATTGTACTTATTTGTTGAATTGCACAATTCAGGTCATCTAATTGATCAATAGTATCTCCTTGTGTGTTACTATTCTTTAATAGATTATCAGGTACATAAAATGAACGATAGTCGACCTCTTTGTTCGATTCCTCTACTATACTATTCCTGCACTCTATTGCTGCATCTCGTATAGCAACCAGCAAATCTCTTACAAAATGTCTACTCTTTTTTATCTGTTGATTACCTCCTTGGTTTAAACCTTGCGTGTTTTGTTCATCTTTACTCTCTAGTAGTTTCTGCTGCTTCTCTAGTAAATCTTTCTGCCCCTCAAGAACCTTCACTTGCTTGCCAATAATACTCAAGAACAGCTTAGAATTGACAATTCTTTCCATGTTTAATACTTTAGATGTAACAATGCCATGTACTAACCAATACTGCCAAAGTTGACAATACTTTGGTCCCAAAAGAACCTGCACTAGTTCGGCATCATCAGCATCTATTGCTGCATTAACCTGTTCCTCAAACGATTTATACTTCTCAAAGAAACCTGGCATATCATCCCCTTAACTATCAATTAGGCATACCTTAGTTATCATTAAGTCACAAGTCAATATCTTTTTTTACATAAAATTCTAACACTTTGAGTAAAATTTGATACTCACTAAAAACTTCTAAACCACACCTGCATAACTTAAACTTCTCTATTGTTGCCTATCTTGAAATATTAAGGCGAAGGTTACTTTGGCAGAAATTCAATTCCACTAACGAAACTTATTCATTAGTAGTATAACGAGGCTTATTATAAAGCTTATCAAAATTGAAGTAGTGATCGGAAAATAAAACACCTTTTTCAATATAGATATCGCCTGCTATGCCAAGTTTTTGTATTAGAGGATAAACAAGACCTATCCCTGTAATCAGAAAACCAAGTATTACTAAAAAGCGTGACATCAATTTAGTTTTAGAAAATATTGTCCACGTTTATTTTAACTACATCACACAGTATTGAAACTAGTGAATAGAATGATTACATAATGCATGAGTAATGATAAGGAGGTATAACATGAGTAATCTAGTTCATTCAAATAAAAACAATAATCGCGATAATTTTAGCTTAAGAGGTCTGCAAAAAGCTGTTGACGACATGTTCAATAGCTTCTTTATGGGAACTAACCCTGGACTTCTCAGAAGAGATGGCAGTGTATTGCCAGCTTGTGACTTGTATGAAACAGAGCAAAACTATCGCCTATCTTTAGAATTGCCAGGTATCCCTAAAGAAAATGTAGATATTAGTACATCTGGCGATAATCTCATAGTGAAAGGTGAAAAGAAATGCGAAAAAGAGTCAGAAGATAAGCAATATTACCATCGTGAGAGGTATCATGGTTCTTTCTATAGGTCTTTTCAACTTCCAGCTAATGTAGACCAAGATAAAATATCTGCTAATTTCTCAGACGGAGTATTACATATAAGTGTACCTAAGTCGGAAAAACATGTTAAGAAAATTGATGTAAAGTAACCAATAGCAGGCTTCCAGCTTGGAGGCTTGCTGTTTTAATCACTATATACAGACATTGATGACATCATTATGTAATACTGAAATTCATTATTGGGAAGACAAGTAGAACGTTCGATAAATTAGCTTAAACCTTCGTTTATAGATAGAAAGCGCTCTTTTTTATTTGTCTCATTATCATTGAAAATTGGTATAACATTGTAAGTTTAGAAGTATCTGTATAAATTCAAATCAAGGTGTATATCGAGACACCTATAGTTATGTTTTACATTCTTGAGAAAAATTAAATAATTTACTTGATTAAATTACTATTTAGTGCTAAACTGGACTAAGCTTATCTATATTAAGGATAAACATGACAAGAGGTAAAATTATTGGTGTTGCAAATCAGCAAGTAGATATTCACTCTTTTCCTGAGAAAGATCAGAATGAAGTTCACTACAGTCCTAACACAATAACCAAATTAGAGTTTAAACTTACGCAACGTCTACTCAGTAAGGTAAAAGCAAACGAAAGTAATAAAGATGCAAATTCTGGTAAACAAGCTTATAAAGACCTACCTAGAATGAGTTTTATGATTAACGATAAACCTATAGATAGTCGTTTTGTTACACAATTATACGATGAACTCAATCAAAATGATAAACGTCAGGTTGCAAAACATGTTTTTATAAAAATGTTTGAACATGCCGGAGCAGAAGTGCCAAACGGTCATATACTGGAAGAATTAATTACTCATTGTAATCAAGCAGGATATGAGTTTGCAATGTATGAACAGATGCATTCGATATTTGCCAATTATAATTTGATACCAATAGTTTCTGAAAAAACAATACATATTTGTGATAGTAATGCAGATTCTGTAAACATTGAGTACCGTAAGATTACATGTGTAGCAGAGTTGAATAATCCAGAGAAAGAAATATGTAGGTCAAATAGCTCACTGAAATTCACACTTAAATTTCAAAGTGATCGAGTAGACTATGAAAATGGCAAAGTAATACTTACTATTCCTGAACAATTAAGCAACTACAAAGCAAACGACAACAGCCTACTTGACGATATTAATAAACATTTCAAAGATGCTGATAATGCAGTTGTTGAGTCCCTCATTGCAAATATTGGTGAAGGTCCTCAGTCGTTCATTGCAGATCAAGAAGATTTAAATAATGATGAAGAATCATCACTTGTTATTATTCCTGAAAATCCAACTCTCGACCTAAAGAGTGTAGTAGAATCGGTAAAAGGAGCAATAAATGCTAAAAATGTTGATGCTTTGAGTAATTGTGTAGATGTTATTCAGGATAATGTTATTTCTGTATCGCCTCAAAAAGGTTTGAAAGTAGTAGAAAAAATATTAGAAATGGTAGGTAACTTTACTAAAGAACAAGATAAGGCGTGGGGTACTTATCCTGCTACTCCTATTATAGGGTTTATATATTCTACCAGTCAGTACTGTTATGGTTATATCTCTCAAGAAGATTATAAAAAAGCTAAAAGCCTTGAGGACATTTTGTGTAAGATTCGGTCTGACCTAATAGAAAGAATGAACAATAACTACAATAAAGGATCACCTATCATAAATGTTGAAGGTGCTTCGTTGGCTGTAACAAATGACGCTGCATCTCCAGGCCAAACAATCAATGAAGCAAGTGATGTACGATTACAAAGCCCAGAATTTAAGAGTCAACAGATAAAAGAAGATGTCTTTACAGGAAAGGAAGGGAATGATATACTAAACGGTATGGGCTTTCTAGCAGAGCAGTCTATTAGTAATAGTTATGAGGAGGGTAAAGCGCTTAGCGGAAGGCAAAACACTGAGGTAGAGAACACTAGCGACACACGAGATAAAGCTTCTGGTCAAAAGAAAAATAAAGAGCAAAATCAAACTTTTAATACTGAAGCAAGACCGGTAACTAGCAGTATTTTCGTACACAAAAGTAATAACAACGAAAAAGAGCTTGATTTAACAAGTGTTACAGCATTAAACACTAGCATGGAACCAGAGGATTTGTTACTATCATCTACCTATTACCTTAGCTTCAGCAATGAGCTTACAAATAAAAATGTTACTAATAATGAACATTCTATGGTAAGTACAACAAATAGTGAGGAAGATTCTATATTCAAAAATAATAGCAGTCTGCAAAATGGGCAACCTAAAACTTCAGGACAAGAGAACGTGACTCAGAGCAATCAGCACATACAAGCTTCTACTGGTCAAGAAGACTCTAAACAGGTGAATAATGTTCAGGATAACAGCAAAAAGCCTAGTGAAATAGACAAAAGTAATCCGGTTCTACAAAATGCGCAAAGCAGTAAGTTGCCTATTATAGTTTCTTCTGCATTCGCAATAGCTGGAGTCATTTCTGGGTTAGCTATTGCATTCTACTTGGAAAAGTTAACATTAGGAATAACAGTTGGACTGGTTTGTTGTCTCGTTGCTTTCGCAATTATATACTGCTGCAATAGGCCTACAAATTCACTTGAGACAAGCAATGTTCAACAATGCCATGGAAATACTCAAAATACTATATCATGTTATATTTGATCCAAAGAAAACTGAGGCCTGTTCCACACCTTTCACTTTCTCAAATTTGGTATTTGGCTTATACAGTGCAAAACCTATACACGCTAATCCAACAATCCCGCCAATTACGGCTATTACATGCATTTTCATAATATAGGATGCAACACTACCCACCAATAATACTACTCCAGCACTGCCAGCCAGGATTGCTCGTTTTTGCTGTATTGCTTTTGTTGATGGATTTTCTTCTTTGCCTCCAGCATCACTATTAAAACATTTTCTAAAAGGAAAGCTACCAGAAATATTGCGTCCTTGCACAGCATTTTCTATTGAGGAGTTTTGGGCTTTTTTGGTGTTTTCAAATGTCAGTTGAAAGTCTTTGTTATCTTCATTGTCTAATAATGACCTATCTACTTTTATCAGTCTTCTTGTTGACATCGCTTTTTCTTCAGCATGTTCTATCATTGTTAGATTAACATTACCTATATATTCGTCGTCTAATAATACTGGATCTAATGGTATTAGTCTTTGTGTTGACACCATTTTTTCTTTACGAAGAGGAACCTCGGTTTCAGCTCTCTCCTTGTTTTCAAATGTTAGGTGAAAATCTTTGTTATTTTTATTAATATCCTCATATGATTGAGTGCCAGTTTCTGTAACTTTTTGCTCTTTGAAATCAAAATTATTTCTATAATCATCAACAACTTCCCCAATATCTTCTTGCATATCACAAGCCCTTGATTCTTCTATAGCAGTTTCTTTTGAGAAATTTTTACTTCCTTCGCTACTTTCACATGGTTCAGTTTCAGTTAATATACCTACAGCAGCAGTACCTTGGTTTATTGTAATTAGATCCGGTACTTTTTCATTATTCTTATCTTCAGCTATAATAGTTCCATTGTTAGGAGTTTTTCCTCTTGGTGTTAAAGTTTTTCTGTGTACTGCACCATTTTCACATACAACAGTACTGTAAGTTCTGTTTATTGGCTCTCCATGATCACCTAAATGCTCTGAAACAATTCTCTTACCAGAAATCTTTTCAAAAAGTTTGTATTCCTCAGCTCTTTTAATAACATATTCCAAAGTTGCATTGTGACTATAAAGTAAAGCTTGCTGTAATAGCGTAAGTCTTTCTTTTCTACCTTTACATTTGCGAACTATTTCTACCATTAAAATCTCCTCTATTTTATCAAGTTTTTTGAGTTCTTTGACAACACTTGCATCTTTCTCTATTTTCTTTGCCAAATTAAGAATTTTTTTGTCTTTACTTGTTAATTTACCCTCATTACATGCTAACTCATAGGTTATATTTTTCCTGTTTTCGGTATTTTTGAACTGTAGCATTATATTTCTTCCTCTATAATATTTACTTCTATATACTTTTTTCATTAATAACTTATTAATTTCTCAATCAAGCACTACCCATAAAATTTCTCCAATTGCTCACTCCATAACATTGGTATTTCCCTTAAATCAGCTAATCTTAAACCTCTCGGTTGTCTCCCATTTACTATGTCTTCTTTTATCTTTGGAGCTAAATAATTTAACCTTAAAATTTGTTGTATACGTCTTGTACCTATATTAATTTTAACGCTCAGCTCTTTCACACTTCCATATTTCCCTTCCTCTAGTTGACGTTTCCACAGATGGGCTCTTACCACTGCTTTCAGTAGTGCATTGTTTGTTTTACCTTCTGGTTCTACTACCGTGCATTTATTTCCTTTCTTTTTTAAACTCATTGGTATCAATTTTTCCTCTGACTCAGAACAGACATCTATTCCATCCTCTCTCATCCATACTGTCTTTATTAATTTCTTCACCACTTCTTTCTGTTTTCCAAAACTTAAATTTTTCCACTCTTCCGCTTTTTCTTCCAAATTTTCATATAGGCGTTCTGCTCTCTTCATCACTTCTTTTTCTACTTCTCCCGCTACTACTGTTCGGTTCACTGATCCACAATCTTTTCCTCTTAAATGGTTATTGCATATATAATATCGATACCTCTTATTCTCCTTTTTCGCATACGTCAGTGTCATATTCACATCACAGCTCTTGCACTTGATTATTCCCTTTAGTAGTGCCTCTTCATATTTTTTCCCTTGATACGGTTGATTCTTTATTAATTCTTGCGCTTTTTGCCATTTTTTTTCTTCTATTATTGCTTCATGTTTTCCCTCATATTGCTTCTCATAATGCCGTATTTTTCCCATATATATTGGATTTGTTATTATTCTCCTTACCGTTGCTTTTTTAAAGATTTCTCCTCCGTATACTTTTCCCGATTTTGCTTCAAACCTCTTCTTTCGTTACCCCTCGCTATTTAACTCTCTTGCCAATTCTGCCATTGATTTTATCTCCATATACCTTGCAAATATATGTTTCACCGTCTTTGCCTCTTTTTCATTTATTATTAATTCCTTTTCTTTTACATCATACCCTAGCGGTAAAGTTCCTCCCATCCATAATCCTTGCTCTTTTGATGTTGCTATCTTGTTTTTTACTCTCTCTACTATCATTTCTCTTTCTAGTTGTGCCGCCCCTGATAACACTGTTTGCACAAACTTTCCCATTGGCGTATTATTGTCAAATATCTGCGTTACTGCTACAAAATTTACTCTGTGCCTTCTAAAAAATGATGTCACTTCTATACTATCTTTTGTTTCCCTTGATAGTCTGTCTAATGTATATACTACCACACAATCTACTTCTCCTGCCTTTACGTCTTCAAACAACTCCTTTATCGCTGGTCTATTTAAATTACTCCCTGAAAAGCCTCCATCATCGTACCTTTTGGCCAATACTACCCAGCCTTCTCGGCTTTTTATATACTTCTCACATGCTACTCGCTGCGCATCAAGACTATTAAACTTTTGTTCTAGCCCATCCTCATTTGATTTTCTCGTATATATCGCGCACCTTACCTCTTTTAACATTCTCAACTTCCACTTTTATCACGCATTCCAAACAATAAAGGTCCGTTGTAACTCATTCCCATTATTTTCCCTGCTACTGCTGACAATGACGTATAAAACTCTTCTCTGTAGATTAAACCCCTATCTGTTACCATTACCGCATGCATCTCTTCTCCTCTTTCTAATATTAGCTCTGTTCCTGCTACCGGAAGTTTGTCACTACTTATTCTTTTTCCCTTCTCTAGCCGATCTGCCAGATACTCTAGTCTTTTTGCTCCTTTTCTTGATATTTCTCCATACTCCTCCTCTTGCAACCTATATGCTAATCTTGGTACCAGATATTTCTTTGAGTATCTAGGCGCTTCTTTCTCATATACCTTTTTCCATATTTTCCTCAGCTCTTCTAATGATTCTTTCTCTAAATCCTTTACCTTTTTTTCTATTTCTTCCTCCATATTTTTAGCCTCTCGTAGATGGTTTTCCCCTTCGCTTTTCAAATAACTTTTCAATTCTGTCTGTTTCTTTCTTTAATACCTCAGTTACTTCTTTACTGTTTTTTGCATAATCCATCGCTTTCAGCCCAAACTTATCCTCTTTCTCTATTTCTCCTCCTGCTTCCACTAGCTCTTCCACTATCTCTTTTTCACCAATCATACATCCTAGGTGTAATGGCGTATTCTTACTCCCATATTCCTCAGCATTAACATTTGCTCCTGATCTTATTAGCTCTTTTACATTTTCTAGATTCTGGGCTGTTACTGCCAAGTGCAATGGTGTATACCCTCCTACATCTACTGCATTCACATTCGCTCCTTTTTCAGCTAATAACCTCACTGTTTTTGCATCTACTGCATAATGTAGAACTGTTCTTCCATTTTCGTCTCTTTCATAAACACTTTTAAATGAGTTCTCTAATAGAGATTTATTAAATGCCTCTTTCTTACCAAGCTTTATCATAATCTACCCCACCTTTCTTTAAAATTAAGTCCCTTTTTTAAGCTTTCCTTCTCACCACCTCATCAATCATTTCGTTCACTTTGCACATTATCTTGCTTGCTAAATTTTTACACTCTTCCCTTATTAGCGCCTTATCTCTCTTTCTTATTTCTTTTATCTCTATTATTTTTAACTCTGGTAAATAGCTTCTATCTAACATATATGCTATTTCTTCCACTAAATTCTCTATTTCATAGCATGTCACTTTTCTACTTTTTGTTATTCCACCTTGTTCTCTCAAAAATTTACTTGCCTTTTCATTCTCCCCATTATCCCATAGGCAATACCTTTCACTCTCCCATATATAATACATTGGTGTTGCACCATATTTATCCAGTTGATTAATGGCAGCTCCTGCTTTTACTAGCTCTTTTATTATTGCAACTCCTGCTCCTATTTTGCATGCAGAGTGCAGTGGCGTACATCCACTGACATATTGAGTGGCATTTACTTCTGCTCCTCCCCTTATCAGCAATTTTACATTTTCTAAGCTTTTCGCAAATACTGCACAGTGTAGTGGCGTATAACCCTTTTTATCTCTTGCATTGATCTCCCCTCCTTTTTTTATTAATAACTTCACTGTTTTGTGATCGGAGATTTCTACTGCTTGATGCAATATCGTCTCTCCTTCTTCATTTTTTTTATTAATGTTTTTAAACCCGTTACTTGATACTTCTTTAAAAAACTTACTAAAAGCTTCTCTCTTTTCCTTGCTAAACTTCATTGTGTACCTCACTATAAAAACATACATAAAATGGCCAATTTGGCTCATTCTAGCGTAAAGTAAACTTCTTATGTTTACCCACTACTATTCTAGTTATGCCTGTTTTGATATCAAAAAGCAACTTCTTTTTTTTCAAAAAACACACATTTTTACCGAATGTTAATGTAATATATGAAGATATAAATATAAGTACTTAGCGTATTAAACATATGACCTGTTTTTCTTCCCAACTTCTATTCAAATGTCGATGTTCGTGCCAAGTTAAGACACCTCCGTACAATACTAAAATGTAACTTTCTAATTTATGTATTGAATCCTTTTGCTCTGAATTTAAATCGCTTTCAAAATGAACATTGTGTTCTGCTAAACCAAATCTTATAACTTTCTGGTTGGTAAAATCTTCTACCTTGTAGTGGTGAGTAACGCTAAACCTTTCTAAAATTGGCTTGTATTTTAAATTCCACAGTTGTTCGGATAGTTTATCACTTCCTAGTAAAAATTTACTTCCTTTCTCTTCTGCACTCGTAACCGGAAAACATGCGTTTATTTCTCCTAAACTCCAACTGTCCGATAATACTATCTGCGCCTTTGCAAACTTAATTGCTGGTAATAAGCTCTGTGGTAGCGGATATAACGTTTTTAAATTATTCCACTGATGACTTCTTTCATAAATACCGTTACAATTCTTTGTGTTAGGCTCGGTTTCTCCAAGTACTGCTACATCTAATCGATATATGTCATTACTAAATGTTTGTTCATAATGCTCTCTTAAATAGTTGTCTACAATCTCTACTAACGGACCTCTAGAACTGAAAAAATTTACTCTTCCAAACGATAACACTGGCCCATTTTTTTCAACTTTTATACCAGAGTAGTCTGATAACAAACTTCCAAATAAACTTTCATCTAAAATAAACCTATCAACGTTGTAGTGGTCATTAAAAATCCTCATTAGCCGCGATCTTGCTGGTAGTGATAGTTTTGCAAGTTCTACTACTGCATCTACAAAAAAGTCATTTGGAACATCTTTTATTCCTATTTGCAGTTCAAAAAAATGTTTACCAGGTGGTTCTTCGATAATTGTAATATCTTCTATATTTGCCCATTTTAGTGCTATCTTAAGTGATGCAGGCGTTCCACGTAGCCTTTGAAATTTTACTCCTTCTATTACAGCTTTTCTTTTATCCCTTACCCAACGTAGAATTTCCCCCAATTCATATTCCTCAATCAACCACGGCAATTTTTCTTCTTCTAATCTAAATTTAAACCCTCTAATACAGCTTGGATCAACCTTATAATCTGTTGCATCTGCCAATGCTTGTTCTTGCTTTGTTGCATTTGGTGGCAATAACATTAATTCAACTCAATCTTTAAATTTCTCAAATTTGCACATTCATTTCCCAGAACCACAACATCCTCTTTTGGTTCTATTAATTCTACGTTTTCTACACCATCTACAAATAGATTCGCTATTATCCATGATCTTGTAATGTTCCATCCCAACCTTTTGTTTGCTTCAAACTTCTTGATGAACTGTTCCTTAATTTCCTCCTTTGATATTACAGAACTTATGCTCATTCTGCTGTGGATATCTATTTCCGTAATATTGCAACTAATTACTGTTATCGTATCTGTTAAAACCCTTATATCATCTCTCGTAACCTGCTTTTTTACAATTTCAAGTAGTTCTTCTGATGCTGTTGATAACTCCGTGGATAAAATTGAGATCTCTACACTTCCTGGCACTTTTGACTCAACCAGCGCATCCTTTACTCTTCTATCTGCTGACAGTGCATGATACCTATAATACTCCTTGCTCCCACATGTGCTCCAACCCATTATCTTTGCTTTAATTCTTTTTCTAAATCGTTCATCCTCTTCTTCTTTCTGCCTCTCCACTCCATAAAACTCAGCTAAATTATCAAGATCTTCTCCCGTTGCAAATTTTAGTAAATTACTCTTTACTGATTCATTTATTCTTTGTCTTAGTAACAATTCCCTCCATGCTGCTACTTCTAATACCTTCATCGCTGGGTCACTTTCTACTAATGCTGTAAAACTTGCATCACACTTCACTAACTCTTCCTTCATCCGAGAAAAAATCTCTTCAAAGTTCAGTGGTTCGATAATATTTGGCTGCTGCATTTTTAAACAACTACTCCATTAATATTTATGAACTTACCTTCTGAAAGATAGACACCTTCTAAATTCAATGTTACTCTCCCTTCTTTTACTCCTTCAACTTTTACTTTTTCTAACTTAAATCTCTTTTCCCATTTTTCCAAAGCTTCTGCAGTTGCTGCATAGATTTCCAAAGTTAAATCTCTATTTATTGGCTTATCCACTAACTCAAATAATCTCGACCCATAATCCCTTCTCATGATCCTACTGTTAATAGGGGTGGTTAATATATCAATTATTGATTGTTTTAAGTGTTCCAAACCTTCTAATGCCTTACCTGTTTTAGCATCCATTCCCTTCATTTCTATTTTGCAAAGACGCTTTCACTGCCTTTTATTACTTTAAACCCACATGAAACTATATCTCCTACTCTTCCTACACTAAGACCATTTGCAAATACTGTTTTTGATCCTTCAGTTAATGCTCTTCCTTCACTAAAACTGTCTCCTTGTCTACATATTGACTTACCGTTTACAAAAACATTATTACTGCCGCTAATGCAGAAATGTGGTATAGCTTCTCCACAGTAGTCTCCTAACCTTACTATTCCTTTGTTCAATTTAAGTCAATCCTTTCTGCTTTCAGTTTTATTCCACTTTTTGTCATTTCTATACTTGATTTCCCAGCCTTCAGTGTTATTTTGTCCACTACTTCAATCTCTAAATGATGCTTCCCTTTATCATATAACAATCTTGTTCCATCTTGAAATTTTATACTATTTATTTCTTTTTTATTCTCTGGTGCAGGGTATTTTTCCTGATATATTCCTCCTAATACCACTCCTAATGATAGTTCACCAAAAGGAGAAAATATCATAACCTGTTCACCGATATCTGGTGGAGACCAATCTCTGTCTTTTCCTGCTTTGCTCGTTACCCATGGCAGATAATCTGTTAAAAATTCTCCTATTTTCACTCTTACTTTTGCTTTTTCATAATCTATTTCTTTAATAATTCCGATACGAATAATATTCGCTACTTTTCTCTGTAACTCTGCAATGGCAAAATTATTTTCCAACATGCATTTCTCCCACTGCTATTTTATGTGGCTTAATTTTCCCCTCTAACCAGACTGATTCTCCAAAATGCAGATAGTGAACCCATTCAACCAACCACACTAAATATGCATCGAGCTCTGGCCTAAAATCATCTCCTCCTCCTGATATAAATTCTCCTGGTGAAACATTTTTCACGTTCCAAGTATTTTTATTTACTACTCTTGCTACTTCTGCTGCTAATGACCTTACAACTAACGAGGAATACTCGACTGTTCCATCAACTACAATTCTCGCTTCAAATCTTGCTTTCAGCGCTAATTCCTCTGTTCCAGGATCTTTTCCCGATTCTAAACTCACAAGCTCTACAAATAACGCTGGCGCTAATAATTCTTTCCTTATTGCTGGATAAATTTCACATGTCTGTATAGACGGTATTTCTTCCTTCAGTGTGCTGCAAATTGCTTGATGTAAATCTTTCCAGAACTTTGTCATGCATATAATTTAACTCATGTAATGTATAAAATATTTTTCAAATACCTTTTCAACTTCATAATTAACAAGATTCCCTATTATCCTTGAAGCCTCAGGTTTCAGTGGCAACTTAACTTCCTTTATTGGCAATGCTGCCCTTCCTTCACGTTTAAACATACCGCTATTTCCTTTTGGCATAACTGCTGCAAATCCTCCTATAAACTCATGCTTTCCTACTTTCGATCCTCTTCTTGTTTTTTGTATCTTGCCAATTGTCGATGCTCTAATGTCATAGAGATTTGCTCTAATTAACACTTCTAATCTGCTAGTTTTCGCCTTAAAAATTCTTAATCTCTTTCTTATCAAACTTAATTTTATCTTCTTTTCCTCACTAATTTCTTTTGCTGTCTTCAATTTTAGCCATAGTGCTGTTCTGTTTAACGCTCTCACTATTGCTAATTCTATTTTTTTTCTTTTAGCATTTACACTTTCTATTACCTCAACTTCTATATGAACAGACATTTTACACCCCATACGCTTCGATTCGCCAGACCATTCCAGATTTATCTCTAAGTGGTGGTGTGTGTATTTTGTATTTGCAATCACCTATAACAAAAATATCTCCTACAATTGGCCTCAGTATATCAAAAATGCTTACCTCAAGAAAAAGCATCTCTCCCACAAATTGTCCTTCACCAATCTCGTATAATTTATCTGGCTGTTGCTTTAATACCTGTACCATATATGACTTATCCTTTGATTTATATAAAGCCACTTCTCCTAAATGGGCAAAACAATCTTTAAATAATCTCTTAATATTCTCTTGCACGTTTCTCCGCTATATACTAACATTTATATGCTAAGAAGAGGTAAAGCATTCTTCTGCCTCACACCGCTTTATATTTGCTCTACCTATGTTGCAACGATCTTGACTAGTATCGCTGGACGGTGGCACATTGGCAGAGGGTTTGACTGCGTATGCAAATCAGTCCCTCTATCAAATCTTCTTGGCTCTTGTTTTGCATAGAGTGGCTGTCCTAGTGTATTTACTGTTTCATTAAAATCTGCTGGTGCAAAATATGTTGTAAATGTGCTCGCTGTTCCTACTGGAAAACAGTGTCCTGTATCTCTTTCTATAAACCTTCTTACGGTTCCTTCAGGATCAGTTGCTTGCCCTCTATATTCCTCAAATGTGATTCCGCAGAATGTAAATCCTGACCTCATATCATTCCTTAGCGCTGCTCCTTCTTGCCATCTCTCATATGCCTCTTTCACCTTACTATGGGAAGTTAATGCATCAAAAAACTCAGGGCTTACCAGTGCATGAATTCCCGTCATATATTCACCACTTAAGTTATCCTCAATATGTCGCAATACCTCCAAGCACTTACGCTTTACATCAGTTGTTGCTGTTCCAAGGGCAAAATTTACTACTTTTGGTGTTATTTCAAATTCGTTGTACAGATTTAATAATTCCGACCCATCAGCATCTAAAATTATTCCCTTCAGCGCTCCCATACGCAAATGCTCTAATGTTATTGCGTGCTTGTTTCTCATTAGCTGTAAATGGTCAGTTATTACGTCTGCCAGCGCTTTCAGTTCACTTTCTGATCCAAATGCTCTTATTCCCTGCACTTCTTCTGGCAGTACTACATCATCATGCGGAATATGCGGAATCGTAAATGTTCTTATTTTCCGTTTTCCTCGTTTTCCCACTGTTGCTGGTGCTCCGGGTACTTGCGTTGGTAGTAAACTTAACACTCCGTTGTGTTCTTCTATCGTAATATGTCTAAATCTTACTGACCTACTTGGAAATAAATTTAAATTTTCAACACGTCCATAATTTATCGGCAATATATTCATCGCATTTGTTAGTGCCGTCATGCTAAATGCTGTATTCGTAAATGGATTTTGCATTCTTTTTCCCCCTTATTAATTTAAGTTACACTCCCTTGCGGATAATGATCCCTCGTCCTTCAAGTTGCTTTATTGCTTCAGCTTTCTGTTCTTCAGTGATATTTGCTGGCCACACCACTGCATGATCTGCTAGTATTGCACTGCGAGTAATAATTACTCCTTTCATATCAGAATCTTTGCTATGTATATCGGTTGTAATTACTCCTACTGCTGTTTGTGTGCCGTCTGTTCCAGTGGGGTTCAGCACTCTAATAAAACCATCATCTGTCTTCTTGGCAACTACTGTACCAAGTTTAATATTTTGACCTTTCGCTACATTTATCTGGTCTCTTGAATATAGACTTGATGCCTCATACTTTAATAAGTCACCTAGATTATTTTGTTCGGTTATACATGTCATATTTTCTTTTCTCCTTTTTTTCCTTTAGTTTTACCGCCATGTTTGTAGTTATTGTACGCGGCGGTTATAAAAAAACTTAAATACTTGATTGTGCTCTAGCTTTAGCTACCTGCATCATCAATTCTTCTCCTGAATTCTGTGGTATTGCACTCAGTATCTCTGTCTTTTTCGTTCGCTCTGCAAGTAACTCCATTAAAACTTCCCGTGCTTGCTCAACACTTACGCTTTGCTCAATAAATTCTCCTATCTTTTCTGGCATCTTTGATACATTACATAATCTTATTATCTCTAAAATTTCTCTACGACAGTTCTCGTAGCTTTCCTCAATAGTTGTCATACTAACACTCCTACTTTTATGATTGTTGATAAATTCAAAAAATGTTGTAACTCCATCTGCAAGACCTATTTCTATTGCTTTCTCCCCAAAATATAGCCCTGCCTCTGTTGATCGAATCTTTTCAATTGAAAGACCTCTGTTCCTTGCTATCAGCTGCACAAACATTTCATATAGTCGGTCTACTTCTTTTTGTAAGCTTCCCAGACTTTCAGACGTCATTGGCTCATGCGGATTTAAATCGTTTTTTCTCTTTCCTGCAAATACTGTGGTATATTTTACCCCCTGTTTTTCATCAAATCCACTTTGATCAACGTGACTTGCTATTACTCCTATACTTCCTACCCCTGATGTTCTGCTTACAAATACTTTTTCAGCACTTGACGCTATTGCATACGCTGCAGAATACGCATCATCATTTGCTATTGCTACGATCTTTTTCTTTTCCGACTTTCTTGCCTCATAAATAAAATCAGCAAGGTCAAATAAACCGTTTACTTCCCCTCCAGGGCTGTCTATGTCCAAAATTATTGTTTCTACTTCTTCATCTATCAAAGCTTCTTCTATCTCTTCACGTATCTTCTCATACGATGTCATCCCCAACACATTATCAAAAGCTTCTGACTTTTTCGTCAAGATTCCATGTATCGGTATAACTTTTATTCCTTTTTCACTATTTTTTACTGCATGTTTTATGTTTTTAAAAATTGGCTGCTTTCCTGCTTGTAATGACAGTAACTCAAACTTCTTGGCTCTACCATCATTGGTTTGTTTATTTGTTGTTTCATATCATTTCCACATTAGAATCAACACTACTGACATCGCTGTCGAAGCTTAAGTTGAGTGAACTAGCACGTCTTTGATCCTCAGCAATTTCCTGATCGATTTCTTCTATATCGTAACCTAGCTCTGATACTACTTCTGACCTGCTCTTAAATCCATTTCTTACCGCCATTTGCTGTGCTTGCTGATCTTTCAGCGGGTCCACCCAATCAAACCCTTGCGCTATCCATTTTACTTCTTTTGCCCCTTTTTTTGTCCATTCTTCTCCTATATCGAGTTCTCCTGAGAGTAGGGCTAATTCTAACCACCTATCCCATACTGGACGGCAAAATTGAAATACTACCACGTTATGCTGTAACATCGCGCACCTCCTACGAAACTCTATTAACCCAGCTCGGATTGATGAATAATTGACACCCGTTAAATCCCCTGTTAGCTGCTCATACGTTATCCCTGTGCCTACTGCTATCGCCCTGAGCTGCTGTTTCATGAATGCTTCATAACTTCCTCCAACATCTGATGGTTCTGAAAATTTTATATCCTCTCCCGGGTCTAAAAGTTGCATAGTTCCTGGTTCTAGTCCTGAAAGTGCTACCCCTTGTTCATTGCTTTCACCTTCTCCTAAAATATTTGCTTCTGGATCAAGTCTGGTAATAAATCCCGCAAACATCGCTGCTGTCTTTTTTCTCACTAATTCCGCATCGTCATATTGATCAAGTTCATAGAGCTTTAACAGTACACTGGACAACCACGGTACTCCTCGAATCTGCCCAGGTCTTAGCGGTCTATAAATATGTAAAACATCATTTGCTGGTACTCTAACTGACTCTCCAAATGATCCTTCACCCGGATGTTCTCGAAAAAGGTAATACGCTTCTCTTTGCCCAAGCCTATTAAACTCAATCCCGTTTCTAATTACATTACCGTTGGCAAGGGTTTGATTACTCTTATTGTCTAAATGTTCAGATTCAAGTACTTGTAATTGCAAAGGTACACATAAACCATCTCCAGATTTTCTCGTCCTCAGTCGTACAAAACATTCACCCCCTTCAACCATGCTCCTACAAACCAATGCCTGCAGCCCGTAAAAATCACTCACTCCGCTACTGTCTGCTTCATCTGTCCATCTCAGCCATAATTCTTGTACTTTCTTTCGAAATTCTCCATCTCTTGCTTTTGATTGTGGTTTTATTCCTGTTCCAATAGAGTTACTTACTATGGTATCAATGATATTTGCTGCATATGGATTTTTTCTTACCATATCACGAGAGCGGCTACGTAAGTGCTCAAGGCTTTGAGAAAGCAAATTATTTATGCTTCCTGCCTCCGGTTGCCAATACATTACCCTTCTTCCTGAGCCTGATGCATCCCAGGCTGAGCTTTTTATCTTTAGTTTGTTGAATAATTGTTTGAACGATTTTAATAGCATTTTGCCTCTTTGATTATGCAGCAGTTTGTTGCGCAATTTGACATTAAAAAATTACAGCAAGCTGCTGGAGAGTCTGGCTGTTAACACTTTATAAATTATGCATGAGGCTCTTGCACAAATACCAACGCTTATTCTGGGCTGCGTTCATAAATGTCCTTCCGATGTCCCATTGCAGTAATAGTTACTGTGTGTTTTGAGTAATTTATCCTATAAATTACACGATAATCACTTACTCGTATCCTAAAATACCCTTTGAATTCATGCGATAATGCTTTACCTATTGCTTTAGGGTTGGTTGCAAGACGACTATCTACAGCTCTTCTCACTCTAGATCTTATCGTTGGTGGTAATGCAAGAAAGTCTTCCTCAAGAACTCTTTTTGAATAGATAATATCGTATCCCAGCTTGTATCTCCACTTTTAGACTGTTTTTGCAGATAATATTCTATTCCAGTCTACATCCTCACTTCTAATTTCTTCATCACCTCTAGCATCACGCTCAAGAGAAAGCTTAGCTAACTCTATATCTACTTCATCTATTTCATCATCTTCTTCAGATAATTTACTTGCTTCAATTTCTTCTTCTACTAGGTCCTTTACAACTTCTTCTATAGTTCTATTTTGAACTTTCGCCATTTCTGTAAGGTACTGAGCAAATTCCCCCTCAAAATTTACATTAACATTAAGCCTTCCTTGACTTTGAGCCATATTATTCACTGTAAGATATCAACTGTAAACTATAACATTTTTACATAATTTTGTCAATCCCCTTGCTCGTTGAAAAAACAATTTTCCTCTTTGGCTTCACACCTGCAACTTTTAGCTCAGCCTTAATACGTTGCCGTAGATTCAGCAGGTCATTTATCTGAACTTCAGCATATCTCACAACATGATCACCATATGCAATTGATACTACTCTTTCGCCACTCTGAAGCTTCTTTATTGCTTGTTCAACTTGAATTAAATATTCTTGATTGTACATTTCACTTCTCATTCAACCATCTGCTTTGTCTCACTTTTTTAGGCTTTTTGCTTTCCATTTTTCCACTCAAACTATTCCATTTACTCTCTGGCCAACGATCGATTCCAAGTGCAATAGATGCTGCTCTTGCGTAAATTCGGCAATCTAGCACTTCATTTCTTTCTCTTACCTTTTGCCATTCTTGTTTGGTGTATCCTTTTACCACTTTGCTGACTAATTGCTCTGCCGTTAGCTGCTTAAAATATTCAGGTGGATACTCTGGAAAATGACAGTATCCAGGTAGAGCTTTTCCCTCTTCTTCTTTTAAAATATTAAGTAATTGAAAAAGCTCTGACTTTAATATCGATACTCCTACTGGCCAGAGCTTTATTCCTCTTTTCAGCTTTTGCCCTCCAACTGTTACATCTACTCTACTTGGGCTGCTCAGTGGCACTAGCGCTTTGTTTGCCCCTTTTACTGCCATTACTCTCCCAGAGCCTTGGTGACCTCTTACCCAGTTGTATACTTCCTGTGTTGCATATCCTACATCAACTGCCATCATACTTATCATATATTCAAGCCCATTTTTACCGATAAAATGATGACTCAGAAGCTCCGAAAGCTTTTTCCATACTTCTCCACCTCCTGTATCTCCTTCAAATACTCGGTAGTCTATTGACCAATTTTCACGGCTTTTTCCCCAGGCTACAACTTCCACCTCTAGACGATCTTTTTGGACATCTACTCCTGCAGTAAGTACTACTTCTCTCCTAGGTACTGTGCCTACAGGAAAGAATTCTCTCCTGTTAAATAATTGCTTCCAGTCTGGTACTTCTCCCTTATCTACCCAGGTTTCTCCAAGCGTTGTGTTGATCCAAACTTTTAGTAATTGTTCACTTTCTTTTGCATGAAGAAAATCTTCTACTGCTTGAGTCCAGCTATACCAGCCTACTGGGCTATACAAGCTTGAAAGGTGGAATCCTATTTTTCCCCCTTCTTTTGCCCCTTCACCTGTAGCTCTCCATTCACCTCTAGCTAGCATCTCTGTTTTCTGATGATTTTTTATTTCTCCCCTACACTCTATGCAAACGTAGTGGGCTGTTGCTGGGTTCTTCTCTTTCCACTTTATCTGTGGCCATTTCAGTACCTGATAGTGATCACAATGTGGACAAGGGACAAAAAAGTAACGTTTGTCTGAACTCTCAAATTCCCTCTCTATTCTACTTATTCCATGTACCGTTGGCGTTGAAACCAAGAATATTTTTCTCCGTGTAAAAGTATTAGTTCGGGCTATACTGAGTAAAACTGGATCTCCTTCTCCTCCTGAATCCCCTGGATACGCATCTACTTCATCAAGAAAAAGATATTTTACCGGCATTGAACGCAGACCCACTGGACTGTTTGCACCTGTTACTACTACCGTTCCTCCAGGAAATTCCTTACTTTGTACAGTGTTCCCTGAATCTCTCGACCTTGGATCTTTTATTTTACTCCTTAAACATGGCGTATCTTCAATCAGTGGCGCAAATCTTCCCTTGGACCAACGTTTTCCCATTTCAACTGTTGGCTGTACTACCAGCATTGGACCAGGAGTCTGATCTATGATGTAGCCAATCCAATTGTTACCAGCTTCTGTTCCACCAATCTGCGCTCCTTTCATGAATACTACTTTTTCTGCTGGTGAGGACGGAGAAAGTGAATCCATTATCTCCTTAAGGTACGGCGTCCTCTTTGTTCTCCATTTCCCTGGCTCTGATGCTGCAGTTGGTGCTAAAACTCGATACTCATTTGCCCACTCTGACACTTTAAGCTGGGGATCTGGTCTTAAACCTTCAGAAAAAGCTCTAGCGTATATCATTGTCTGCATCTACTAGTAATTGGTTCTAACTCAACGTCATTAACAGTAGAACTACACTCCTCCAGTTCCATAAACATCTTTTTCTGAAATTCGTTTTCTATATATCTTTTGCTCACCTCACTTATCATTATTGCTATAATAAGTGCAAATATCCCTGTTATTGTTGCAAAAATGATTGCATTGCTTATTGTTGTTGCTGTTAACCCTATACATACCGCTATTGCTACTGCACTTACTGAGGTAAAAACACAGATCACATTGTTGTATTTTCTTACTTTTGCATCTCTATGTTCTATACACCTATAATAAACTGGTACAGACTTGCCTATCTCGTCTGGTAATTTGATGCTCTTTTCTTTAAATAAAGTTTTTAGCAATTCTAAATTATTTGACTTGATTGCTAAGTGCAAAACAGGTGTATAGTTTGCTCCTTTTTTCAGCAATAACTTTACTACATGTAAATGCCTTTTTTCTGCAGCAAGATAAATTGGTGATAGACCTTTATTATTTACAATATCAATATTGATTTCTTCTTTTAAAATTGCATCTACAATCTCAATTTCTCCTCTTTGTGCAGCTAAATGGAGTAGACTATTCTTTTCAGAACCGTATTTATTACTCATCAAAGCCTTCTTTATCTCAGGTTTAGCGTAATCAAATGGTGTCTTGCCGCTATCGTCTTTTACCAGAGGGTCTATATCTTCTCGTGTTAGTAAAACTTCTATTGTTTTAAGTCTTTCAGCGTAATGTAGTGGTGTTTTACTTTCGTAGTCTTGCAAATTGACTTGAGCATTAGGCTCCTTTATTAAGGATTTGAGGATATCAAGACATAAGTCTCTTTCATCGTAATTAGTATTACTTACAGCTATATGCACAGGTGACAATTTCATTGAGTTTTGTCCCATGCGTGCACTATTCACATCTGCTCCAAGCTTTAGCAGTAACTTTACTATTTCCAACTTTTTGTTATTAACTGCATAGTGCATTGGTGTCTGATTTCGTGCATCAAAGACATCTATTTCAGCATTTCCTTCTTTCACTAAAATTTTGACAATATTTTCATGTCCTATGCCTGCTGCTAGATGTAATGGAGTATGATGCAGAGTATTTCGTACATTAACATCAATGCCTTTTCCTATCAAATATCTAACTGCATTAACTTCACCTATCATTGCAGCTAAATGAAGTAAGCTATCTTGTTCTGACCCGTATTTGTTATTAATTAGCGCTTGTAATATTTCTGCTTTTTTCCCTTCTTTGGCGTAATCAAGAGATGTTTTACCATCATTATCTTCTATAAAAGGATTAATGTTCTTTTTCGTGAGTAACAGATCTACCATACTTAATTCATCAAACTCTATAGCGCAATGTAGTGGGGTTTTTCCGTTTAATCCTCTAACATTTACATCTACTCCTGGTTGATTGATGAGACATTTTATTAACTCTAAACTTAAGTTATCAGACATTTTATATTCAAAATCTTTTTTATATTTGAAATTTAGTGTTAGATAATTCTTCAAGTGAGTTTGTAATCTCTTCAGTTAGCGCCATATGAATCTTTTCAGTGTCACTCAGTGATGCAAGCAATGCTGAAACTCTATTTGGAATATTAAGTAAATTATTACGGACAACTCTTGCTACATTAAATGCATCGCGCTTTACTTCTTCTACTGCTACAAGTTCTCCTATCTCAGCCCTAGCTTTTGCCTCAAGAAGTTTACCTCGTTCCATTTCATTTTTTATTCGCGTTTTAAGCAACATCGTGGAAAGTTTTTCTCCGCTTTCTGAATAGTTTTTTCTTCTCAGTGGTTGACTTGGATCTCTGATTGTTTCTATAGCCCTGTTTGCTTGTTCTCGGTCAATGAGTCCATCCTCCAACTCAACTATTCCTTTTTTTACTAAATAACAGACATATTGCTTTGATACTCCTATCTCTCTTGCCCATTCTGTTTGTGTGATTTTCACTTTTTTTTCTCCTCTCTCTTGTTTCTACGAATTTTCTTCTTGAATCTCTGAAAAGGTTTTGCCAGTATCAGCAATTCCCTACCTGTTTATACTTGCCGGCGTCTTAGAGATATTTTACTAATATAGAGCGAAGTACTCCGGTTTATAGCTGCTTTCTTTTTACATAGTGAAATTTGGCTATTTTCAACTAATACTATAAATTGCATCTTTGTAGTTATGAGATTCAACCACTACTTGCTCTAGCGTTAAACTGCTGCATTTGGCATCTTTACTATGGTTTTCTTCAAGCACTTTTGTCCTTGCTTCCTTTATTTCCTCAATGAACTTTCCATTAACTTTTTCTGGTTCAATTCTTTCCTCACAATATACAAGATTTGTGCAATTTGTTTTTCTGTAGTAATGTACTCCAAGGAATATCACTGATAGTGCAAGTATACTCGAGCCTATAAGTAGTGATAACCCTACGTTATTAATCAAAGCGTTCTGGTAAAACTTCTGTACACTATTAATACCACCTTCTACATACAGTAATAAAGGCAATACTATATTTGCAGCAACCAAACTGCTTAATAATGCTGTAAATAATGGCCTATCTTTGATTACTGATTCTACTTTATTTCTTCTACTAATGACTTTGTCGTCAATATTAATGAAGTTGTTCTTACCCTTCCAAGCGTTAAGTGTAAAATGTGAATGAGTACCATTGCTGTATTCCAGTTTGACTGATTTTATTACTTTATCTTTTGGTTGATACTTTAGCACCTGATTCAAAGTTTCATTCGCATTCTTTCCCCCTATTTGACACTCCTCAGTATCTCTAAATTGCTTTATTCCACAAAATATTGTGCTAATTGCAAGCAATGAAGTAATTGCTATCATTGGCATAGTAATATAGAGAGGGCTGTTTGCAAAAAATGCAATAAATTGTCCTTTATCCTGTAGATATACCAAAGCTGCAGAAGCGCTAAGTGCAACAGCAGCTATACCGAAAATTACAAATTCCTTCTGCTGCATTGCATATTTTACTCTTGGCAAAATTCTATTTGTTTTCTTTTCTTTTTTAATTAACGGGGTTTCTTCATTATCACTTTTTTCTGATGGGCTAGTTGAAAGTGTAACTGGACTATCATGATTTAATGACATATTCTCCCATCCTTGCCTGCCACAAAACTCACTCATTTCTGTTACTTGAGAATTTGATCTTGTCACCTCTGCACTTCTATTGTCTATCCCACTATCGCTTCCTTCCAAACTCTTTTTTAAAAATTTCGTATTCAGATCTACAGGTTCATCAGTTATATCTTCTGATTCTTTCTTAATTGATGTTTCTTCAGAATTTGACTTTTCTATCTCTGGACTTTGATCATTTATTTCACCATCTAAACCTCTTTTCGAGAATCTTTTACTTTGGTCTATAGTTGCATACATAGGTTCTCCTATAGCTTCTTGCTCATCACATTTTTCTCCATTTAATTGGAAAGAAGAATGTGGTAGCTTTGGTGGTGCAATATCCTGAATAATACTCAACCGATGATTTTCTGCTGTTCTAGGTGAAGGTGGAGCTACATTTCTAATATTGTCCTTCTCCAACATTCCATTCCTAGGTAACGGCTTTGGTTTATCTCCTAATTCTTTATCCTCTTCCTCTTTTTGCATTTCTTTTGTATTGTCTATTTTGGGGTTGGAAGATGTGTTGGATGCTGCCTCAAACTGATCAAGAGAATACGGACGGTTATATTCTATTCCATTTGCCTCACAAACTGCATTAAATTCGTCCTCTATGTCTTTACCATCATCCAATACTAAAGAAGAACAACTCACTGAAAAATCAGCACCTGCTTCGTCTATTTTTGCTGTAATACTGCTATCGCTACTATTGTTAATCACATTTAAAGAAGCTAGTTTGCATTCAGTGTTCAGGTCAGGTTCTTGCTTCGTACCTTTTTCAAACAATTCAATTCTCTCCTTAACAGATAGTATAGAATTTGAAACATTATTTTCTACTTCTTCAGAAAACGATGCTTCATTATTTGTTTGCGAAGTTACTACTCCAGCTAACATCTTTTCTTGATTCATTGAGTACATCACATTTAATCCAAAGTTATTTGTTACGCTAAACTCATTAAAATACGGTATATACCAGTAAATTAATATTACAACTACCAAGGCTTACTAAATTTCTGTTTGCGTTATCTTTTCCACTTTTTTCTTACTGTTTTTCTTCTTGAATCTCTGAAAAAGTTTTACCAGTACCAGAAAGAATTGCTTCCCTACCTGTGTACACTTGCCAACGTTTTATGGTTACATCTACAAATTTTGAATCTAGCTCTATTGTCCTACAAATTCTTCCTGTTCTCTCGCATGCAATCAGTGTACTTCCAGAGCCGCTAAATGGATCAAGTACGATATCTCCTGATCTACTGCTATTAACTATTGCTCTTTCCATTAGCTCTACTGGCTTCATTGTTGGATGTAATGAGTTATGCACTGGTTTGTCATAAAACCACAGATCACTTTGATTTCTACCCCCATGCCACTCACGTTTATTGCCGCTTTTCCATCCATAGAGCATTGCTTCGTATTGTCTTTGATAATCTGATCTTCCTAGCGTAAAGTGATTCTTTGCCCAAATGATAAATGTTGACCATTTCCCTCCCGCTTCCTCAAATACTTTTTGTAACGTTGAAAACTCTGATGATGATATGCAGATGTAAATTGCACCTTTCGTATATGCTAAAATATGGGAACAGATGTCGTAGAGAAAAAGTTCGTACTTTTCACCTTGATTATCGTTTAATATTTTTTTCTCTTCTCTTTCCTGACTGCTACCGTAATCAACGTTATATGGAGGATCACATACGGTAATATCTGCCATTTTATTATCTAATACCGCTTTATATGATTCAACTAAAGAGCTATCACCACAATAGATTCGATGATCACCTAAAATCCATAGATCAGCTGGTTTTGTTATTTCTACTTTTTTGTCATCAACAACTAAGTCAGAAAGATCTTCTTTTTCACCATCTAAATCATCAAGAAAGTTTTGAACTTTTTCTAATTCAAATCCAGTCATTTTAAGATCAAACTGTAAATCTTCAAGAAAGTTTTGAACTTTTTCTAATTCAAATCCAGTCATTTTAAGATCAAACTGTAAATCTTCTAACTCTTGAATTTCTACTTTCAAAAGCTCATCATCCCACTTTGCCCAATTAGCTGATTGATTTGCCAGTAATCGAAAAGCTTTGGTTTGTGGTTCATTTAGATTATCACTTAAGACCACTGGAATACTTTCCATACCAAGTTTTCTTGCTGCTTTAAGTCTTAAATGACCATCAACCACAGTTCCATTGCTTTTTGCAACTATTGGTATACGAAAGCCAAATTCCCTGATTGAAGCACACATTCTATTTACTACATCATCATTTTTACGAGGATTACGCTTATATTCGACGAGGTTTTCAACAGGATAGTAGTGGATTGCTAAATTCATATCTTAATAATTAAAAAGTTAATATTCAAAATATCTCTGACGCTAAAGAAGGCCTGGGGTCAGCACCACCAAACCCGCCATTCTGGCTGAAAGGACCCACTTTTTATGGATTTCTCAGCTTATTAATATCTTTACTAATATAGAACATTAATGCCAAAGCATCGGCCTCATTATCATCTCTAGGTGAAAAACTTTTTTCACGTATCGCTTCAATAACTTCACTCTTACTTGCATTGCCTTTGCCTGTTATAAAGCGTTTTATAGTTTTAACATTAACACCTTTGTATGGTACGTGATGTTCTTCACACCAAGCAGATAGAACAGCCAGAAAACCACCGTAGCAATGCGCTGCATCAGTTCCTAGATGTCTTCTTACTTCCTCAAAATACACTGCAGAAATGTCCTTCAAAGAATTAAGCCAATTACGAAAATTCAAGAAGCACATGCCACCTCCGCTAAAACGGCTACCATGAAAGCTTTTGCTTCCACTTTCAATTATTCCATCTGTTAGAATTGCCCAGCCTGTTTGCTTGCCGAGATCGAGTGTTAGGATTGACACTTATATTCAGAATTTGTTTCGCTAGAGTGCTATATAATATATATTCAGGATTTGAAAAATTTTTGTCCAAAAAATCTTCTTCATAAATAAACTTTTTAGAAAAAAACTTGGTTAAAAATCAGTAAACAAGCATTGTATAATTATTGGTCAAGGCTTTCAGATTTCTATCTTAACAGTGTAATTAATCTATTATGCTAACGTAGCTTAGCTAATTTCTTATGAACGTTTACCCAAACCGTAAATTCTGGGAAGATGATTTAGAAGTACCAGTTAACTACTTACTTGAGCGTTTTCACAATACAGAAGTCCGTCATTCTTGGATGAATTCACTTTCTGGTAGGCAGTTAAGTGTTATCTTTCAACACTGCTTTAAAGACAAGCTAAATGGTCAACTCTTTGATGATCAAGACTACGATAACACATCCATACAATATAAACGTAAAGTGATTGCTAAACATTTAGACTCTCTAGTTATTTATTATCTGATTAGCTGTTTTGAACGTGCAAAGCTTGAAGCTACTGTCAGTGAAATTGCAAGATCTGCATTGACTGAGGAACTCATGAAATCCTACCTTCTAAAAGGTAACAATAAATACGACAAAAAGTCTTTGTTATTTCTATTGTTTCATGTAGATCACAACCTTTTAAAGTCTGTCTATCACTTTGAAAAAATACAAAGAAAAGGTTCTGTATCATTTGCTCTTCAAAAGACACCACGACAACCAAATGTTCCATTTAAAGACTTCATCTCTCAGGAAACCATAGTGCAGATACTGAAAGAAGACGACATTAAACGCAATGACGGTTTTGAAAATCAATTACAAGGTTTCTTCTACCATCAAAATCGTTTATATGTATTAGTTCGTAGAGCTAGTGGTATAGATTTACTACTAAACTCAAATAAGGTTATTCATGGTCATAAGCTAGATTGGATGATTTTGGATTTTCTAGTTAATGGTACTCAAGTAGATCTTACTGCCAAAAATATTGATCAAGCTACAGAGATAGCAAATAGCATTGCGAGTCGTTATTTTAGCTCTGAATGTGTTTTTGTAAACGCGCAGGATAAAAACTTTGCAGAGCAAGTATATAAATTCATTAAAGTTTGTGTTGATGGCTCTGATTCAAATATATTCACTTTTGAGTTAAAATTTCAGTCAAATCGTTTCAATTACAGCTATACTAATATCACTTTGACTGTTGCTCCATATGATCCTATTGCACCGGAATTGCATGTTTTAAAGCCATTTGTAGGAGACATAGTGCCATTTATAGAGTCGATTAAAGTAATATTTCAAGGCAAAAAGATAGGCTTATTTTTCAAGCGAAGTGATGAGTATATAGCAATTTACTACTCTGAACATCCTCTGAATAAAAGGGAAAGAGAGGATTTTAAAGCATACATAAAACAATTTTATGGTCTTACAATCTTGCCAAGAGCAAATCTCTGATCTTCTTAATTCTGGCAGCTCTTGGGTTAATCCAAATCAAAATTATATCGAAGCAGCAAGGTATTTGTCGAATCTTGAATTAATTAAGATGCAAGAGAGGGCCTATATTATCTGCTCTCATAGACAAGATAAATTAGATTGGCCAAATATAGTTGATCCATACTGTAACAATGAGATTTTCATTGATGAGGACTTTAACGAAGCATGCGATAATATAATTTGTGAAAATTGCAACCGTGATATTTTACCTAATACCTACAAGAAGCAAAGATTTCACCGCTTATCTGCATATTTAAACCCAGAGAAATTTATGAATTGGTTTGAAGGTCAGCTAAGTAATACGCATTTCATGTGGCAAAAAGTGGAAAGTGGAGTTTATCATGTTGGTGGACAAGGTAAGATTGTAAGTTTAATCATACTTGATTTTTGCACCAATCCAACATTCTTAACGATAGATAAGCTTAAAGCTAATCCAACTGTATTAATAATACTGAGAAAAAATCCATCAAACATACCTCTTGATTTGCCCATAGTAAAAATGGTTGACCTTTTCTTTCAGCATAAGACGTTAATTGAAGTATTCCAAGAAGCAGCACAAAGAGGAGTACTAGAGTTCATACCAAATACTTCAATGCAAATCTTACATACTGCACTTAATCTAATTGAACCTCCTAAAGAGAAGGAATTGCTAAAGTTGCAATTGATAGAGGGCTCACTTTACGTAAACAATATAGAGATTCTAAATAAGAAAGCTGTAGCATGTATGAAGGTTTTTCGCATATTATTTGAACAATTTTTGCATGATTGTAAAAAAGAATTACCTCCTGAAAAACACATGTTGCTTAGCATAACTGAAATAGAAAAGCGCCTAAATCTTGATCCAGAAGCAGATCCAGAACATCACATCAGAAAACCACTAAACACAATCCAAAGAACAATAAAAACCACCTTAGCTAAAAAGTTAGGATTAAACATCGAACGTAATGATGTGATTCAAACAGTTGGTTGGCCTGGATCATCGCGTAAAGATTATGGCTACCGTATTAACCCTTTCACTGTGCTGATAAAAGTAGTTCGTTAAGTTTTTAGTAGATTAAAGTCTCTCCGGTTCAAATCACCTATAAATAGTTTCCCAGTTCCCATTTTACAGTTGGAGCAGGGCTAGTAGCTTTTGGTTTTATATCACCTGCAGCATAGGTGCTTTAACTGCTCTTCATATTGCCTTGCATTGACAAATTTTTTCCTTCAAAGAAGATTCACTCGTTGAGATTTCCAAAATGGCACCATGCAAGCCTGCTAAAAACAGTATTCACCTATTGTAGATAAGGTATGTTTTTTGTCTCTTTCAGGCTTTTGTTTTTTCTTAAGTCTTTACAGCTAAAATAAAACGTGATATGGCTGCACAAGGTTTTCTATTGAGTTAAGCTACACATGCCCCTCATTGGGTTTTTAATGTAGTTTACAAGAGTTCTTTGGGTTAAACCTATAAATTTGGGTCCACCAAGTGGTATAATTACTCTAAAAAGCATTAAAAATAGGAATTAAAAAAATAGACTGTTATCAAGATGAATTTTTCTTCAACTGCTTCTGTGCTAATAATCACAATAGATATATTACATACTACTAATATGTAATATATTATATATATAAAGGAATCTGCCATTCTGCCAACTTGCTCAAATCAGCCATAGAAGGGAACTTTGGAACATATTTCAAGTTGGCAACTTTCTGCCATTCTACCAACTTATTACTTTTTCTAAGCTACTGATTTTCTTATATTTTTATCAATTTTAAGTTGGTAGAATGGCAGATTCTTCAGTTTGCCAACTTGCCAACTTGCCAACTTAATATATAATTCTACTATCTCCTTTTGCAATGTTATACATTTCTTGGTTTTTAGCTGTTAACTGCATTTGGTAAAAGATAATAATTTGGAAATTTTTGGTATAATCTGTGCTCCTAGGTCCTGATCTTTCTCAAGCAGCTCATTGAAATAGTATTTTCTCTCCTCTCTTTAATTCCTTAGTCCTACTATATTCAAATTTTCAGATATTTTTAAAAGGCTTGCCAGACATGTTTATATCTGTTCTATAATTATCTTTTTAGCATTTGTATTTACTTTGCTATTTTGTTGAATGGGTATTTACTTCCAAAAAATTTTTGTTTCAGACCCCTAATTCGTTTGCTATCTATAAAGAGGCTATTTGCTTCTTTAGCTTTCCTATAGATGTTATCTATAATGAAGATTGAGTAACATTATATTTTCATTATACTAATAATAATTAACATTGTATATTATCTTTCCCATATTATTTCTCAGAGTTATGTAAGACCCATACATCCCTATTTTCCACAGGTAGAGTCGCTCCATTGTTTGGTACAAGATAGTAATCTGGTTTTACCAATACATACTGATTTTCAGCAATTTTTAGCTCCATGTCTTTTACACATAGGTAACCATGCTTCGATCTTGTGTTTGATAATCCATATTCATCACACTTCTTGAAAAATTTTATATGACCTATCATTGCAAGATTACTAATTCTTTCACGAATGCTACGATCACTACCAAGTCCGAACTTTCCTTCAAAACACTTTGCAAAGCTAGCTGCAGTATATACTTCTCCTCTATACGCTTCATTAGAGATTAACTCTAAAATTATATCACATCTTCTTAGACGTTCTAAATCCAATTTAGTATTATAGCTAGACCTTACTATTCTTTCTGAATTTAATGTATCATCAGATTGTACAAACGCACCGTTATGCCAATAAAATGAAATCTTTTCTTCGTTAGATGCAGAATAATTTGACTTCTTACGGCAAAGTACTCGTTCATTACCAGAAGCATCAGCTTTATCTGGCTTTGACAAGTACCAACGAGATCTTACTGTATTATTCCACGCAGTTGAACCACCTGTACCTGTTTTACGTATTATTCCTGAATCAGAAGGATGAGCACATAATAATACAGCTCCTTTTATTACTTTCACTATTTTTCCACAACAACTTTGAATAAATTGTCTCACATGAGAGCGATTGTTTTCATTGCCACCAAATAAGTCTGCTGCTGTATCTAAAACTACTAGCTTTGGTTGAAACAATTTAATATCTTCAAGTAATTCTTCAAAGCAATGAGTTAATTTACCTATATCTTTGTTATCAAATATCATGAGTAGATTATCTTTCCACACTCTCGATAAAAAGCCAATATTATCATGAAAGTCACAGGATTCCATATCTAACTGATATAATCTATTTATAGCACACTGTCTTCGCCACAGCTCTTCTGTATCATCTTCACAAAATACACCATATGTCTTCATCTGCTCAATTTCCATTCCCAACCAAGATTTACCTGTGCTCGCTGCTGTCATTAGTTGTTGAGCAAGTAGAGACTTTCCCATACCACCATCACCGTAGAGAGCCGTAACACTTCCAATAGGAAGCCAATCTTTAACAATCCATTCTCTTTCTGGAGCAATATTAGCCCAAGCTCTGGTATCTATTCTCAACGATTTTTTTGAAGGAGCCTTTTTTGTACTAAGGATGAACTCTTTAACATTTACACCTTCTTTCACGCAATCAGCAGCGTCCCAACCCTTTGGTTTATCTTTAGGTATTTCCAAAATGCAAAGTTCTTCAACTCCAAGACAAGTAAGTTTCATAGCAGATTTTTCAGCGTATTTCTTACCTGCTTCATCATTATCTGGCCATATAATAATGTGTTTACCTTTAAGTGGAGTCCAATCTGTTTTTTCAATAGGTGCATTTGCTCCAGACATTGCTGTTGTTGCAGTTATTCCTTTCTCTATCAGCGCTTCTGCACATTTTTCTCCTTCAACAAGAATAACTTTATCGGACTTCAAAATACCTGGAATATTATAGAGTGGCCTTATCTTCGGTGCACCAAAGTCGGACTTTTTTATATCAAAAGGAAGATATCGCTTCCCATTATCATCATCGTAACGATAGATTCTAACAATAGCTTGGCCGTTTTCACCGTAATAATCCCAATATGCAGTTGGACTACTTGAAGTTTTGAAGTGACCAAGCCACTCAGCTATAGAAGCCATTACTTCAGGAAACTCTATTCTTGTACTTTTTCTATTTACTCCCGCCCAAAGGTCGATAATGTCACCACCTTCTCCTGTTGCAAAATCATGCCATAGGCCAGCTTCACTACCACTTAATTCTACTACTAGACTCTTTCCTTTATCACCTTGTACATTGCCTACATAAAACTTATCACCACGAAAAGTTCCTCTTGGTAATAGATATGAAAGGCATGATCTGATATTTAACAGAAGCTGAGCTTTAAGTTGTTCTTTTTCTACTAACGGTGCATTTTTTCGTGGAGCTGCAGTATTAAAATCACAATAGATACCCATAAAATCTCCAATATATTTAAAGTTTAGAAATTTGGTTAAGCTGTGGCTATCCAGCGTCCGTTAACCATGTTTATGAATTTTGTTGGTATTGGTTTGCCGTTTTTAAGTTCGTACATCAATTGCAGAGTATTCCTTTCTGGCCTAAATATCATTACTCCAGATGTATATAAACTTCTTAAAACATTAGCACCACTCAATGCTTGAAATGGATTCTTTTTTAACGTGGTTGTTGACACTTTTTTTGTGTAATGTGTAACTATTACTCCAGCCGTAGGATTAGTTATAGAGCGTAGTTCATCAATACTATTTTGCAGAAAAGAGATCATACTCCTATAATCAAAAACAGAGTCTATTACTATAAGATCAACTGTTTTTACATCGAGATTTTCCGACATAATTTCCTTTATTTTTTCCACATTCAAAGTTAACTGTACTTTTTTAGTAATAACTAAGTTTTCTGTTCCTTCATCAAGGATTTTCTTGCTGATTCTTAGCTTCTGTAAGCGCTCTCTTATGTAATCATATTCCATTTCATTCTGTAGATAGAATATCTTAAGTGGCTTTGCAGGCTTCATACCAAGAAATGATACTCCAGCAGCTAAATGTACTAACATGGAAAGTAGAAAATTACTTTTTCCTATTTTTGGAGTTCCACCTATGACCAAAAGACCACTTGGAGTTAGAATTCTTGGGCCTATTATATCTTTTGGCATTGGTGATTTATCATTCAAGTAATGCCTTGCTGAAAACGATGTAATTTTATGTTTTGTTGTGTTTTCTTTAGTATTTAACCACTTCTTAGCGGAATTTATATCACCTTTCACTAAAGTCCAAAGATCAATGATATCACCACTAATTCCTTTAGTAAAATTATGCCAATTTCCAGCTTCTTTACCCACTATTTTAACTGTAATCATATCCCCGTCACAGTTGCCAACATAAGTCCTCTCTCGATAAAAATTACCGCTTGGAATTAGGTAAGGTACACACTCCTTAATATTATCAATTAATAATCCTTTTATTTCCTTTCTCTGCATAAAACTCCCATGCATACTTTTCATACGTTTAGAGCTGAGATTAGCTAGCTCACAAACAGTTTCAAAAGACTCTGAATCAAACCATTTAATTGCTTCTTTCTTTAGCTCTAGATTTTTTCCTGCTGCATCTTTGATAGCTCTCTCAATTACAGCAATCCAGAGCTTCTCTTCGTCGTACTTCAAAATGGCAACCAATCAACTTCAGATTGTTCTGGAGTAATAACCGTAGCAATCTTGTTCTTTTCTCCATACCGATCAGCTTCAATACCAACTTTTGCAGTAAACTCTACCCCGTTAAAGTCAGCTATAGAGTTGACTTTTCTAGCAATAGCTGCTTTTTCTGAAGTGTCATTTGAATGAATGTTCCGTGCTGACTCCAAAATACTTCTAAGCATAGAACGACCAGATTCTCCCCAAGTATCTTCTCCTTCAACTCTTGCTTTGCCACTTTTAATACCAATTACTTGAAAAATCTTGCGTTTTGCATATGGACCTTCAGTGACAGTAAATTCAACGTTTAAATAGATGCTGCCAGTAGTGTAGCTTTTCGTGAACCAATTTTCATAACCTCCTGGTTTAATTGCCATTTTTACCTTGACTATTGTACCTTTTGGTATTAAATTACTCTGTAATTTTGCAGTATTAAAATCAGTTAAAAAATCTGTTAGCATATTGTTCCCTATAAATTAAGTAAAAAAAAGAATCAACTCCATTGGTCTACAAGTTTCCAACGACCATTTATCTTATCGACAAGCTTGCTTGCCACACGTTCACCATTTCGCAGCTCAAACACTATTTGACGGGTAGTGCTTTCTTCATCATGAGCAAACATCACCATGCCAGTGCTATAAAATCCACGTAAAGATCCAGCACCGCTTAGGCCTTGAAATGGATCTTCTTCCAGCATCTTTTTGGATAGTTTTTTTGTGTGGTAGGTAAGGATTATACCTGCATCTGGATTAATAATGTTCCTCAGTCTTTCAAGCGTTTTTTGCAAAAAGAATAGCATAGCGCTGTTGTCATTTTCATTACCATATTCACTTGAGTTAAAAATGTTACGAAGAGGATCAATTGCAATAATATCAGGTTTGAAACGCTCTTTAACGGTGCTTTTGATCTCATCTATTTCTTCACTGCTGAAAGATAATTGCACTCTTGGCGTGATAATTAAGTTATTGGCAGCTATATCCAAAAGTTCTTGGTCGAATGTCAGTTGCTGTAAACGCTCTTTCATGTATTCATACTCAATTTCAGTTTGCATGTAGAAAATTTTCATAGGACGACTAGGAGTCATACTGAGAAATGAAACTCCGGCAGCCATGTGAATCAACCAGGAAATAAGAAAATCACTCTTGCCAATCTTAGGTGGGCCACCCAGTACCAATAGACCTCTTTTAGTTAGAATCCTTGGTGCGATTATATCTTCTGGTATTGGCGATTGATCATTCAAATATTCTTTCACACTGAAAAAGGGAATTTTTTGACCGATATTGAAAAAGCTTTGTTCCATAATAATTATTCTCCAATTTTTAATTAAGCAATAGGAGCCAAAGTTTTGGCTTTAATTTTCGCAAGTAATTTACCCAAATGTGGTTCTTCAACCATATTCAGGCAGCCACTTCGATCTTTAGCTGGGTATCCCCAAGTATTAATAGTCTGACAGATAAATGAACGTACTTCTGTGCCATTATCTTTCTTAATTCCAACCATGCTGATCACCTCATCAACAATACCTGGAATCTCACTAGCAGTTTTAGCTCCTTCACATTGAGGTAGCCAAGTTGGACGATTGCAGTCATCGAGATATTGACCTAATGTGCCAACTATGATGATGTCTTTATCTCTGATATGTTGAAACTGATTGAGCCAAGCCATCATCTCTTGAGCAAGTAACCCATAAGCAGCTCTTTTGTCTTCTTTTCCCGATCTATCAGAAAAACACTCAGGTTGCATCCTTGCCCATAAAAGACATAAACGTGAAGCAACGGTTATACTATCTACAAAGATGCATCGGTATTTAGAAGTCTCAGAAAGAAGATCTTTATACTTGCCAGATACATGTTCATGGTGTTTTTGACTGTATGCTTGGTCAGATTTCAGCGCAGGGTTTGGACCACCAATTAGGCAGGCAATATCCCGAGCTTGATTCCAAGTACGAACACTAATTGAATCTCCCTGCCAATCTTGAACAGCAAGCAGACCTGCTTCAAAGTCAAGACATAGTGTTGGTTCACTTATAGTCTTTAAGAGGCTGGTTTTACCAATACCGTAAGGACCAAAAATTACTACTTTTATGCCTGTAGTTGTTTTCAATCTTTCATTATTGTTTAAAATTTTAAAAGTCATTTATTCACCTCAATGGTATATGTTATATATTCAGGAAAGGTAGAATTTATGTTCAATTTTTCTTTTTGCTCTTGTAGTAGATGGAAGAGAGTTTTATACGTATTTTTCTTACCATAGTATTTAAAGTAGTTCTTGATATGTTGTTCATCTTAGCAACTTCATATAAGTTAAAGTACTTGAGTTGTTCGCATATCTTTTGCATCTTTCTTGGTAGCGTTGAAATCATGTAATCTACATCAGTACGTTTTGCTACTTCATCTTCAAAAGCTTCTGTTTTCTCAATATTGACGTAGTTATTAATGTTGCGTTTAATACATAGTTGTTTCTCCAATAAGTTATTGGCACGACGTTCAGTTAATCTTGCTACAAAAGTGTTAAAGCTACCTTTACTTTCATCATATCTATCAAGATAAGTCCAAATTTCACAGAAAAGTTCTTGCTCAAGATCTTCATGAGTTTCATGAGCAAAGCATTCAAAAAGTTTTAATCTCTTAGCTTGATACCGTATATTTTGAACAACTATGGCAGTTTTTAGTTTCATAACTTTTCCCTAAAACAATTAATGCTTTAAGGATGAGAACTTATAGGTGCACTTTGTAGGACAGGAGCAAAAATAAATAATACAGATGCAATTTTTAACCTATTGATATTCTATTGTTTTTTTTCGAGAATAATACAGTTCGATTTTTAAATAATACTGCAACAAAAAATTAGGCAAAAATTCATTTTTTTTGGACAAAAATTTTCCAAATCCTGAATATATATTATATAAGCCTTTCAAACTCATCACAGGTGTCAATTCTTACACAATCAGGAAGAGCAGCAATAGCAGCCAGCATAAAAGAGCAAGTTATACATCTTGCTTGGGGAACAGGTGATTCAAGCTCTGGAAGTAGCCATCAGGTCGAAAAAGTTTTTGTTGAGGGTGAAATAGCTCTAGATCACCACACTATTAAAGATGTAAGGGTTTTTACAGGACAAACAACTTATCAGTCAAGTATAGATTATATAGTTGATAGCAGTAGTGGTGTAATAAAACGTACGGAAAATAGCTCTATCAGGGCAAATAGTGCAGTTACTGTAGAATATAGTGAAAGCACACCACCAGAGCTGATAACTTCTGAAAAACTGCTCAATGAGCTTGGCAGACGTACTGCGAACGAAGTGCTCTTCTGCACAGGTGATGAGAATGGAGAGCTTTTGACCCCTTCTGGAAGGTTTAGGCCCTCAAATGTACCAACTAATAATCTCTATCTTAAATTTACTTTCGATTTCACGGACGCAGCAAATCAAGTGATAAGGGAATTAGGGGTTATGGTTGGTACTAAAGTAAAAGAAGGGTTACCTAGAGGACAAAGATATTTTGAACCAAAAGACGTGGAAAATCCTGGAATCTTATTAGTTTTAGAACACACCGTACCACTTATCAGAACTGCAGCAACCCGGGAAACATTTGCCTTTGTAGTAACATTTTAAAAAATTTATGAAAGGAAAAAAAGAAATGACAAATGATGCGCTTATTCGTTTACAGAAGATGGGACTTGATGATTCCACTGCTGAGCAGCTACTGAGTTTTAAAGACGATGAAAACTTCTTATATGACTCAGTGTTTAAAATTACTGACTTATTCGAAGATAGATTTGTCGAAGCAGTAAAAGATACATTTTCAGAGAGTACAGCACGGGATATCTACCAAAAAGCTACAGCTAGAAAGAAATTTATCTCAATTTACATGGCAAACGCTAGGAACATCTCTGAGCCTCATTATCGAGCTCAACGTTGTTGTAACATACATTAAAATTTACAGGAGAAAAAATGCAAATACCAAAAATCTTTAATACCGACGATTACAATCAATGTGAAAGTTGCCAATCGGTACTTAGTCCTGCAGCTTATCTGGTTAAATTATTGGAAATAGTTGATAAATATGAGCAGCCACCTAAATTACTTAAAAAACGTCGTCCTGATCTCTACGATATTAAACTCGATTGTGACAATACCAACAAGGAAAAGCTATATCTTGAAATTGTCAATGAAATAATGGAGAAAAATCTAAAACTTACGCTTAAAGAAGATGATGTCCTATGTAAGCTTGCAACTGCCAAATATCCTTTTAATCTTCCAGCAAATTTTCCGCTAATGAGTATACGTGCTTACCTTAAGAAGCATAAGACAAGCTTAGCAGAGATATATAAAATACTGATTGAAAATGCTGACACTGATGCAGAATTTTTGAGTCTTTCTCCAGAAGAATACGAAGTAATTACGTCTGATAATAAGACAGAAGCTTATTTAAAAGAGGTATATGGAATAAAAGACGGGAAAATAGATCAATTGAAAAATGTTGATAAATTCATTGCACAAACAGGTATAGAGCATGATAAGCTTCAACCATTACTTGATAGCTATAAAGGTGCAAAAAAACTTACTA
The DNA here is from genome assembly GCF_964264715.1 of Wolbachia endosymbiont (group A) of Colletes cunicularius. NCBI lineage: Bacteria > Pseudomonadati > Pseudomonadota > Alphaproteobacteria > Rickettsiales > Anaplasmataceae > Wolbachia > Wolbachia endosymbiont (group A) of Colletes cunicularius. The sequence goes on from NZ_OZ183471.1 coordinate 92,526, forward strand.
TTACAGAACAAACTATAAATAATCTTGATAATCAAGCACTGAGCTTTCTACATCGCTTCATTCGTTTAGCAAACAAACTTGATTGGTCATTTGCTGAATTAACTCAAGCACTAAATGGGAGTAAAATTGATCAGAAAAAAATAGCAAAGATTAAAAATCTACAAGAAAGATTTAAGCAACCTTTAGCTAAGATATTTGCATTGTATGCTGATAGTTTACCAGAGAGTGTATCAAGTAAAATTGACAGTTTACCAGAATTTAAAGCACTTTTAAGTCAAAAAAACCTCAAAGATTTAGCTGCTACAGCAAGTAATTATAGCGCATTGCAAAATATTTTAGAAGTAAACAGTAATGAATTAACTGCTTTGATTAATTACCACAATGATCAAGAGGTATTCGGAGAAAAAATTTTAAAAGTATATAAACAAGTTCTGCTTGCAAGATTAGTAAACATACCAATAGCAGAGCTCTTATCACAATTAAGCGTAGAAGGAATAAATCTGGAAAATGTGGTTGAATTTAATGATTGGTTAAAGAAGCATTCAATTACCACTGAGCAAATACGCAGATTGATTGATCCTGCTTCAAGTAAGCAACTTGCGAAACAATTATATGAATCAACAAAAGAAGTAAAAGATTCGCAGAGTTTCTATAACGAAGTATATAAGTGTGTAGGCAACATTCAACCTGAAATACTCGATGCTATTTATACGTTTACTGCTGATTCAAACAATCCACAACCATTTTTAGACAAAGGATTTTTAGAAAAGCTCATTCATAACATAGATGTATTTACGACATTGAAGCTTGAAGTAGAGGGTATTACAAGTTACAAAAGTGTCTATGGAGTAGAGGGAAAATGGTCAATTGAGCAGATTCGGACTCTGTTAAACTATAAAACACTTAAAGCATCATATTCTACACTACCTGAATACATTAACTGGTTATCTGGCAATGACTACAGCAGTGATAAAGTAACGGAGAAAATGGTTCAGCTTACTGGTTGGAGTAAAGATACACTCGAAGCTATTAAAAAAGTCGAAATATTTAAGCAATGTTTTGGCAAGCAAGATTCGGTGAATTCTTTAATGAAGATTAAGTCCCTCATGGATATAGCTGGAATCAATGTCAAAGTTCTACTGAAGCTTCAGGATTTATACAATTTAAAAGCAAGTGAAGGATGGAAAAAATATACCGATACTGAAAAAGATTTAGAACTGATCACTGAAAAAGACGAAGGATATTTAGCAAGAGAAAAGCGAGATATTCTTGCAAGGTACATGATACATACTAATTCGAATCTGAAAAACATGAGGGATCTTTATGGGTTTTTATTGATCGATGTTGAAATGAGTGAATGTTCAAAGATTTCGCCGATTAAAGCGGCACTAAATAGTGTTCAGCTATACATTCATCGTGCTATGATGAAGATAGAAAAAGATAAAGATAAGGATGTGGAGATTAAAGGCCTGACGGAAGAAGAATGGAAATGGCTGTCCAGTTATCGTGAATGGGAAGCAAGCAATAAGATAAAATTATATCCAGAAAACTACTTAAATCCAACATTACGTAAAATTGTTACTCCAGAGTATAAGAAACTACAAAACACGCTCATGCAAGGAAATATCACCGACGAAGGAGTAAGTGATGCATACATGAAGTATTTTGAAGATTTTGAACAAGTAACTAGTTTAAAAATAGTTGATAGTTGTTATGAAAAAGTAGAAGGAAAAAATACTTTATATGTTATTGGTCGCACCCTTGCTCAACCCTATGATTATTATTACCGCGCAGCAGTATTTGATCAGAAAAATCAAAATATACTTTACTGGACTGCGTGGGAGAAAATAGAGGCATCGATTCCAGTTGAAACAATAACCCCAATACATGCATTCAACAGATTATTTATATTTTGGGTGCAACAAATTGAAAAAAGTGAAAATAACGAAAAAAGAATCGATGCAACGATTAATTACATCTTTCAAAAACCAAGCGGAAGTTGGACAGCACCACAGAAGCTTGCAAGTGATATTAAAATAGATCCAGTTGATGAAGCAAAAGAATTATACTGGAAGAAAGTAGCAGCTTTTTATCTAAAAGAAAAGGATGGAAATGAGAGACGAATAGTCATTGTTATTGGTAAAACAAAATTTGATGATAATAAACCTTCATCTAATTTATTTACTCTTGATGAAGATTTAGTTGCTAGTGAAAATCAGAAAGGAAAGTTTATTAATAATCTTCCTTATAAATATCGTATTATCGACCTAAACAAAAGTTTCCTTAATCGAAAGAGTATAACGATTACAGGAGTTGGCAATAAGGTCATTTTTTTTGGTGGCAGGAGTGGCAATTATCCAAATTATCAATACTTTTCACAAGTAAATGTTTACGATGATAACACAGGAAATTGGACAACTCATACTTCTAGCGAAGCACGATATCAACCAACAGTAGGAATAGTAAGCAACAAAGCTATTTTCTTTGGGGGTACTACAAATAATCGGTTCTCAAAGGAGCTATTTTCCTCAAAAATAGATATTTATGACAGTGAAACAGGAAGCTGGACTACTCATACTGCTAGTGAAGGACGGTGGGATGTAGCAGTGGCAGTAGTAAATCACAAAGCCGTTTTCTTTGGAGGTAAGAAGATTAATGGTGAATGCTCAGCACGAATAGATATTTATGACGATGAAACAAGAAGTTGGACAACATGCACTACTAGTGAAGCAAGAATGAGTGTAACAGTAGCGGTAGTAGGAAAGAAAGCTATTTTTTTCGCAGGAAATAAAGGTTATGATAGTAGTAATCATGTAATATGTTCTTCGCAAGTAGATATCTATGATAGTGAAACAGGAAGTTGGACTACTCATACTGCTAGTGAAGGAAGGTATAGTGCAAGAGTAGGTGTAGTCGGCAAAAAAGCTATTTTTTTTGGAGATATAAAAACTATAGGTAATTCTTCAAAAATAGATATTTATGACAGTGAAACAGGAAGTTGGACTACTCACACCACTAGTGAAGCACGGGAATGGATATCGGTAGCAGTAGTAGATAAGAGAGCTATTTTCTTTGGAGGTTACGAATCCTCACAGATAGATATTTATGATGATGAAACTGGAGAATGGACAGTACATGCTGCTAGTGAAGCGAGGGCTTTTGCAGCAGTAGCAGTAATTGGCAAAAAGGCTATTTTCCTTGGAGGAAATAAAGGTTTGAGAAATGGTAATTTTATATACTCTTCGCAGGTAGATATCTATAATGACGATGAAGTTGATGAAAATAAAAAATGGACTTCACACACCTTAAGTGGAGAACTAGGTAAAGACAAAGTTGCAGTAGTTGGCGATAACGTTATTTTCTTTCGTAGCAAATTAGATGGTAAGTATTGTGAAAAAGTATATGTTTACAACAATGAGGCTGATTATTGGACAACCATAACTTCAAATATTAAAAGCGATGCCTGCTCTATCATTCGAGGTGATAAAGTATCATTTTTCGGTACTGATGAAAATAATAACGTATTCAAACAAGAAATACAAATAAGCATTTCATACCCTTCTTATGATGTAATTAACCGTGATGATAAACTTCATTTAGGGAAAACTAAAAATATCTTTGAAACTAACGTTACTAATAAAAAGGATAATGCTGAACTTCTACATAAAGATGATGATAAAAAGTGGTTAACATTGCTAAGTAATTTTAAAAAGTCCTTATCCCAGCAAGTAATCAATAAACCTGGTTGGTTCATCGTTGAAGGTAACCTCGAGCGTGAAAATATTCGTGAGTCTTTCTTGCTTTTACCTAAAGATTACAACTTATCTGCAATTAGTGAGCAATCAACTTACAAGATAAACAAAAGTGAAAATAAGCTTGAGTTTGAATATGATGGTAAAAGCCAAAAATCTAACTTTCAAGATATAAAATTCTCTTTTACGAGGTTAAACATCACCGGCAATGTTCGCCATTTACGTCAAAAAGCTTATGCTGGTGGGCCAAAAAGCATTTTAACTCTAAAGTCACAGAAAATAGAACAACTTCCATTTTCAAGATTTAATCCAACAGATAGTATCTCTCATCGTCCAAGTGATACTTTGGACTTCAGTGGCGCTTATGGCCTTTATCTATGGGAAATATTTTTCCATATTCCAATGCTGGTTGCTTGGCACTTGCACAAAGAACAGGACTTTGCTACAGCAAGGAAATGGTATCAATATATCTTTAACCCTACCAATAATAATAAAGAATGGCAGTTTTTGCCTTTTGAAAAGCATAACAGTGATAATATCGTTGAGTCGATAAATGATACTCAAACTGCTGAAGAACTGGCAATTGATCCATTTGACCCATACACCATTGCAAAACAACGTACCACTGCATTTGAAAAGTATATCATCATCTCCTACATAGATAACCTCATTGATTGGGGAGATATGCTCTTTGCTAAGGGATCTTGGGAAGCATTAAATCAAGCTACGATGCTGTATATCAGAGCTTGGGATTTACTTGGCCCAAAACCTATTAAAAAAGGGAATTTTTCAGTTCAACCTCAATCCTTCAGTGAATTAAAAGACCATGATTTATTGAAAATGGAAACAGAACTACCAGCTGGTTCACAACTCGCAGTTCAATCTGATGAAGCTCATGATCTTATCAAATACAGCAATTACTTCTGCAAGCCTGAAAACAAGAGCTTTATTGGTCTTTGGGATAAAGTTGAAGATCGTTTATACAAGATAAGACATTGTTTAGATGTTAGAGGAAAAAAAGCAGTATTACCTTTATTTCAACCACCACTTAATCCTAAGCAATTAGCAGCAGCAACTGGCAGTTATTCTCTAGCACTACCAGAGGTGAAGCTAATACCACATTATCGCTTCAGTAAAATGGTAAGTTATGCAAAATCGATAGTTGAAACGGTGATAGAATTTGGCTCAGAATTACTTGATGTTCTGGAAAAGAGAGACGCTGAGTCACTGACTATTCTTTACAACAAACAAGAAGGAATAATCAGTAATTTAATCTCATCGGTTAAAGAAAAGACCATAGAAGCCTTAAAGAAAGAAAAAGATGCACTGAGTGCAAGTTTAAATAATGCTGAGGAGCGTGAATCGCATTATGAAAGTTTAATCAATGCTGGACGTTCATACCATGAAGTGAAAGGAATCTTATCATATTCTGAAGCAACTTCAACAAGACTTGGAGCTTGTGGTATATTTGGAGCTGCAGCATTAGCACATTGGATACCTACAGTATTTGGTTTTTCTTTTGGTGGTGCTAAACCTGGCTTTTCTACACAAACAGGAGCAGATTTTCTGACTACTCTAGCAGATATTAAGAAAGAAGGTGCAGAATTATCCAATATCATAGCAAGTTATCAAAGACGTGCTGAAGATTGGGATCTACAGAAAAAATTAGCTGCCTGTGATGTGAAGCAGATCAACCACACAATAGAGGCAAATCAAATTAATCAAACCATTGCTGAGCAAGAATTAAAAGTACATAAAGAGTCAATCAAGCAAAACCAGGAAAAAAGGGAATTCTTTGAAAGTAAGTTTACAAGTAAAGAGCTCTATGACTGGATGAAAGGGCAAATAGCAATAATATATTTCCAAGCTTATAAGATGGCTTTAGAGATGGTAAAACAGGTGGAAAAAACTTATCAGTATGAGTTGAATAACGATAGAGTATTTGTTACAGCAAGCTCTTGGAACAGCTTAAAAGAAGGATTACTTGCAGGTCATAGCTTGAAGTTTGCTCTTGAGCAAATGGCCAAAGAGTATCTTGATAATAATGAAAGAGCTCTGGAGATTACTAAAACAATACCTCTAAGTCCTATTGCAATCAATGAGTTAAAAACTCAAGGAAGCTGTAAGTTTGCATTAACAGAAAAAATGTTTGATCTTGATTTTCCAGGTCATTATTGTCGTAAGATTAAAAGTATAAGAATTACTATTAAAGCAGAAGTTGCTCCTTATCAGGATATTCATGCTACATTGCAACAAACAGCCAACAGAGTAGTACTGAAACCTGAGATTGAGGCAATAAGGTCATTACTCGATGAAAATAATGAACTCAGTGATAATCAATCATTAAGAGTAAACTGTAATACAAATCAGCAGATAGCAATATCAAAAGGAAACCAAGAAGATAGTGGATTATTCGAATTAAACTTCAATGATGAACGTTATCTACCATTTGAAGGTACAGGGGCGGTATCTGATTGGATTTTAGAGCTACAAAATACTGAAAAAGTTTCTGATGTGATTATACATCTTGATTATACTGCATTTAACGGAGGAAAAGAGTTAAGTAACAAAGTAAAAGCTCTGCCGAAGCTAAAGTACTATTACGACATGTTGGCAGTGAAGTTAAGTGAGGTAGATCAAGAAAAGTGGCAAAGATTTAAACAATCAGGAGAGTTTAAGTTTAAACCCTCTTTTTCGACTCGAATCAAAAATCCAGAAATTGATTTAAACGGTGTTTATCTCGTACCAAAAATAGCAGATGGGAGTGAGGTAAATATAAAACTGGGTAATAACGTTTGGGATAAGGATACTCATAAAGTCACTGTAACTGAGCTGGAGAATGATTGGGTCATTAAAGCAACTAATGCGAATAAAATAGAGGAGATTACGGTGATAATCCCTTATAAGGCTGAAGTCAATTGGAAGTAACATGAGTTTAAACGGCTATTACAATCGCTTTGATCCTGACAAAGAGTACGAAAAAAGCTTATTCCTGGCAGGAAGGGGTTTACAGTCAGCAGAATTAAACGAGACTCAAGAGTATGCTCTTTTCAAGCTCAAAGGCATAGGAGATGCGATATTTCGTGATGGTGATGTTATAACAGGAAGCAACTGTATCATAGATGGGGAAACCGGCGAAGTCACACTTGAATCGGGAAAAATCTATCTTCGTGGAGCGGTGAGAAAAGTAGGGGGAAAAAGATTTATTATTCCACTGAATACCACAGTTCGCATCGGTGTTTTTTTCGCCCTATCCACTATTACAGAACTTGAGGATGAGAATCTTCGTGATCCTGCCGTTGGTACACGTAATTATCAAGAAGTAGGGGCAGCAAGACTTAAAGTTTCCACCATTTGGGGTTATCAAGCAGAAGGTGTTTTTCCACGTTTTTCCACCACTGATGGAGAATTTTATCCAATTTATAACATTGAAAATGGAGTTCTCATTCAGCACTCACCACCTCCACAAGCAAACATAGTAACCACAGCTCTTGCTCGTTATGACAAAGAAGCCAATGGTTCCTATGTTGTAAATGGCCTAGAAGTAATGTTTCTGCAAAAGGAAGAGGGAGAAGGAGGAAAAAAAATATTTGTGATTAATGAGGGAAAAGCTCATGTTGATGGCTATGAGATTGAGCTGCCCCACAGTATTCGAGTTTCTTTTGATGAAGACCCAGATATAAAATCAGTTGCATCAGAACCACATACTTTTCAGCCAAATAGCCAAAGAGTAATGGAACTGAAAGTTAATGATTTTCCAATTAGCGAAATCAAGAAAGTAGATATAACTGTTCAAAAAACCATTACCATTACTCATGGTTCATACTCTGGAGCTATTGATCCGATACCTGACTCTGCAGTACTTGAGATTATTCAAGTTAAGCAAGGCAATATAATTTATGAAAATAGTGTAGATTATAAACTAAACGCAGGAAACGTTGATTGGTCATTGACAGGGAAAGAACCAGCACCTGGGAGTAGTTATCAAATAACTTATCGCTGTCGTACCCAGGTGAGCCCTGAAGATATAAATGAACAAGGATGTAAAGTAAGGGGAGCAGTTGATAATAGCTTGGTTCTGATTGATTATACCTGGAAAATGCCCCGCTTTGATTTAATTACCATAGATGCAAAAGGAGTGGTAAGAAGAATAAAAGGAATTGCCCATCCTTGGAAACCATCAATGCCAAAAGCACCTAGCGGACAACTTTTACTCTGCTACATTCACCAAACGTGGAAAACCTGGGAAAAAGAAAAGGTGAAAGTAATGAATAATGCTATCCATGCTGTGCCGATGAATGAGCTCGAAGCAATGAAGAGTGGAATAAGAGATCTTTATGCGCTAGTTGCAGAGGAGCGTCTACGCAGTGATGCAAATTCAAGAGAACCTACCACAAAAAAAGGAGTATTTGTCGATCCCTTCTTTGATGATGATATGCGTGATCAGGGTATTTCGCAGTCTGCAGCAATAGTAAATAAGGAACTAATTTTACCGATAGACGTGGAAATTATTGATGTTGAAAAGGGGAAAAAACCATATCTTTTGCCGTACGAACTTGAGCCAGTATTGGAGCAGCTTTTACAGACTGGTGAGGTAAAGATCAATCCATATCAGGCATTTGATCCAGTACCGGCAAAAGTTACCATGAACAAAAACACCGATCACTGGACCGAAATAAAGACCAATTGGTCAAGTCCAGTGACAAGAGAATTCAATACTAGAGAAACAACAGAGCTATTGTCAAGTAATTCATATGAAGCTGAATTTATGAGAGAAGCAGTACAAGATTTTGAGATTGAAGGTTTTGAGCCAAATGAGAAGCTTAAAGAGATAAAATTTGACGGAATAATTATTCAACCTACAGCGTAAAAAAAGATGTTAACAGCTAACAACCAGGGAAAATTAAAGGGAAAGGTGAAAGTACCGGCAAATATTCCAGCAGGTACTAAATTAGTGCAATTTTACGGGGATAAGGGAAGTTATGGAGAAGCAACTTATACTGGTAAAAAACAATTACCATAGAAGAAAGAAGAAGAGTTATAGCAGCAAGAAGAGTTGATCCTTTAGCGCAAACATTTACGTTGAATGAGAGCAGGCACATAGGAGGTGTGGAGCTATGGTTTGTAAATAAAGGCAAAAAACGTGTTGTTGTGCAGATTAGAGAAACAACAGTTGGAGTGCCCTTGCAGACTGTCATTGCTGAAAGCTATATTGAGCCAAAAGATGTAAAGATAGATGGCACAGCAACACGTATAACTTGGTCACCAGTGTTTTGTCATGCTGGGCAGGAATATGCGATAGTTTTACTCACCGATGACGGGGAAAATGCGGTCAAAGTAGCAGAACTTGGCAAATATGATGCAGTAAATAGTAGGTGGGTAACCAGTCAACCATATCAAGTAGGAGTATTACTGTCATCTAGCAATGCAAGTACGTGGACTCCACATCAAAATTTAGATTTAACGTTTCGACTACTAGCTGCAAAATTTAGCGAAAATTCTCACGTTGTTGATCTGGGCAAAGTTACAGCAAACAATGTATCAGATTTAATAGTTTTGACGAATGTGGAAAAAGTAGGCTTTGATACGAATGTGGAATTTATCTTAACAGATGAAGAAGGAAAAGAAAACTTTTTGTCTGATAACTTGCCGCTTGCGCTGCGTGAAAGACTATCTGGAGAGCTAACAGTAAAGGCAAATTTAAAAGGATCAAAAGAAAAAAGTCCTGTTCTTTATCCTGGGTTACAGCTAGTTCTGGGTAATCTTTCAGAGTCCGGAGATTATGTAACTAGGAGCATTACAGCAGGATCCAATACTAAGGTTACCATAACGTATGATGCACTGATACCCGGCACTGCAGATGTTAAAGCGTATGTGCAAAAAAGCGTGGGAGAATGGCAGTTAGTTAATTTAACAACGGGAAAACCAATCGGAGAAAATTGGGTGGAGAGAACTCACGTGCTATCAAATTTTAATGCCAATAAATCAAGTATTTCAAGAATAATATGGAAAAATGTTTACCAATACACAAGTTCTGATAGCAAGTTAGCTGGATCTGGCAATGTAGAAATTCCAGCAGGAAAAACAGTTGCAATATTACTTTACACATCATCTTACCTATGTTCCAGAACACAAGTCAGTCAAGGTATGCTTGCATCAAATTATGTATACAACTATGGTCAATTTATCCAGTGGGGAATATATAACATACGTAGCAATTTTCTAACCACGGGGCTTGAAATAGATGTAGAGAGAACGCTAAAAGCTTGGCAATGTCCTGGGTTATCTGAAACTTATGAACTCTGGAGGTAACAAAGAATGTCTATCTACATTAGATTTGAAAATGATAAACAAGTAGAAACAACAACACTTGAAAGCAAGCCAACTGAAAATGATTGGTATGAAGCACCAGAAGATTTTGATTGGCAAAAAAGCTATTGTTTAACAGAAGGAGGAAAAATTGCTCAGCGTACTAAAGAAGATATACAAAAGGAGTTACTGGATAATGCGAAGCTTTGTGCATTTGATAGTATGCGTTTCTATTATGATAATCATACTCACCAATATGCAGGTCATTCTCACCAAAAAGCTAAATCTTATGAGATTCAAGCGGAAGCCGCAAAAAGCATTCTAGCAGCACCAGAATCTATAGATGAAAAGGATAAAGAAATTATAGAACCTTTAGCAAAAGTCCGTGGTATTACGGTTATTGAAATGGCAAGAATAATTGAGGAAAAAGTGAAAAAAGCAGTAAAAGCAATAATTAAATGTGAAGAGCTTGAAGATTTAGCCAAAAGAAAGATTGAAGAAGCCGAAAGTGAAAATGAGCTACAGACTTTGCTAGATGATTTCAGGAAAAAAATACAAAGAAATGGCTGAAGAATTTTTACATGGCGTAAATGTTATTGAGGTAACCTCAGGAGCAAAGACAGTACGTACAGCTAAATCATCAGTGATAGGTGTAATTGGTACTGCACCTGAAGCAGATGAGCAAAAATTTCCGCTAAATAAACCAGTGTTAGTTGCAGGAAGCTTAAAGGAAGCAGCAAAGCTCGGAAAGAGTGGCAGTTTACCTTCTGCAATAAATGGAATATTTTCCCAGATTGGTGCAACAGTAGTAGTTATTCGAGTTAAAGAAAGTGAAAACAGCGATCCAAAGCTCAAAGAAAGTGAAACTATTCAAAGTATAATCGGTGGAGTTGATAAAGAAACCGGAGAATATCAGGGAATTGAGGCATTTCTCAGCAGTGAAAGCATAGTTCATGTTGCGCCAAGAATATTAATTGCACCTCAGTTTACTCATCAGTTACCTGAAATAGATGGAGTAAATTCAGTAGTGAGTGCTTTAATTTCCATAGCAGAAAAATTAAGAGCAATTATTGTTGCAGATGGACCAAATACTAATGATGAAGAAGCAATAAAATGGAGAAAAAGTGTAGGCAGCTCAAGAGTTTACGTAGTTGACCCATGGATTAAGTTATTTATTGAAGGAAAAGAAAAAATCTTGCCATCGAGTCCATTTGTAGCTGGTTTAATAGCTAAGATAGACAGCGAGCAAGGCTTCTGGCACTCACCTTCAAATAAAGAAATAAACGGTATTATTGGCACAAGCAGGCCTATTGATTTTACCCTTGGCGATAGAAGCTCTCGAGCAAACCACTTAAATGAAAATGAAGTAACAACGATAATTCATCAAAATGGATATAAGCTTTGGGGAAATAGGACATGTTCAAACGATTCGAAATGGGCTTTTCTGTCAGTGAGAAGAACGGCTGATTTAATTAATGATAGTCTACTTCGAGCTCATTTATGGGCAGTTGATCGCAATATCACTAAAACTTATATAGATGATGTGATTGAGAGGGTGAATTCATACCTAGCAAGTTTAAAAGCACAAGGGGCGATTATCAGCGGAAAATGTTATGCAACTCCAGAACTCAATACACCGGCAAACATTGCAAGCGGGAAAGTGTATTTTTACTTTGAATTTACACCGCCATATCCGGCTGAGCAAATAATATTCAGGTCTCATCTTGTAAATAATAGTGTAATAAGTTAGGAGAAAGTAAAGTGTTACCGAAAATACTGAGAAATTTTAACGTATTTGTTGATGGCCGGGGTTATGCAGGAAAAATAGATGAAATAACCTTGCCAAAACTTACCATAAAAACAGATGAATATAGAGCTGGTGGTATGGATATTCCAATAAATATTGACATGGGCATGGAGAAATTAGAAGCAGACTTTACTTTTTCTGAATACGATACAGAGCTCTTTCGGCTATTTGGGTTGATAAATGGAAATTCGGTATCTTTGACGCTCAGAGGTGGAATGCAAGGTAGTGGAAGTAATGATATTGAAGCAGTAATAATCAATTTAAGAGGCATTTTTAAAGAATTTGACTTTGGTAACTGGAAACCTGCTGAAAAAGCAACGCTGAAGTGTACTGTAGCTGCCCATTATTATAAACTTACGATAGGTGGTAATGAGCTGATAGAAATCGATGCTGAAAATATGATGAGAAAGATAAATGGTGTTGATCAGATGGCCTTTCTACAAACGGTTTTAGGGATTTGATATGGTTGATAAAATTAAACAAAAATGCTAAAATATAAAGCATATATTTTGAACGCTTTTTTTATTGAAAAGTTTAGAAAAACATTATAAAATAATCATAGTGGTGGATTTTAGTAAAGTATATGGCAAATCTTGGAACTAATGTAGCTCTTAGCAAAGAAACTTCACAGCATCTTGCTGAACTGGCCAAGCTCACTAAGCAGCCTGCTCAAGAACTGGCAGAAAGGTTAATCAGGGAAGCAATTGAGCTTGAAGAGGAGGACATTTTATTATCTGCAGTTGCTGATGAGTATGATATTGAAGGTGCAAAAAAGACTAAAAGTGAGGACGTAGATTGGGATACACTATTATCTTCCTAGACAGTGCTCTCGAAAGAGATCTCCCAAGTCTTCCGAAAACAGTAAGATCAAGGGTTATAAGTGCAATAAAAGAGCGGCTTACAGTTGATCCTATTAATCTTGGTGAAGTGCTACACCATAGTCTTAAGGGATGCAGAAGACTAAGGGTTGGTGATTACCGTACTATATATCATGTCAACACTGCAAAATATGAAGTAACCATAGTTACAATAGGACATAGAGATACAATTTACGAGAAGGCTAGAAAGATACTGCGTAGACATTAAATATATTTTAACTTTTTTATTGAAAAAATTTAGAAAAATGGACTTCAATAAAGCACAAGCGTAATAGAACCACAATCATAATAAAAAAATTAGTTATGTAAAAGCCAAGCAGACTTTTATTTAATTAACTTTTTAAGGAGAAATATGCAAGCTATAACACTTAATAACCCAATAACAGTTGATGGTATTTCTGTCTCAGAACTTACCATTAGACGTCCAAAAGTTAGAGATTATCTAGCTATTGAGAGACTTAATGGTAGTGATCTGAGTAAGGAAGTAACTTTGACTGCCAATCTAACATCAGTTGCAAAAGAAGCAATTGAAGAGTTGGATATTGCTGATTATGTGAAAGTGCAAGAAGTATTAAAAGATTTTTTTTCACCAATTATCCAAAAGACTTGAGGTCAGAAGTAATCACGCTTAGTTCTATTATTGGTAGTGGAATTGAGCCTTTGCTTGATATGGAAATTAATGAATTTATCCTATGGAATGAAGCAGCGAAATGTCAACGTTATCTATAAAAATCGGAGCAATCTTGGATGGCAGTTTCAGTACTGTAATAAAGGGAAGTAGTAGTCAACTTACTCGTCTTGGTGAGAATATAAGAAAGCTTGACTCATCTTTAAAATCAGTATCAAAGTTTAAGCAGTTGGGTAGTGATGTTTTGACTAGCAGGAGATCATGGAAGGGCTTTGAAGATCAAGTAAAGTCTTTAGCTAAACAAATGAAAGCGATAGAGAAACCGAGCAAAACTTTAAAAGCTGAGTTTGATAAAGCTAAGTTTTCTGCAACAAAAGCAAAAGAGGCATACTTAAGAAAGAGAGATGCCTTGCATTCATTCAATGAAGAAGTAAGGAAAAGTGGAAGAAATATTAAGTCATTAGTAAGTGATCAATATAAACTTGGTTCTTCTATTGAAGTACTAAAAGGTAAGTATGGTAAGCTTGGATCTGCAATACGTAGTCACCAAAATGTTTTAGCAAGTAAAGCACATTTTAAGTTACAAATTATAGAGACTATTGGACTAGGGCTAACGCTTGCAGCTCCAGTTAAAGTTGCGATTGACTTTGAAAGTGCTATGGCTGATGTTACAAAAGTGGTAGATTTTAAAAAAGGAACGGATGAAGCAACTAAATTTGCCAAGAAGTTGAAAGAGATGTCACATACTATACCATTATCAGCGGCAGAACTGGCACAAATAGCTGCAAGCGGTGGTCAACTTGGTATCAAGAAAGAAGATCTTTTTATGTTTACAGAAACAGTGGCAAAAATGTCTACAGCATTTGATATGTCTGCAGAGCAAGCAGGTGATTCTATAGCTAAACTCTCTAACGTTTATGGAATTGATGTTAGTAGAATGGAACATGTTGGTAATGTGATCAACCACTTATCAGATAACACTGCTGCTAAAGCAAGAGATATGGTTGAAGCTCTAGCAATAGTTGGTGGTACTGCAAAGCAGTTTGGTTTGGATATCGAGAAAACAAGTAGTTTAGCAAATGCTTTCATTAGCTTAGGTAAAACACCTGAAAAAGCTGCAACTGCTATAAATGCTCTACTTAGTAAACTTCAGACTGCTGAAGAACAAGGAGGGGATTTTAAAGCAGCATTAGAGCAAATGGGAATAACTGCAGAAGAAATAGTACAAAGAATAAGCGAAAACGGCGAAGAAGCGTTACTCTACTTTTTTCAAACTCTAAAGAAAATGGATAACCAGGAACGTTCTACAGTCCTTATGAAACTTTTCGGTCAGGAATATCAAGATGATATTGCATTATTAGCTGGAAGTTTTAACAAATACGAAGATGCAATAAAGTTACTAGCTGACACAGAAGAGTACAAGAGCTCTCTGCAGAAAGAATTTAAAAATCGTGCAGACACTACAGCCAGTAAATTACGACTTCTTCGAAACGCAATAGCTGAAGTTGGTATGAATCTGGATTCAGTGATGCTGCCTACTTTAAAATCTATAGCTGAATTTTTACAAGAAAAAACTAGGAGCATAGCTTTATTTGCAGAAAAATATCCAACCTTAACTACAGCAATCATGGGAACTATAGCAGCTTTAATAAGTTTGAAAATCTTGGTAGTGGGGTTAGGTTATGGATTTACTTTTTTAGCAAGTGCAGTTCTCGGTTTAAGGACAAAAATAATTGCAACATTTTCATTTTTATCAGCTACAGTTTTTCCTGCAGTAATAACAGGACTAAGAGCAATAACGCTTGCTGTAATGAGTAATCCTATAGGGCTTTTAATTACTGGACTTGTCACAGGTGCAGCACTTGTTATCACCAACTGGCAAAAGGTGAAAGACTTTTTCTCTAGCTTTTGGAAATCACTCATTAACCCTATAGGGAAAGCTTTTTCATGGGTAGGAAATACAGTTAGTAGCATATTTGGAAAAATCTCTGAAAATAGTCCACTGAAAGAATTTGAAAAGAGAAAAACTGTTGTTTCGTTGGTTGATGGAAAAAACAGCAGTATACTCTCTCAAAACAACATTTTTAATAACAGAAATCCTCTATTAAGTAATAGTGCACTCAAAGAAATTTCCCAGAATAGCTCGAATAATGTTAAGATTACACATACTATCACAGAAAAGAAATCTATAGCAGATGAGAAAAATCTAGAAGAGTACATAAAAGGCAAGTATGAAAATAAAACTTTTAACCAAACTCAACATAATTATTTTAACATAAGCATTCAAGCAGCAGCAACTCAGGATGTTCGTAGCCTTGCTGATGAAGTAATAAAAAGGATAAGAGAAAAATCACGTGATGTTCTGTTTGATAACATAGACCCCGTTTATTAAAGTGTTGTCTCTTGGCCCGTATAAATTTGCTCCAACAAGTTTAAAGTATAATAGAGAAAATCGTTGGAGCACGATTGAGTGTATTGAAAATATGCCACTATTGCAAAATATCGGCCAAGGTGTAGAAAATATAGATTTGGAAGGAATGATTTATCTTCATAATCTTAACGGGCTAAACCAATTAAAGAATATGAAAGAAGCTGAAAAACCACATGTTTTAGTAGATAGTTTAGGTAATATTTTAGGACAATTCGTAATTACCAAGTTAGAAGAAAAGCAGATGTATTTTTTACCTAATGGACTACCGAGAAAAGTTGAATTTAGTTTGAGTTTGAAAAGCTATAGATGACTATATATTACTTAACTAAAGAAGGAGAAATGCTAGATCTGATTTGCTGGAAACATTACGGGTTTACGGATGGAGTAGTGGAATTAGTACTAGCAGAGAACTTAGGTTTGGCAGAATACGGAAGCTTTTTGCCTGCTGGATTAAAGATAAAACTTCCTACTATTAAGAAAACAGTACAAAAGTCAAAATTAAAGGTCTGGGAATAAATGCAGCCAGATTTTATAATAGATAAATGTGAATCAATTAAAGATAGAGTTATCTCATTGCGCCTTACAGATGAATCTGGGACAATAGACGATGTAGTTGAAGTGTGTGTTGATTACAGAGATGAAAACATAGATGTTCCGAATGAATTAAGTATCGCTCTAGGTTACAAGGAAACTGGAGTAGTACCTATGGGTATATATACGGTTAATGAAATTACAGTGCAGAGTCCACCTAAAACCTTACTAATAAAGGCTCATGCAACAAATTTAAGACTCTCATTAAAAGAGAAAGTATCTAAAGAATGGCATCAAATTACTTTAGGTAACTTGGTTAAGGAAATAGCAGAAAAACACGGATATGGGTGCAGAGTTGCAGAAGAATTTGCAAGTGTGTTGATTCCACATATTAACCAAATAGAAGAAAGTGATATAAGTCTGTTAACAAAGATCGCAACAGAGCGTGAAGCAATGGCAAAGCTAGCTGGCGGATATATACTTTTTATTCCAAAAGGCAAAGCAAAATCGGCAACTGGAAAAGCTTTAGGAACAACAGCTCTTAGACCTCAAGACACGATAAATTGGAAAGTGCATTTTACCGTAAGCAGGTACAACTCAGTGATTGCAAAATGGCATAGCTATGAAAAAGGTGAAACTATATCAGAAACAGTTGGCTTTGGTAGTCCAAGTTATATTATACAAACGCTTTATTCGAATGCAGAATCAGCACTAAGTGCAGCAAATGCTAAAATTAAACAACTCAAGCGAAATAATGCAGTGTTGGATATCACTATGCCTGGTGATCCAGAACTATTTGCAGAGGCGAAACTTAGCTTGTTAGGGTTTCATCAAGATATAGACGGTGAATGGATAATTGACAGAGCAGAGCATGTGTTAGATAGTTCAGGTTATCGCACTGTATTATCAGCATCTATCAGTAAACGTTAAGGGAAAATCAGTAAAACAAATGTTTAATGTTGAAAAAAGTATTGAATATGAATAGAGACTCAAGAAATAAGCTACACTTTTGGTGGTTTATAGTAACAGTAGTATGTGTTATTATTACCTGTTGCTATATGAAAGCAAAAGCTACAGACAATTATAAAACAATACTGCGGATTGCATCTGAAAATTGTAACTTAGAAATTGTGAAGTTTTCAGTAAAAAATTTATTAGATATAGATAAGCAAATTTCTAAACTTACTACATTACATTATGCTGCAGGAGAAGGATGCTTAGAAGTTGTCAAGTTTTTGATAAACGAAGAAATTAATGTAAATATTATCAACGGGTATGGAAGTACAGCACTTCACAATGCTGCATATCGAGGAGATTTAGAAATCATAAGGCTTTTATTGGAGAAAGGTGCAAATCCTACAATCAGAAATAAAGATGGAAAAAATCCAAGGGATGTAGCTGTATTAAGGTCAAGGCACAATAAAGATAAACCTTACAGGGAAATCATTAAGCTACTTGCAGAAGCAGAGGATCAGAATAAATCCGAAAATAAGCTATTATCGGCAATATAAACATGCAAAATCAAAAAATCCCAATTACGGTAATTATTACCATGTTAATCCAAACCGTAGCAGTAATCTGGTGGTTGGCGAAGCTCGATTTACGGGTGCACATCCATGATAAATTTATAGAAAAAAACCAAGGACTAATAGAAATAGTCTATCGACTTGAAGAGAGAGTGAAAAACCTCACTGAAGAAGTCAATGAACTTGAAGCCATTCACAAACACAACTAAGTTTCACAATGACAAAGTACATCTTATCCGTTGACGGCGGAGGCATAAGAGGCATCATACCGGCCATAATATTAGCAGAAATAGAAAAGAGAGCAAAGAAACCGATTGCTGAAATCTTTGATCTTATGGCAGGAACTTCAACAGGTGGCATCGTTGCAGCAGGGTTATGCAAGAAAGATGAACGAGGAAAACCTCAATACTCTACAAATGACTTGGTCCAGCTTTATCAACAATATGGATCATATATCTTTGAATCATCATTCTGGAGAAGGTCAATCGCTTCTTGGCTAAATGGTGCTCAATACTCATATAAAAACATAGAATTCATTCTCGATAAATACTTCGGCAAAAGTACTATTGCTGATGTTTCAAGTAATCTACTGCTTACCAGTTATGACATTCACAATAATTGCCCATTTTTCTTTAAAAGCTGGAGAGAAGACAGAAACTTTATTAAACTAAAAGACGCGCTCAGAGCTACAACAGCTGCACCAACGTATTTCATACCAAAACATCTAAAAATCAACCAGATAGACAGAGTATTAGTGGATGGCGGGGTATTTGCCAATAATCCAGCTGCTTGTGCATATGCAAGTGGCAAGAGGTTGTTTCCAAATGATGATATTGTACTGGTATCAATAGGTACTGGAAGAACAAATAGAAGTATAAAGTATGCTAATTCAAGGAGATTTGGAAGAATAGGGTGGATAAAACCACTACTACATGTGATGTTTTCTTCAAGTTTAGATGCAATAAACTATCAGCTTGATCAAGTAATAGGTGACAAATATATACGAATACAATCGCAACTGAAAGTAGCATCAGCTGAGATGGATAATATTACATTCAAAAATATTAAATATCTGCAGCAAGAGGCAAATACAATGATAGAGGACAACCAGGAATTAATAGATAAATTCTGCGATATCGTATCTTAATTCACGTAAAAATGCCAAGCAAGATAAAGAACTTATATAAAAAAGCGAAAAAGGGCTTAAAGAATATAGCTTTGCCGAAAAAACATAAAAAAGTTCAAGAAGCTAACGATAAGCCGAAACCGCTAAGCCCTGAAATTGTGATGAAACCTACGCTATGGCAGAAAAAAGTTGAATTAACCTCTAAAGCAGAAAATATCGAAAAAGATAACAAGTGGAAAATAAAAGTATTCAAAACTAAACACGTAGAGAAGGATTCAAAAAGGGGAAAAATGTTCAAAAATGGTCTCAAAAAGCTAAAAGGTAAGCTAAAGAACCTAAATCCGATAAAAGCTAAGAAAAACAAGATCATTGGAAGCAAGAAGTTAGCATTTTTACTCACAGCTGGAACGATTGTAGCAATTTTACCAATGTTCAATTTGACCCCTTTTCCAGCACTTGCAATAACTTCTGCATGTGTTTTCAGTATCAATTTTATCGCAGTCAAGACACTAAAGAAAGCTATCACACAACGCAAAGCAAAATCCAAAACGGTAGCTGAGCCAGAAAAGTTGGAAAATGTTTCAGTTGAGCCAGCAAAAGAAGAATCTAAACGAGTTTCCAAAGATCTCCACTAATATATTTATTAAATAACTTTCTATTTCTATTTAAATATTATCCTTTCAATAAAATGCACTAGCAACACGAATATTTTGCAAAAAAATATGCAGGTTATGAAATTTTTGCTATCAAATTACGCAAATTCCTTAGCAGTCAGGCCTGTTATTTGGGAAATGACATCAATAGAAACACCCATTCTAATTAAATTATTTGCGACTTTAATTCCCTCAATTTTATTAATTTTTTCCTCATAAATTTGTCTCCTTTGGAATAAAAACTCTATCCATATGCCTAGTTCATCTCGTGATTTTTGATTGCTGATTTTTTTAGACTCTCTCGCCCAACTTAATAGCTCTTTTTCTCCTTCACCATCCTTATCTTCATAGCATTCTTCTTCCGTTACCAGATCTTCAACATTCACTGATAATTTTCTTGCTATTTCCCATAACCTCTCACCGAACATGGTGCTTCCTTGTTCATAGTAATGTATCTGTGGACCTCCTATACCAAGCTCCTTCGCTAATTCCTCTTGCGTATACCCTTGTATTATTCTCCACTTTTTCATCTCTTGTCTTTTGCTTCGATGCTTAGAACTTTTTTCTTCTTTATTTTCATATTCATCAGCTGATAAGCCTGTTGCTCGGTAGATTATATCATTAGCAAATCCTGCTTTGACATCACTTTCCTCTTCAGCTCAAATAGATTGGGTCAATGCATAAATTGCCTTGCGTTCTCTTGTTTGTGCCATGAGATTGTATATTGCTTGTTCCTTGGCTTTATCAAAACAACAGTTTTCTCTTAGTACTTTTTGTCTAGAAAATAGACCTCCAGCCTTAATTGATAATGCATCCGCTAGTCTTTTTAAGTCTTCAGTTGGAATACCTTGTACCCCTTGTTCATATTTTAGCAGCGTATAATATTTTATACCTGTTTTGTCTGCTAGATCTCTTACGGTACATTTTCTTCTTAACCTCCAGCTTCTTACCTTTTGTGCTATTTTGTATCTTGCAGGGTTACTCTTTTTCACATACTCTCAGATGCCTGTTAAAAACTAGTATATTAAATGCCTATGCCGTGACAAGCTAAAATGAGAACTTCACACTTAAAATAGGTATGACCACTAAACTCATGAGCTGGGGTTTTTAGGTACTTTACAGAAGGGTTGATAAAAGATATACAAAAGGACGTCTAAAGCAGAGAATGCGATTCTAAGCCCACCTCTGAAGGTCATTTTTTCTCGAAGCTTAAAAAAACAAGATTTCAATATAAAAAAGTTGAATATTTCTTCAGAATTGTGTATAATTATTAATGTTTTTTCACTTTATTTCTTATGGCTCTTTCGAAGTTTCTCGATCCGAAGAATGATGTCGCATTTCGGCGTATCTTTGGTACTGAAAAAAATAAAGGTATCCTTATTCACTTCCTCAATGATATTCTTGGCCTCACTGGTAAAAATGAAATAAAGGATATAGAGTTTTTAAGTACTATTCAAGACCCTGATATCGCCGCTAAAAAGCAAAGTATTGTTGATGTTCTCTGCAGAGATGAAAATGGGGTGCAAGTGATCGTCGAAATGCAGGTCGCTAAAACTAAAGGCTTTGAAAAACGTGCCCAATACTATGCTGCTAAAGCCTACTCAAGACAAGCTGATAAAGGCGATCAATACCATAACCTTAAGGAAATTATCTTCATTGCTATAGCAGATTGTGTACTGTTTCCTAATAAATCTGAGTATAAATCAAAGCATACTATTCGCGATGAAGGTACTAATGAACACGATCTAAAAGATTTTTACTTCATATTTATTGAGTTGCCAAAATTTCCAAAAACCAAAGAGGATCAGCTTTCAAGTATAGTCGAGAAATGGATCTACTTCTTTAAATATGCAGATGAGACTAGTGAAGAAGAGCTGGAAAAAATAATAGGTAGTGATCTAATAATTAAAAAGGCCTATGAAGAGCTAAATAGATTCAACTGGTCAGAAAAAGAATTTATTGCCTATGAACAGGAAATAAAACGTATTCTTGATGAACAGGCTGTCCTCGCTCAAAAACTTGATGATGCTACTCAAAAAGGTAGACTAGAAGGTAGACAAGAAGGCATCCAAATCGGCCAGGAAAAAGGCAGAGAAGAGGGCGAAAAACAGGCTAAAATAGCAGTGGCTAAAAATCTACTTAAAGCTGGCGTATCTGTTGACTTAATAGCTGAATCTACTGGTCTTCCTCAAGATGAAATTGTACAACTCAAGGAAGAAATATCACAGTGATCTTTGTAGTTGGTTGTTCGCTATTGGATCATTTAAATAGGTTTCAGGTTTATTGTCTGTTTTTCCTGGCAACTGGCTTTCTGACCGACTAGCATTAGTAAAAAAAGTAGTAGTAAGATTACTAGCTATAAAATTAACCGCTCCTTTAACCAACTGCTTCAATAAAGATCGTTTCGGCTTGCGTGTCTGTTCTGCTCCCTCAATTTCACGTTTTGAACCTTCAAAAGGAATTACCTTGGTTGCTTGTATCACTTCTTCTACATTCTTGCTATTTTTCAAGTTTTTAAGATATTCTCTAGCTGTCATACTTATTTTTCCTGCACTTAAATAATCTGAGAAGCTTTTACTATCTAAATTCATATCAGCATTAATAAGTAATGGCACACTACCTTCTACATTAATTTTAGTTCCAAAGTCATATAACTGTACTTTGGATAATTCTTGACCATTAATCTTAATAAGACCAAGCTCCTTATCTTGCTCTGCTAACGCGAATTCTGGATTAAGGAAGGAAGAAAGTATAGGGAATAGAAGGCTTTGTGGATTTGATGGAATAGGAAATGAGAGTAGAAAAGATATGAACCAAAAAATTAACAGGGGATCTATGGCGAGTGTGTTCAATTTCTAGTCTATTTTTTAGGTAACCAAAAACAGTCTCAATGATAGACCTTTTTCTCAGTAAAATCTTCTCATTTAACGAAATCAATGTATTTTTCATACCTTTTTTCACCTTGGTAACAAGTTTCAAACCTCGGTCAAACAGCTTCTGAAAAAGCTCTTTTGCAATATAACCTTTGTCACCAAACAAAAGACCGATTAATTTTTCCGTCAGATTTGGCACAGGTATCCTATCATCAACATTGCCTTTTGTTAGCGTAAGTGCATGAATTTCAACATTTTCATTGATTACCATATGTAATTTGAAACCAAAAAACCAGCCGTAAGTGCTCTTGCTTAATTTTGCAATTCCAGCAAAAACTTTGTTTTTGGATATTCTTTTTGCATGACAAACTGCAATGGGAGTTGTGTCTATATATGAAATTCCAGTGTTTTCTGACTGTCCACAAAGCCAATGCAACAACATTGCTAAATGCCACAAAACCCTAGGCTTTAGAGCAACAAACCTGGTATATGAAGGTAACTTTGGAAACTCTGATTTGTAGAGCAACGTTAGGTAATGTAGATAGAAAGTTTTACACGGAGATTGTTGATATAGCAGGATTATTGTCATGATTTCGGAGTGCTCAATTTCCGTTGTTCTTGTGGGGTTTTTACCATTTGGCAGTAGTTTATCTGCAAAATTTTTCTCTATATCTCTGCAAAAATCATCGACCAAACAAAACAGTTTTGTTATATCTTCCATGGGTAACCTCATCTATTTTTTTATCACTGCTGAGTTTACCCTGTTTTCTTGCCTTTTCTATTCTCCTTTAATCCAGAATTCACGTTCATACTGCCGCAGACCGTCATACCGCCGCGGCGCTAACAAGTAGCGGGATGACGATTGTCAAGGTGTCATCCGAGTAGCTTGACTACTTGGATCCAGAAAACTTAACTTTAAATAAGTGGCTGCATAATAAAGACTAGATTCCAGCGTCACGCGCTGGAATGACACCATTTTCGGTCTCTTAAATTGCTTTAGCTACAAACATTAAGAAATTTACCAAACGAAAAAAAAGGCAAAAGAAGCCCCGTGGTGCTTTGACTCTATATTACTGTAAGTGGCGCTGTAATAATGTGCTAACGCTTAAAATAAGCGCGATTTAGCTGAATGTAGAAAAAATAAAAAAGACATGCAGCCGCTATAATTTTATGTAATCCGCCAAAAAATACCCTAAGTTTTTTACTGAATTTTGTCATTGAGCCTGCAGGTCAAAAACAAGTTTTGAGTCATAAATACCCTTACTGTCATAATAAGGGGGCTGGAGGAGTTTGTCAAGGAAGTTTTTTGTTTCTACTGAATGACAGTTGTGGCTTGGGAGGTAGTGCAAGAAGTCTATTGTATTACTGAATTATTAATAATTCATTAATAGTGCCTGCTATGTAGCTAAAATTTTCCTTTAACTTAAGCTATATGTAGCTAAAATAACTTGGGTTTACCGACGATTTGACAAACGACAAATTCGTCATCACGCTGCTTGTTAGCGGGATCTAGAGATACCGCGGCAGTATGACGTAGGGAAACCTGACTTGCATTAGCCATGTATAATAAAGGAAATCTATGACAAAAGAATCATTGGTAAAAACTGATATAGTGAAAGTTGAAGACAAAAAAGCGGTAAGAAGCTTTTTTAAAATACTAGGTGAAGTGGCAGATGCTGTAAGATCGTGGATTGGTAACATCGGTCCTGATTTAAGCAACAGTCGCGATATCGATAGTTTAGTCTTGAAGATGAACGAGTGCTTAAATCCAAAGGGAGGGGAGGTTTCAGCACGTAAGAATGCTGTATCTCTTGGTAATTTGTACTTAAGCTTATCAGAGAAAGGTAGAATAAAATTTCTGCAAACCCTGGCAGAAAAATTTAGTCTACATAAAGAAGAAATAGATGAGAAAATAAAAGAGTACAAGGAAAATCAAGATCCCGAGTTAAACTATAAATTTGAACAGGATTTAATAAAAATTCTTGAATCACCGCGTTCTAAAATATTGAAGCAATTTATTTCTCTACCAGAAGGCCTCAAGTTTATTGTTGATATGCGTTCTGATGTGCTTAAGCTAAAGAACCAATATAGAAGTTTGAATCCACTAGAGAATGAATTAAAAAATATACTCTATACTTGGGTTGATGTTGATCTACTCGATCTTCGTCAAATCACCTGGGATTCACCTGCATCATTGCTAGAAAAACTTATAAAATATGAAGCTGTGCATAAAATTTCCTCTTGGGATGACTTAAAAAACAGACTAGATTCTGATCGTCTCTGTTTTGCTTTCTTTCATTACAAAATACCAAACGAACCTCTAATTTTTGTAGAGGTTGCATTGGTGAATAAGATTGCAGATAGCATTCAACATCTTTTAGATGAATCAGCACCTTCAAGTGATCCAAGTAGTGCAAGCACTGCTATATTCTACTCAATATCAAATACTCAAGCAGGGTTATCTGGAATCAGCCTTGGTAATTTTTTGATCAAAAGGGTTGTAGAAAAGCTATCGCAAGAGTTTAAAAGTATAAAAACATACGCAACTCTTTCTCCAATACCTGGCTTTACGAAATGGCTAAAAAACAATCTAAACCAAGATGTCACTTTATTGGGTAAACTAAATATAAAACAATCTAGTGCAGAAATTTTAGAAAGTGCAGAGCAATTAAAAATTAACGTTGAATGTGAAAAACAGTGCTTGCTTAAACTATGTGCATATTACTTGCTCAAGGTTAAGAGCGATAATGGAAGTGCCTATGATCCAGTGGCGCATTTTCATTTAAGCAATGGTGCATCAATAAAACAATTGAACTGGATGGCGGATACTTCTGAAAAGGGCATTAGTCAGTCAGTTGGGATGATGGTAAATTATCTGTATGAGTTGCCTAAAATAGATAATAATCATGAAAACTATATGGTTAATAAAGTGATTTCCTGCTCGAAAAAAGTGTCGTCTATGTTGAAGGAGTAAATAGTCTCTTAATAAATAATTGCCCTCACAACACTTAAAATGTAAAATGGTTCTACTTAAATAAAATAGCCATAAATGAACAACATAAGAAATTTTGCAATAATAGCGCATATAGACCACGGTAAGTCAACGCTTGCTGACCGTTTAATAGAGAAATGTAACGGCCTTGAAGCAAGAGAAATGACCAATCAAGTGCTTGATTCGATGGATATAGAACGCGAACGTGGGATTACAATTAAAGCACAGACGGTAAGGCTCAACTATACTGCAAATGATGGTAATCAATATTGCTTAAATCTCATGGACACTCCAGGTCATGTTGACTTTTCGTATGAAGTAAGTCGAAGTTTAGCAGCGTGTGAAGGCTCACTTTTAGTGGTAGATAGCAGTCAAGGTGTTGAAGCTCAGACTCTTGCAAATGTATACAAGGCAATTGACAACAATCATGAAATAATAGTTGTACTCAATAAAGTTGATCTCCCTGCTGCAGATCCAGAAAAGGTAAAACTCCAGGTTGAGGAAGTAATTGGCATTGACGCAAGTGAGTCAGTTTTAATATCAGCCAAGACTGGTCTTGGAATAAGGGATGTATTAGAAGCTATAGTGACAAAACTTCCAGCTCCTCAAGGTGATGTGAATGCTCCACTACAGGCAATTTTAGTTGATAGTTGGTATGACACTTATTTGGGAGTAGTAATTTTAGTACGAATTAAAAATGGAGTGCTAAAAAAGGGCATGAAGATTGTTATGATGTCTAATAACTCTACATACCAAGTGGACAATATCGGTATTTTTACTCCTAAAAAAGTAATGACAGGTGAACTCTCAGCAGGTGAAGTTGGTTTTATCACTGCTTCAATTAAGGAAGTTGCAGACTGTAGAGTGGGAGACACTATTACTGAAGAGAAAAGACCGTGCAGCGAGGCGTTTCCTGGTTTTAAAGAAGTGCACCCTGTGGTATTTTGTAGTATTTTTCCTAATAAAACGGACGACTTTAAATATTTAAGAGAAGCACTGGAAAAATTACATTTGAATGATGCAAGTTTTACTTTTGAAGCAGAAACTTCAAATGCGCTAGGCTATGGATTTCGTTGTGGTTTTTTGGGAATGTTGCATCTTGAAGTTATTCAAGAAAGGCTCGAGAGAGAATTTGATTTAGATCTAACAGCAACTGCACCGAGTGTTATATATAAGGTTACAACGCAAGGTGGTGAAGTTCTTAGCATTCATAATCCTAGTGACATGCCAGATCCAACAAAGATTGAAATGGTAAAAGAGCCGTGGATTACTGCAACCATAATGGTCCCTGACCAATATTTAGGTGAGATTCTATCATTATGTGAAGAGAGGAGGGGAGAACAGGAAGATTTATCTTACATTGGTAACACAACAACAGCATTGTTAAGATATAAGTTACCACTGTCTGAAGTTGTTTTTGACTTTTATGATCGATTAAAATCAATTTCCAAGGGGTATGCAAGTTTGGATTGGGAAATTTCCAGCTATCTGGTAAGCCAAATAGATAAATTAAGCTTTTTAATTAATGGAGAGCCCGTAGATGCACTGGCTTGTATCGCTCACAAAAGCAGAGCAGAAAAAAGGGGGCGTGAAATATGCGCACGCTTGAAGGATCTAATACCACGTCAGCAATATAAAATCGCGATTCAAGCGGCAGTGGGCGGGAAAATTATTGCCAGAGAAACGATTAATCCATATAGAAAAGATGTAACAGCTAAACTCTATGGTGGAGATGTAACGCGAAGAATGAAACTACTTGAAAAGCAAAAGAAGGGTAAAAAAAGGTTGCATTCTATAGGGAACGTAAATATTCCACAGAATGCTTTTATTCAAGCTTTGAAGATAAGTGATTGATCTTAAAAGACTTCTTGTATAGTTTTTGGCAACAACCGTTAGAAACGAAAAAACTTACTTGACAAGCTTCGCCAGCCCCCTTATCATAACATTAAGGGTATTTCTAACTCAAAACTTGTTTTTGATCTGCGCAGGTTCAATGACAAAATTCAGTAAAAAACTTAGGGTATTTTTTGGCGGATTACATAAAATTATAGCGGCTGCATGTCTTTTAAATTTTTTCTACATTCAGCCAAATCGCGCTTATTTTAAGCGTTAGCACATTATTACAGCCCCACTTACAGTAATATAGAGTCAAAACCAGCATCACGGGGCTTCTTTTGCCTTTTTTTTCGTTTGGTAAATTTCTTAATGTTTGTAGCTAAAGCAATTTAAGAGACCGAAAATGGTGTCATTCCAGCGCGTGACGCTGGAATCTAGTCTTTATTATGCAGCCACTTATTTAAAGTTAAGTTTCCTGGATCCAAGTAGTCAAGCTACTCGGATGACATCTTTTTTCTTGGTACAATTACTCTTATATCTCAATGTTCGTACAGTTATGTGTCAGCTACTTTCATGACATCGTTGTAACGTTGTACCATATTACAATGTTCGTGCAGTTGTGTGTCAACTACTTTTGTGGCACTGTTTGTTATTCAATCTTTATGCTAGCTTTACTAAAAATTATAGTATTTTAGGTATAATTGCAATATCTAAATTTAAGAGCCTGTCTTCAAACTCAAGAATGAGCTAATTTGTGAAGCATAATAGTGATCATATTAAAGAAGATGTTATTTTTTGAAGTGAGAGGAGAATGCTCATAATCCTTACTCATACGTCTAAAATTGGAGAGCCAAGCAAAGGTTCTCTCAACAATCCAACGTTTGGGAATAACCTGAAATCCTGTATCAACTATTTTCTTGGTAATCGTCAATAAACATCCAGTTTCCAATAAGCAGAGGTTTTGCAATTTACCTGTGTATCCTTGATCAGCAAAAAACTTATGTAATGTTGGAGCTTTGCATTTGGCTTGAACAAAAAGATTTAGTGCACCATCAAGATCCTGAATGCTTGCACTTTGTACTTCAGCAGCAATTACAAGACCTACAGTATCTACAACGATGTGGCGCTTTCTACCCTTTACTTTTTTGCCAGCATCATATCCTCTGGATCCCCTTTTTGAGTAGTTTTTACTGATTGGCTATCTATTATTCCCACTGATGGAGTTTCATTCTTACCAATTATCTCTCTTACTTTTTTAACTAGAAAATCATGAATCTCTTGCCATATTCCACTTTTTTTCAATCGCTAATTACAACTATACACTGTTTTCCATGGTGGAAAATCTTTAGGCAGTTGTCTCCATTGACATCCTGTCCTCATCACATAGCGAATTGCGTTAATAATTGTTCTAATACTATGTTTTCTTGGTCTGCCGGTCTTTTTAGGTTCAAAATATAGCTCTATTATCTTCCATTCTTTGTCACTTATATCGCTTGGGTACATTTAAAATATATCTTATAACATACTTCTTAACTCCTTTCTACTTAGTTTGAAGACAGGCTCTGAGAAGTTATTATCTTCTCTTGCTTTCAACCAAGTAATACTTATTCATATCATCCTGGTAAGGTCAGTTTGTAAAACTTAATTTGTACGCTTCCTAGTAATTCTGATATAGTTACTTTAGTTAAAGTCTATAAAAGTTTATAAATGGAAACCTTAAGTGTAAGAGAAGCTTTATGCACAGCGATCAGAGAAGAAATGCAAAACGACCCTGACGTGTTGATCATCGGTGAAGAAGTTGCAGAGTATGATGGTGCCTATAAAGTAACAAAAGGATTACTGAAAGAGTTTGGAGAAAATAGAGTGGTTGATACGCCTATTACCGAACATGGATTTGCTGGCCTTGCTGTTGGAGCAGCATTCGCTGGATTAAAGCCAATTGTCGAATTTATGACTTTTAATTTTTCTATGCAGGCTATCGACCAAATCGTGAATTCTGCAGCAAAAACAAATTATATATCAGGTGGACAACTTGGATGCCCCATAGTATTTCGTGGGCCAAATGGTGCTGCAGCAAGAGTTGCTGCACAACACTCTCAATGCTTTGCATCTTGGTATTCGCATATACCGGGATTAAAAGTGATAGCACCTTACTTTGCCTCCGATTGCAGAGGTCTGCTTAAAGCTGCAATTCGTGACCTGAGTCCGGTAATATTTCTAGAAAACGAAATAGCTTACGGACATGAACATGAAGTTTCTGACTCTGAGCTGTCAAATAAAGATTATCTACTTGAGATAGGCAAGGCTGCTGTTATACGGGAAGGAAAGGATGTAACTATCACTGCTTTCTCACTGAAATTAATGGATGCTTTAAACGCAGCAGATTTACTTTCAGGTGAAGGTATAGAAGCTGAAGTTATTGACCTCAGAACCTTAAGACCACTTGACACTCAAACTGTTATTAACTCTATTCAGAAGACTAATAGGTTAGTTAGTGTAGAAGAAGGATGGCCATTTGCAGGAATAGGAGCAGAGCTGTCAGCCGTTGTTATGGAACAAGGATTTGACTACCTTGATGCTCCAGTTATGCGCGTAACTGGCAAGGACATCCCCTTACCTTACGCTGCAAACCTAGAAAAAAAAGCATTACCGCAAGTGGAAGATATAGTTGAAGCCGTGCATCAGGTCTGCTTTAGAAAAAAATAACCCTATTGGTTCTTTTTTGTGTCTCCTGTTCCACATTGGTCCATCAAGGAAGTATTTCCAGTGCTGCCTATACCACCCATTACTTTTGTCACAATAGTTTTAACGTGAATTCTGGATTAAAGGAGAATAGAAAAGGCAAGAAAACAGGGTAAACTCAGCAGTGATAAAAAAATAGATGAGGTTACCCATGGAAGATATAACAAAACTGTTTTGTTTGGTCGATGATTTTTGCAGAGATATAGAGAAAAATTTTGCAGATAAACTACTGCCAAATGGTAAAAACCCCACAAGAACAACGGAAATTGAGCACTCCGAAATCATGACAATAATCCTGCTATATCAACAATCTCCGTGTAAAACTTTCTATCTACATTACCTAACGTTGCTCTACAAATCAGAGTTTCCAAAGTTACCTTCATATACCAGGTTTGTTGCTCTAAAGCCTAGGGTTTTGTGGCATTTAGCAATGTTGTTGCATTGGCTTTGTGGACAGTCAGAAAACACTGGAATTTCATATATAGACACAACTCCCATTGCAGTTTGTCATGCAAAAAGAATATCCAAAAACAAAGTTTTTGCTGGAATTGCAAAATTAAGCAAGAGCACTTACGGCTGGTTTTTTGGTTTCAAATTACATATGGTAATCAATGAAAATGTTGAAATTCATGCACTTACGCTAACAAAAGGCAATGTTGATGATAGGATACCTGTGCCAAATCTGACGGAAAAATTAATCGGTCTTTTGTTTGGTGACAAAGGTTATATTGCAAAAGAGCTTTTTCAGAAGCTGTTTGACCGAGGTTTGAAACTTGTTACCAAGGTGAAAAAAGGTATGAAAAATACATTGATTTCGTTAAATGAGAAGATTTTACTGAGAAAAAGGTCTATCATTGAGACTGTTTTTGGTTACCTAAAAAATAGACTAGAAATTGAACACACTCGCCATAGATCCCCTGTTAATTTTTTGGTTCATATCTTTTCTACTCTCATTTCCTATTCCATCAAATCCACAAAGCCTTCTATTTCCTATACTTTCTTCCTTCCTTAATCCAGAATTCGCGTTAAAAGGAGAAAAAGCTGCTATCTTACTAATTCAACTTTCTATTATAAATAGATCTATGGTCTAAAAATGGAATATATGATGAAAAGAACTATAAATACCTCAACTGGCGAATGGGCAGAAAGTGAATTTGGAATTGTTAATTTTGGTGATATAAGATTAAGTAAAAGGCTTCTAAAAATAGTTAATAGTTTTGCTGAATCGCCTGAGTGTTCAATAAATCAAGCTTGTGAAGATTGGCATCAAAGTAAAGCAGCTTATAGATTTTTCCAAAAAGATGCCATTTCTGAAAGAAAGATATTAGACAGTCATATAATTAAAAATATTGAAAGAGCTAAAGAATACTCAACTATCTTAGCTATCCAGGACACGAGTTATATTTCATATAAAAATCATAAAAAGACCGAAGGATTAGGGATTATAGCAGCAAGATTAACATCTAAAACAACTAATTTTAAAACCCATGGATTAGTGATGCATACAACGTTTGCAGTTACAACAGAAGGACTACCTATAGGATTATTGGATCAAAAAATTAGTACTAGACCTCCCTTAGCTGAAGACCTAAAGGAGTTGAAAAGAAGAAGCCATAATACTGCTCTTCCCATAGAAGAGAAAGAAAGCATACGGTGGATAGCATCACTTAAAGACTCTACTAAACATCCTGGATTAAAGGATGTTAAGGTAGTTACCGTTTGTGATAGAGAAGCAGATATTTATGATTTATTTGAAGTTGCTTCCACTAATCAATCTCTTTTTGTAGTAAGAGGAAATCAAAACAGAACAGTAAACAAGAAGTCGACTTATTCTGAAAAAGGTGGTGAAAGATTGTGGGATTTGATGAATCGCATGTCTTGCCAAGGAGAAATACAAGTGAGTATTCCTGCTTGCGATAACAAACCTCAAAGAACAACAGTTTTAGAAGTAAAGTTTAGTAACTTTGTGATGAATGCATCAAAAAACAACGCTAGACGTAAAACGCAAAAACTTCCTAATTTAAATTTAAATGCTGTCTATGTTATAGAAAAATATCCCCCATTTGGCGAAGAGCCCATGAACTGGATTTTGTTAACAAATATAAATATTAATAATTTTGAAGAAGCAGTAGAAAAAATACAATGGTATTGCTTAAGATGGAGAATAGAGGTTTTTCATAAAATTTTGAAATCCGGTCTTAAAGTTGAAGAATGTAGGCTCCAAACAGCAGATAGATTGATCCGCTTTCTTACAATTATGAGTATAATTGCATGGAGAATATTTTTTATCAGAGCCTGTCTTCAAACTCAAGAATGAGCTAATTTGTGAAGCATAATAGTGATCATATTAAAGAAGATGTTATTTTTTGAAGTGAGAGGAGAATGCTCATAATCCTTACTCATACGTCTAAAATTGGAGAGCCAAGCAAAGGTTCTCTCAACAATCCAACGTTTGGGAATAACCTGAAATCCTGTATCAACTATTTTCTTGGTAATCGTCAATAAACATCCAGTTTCCAATAAGCAGAGGTTTTGCAATTTACCTGTGTATCCTTGATCAGCAAAAAACTTATGTAATGTTGGAGCTTTGCATTTGGCTTGAACAAAAAGATTTAGTGCACCATCAAGATCCTGAATGCTTGCACTTTGTACTTCAGCAGCAATTACAAGACCTACAGTATCTACAACGATGTGGCGCTTTCTACCCTTTACTTTCTTGCCAGCATCATATCCTCTGGATCCCCTTTTTGAGTAGTTTTTACTGATTGGCTATCTATTATTCCCACTGATGGAGTTTCATTCTTACCAATTATCTCTCTTACTTTTTTAACTAGAAAATCATGAATCTCTTGCCATATTCCACTTTTTTTCAATCGCTAATTACAACTATACACTGTTTTCCATGGTGGAAAATCTTTAGGCAGTTGTCTCCATTGACATCCTGTTCTCATCATATAGCGGATTGCGTTAATAATTGTTCTAATACTATGTTTTCTTGGTCTGCCGGTCTTTTTAGGTTCAAAATATAGCTCTATTATCTTCCATTCTTTGTCACTTATATCGCTTGGGTACATTTAAAATATATCTTATAACACACTTCTTAACTCCTTTCTACTTAGTTTGAAGACAGGCTCTCACATTGGTAGCTAGAACAAATCCGAATCTTTCTTGCACTGTCATACTGACTGATGACGAATGGAAGGTTTTATATACCAAAATGCTTAAGACAAAAAACTATCCTGAGACTCCACCACCTATAAGAGAAATTGTGAGGTGGGTGGCCAAGTTAGGAGGGTTTTTAGCTCGCAAAAATGACTTAGAACCAGGCCCTATAGCTTTGTGGAAGGGATGGAAACGTCTCTTTGATTTAGCAGAAGGATGGAGACTTGCTCATTCATTCTATACTTGTGGGTAATAGTAAGCACTAACAAGCAGCGGGATGACGATTATCAGGCCAGCGCCTCTATGATGTCATCCCAGTGCCCAGACACTGGGATCCAGAAAAGTTTGCTTGTAAGCAAGCAAACTAGCATAGAAAGTGGTTACAACATTTTCGATGAGATTATATGGAAAACTGGATTCCAGTGTCAAGCACTGGAATGACACCCTACTTAACCGTCATACCGCCGCGGTATCTCAGCCGCTAACAAGCAGCGGAATGACGGTTGTCAGGCCAGCGCCTCTATGATGTCATCCGAGTAGCTTGACTACTTGGATCCAGAAAACTTAACTTTAAATAAGTGGCTGCATAATAAAGACTAGATTCCAGCGTCACGCGCTGGAATGACACCATTTTCGGTCTCTTAAATTGCTTTAGCTACAAACGTTAAGAAATGTACTAAGCGAAAAAAAAGGCAAAAGAAGCCCCGTGGTTGGCTAATTACTTACATTATACTTTCAAGTATGGCGTTTTTTTATTCTAAACGTTTAATAACCGCGATTCAGTTGCTTTTAAGCCGCAACTAATCTAAATTATAAACATTAAGAAATTTACTAAACAGAAAAAAAGGCAAAAGAAACCCTAGGGTAGCTAGTTATTCACTATCCATTTTTAAGTTGGCGTTTTTTGATGTTTTAAATGCTTTATAAGCGTATTTCAGCTTGTATAGGTAAAAACCTAGAAATTTGATAAAGACATAGAGTGCACATAGTGCAAAAAATTAAACATAAGACGCCAAATACGTTGAGTTTTTTTGTCATTTAATCTGTACAGAGAAGATAAATAAATAGCTTCAGTTTCATGATAAGGGGGCTAGCGGAGTTTGTCAAGTAAGTTTTTTCGTTTCTATTCCCAAGAAAAGTTCGTCATATGGTTATGCAAGAAGTCTATTCGTGTAGTTGTCTAGTTATAAATCACTCACAATTGATATGCTTGAATTATTCTCAGTAAATAAATCAAGCATAATGTTAGGTATTCTACCATCAACTATGTGAACAACTCCAGCACATTCCTCTACCATTTTAGTATATGCCATAAGCCTTCCAATAAATTTTTCTCCTTGAATTTTGCCACAATCAATCGATGCATTTAAATTTTTAACAGATATCTTCCTGCCACCAATTTTATCTATTTCTTCACCTGTATCGCTAAAGGTTATCATTTTAGATGCAGAAACTGCAATTGCAATTGTGCTTGCAGTGCTATCGGCATCAATATGATATGTTTCCCCATTTTTTCCATGACCGATAGGTGCAATAACTGGTATAAAATCTGATTCTTCAATAAAAAATAATATATCAGGATTGATTTCAGTGGGCCTACCGATGAATCCCATGTCTAGTATTTTTTCGATGTTATTTGATCTGTCTTTCTTAAGCGTAGCGCTTATCTTTTCAGCTTTTATTAAGTTGCCGTCTTTTCCACATAATCCAATAGCTGAACCACCAGCAGAATTTATATGCTGAACAATTTTTTTATTAACTGAACCACACAGTGCCATTTCAATGATTTTCATAGTGTCTTTGTCTGTAAGTCTGATACCATTCACAAACTTACTGTCCATACCCAGCATTTTTAACACTGAGTTAATTTCATATTCTCCGTCATGAACTATCACCGGATTTATACCAAGCTGCTTTAATAAGACAACATTATGCACAAAAGTATAGAATAGTGTTTCATCTGAGATCGTTACGCTGCTACATTTAATGACAAAAGTTTCACCCACAAAGCTAGGTATGCTAGACAGCACTTCAAGTAATATTTCTGCTTTTTGTTCAAATGATACTTCACCCTTTAAAAATTCACTACTTTTCATTTTTTTATCTTGTAAACTTGAAAAACTCATCTCTTACCTTGATTATTTTATGCTTAACACGGATGCTTATTTGATGAATTGACACATTCTCATTATTAATCCATTTTTGAGTATCTTCTAGAATGGCATCTAGGCTTTTTTGACTCACTTTATCTATTTTTGTTAGCACAACGTTAAAGTTAATATTATTATATATTAACCAATAAATGAAGTCTTTGTCTATTTCTTTTAATCCTACCTTGCTATCTATCAACACAAACACTCTTCTTAGATTTTTTCTTTGAATTAGATAATACTCAATTAAGTTTAAATATTGTATAATTTCCTCCTTACCTGCATGAGAATAACCATACCCTGGTAGGTCAACAAGCCTGAACTTATCATTGTACATAGAATAAAAATTTATTTGTCTAGTGCATCCAGGTTTAGAGGAAACTCTGGCAGCTTTTTTGCTGTTTATCAGTAAGTTGATCAGACTGGATTTTCCTACATTTGATCTACCAGCAAACGCAATCTCTGGAGCCGACTCATCTGGTAATGATTTCATGTCCGAAGCTCCAAATATGAAATTGCAGCTTGATGTTATCTGTCTTGCCATTATATTCAAGTAGAAGGTAGTAGATATATTATAGTGTTATTGCTTGATATAAGAAATTTTTTATTTCAGTATATATTACTTAGTTAAAATACTAGATCTGTGCTATATGAATATAGAGAATAATTTACAAGACTTAAAGAAAAAATTTAGTGATATAGAAAGGAACTTGGAAAACCCTGCCAATTTAAGTCAAAAAGAATTCATTACCCTTTCAAAGGAATACTCTGAGCTTAGGCCAATAATCAAGATAATTGATGAATACAACACGCTGAAAGAGGAAATTTCAGATTTAGAAGAAATAATGAAGGATGAAAACAGCGAAGGTGATATAAAAGAGTTAGCAAAAGAAGAATTTTTCGAAAAGCACAAGGTATTATTACCAAAAGTAAAAGCAAAACTAAAGTTAGCATTATTGCCTAAAGATGAAGATGACTCAAGAAATGCAATATTGGAAATCAGAGCAGGTACAGGAGGAGGAGAAGCAGCATTATTTGCAGCAATGTTATTTCGTATGTATCAAAAATATGCAGAAAGAAGAAATTGGAAGTTCGAGCCAATAAGCATTTCTAATACAGGTATAGGTGGCTATAAGGAAGCTTCTGCACTTATTAATGGAACAGAAGTTTTTGCAAGGTTGAAATTTGAATCAGGAGCACACAGAGTACAGAGAGTGCCAGAAACTGAATCCTCAGGAAGGTTACATACCTCTGCCGCTACTGTTGCGATATTACCTGAAGTAGAAGAAGTTGACTTTAAAATAGAAGAAAAAGACTTACGAATAGATGTTTATAGATCAAGTGGTCCTGGAGGGCAATCAGTGAATACAACTGACAGCGCAGTAAGGGTCACCCACTTGCCAACAGGGATAATTGTAATACAGCAAGATGAAAAATCGCAGCACAAAAATAAAGCTAAAGCGCTTAAAGTATTGAGGGCAAGGCTATACGAAATTGAAAGACAAAAAAAAGAAATGGAAAGGTCAACAATGAGAAAAAGTCAGATTGGCTCTGGTGATCGTTCCGAGCGCATAAGAACATATAATTTTCCACAATCAAGAATAACAGACCACAGAATTAATCTAACTTCACATCGGCTAGAGCAGATTATAAAAGAAGGTGAACTAGATGAATTTATTGAGGCATTAATTTCACGTAATGAAGCAGAAAGATTGGCCGGGGAAAGTTAATCGCTCACATCTGTAAAAAGATCATTAATTATACCGGATCTTTTAAAAACAATAAACAGGCAGTAAAAACAAGTTCTAGTACTATCGCGGATAGAACAAGAACAGCTACACTAATTGCTTGACCGTTGTAAACGTAGCTTGTTAAGCCGATAAAAATAGCCATGATAAAAGCTCTAATGAACGAGACTGCAGAAGAAGCTGTGCCTTTAATTTCAGGGAAAACATTTATTAATGCATTAAAAATCACTGGCTGGCAAATTGCACAACTGATAGAAAAAATAATCATAGACAGTGTTACTAAGTAGAAAGAGTGGGGTACAATTATACTGAATATTACAAGCAATAGAGACCCAATAGCACCCACGCTCGTACCAGAAATTACACACCATATTGCTCCAAGTTTCTGTAAGATTTTGCCAGCAAATAGACTAATGAGTGAGAAGCACCCAACTATTGCACCTTGATGTAGTGCATAAATAGTGCTAGATAAACCAAAAGTCTCCATATACAAAAAAGGTCCACAAGTAATGAATGACATATACGCAGCAGAAAAGAGGCTTGACATTAAAGACAACGTAACAAACCTCGGACTAGATAGTAGTTTTCTGTAATCTTTCGTCATTTTTTTTTAAACTAAAAATATCGCGGTCCTTTTTTGTTTCTGGTAACAGAAAAAGCAGCAAAACCCAAGAGATCAAACAAAGTATTGCAACAGTTGCATAATTACCACGCCATCCTACAATTTCATTAATGAAACTGCCTAACACTGGCGCAATTGCCATGACAACTGTAAGAACAGAATTCATGATTCCAATAAACTTCACCGCTTCGTCGCCTTTGTAGCTGTCTGCAACGATTGCAAACGCAACTACAGATGTGCTAACACCAATGCCCTGAACAAAGCGAGAAATTAAAAGCCAAAAAATCGACGGTGCAAAAACACAACCAACAGCGCCGATTAATAACAAAGTGTTACCTATGATCATAATCCTTCTTCTGCCATAGCATTCAGACAATGGACCAAAAAACAACCCTCCTATGCAAAAGCCTAGGAAATTATAAGCAATAGTTAATTGAATTGTGCCTTCTGATACGTTAAAATAGTGCACCATATCAGGAAAACTAGGTACGGAAATGTCAATTTCAATGAATTTGGCAATTAGAGACAGGATTAACAGAAATGGTAGTAACATTTGAGATTTTTAATTAATGAATAAAAATATCACATTTGAAGCATTGAAAGAAGAACATTTTTTACTGTTATTAAAATGGTTAGAAACACCTCACGTAAAGAAGTGGTGGGATGCGGATATAAATTGGACACCAGAGTTAATTGAGAAAAAATATAGCAATTATATCAAAGGATTCAAACGTTTGAAACTTAAGACACAAATTATTGAAAAACCAATGCATGCATTCATTATTAATTGTGACGGAGTTGATATTGGTTATATTCAATACTATAACAAACATGATTTTCCACCTGAACAAGGCTACGATACTTCAGAGCTTCCAGAAAGTTGTGCTGCTATAGACTGGTATATCGGAGAGCTGGATTATGTGGGCAAAGGCATTGGTCCACAAGCTTTGAATATATTTTTAAACGAATTTGTCTTTAAAGTTTCTGAAAATGCTTTTGTTGACCCAGATACAGCAAATGTTCGTGCAATCCGTGTTTACGAAAAAGTTGGATTTAAAAAAATTAGGGAAAGTAATGGTACAATCTTAATGATCAAGGCAAGAATTCCTGAGAACCATGCAAGATGAGTGTTTTTTCAACAGTCCACCTAAATTACTACAAGTGGTTTATAAAAATATGCAAGAAGCTTTATAGAAACTTAACATAATTTTATCATAAAAATGTCATTCTTAAGTCCTATGTAAAAACAAATTTTGGCACTAAGTGAATCTTTTTTAATTAACTATGAGCTGGATAAATTGGAAAATAAATTTTGTTTACTTTTATAATACCTTAAGATCTAATATCACTTTATCAGTCAAAAGTATCACAATAGGCTAGTATGTTTCTTACTCTTTTCCTAAAAATATTACCTATTTATATTACAATATTTATTGGTTATTTAGCAGGAAAATGTCTCAAAATTGACAGAAACACTATATCTCAAATACTCTTTTATATAGCTAATCCAATAGTGATTTTATATGGAGTCTCTCATACAGAAGTTAATTTAAAAGTAATTTCTCTGCCGATTTTGATATGGTTTATAGGTAGCACTATGTCCTTATCAGTGTATTATCTTTCTTCTTTTTTATTTAAGGATAACACGAGAAACATATTAGCGTTTAGCTCGGGCAGCACAAGTATGGGTTATTTTGGCCTGCCGATTGCCATGGCTTTGTTTGATGAAGATTCAGTATCTGTATATGTTGTTTGTTATATAGGAATGGCGTTGTTTGAAAATAGCTTAGGATTTTACATAGCTGCAAATGGTATTTATACCGCAAAAGAATGCATATTAAAGTTGTTCAAACTTCCTTCGCTTTATGCGATGGTTCTGGGCTTCTTTTTAAGTATATATGATATACAAATACCTACTTTTTTAACAGATGTTATGATGAATATTAGAAGTACATTTGTCACATTAGGGATGATGCTACTTGGAGTGAGCATTGCAAATATTACAAGCTTTAAAGTAGATTGGAAGCTTGCTTTGATCACTATTACAGCAAAGTACGTATTCTGGCCACTGTTTGTTTTAGGAATTGTCCTTCTAGACAAACATGCTATAGGTGTATACGACGAGAGTATATATAAAGCACTGATGTTGCTGGCTATTATTCCAGTTTCTGGGTCCAGTATAATACTTGCTAATATTTTGAATTATCAACCAGATAAAGCTACTCTGTTGCTTCTAATTAGTACTGCAGTAGGACTATTTTATGTTCCACTAATAATATCATTATTTTTCTCTAAACTTGTTCCTTTTTGATCAAAAATTTAAGCGCTTGCATAACCATATGAAAAACCAATAGCCCACTCTTCTTTGTCATTCCAGCGCGTGACGCTGGAATCTAGTTTCACTTTATGATGGTGTCATGAAAGTAGCTGACACTGGTTCACTCTATAATGATGTCATTCCAGTGTCAAGCACTGGAATGACATCATAGGGGCACTGGGATGACAAGAAAGGAGCTTGAATGACAGGAGGTAACGCAAGAAGTCTACTGCTATTCCACGTCAAGAACAACCATAAGTTCATTAGGGTTCACATAACCTAAAGCATTTTTTGCTTGCTCATCAAGCAGATCTAAATCTAAGCTTTTTTCATATAAGCCAAATACTTTATTGTCCAACTTTTCCTTTTCAGAAGAGACATCCTTTAGCAAAAGCTTATTGTACTCAATCTCTTTTTTTAAGTCGATTAACGTCAATAAGCCACGTTTACCTGTAATTGTACTAATGCTAAAATATAATGTAAGAGAAGAAATGAATAAGGCTGCGCTTAAACACAGTAACTTTTGCTTCTTTTTAGGTATAAACACCGTACTTTCACATACAAGAAATGTATAACATGAAAAGGTGAACAAAAAGCTAAGAACCTTGACGCGCTTTACACCTTGGATTTACCTTGTTTATAATGTAAATCTTACCACCCCTCTTCACAACTTTACAATTTTTATCTCTGTTACGATGAGACTTTAGCGACCCTTTGACTTTCATATCTATAGTAAGAATTAAATTACCTTACATTATGATCACTTACAGAGAGTTAGTCAATTGATAAATTTTTCACATTTTATTAAAATACTGTATAATTGTTGCTGATACTTCTTCGATTGACTTTTGCGTGACATCAATAATTGGCCAGTTATTCTGCTTAAATAGTTCCTCTGCTTCTTTAATTTCCTTTTCTACTTTCTCAGGGTTAGCATATATATTATTATCTTCGTTGTTAATTGAAGTAAGTCTATTTTTGCGTATTTCTATTAGTCTACTTACGTCTATTGTTACCCCTATTGTTAGTTTATTTTTTAATTTTGCCAAGTCGACATAAAAGGGTACCCCACTAACAAAAGGAATATTTGCAACTTTATAGCCTCGGTAAGCTAAATACGTACTGGTGGGAGATTTTGATGTACGTGAAACTCCAACCAAAATTATATCTGCTTTATCAATATCTTGAATATTTTGCCCATCATCATGATTAATAGTGTAGTTTATTGCCTCAATGCGCTGAAAATATTCGTTATTTATCTCAGTATGCAAGTCAAGCTTTTCTTCTTTTTCAATTTCAAGATAGGACGAAATTTCTCTAATAATATGTGATAATATTGCTCTATAGGGAATTTTCAACTTTATACAGTTATCTTTTAGATATTTTCTTAGCTCATCATCAGTAATAGTGCATATAACAAAATTATGCTCATCACTTTTCCTAT
Organism: Wolbachia endosymbiont (group A) of Colletes cunicularius; assembly: GCF_964264715.1. Classification (NCBI taxonomy): domain Bacteria; kingdom Pseudomonadati; phylum Pseudomonadota; class Alphaproteobacteria; order Rickettsiales; family Anaplasmataceae; genus Wolbachia; species Wolbachia endosymbiont (group A) of Colletes cunicularius. Next base: position 134,053 of record NZ_OZ183471.1, read on the forward strand.
TAATTTCCTCCAGAATTTTGTCAATCTGCTCTTCTCCTTTTACAAAAGACCAAACATATTCGATCGTTTCTATAGAACGAAAGTGTTTCAGGGCTGATTTTGCAACTGATATAACAGTTTCACCACTTGAATCTGATACTAAATGTAGATTAAGCTTTTTAAGGGTCATATACTAAAAATAATAGCAAGCAATCTGCTACTGAAATTGTGCTAATTTGTTAATCTATGTCAATGCAGAAAAACTATCCTGTTGATAAAACTCAAACTAATTGGTAAATTCTTAACGCAATTATTCTCAAAACGAATGTTTTTATTAAAGCCTACAAATTTCACTTCTTTTTCTAAAAAAGCACTACCTTGGCTTGGGGTTATTTGTTTCGCATGTTTTTTAATTGGAATGTTTTTGGCGTTACTCTTCTCCCCAGAGGATTATAAACAAGGAGAAATTGTACGAATTATGTACATTCATGTGCCTTCTGCATGGATTGCTCTTGGGATATATGGATTAATTGCATCACTTAGTTTCATTTCATTGGTGTGGAACAATAGCATTGCTAGTGTCTTGGCACATGCTGCTGCTCCTGCAGGGACAGTCTTTTCTGCAATATGCTTAATCACAGGTAGCATCTGGGGAAAAGGAACCTGGGGCACTTGGTGGGTATGGGATGCAAGGCTTACTTCAATGCTAATTTTATTTTTCCTATATGTTGGCTACCTTTCATTGTGGAGCGCTTTTGATAATGAAGCGAGGGCAGAAAAATCAGCAGCAGTATTTGCCATTTTTAGTGCTATAAATATTCCCGTAGTAAAATTTTCTGTGAATTTATGGTCTACTCTCCATCAGCCAGCAAGCATTTTGAGAAGAGGTGGAGTAGCAATAGAAAGTTCTTTGCTGTTGCCACTCGTTGTAATGTTTATGTTTTGTGCCACATTTTTTTTAGTAGTGTGGATACTGTATTCGCTTTACTTAATTAATTTATATAAGATAAAGAGAGAAATTAGTGTGCGGTATTAGGTAGCTTTGTAAGTATACAGGTAAATATGCTAGAGAAAATTAGGCAAAATATCTTTGGTCACTTTAAATACTTGCCTGCTGAAACTGAAGAACGTGCTATGTTATGTGATCTAACTAATTTTAAAAGCAGCAATGACCAACTAACTAGAATAGATCAGGTATTGAATCGAGATCAACTTGAACATTTTACCAACGTTCTTGAAACATATGATGCAACGGCACGTAGTTTTTACGATGAGGTGCATTGTAAAATAGCAACCGTTGCAACCATGAACTCTAAAATATTTAAAGAGCCTACTAGTATTTTTAAAGTAAATGTTCATGTGATTCCACAGATAATTTCTGTTTTTTGATTCTATCTGTCCATTTATCATTTTCTATATCTTGTTTGTTGGTTGCTCTTTTTTCTTGCTCAGCAATTGCCTTATCTACCTTCTGATAAATTGCATTAATTGCATTTTTTTCTTTGTATACTTCGCTTTTCCCTTCAATAATTAACTTAATAAAAGTATTTACAACAGACTGCACTTGATTATGATTAATATGGCCTCTTATAAAAGAAGGTAAAGATTCTAATTCCATTACATGTTGATCTATATTACTTTCTATACCTTCGCTATTCATCAACATTTCATCATCAAACTCTTTCAATACTTCTGATGCTATTTTACCTTGAAAGGAAAGCCCTAAATTATCTGCTACTTCACTTATTAATAACTCTCTGTTTTCTTTATTATCTTCCAATTTAGCATAATCACTCAATAGATCCATAACTGTAGATACTCTGACTTCAACAAGATCATTAACATCTTCTAGAGCAAGTCCTAACCCCAAGAACCTCTCTCTGAGATTTTCGCTTAAAAGATTGATAAACTCTTCATTTGCATCCGATCCTGTAGTAGATATTGTACCATCTAAATAGTTACTTTGAGTACCTAAGCCATGCTCTATTTGTATTTTTGTCTCAGGTTTAAATCCTAATTTTGCACAGAATTTCTGAAAATATTCTTTAATAATGTCAAACAAGCTCTTGCCATTATCTTTATAATTTTTTAACTCTTTAGGAATAGTAAGTGACAATTTACCATCTCTGTATGTTACAAAGTCTTTACCATCTTGGGACTCAAGTGTAAATTCTAATGAGTTAGACAGATCACATATCTTATCACCATGCATAACTTGATTTTTAACAGAGAGTATTGGTAGCCTCATATCAGATCTAATTCTCACATTATTTTGGTTAGCACAATCAATGTTTATTACTTTTTTAGGATTTTCTACTATGAACGACTGTCCAAGTGCAAGTTGGGTTTGTATAAATGGAGCAGCCTCATACCCTGCTTGATTACAATTGGTGACTAGCTCTTCTAAAATAGCATCACTTGGAACTTCTGCCCCAGCGTATCTAAACATTTTTTTGAAAACTTTTTTTGCAAAGGAACGGTAATCCTTGTTTTCATCTCTCTCTATAGGTAATAGATGGATATACTCGTGGCCAGCATTGTAAAATTCTTCAAATTCTTTCTTATATGAATCAGTTTTTTGATTATCAGCAGTTTCAGGATTTTCGCAATGATCCTTCCACAACTCGCCAAATGCATCTTGTACAAGCTCTTTCTCAATATCTTCGAGCACTGAAGCAACAAATGCTTTGCCATGATCCGTATCTATTTCTCTTGTTCCTTTTTTGTTAAATATTTCGTCATTATATATATCATCACTATTAAAAAGTTCGCTTTTGCGGTGCTTAGCTCCTTCCTTAAATGCAATAATAAGATTTTTATCTATTTCTTTTCCGTTAATAATAAAATTCATCCTTTGAAAATCTAAGAACATTGTTTCACCAGAATTTGCTAATTCATTATCTTGATCTGCTCTTAATTTACTAAAATTGAACTCTTTAGCTGTGGCCTTTAATCTAACTACTGGACTCTTATTATTTTTTCCTTTTGCCTCTTTCATAAATAACACCTTACTGTAAATATGCTGTAAGTTGTATCATATAATGATGAATAATTTGGTAATATATTAAGAAAATCGACAGTATATTTCTTTATTTAAGAGGTGCAGGAAAGGCGCAGATTTCTCTTTCCATTTGTAGCGTACTGCATTAATATTTATGTATTAATTTAGAAAATAATGATGAATAACATTGTAATTGTTGGTCTGCAATGGGGTGACGAAGGCAAGGGTAAAATAGTAGATTATCTTTCTGAGAATGCAGATGTAGTTGTGAGATTTCAGGGAGGAAATAATGCAGGGCACACTATAGTGATAGATGATGAGGTTTATAAATTAAATTTACTGCCCTCTGCTGTTTTGAGAACGGGCAAAATATCCATCATAGGAAACGGTGTTGCTCTTGATTCACATGCTCTAATCTCAGAAATAGAGTCATTGAAAGTTAAAGGAGTGGACGTAAACTATAACAACTTGATGGTATCCGAGAGCTGTCCATTAATACTTAGCGTACATAAGGACAAGGAAAAGCTATTTGAAGATTTAAACGGAAATCACAAAATTGGTACAACAAACAAAGGGATAGGACCATGTTATGAAGATAAAGTTGGAAGGAGAGCTATACGCCTTTGTGATTTAGAAAACGCAGATGAGCTCAATAAAAGAGTGGATACTCTTCTGAATTACCACAATGCTATCAGAAAAGGCCTTAACTACCAGGTGGTTAAAAAAGAAGAAATATTAAAAGAAATTCAAGGGATTTCAAAAAAAATTCTTTCATATAAAAAAACTGTGTGGAGGATATTAAATGACTTTGTGAAAGAAGGTAAGAAAATAATATTTGAAGGCGCCCAAGGCACATTTTTAGATATCGACCACGGAACTTACCCTTTTGTTACTTCAAGTAATACTGTAGCGTCGCAAGCAATAACAGGCTCAGGATTAGCCTCCAATGCTTACATTATTGGTGTGGTAAAAGCTTATACAACAAGAGTGGGCAATGGTCCATTCCCTACTGAGCAAAAGAACGAGATTGGAGATAGCTTATTTACTACAGGCAAGGAGCTTGGAACAGTGAGCAATAGAAGAAGGCGCTGCGGATGGTTTGACGCAGTTTTAGTGCGCCAGGCTGTGCAACTTTCTGGAGTTTCAAGCATTGTATTAACCAAATTAGATGTGCTTGATTCTTTTGATACAATTAAAATATGCACTGGTTACAAGTATAGCGGAAAAATGTATGATTATTTACCCGCATCGCATTCAATACAAGAGGAATTAGAGCCAATATATGAAGAGTTTCCTGGCTGGAAAGAAAACACTCAAGGTAAAAGGTCGATTGAAACATTGCCTATCAATTTAATAAAATATATAGAAGGGTTAGAAAAATTAATAGGTGTACCAATTCATCTAATTTCAACTAGTCCAAAGAGAGAGGATGTTATTAAGCTTAAAGATTTCTGAAAACGTCTTTGTACCTTATTAACTCTTATCCAATAAAAAAAATACTTGCATAATTCCAAATACCAAGTCTATTATATAAGATATTATTGTAAACTTATAGTGAGTAGTGCATAATGAAAGACAAAAGCTTAAGTTTAACACTTGCAGTTATTTTCAACACAATTAAGTTAATAATAAAAGTTAGTGTAGAAGTGTGCCGTAGAGATGCAAAGGATGTTTGTATAGAACAAGCTAGTGCAAAAGCTACGCAATAGATGAGGGAGGGCCCCTCGGAGCCGGTTTACAAGAGCAGGCTTCAAACTACCATAAGCTGCTTTGGTCAAGAGTCAAGGTAGTGAGCGTTATGGAAAAGGCGCAATTATGCGTCATGTATGAAATAGGAAGGCGAATGAAAATGAACCACTGAAGAAGTGTCGAAATTTCCATGAACGACATTAAAACTAAGTGCTTTCTACACACTTAGGATAAATCTATCGGGAGCTTGTTTACTGGATAGGTAGTGTCCGGCATAGAGGTGGCGCGAATCTATTTTTGGCTATTGTGTAGAACTACGGGAACCTGTCGTTACGATGATAAGGGAGAAATCCAAGGAGCTAAACACCAAGGGTGAGAGTACCAATGCGGAAAACAGGGGCGCGTAGTAGTGAAGAAGTTTCTGTAATGGAAATGGAGCAAAGGAGCTGAGTTATTCAGTTTTAATTATTTGTCAACCGAAAGGGAGGAGTAAATGAATAAAACAAAGTCTTTTGATATACCGAAGCAGCTTATTTGGAGAGCTTATAAACAAGTATCGAAAAATAAGGATGCCGCTGGTGTAGATGAGATTTCGATAACAAAGTTTGAGGAAAATCTAAAAGATAATCTGTACAAACTTTGGAATCGAATGTCATCAGGAAGTTATTTTCCAGAGCCAGTAAAAGCTGTAGCAATACCGAAAGGTACGGGATGGGGACAAAGAATTTTATGTGTACCTTCAGTGTCCGATTGGATAGCGCAAACAGCTGCTACAATGTATCTTGAACCGTTGGTGGAGCCAGAATTCCATAAAGATTCGTATGGTTATAGACCAAATAAATCTGCATTGGGAGCGATAGAAACAGCGCGCAAGAGATGCTGGAGGTTCGATTGGTCGATAGATCTTGACATATCTGGGTTTTTCGACAATTTGGACCACGGCTTGGCATTACAAGCTATCAAGAAACATACAGACTGCAAATGGGTCACACTGTACGTTGAAAGGTGGATGAAAGCCCCTATTCAGCAAGCAGATGGCAGTAAGGTAGTTAGAGATAAGGGAGTTCCGCAAGGAGGTTCAGTTAGTCCAATCATCTCTAATATATTTATGCATCATGTCTTTGATATATGGACGAGAAAGAACTACCCAACAGTACCATTTGAAAGGTATGTTGACGATGTGATAGTACACTGTAAAACCAAGGAACAGGCAGATTTTATGCGAGTAGCAATCGAAGAAAGACTGGCAAAATGTAAGCTAAAAATACATCCTGAAAAGACGCAAATAGTGTACTGTAAGGACGATAACAGGAGAGGTGAGTTTCCAATACAAAGTTTTGACTTCCTAGGCTACACTTTTAGACCTAGGTTAGCGAAAAACAACAAAATAGAAACTTATTTTGTCTCATTTATACCTGCGATTAGCAATAAAGCCAAGAAGAAGATTACTACAACCATAAGGTCGTGGAAAATACACCGACTTACAGGAAAGAAGTTAGAGGAGATATCAAAGAAAGTAAATCCAATAGTCAGAGGCTGGTGTCAGTATTACGGCAGGTTTTACCGAACGGAGATGTACAAACTTCTTAACAATATAGAGCGGCATCTAGAAAAGTGGGTAAGAAAGAAATATCGGAAACTGGGAAAAAGACTAGCAAGGCAACTTCTAGGAAAAATGAGAGAAGGGAATCCGAATACTTTCTACCACTGGAGGTTAGTATAGGAGTCAAAGTACCGAATAATGGGAGCTGTATAAATCGAGAGGTTCATGCACAGTTCTGCGACTTACTATTACCCATAAATCTAAAAGGAGAAAAAGCTGCTATCTTACTAATTCAACTTTCTATTATAAATAGATCTATGGTCTAAAAATGGAATATATGATGAAAAGAACTATAAATACCTCAACTGGCGAATGGGCAGAAAGTGAATTTGGAATTGTTAATTTTGGTGATATAAGATTAAGTAAAAGGCTTCTAAAAATAGTTAATAGTTTTGCTGAATCGCCTGAGTGTTCAATAAATCAAGCTTGTGAAGATTGGCATCAAAGTAAAGCAGCTTATAGATTTTTCCAAAAAGATGCCATTTCTGAAAGAAAGATATTAGACAGTCATATAATTAAAAATATTGAAAGAGCTAAAGAATACTCAACTATCTTAGCTATCCAGGACACGAGTTATATTTCATATAAAAATCATAAAAAGACCGAAGGATTAGGGATTATAGCAGCAAGATTAACATCTAAAACAACTAATTTTAAAACCCATGGATTAGTGATGCATACAACGTTTGCAGTTACAACAGAAGGACTACCTATAGGATTATTGGATCAAAAAATTAGTACTAGACCTCCCTTAGCTGAAGACCTAAAGGAGTTGAAAAGAAGAAGCCATAATACTGCTCTTCCCATAGAAGAGAAAGAAAGCATACGGTGGATAGCATCACTTAAAGACTCTACTAAACATCCTGGATTAAAGGATGTTAAGGTAGTTACCGTTTGTGATAGAGAAGCAGATATTTATGATTTATTTGAAGTTGCTTCCACTAATCAATCTCTTTTTGTAGTAAGAGGAAATCAAAACAGAACAGTAAACAAGAAGTCGACTTATTCTGAAAAAGGTGGTGAAAGATTGTGGGATTTGATGAATCGCATGTCTTGCCAAGGAGAAATACAAGTGAGTATTCCTGCTTGCGATAACAAACCTCAAAGAACAACAGTTTTAGAAGTAAAGTTTAGTAACTTTGTGATGAATGCATCAAAAAACAACGCTAGACGTAAAACGCAAAAACTTCCTAATTTAAATTTAAATGCTGTCTATGTTATAGAAAAATATCCCCCATTTGGCGAAGAGCCCATGAACTGGATTTTGTTAACAAATATAAATATTAATAATTTTGAAGAAGCAGTAGAAAAAATACAATGGTATTGCTTAAGATGGAGAATAGAGGTTTTTCATAAAATTTTGAAATCCGGTCTTAAAGTTGAAGAATGTAGGCTCCAAACAGCAGATAGATTGATCCGCTTTCTTACAATTATGAGTATAATTGCATGGAGAATATTTTTTATCACATTGGTAGCTAGAACAAATCCGAATCTTTCTTGCACTGTCATACTGACTGATGACGAATGGAAGGTTTTATATACCAAAATGCTTAAGACAAAAAACTATCCTGAGACTCCACCACCTATAAGAGAAATTGTGAGGTGGGTGGCCAAGTTAGGAGGGTTTTTAGCTCGCAAAAATGACTTAGAACCAGGCCCTATAGCTTTGTGGAAGGGATGGAAACGTCTCTTTGATTTAGCAGAAGGATGGAGACTTGCTCATTCATTCTATACTTGTGGGTAATAGTAAGGTTCTGCGAGCGGCTGGTGGGGAAGTTCCACTGGCCTACTCTCCCGTGGTTATACAGTTTGGTTTTTTTGAATATATGTTAATTGGTATAATGTAAATATAGTTAAAGGAGGTGTGTTATGATTGGAGGTTTGACTAAGGGAGACAAAACAGCAGAGGCAGGAAAAACAAGTGATCAGTCAGAGAATTATGATGTTGAATCAGTTATAAGGGCAGCATCATGTACCTGGTATGCAATACATCGCCTACTGGTGTTGTATGGAGAAGAAAAAGAAAAATTATGTTATTCATCACGGTTTACACTACCTTTTATATCTCTCAAGAACCGTATCAATGAAGTGGAAAAAGAAAATCCTTCCACTAAGGACTCTGCTACAATAAAGTTCTGCAGCTCAATTGCAGAAAATGATAAATTATGCAAAGAATTAAGAAATTTAAATAATCTTGCTGAAAATTTTGCCAATAAAGAATTTGATTCTCAATTAGAGAAGATAATAACAGGTTTTAAACTAAAAGATCTAGAAGACAAGGTAGGCTTCTTAGTACTTTTGAAAAAAGAAAGTGACTTCACTGCTATACAAAAGGCTTATAGGGATGAGTGGAGTTTTTATGACCTAATAAACGATAGAGATTTTAAACAAACGTACATAGATAAAGCAGTAACAGAGTCTGCTAATAAGAGCTTTAAGGAAGATATAAATAAATGCATAAAGTTGGCAGAGCAGGGAAAAAAAGCTGCAAGTAAATATTTTGAGAGGAAAGACGTAGAGCTTCAAGCTTATTACACAGAAACTGATAACGCTCATAGAGTTTTGAATGTTAACCTTATTAATTACAATAGAAGTGAGCCAACAAGGATTAGTGACATTTTACAGCAAGAGAAAGATATTAAAGAACTGAATATCTATTGCAATAAAAAACATGAAATACACGCTCATCAAAAAGATAAGAAAAGATATTATGAATTTAAAGAAGGCGCATATTATGAAATGACAAGCACTTGGCCTGTAAAGGATGAGTCCGGTAATGTTTCAATTTGCACCATGATTATGAATGTGAGTAGTGATGGCATAACTGAAGTACTAAAATTTGATGGTGAAGATTTTGTGTCATTGGAGGAGATCCTAGAATTAATAAAGCAAAACGATGAATTATATATTCAAGGTCTCTCCTTACATGATGCTGTAATGAAATCACTAGAAAAGGGTAAGGCTGCTGATGTTATATCTACTGCTAATAATAATTTTCAAAATGAGTCTATAGCGGCCTATCAAGATAAGGAACCAGAGGGGAAATTAGACCCTAAAGTTGATGGTGACAATAGCCTTCCTTCTTCTCCTTCTATTAATAGCAATGTATTAATTCAAACAGAAGTTAAATTACAACAGATTGCAACTCAGACAGAAATTAATTCACAACAAATAACTGATTTACAAAACAGGTTTGGAAAAGAAGAGCAAAAAAACACAAAATTGCAAACTGAACTGGCACAAAAAGATGAAGAGTTAGCAAGCGCGTTAGCAGAGCTACAAGGGAAAGCACAAGAACTTAAAAGTGTATATGAAGAAAAAGGAAAGCTAAGGCAAGAGCTGGGAGTTGCTAATGCAAAAAAGGAGGAGTTAAAAAGTGAATTAAAGAAATCGCAAGAAGAACTATATCATGTGCAGGAAGGAAAGTCTGATTTAGAGGACAAGTTTGACCATTTAGAACACTTGAATAAGAAGATGGATGGAAACCAAGAACAGCTTTCAGAACAAGTATTAGATCTGCAAAAAAAATTATCATGCTCGGAAAAGGTAACCCAAGAATTAATCAATAAGTTAAAAAGTGCTGAAGCAGAAAAAAAAGAAGTGAATCAGAAACTTGCAGAAGCTGGGCAAAGAATTGAAACATTAAAAAAACAGACTAGTGATTTACAAGATAAACTTGAAAAAAAGGAACGAGGATTCAAGGCAGAAAGAGATGCAATGTGCAAGGAGTTAACGCAGCTTAAAGAAAACCTGGAGAGGAATGAGAAAGAACTTAAAAGTGTGTATGAAGAAAAAAGAAAGCTAGAGGACAAGCTGAAAGGTGTTAATACAGAAAAGAAGGAATTAGAAGATAAATTAAAAGAATTTGAAAAAGAGATAGGCCAAGCAGCACACATAATGAAGGAAAAGGAGCAGTTTATAAGCAATTTAAAACGTCAAATGCTAGAGTATAAAGCACAACTGGAATCTTATGAACAAGAGATAGCAAAGTTAGAAAACATGCATGATGAGTTTAAAGAGTATGTAGCATCAATATTGGAATCCACGGATAGAGAGCATGAAGATAAGATTAAGGAATTGGAAGAGAACCATGATGCATTGAGCGACATCATTGCAGATAAAGTTTTGGATATTGAAGGTCTGAAGAAAGAATTACAAGACAGTAAAAAAGAAATAGAAGATTTGCGTAATCAAGTAGAAATGTTGAGTGCAGAAACGTCTGCTGACAAACAAAAGGGCCTCAACGATCAATTTTATACTCTAACAGGAGACATTTCTAGTGAGCCTCATAATGCTCCACTACAACAGAGAAAGTTACTCAGATCTTCAAGCGTTCCACCAGAAGAGGAGAGAAGATTATCCAGATCTTCAAGCTTTGATAAAGGATATAATAGCGATGGGGAAAATTATGGTAATAATTTACCTTCCAGCATAGGTTCTGATATTTCTATTGAGAAGGTGGCAAAGGGTGGAAACGTAGGTAGCTCGCCTCCTCTCTGTTAGGAATTGGTTGCCATAAAGCTCGGTTAGGTTGGAGAAAGTGAAAAATGCAGGTTCGAAAGCATTATTGTGAAGATGGTTGGAGTTAAGTTGCAACTTAAGTGGGGTGCAAAAGGTCTTTTGTGTTGATAATAATTTAAAATCTATAGTAGACTGAAAAAGATTATTAAATTATAATATAACATATGATAAAAGACGAGAAATCGAAAACAATTTTTGAAGTGGAAGGGGCAGTAACTGCTTTACTACCTGCAGCAGAATTTAGAGTGAAACTGGACAATGAACATGAGATTATCTGTCATGTATCAGGGAAAGTGAGAAGAAGTAAAATACGCATCATTATCGGGGATAGGGTGTTAGTTGAGATGAGCATTTATGATAGGAATGCGAAAAAAGGTCGGATCATTAGAAGGTTTAAAGGTACAAGTGACAGAACGATCTCTAAATAATCTTATTCTTGCTTCATCATCAGAAAGACGTGTAGCTTTACTAAAACAAATAAATATTAAACCAGGCTTGATTTTGCCAGCAGATATAGACGAAACTCCTTTGAAAAAGGAACTTCCGAAGGGTTACTCAATCCGTATGGCAAAAAGTAAAGCTGAGAAAATACAAAGTTCAAATCCAAATTACTTTGTGCTTGGTGTTGATACAGTTGTTGCTTGTGGTAGAAGGATATTGCTTAAAGCTGAAAACGTTGAGCAAGCAGAAAAATGCATCCGCTTGTTATCAGGAAGAAGGCATAGAGTATATACCAGTGTGTGTCTATTAACTCCCGATCAATCTAAACAACATATTAGAACTGTGGTTACGATAGTGAAATTTAAACGTCTCAGTGAACAAGAAATTAAGTATTATTTAGCATCAGAAGAGTGGAAAAATAGGGCAGGGGGATGCAATATACAAGGCCTAGCTGGGATGTTCGTATTGTTCTTACGCGGCTCCTACTCTTCCGTTATAGGGTTACCATTACATGAAACCTATTGTTTGCTAAGTAATTATTTTAACCGGGAGTGTTAAATAAACCATACGCGTCAAGTTAAGGAAAAATGAGCAAATTTAGTGCACTCAAAGTTGATATTCTTGTTTTTCTATATTTGTCTTTTAAGGAGAATTTTGACCAGGTTGAGATGAGTTTTTTGAGGAAAATTTGTACTTTACTGACTACGGGAATGTTCAAAAAAGTGTGTCAAACCGCATTTTTAGTTCAACTCAATTTTCAATCTATCTGGAAAGAAAATATCAAGTTGAGACATAGTTAAAGCCCAATTAGGCAGAGCCATAGTCCATTTTTGCTCTACCTTCTTTATAGCACAATATACCTGTTTATACAAGGCATTTGTGCTGGTAAATGAGCCCTTGGTTTTAGTGAATTTTCTGATCTGTCTGTGCAGCCCCTCAATTGGATTTGTGGTGTAAATTAGCCTTCTAACTGGGCTAGAATACTTGAAATAACCAGATAAATTTTCCCAATTGTTCTGCCACGATTTTATAACTAAAGGATACTTTTCTCCCCATTTTTCTTCCAGCTCAAGTAAGTAATTTTCAGCAATTTCTTTACTTGTAGCACGATATATTTTTTTCAAATCATTCATGAAAACTTTCACATCTTTGCTGGATACATATTTTAGTGAATTTCTTATCTGATGCACTATACATAGCTGTACTTCTGCTTTAGGAAACGCACTATTTATAGCTGCAGGAAAGCTTTTTAGCCCATCTACACATGCAATCAGAATATCTTCTACTCCTCTTTCTTTGAGGTCATTTAGCACTCCCAACCAAAAGTTAGCTCCTTCACTTTCAGCCAAATAAAAGCCCAGGACTTCTTTTCTGCCATTTTGGTCTATGCCCAATATATTGTACATACATTTACTTACGCAATGTCCATTCTCTTTGACCTTAAAGAACATCCCATCCATAAATACTATCGGGTATACTGATTGCAGTGGACGACTACGCCATTCATTGATTATAGGCAGTAATTTGTCGGTAATACTTTATATCTCTGCCGCCGATATTTTGTGATCATAAATTTCCTCAACGTGTGACGCTATATCTCTATAGCTCATACCACTGGCAAATGTGCTCAAAATCTTCGTTTCAAGCTCTGGATGTAAGCTTGTTTGCCTTTTTTTGACTATTTGCGGCTCAAAACTTCCTTCTCTATCCCTTGGCGTCAAAAGTTCAAATGAACCGGCACTTGTCCGTAAAGTCTTTCCATTTCTCCCATTTCTTCGATTATTCTCTTCACTTTCAGCTAATAAGTGGTTTTCTATTTCACCTTCCAAACTTGCCTCCAGCAGCTTTTTTATAAATGGTGTTAATGCTCCCTCCCTTCCTGTCAACGGTCTTCCTTCTCGTATAGACGACAGGATATTTGTTTCCAACTCTTTATAATCTACCAATCCGTTAGTTCTGTTTACTACTTTCTGACTCATTGTCAAACCTCCATTTTTTTATATCAATTTATTACTTTTTTTTCGGTTTGACACACTTTTTTGAACATTCCCCTGACTACACAATTTAATGTTAAGAATAGCTCTCTAACTCGCCTTTTAAGCTCAATAAATGCCTTTGTTAAACTAAGTTCTGTGCCCTTTTTTAGTTCTGTACAACCAACTATTCCATGAAATATAAGAATTGCACACAATTTAGCATATAATTCACATAATACCCTATATGGTTTTCCTTTTAGTTTATCAAGTCCTATATGGCTCTTATATAATTTAAATAATAATTCAATTTGCCATCTTACTCGGTAAATTGTTAATACTTGTTCAGCACTAATTTTACTTTTTGGAACATTAGTTATAAATATTGACCAATTCAATAACTTTTGATTCCTTTTGGAAGATGTATATCCATGTGATTTTGCTAATCTATTAGCCTTCCTTCTCCTGGCTATAGACTGTTCTTCAGTTAGCTTTTGACATATAATTCTTACTCTAATCTTTGCTTCTTTTCCCAATAATACCTCAGTTTCTAAAAATAGCTTACCCTCTAAACATTCCAGTAACTCCATTTTTTGATTTGTTTCTATATCATATATATTGGTATCAGATTTATAACGACTAATAAAATAAGCTCCTATTTCCTTAATCTGTTTAAAAGAACTTGGCACAAAATAACCAAGATCAGATATTAGCAAATCGTTACTTGATATATTACTCAAATGTTTCCTATACCCTTGATCTGACCTTATTCCCTCCGTTATATTTAATTGATCAAATGTCTGATTTAAGTAGTCGAAAACTAATTGCAACTTTATCCCGGACTTGGTATTACTTTCATAGCCGCTGTAGCTGGTACCATATCCTTTATACATATTCTCCATACTGTTAGGCAGGCTAATATAGCTACTATCCAATAACTTAACGCTTTTAAATTGCTGCAAGATTCTACAATCAATTTGCAGGGTATTTTTAAATAAAGCCATAGATTCATTATACATCCTTTTCATAAATTCCACTGCCTCTTCAGTAAACCTCAAATCTAGACTCTGTTTTGTTATTATTACAGATGCTTCGTTTAATAATTGGCACATTGTATCTATGCTGCAGTTTGCAACTCCTATATTACCCAAAATTATAGCTTTTATGAATGATGAACCACTCAATTTTCTCTTCCTTTTTATAAATCCTGTTTCAATTGATACTTCATTTGCTCTTTCATTGAAAAATTTGTTTAGGTAATTTGATAAGCAAGTTATTTTATTCATCATTAGTTCTCTCACTAAAATATATCCGAGAGAACTTATATCTTCTTATCCTATCTTCTTCATACCTTTATTTTCTTAACTTGACGCGTATGCTTTTTTGAACATTCCCTAACCTCAATTTACATTAAAATACTTTTATTAGTACCTTTTTCTTGTGACTCAGCAATACGTTTAGCCCAATCCAGTGGCCTTTTATTTCTGTTACCTAATGCAATTCTATTGCGATCATAACTATCAGTGTGTTCCGTTAAAGTATCTTTTCTTTCTTCTTCTATTACTCCAATTTTCAGTTGTGCTTCATCTTTCTCTAGTAATTTATATAGATTACTATTTTTATCTACAATTGAATTAGTGTCATTGTTTTCTTGTTCTGCCACTGTTTTTATGTCTGTTGAACTGTCTTTTAACAATCCGGCTGCTAATAAATGTTCTTTGGTTTGTTCGCTCATTTCTTTCTGATCCACCGGTTTTAGTGGGAACTTCTGAGTTTCTTTATCCAACTTACTGGTAAATTCCGTAAGTAGAGTGTCATCTCTTTGTTCAACATTCATTAGGCTCGCTTTTAACTGTCCAGAATTTACTCGAGATTGTTCATGATTAGCATGAGTTGGAGATGAATAGCCTGAATCGTTTGTTTTTATGTCTGTTGAGCTGTCTTTTAGCAACCCGACTTCTCTCAAGCGTTTTTTAGTTTCTTCGCTAATCTGACTCTGATCAGCCGGTTTTAACCCGAGATTTTCTTGACCTAATGTATTTTTAAGTTCTTCAAATGGAGTTAGATTAATATGTTCTTCTAATTTCCTTCCTACCTGTTTTAAATCTGTTTGAGATTTACTATCACCATTAGTTGGAGATATATAGCCTGAATCACTTATACTATTTGGTGTTGAAGCAGAGACACTAACAGTTGGACCTTCTACTGTTTTTACATCTGCTAAATCGTCTTTTTGCAACCCATCTTCTTTATCTTGTGACAGTTTATCAGTAGGATCAACTTGCCTTAATCCTCTATTATCTTGCTGTGATCTATCTCTGATTTCTTTAAGAAGATTTTCAGGTGGAGTTTGGTCACTTTGTTCAATGTTCTCTAAGCTCCTCTTTGGCTGCTCAGGATCTACTTGAGGTTGAGCATGAATTTGAGGTGAATAGCCCGAGTCACTTTTGCTATTGGGTTTTGGAACAGAAAGTGACTGTTTACTTTCTTCCCACTCAGCATCACTAGCACCACGGTTATCACTGTCATGTTCATGTATATTTGAATAAGGCAAGTAAGGAACTTTGTCCTTTAATGTTTCTAATATAGAAGACGTTGATTCATTTTTCCTGCCTCCTTCCATTGATGCTCCGCTACCATCAACGACACCAGTGCGCCGTAAGCTGTTTCTCTTGAAATTTCTGATGTCTTGTAATAGATCGCCTTTGCTATTTCCTTCTTGTTGCTGGGTTTTAGGTTGTTGCTGATTATTAGGTGTTTGCTCACTTCTATCTGGTTTTTGGCTTCCAGGTACAGCATGTCCAAATGTAGGATTGTCATGCCGTTCATCTTTTTGCCTATTATCTTGATTGTGGCTTACAGACTTGGTGAAAGTAGAACTGTTCGAAGGATCAGAAGTTGCACCTTTTTGCTGATTATTAGGTGTTGGATTATTCTGTTTATCTCTTTGCCCACCATCTTGGCTCACAGGCTTGGCAGAGGCATTCCTCCCTTGCTCATTGACAACATTTTCTTTAGGTGGAAGTGAACTAGTTCTAAGTGGTGGCAGCGGAGGGGTCTGAGACCCAATTTCTCGATTCATATGAGTAGCTTGGTGTTTTTGAACAGGTTTTTTGACCTCTTGCTCAATATCTCTACTGTTACTTTTTATTGCGATTTCAGATGATTTGTTAAGGACTTGATTGTCTTTTCCGTCATGTTGCACCTCATTCACTTTTCCTTTTTCCCTGAATTTTATTTCATGCAAGAATAAACCACCTATTTTTACGTCTTTGTTTACTTCTAATTGCTTCTTTAATTGCTCCGTAACACCGTTAGGTTCAATAAGGTCTACACCATCTTTATCAATATTGATTTTGATAGTACACTTTCCCCCATTCACATACCAATTTAGCGTCATTTCATATGAACCATCGGTTACAACATAATGTCTTATTTTTTTCCCTCCTTCCTCGGCAACAAAACCATGCATTCCGCTCTTTCCATCACTATGCAACGTTGAAAATCCCGAGATTCCATTCTTCTGACAAAAATCACTGTTTAAAAATTCGCTGATTTTGAACTCTTTCTTGTTATCCTCCAGTGTAATACTGGCATGATTACCGTATATTGAAACTTTTTTATCTTTAACATCATCATTAATGTTATTAGCATTAGTAATATATTTATTCAACTCTTCTTTAGCTTTATCTTCAAGCTCTTGTCTAGCTGTCTTGTTGCATTTCTGAAGAATAACTCCACATGCTTTATTTTTGTTTTCATCTTCGTCCCAATTCCAGTCGGCGTGTTCTGTTAAAAACTTTACTGTGTTAAAATCAACTCTAACATTATAAATTAGGTCGTCTTCCTTTTTTATTTCATCAAATAAAGGAAAAAATTCTTGAACGCGCTCATTATAAATGTGTTTTTGTTGTATATTGTTAGTGTTCATATACCCCTCACTAATAACCCTCTGCCTTTTAGCCTTAGCTAATATAATTATCACGAGAATTGGTTGAATTTTTATTAAGGAAGGTTGTGTTGTTACTCAGATGGCAACTTTTAACGCGAATTCTGGATTAAGGAAGGAAGAAAGTATAGGAAATAGAAGGCTTTGTGGATTTGATGGAATAGGAAATGAGAGTAGAAAAGATATGAACCAAAAAATTAACAGGGGATCTATGGCGAGTGTGTTCAATTTCTAGTCTATTTTTTAGGTAACCAAAAACAGTCTCAATGATAGACCTTTTTCTCAGTAAAATCTTCTCATTTAACGAAATCAATGTATTTTTCATACCTTTTTTCACCTTGGTAACAAGTTTCAAACCTCGGTCAAACAGCTTCTGAAAAAGCTCTTTTGCAATATAACCTTTGTCACCAAACAAAAGACCGATTAATTTTTCCGTCAGATTTGGCACAGGTATCCTATCATCAACATTGCCTTTTGTTAGCGTAAGTGCATGAATTTCAACATTTTCATTGATTACCATATGTAATTTGAAACCAAAAAACCAGCCGTAAGTGCTCTTGCTTAATTTTGCAATTCCAGCAAAAACTTTGTTTTTGGATATTCTTTTTGCATGACAAACTGCAATGGGAGTTGTGTCTATATATGAAATTCCAGTGTTTTCTGACTGTCCACAAAGCCAATGCAACAACATTGCTAAATGCCACAAAACCCTAGGCTTTAGAGCAACAAACCTGGTATATGAAGGTAACTTTGGAAACTCTGATTTGTAGAGCAACGTTAGGTAATGTAGATAGAAAGTTTTACACGGAGATTGTTGATATAGCAGGATTATTGTCATGATTTCGGAGTGCTCAATTTCCGTTGTTCTTGTGGGGTTTTTACCATTTGGCAGTAGTTTATCTGCAAAATTTTTCTCTATATCTCTGCAAAAATCATCGACCAAACAAAACAGTTTTGTTATATCTTCCATGGGTAACCTCATCTATTTTTTTATCACTGCTGAGTTTACCCTGTTTTCTTGCCTCTTCTATTCTCCTTTAATCCAGAATTCACGTTATAGGCAGCAAGACAAGTAGTATAGACAGTGAACTTGAAGATCTTAGAGCCTGTCTTCAAACTCAAGAATGAGCTAATTTGTGAAGCATAATAGTGATCATATTAAAGAAGATGTTATTTTTTGAAGTGAGAGGAGAATGCTCATAATCCTTACTCATACGTCTAAAATTGGAGAGCCAAGCAAAGGTTCTCTCAACAATCCAACGTTTGGGAATAACCTGAAATCCTGTATCAACTATTTTCTTGGTAATCGTCAATAAACATCCAGTTTCCAATAAGCAGAGGTTTTGCAATTTACCTGTGTATCCTTGATCAGCAAAAAACTTATGTAATGTTGGAGCTTTGCATTTGGCTTGAACAAAAAGATTTAGTGCACCATCAAGATCCTGAATGCTTGCACTTTGTACTTCAGCAGCAATTACAAGACCTACAGTATCTACAACGATGTGGCGCTTTCTACCCTTTACTTTCTTGCCAGCATCATATCCTCTGGATCCCCTTTTTGAGTAGTTTTTACTGATTGGCTATCTATTATTCCCACTGATGGAGTTTCATTCTTACCAATTATCTCTCTTACTTTTTTAACTAGAAAATCATGAATCTCTTGCCATATTCCACTTTTTTTCAATCGCTAATTACAACTATACACTGTTTTCCATGGTGGAAAATCTTTAGGCAGTTGTCTCCATTGACATCCTGTTCTCATCATATAGCGGATTGCGTTAATAATTGTTCTAATACTATGTTTTCTTGGTCTGCCGGTCTTTTTAGGTTCAAAATATAGCTCTATTATCTTCCATTCTTTGTCACTTATATCGCTTGGGTACATTTAAAATATATCTTATAACACACTTCTTAACTCCTTTCTACTTAGTTTGAAGACAGGCTCTGAGGGAACGAGTTTTAAAAGTGGTTGACGAGAAAAAAATGACTATGGAAGAAGTAAGCAAGATGTTCAAAATTGATAGAAAAACTATATACTGGTGGAGGAAAAGAAGAGAAGAAACAGGAAGTATAAAACCGTCTTCAGGCTACCAAAAGGGACATAGTCATAAAATTAAATACTTAGATGGCTTTGTCAAATTTCTGGATGAAAACCGAGATATTACGGTTGAAAAAATAATTGAAAAATTTGGCAACATGTGCAAAGGCACAGTCTACAATTATCTTAAAAAAGTAAACTATACATATAAAAAAAACTTTTCTTTATCAGGAAAGGAATGAAGAGAAACGCAAGGAGTTCATAAAAAAAATAGAAGGAATAGAAAAAGAAAACTTGATATTCATAGATGACTCTGGAGTAGAAGACAACAGATTTTATGAATATGGGTGGTCTCAAAAAGGCAAGAGGTTATTTGCCGATAAACCAGGGTTTAAAAGAAAGAGGGTAAGCATAATAGGAGCACTAAATGAGGGAAAAGTTAAAGCTTCCTGGGTAATTGAGGGCTACTGCAACAGCGAGATTTTTGATGCTTATGTAGAAAATATACTTGTTCCTATATTAAAACCTGGACAGACTATTGTTCTCGATAATGCAAGCTTTCATAAATCTGCAAGAACGAAAAATTTGATAGAAAATGTTGGGTGTAAAATTTTGTTCTCGCCGCCATACTCACCGGATTTAAATCCGATTGAGAAGTTCTGGTTTGCCATTAAGCATGCCATAAGAAAAGTGCTGCCAAGCTTTTGGCCCAATATTAATTCGGCTATTGATTTTGTCTTTCAGCTCTCGGGGAAATCTTACTTCGGTTAGCTATAGAAAGCACAATAGAAAGGTGGTGTTTCTTTTTTAAATACGCAGAAGAAACAACAGAAGAGGACTTAAAAGAGATAGCAGAAAAAGCGCCAATAATAAAGCTAGCATATGATGAATTAGACAAGTTTCGTTGGAACGAAAAAGATTTAGTAGCTTACGAAGAAAGAATAATGGATCTACGGAAAGAAGAAGCCATTCTTGAATACAGACTTGATCTTGCTGAAGAGAAAGGTATACAAAAAGGTATAGAGAAAGGAAAAATTGAAGGGAAAATTGAAGTCGCAAAAGCAATGCTGGCTAATAATGTTGATGTCAACACTATTGTCAAGTTTACTGGCCTTTCTATTAGTGAGATTGAAGAATTAAGTGGAAATCTGTGAACGGTTACCTATATGTTTTTGCTGGCAAAAATTCTCTAATGGTCTTAAATAAAACTTTCAGTGAGTGATTGTCAGACATGTTGTGCTCTGCTGATTTCATCAAGTATACTTCAACATCGGTTGACTTAATTTTTTCAGCTAAATTCAATGAAGTTTGATAAGGAACATCTTTATCATTAATGCTATGCAATAAGCGTACAGGACAGTTTATATCTATTGCTTCTCTGTTTAAAAGAAGGTTCTTTCTGCCATCTTCGATCAAATTTTTAGTTATTTTGTATGTACAATGCTCTGAAGTAAAATCTATTACACCTTTAGAACCTAGTTCTTCTTTTTGCTTGTCTGATAATTGCTTGAATATCAAATCTTCAGTAAAATCAGGAGCAGACGATATGCCGATTAATGCTGCAATTTTTTCTGGAAATTGAAGGGCAATGAGCAGCATCAGCCATCCTCCCATACTTGAACCTATAATTATTTGTTTATCGCTAGTTAATTCACTTATCACTTTAGCACAATTTTCTTGCCAATCACTTATCGTGTAATCAATAAAATCACCACTTGAATGACCGTGACCAAAATAATCAAATAGCACAAGTGCTATATCGTTTTCTTGGCAAAATTTGTAAATAGCAGTTGCTTTAGTTCCATCCATATTAGATGCAAATCCACCGAAAAAAACTACAGAAGCTTTCTTTCCTTGTAGCTTTCGATATGCTATGTGACCATTATTTCCATCATTACAATAATCCATACTACTTTGGCAAAGCAACCGGGTTATCACTCAATTGACGCAAATAACTAACTAGATCTGCAATTTCTTGTGGATTGGAAATACCTGCAAATGCCATACGCGTACCTTTTATATAGGCTTTTGGGTTCTTTAAGAAAGCAAATAGCTCCTCATACCCCCATTTTCCACCTCTTTCAAGCACTGCTTTTGAGTAATTGAATGAGTTACCAAGATGAGCCTTTTTGTTTCCAACTACGTTCCATAAGTTTGGTCCTACTTTATTCATTCCACCTTTCTCAAAACTATGGCAGGCTATACATTTCTTCGCTGCTGACTTGCCTTTTTCAAAGCTAGCATTCTGCATGAGCGCTCCAATATCGAGCGCCACTTGCTCGATTTTTTGCTGGGACTCATTGTTACCAGTAGCTACTATCGTTTGGTGTTTAATCTTATATTCCTCTGGACTATACAGCATATCAACTACGTTGCTGACTATCATAATGATTAGTCCAGAAAGTAAAATCGATGCTGCAATCTTATTAAGCTCCATAGTTAATTTTTATCAATTAATGTTGCTTAAATTATGCAAATATTTTCGCAAATAGCAACCAATTACCTTGAAGCTCGCTAAAGATGAGAGTCTCTAGCTACAAATATTAAGAAATTTACCAAATAAAAAAAAGGCAAAAGAAGCCCCGTGGTTATTATCCGCTTTAAAATATTGGCGTTTTTTATGTTTAAAACGCTTGACAAGCGAGATTAAGCTGCTTTTAATTGCAACTAACCTACGCTGCAAATGTTTAAGAAATTGTGTGCCGTAGAAGCATAAAGGATGCTCAGACAAAGAGCAAACTAAGTGCAAAAGCTACATAATAGATGAGGGTGGGCCCCTCAAAGCCGGTTTACAAGAGCAGGCTTTAAACAACCGTAAGCTGCTTTGATAAAGAGTCAAGGTAGTGAGAGTTACGGAAAAGGCACAATTATGTGTCATGTGTTAAATAGAGAGACGAACGCAAGTGAACCACTGATGAAGTGTCGAAACATCAAAGGTGACGTCAAAACCAGGGGGTAATTTCTAACTTGGGATAAACCTATCGGAAACTTGTTTACTGGGTAGGTGGCGTCCGGCATAAAGCTTACTATTACCCACAAGTATAGAATGAATGAGCAAGTCTCCATCCTTCTGCTAAATCAAAGAGACGTTTCCATCCCTTCCACAAAGCTATAGGGCCTGGTTCTAAGTCATTTTTGCGAGCTAAAAACCCTCCTAACTTGGCCACCCACCTCACAATTTCTCTTATAGGTGGTGGAGTCTCAGGATAGTTTTTTGTCTTAAGCATTTTGGTATATAAAACCTTCCATTCGTCATCAGTCAGTATGACAGTGCAAGAAAGATTCGGATTTGTTCTAGCTACCAATGTGATAAAAAATATTCTCCATGCAATTATACTCATAATTGTAAGAAAGCGGATCAATCTATCTGCTGTTTGGAGCCTACATTCTTCAACTTTAAGACCGGATTTCAAAATTTTATGAAAAACCTCTATTCTCCATCTTAAGCAATACCATTGTATTTTTTCTACTGCTTCTTCAAAATTATTAATATTTATATTTGTTAACAAAATCCAGTTCATGGGCTCTTCGCCAAATGGGGGATATTTTTCTATAACATAGACAGCATTTAAATTTAAATTAGGAAGTTTTTGCGTTTTACGTCTAGCGTTGTTTTTTGATGCATTCATCACAAAGTTACTAAACTTTACTTCTATAGCTAACCGAAATAAGGTTTCCTCAAAGGAGTGTAAAAAGGTATAATACTGCTTTAATTAAGGTAGAATGATGGCAAAGCCATATAGTGAGGACCTGAGGGAACGAGTTTTAAAAGTGGTTGACGAGAAAAAAATGACTATGGAAGAAGTAAGCAAGATGTTCAAAATTGATAGAAAAACTATATACTGGTGGAGGAAAAGAAGAGAAGAAACAGGAAGTATAAAACCGTCTTCAGGCTACCAAAAGGGACATAGTCATAAAATTAAATACTTAGATGGCTTTGTCAAATTTCTGGATGAAAACCGAGATATTACGGTTGAAAAAATAATTGAAAAATTTGGCAACATGTGCAAAGGCACAGTCTACAATTATCTTAAAAAAGTAAACTATACATATAAAAAAAACTTTTCTTTATCAGGAAAGGAATGAAGAGAAACGCAAGGAGTTCATAAAAAAAATAGAAGGAATAGAAAAAGAAAACTTGATATTCATAGATGACTCTGGAGTAGAAGACAACAGATTTTATGAATATGGGTGGTCTCAAAAAGGCAAGAGGTTATTTGCCGATAAACCAGGGTTTAAAAGAAAGAGGGTAAGCATAATAGGAGCACTAAATGAGGGAAAAGTTAAAGCTTCCTGGGTAATTGAGGGCTACTGCAACAGCGAGATTTTTGATGCTTATGTAGAAAATATACTTGTTCCTATATTAAAACCTGGACAGACTATTGTTCTCGATAATGCAAGCTTTCATAAATCTGCAAGAACGAAAAATTTGATAGAAAATGTTGGGTGTAAAATTTTGTTCTCGCCGCCATACTCACCGGATTTAAATCCGATTGAGAAGTTCTGGTTTGCCATTAAGCATGCCATAAGAAAAGTGCTGCCAAGCTTTTGGCCCAATATTAATTCGGCTATTGATTTTGTCTTTCAGCTCTCGGGGAAATCTTACTTCGGTTGGCTATAGAACAATTATTAACGCAATCCGCTATATGATGAGAACAGGATGTCAATGGAGACAACTGCCTAAAGATTTTCCACCATGGAAAACAGTGTATAGTTGTAATTAGCGATTGAAAAAAAGTGGAATATGGCAAGAGATTCATGATTTTCTAGTTAAAAAAGTAAGAGAGATAATTGGTAAGAATGAAACTCCATCAGTGGGAATAATAGATAGCCAATCAGTAAAAACTACTCAAAAAGGGGATCCAGAGGATATGATGCTGGCAAGAAAGTAAAGGGTAGAAAGCGCCACATCGTTGTAGATACTGTAGGTCTTGTAATTGCTGCTGAAGTACAAAGTGCAAGCATTCAGGATCTTGATGGTGCACTAAATCTTTTTGTTCAAGCCAAATGCAAAGCTCCAACATTACATAAGTTTTTTGCTGATCAAGGATACACAGGTAAATTGCAAAACCTCTGCTTATTGGAAACTGGATGTTTATTGACGATTACCAAGAAAATAGTTGATACAGGATTTCAGGTTATTCCCAAACGTTGGATTGTTGAGAGAACCTTTGCTTGGCTCTCCAATTTTAGACGTATGAGTAAGGATTATGAGCATTCTCCTCTCACTTCAAAAAACAACATCTTCTTTAATATGATCACTATTATGCTTCACAAATTAGCTCATTCTTGAGTTTGAAGACAGGCTCTTACAATGCTCAAAAGCAGAAAAACAAAAACTTGATTTTCGCAGCTAAATAGTGGACCATCAAAAGCACGCATAAATATCTACAATGAAAGAAAAAACTTTCACAATCATCGATGGCTATGGTTTTCTTTTCAGAGCTTACTATGTACTACCTCACTTAATTACCACAACAGGAATGCCAATAGGTGGTGTATATGGCTTTCTGAATATGGTTCTTAAGTACATTGCCCATTCGGACTACTTAACTATAGCACTTGATGCAGGGAAAAAGAATTTTAGGCACAATTTATATCCTGAGTACAAAGCAAACAGAGTAACACCTCCTGAGGATCTAACTCCACAGTTTACCATACTGAGGGAAGCGGTAGAAGCTTTTAACCTCAGCTATGAAGAAATTGAAGGTTATGAAGCAGATGACATAATCGCAACACTAGCTGCAAAATACGCCAATCACCAAGACTTTAAAGTGGTAGTCGTTTCATCAGATAAAGATTTATTTCAACTCTTGAACCACAATATTTTAATATTCGACCCCATTAAAAATATATACATAGATGAAAAACAAGTAATAGAAAAATTTGGTGTAAACTCACATAAGCTTCTTGATTTATTTTCTCTAACTGGTGATGCATCTGACAACATTCCAGGTGTTCCAGGAATAGGTCCGAAGACTGCAGCTAAATTACTAGATGAATTTGATTCATTGAATAATATTATAGAGAACATTGATAACATCGAGCAAATGAGGATTCGTAATATTCTTACCGAACATAAGGAAAAAGCATTAATTTCAAGAGAACTTTTATCACTATGCGAAAAAGTAGACCTTCAACATGATATTGCAAAATATGAAGTCCATTCTCCAAATATGGAGAAACTATTATCCTTTTTAAAGAAGTATGAATTCAATTCCTTAATAGGTAAAATGGAAAAGCTTTTTTCTTACAATGGATCTAGCACAGAAAAGAAAACAGAATATAGTAGTGAAGAGTTAGAGAAATTTTTGGAGCATTGTAGATATGAAGGCAAAATTGCAATTCATTGCCACTTTGAAAACAACTTATTAAATAAAATTTCCTTATCTTATAGCGAAAGTAATATTTTTTATATAGAGCAGGACAGCATACAAGATGCACTCGTTATAATTAACTCAACTTTACTCTCAAATGGCGTGCTTAAAATAATACATAACATTAAAGAGATGAGGAAAATCTTCCCTGCAGTGGAGAAGATGCTAGATTCAGTTGATGATTTGATGATAATGTCGTATAGCTTGGATACAGGAAAGCATGATCACAGTATTCCAAACATAATTGCACATAATTTGAGTGGAGATGTAGAAATTTTCTCGGCAAAAGCTTTAATAGCAATTCATGAAAAGCTAAAGCAAAGGTTATTTCAGGAAAAATTGTTCACAATTTACGAGCGCTTCGATAAGCCACTTATGAAAGTGATATTTAATATGGAGAAAAATGGAATATTGCTGAACATACAAAAATTACAGGAGCTGTCCGATAAATTTCAGCAGGTAATTGCTGTGCTTGAAGATGAGATATATAACTTAGCAGGGGAAAGATTTAATATTGCTTCGCCAAAGCAATTAAGTGATGTTTTATTTAATAAAATGGGGCTTAATAAAAAGAAAAAGTCAAAATCTGGATTGTATAGCACCAATTATGAAGTTCTAGAGGCACTCGAAGAAGAAGGGGTAGAAATCGCAAGTAAAATTCTAAATTGGCGACATTTAAGTAAATTAAAAGGCACCTACACTGATGCGCTAATAAAGCAAGTTGATCCCATTGATGGTAGGATACACACAAACTTTTCAACGACTGCAACTGCAACTGGAAGGCTGAGCTCCAGCAATCCTAATTTACAGAATATTCCTATCAGAAGCGAAGAGGGAAATCTTATCAGACAAGCGTTTATTGCACCAAAAGGATACAAGATAATTTCTGCCGACTATTCACAAATAGAGTTAAGACTCCTAGCACACGTTGCAAACGTTGCAGCATTTAAAGAAGCTTTTGCAAACGGACAAGATATTCACGATATCACCGCAAGGCAAGTTTTTGGAGTGCAAGAAATAGATGAGCAATTAAGGCGAAAAGCAAAGTCTATTAACTTTGGGATTATATATGGCATTAGCCCATTTGGTCTTGCAAAGCGGCTTGGAATTACCTTTCAAGAGGCTGCTGAATACATTAATTACTATTTTTCCTGTTACCCAGAAATAAAGGCCTATATGGAAAAAGCAGTGTCTATCGCAAGATTGCATGGTTATGTAGAAACTTTGTTTGGCAGGAGATGCTTCGTCAGAGACATACACAATACAATTCCTTATATGAGACAATTTGCAGAAAGGGCAGCAATAAATGCACCACTGCAAGGAACTGCTGCTGATATAATAAAACGTGCGACGGTTCAGCTTTTTGATCAGCTGAAGATAGGTAAAATAATCCTCCAAGTTCACGATGAACTACTGGTTGAGGTAGAGGATGAAAAGGTACAAGAAACGGCAGAACTTATGAAAGATATAATGGAAAATGCAATAGAAATTTCTATACCACTTGAAGTAGAAATAAAAATTGGCGACAACTGGGGTTCTTAATTATGATTTAAACATTGCGAATTCTAGGAGTATAAATCATTTGAACTAATACGAAAAATATGTTAGAATAGGACATAGCAAATGCAAATAGGTCAGCCATGACAGGCCCACAAGTAAAAAGTTCAAAACCTCCAAAGTCACCTACTCAGGTAACTAACAAAGATGAGAAAATTTTTGAAAAAGAGGAATATCAGGCAATCTATCGTGCTTTCCTAGATACTTTAGAAAATCCAGAAAAGCAAACGAAACAGGAAATAGAAAAGAAGAAACAGAAATTGAAAGAAGAACTTCCAGATCGAGAAAAACAAGAATTACAGAATGATCTGAAGTTATTAGATAAACGATTAGAGCGATTACAGAATGGAAATGAAAAGAAAATTTTTACTTTTATATCAAAAAATCATGAAGGTATATTCAATAATATTAATCAAGAAGATATAAAGTTACTAAGTGAAGAAAATTTTCTTCAGTTTTTACTTTCCGTATTTGAAAAAATTAGAGAAAAAAATTTAGCTAGTGAAGAGAATTTAAAGAATGACAAAATAAAGCAAGAAGTAGCTGAATGTGTAGCTGATATACGCGGTACAGAAGCTAAAGATTCATTCATAAAGCTTGCTGAGTGGCCGTTTGGAATAAAGATGGACCCAAAAAATATTTCCAGCTCTTTTATGAATGGGGTGAAAGAAAAAATACCATTCTTAGGTAAAGATAAAAAAGAAGAGGATGAACCACCGCTCAGTGATGAAGAGATGGTAACAACGTTCTTACGTAAGATTTTTCTTCCTATTTCTTTTTCCGTTGCTTCAATATTAATTTTTGGTCCTACTACACTCGCGATAGTTGCTGCTGTTATTGGTACAATATTCGCCATAAAAGGAGGAGTGGAGGTTCTTTTTTCAAATGACAAAAAAGGTACTTTATATAACCCTCATTCACGAGATGAAAAGGAAAGAAAAGAATGGGGTAATGAAATTAGCGGTGGTATCAATGAAATTTTAAAATCCAGAGTTAATGAAACTGGGCAGGGTAATCAACCTGCTGTAACAGCTGAGGAGCAACTTACTCAAAAGAGTAAGCAGTCTACTGTGCTTAAACAGGTTACTTTAGATCAGCAAGCTAAAAACACAGGGCAGCAACCTACTTAGGTTTGCCAAAAGTGAATTGTGTAAGAGGTCTACTATTATTCTATAATGCATACAACAGGAGTATGATCAGATGGATTTTCTAGCTTACGCAATCTATCATCTATGTAGCATGTTTCCAATTTATCTACAGCTTGTGGCGATAATAGCATATAATCTATTCGCATTCCTTGATTGTTTCTGAGTGAATTGCCTTGATAATGCCACCAAGTGAATTGTTGCAAATTGGGGTGGGGTATTCTAAACGTGTCTTTAAACCCAAGATTCAAGATTGCTCTTAACTTCTCACGTTCTTTTATATGAAAGCACACTTGGCCATTCAATAAATTTGAATCAAAAACATCAATTTCATCCAGTGCAACATTATAATCGCCAGCTATAATAGTTAACTCTTCATTCTTCAACAAAGTGCTCATTCTTTCATATAGGTTATCAAAAAACTTGAGTTTATATTCAAATGCCTGAGAGTCCAGGCTTTGGCCGTTTGGCACGTATACACTTCCTACCCTTACCTTATGATTGGTGTGTTTTATCACACATTCTATATAACGTGCTTCTTGATGACTCTCTACAACATCAATTTTTAATTTTTCCAGTATCGGATATTTAGATAAAACACAAACGCCATTTCTTGCAACTTGTCCATAGATAGCATATTCATATCCTAACTTTTCTATCTCTGCATAAGGAAATTGCTCTTCCGTACATTTTATCTCTTGCAGCAAAATTATATCTATCTGACTATCAACTATAAAACTACAAAGTTGGTTAACTCTTTTACGTATGGAGTTTACGTTCCAAGTTGCAATCTTTAGCATCAACAATCCTTATTAATTATATCAATTAAACTCTCCCCAGTAGGCAACCTCGATGTTATAATTTTTTTCCATTTGATTAACCTTAAACTATCAGCAATGTTTTTACTCATGGTATATGCAACTGTATTATTCATCACATGAGATAGCCCACTTTTTAGAACTAATGAACAAAATACCCTTGCTGTCTGTGAGGAAAAAAAAGCAACACTATCAATTTTACCATCCAACAGTAAATTTTTACACCTATTAGTTAGACTCCTTTTTATAATTGTTTTATAGAGTACAACTTCTCTTACATTAAAATCTTCTTCAGATAATCTCTTTTTTAGGTCACATGATACTTCTTGTCCCCTTATATACAAGAACTTTATTGCGTTTGAATAATGAGCTTTTATGAATGATATCAGACCATCAACGTTGCTGTCTGCTGAGATTATATCAGAAAATCCCAAATTTTTTGCAGCCTGCATGGTTGAATTACCAACCGTAATAATCGGAAAGTCATCCACTTTGCATATTTGACTAAAAGCCTTTACACTGTTTTTACTTGTAGATATTACAACGTCAAATTCGTGTGCAGATATATCAGGATTTAAGTACTTTATTGTGAATACTGGTTCTATAAAAACTTTGTATCCATACTTTCTCAATATATTTCTTGTATTGAACGAGTCCAATAAAGGCCTCGTTAATAAAATAGACTTCATTCTGATTTGCTCCACTATTGGTAAGATCATATCCTTTATAAATAAATTATTGAATAAAAATTTTTATTTTGATGGCTTGAGCAACTATTCAAGTAATTGATGTTAAAATAAGGATACTCAGTCCCCTATTTACCACTAAGCTTTAAATTCACTTATACTTTTTTAATGCTAATTACATTGAACTCTGTTGAATCATTCCATTTACCTGGAGTTATATTGAATACTAATTCTCTCTCATCTAAAGATAAAGTTCCATTATCTACCTTATAGTTATTTGTATAACACTGTTTGATTCTGCTATCTTCTATCCTCTCTTCTATTTGTAAAGATTTTGGATTAAGCATTATATCTTTATGTACGTTTCCATCGGAACGTATATATGTATATAAGTTTTTGAATACCAAATTCTCATATGCATCACGTTCTACTACATATGTACTAAGATCTGTAAGATCTCGATTATCCGTATTATATTCAGATATTACATAATAAGCATTATCCTCAAAAAATCTGGGTGACTGTTTAAAAAATCCATATACTACCCTCTTTTATTATTAAACTATTAATATTATAGCTAATATTCCTATACAAGTCAAATAAGTTAACTTGTTGACACTTGAACTGCTTTTACAGATGGGGAGAGGGTATCAGTAGGTTTTTCTGCCTGTGGTTTGCTGATCAAAGTCCGAATGATATTAGTTGCCATAATAGCACAACCTAAAATAAAAAAAGGTGTAGAAACAAAATAGATAAAAGAAGACTCAAAAAGCGACATAGATGCAATGCCTCCTATTAGAAATGAAACGCTGGATACTATATCAAGATAGATCTTCGTTAATTTTTTTTGTCCAGGAGAGTTTTCTACACCAAGCTGCTTATTAAGCTCGCATTTTCGAAAATGATCAGTACGTGACCATGAATTTAAGCCAAGTGAAATTGCACTTAGTGTGATACTAAGAGCGGCAGAATGTACACTTAGTCCAGAAATATTGAAGACTAATGTTGCTATATATCCAATAAAAAGGGCAGTAGATAGCGCAGTAACTAAGCGTTTCGAGTAAGTTCGTACCTTCTTTCTGTAGGCTAACTTATCTTTTTCACCATACATAGCATAAATATTACCTAATACGTTATATTGTAGCATTAACTAATTCAACAAGCAATATGGAAGCTAAGAGTGCCCAAGAGAAGACTTGAACTTCCACAACTTAAAAAGTTACTAGCACCTGAAGCTAGCGCGTCTACCAATTCCGCCACCCGGGCTTTTTATAGTTTACTATGTTAAAGTTAAATAATATACTTAAACAATTTTTAGTTCAAAGGTAATGCCAAATCTAGATCAAATATTTTTCGCTCAAAACAATGTTAATATTAATAACGTATATAAAATAGTCAATAACGCTTTGAGCAATAGCGATGGTGGTGAGCTGTTTCTAGAATTTTGCCAGTCGGAGTCCCTAGTTTTTGATGACAATATATTAAAACACGTAGATTTGAATACCAGAAGGGGATTTGGTTTAAGGTCTTTTTGTGAGGATAGTACATCTTTCGTTTGTTCTTCTGAGATTAGCGAAAAAGAAATTAGTAATGCTGCTTCTATGGTAAAAAGCTCAGTGTCTTTAAACAAGACAAATTCAATAAATTTAAACGAAGAGACAAAAAGTCCATATTCGAGGATTAACCCTACAAATGAAATGGATCTGAATTCAAAGATTAAACTACTCAATGAGGTTAATGAGTATGTAAGGTCCAAAAATAACTGCGTGAAGCAAGTAAAAATAACTCTAAGTGGAGAATGGCAAGTCGTACAAATAATAAAGGGTGATCACAGATTAAGCGATATCAGGCCTCTGGTACGTTTTAATGTGTTAGTCATCGTAGAGAAAGATGGTCGAACCGAGAGAGGCTCCGCAGGACACGGTGGAAGGGATTCTTATAGTAAGTTTATTTCTGAGAAAAAGTGGAAAGAAGTTGCAAACCAGGCTTTGGAACAAGCACTGGTAAATCTTGAAGCAATTCCAACTCCAGCCGGAGAAATGACAGTTATTCTAGGTCCGGGCTGGCCGGGAGTATTGTTGCATGAAGCTGTGGGTCATGGACTCGAAGGCGATTTTAATCGTAAAGGAGTCTCAGCATTTTCAAATTCTATTGGTAAACAAGTAGCAGATAGTGGCATCACAGTAGTTGATGATGGAACTCTGCCTAATTTGCGTGGTTCTATTAGCATAGATGATGAAGGTACTCCACCCAGTTATAATGTATTGATAGAGGATGGAATTCTCAAAGGCTACATGCAGGATCATATGAATGCTAAACTCATGGGTGTGAATCCAACTGGTAATGGTAGAAGAGAAAGTTATAAAGAAGTTACTATGCCGCGCATGACAAACACCTATATGTTACCAGGGAAACATACGCCGGAAGAAATAATATCTAGCGTAAAGAAAGGTCTGTATGCAGTAAATTTCGGTGGTGGGCAAGTTGATATAACGTCAGGGAAATTTGTTTTTTCATCTTCAGAAGCTTACTTAATAGAAAATGGTAAAATTACACAGCCAGTCAAAGGATCAACACTAATTGGTGATGGGCCAACAGTGCTAAAAAAAGTATCCATGGTTGGCAACGACTTAAAGTTGGACCCCGGTGTTGGCACATGCTCAAAAGATGGACAAAATGTGCCCGTTGGAGTTGGTCAACCAACACTCAAAGTCGACGCAATAACTGTTGGTGGAACTGAGATATAGATAAGGGCTAAAACGGGTTCCAGCGCATGACGCACAATTGTACAAACATTGTAGCCGTTATTCAAGTAGCCCGCAGAAAAGAAAAAACTTACTTGACAAACTCCGCCAGCCCCCTTATCATGCTTACTATTACCCACAAGTATAGAATGAATGAGCAAGTCTCCATCCTTCTGCTAAATCAAAGAGACGTTTCCATCCCTTCCACAAAGCTATAGGGCCTGGTTCTAAGTCATTTTTGCGAGCTAAAAACCCTCCTAACTTGGCCACCCACCTCACAATTTCTCTTATAGGTGGTGGAGTCTCAGGATAGTTTTTTGTCTTAAGCATTTTGGTATATAAAACCTTCCATTCGTCATCAGTCAGTATGACAGTGCAAGAAAGATTCGGATTTGTTCTAGCTACCAATGTGATAAAAAATATTCTCCATGCAATTATACTCATAATTGTAAGAAAGCGGATCAATCTATCTGCTGTTTGGAGCCTACATTCTTCAACTTTAAGACCGGATTTCAAAATTTTATGAAAAACCTCTATTCTCCATCTTAAGCAATACCATTGTATTTTTTCTACTGCTTCTTCAAAATTATTAATATTTATATTTGTTAACAAAATCCAGTTCATGGGCTCTTCGCCAAATGGGGGATATTTTTCTATAACATAGACAGCATTTAAATTTAAATTAGGAAGTTTTTGCGTTTTACGTCTAGCGTTGTTTTTTGATGCATTCATCACAAAGTTACTAAACTTTACTTCTAAAACTGTTGTTCTTTGAGGTTTGTTATCGCAAGCAGGAATACTCACTTGTATTTCTCCTTGGCAAGACATGCGATTCATCAAATCCCACAATCTTTCACCACCTTTTTCAGAATAAGTCGACTTCTTGTTTACTGTTCTGTTTTGATTTCCTCTTACTACAAAAAGAGATTGATTAGTGGAAGCAACTTCAAATAAATCATAAATATCTGCTTCTCTATCACAAACGGTAACTACCTTAACATCCTTTAATCCAGGATGTTTAGTAGAGTCTTTAAGTGATGCTATCCACCGTATGCTTTCTTTCTCTTCTATGGGAAGAGCAGTATTATGGCTTCTTCTTTTCAACTCCTTTAGGTCTTCAGCTAAGGGAGGTCTAGTACTAATTTTTTGATCCAATAATCCTATAGGTAGTCCTTCTGTTGTAACTGCAAACGTTGTATGCATCACTAATCCATGGGTTTTAAAATTAGTTGTTTTAGATGTTAATCTTGCTGCTATAATCCCTAATCCTTCGGTCTTTTTATGATTTTTATATGAAATATAACTCGTGTCCTGGATAGCTAAGATAGTTGAGTATTCTTTAGCTCTTTCAATATTTTTAATTATATGACTGTCTAATATCTTTCTTTCAGAAATGGCATCTTTTTGGAAAAATCTATAAGCTGCTTTACTTTGATGCCAATCTTCACAAGCTTGATTTATTGAACACTCAGGCGATTCAGCAAAACTATTAACTATTTTTAGAAGCCTTTTACTTAATCTTATATCACCAAAATTAACAATTCCAAATTCACTTTCTGCCCATTCGCCAGTTGAGGTATTTATAGTTCTTTTCATCATATATTCCATTTTTAGACCATAGA
Source organism: Wolbachia endosymbiont (group A) of Colletes cunicularius (assembly GCF_964264715.1). Classification (NCBI taxonomy): domain Bacteria; kingdom Pseudomonadati; phylum Pseudomonadota; class Alphaproteobacteria; order Rickettsiales; family Anaplasmataceae; genus Wolbachia; species Wolbachia endosymbiont (group A) of Colletes cunicularius. Next base: position 168,196 of record NZ_OZ183471.1, read on the forward strand.
TCTATTTATAATAGAAAGTTGAATTAGTAAGATAGCAGCTTTTTCTCCTTTTAACGCGAATTCTGGATTAAGGAAGGAAGAAAGTATAGGAAATAGAAGGCTTTGTGGATTTGATGGAATAGGAAATGAGAGTAGAAAAGATATGAACCAAAAAATTAACAGGGGATCTATGGCGAGTGTGTTCAATTTCTAGTCTATTTTTTAGGTAACCAAAAACAGTCTCAATGATAGACCTTTTTCTCAGTAAAATCTTCTCATTTAGCGAAATCAATGTATTTTTCATACCTTTTTTCACGTGAATTCTGGATTAAAGGAGAATAGAAGAGGCAAGAAAACAGGGTAAACTCAGCAGTGATAAAAAAATAGATGAGGTTACCCATGGAAGATATAACAAAACTGTTTTGTTTGGTCGATGATTTTTGCAGAGATATAGAGAAAAATTTTGCAGATAAACTACTGCCAAATGGTAAAAACCCCACAAGAACAACGGAAATTGAGCACTCCGAAATCATGACAATAATCCTGCTATATCAACAATCTCCGTGTAAAACTTTCTATCTACATTACCTAACGTTGCTCTACAAATCAGAGTTTCCAAAGTTACCTTCATATACCAGGTTTGTTGCTCTAAAGCCTAGGGTTTTGTGGCATTTAGCAATGTTGTTGCATTGGCTTTGTGGACAGTCAGAAAACACTGGAATTTCATATATAGACACAACTCCCATTGCAGTTTGTCATGCAAAAAGAATATCCAAAAACAAAGTTTTTGCTGGAATTGCAAAATTAAGCAAGAGCACTTACGGCTGGTTTTTTGGTTTCAAATTACATATGGTAATCAATGAAAATGTTGAAATTCATGCACTTACGCTAACAAAAGGCAATGTTGATGATAGGATACCTGTGCCAAATCTGACGGAAAAATTAATCGGTCTTTTGTTTGGTGACAAAGGTTATATTGCAAAAGAGCTTTTTCAGAAGCTGTTTGACCGAGGTTTGAAACTTGTTACCAAGGTGAAAAAAGGTATGAAAAATACATTGATTTCGTTAAATGAGAAGATTTTACTGAGAAAAAGGTCTATCATTGAGACTGTTTTTGGTTACCTAAAAAATAGACTAGAAATTGAACACACTCGCCATAGATCCCCTGTTAATTTTTTGGTTCATATCTTTTCTACTCTCATTTCCTATTCCATCAAATCCACAAAGCCTTCTATTTCCTATACTTTCTTCCTTCCTTAATCCAGAATTCGCGTTAAAACGGCTTGACAGAAAGATCAAAATAAATTACCCATATAAATATCCTTAAGTTATGCAAGATCAACTTTTTATATGTCAGATATAATATCAATTGCCTCAGATCATGCTGGTTATGAATTAAAATCAGAAATAAAATCCTACCTGGAAACCCTGGGTTACACAGCGGTAGATCAAGGCTGCACTGCTAAGCAAAAGTGTGTAGATTACCCAGACTATGCTGTTAAAGTTGTAGAAGATATAACAAGCAAAAAAGCAAATTATGGGATATTAATTTGTGGTACAGGTTTGGGCATGAGTACTGTGGCAAATCGTTTTGAAGGAATCTACGCTGCTTTATGCAATAGTGTTGAGATCGCAAAATTAGCTCGCGAGCATGGCAACGCAAATGTACTGTGTCTTGGTGCAGGATTTACTGCGAGTGGATTAGCAAAAGACATAGTCAAACAATTCCTCGAAACAGAATTTTCAAAAGAAAGCAGACATAAAAAACGTCTTGATAAACTCAGCAATATAACCTCTAAGAAAAAAAAAACAAAAACTTATAACGAAGATGAAATATCAAAATTCGCTAAAATGGCAGGCCAGTGGTGGGATGAGAACGGCAAATTCAAACCATTGCACATGATGAATCCTGTGAGGGTATCTTACATTATTGAGAAAATAAAAGAGTTAAAAAAATGCGATTTAAAAGAATTATCATTGCTTGATGTTGGATGCGGTGGTGGCATTTTGTCAGAGTCAATGGCACGCGTTGGCATTAACGTTGTGGGAATAGATGTATGTGAAGAAAACATCAAAGTGGCACAGTCACATGCGAAAAAAGTAGGGCTTAATGTAGAATATATGCACACCAGCATTGAAGAGCTAAGTAATGACAAGAAGTACGACGTGGTTCTGTTGATGGAAGTAGTTGAACATGTGGATAATTTAGAGTTTTTCATGAAAAAAGCAATAGAGCTGCTAAAACCAGAGGGACTGATCTTTATATCCACAATAAATAGAACTATCAAATCCTTTTGTCTTGCAATAGTCGGAGCAGAGTACATATTAAATTGGCTGCCGAAAGGCACGCATAACTGGAATAAATTTCTCAAGCCGTCAGAAATTGCAAATCACTTAAGAGAAAATAATGTAACGCTGCAAAACATGGCTGGCATGGAGTACAACGTAATAAAACGCGAGTGGAATTTAACTAAAGGCGTGGATGTGAATTATATACTTTGTGGAAACATTGTAGTTTGAGACGGTTCTAATGTCATCCCAGTGCCCTGACTACTTGGATCCAGATTGGATACTGAGTTGGTGAGTATAAAATAACGCGAGCTCTACGTCATACCGCCGCGGTATCTCTTAGCATAGATCCCGCTAACAAGTAGCGGGATGACGGTTGTCAGGCTAGTACCTTCTCCTGTCATCCCAGTGCCCTGACTACTTGGATCCAGCTTTCCATATCAAAAACGTTTATTTAGCACAAGATCGGCTACTTTCTATGCTCACCAAATCAGTTTGCTTTACTTACAAGCAAAATTTCCTGGATGCCAGTGTCAGCTACTTTCATGACACCCTATGTGCAGCTTGTGTACATATCATAGGATTACAGAAATGGTAAACCTTAGCTATATATTGATTTTTACTGCTAGTGCATATACGATAAAACTTTAAGCACTGCATAATGAAACAATTCGAGAACTTTTACATCACCACGCCAATATATTACGTAAACGACAAGCCGCATATCGGACATGCATATACTTCTCTCATCTGTGATGTTACAGCTAGATTTATGAAACTAGCTGGGAAAAATGTCAAATTTACCACCGGCACAGATGAGCATGGGCAAAAAATCGAAAAAGCAGCTAAAGCAAAGGAAATGCAGCCGAAGGAAATGCAGCCGAAAGAATTTACAGATGAAGTAAGCGTTTCATTTAAAGAATTGGCTAAGTTCATGAATTTTGAGTATGATGATTTTATTCGCACTACGGAGGAACGTCACAAAAAAGCAGTTATAGTTTTATGGAATAGACTTAAAGAGAGAGGACAAATATATTTGGATTCCTATTCGGGTTGGTATTCAGTTCGTGATGAAGCATTTTATCAGGAATCAGAGCTGATAGATGGCAAAGCACCAACAGGTGCTGAGGTTGAATGGGTAAAAGAAGAGAGCTACTTTTTTCGTTTGTCGAATTGGCAGGATAAATTACTAGAACTATATGAAAATCAGCCAAATTTTATCTTTCCTGAGAGCAGAAAAAATGAAGTGGTATCGTTTGTAAGATCAGGACTCACTGACCTTTCAATCTCTCGCACTAGTTTTAACTGGGGAATAAAAGTACCAGGTGATGACAAACACGTAATCTATGTCTGGATAGATGCATTAACTAATTATCTCACATCGATAGGTTTTCCTAGTACTGAGGGTAAAGAATATAAGAGGTTTTGGGCAGAATCCAAAACGCAGATTCCAGTGTCAAGCACTGCAAACCTAGCTGACAACTCTTTCAACGTTCATGTAATCGGCAAAGACATATTGCGCTTTCACGCTGTATATTGGCCAGCGATTCTCCTTGCAGCAGATTTGCCACTGCCAAAACAAATTGCAGTTCATGGTTGGTGGCTAAACGAGGGAGAAAAAATATCCAAGTCTCTTGGTAATGTCATAGATCCAATTGGCCTCGCTCAAGAGTTTGGTGTTGATCAACTACGCTATTTTCTCCTTCGGGAAGCAAGCTTTGGTCAGGATGGCAATTTTAGTAAGAAAAACATGATCAGCCGAATAAACTCAGAACTGGCAAACAATATAGGCAATTTAGTGCAAAGAACAATTTCATTTTTACACAAGCAATGCTCGGGAGTTGTACCAACAGTTGATCAAAGCCTACTTAAAGGCGAGGAAAGCCTTCCAAATTGCAAAGCTATACTAGGTCAAGTGATGGACCATTTATCAAAGTATGAATTTAACCAGATTATACTTCTAATTATCAACATATCTTCTGAAGCCAATGCTTATATAGACAAAAGTGCACCCTGGACATTGAGCAAAACAGATAGAGAGCGCATGAATTTAGTAATCTACAAATTACTGGAATATATCAGGATAATTGGCATTTTATTGCAGCCAATTGTCCCGAGGTCAGCGGAAATGATACTTGACCAATTGCAAATTCCAAAAGAGCAACGAGATTTAAAATCTCTGTGCAACGCATGCGTAAGTTCAGGCATTACACTACCTAAACCTACGCCGGTTTTTTTGAGGGTTGATGTTAAAGAGGAGAAATAGTTTTTAGCTATTTCTCCTAGGTGGGATTACCTTTAGTAACGAGAATACGTACCGTTGATACTGCCGAACCTATCACCTGCAGGTGATGCACTGGATTCTTCGAATAATGTGCCCACAAGAACTGGTGCTACAGTGGCAGCAAGCATTGCTGCTCCAACTACTAATCTAGCTGCTGTCTTGGCCTTGTCTAGACTCCATGCGCCCCAGCTTTGACCATTTTGAGTTGGCTGATTTACTGGACTAGGATTTTTGGTACTTTTTTCCTCACCAGGTTCTGCATCAAAAAGTATATCTTCATTGATATCTTTTTCAACAAGACTCATTAAATGCTTTTTAGCAGCATCAATACTTGAAAGATCAAATTGCTTAGAAACATTATCGATGTTTAAATAATCCAAACTATTAGCTTGTTTCCCTTGTTTGCTAGAAGAAACAGCAAGGTCTAAGTGATCCAACTTAACCTCTTCTTTAGGTAACTGCTCTTGCTTATCAAAAAGCTTAGTATCATTTTTAGCAAGTCGAGCATCTTTCTCTTTCAACTCCAATGTAAGCTCAGCATTTTTTTTCGCTTCTTCATGGAGAAGAGTGTTCTGCTTACGGATATCACCATTCTTACCAATTGCTTTATACGAAAGTGCAATAACTGCAACGGAAAATATGGCACCACCAATAACAAATGGAAGGCCAAGGCTTAGAGCTGCAAATGGAGCTAAAAAACCAATATAAGGAGCTACAGCAAATATTCCTGATATCAACAGAGTTCCGATAGCCAAAGCACCACTCGCAAGATAAGGTGAGTTAGTTTTATTAAATATGTTTTTCATTATATACCTCACTAGAATTAACTTATTATTAAAATTGTAGCACGGGTGAAGAGATATGTCAAGTTTATTAATAAATTAGTAAACTATAGCGAGGATAGGTATTGATAAAAGATTCTTGAAGGCTATGAACTGTGCCTCTCCGTGTAATCTTTGAATGCGCCTCTGCTGGAGTCAAAATATAGCTTTACACTGCCAATTGGCCCATTTCTCTGCTTTGCAATAACGAGCTCTGCAATGTTTCTAATTTTTTCCATTTTCTCTTGCCATTCCCGATGTTTATTGTTTCCTTCATTTGGCTGCTTTCTTAATTCATAGTATTCTTCTCTATAGAGGAACATCACTATATCTGCGTCTTGCTCTATGCTTCCTGAATCACGTAAATCAGAAAGTTGTGGTTTTTTATCATCCCTCTGCTCAACAGAACGAGAGAGCTGAGATAGTGCAACAACGGGAATATTCAGCTCTTTTGCAATTGCTTTCAAACCCTGCGTCACTTCCGAGATTTCTTGTACTCTATTTTCATTACTTCTTTTTGTTGTTCCTCTGATTAGCTGCAAATAATCAATGAATACCACTTCTACATTATATAATTGATACAGCAAGCGTATTCTGGTGCGAAGGGCACTAATTGATAGCGCAGGGGTGTCATCTATGATGAAAGGCAGTTCAGATAATTCTGTACTAGCATTGATAAATTCATGCAATTCAAAATCACTAATTCTTCCGGTTAATGCCTTATAATAACTAATCCCTGAATCTATAGTGATCAGCCTTGCGGTTAATTGTTCTGCTGACATTTCAAGTGAGAAAAACGCTACATAGTGTTGTTTATCTGCTCTTTTTTGCAACATCTTACAAGCATTAAGTGCGATGTTTAGCGCCAGTGCTGTTTTACCCATAGAAGGCCTTGCAGCTAAAATTAATAAATCAGATTTTTGTAGGCCACCAAGAAGCTGATTTAGATCTTGAAGTCCGGTTGTAACGCCCAGCGCTTCTGGATTATTTTTCAGTGTGCTGATCTTCTCAACTACGTCTTTAATTGAACTTGCAAGTTTTATATATGTTTTCTCACCTTGTTTTTTTACTGCTAAGTTGAACAATTTTGTCATTGCTTGTTCAATTTGCGCCTGTGCAGGATTTTCAATATCGTAGTTGTAGCTATCACCAACTATTTCTTGCCCGAGCTTAATTAAACATCTCCTTAAGTAAGTATCACGGATTATTCTAGTCAAACTATAGATATCAAGTGCAATACTTGCCTTTGCTGCAAGCTTTGCTAAGTACTCTACCCCACCACACTCGGTAAACGCTTGGTCGTTCTCAAAAAACATTTTGAGGCTTAGTTCATTGGCAACTATACCGTGTTTCCTGGTTTTGGATATTTGCGTAAAGATACTCTGATGTAATGGATCATAGAAATTCTCTGCCGTGATTGTATCTTCAACTGCATCACAGATTCTATTATCACGAATCATTGCACCAATAAGCATTTGCTCGGCTTCTAAATTATGCGGTAATTTACATATTTCCTTGTCTACACTTCTTGAACTGAGGAGACTAGCTAATTCATTCATTTTAAGTTTTGAGAGTAACTGTTGATTATTGTAGAATATTTAGTCCTCATTTGAAAGACATATAAAATTTGACTAATTCCGTGTTGCCTATAGCATTAAAACTTAATGCCCCTGTGGTGGAATGGTAGACACGGCAGACTCAAAATCTGTTGCTTGCAAAAGCATGCTGGTTCAAGTCCGGCCAGGGGCACGTTAAATATTGGAAAGTATATATATGTTACATAAATTTTTTAATCGTTTATTTTCTATTTTTTCTTCTATAAATGTTATTCAAAAGGTAAAGAAAGATGAAAATGGGATATGTTATGTAACAGGACTTAGGCGCTATATATCAGTATTGCTTGATTTGATTATTATCGTTTTGTTCTTGCAGTTTTGCAGCCAAGCCTTAAATAAGCTCTTTATGAACTCAGAGGATAGCAAAATATTAAGTCAAATTGCTGCAAAATACCAAATGCAAGCGCCACTGTCTGCAGAAGAAAAGACAACGCAGAGTAGACTTATAAAATTACAAATCCTAAATCAAATAGTCCAATGCATTATGCTCTTTTGCTATGTTACATATATGTGGGTAAGGTTTGCTGCTACACCTGGAAAACTATTACTTGGGCTTAGAGTTGTGGATGCACAAACTTTCGAAAAGATGAACCTAAGACAAGCAACAAAGAGATTTTTTTCCTTTATATTGTCAGCTGCACCATTATTCTTGGGCTTTTTATGGTCAAATTTCAACAAACGCTGTCAAACTTGGCACGACAAGATCGCAGGCACAGTGGTTGTCACGAGTAAAAGCCTTAGAAGGCAGGACTAAAAACTAAAGAGCTCAAATGAAAGAAGGTAAACTCTAAAGTATACATTTAGTAGCGCTTTCTATGAGAGAAATCGTATTATCTATTCCATAAAGCTTTATGAAAGATCCCATTCTTGGACCGGTTTTTTGGCCAAGTAACGTTTCATATAATAGCTGAAACCAGTCACGTAAGTTGGTATAATCATATTTTTTTCCAATAGAAAATACCTGAGATTGAATTTCTTCAGCAGTAACAGTTGTAGATAGAGAATGTAAAGTGTCCTTCAAATCTAGTAACGCTTCTTTCTCTTTTGCATTTGGAGTTTTATATGATTTTGTTGGTTTGATAAAATCGTGGTAATACTTTACTGCAAAGTCTGAAAGTCTATCAAGCATTTTATTATTTTCTGGTGTGACGTTCGGTGCATAATAGGATATAAAACCCCATAGGATCTCTTTGTTTTCAGCATTACAAGCCACTGCTAGGTTTAAAAGTAGTGAGAAATTTATGCCTGAAGTTTCTATATTGGGAACATTGCCCTGGTGGATATGCCAGGCAGGGTTACATAACCTTGCTTCTGATGGCAATTTTGTCGTTAAAGCTTGCTTGCGCTCCTCAAATACATTCGAGTATTCTGCGGTGCTCACCTGCACTTCTCCTAGAAATTTCTCATCATAACCAGGTTCTGTATGAAATTTACTATTTGTGTTTTCCCCGTTGTTCTCGTTGTAACGTCTTACAAATTCTAAATATTCATCAGTTGATTTTGGTATCACATCAAAATATAAACGTTTAGCTTTTTTAGGGCTCTGAAAAATGTACAATGCTAAACTCTCTGTTGGTGCGTAAGTTAACCACTCTTCAATTGAAATGCCATTTCCTCTTGATTTTGATATTTTCTTTCCTTCTTTATCAAGGAAAAGCTCGTAGCAAAACAGAAGTGGTGGCTTTTCTCCAAGTATTTCACATATTTGACTTGAAAGCACAGCAGATGGAGTTAAATCTTTTCCGTGAGCTTCATAATTTACTCCAAATGCGGCCCACCTAATTCCCCAATCAGGTTTCCATTGCAGTTTACATTTTCCTTTTGTCACTGGAACTTCTATTTTTTCCCCGTTTTGGTCTTCATACGTGATTGTTCCTTTATCTGTATTTGTTTCAATTACTGGAACTTGTAAAACTTGAGAAGTTTTTGGGCATATTGGCAAGAATGGACTGTAAGTCTGCTGCCTTTCTTCCCGAAATGATGGAAGCATTACGTCCATCACTTTATCATAATTTTTCAGCAGTAGTAAAAGTTTTTCATCGTAAACGCCAGATTTATAACACTCTGTTGCACTCCTGAACTCGTATTCAAATTCAAACAAATCAAGAAATTTACACAACAATGAATTCATATGATGACCGTAACTCTGATGAGTGCCAAATGGATCAGGTATCATAGTCAATGGTTTATTTAAGTGCTCTCTTAGCATCTCTTGATTTGGCACATTATCTGGTATTTTTCGCAAACCATCCATATCATCTGAAACTGCAATGATTTTGGTTTTTATACCAGGAGCTATTTTTTTTAATGCATTTACAACAACTGTAGTGCGGAGAACCTCTCCAAAGGTTCCTATGTGGGGTAAACCAGAGGGCCCATAACCAGTTTCAAATATTATTTCTTTTTTATTAGGAAACTCTTGCAATATTTTTTCTGCTTCTTGAAATGGCCAACTTGTCATTATCGGGGTTAAATAATGTACCTTAACTTAAAGTGCTACTAGTTTCAATGGATTTTTAATATAATGATATAGTATTAGTTATTATTAGAAGGTTAAAGATATGTCCACAGGTAGTATACAAACAGATCAATTATTTAAAGGTCTTACAAGAACTGCAATGCTCTTTGGTGTGAGTTATATGTTTGCAATATTAAACGTCCTGATTTGCATGCTAATTTTCATTAATTCAAATGATTTGAGAGTGATTCTCTTAATGTTACCAGGCATACATGGACTTGGCTATATAGCTTCTGCAAAAGAACCGTTGTTTATTGAATTATTTATGGTAAAATTAGGAAAGTGCTCGAAATGTTTAAATCGTTTTTATCATGGAGCCAATTCTTATGATATTGCTTAATGTTGTGTGATGCTGAGGTTTAGGGCTATTCAATCAAAGAATAAATCTACTCTGAGCAGGGAAATTCACGCTGCTGAATTTATTCCTTATTCTTGCTATTGGAATAGCACAACCTTGATGACAAAAGAAAATTGGTTGGTTAAGGTTATAAAATTAAGTGGCTTTGCATTTGAAACCGCCGATGACGAGGATTTAGTTATACAGAACAACATCAGGAATCAGATGCTAAGAAGCATTTCATCTCCGGCATTTAGTTTATATTTTCATACTATCAGACGTAAGAAAAATATTTTTTCTGATGAATTTGCAAGTCAAGGTTTGCCGAATTTTTTCGCTAATCACGTAAATCTAAAATGGAGAGAAAAACACGCAACAAGGCAATCATTTATTAATGACCTATACATTACGATTATCCGTAGAGCAGACACAAAAGGAGTAGAATTTTTGTCATATCTACTAAAAAAATTCGGACATGTAACTTCAAAACATGCTTGGGAAAGTGATATGCGTGCCACGTATGAAGATTTAGAGGAAACGACAAATCGTGTAGTGACAAGCCTTAGAAATTATTCGCCTAAAATTCTTGGAGTAAAAGAAACTCCAGATGGTTTGTTCTGCGAAATAATGGAGTTTCTATCTAGAATTGTAAATTGTGGCTTCGTTACAAATACGCTTTTTCCGCTAAGAACTGAAATATCAAGATACTTACCAGTACATAGGTTATTCTTTGGCCGTAAGATGATACAGGTTGTGACTCATAATGGGAGTAAATATGCTGGAATAATTAGTATCAAAGAATATGGAAATCATACTTCTGCAGGAATGCTTGATTCGTTTTTACAACTTCCTTACGAGTTTATAATTACGCAATCTTTTCAATTTATAAACAGGCAAATGGCGATTGGAAAAATGCAGATACAGCAAAATCGAATGATACAGTCTGCAGATAAAGCTATTTCTCAAATAGCAGAAATTTCTCAAGCGCTTGATGACGCAATGAGTGGTAAGATTGCCTTTGGTCAACATCACCTGACTATTTTATGTATAGAAAAAAGTCCTAAATCATTGGATAACGCTCTGTCGTTGGTAGAATCAGAGCTTTCTAATTGCGGTGTTTATCCTGTCCGTGAGAGAGTTAACCTTGAACCAGCATTTTGGGCGCAAATTCCTGGTAATTTCGATTATATAGTGAGAAAAGCTACAATAAGTAGTCTTAATTTGGCTGGATTTGCATCTCAACATAATTATCCTACTGGCAATAAATTCAATAACCACTGGGGAGATGCTGTTACAGTTTTTGACACGACATCTGGTACTCCATTTTTTTTCAACTTTCATATAAGGGATGTTGGACACACTATGATAATTGGCCCAACTGGTGCTGGTAAAACTGTTTTAATGAATTTCTTGTGTGCCCAAGCGATGAAGTTTTCTCCAAGGATATTTTTTTTTGATAAAGATCGCGGTGCAGAGATTTTCTTAAGAGCACTTGGTGGTATCTATACTGTAATAGAACCAAGAACTAAAACAAATTTTAATCCTTTGCAACTTGATGACACCTCTGATAATAGAACATTTTTAATGGAGTGGATAAAGTCTTTAATTTCGGTATATAATGATAAATTTACTTCAGAAGATATTGCACGAATTAATGATGCAATTGAAGGAAATTTTAAATTAAGAAAAGAAGACAGATTCTTGAGAAACCTCGTACCATTTTTAGGGCTTGCAGGTCCTGATACTCTAGCTGGGGCAATATCTATGTGGCATGATAATGGTTCTCATGCTGCAATATTTGATAATAAAGAAGATTTGCTAGATTTTTCACGAGCAAGAGTATTTGGTTTTGAGATGGCTAGCTTGCTAAAAGATCCTGTTGCTCTTGGACCAGTATTGATTTATTTATTTCATAGGATTAGTATATCTCTTGATGGCACTCCATCTATTATCGTTCTTGATGAGGCATGGGCATTAATAGATAATCCAGTTTTTGCACCCAAGATAAAAGACTGGTTGAAGGTACTGAGAAAACTAAATGCTTTTGTGATTTTTGCTACTCAGAGTGTTGAGGACGCAAGTAAAAGTACTATTAGTGATACGCTTGTACAACAAACAGCGACACAGATTTTTTTACCAAATCTGAAAGCTACTAGTGTCTATCGGGATGTTTTTATGTTAACTGAACGTGAGTATATATTAATTAAGCACACAGATCCAAGTACTAGATTCTTTTTGGTGAAACAAGGAGTTAATGCTGTAGTAGCTAGAATAGACTTAAAAGACCTAGATGATATAATCAACGTATTATCTGGACGTGCAGAAAGTGTTCTATTGTTACACGATATATTAAATGAAGTTGGGGACAACCCAAAAGTATGGTTGCCTATATTTTATCAGAAGGTAAAAAATGTTTAAGACTAAGCTGTCATTGCTATTAATTGCGATATTTTTACTAAATATAGACTTTTTACTCTCATATCCAGTGCTTGCAGATGGAGTAAGTAGTACTGACAAGACAGAATTTGTTAGCAGATTTAATTCCACTGGCAGTTTTAGTCGTGCCTCTAATCCTGATTGTGGAGCTTTTAAAACAGCTGCAGCACTTGCTGGAATAGCAATTGCTGTTGGTGCAATATCTACTGGCATTGTTTTGATCGTCTCTTCCGCTGGCTTATTTACTGCTCTTGTTGTCATTGGAATGATAGCTGCAATTGTTGGAGTCTGGAAAGCGATAGGGGGGCTTGTTGTTTGTGAACATAGTTTTGTTAAACACCCAGTTGCACGTGGTCATGATGGAAAATACAAAAATTTTAAAGAAGACACAGGTTATAGTGGCTGCACCAATAAAAATTACCAAACAGAAGATGAATATTTTTCTTGTTTGCAAGATAAAGCTCGGGAAGACGTGAACAAAAAAGACTATGACGGGAAAAGAGCAGAAAAAGAAGCCTTAAATTCTAACGTTCAGGAGAGTACAGAAAGTTATTACTGGCCAAAAAACGGTGTGCAATACAGTGAATATATAGAAGTATGTCATCGAAACCCCTTAACGTTTGGTAATCTTTTTGGTGATATAGACTTTAATGTCAGGGAGAAAGATACTCGATATGAAGGTGGGTCATGGCCCCCAAGAGTTGATGGTAAGCTAGAATGTAAAGTTCTTAAAGCTGGGCAAAGCGAAACCATACATGGGTCAACATTTAAAGCAGTAAGAAAAATGGGCAGGTTGTGTGTGGAGCTGGGAAGTGTGAGCATGCTTGGTATCGAAATGACTCCTTGGCCGCAAGGGGTTGATATGGGGTGCACGGAATTGCCACCTGACCCACTTGCTCCTATGTGTAAAGAATCTGTGATGAAATTCAAAAATAAAGATGGTACAGGAAAGGAAGAAGTTCCTATTGGCAGAGATGATGATTACAAAGCTACTATAAGGGGCAAAGAAAAAGAAGGAAAAATTTTTGTAGGTTATGACAATGCTGGTTGTTTTAGCTCGTATCTCTCTGAAGCTTGTTATAACCAGGCAGGCAGTAAATCATTAGCTCCTATTCCCGTAACTTCTATGATAGTACAATGCATTAAGGAATCGTTAGATAATTTAGTTGCAGGTATTGATTCAAGTGGCAGCCCACTTAAAGATAAAGATGGACATAACAAGGGCAGTTTCTTATCTGTAGCACAGAAAAGGCTGAAAAACACCATAACTGCTGTTTTGGTTTTAGCTTTAATACTGTTCTCTATAAAAGCTATGTCTGGTGGAGTGCGCAGTCCACAAGAGATGTACACGTTGATTATTAAATTCGCTTTAGTGATTTACTTCACAACAGGCAGTACCATGTCTCATTATTATGGAGAATTAACTCGTCTCTCAAATGGTTTGTCAGAGATAGTGCTAAAAGCGTCATCTGAAAGTAAAGGCATATGTAATTATAAAGCAGGTACAGATTATGAATATACTCGTGCAGAAAAGAAGGTATCTTACAGTTATCTTGCACCTTGGGATAGGCTTGATTGTAGAATTTTATTTTATTTAGGTGCCCCTTTAGATGGAATTGGTGGCAAAATTGGTACTGGAGGTGTTGCAACGTTAGCAGTCTTGCTTGGTGCTGCTCCTGTCTTGTTAGTTGCAGGTTCGGTAATCGGTATTATTTTTGCTGGTGGACAGATTTTAATAGCTCTTGTTGCTATATTTATGGCCATTCTGATGATGATGGTTATTTTGTGGCTGTGCTATGTATTTATTTTATCTCTAGTTGCTTTAAGTGTAATCATCATTTTATCACCTTTGTTCATTCCTATGGTTTTATTCCAACACACCAAAGGATATTTTGACGGCTGGGTGAAAGAGTTGATTACATATAGCTTATACCCGGTTATCCTTTTTGCATTTTTGTCCTTTATGTTCATAGCATGTGATAAAATATATTTTAAAAATTTGAAATTTGAATCGGATAAGCTATATGAAGAGAATCAAGCAGAAACCTCAGATAGTAAGAAAAAACAGTGGTTCAAATTGAAGGATGGTGAATGTGATAAAAATGAAACTATTCTTGCATGTATGATGCAAAATTATAGCTTTAAAAAGAGCAGCATACTTGGTCTATTCGACTTTACATACATGGAGTTTGGCAGCTCTCTCATCGGAGAGTTATTAAAGTTGTGTCTAGTGTTATTCCTCTTTTACCACTTTTTAAACATTCTTCCTAACATGGCTGCCGAACTTGCTGGTAACCATAGAGCATCACTCGGTTCTGGTAGTACACCTGGACAAATGGTGGGCAAAGCTTTATCTGCTGCCAAAGCTGCTGCTGGAGGTGTTGGTCAAGCTGCTGCTGGGGCTGTCAAGAAGGCAAGAGGTACTGGTGGAGGAGGTGGAGATAGTGTTAAAGGTTCCAGCGAAAAGATTAACTAAGGTGGCGGTGATGCTAGTTAAGGTAAGTAACAGATGCTTAAACGTTTAAGTAACCAAAACTTGGGTAAGCTATGCATAAGTTTTGTGGTACTTTTTTTATTGTCTGGATGCGGGGAGGATCACTGTATTAAGCCAGAAAATTTATCAGGTTTACGTGAAAAACTAGGTATAGTGTCAACAGAGCAGAAGTGGGTTGATTCTGGTGTTTACATCTCAGATGGGATAAGAAGCGTAACAGAGATTAATATAGTGCCTAGTAAGGTTAATTTTTGTCCTAAGCAGTATGGAGATTTTGCAATTGGGCCTGGGAGAAATGACATTACATTACCATTTGCACTTGAAGCTGGTGATACGATAAGCTTTAGTGTTATTGGAAGTAAAGTGTGTCAAGATAAAGAGGATGATACAAAAATCAGGTACGTGAAAATCAATGAAAAGTGCAGCGAACAAGAAGAGAAGTATTTTGCACATGTTTTAAATCGAGAAGGATGTCAGGATGGAATATGTCCTAATAAATATATAATAGGCGATGCGCAATGGTTGAATGGAAAAGAGTACTGGGATTCAGATTTTTCGAAGTTAGATCAAGATGAAAAAAAGATTAAAAATGTCATCAATTCTATAAAACAAGAAGGGGGAAATATAGACTGCAGGGGGCTTTCAAGTGATCAGAAAAGCAAAATAGATACGCGCATTTTGAATTTACTCTGCGGACGTATATGTAAATTTCCTTCCGGCAGCAGAAACAAAGGTTGCGCATATATTGAATACAATAGTATAGAAGGTGAGATATTCAATGCTCTAAATTCTAGTGGTGAATCTGTTATTGCTGAAACTATTAGTAACGTATTAAAGGAAAAACAGGTAAAAACTGATATTACACTATTACGTGTTCACATGGATGGTGAAGATTTTGAATACATTCCAACAGGTGGCATATGTACTAACTGTGATTATAAGATAGAAAAATACCATCGAACACCAAGTTTAACTTTTAGTTTATGTAGTAGAAATGACGAGCACTGCTACGATAGAAATGACAAAGGTGGTTTCAACATAAGAGTAACAAAGAACCATAGCCTAAAAAATAACTTGTATATACGCGTCTCTGACAAACTTCCTGAGCATAACCCTGATGAAACCCAGGGAGATATATCTGTGGATATTAGCCAAGTTCATGATACTGAGTACATGGAAGGCTTAAAAGAAAAGTTAGAAGAAAAAAAAGGCACCATATATTATGGAATAAGAGACCATGGCTGCGATTACAAAAATGAAGGTCAGTTTAGCATTAACCTAACAACTAAAGAGCCACCCACAAGAACTTTTAGTGCAATCTATAATTTTTTTGACGAAAAAGTAAAAACTGCATTTTTTGGTTCCAGCTATAAAGACTCCAACGCGATTCACTCTGATACTAGTCCTGTAAAGCATCTTTACGAAAGTTTTGTAAAATCAAGCAAAACAAACACCATTAGATCTACGATAATATCGCTGTTAGTATTATACATAATCTTATATACCCTTTACTACTTTTTTGGATTAACTCATATTTCTATATATGAGTTTCTAATTATATGCGTAAAGATAGGAGTTATTACCCAGCTGCTGCAGGACAACAGTTGGAATTTTTTTTATAACAATGCATTTTCTATTTTTATTAACACCCCAAAACAGTTAATAGAAATAGCAAATTTCAGAGGCACTACTTCAAATGTTTTTGAGTTTCTTGATTTGCCGTTAAATAGATTTCTGTCATCGCATTCAGTATTGTTAATAGTATCTCTTATATTTTCTGGCCCTTTGGGCATTGTATCTTTTTGCTTGGTGATTTGGGGTTTAATCACAGTGAGCTTATCTATTTTTAATGCCTTATTTTCTTTTATTACATCTATAGCAATAGTTGCGTTATTGCTTTCTTTAACACCTATTTTTATTATTTGTCTTTTATTTGCGTATACTAGGCAGATGTTTCACAACTGGGTTAAAAATTTAGCAAGATTTGCGATTCATCCAGTAGTGCTTTTAATTTTTATATCACTGATAAGTCAGGTTATGGATTATATCATATATTCAGTATTTGATTTTGAAGTCTGCTCTACGTGTATACTTAGTATTAACCTAAAGATTTTTAACCCTTGTATCTTCTATGGTTATGCTTCCAAATATACACCTAATATTACCGCTATGATGGCTTTTGTTATTTTGGGACACGCTATGAAAGCTTTAGTTAAAGCTTCTTCGGCAATATCTGACTCGTTGTTTGGTGCTTATGTGCAAAACGAACCTGGAAAAGAATATCAACAAAGCTTAATGGGAACAGTAGGGTTAGATGAACAAAGCGTTCAAAGAAGAGGAGCAGAAGGCGGAAGAGGAGGAGGTACTTCTCAACAGTCAGGTGCGTCAAGACCTCAAATACCGCAAAGGGCTCAAGGACCTCAAGGACCTAAGATGCCAGGGGGCTCATAATGATAAGTAAAAGATCACTATTATTGATACTGTGTCTTGCAATCACTGGTTGTACTATGGATTGTGTTGAGCCTGGGTTACAGAGCAGAAACACCAGCGTTAATGTGGATGTTCCAGTTCATAAAGCAGATGAAGGAGTTAAAATTCATTGGGTTGATTCTGGTCAGATAATTAGCAAGGGTAAGGAAATCAAATTCACCCTCGATGGATCAGTAAATTTTTGCCCTTTTAAAGAAGACAAAAATCCAAGGAAAGTACTTGTGCCAGCTAGTTTTTGTGCTGATGGCTCAGAACCAAATTATAGTAAAGCTGCAAATATTAACGATGTGCCTAATAATTATGGCGTTGATGAAAAAGGCGTAAATGAAAACGAATTGTGCGGCGGTAAAGAATTTGGCAGCAATAGACGTTATGTAGACACTGGAATAAAAGTAAGTCCTGGTGACAGGTTAAGCTTTAGCTTAGTTCCCAGAAAAATAACAATTGATTATGACAATCCAGGAGGGAAAGGTATCAGCTTTGATGACAATTGTTATAGAGCTGAAGAAGGAGGTGAAAAAGTGTCAGCAAGTGAAATATTGAATGTTAGCAAGAAAGAGGGAGAGGAATTTTTTTGTGAGGGCAAGGATGGAAAGAGAAATAAAATAAAATTTTTACCTCTTGATAAAACAAAAGCAAAGGAAAGCAAAGTGCTAGTTGGCAATGGGTATAGCCCATATGACAATAAGGTACATTTTAATAAAGGTTATATTCAAGACAACGAACCATGGAGATATGGTTCGCTACTCGATTTACGCCGCGCTAAAATAGGATTGAACGAGTTATGTGATGGAAAAAACTGTAGTCTTGATGAGAGAAAAAAGTACTCCTCCTATGAGCTCAACTGTTACCATCAAAATATATGCTATACTGAGAAGGGTATATGGAACTATGGTTCAGGTCAAGCAGGAGAACAAAACTGTGTCTCTTCTATAAGATACAAAAAATATGATAATGAAAACGGCAAATGTGATATGTATTCTCACCTTAGAGAGGTTGAAGACAAGCTTAAGAAGATTAAAGAAAACAAAGAGGATCCAAAGCAGATTAACATTAATTTGACATCAAACACTGAAGAAGATATTTCCTGGGCTGAGGCTCTTGTTGCAAAAATTGGTGATCTTGATAATCAAGGTACTGCTAAAGGTATGCAATGTCTTCCAGATAATGAAGTAGGTGCAAGAAAGGATGATGTGTGTTCGCAAATTAGTGATAATTTTGAGGATTTTTCTCTGAAATTAAATAGTGACTATACAGTAAAAAATGTAACATCTGGTAGTAGTGTGATGCTCGCTATTGCAGATTATGGTCACTATAAAGCTAATAGGGGAGGTTACCATGTTAAAGTGACTAGATCATGTGAATACATTAATGGCGAAAAATTATATGTATATTTAGGTGATAACCCACCTAAAGATTTGCATGGTGTAGGAACTAATGATTTTAAAGTGGTAAGAGAAAGAGTAGACGGAAAAGATGAGTACACCATATTAGATGTAATAAGCGGAGAACACTTTCAGAATGAAGAATCTAAGAAGATATATTTTGGTATTGATGTAAGCAACGTAGAGAGAGATGACATTACAGATAAAAATGGCAAATATTATGAAAATAATAAGTACACAGTAACTTTATTTGTCAAAAGAAAAATTAATGATTTTATTTCATCGAATGTAAACGGGGTATTTAAACTTATAAAAGAAGAAGTAATTGGGGACAGCGTTAAAGATTCATACAAAGGATATGCAAGAGGTCTTCTTCAAGGAGTAAGAGCTTTGCTTACTCTATACGTTATATTTACTGTCGTTGGCTATATGCTTGGAACAATACAGCTAAGTAAATTTGATTTCATTGTAAGAATGTTCAAGATAGCATTTATAGCTTTTGCCTTTAGCGATAGAAGCTGGGAACTTTTTGGTACAACTTTATCCAGACTTTTTATAGATGGTAGCACTTATTTAGTTGATAGCTTTTCTGGCTATATAGGGGAAGGGGGGAGAAAATTTGCATTCTTAGACTTGACAGCAGGAGTATTATTCACAGCAGAAACTTGGTTAAAGTTTTTATCGTTGATGCTCTCTGGTCCTTTTGGCTTTATTGCATTTTTGGCAATACTCTACGCTACTTTTGCGTTTTTAAAATGCATTATTAGCGCTACGTTTAAATATATAATATCTACTGTTCTAGTAGCGTTTTTACTGTCATTAACACCTTTGTTTATCGTGTTTATTTTATTTCAACAGACTAAACCCTTGTTTGATAACTGGATAAAAACGCTGGCTCACGTTGCAGTACAACCAGTTATTTTATTTTCATCTTTATCTCTTTTAAATCAGTTGATGTATTCAGTTCTATACAATCTCACAAATTTTTCTGCATGCTATCAATGTTTAATTAGCGTAAATTTCTTATCGTATGATCTGTGCTTGATGAAATCAATACTGCCTCTTGGATACAGTCCTGGCACTAATGTTGATGTTGCACTCAGTACCGGAGAAAGGGCTGGTGGGCACTTTGCAGCGTTGCCCATAGATCTGATCCAAGCATTTATGTACTTAATTATTGCTAGTGCAATGGAATCTTTTGTTTCTATATCGGAAGCTATGGCACAAGCACTATTCAGCTCTGGTTGGGGAGTTGCTGGCAGTGTTGGTCAAGTTGCCACAAGCGCATCACAATCTATACTGTCGGCTGTTGGCCTTGATAATAAGACCCAAGGTATGATACAGAACATTAGGCAACAAGTGGGTAAAGATCGGACGGAAGTTGACGTGAAGGATAATTACATAAGCCCTAAATCTGAAATACCAGAACAATCAGGTAAGCAAAAAGGTCCTGATAAAAAGGAGAGGGGGAGCTCTAAACCTGAAGCACCAAAACAATCAGGTCAGCAAAAAAATCCTGATGAAACAATAAGAAGTGATCCTAGTGATAAAGCTAAAAACAAGGAAGGAAATGGAGAGAAGTAAGATATGAATGATGTTATGGAGTAACTAATTAAAAAGATATTTTAAGTAAAGTTTTAGAAATTTATTTCTATATTTGGAAAAAGTTTAGATATGCAATCACGCTTAGGCAAATGTTGGTTTAGGGTATTACTTCTTGCAGCTTATATGCTGATCACAGGTTGTAGTAAGAATGATATGCCTTTTCCAAGGTGCATATCTGCTGACTATTTTGGTCCTAAACCTATTGCAGTAAGCGCTCATTTTTCAAGCGACCACGATGCGTTTATTCCAGGAGATGGAGAAGTTATTGATCCTGAAACTGGCGAAATTAATTATGGTTTTCACCATAACCAAGTGGTGAAGTGGGAGGATACCGGACTCGAAACCAATGGAGATAGTTTAAAAGTGCGAGTTAATGGTGCATGGACATCTTGGAGTAATAATAACAAGAAGGAATCTAAAAAAGGCAGTTATACCTTACAAAGCTTGGAGCAGTTAAAATATGCAACTAAATTTGAAGGCAAGTCAGGTGATAATAGTCTACCTGACTTTCACTTAGTTTGTAATGATTACAAACCTAGCATACAAAAATTTTCAAGTAAGCCTAATGCAAGTTGCACTGTAAATTGCAAGTGCATTAATGAAGATGATAGCGCAAATACAGTATCACGTGGTGCTCCATGTTGGTTTACCAATGGTCATGGTGCTTATCTTTTGTTTCAAACGGGGAAAGATGATCCTAACGAAAATCTAAAGTTAATGCGCGATCCTCAATATCCTACTGTACATCTAGGTTATAACTCCACAGCAGAGGGCGACAATGGATTTTTTACTTTAGACAGAGATAACACTAAATTAAAGGACAGAAATTGTAATGAGTTGAAGTTAGAAAAGGGATGGAAAATATATGTAAAAATATTAGATAGATATTATCTAGATAATGTAGGCGGCTACTCTTTTGAGTTTTTGGGTGGAGTACAAAAACCAGGTACCTTTGGATTTTTCAATGAAGTTTATCATTATCTAAAATGTGTATTATTGATTAACAAAAATTGCAAAGAACATTTTAATAGCAATGATCCTGCAGTTGCACAAGCTATGTTCAAAAATATAGCTGAAAAAAGTACGAGCTTTCATAATTTTGTACTTTCCTTGCTTGTTCTATTTGTAGTGATTTCATCGCTTCTTTATCTTTTTGGCATGATACGAGAAACTAAGCATGATATGCTCATCAGAATGATGAAAATCACTCTAGTAATAGTGCTTATATCTCCTGGAAGTTTTAGATTTTTCTATGATCATTTTCTCGTTCTATTCGTTAAAGGTCTTGAACAACTGATAAGTATAATTACTAATTTTGCTCCCAACATGAACACCGGAAGTATTGCTCAAGGAGATGAAGCTGCTCGTATTAAGTTGTTTAGCTTCATGGAGGACATGTTCAATAAGTTTTTTGCTTATTCTGTTTGGAAAAAGTTTGCAGCGTTTTTACATTACCAAATGTGGGCAAGCTTACTTATGATACCAGCAATTTTCATAGGGATAGTTTTATATTTCTTGCTGTGCTTATATGCTTACATAATATTTCTCTCTGGTTTTATGGGTATAGCTTTTCTTATAGCTATCATGCCATTGTTCCTGATCTCTATTTTATTTTCACCGCTGAAAAGTCTGTTTGAAGGTTGGATAAAATTCTGCATCAGCTTTTGTTTACAGTCGATTATGATATTTGCTCTCTTGTCATTACTGGCTTCCATTATAATGAATACCTTTTATAGGCAGTTAGGTTTTACTGTATGCTACAATAAATGGTTTGAGGTAAGGTTATGTGCTCCAAAATTGGTGTTTGGCGGTTTTTGTATCGTTGATAAGCAGTACTTTGGTTGGACCCCAGGGCAAATTTTCGTACCTTACACTCTTGGAGAAGCTTCTCCGCTGAACGTAGATAAGAACATAGAAGGTATAGAAAAGATAAGCAGAGAAGGTGGTACAATAAAATTTACTGGCGGTGCTAGGTATATCCCTCTTCCACCGGATTACATTGAAAAAGGTTTTCGTTATATAGATTACCCTTTCTTTAATCCAATTCCTGGCACTAAAAATAATCCAGCAGACCATTATATTGCAGAAAGTGATATGGTAGTAGATAATAGCTGTAGTGCGAAAGATTTAGTGCGTTTAACAAATAGTTTATCCCATGCGTCAGAAAAGGCTGATATCCTATTGTTAATCAACAATATAGAAAAAAAGATAGGTAGTATGGATAGTGAAATAACAAAGCACTACTGTCAATCTACACAAGATGGAACCGAATGCAACAATTATCGAAAGATGATAAATGATTATAGAAATGGTATCATAAGACCAGATCTCAAAAGAGAGATAAGGTCTTTAGTGGAAAAGGTGATTGAAAGTGATAAAAGCTGTAAATTGGAAAATTTCTCTGACTTAAATAAAGATTATCAAAATAATAGCGATTACCAAAGGGTGCAAGACATACAGAGAGGTTATTTAATCAATGCAGGAGAGATCTTTGTACTATTCTTGCTTTCATTTTTAATGTTCTCCTTACGCGAGTTCGTACAACAAATGGGCTCAAGTATAGCTGGTGGTGGATTCAGTGTTTACAATATATCTAGAATGTATGAAGCATCGCCTTTGGTTGGCATAATGGAAGGATTCAAACAGCAGTGGCAAAATTTTGCTGGTGGAAAACTAGAATCTTTAGGTAATTGGGCTACTCATTTACCGGATAGATTAGCCGGAGGTACAGCTAATCTACTGGGTAGGATACCAAGAGTTGGAGGTGTACTGAAACATGCTATTGATGCGCCACGTAAACTTGTAAATGCTACTATTGAAGCAACAAAATTTGTGACATCGCCTGAAAATGACATTGATAAGCTTGAGGAAAAAATTTACAGGGCGTTTGGAGTTGATAAAGAAGATATTACACATAGAAGGATTGGTAAATATTTAGATTATTATAAAGGATATGTAGGGTCACATTTGGGCTATACAATAGAAGATGCTATGAAGTTTACTTGGGAGCATGGCCTTGATTCTATAGGAGTTAGCCACCGTACAGGAGAAAAAGATGGTTACCAAGGTAATCTGCTCTGTAGAGCAAAATCACATAGGCGAGATTTCTTAGAAAAACTTCATGATTACACTATCGGACTTAAGAGAGAACCAGAAAAAGACAAGCTTGATCAACCACTAAAGGAAAATAAGTCTAATCAATCAAATGAATTAGCACGAGAGTTAGGCACAGAAAAATACACTAATACTCCGGAAGCTATAGAAAAACGTGCTGAAGGAGCTGAAAGAAAGGAAGAAAGAAATCGAGGAGACAGTGAACCGGTCAAAAGGAAATTACCGGAACCAATGAGGAAACCAGATGCAAAAGGAGAAGAGGATTGAAGATGAAGACTAATAAAAATTTCAAAGGCCTTGATTATTATAAATTGCAGCAAGACGATGATGGCAACATAAAGTTAAATGAATACGATGACATTTTAAATGCGCGTAGGGCGAGAGTAGATCTACTATTAGATAACACACCGGACAACAATATCGACCTCACTAGGTTAAATAAAGCTTTGAGTGAGAAATTTGTAGATAATCATAGTTTATTGTCTGAATTTGATAAGGAAGACAAAGAGATTGCACAAGAAAGGCTTAAGGTGTTTAGTATTTTAGAAAGCCTTGAAGACCTTAAAAGCGTAAAAAGTGAAGATCTATTAGAGATTAGTTTATTACTGTCGGATCTTAGCTTCATAGAGAGAAATGTTGTACTAAATCCCGATCAGAATTCTGATCTTGCAGAGTTTAAAAGTCTATTTATCGAAAAAAAGGCATCTGGTGAAGAGTATAGTGAAGAAGAATGTAGAGGCTTTCTTGATAATATAGATAAAATCAATACTATAATTAAGTTAGAGTTAGAAAGCAGAATTGAAGGGATCAATCACGATGAAAGAAATGATTATGGTGGGTTACAAGATGAGATTGGTCAAGCAATTAATGCAGCAGGCAAATCAGAAAAAGATAACTGATGAGTCTTGTGTTTGTGTTTTTCTTACAAGCGACTCGATAGCTTCTCTCTATTAAACTGCTAAAGCCATATTGACATTAATCATATAGTATTAAATAATTAGTTATTTTGGAGCTTATTTAGTATGCTACGCATCATTGCAGGCAAATATCGCGGAAGAAAAATAACTACAGGTAAGCATTTAGCTGCACGGCCAACTATGAGTGTTGTCCGAGAAGCAATATTTAGTATACTTTCCTCAAGAAAACCTATTTATAACTTGAATGTACTTGATTTATTCTGCGGAAGTGGCTCTTTTTCATTTGAAGCACTTTCTCGCGGCGCTAAACATGCATTCATGGTGGATTCAGATTATTACAATTTGCAACTGCCTAAAAAAACAGCAGAAGATTTTGGAATTACGGACAATGTCACGCTAATTTGTTGCAGTGCTAACAAATTGCCACAACCTATTTCAAAGTGCGATGTAGTTTTTATAGACCCACCTTACAATAGCAATCTAGTTGGATCAACGTTGAATGGACTAGCTCACTCAGGCTGGTTAAGTAATGATGCATTGATAATTCTAGAAATCAAAAAAAATGAAGATTTTCAGTACAATAAAAATTTTAGCGTAATTTTGGAACGTACTTACGGTATAGCAAAAATAATTTTTCTTTCTCTATCAACTTAAACTTATATATCCCTTCCATCGAAGGATCTTAATTCTATTTTCGTCAATTCTCTAGAGAAACCACTTCCTCTGTACTTCTCTAGATCAAAACATTTATTAAGTTTAGAGTCTATTAAATATTCATGTGCGTCATTAATAAATTGATTTTCTTTTTCTTCATACTTTTTTATACTACCGTTATCTTCATGATAAACTAAATGTTCTTTGTAATCAGCATGAATATTCTTACTCTCGCAAGGTATTGTAGGATCATGTTCAAGCACTATATTTTGTCTGAACGTTTTGCTAGTGGATTGATCATCGTCAAGTTTACCGACGAGTTGTGCTTCCTGTGGAATTACAGTATCACCTTTTCTACCAACAATCAATACAGAACATTTTGTATTCTCTATAATCTCTCGTGAATTAAATTCTAATCCGCAACGATT
Source organism: Wolbachia endosymbiont (group A) of Colletes cunicularius (assembly GCF_964264715.1). Taxonomy (NCBI): domain Bacteria; kingdom Pseudomonadati; phylum Pseudomonadota; class Alphaproteobacteria; order Rickettsiales; family Anaplasmataceae; genus Wolbachia; species Wolbachia endosymbiont (group A) of Colletes cunicularius. The sequence goes on from NZ_OZ183471.1 coordinate 193,563, forward strand.
AAACCAAAAATTCAAGAATTTTGCAGGAAGCCGTCTCATGAAAAAATCCCCTACCCCATGAGGAAAGTTATTAGTTGCATCCTTAAGTGAGCTATAAGAATTACTATGAATTAATGTTAAATAGATACCTTGTTTTTCAAATCTTTTTAAAACTTCTGCTGCAACTCCTCCTCCAAGCGAATTAGTGTCTAAAATTATGTTATCTGGATGTATACCCTTCACAAGCAACATGTTTACCATTGCCATTCCGGCCTGAACTAACTTTTCACCGTTTGTTAGAAATTTATATAGTGCTACAATCTTTTCTCTCTCCAAAAGAAACTTTATAATATCCTCTATATCTTTATTTTTTCCTAATTCTTGATCACAAGCTTCTACATCTATTTCCGAATCCTCACGTATAAGTTCTTTTTTGTAACGCTTTATCCACTCAGGGCTGACTTCATTTTCTAATAAGCTTTTAATTCTATGCACAACAAACCTTTCCTTAATAAAGTCAAAAAATCTCCATAAGACAACTGCAACAAAAAATACGGTAGCCAAAATTGATAGCACTACTGATGCAAAAGCTAACCCTATAAGCACCTTTTTTGATTTTTGATTCTGATATGCCAAGTATAACGACACAATAGAAGCAGTGGACGATATAGCAAAACGTAACCATAGTGATACTATTCTCCTATTGAATTTTTTTTCTTCAGCTTTTAATTCCTCTTGGAAGAATTCTGAATTAACAATTCTAGAGAAATAGGGATAGTCAAAATAATGCTTAACTAACTTACTTTCTTGCTTCCCAGGTGCATTTTTACCGAGTGCATTAACCTTAATACACCCAAGTACTCCAAAAAAGTTTATCGCGTGTTTTGTATTTTCTTCTGGCTTGATATTACCATTGGTGTAATAAATAACTGTCATTTTATTGTTAATAAATATTAAGCTATTTTAACATAAAGATCAAAAAAAACAAGATAATTTTAGAATATAAATATGAATAACCAGTATGATGAAAAGCTTATAAGAAATTTCCTATGATTCCTTTTAAGCGAGTTTTGAATTTTTGAAATGTCATGACATTGTTGATACGGTTATCAAGAAACGATAAAGTATCCGCAAAATCTTCTGAATAATCATTGATAAAAAAAAGTATCGTACTTAAGTACACTCCAGCTAATATTGCTCTTTTTGTATAGTAGTTAAAATCTGTTGATTGATCATGAATGCCATACCAAATCGCGCTAATAGTTCTGTATAAAAGTTTACTAGAAAAATATGTATTTTTTGGTGATACAGAGAATAATAAAACATTTTTTAAAAGTTCTCTATAATTCGGTAGCTTAGCGTAGTTTGAAAGGCGTATTTGAATAGCTAACTTTATTCGTTCTCGTACCCTCATAACCTCTAAATTAGAATTTCTTAGTTCAGCCTCCATTGAGCTATTTAAGTCCTCTGCTATGTGCTCCAAAGCGCTATATATTCCATTCTGAAATTTGCAAAAGCTATTAGCTAGATTAAGGTCAGTACACACCTTTAATAGGGTTTCATCGCTTATCCCTTCAAATGGAATAACCCTAATTAGCTTATCTATTATTAACTTTTGTTCCACAGTAGCATTATACTAAACAGCATGTGTGATTGTACCTGAGATTTTCAAACATTCTACAAAATGCTTCACCACGTTCCTCGAAATTTTTCCATTGATCAAAAGAAGCACACGCGGGAGAAAGTAATATTGTTACTTCTTCTTCGCTATTTATGGCCTCTTCAAAAGCAAGTTTAAGTGCGTTTTTCAAATTGCAACATTTTACAAAATCTACTTTATTCTCCATAGTGTTTGCAAAGGCTTCGGTTGATTCCCCAATAAGAAAAGCTTTTCTAATCCTCGTGAAATGCTTGCTTAATGATTCTATTCCACCTTTTTTGCTTCTTCCACCAACGATCCAATTTATGTTTTCATAAGATAAGATCGCCTTTTCGCTCGACTTGGCATTAGTTGCTTTGCTATCGTTCACGAAAAACACATTTCTTATTTTGCCAAGCAGTTCATTCCTATGCCTCAGTCCTGAAAAGGACTTGATTCCATTGATAATAGTGTTGCTATCTATTTTAAGCAGCTTACATACGGCATATGCGGCTGCTATGTTTTCTGCATTGGATATTAGGTTTATTTTCATATCACTTACATGACCTGGTTGGATTCCAGTGTTGGGGCACTGAAATGGCAAAAAAGGTAACATCGAAGCTGAAATTGGAATTTTGTTCCCAGTGAATTTGTTGAATACATCAGCGGTAATCTCATTATCACACCCTATCACGGCAATCTCACTACCGTTTATCAGTTTTAATTTAGTTGCTATGTAGTTCTCCATACTTCCATGCCTATCTATGTGATCTGGTGTAATATTGAGCAGTGCTGCAATGTCCACATTAATCTTATCCATCAACTCCAATTGAAAAGAGGAGAACTCAATTACATAAATTTCTGCATCTCTTTTTAGATCCAAAACAGGAACACCTAAATTTCCACCAATAGCTACTTTTTCCCCTGCAGATTTTAATATGTGCCCTATTAGTGATGTAGTGGTTGATTTACCATTTGTTCCTGTGATGCCTATTACCTTCTGGTTCGTAGTTTTAGCTTCAAGAAATAGCTCAATGTCTGATTTTATTTTGCAATCAAATCTCCTTGCAAGTTTTACTATCCAATGTGGCTCTGTTGGCACTCCAGGGCTTAAAACCAATGCACTGATCTCATGCCAATTATATTCCTTGGGATGAATAAAATTACATTTTTTATACATCATTTTTGCATTTGCTATTTGCTCTTCATGATCATCCCATGCATATATTCTTGCACCATTCTTTATTAGAGCGTTAATGGCGGATAAACCAGTTTTACCAAGACCAAAAACCGCGACGTTTTGATTTTTGTATTTGTTTAGTTGCACTGCTAGATAACTTATGCGAACCATTTTATAAAGATATCGTACAAACTACAACAGACTTCTTGCATAGGTCACAACTGTCATTCAGTAGAAAAGAAAAAACCTACTTGACAAACTCCGCCAGCCCCCTTATCATGACAGTGAAGCTATTGTATTTGCTTTCGCCAATCTGCAGATTAAAAGGTAAGGATTACTTAATGTATCGGCGTCTTATGTTCAATTTTTTGCAGTATATAGATACTGTATGTCTTTACAAAACTTCATCTACATCTAGATTTTTATCTAAATAAGCTGAACGCGCTTACAAAGCGTTACAAGACATCAAAAAATGCCAATACTCGACAAAGATAGTAAAAGACTAGCTAACACGGGATTTCTTTTGCCTTTTTTTCTGCTTAGTAGGAGAGTAGACCAACGGACCTTCCCCGCCAGCCGCTCGCAGAACCTTACTATTACCCACAAGTATAGAATGAATGAGCAAGTCTCCATCCTTCTGCTAAATCAAAGAGACGTTTCCATCCCTTCCACAAAGCTATAGGGCCTGGTTCTAAGTCATTTTTGCGAGCTAAAAACCCTCCTAACTTGGCCACCCACCTCACAATTTCTCTTATAGGTGGTGGAGTCTCAGGATAGTTTTTTGTCTTAAGCATTTTGGTATATAAAACCTTCCATTCGTCATCAGTCAGTATGACAGTGCAAGAAAGATTCGGATTTGTTCTAGCTACCAATGTGATAAAAAATATTCTCCATGCAATTATACTCATAATTGTAAGAAAGCGGATCAATCTATCTGCTGTTTGGAGCCTACATTCTTCAACTTTAAGACCGGATTTCAAAATTTTATGAAAAACCTCTATTCTCCATCTTAAGCAATACCATTGTATTTTTTCTACTGCTTCTTCAAAATTATTAATATTTATATTTGTTAACAAAATCCAGTTCATGGGCTCTTCGCCAAATGGGGGATATTTTTCTATAACATAGACAGCATTTAAATTTAAATTAGGAAGTTTTTGCGTTTTACGTCTAGCGTTGTTTTTTGATGCATTCATCACAAAGTTACTAAACTTTACTTCTAAAACTGTTGTTCTTTGAGGTTTGTTATCGCAAGCAGGAATACTCACTTGTATTTCTCCTTGGCAAGACATGCGATTCATCAAATCCCACAATCTTTCACCACCTTTTTCAGAATAAGTCGACTTCTTGTTTACTGTTCTGTTTTGATTTCCTCTTACTACAAAAAGAGATTGATTAGTGGAAGCAACTTCAAATAAATCATAAATATCTGCTTCTCTATCACAAACGGTAACTACCTTAACATCCTTTAATCCAGGATGTTTAGTAGAGTCTTTAAGTGATGCTATCCACCGTATGCTTTCTTTCTCTTCTATGGGAAGAGCAGTATTATGGCTTCTTCTTTTCAACTCCTTTAGGTCTTCAGCTAAGGGAGGTCTAGTACTAATTTTTTGATCCAATAATCCTATAGGTAGTCCTTCTGTTGTAACTGCAAACGTTGTATGCATCACTAATCCATGGGTTTTAAAATTAGTTGTTTTAGATGTTAATCTTGCTGCTATAATCCCTAATCCTTCGGTCTTTTTATGATTTTTATATGAAATATAACTCGTGTCCTGGATAGCTAAGATAGTTGAGTATTCTTTAGCTCTTTCAATATTTTTAATTATATGACTGTCTAATATCTTTCTTTCAGAAATGGCATCTTTTTGGAAAAATCTATAAGCTGCTTTACTTTGATGCCAATCTTCACAAGCTTGATTTATTGAACACTCAGGCGATTCAGCAAAACTATTAACTATTTTTAGAAGCCTTTTACTTAATCTTATATCACCAAAATTAACAATTCCAAATTCACTTTCTGCCCATTCGCCAGTTGAGGTATTTATAGTTCTTTTCATCATATATTCCATTTTTAGACCATAGATCTATTTATAATAGAAAGTTGAATTAGTAAGATAGCAGCTTTTTCTCCTTTTAGATTTATGGGTAATAGTAAGTTGTTAGCGGCCGCGGCGGTATGACGTAGGAAAACCTTTCTTGGGTAGCTATAGCATGTCAGTTTAAAATGTTTTTTGTTTTCCATGAGGTTAAATAACTCTTTCACTATGTGTAATATTTACTTAAAATAAATGTATGTTATTAAATTTGGGTAGGTAATTATGTCTATCTTACCGACACTCTTATTTATCAGTCTTTCTTTACTCAACACTTCAAATAAATTGATGATATGTGCTGCTTTATTTATAGGAGCTGCTTTAGTTGTAAATTCAATGGTTGAATTTTATGGCAAAGAAAAAGCTACGTATAGCTTAATAGTGTGTACAGCGCTATGCTGTATTTTAAAATGGCAAAGTTTTAGTTTGATGATATTGACTTCATATGCTGCAATTTTAGTATCTCTTCTCTCAAACATAATTGTTTTTGAAAAATTGAAGTCCAAGTTGAATTTTCATATGGCAAATTTCATTACTTTAATTATGGCATCAGTAATTGATAGTGCCGTTGTATGTGTTGGATTACTATACAAATTTTCTGCAGGTAAATGCTTATCAATATATATTAGAGATTTAATTTTTAAGTTTTCTTATGCGTCAGTATTAAGCATCTGCTTGTTTGTAGGAATGTATTTATTTTGCCTGGCGAACAAGAAGTATTTTAAGATTTCCACATAACCTGTTTTCTGATATAGCTAAACTGACTTTGGGTCCTGGGGATGTATTTGGTGGTCCTAATACGTAACAACAGTTTAGAATTTATAGGTAGTAGATTTGCCCTAAGAGCCTGTCTTCAAACTAAGTAGAAAGGAGTTAAGAAGTGTGTTATAAGATATATTTTAAATGTACCCAAGCGATATAAGTGACAAAGAATGGAAGATAATAGAGCTATATTTTGAACCTAAAAAGACCGGCAGACCAAGAAAACATAGTATTAGAACAATTATTAACGCAATTCGCTATGTGATGAGGACAGGATGTCAATGGAGACAACTGCCTAAAGATTTTCCACCATGGAAAACAGTGTATAGTTGTAATTAGCGATTGAAAAAAAGTGGAATATGGCAAGAGATTCATGATTTTCTAGTTAAAAAAGTAAGAGAGATAATTGGTAAGAATGAAACTCCATCAGTGGGAATAATAGATAGCCAATCAGTAAAAACTACTCAAAAAGGGGATCCAGAGGATATGATGCTGGCAAGAAAGTAAAGGGTAGAAAGCGCCACATCGTTGTAGATACTGTAGGTCTTGTAATTGCTGCTGAAGTACAAAGTGCAAGCATTCAGGATCGTGATGGTGCACTAAATCTTTTTGTTCAAGCCAAATGCAAAGCTCCAACATTACATAAGTTTTTTGCTGATCAAGGATACACAGGTAAATTGCAAAACCTCTGCTTATTGGAAACTGGATGTTTATTGACGATTACCAAGAAAATAGTTGATACAGGATTTCAGGTTATTCCCAAACGTTGGATTGTTGAGAGAACCTTTGCTTGGCTCTCCAATTTTAGACGTATGAGTAAGGATTATGAGCATTCTCCTCTCACTTCAAAAAACAACATCTTCTTTAATATGATCACTATTATGCTTCACAAATTAGCTCATTCTTGAGTTTGAAGACAGGCTCTAAGACTCTAACACAAGTTGTACAGCCCTACGTCATACCGCCCGGTATCCCAGCATAGATTCCGCTAACAAGTAGCGGAATGACGATTTATCAAACGCTGCCTAATTTTCCGTAACAGTTGAAAAAATCAATAGAAAATCAACATATCACTGTAAATTCATGTATTTTAAGGCTATAATAGTTAAAATACGTTATATAGTATAATATGGACGATTTTATAAGAGTTAAGGGTGCAAGGGAACATAATCTGCAAGGTATAGATGTCAATATACCGAAAAATAAGCTAGTTGTTATAACTGGGCTAAGTGGTTCTGGTAAATCTAGTCTCGCATTTGATACGATTTATGCAGAAGGCCAACGCCGATACGTTGAAAGCCTATCAGCTTACGTGCGTCAATTTCTCAACATTCAGGATAAACCAGATGTTGAGTCGATTACAGGTCTTTCCCCTGCAATATCTATCAACCAGAAATCGATCTCAAAAAATCCAAGGTCAACAGTTGGAACTGTTACCGAAATTTACGATTACTTGCGCTTAGTATATGCACGAATAGGGGTTCCTTATTCACCTGCAACTGGATTACCGATAACAAAGCAAACTGTATCTCAAATTGTAGATACTATAATTGCGTTACCTTTAGAAACTAAAATATATATACTTGCCCCTGTTGTGCGTGGTAGAAAGGGAGAACATCTCAAAGAGATATTGGAAATTAAAAGACAAGGTTACGTAAGGTTCAAAATAGATGGTGAAGTGTACAATGTAGATGACTTGCCTAAACTCGATAAGAACAAGAAACACGACATTTTTGTGGTTGCAGATAGAATATCAATATTGGGCGATATAGGAAATCGACTGCCAAGTAGTATAGAATCCGCGCTAAAACTTGGTAATGGTCTAATGTATGTAGAAGTAGTAAACCTACCTGACAACCATAATTCCGAGTATAAAAATGGTCAAATTCTGACTTTTTCAGAGAATTTTGCATGCCCCGAGTCTGGTTTCACTCTTGAGGAAATAGAACCAAGATTATTTTCTTTTAACAGCCCTTACGGTGCATGTGGTTCGTGTAATGGGCTTGGTAAAAAGCTGGCTGTTGATGTAAAGCTGATAGTGCCAGATGAAACTCTTTCAATATCTGAGGGTTCTTTAAAGCCAGTAGGACCAATGTTCCGTCAAGTGCACACAAGTTATGGACTTCTAAAAAGTGCAATTCTATCACTGGCTGAAAATTGTAAATTTAGCCTTGATGTTCCGTGGAAGAACATAGATCAAGAAGTAAAAGATATGATACTCTTTGGCTCTAATAAATTTCAAGGTTTGATCAGTATCTTGGAGAACCAGATGGATTATGATGAAACGCTTGTTGAGCGATACTGCTCTGTTATTCATTGTAAGGAATGTACTGGCTATAGATTGAGAAAAGAAGCACTCACAGTGAAAATTGATAGCAGACATATAGGTGAAATATCAGGGCTCAGCATCGATAAATCCCTTAAGTGGTTTGAAAATTTGCCAGACAAGCTCACAGAACAACAGAAGCAAATCTCAAGTAAAATATTAAATGAAATAATCAAGAGGCTAGCATTTCTAAAGAATGTAGGGTTGAATTACCTAACGCTCGATCGAGAATCTAGCACTCTCTCTGGCGGTGAGAGTCAGAGGATCAGACTTGCTTCGCAAATTGGCTCTGGTTTAACAGGAGTGCTGTATGTGCTTGATGAACCCTCGATAGGCCTTCATCAATGCGATAATGATCGGTTAATTGCTACACTGAAAGACTTGAGAGACATGGGTAACACTGTAATCGTTGTTGAGCATGATGAAGATACAATAATGGCTGCTGATTATGCGATTGATATTGGTCCTGGAGCTGGCGTAAATGGTGGAAAAGTTATTGCAGAAGGAACACCAGACCAGGTGCAAAGAAATTCAGGGAGCATAACAGGGCAATATTTGAGTGGAGAGAAAAAAATTTTAATTCCAAGGAGAAGAAAGCAAGCAACTCAGTTCATAAAAGTAATAAATGCATGTGAAAATAACTTAAAAAATGTGAACGTTAAATTTCCTATAGGGAATCTTATTTGTGTTACTGGAATATCAGGAGGGGGAAAATCAAGTTTAGTCATAGAAACGTTATATAAATATTCAGCACATAAGATACATCATTCGTCTGCACGGTATGGTCGGTGTGATAGAATAGAAGGCCTTGAATATATAGATAAAGTTATAGAAGTTGATCAGTCGCCAATTGGTAGAACTCCTGCGTCAAATCCAGCAACATATGTCGGTATGTTTACTCATATAAGAAATTGGTTTGCAGGTCTTTCGGAGTCAAAAGCAAGGGGATATAATATAGGCCGGTTTTCATTTAATACCAGAGGGGGAAGGTGTGAGGCTTGTAAAGGTGATGGGCACTTAAAGATAGAGATGCATTTTCTACCGGACGTTTATGTGAAGTGTGAGCAGTGTAAAGGGCAAAGGTATAATCGTGAAACATTAGAAGTTACTTATAAAGGAAAATCAATCTCTGATGTGCTTGATATGACGATAGATCAGGCTTGTGATTTTTTTGAAAACCTTCCAATGGTAAAAGAAAAGTTGGTTTCTTTGCAGGAAGTGGGGCTTGGCTATATAAAACTCGGACAGTCGTCAACAACGTTGTCTGGGGGTGAAGCACAACGAATAAAGCTGTCCAAAGAGCTATCAAAACGATTTACCGGAAGAACATTGTATATTCTTGATGAGCCAACAACTGGATTACACTTTGAAGATATAAATAACTTACTAAAAATACTCCATAGATTAGTCGATCTGGGAAACACTGTTATAGTTATCGAGCACAATTTGCATGTTATAAAAACTGCAGATTATATAATAGACATCGGACCAGAGGGCGGAATAAAAGGCGGAGAAGTGATTGCTACTGGAACTCCAGAAGAAGTGGCAAAAATTCCAGAAAGTGTTACAGGCAGGTATCTTAAAACATATTTATTAAATCAAGCATAAACTATTTCTTAATTATATTAGGCTAGGTTGCATATTTATGATTTGGAGATAAGAACGTCAGTATATCGATACTTTAGAAGGTACGTTGAATATGGAGTTGTACCTGCTAACGCGAATTCTGGATTAAGGAAGGAAGAAAGTATAGGAAATAGAAGGCTTTGTGGATTTGATGGAGTAGGAAATGAGAGTAGAAAAGATATGAACCAAAAAATTAACAGGGGATCTATGGCGAGTGTGTTCAATTTCTAGTCTATTTTTTAGGTAACCAAAAACAGTCTCAATGATAGACCTTTTTCTCAGTAAAATCTTCTCATTTAGCGAAATCAATGTATTTTTCATACCTTTTTTCACCTTGGTAACAAGTTTCAAACCTCGGTCAAACAGCTTCTGAAAAAGCTCTTTTGCAATATAACCTTTGTCACCAAACAAAAGACCGATTAATTTTTCCGTCAGATTTGGCACAGGTATCCTATCATCAACATTGCCTTTTGTTAGCGTAAGTGCATGAATTTCAACATTTTCATTGATTACCATATGTAATTTGAAACCAAAAAACCAGCCGTAAGTGCTCTTGCTTAATTTTGCAATTCCAGCAAAAACTTTGTTTTTGGATATTCTTTTTGCATGACAAACTGCAATGGGAGTTGTGTCTATATATGAAATTCCAGTGTTTTCTGACTGTCCACAAAGCCAATGCAACAACATTGCTAAATGCCACAAAACCCTAGGCTTTAGAGCAACAAACCTGGTATATGAAGGTAACTTTGGAAACTCTGATTTGTAGAGCAACGTTAGGTAATGTAGATAGAAAGTTTTACACGGAGATTGTTGATATAGCAGGATTATTGTCATGATTTCGGAGTGCTCAATTTCCGTTGTTCTTGTGGGGTTTTTACCATTTGGCAGTAGTTTATCTGCAAAATTTTTCTCTATATCTCTGCAAAAATCATCGACCAAACAAAACAGTTTTGTTATATCTTCCATGGGTAACCTCATCTATTTTTTTATCACTGCTGAGTTTACCCTGTTTTCTTGCCTTTTCTATTCTCCTTTAATCCAGAATTCACGTTTAAAAGACAAATATAGAAAAACAAGAATATCAACTTTGAGTGCACTAAATTTGCTCATTTTTCCTTAACTTGACGCGTATGGTTTATTTAACACTCCCAACGGTTACAAATAATTCACCATTTCTTCTGGTTTCACTATCCTTTCAAACTCCTCCTCAGTGAGCAGTTGAAGTTTTGCTGCTGCTTCTTTTAGAGTGATATTTTCTTTATAAGCAAGCTTCGCTATTTTTGCTGCATTGTCATAACCTATATGCGTATTTAATATAGTGACCAACATTAACGACTGATTCAGTAAATCTTTTATTCTCTCTTCATTTGCCTTAATACCAACTACACATTTTTCTGTAAAATTTAAACTTGCATCAGCTAAAAGTCTTATAGACTGCAAAACATTGTAAATTATCACTGGCTTAAACACATTCAATTCAAAATGACCGTTTGAACCACTAATGGTCACAGCAACATGATTTCCCATAACTTGAGTGCACACCATAGTTACTGCTTCACACTGAGTTGGATTCACTTTACCTGGCATAATTGAAGAACCAGGCTCATTTTCCGGTAACATTATTTCCCCAATTCCGCATCTTGGACCAGAACCAAGCAACCTTATATCATTTGCAATTTTCATTAAACTGACTGCTACTGTATTGAGTGTTCCACTGAGCTCAACTAAAGCATCGTTTGCTGCTAGCGCTTCAAATTTATTGCCTGCTGAAGTAAATGGAAGATTAGTAATTTCTGCAACTTTGCTTGAAAAATCTTCAGCAAAACCCTTTTTAGTATTGAGTCCTGTGCCAACCGCAGTGCCACCTTGTGCAAGCTCGTATATACCACTTAAAGTTGATTTTACTCTCTCTATCCCCTTTTTAATCTGGGCTGCATAGCCAGAAAACTCCTGTCCCAGTGTTAGGGGCGTTGCATCTTGTAAGTGAGTACGTCCTACTTTTATTATATTTTTAAATTCCTGAACCTTATTATCCAGCACCTTATGCAATTTTTCAAGATTTGGAATAAGCAAGCAGTCTATTTGCTCTGCTGCTGCTATATGCATTGCTGTTGGAAAGGTGTCATTTGATGACTGACCATAATTCACATGGTCGTTTGGATGTATCGGAGATTTACTACCCAAATTACCACCTAAAATCTCTATTGCGCGATTGCTGATCACTTCATTCATATTCATATTAGTCTGCGTTCCGGATCCGGTTTGCCAAACAACAAGCGGAAATTCATTATTAAATTTGCCATCTATTACTTCCCTTGCGGCTGCGCAGATTGCGTCCCCTACCTTATTATCTATGCTACCCTGCTTCATGTTAACACGTGCTGCTGCAAGTTTTACTATTGCTAATGCTTTAATCAGAGGCTCTGGCATTTTTTCTGTGCCAATCTTAAAATTTTCTAAAGAACGTTGAGTCTGCGCTCCCCAGTAATGTTCACTTGGTACTTTTACTTCCCCTAAGCTGTCTGATTCTATTCTCGTTTTTCTATCCATATTTTCCTTCTTAGCATCATGCAAACTGGTTCACTACATAATTTTTTCATGTCTACTTCTTGGTTAATTAAATCATACTAGATCCAAGTAGTCAAGTGTGACCTTACCCAGAAAAAGTAGAGAGAAAGTTAAGACGTTTTTGGAGTAAAATAAAACGTTTTTTCAAAATATGGCAAATAGAAGGGAATATACAGCAGGATTCAAATTAGAAGCTGTTAGATCCTGTCTTCAAACTCAAGAATGAGCTAATTTGTGAAGCATAATAGTGATCATATTAAAGAAGATGTTGTTTTTTGAAGTGAGAGGAGAATGCTCATAATCCTTACTCATACGTCTAAAATTGGAGAGCCAAGCAAAGGTTCTCTCAACAATCCAACGTTTGGGAATAACCTGAAATCCTGTATCAACTATTTTCTTGGTAATCGTCAATAAACATCCAGTTTCCAATAAGCAGAGGTTTTGCAATTTACCTGTGTATCCTTGATCAGCAAAAAACTTATGTAATGTTGGAGCTTTGCATTTGGCTTGAACAAAAAGATTTAGTGCACCATCAAGATCCTGAATGCTTGCACTTTGTACTTCAGCAGCAATTACAAGACCTACAGTATCTACAACGATGTGGCGCTTTCTACCCTTTACTTTCTTGCCAGCATCATATCCTCTGGATCCCCTTTTTGAGTAGTTTTTACTGATTGGCTATCTATTATTCCCACTGATGGAGTTTCATTCTTACCAATTATCTCTCTTACTTTTTTAACTAGAAAATCATGAATCTCTTGCCATATTCCACTTTTTTTCAATCGCTAATTACAACTATACACTGTTTTCCATGGTGGAAAATCTTTAGGCAGTTGTCTCCATTGACATCCTGTTCTCATCATATAGCGGATTGCGTTAATAATTGTTCTAATACTATGTTTTCTTGGTCTGCCGGTCTTTTTAGGTTCAAAATATAGCTCTATTATCTTCCATTCTTTGTCACTTATATCGCTTGGGTACATTTAAAATATATCTTATAACACACTTCTTAACTCCTTTCTACTTAGTTTGAAGACAGGCTCTTACTACAAAAAGAGATTGATTAGTGGAAGCAACTTCAAATAAATCATAAATATCTGCTTCTCTATCACAAACGGTAACTACCTTAACATCCTTTAATCCAGGATGTTTAGTAGAGTCTTTAAGTGATGCTATCCACCGTATGCTTTCTTTCTCTTCTATGGGAAGAGCAGTATTATGGCTTCTTCTTTTCAACTCCTTTAGGTCTTCAGCTAAGGGAGGTCTAGTACTAATTTTTTGATCCAATAATCCTATAGGTAGTCCTTCTGTTGTAACTGCAAACGTTGTATGCATCACTAATCCATGGGTTTTAAAATTAGTTGTTTTAGATGTTAATCTTGCTGCTATAATCCCTAATCCTTCGGTCTTTTTATGATTTTTATATGAAATATAACTCGTGTCCTGGATAGCTAAGATAGTTGAGTATTCTTTAGCTCTTTCAACATTTTTAATTATATGACTGTCTAATATCTTTCTTTCAGAAATGGCATCTTTTTGGAAAAATCTATAAGCTGCTTTACTTTGATGCCAATCTTCACAAGCTTGATTTATTGAACACTCAGGCGATTCAGCAAAACTATTAACTATTTTTAGAAGCCTTTTACTTAATCTTATATCACCAAAATTAACAATTCCAAATTCACTTTCTGCCCATTCGCCAGTTGAGGTATTTATAGTTCTTTTCATCATATATTCCATTTTTAGACCATAGATCTATTTATAATAGAAAGTTGAATTAGTAAGATAGCAGCTTTTTCTCCTTTTAGAGCCTGTCTTCAAACTAAGTAGAAAGGAGTTAAGAAGTGTGTTATAAGATATATTTTAAATGTACCCAAGCGATATAAGTGACAAAGAATGGAAGATAATAGAGCTATATTTTGAACCTAAAAAGACCGGTAGACCAAGAAAACATAGTATTAGAACAATTATTAACGCAATCCGCTATATGATGAGAACAGGATGTCAATGGAGACAACTGCCTAAAGATTTTCCACCATGGAAAACAGTGTATAGTTGTAATTAGCGATTGAAAAAAAGTGGAATATGGCAAGAGATTCATGATTTTCTAGTTAAAAAAGTAAGAGAGATAATTGGTAAGAATGAAACTCCATCAGTGGGAATAATAGATAGCCAATCAGTAAAAACTACTCAAAAAGGGGATCCAGAGGATATGATGCTGGCAAGAAAGTAAAGGGTAGAAAGCGCCACATCGTTGTAGATACTGTAGGTCTTGTAATTGCTGCTGAAGTACAAAGTGCAAGCATTCAGGATCGTGATGGTGCACTAAATCTTTTTGTTCAAGCCAAATGCAAAGCTCCAACATTACATAAGTTTTTTGCTGATCAAGGATACACAGGTAAATTGCAAAACCTCTGCTTATTGGAAACTGGATGTTTATTGACGATTACCAAGAAAATAGTTGATACAGGATTTCAGGTTATTCCCAAACGTTGGATTGTTGAGAGAACCTTTGCTTGGCTCTCCAATTTTAGACGTATGAGTAAGGATTATGAGCATTCTCCTCTCACTTCAAAAAACAACATCTTCTTTAATATGATCACTATTATGCTTCACAAATTAGCTCATTCTTGAGTTTGAAGACAGGCTCTCAGGTCCTCACTATATGGCTTTGCCATCATTCTACCTTAATTAAAGCAGTATTATACCTTTTTACACTCCTTTGAGGAAACCTTATTTCGGTTAGCTATAAAACAACTAATTTTAAAACCCATGGATTAGTGATGCATACAACGTTTGCAGTTACAACAGAAGGACTACCTATAGGATTATTGGATCAAAAAATTAGTACTAGACCTCCCTTAGCTGAAGACCTAAAGGAGTTGAAAAGAAGAAGCCATAATACTGCTCTTCCCATAGAAGAGAAAGAAAGCATACGGTGGATAGCATCACTTAAAGACTCTACTAAACATCCTGGATTAAAGGATGTTAAGGTAGTTACCGTTTGTGATAGAGAAGCAGATATTTATGATTTATTTGAAGTTGCTTCCACTAATCAATCTCTTTTTGTAGTAAGAGGAAATCAAAACAGAACAGTAAACAAGAAGTCGACTTATTCTGAAAAAGGTGGTGAAAGATTGTGGGATTTGATGAATCGCATGTCTTGCCAAGGAGAAATACAAGTGAGTATTCCTGCTTGCGATAACAAACCTCAAAGAACAACAGTTTTAGAAGTAAAGTTTAGTAACTTTGTGATGAATGCATCAAAAAACAACGCTAGACGTAAAACGCAAAAACTTCCTAATTTAAATTTAAATGCTGTCTATGTTATAGAAAAATATCCCCCATTTGGCGAAGAGCCCATGAACTGGATTTTGTTAACAAATATAAATATTAATAATTTTGAAGAAGCAGTAGAAAAAATACAATGGTATTGCTTAAGATGGAGAATAGAGGTTTTTCATAAAATTTTGAAATCCGGTCTTAAAGTTGAAGAATGTAGGCTCCAAACAGCAGATAGATTGATCCGCTTTCTTACAATTATGAGTATAATTGCATGGAGAATATTTTTTATCACATTGGTAGCTAGAACAAATCCGAATCTTTCTTGCACTGTCATACTGACTGATGACGAATGGAAGGTTTTATATACCAAAATGCTTAAGACAAAAAACTATCCTGAGACTCCACCACCTATAAGAGAAATTGTGAGGTGGGTGGCCAAGTTAGGAGGGTTTTTAGCTCGCAAAAATGACTTAGAACCAGGCCCTATAGCTTTGTGGAAGGGATGGAAACGTCTCTTTGATTTAGCAGAAGGATGGAGACTTGCTCATTCATTCTATACTTGTGGGTAATAGTAAGCTTCTATCTAAGTATATCACTCGTAAGCTTTCCTTTCTTGACTGCCCTATTGCTGCTCTAAAGTATTTTATTAGCTCTTCTCTGTTATCAAGAATTGACAGCTTTTTTAACTTACCTTTCAATATCCTATCAAAAATCTCTTTCAGACAAAAGGTACTTGCTATTGCTCCATCGTTCATTCCTGTAACATTTTTTAGTTCATGAAAGTCAGCATTAATTACCCTTCCTAAACTACTAAAGAGCTCCATTAGCCTTTTGGCAACTTCTCTTCCTTCTGCATATTCAGATAGAGTACGTTCCAGTAGCTCATGATCCAACAAAGACCTACCTCTGCTTGATATAGCTAACCGAAATAAGGTTTCCTCAAAGGAGTGTAAAAAGGTATAATACTGCTTTAATTAAGGTAGAATGATGGCAAAGCCATATAGTGAGGACCTGAGGGAACGAGTTTTAAAAGTGGTTGACGAGAAAAAAATGACTATGGAAGAAGTAAGCAAGATGTTCAAAATTGATAGAAAAACTATATACTGGTGGAGGAAAAGAAGAGAAGAAACAGGAAGTATAAAACCGTCTTCAGGCTACCAAAAGGGACATAGTCATAAAATTAAATACTTAGATGGCTTTGTCAAATTTCTGGATGAAAACCGAGATATTACGGTTGAAAAAATAATTGAAAAATTTGGCAACATGTGCAAAGGCACAGTCTACAATTATCTTAAAAAAGTAAACTATACATATAAAAAAAACTTTTCTTTATCAGGAAAGGAATGAAGAGAAACGCAAGGAGTTCATAAAAAAAATAGAAGGAATAGAAAAAGAAAACTTGATATTCATAGATGACTCTGGAGTAGAAGACAACAGATTTTATGAATATGGGTGGTCTCAAAAAGGCAAGAGGTTATTTGCCGATAAACCAGGGTTTAAAAGAAAGAGGGTAAGCATAATAGGAGCACTAAATGAGGGAAAAGTTAAAGCTTCCTGGGTAATTGAGGGCTACTGCAACAGCGAGATTTTTGATGCTTATGTAGAAAATATACTTGTTCCTATATTAAAACCTGGACAGACTATTGTTCTCGATAATGCAAGCTTTCATAAATCTGCAAGAACGAAAAATTTGATAGAAAATGTTGGGTGTAAAATTTTGTTCTCGCCGCCATACTCACCGGATTTAAATCCGATTGAGAAGTTCTGGTTTGCCATTAAGCATGCCATAAGAAAAGTGCTGCCAAGCTTTTGGCCCAATATTAATTCGGCTATTGATTTTGTCTTTCAGCTCTCGGGGAAATCTTACTTCGGTTAGCTATAGTACCCTTGCTCATAAGATTGTTCAAAAGACCAGCCTTATCTTCCCCTAATTAACTGTCCTATGGCTGCTAGTTGCTCTTGATTCTGAAGCATTTTTATTATTTTTATTTCATTACTAAGCATTGTTCTTTCTCCTTCATCAGCTTCAAGATTCTTTTCCATTAAATTGCTTATTAACTTTTCAAAATTATTTTCTCTTCTTTGAACCTCAGGTAATTTATCTATTAAATCCTTATATGAACTCTTTATTGCTCTTCCTGCATCAATTGCTCCTTCTTTTATTTTTTCCCCTGCCTTTCCTATACCTATTCCTACATAACGCGCTCCAATAGCTACAAGCGCTATTAATGTAGCAAGCACAATAAGCGGAGAAAATGCTACTCCCAATACTATTCCGGTAGAAGCTATTCCAATTTTTTTATTTGCAGATGCTGATTTAAAATAATTGACTAGATTGTCCAGCGGACCTTTATTATTATTTATAACATTACTTATTGCTTGCTGATTAACAGATTTTAACGCCTCTTCTATTATTTTTGAGTCAACGTTTTCAGAAGTTAACCCTTTAGAGCCTGTCTTCAAACTCAAGAATGAGCTAATTTGTGAAGCATAATAGTGATCATATTAAAGAAGATGTTATTTTTTGAAGTGAGAGGAGAATGCTCATAATCCTTACTCATACGTCTAAAATTGGAGAGCCAAGCAAAGGTTCTCTCAACAATCCAACGTTTGGGAATAACCTGAAATCCTGTATCAACTATTTTCTTGGTAATCGTCAATAAACATCCAGTTTCCAATAAGCAGAGGTTTTGCAATTTACCTGTGTATCCTTGATCAGCAAAAAACTTATGTAATGTTGGAGCTTTGCATTTGGCTTGAACAAAAAGATTTAGTGCACCATCAAGATCCTGAATGCTTGCACTTTGTACTTCAGCAGCAATTACAAGACCTACAGTATCTACAACGATGTGGCGCTTTCTACCCTTTACTTTCTTGCCAGCATCATATCCTCTGGATCCCCTTTTTGAGTAGTTTTTACTGATTGGCTATCTATTATTCCCACTGATGGAGTTTCATTCTTACCAATTATCTCTCTTACTTTTTTAACTAGAAAATCATGAATCTCTTGCCATATTCCACTTTTTTTCAATCGCTAATTACAACTATACACTGTTTTCCATGGTGGAAAATCTTTAGGCAGTTGTCTCCATTGACATCCTGTTCTCATCATATAGCGGATTGCGTTAATAATTGTTCTAATACTATGTTTTCTTGGTCTACCGGTCTTTTTAGGTTCAAAATATAGCTCTATTATCTTCCATTCTTTGTCACTTATATCGCTTGGGTACATTTAAAATATATCTTATAACACACTTCTTAACTCCTTTCTACTTAGTTTGAAGACAGGCTCTCAGGTCCTCACTATATGGCTTTGCCATCATTCTACCTTAATTAAAGCAGTATTATACCTTTTTACACTCCTTTGAGGAAACCTTATTTCGGTTAGCTATAGTTGCAATTAAAAGCAGCTTAATCTCGCTTGTCAAGCGTTTAAAACATAAAAAACGCCAATATTTTAAAGCGGATAATAACCACGGGGCTTCTTTTGCCTTTTTTTTGCTTGGTAAATTTCTTAAATATTTATAGCTAACATGAACTGGGCAGTGCGTCACGCGCTGACCATTTACTGTGCAAATCACCTTCAAAAACAAACGTTCGTACACATATATTCTAGTTATATGATAAAATAAATGAAAAACATCAATTATCTAAATGAAATTCACATCTTAAAAGGATCATATACATCGATTTCCTTAGAATTACTCTTTTTCAATTTTTCACTTAATAATCTTAAAATAGGCTGTAAATCACCATTAATTGATAAGCACAGCACTTCTTTATTAAGATAATTGGCTAGGTGATTCTTCTTTTCCAGAATTTCTGCTTCTCTCAGCAAGTCACATTTGTTTAATACTACAATCTCTTCTTTTTCAACAAGATCACCATTGTAAAGTTCCAATTCATTATGGATACAACTATAAGACGAAACAACGTCATCATGAGTTACATCGATTAAATGAAGTAAAATTTGACACCTTTCTATGTGCTTTAAAAATTTATGTCCGAGCCCAACTCCAAGGTGAGCATCGGTGATTATTCCAGGAATATCTGCTATTACAACTTCGCTATCATCCACTTTTGTCACACCTAAGTGGGGTCTTACGGTGGTAAATGGATAATCGCCTACTTTTGTATCGGAATTTGAGCAGCGAGTCAAAAATTTTGATTTACCTGCGTTTGGCATGCCAATAATTCCAACATCTGATAAAACTTTTAGTTTTAATAATACATGTTTTTCTTCGCCAGGCTGACCGTAAGTAAAATGTCTTGGTGCCTTATTAGTAGAAGATTTAAAATTAGTATTTCCAAGTCCACCTTTTCCACCCTGCGCTACTTGAAATTCCATATCAGGCTTGTCAAGGTCTACTATTATCTCTTCACTTTCTTCATCAATTATTTGTACACCGACTGGAACTCTAAGTATGACGTCTTTCCCTGCTGTGCCAGATCTATCCCTGCCTGCACCGTTTTTTCCACTATCTGCTTTAATGTGTCTTCTATAACGAAAATGAAGCAAAGTGTTGAGATTAGCGTCGCTGATGAAAACTATGTTTCCACCCTTTCCTCCATTACCACCATTTGGACCACCAAATTCAACGAACTTTTCTCGACGAAAACTTGCACAGCCATCACCACCGTCACCGGCTTTTAAACACAATTTCACTTCGTCTATAAAACCCATGCTAACCCACGATAATATTTAGCATCCTTTCCTAATGCGCTTTCTATTCTGATTAGCTCGTTATACTTTGCGAGTCTATCAGAACGCGATAGCGATCCGGTTTTTATTTGCCCGCAATTTGATGCAACTGCTATATGAGATATTGTTGTGTCTTCTGTTTCACCTGAGCGATGAGAAATAACAGCTTTATAGCCATTTGATTTTGCCATTTCAATAGCAGCAAAAGTTTCTGTTAACGTCCCTATTTGATTTGGCTTGATCAGTACAGCATTTGCCATTTTTTCTTCTATTCCTTTGCCTATTAGTTCACAATTTGTAACAAATAAATCATCCCCAACCAATTGAATTTTACTCCCCAATTTTGCAGTAAGTAATTTCCAACCTTCATAGTCATCTTCACTCATTGCATCTTCTATAGAAATTATTGGATATTTTTCCACAAGGTTATAATAGTATTCAGCCAATTCTTCCGAAGTAAGTTCTTTGTTTTCAAATTTGTAAATTCCATCTTCATAAAAAGTAGATGAAGCAACATCAAGACCTAGTGCAAAATCACTTTGCGCTGAATAACCTGCTGATTCTATAGCGTATATGATCAAGTCAAGTGCTTCTTCAGTACTTTCAATATTTGGTGCAAAACCGCCTTCATCTCCTACGTTTGTGCTATAACCCTTTTTCTTAAGAATGCTACGTAAGTTGTGGAACACCTCCGCAGATATTCTGATTGCTTCACTGAAAGTCTCAGCACCGACCGGAAGAATCATGAATTCTTGGAAATCGAGCTTATTGTCTGCATGTACTCCACCATTAATTATGTTAATGAGTGGAACCGGCATCTGCTCTCCTCCCAAATATCTATATAGCGGCATTTTGAAACTGTTTGCTGCTGCTTTTGCAACCGCAAGAGACACACCCAAAGTTGCATTTGCTCCAAGTTTAGATTTATTTTTTGTTCCATCTAGTTCAATTAATGCTTTATCAATTGCACTTTGGTTTGTTGCATCCATGCCAATGATTTCATTTGCTATCACTCCATTTACAGCTTGAACAGCTTTCAGCACTCCTTTACCACAATACCTTTTCTCATCTTGGTCTCTGAGTTCCAAGGCTTCTAATTTACCAGTTGAAGCTCCGGAAGGTACAGAGGCCCTACCTATTGCTCCATCACAGAGTTCAATTTCCACCTCAACAGTGGGGTAACCCCTGCTATCTAAAATTTCTCTTGCAAATACGTTGTTGATTATCTTATTCATCGCATTAAACCTTAACTTCCGCAATAAGTGCTGCAGTTTCCTTTGCCAATTTAGCTATATTACTACCAGCACCAATAAACAATACTATATCACCTGGACTTGTCGAATCACTAATAAAATGTGAAATGAGTAGAGCATCATTCATAATCTTTACATCATTAAACCCATTACTGATTAAAGCTTTTTGTATATCATCAATCCCACAACCAGGAATAGGCTTGTCTTCTGGGGGATGAATAGGAGTAAGGATTACATAGTCAAACATCATAAAGATCCTTATGAATTCACCAAAAAAATTACGAACGCGAGCAAAACGAAGTGGTTCGATAATTCCTATTACTTTTCCTTTAGTAATCGAACGTGCAGCCGTTAAAGTTGCATATATTTCATTTGGATGATGGGCATAATCCTCAATTAACTTAACACCTTTAATATTGGCAATCAAAGAGAATCTTCTTGCTACTCCTTGAAATTCCAAAAGGCCTTTTTTAATCTCTGCATTGCTAATCCCGAGCTTTATCGCAACTGATATTGCAGCTAGTGCGTTACTGACTTTATGCATTCCTATTGTGTTTGATAGTACTACGTTTTTTATTCTGTGGTTATTGTCAATCAACACATCAAATTCCATGCTGTTACTATGTTGTTCGATGTTGCTGGCTCTTATGCTACCATTCTCAAACCCAAACGTTATAGAATTACTCGCATCATAATAGATGTCTACAGAATCAGGTAAAACTGCAGAACCTGCATTATTCACGAATTGGGAAAATGCATTTTTGATATTATCAAATGTGCCGTAATAATCTATGTGGTCATTGTTGATACTTGTTATGACAGCAATCTTTGCAGGGATTTTTAGCATAGTTCCATCAGACTCATCAGCCTCGATCAGAAAAGTGTCACTCCCTCCAAGTTTGAAGTTGCTCTTATAGGAATTTAATATCCCTCCTACAGTTACAGTCGCATCAATGCCAGAATGATCAAAAATGGAAGCAATCATAGCTGTTGTTGTCGTCTTTCCACTTGAACCCGAAACTGCTATTACACACCTATCTTTCATAATTTCAGTAAGTATGTCTGACCTATGCAAAATAGTTTTATTGTTACTTCTCGCTGGAACCAACTCCACATTGTCAGATTTTATTGCAGAAGAGTGCACAATCACTTGAGCTTGTCCAATGTTATTAGCACTGTGACCGATATAAACTCTTATACCTAGCTTTTGTAACCTATCTGTATTGTCATTTGATTGCGCATCACTACCTTGAACTTTATAATTGGAATTGTGAAGAATTTCAGCAATAGCACTCATTCCGATTCCACCTATACCAATTATATGTATTATTCCTTTTTGAGTCTTGTTCATATTTAGCAGTAAATGTTTACTCATTACTAAATTTATTATAGTATAATTTAAAATCCTCATAGTATCGAACCCTCTTACCGAATACAATGATAAAAAACCTAACCTTCCTATGTCTAATATTTGTTTTGATGAGTAGTTGCAGTTTTAGCAACAGGTTTAATTGCACTGCAGGTCATTACAAAATTGGCAGCAGCTACACAATAAATGGTATAACTTATTATCCAAAAAACTGTAAACACTATGAAGAGATAGGGATAGCGTCGTGGTATGGAATAGAAGATCATGGCACGCTTACAGCAAATGGTGAAGTGTTTAACCGTCACTTGATCTCTGCAGCGCATAAGACTTTGCCCCTACCCTGCTTTGCTCTTGTCACTAATTTAGAAAATGGAAGAAAGCTTGTTGTAAGGATTAACGATAGAGGGCCTTTTATTGAAGGCAGAATAATAGACTTATCAGAAAAAGCAGCTCAAGTCTTAGGATTTCATAAAGTAGGGCTTGCAAAGGTAAAAGTCCAATACCTAAGAAAGATGTCAGAACAATTGATACAAAATACTCCTCATTACAGAAAGCAATATGAAAAAGAAATGCAGAAACGTCACCCAAAACAAGACAGTGCAGAAAGTAAGGGATATGTTGCATTTTTTAAAAGTGCTCAGGCTGCTAAATCAGCTGCATCAAAGCTTCGCAATCAAGGAATAAAAAATGTTAGATTGCTTTTTAAGAACGATCAATATTGCGTGAAAGTGAGTTATATAGCTAACCGAAGTAAGATTTCCCCGAGAGCTGAAAGACAAAATCAATAGCCGAATTAATATTGGGCCAAAAGCTTGGCAGCACTTTTCTTATGGCATGCTTAATGGCAAACCAGAACTTCTCAATCGGATTTAAATCCGGTGAGTATGGCGGCAAGAACAAAATTTTACACCCAACATTTTCTATCAAATTTTTCGTTCTTGCAGATTTATGAAAGCTTGCATTATCGAGAACAATAGTCTGTCCAGGTTTTAATATAGGAACAAGTATATTTTCTACATAAGCATCAAAAATCTCGCTGTTGCAGTAGCCCTCAATTACCCAGGAAGCTTTAACTTTTCCCTCATTTAGTGCTCCTATTAACGTGAATTCTGGATTAAAGGAGAATAGAAAAGGCAAGAAAACAGGGTAAACTCAGCAGTGATAAAAAAATAGATGAGGTTACCCATGGAAGATATAACAAAACTGTTTTGTTTGGTCGATGATTTTTGCAGAGATATAGAGAAAAATTTTGCAGATAAACTACTGCCAAATGGTAAAAACCCCACAAGAACAACGGAAATTGAGCACTCCGAAATCATGACAATAATCCTGCTATATCAACAATCTCCGTGTAAAACTTTCTATCTACATTACCTAACGTTGCTCTACAAATCAGAGTTTCCAAAGTTACCTTCATATACCAGGTTTGTTGCTCTAAAGCCTAGGGTTTTGTGGCATTTAGCAATGTTGTTGCATTGGCTTTGTGGACAGTCAGAAAACACTGGAATTTCATATATAGACACAACTCCCATTGCAGTTTGTCATGCAAAAAGAATATCCAAAAACAAAGTTTTTGCTGGAATTGCAAAATTAAGCAAGAGCACTTACGGCTGGTTTTTTGGTTTCAAATTACATATGGTAATCAATGAAAATGTTGAAATTCATGCACTTACGCTAACAAAAGGCAATGTTGATGATAGGATACCTGTGCCAAATCTGACGGAAAAATTAATCGGTCTTTTGTTTGGTGACAAAGGTTATATTGCAAAAGAGCTTTTTCAGAAGCTGTTTGACCGAGGTTTGAAACTTGTTACCAAGGTGAAAAAAGGTATGAAAAATACATTGATTTCGTTAAATGAGAAGATTTTACTGAGAAAAAGGTCTATCATTGAGACTGTTTTTGGTTACCTAAAAAATAGACTAGAAATTGAACACACTCGCCATAGATCCCCTGTTAATTTTTTGGTTCATATCTTTTCTACTCTCATTTCCTATTCCATCAAATCCACAAAGCCTTCTATTTCCTATACTTTCTTCCTTCCTTAATCCAGAATTCGCGTTATCAGTACTTCTTCTAATTGAATTAATACATTAGGATCGGCAGGATCTTTTTCGTCCTTAAACAACTTTTTGCATTCTCTGGCAGTCTTTTGCACAGCTTTTTGATCTTCTTTTACTGTTTTACGTATAATGTTGAACAAATTCCAATCTGCGTCATTCCAAGATTCAGTAGAATTTTCTATTTTATTAGGTGAAACAGGCATAACATTTCTCCATACATAATAAAATGTATAGATACCTCTTTAGCGTTAATTTTACATTAAAACTGGGCAATTATGCCATATTATGGATAATTAATGGCAACTTGCTAACCATTTGCTTTGCTAACTACTGGGTTTTCTACTTCTACAGATTTGCTATCAATATAATTATTTGCCTGTTGAATTAATATGTCTATCACTTCTTTTACAGGCTTTTCCCTATCAACCATGCCAACACTTTGACCGGCCATTAAAGATCCCGTTTCAACATCTCCATCAATTACCGCTCTTCTTAAAGCTCCAGCCCAGAACTTTTCTATTTCAAGCTGCCCATCTTCTTTTGAGATCTGTCCCTTTTGGTATTCATCAATAACTTTTTTTTGATGCTTCATAAAATCATCACTTGCTTTGTTGGCTATAGCTCTTACTGGAATTACAGGAAAATCAGCACTTATCTGTACAGAAGGTATTGCATTACGTGCGGCTGATTTAGTAAACACTTTCTTAAAATTTTTGTGGGCAATTGACTCATTAGTGCAGACAAATAATGTACCTATTTGACAGCCACTTGCCCCCATTTCTAAGTAATTAACTATCATTTCACCTCTTCCTATTCCACCTGCAACAAACACTGGTATTTGTTCATTTTTAAAATGAGGCAATATCTCTTGTGCGAGAACAGAAGTGCTAACTGGCCCTATGTGCCCGCCTGCTTCCATTCCCTCTATTATTAACGCATCTACTCCCATTTTTACTAACCTTTTCGCAAGGCTTAATGCTGGTGCAAAGCACATAACTTTAATGCCTGCACTCTTAATCTTTTCTATATTAGGCTTCGTTGGTAATCCGCCAGCAAGCACTATATGGCTTACTTTCGTTTCAATACACACATCTATCAACTCACTCAACTTTGGGTGCATAGTAATTAGGTTTACACCAAATGGTTTGTTAGTTAATTTCTGTGTCTCTATGATTTCTTTTTTCAATAGGTCTAGAAACATTGCACCACATGCAATTACACCGAAACCACCAGCGTTTGAGATTGCCGAAACCAAGTTTCTCTCTGAAACCCAGCTCATAGCACCACCCATTATCGCAAACTCACTACCAAGAAAATCTGTTCCTTTTTTCCAGAGGCTACTTAACATATAACCTATATCATACGTTTAAAAATGTTTTGCTTATCTATAAATGTGTGTTTCAAAGCGCCAAGTATATGCAAGATTATAAAGAGTACCATAAAATATGCAAGCATCGAATGTAGCTGATTAGCCGTGTTAGCTAGGTCTTTGTTTTGATTAATCAACAAAGGGACATGAAAAAAATACTTGATCTTTTTGCCAGAAGCAGAAGACATAACATAGCCAGATAGTGGCATTAGCACCATTAAAGAATATAAACCAAAGTGTACTGTTTTACTTGCATTGATTACAAACCGAGAAAAATTTGCTGGAAGTCGTGGAACATAAGTAAAGACGCGAAAAAATATGCGTACTATGATTAATCCAAGAATAGTGATACCGCAAGCCTTATGAATAGCGTATATGTTGAACTTAATCTCATTGCTAAGTGGTAAGCTTTTCATATAAAGTCCAGAGCAAAGCATACCAATAATAAAAACAGCCATCAACCAATGGATAACTCTTAAACCTAGGCTATATTTATCGTCTTCCATTTTGATTACCCTAAAGTAGCATTTATATAATAGAAAAACTATTTTTCAATCAAAATTATTAAAGCAATTTAGATTTACCGACAATGTAGCTATACAAATTCGACCAAGCCGGGAGTCAAGTAGCTGGCCGGCACCTAAGCCATAAAAAAGGATTAAATGCAAAACTTCCTTGACAAACCTCGCCAACCCCCTTATCATAAACACTGAAGCTATTTATTTATCTTCTCTGTACAGATTAAATGACAAAAAGACTCACGTATCTGGCGTCTCATGTTTAATTTTTTGCACTATGTGCACCTTATGTCTTTATAAAATTTCTAGGTTTTTACCTAATATAAGCTGAAATGCGCTTATAAAGCATTTAAAACATAAAAAAACGCCAACTTAAAAAATGGATAGTGAATAACTAGCTACCCTAGAGTTTTTTTTGCCTTTTTTTCTGTTTAGTAAATTTTTTAACGTTTATAATTTAGGTTAGTTGCATTTAAAAGCAGCTAAATTGCAGCGTTTAGAATAAAAAAACGCCATACTTGAAAGTATAATGTAAGTAATTAGCCAACCACGGGGCTTCTTTTGCCTTTTTTTTCGTTTGGTAAATTTCTTAATGTTTGTAGCTAAAGCAATTTAAGAGACCGAAAATGGTGTCATTCCAGCGCGTGACGCTGGAATCTAGTTTTCCATATAATCTCATCGAAAACGTTGTGTTTTAACAACCACTTTCTATGCTAGTTTGCTTGCTTACAAGCAAACTTTCCTGGATTCCAGCGTCACGCGCTGGAATGACATTGTGGGTTGTTAGGTGTTATCCAAGTAGCGTAACTACTTGGATCTAGCGCTGAATTACCAATCCGCAGAAATTGGAACATCTGCTGCGTCTGGAATCTCAAGTGGCGGGTGTGACATTACTCCTCTTACGGCGTCTTGAAATCCTTTATCATTCACGTTAGCCTTGATTACAGCAGCTTGTGTGAATTTAGGAGTATCCATAAGTTCAGTAGCTACTTCTTGAGGCGTTGGTTTCAACCCTTTTTCAACTAAGAACTCCTTTGCTGTTTGGTCACTTCTACCATCATACTTTGCTTTGTCTGAGCTACTAAGAAATCCTCCTAAATTATCCACAAGGAATGATTTGTTGCCATCTTGTACAGCAAGTATTGCACCTGCTAAAGCTTTTCCTTTATCTGCTTGGGTTGAAATATTGGAACCATCAGTTTTAACAAACGCAGTATCAGCAGCAGTTTTAGTATAAACTTCATCGGCTGGAGCAGCTTTAATATATACCTTATTTGTAAAATCAGAAGAAGCAGTTATAGCATCCACGACATCTTTCGCTGCAGTTTTTGCTGAAAGTTCTGAAGTTTTAACAACTTTGTCTGTAAGCTTTTCTAAAATAGCAGTAACTTTAGCATCATCTAAATTTGTACCATCAGCATCAGCTTTATTATCTAGGTCAGTTTTCCTAGCAAAAGTAGTACCTATTTTGGTTTCAGAGATTTTGTTACCGCCATCTGTTGCATCAAATATGGCTTCAACAACAGGCTGTTTTGCTACTTCTTCTGCAAGAATTGTTTTACCATTTTGAACGCTTTGTGTAGCAAATAATGCGCTTATAATATTGCCAAGACCTGTTGTAGTAGTTTCAGTACCACCTTTTAGCTGATATTTAAATACTACATCTTTTAGGTTGCTTAGCCTGATATCATCTATTTTAGTAAGACCAGCAATACTTGAAGCATCTAGGATATATTTATTATCATTGCCATCTTCATAAACTATGACTTTAGCATCACTTAAGTTTGCTATTGCTTCTGTGCCTCTTCCTGAATCTGTATAAAATTTTAAACTAGCCACCATATCACTCTCCGTTGATTATAAAAACCATAGGGTGCATGAAAAAAGTATAATTTTCGTTAATGCTAGATTTTACATAAGATTTCCTTGAAACTTTTCATTTCAGAATTCTTCTCTTGTCATTCAAGTAGCTGACACTGATTTGATCGAAAATGTTGTATAGTGCACAATCAATTTTTCTGGATCCAAGTAGTCAAGCTACTTGGATGACAAGGGAGGGAGGCACTGGGATGACAATCGTCATCCCGCTACTTGTTAGCGGGATCTATGCTAAGAGATACCGCGAATGAATCGCGGTATGACGTAGGAAAACCTTTCTTGGGTTAGCTATAGATACAGGCCGAGTTGTGGTCATGATAAATGTCGCTTGCGCAATCGAACATTTTCACAAAGCCACTTTCCAGATAAGAGTTATATTCATTATGTTGACCTAAAAATATAGTGCTATCTTGTGTTTCTAGGCTGAAACCGCTTGTATCTGACAGCAACTCATAGTTTAAATCATCTATTTTGGTGATACTACTTATTACTTTGCCCTTCTCATCAGATATAGCTAAATTATAATGATCACCATCCTTCATTATCTTGATGGATACCTTGTCTTCAGGTAACACTATAAGCTTCTTCGTATTACTATCGTGGATTACGAACTTGCCTTTTTCAAAATAATATTTGTCTTCCGGCAAAGCACCAACCTTATAATTCGATGCGTGCAATTTGTGCCAAAACTTTAACACAGAACCTTTGTCCTCCCCTTCTGCTCTATCATACAAGGCTTTTACATCATGATAATCTATGGTTACATTTGCCTTGTGCTTCCCTTCTGAGTCCTGCTCGCGACTCTTTTCTATTTTTAGAATTGTATCTTTCAACACCTGCTCTTTCTCCTCCACTAAAGCTGACCTTTTTGCCCTTGTTGGAATTTGTGGCTGATCAGACTGCATTTCACTATTGTCGTTTGATGCAGTTTTCTCTTCAGCAACAACATTAGTAGTACTATGGCTCATGTGTGACGTATCAACTTCTGTCTTAGTTTTACTTACCTGCCCTTTTGGACTTTCGGTTTGTTTCTCTTTTGTGAATATTCTCTGATAGTCCGTGTAGCCTCTATTAGTATCACCGATATCGCCATCACCTTGATCGAAAGTTATTTTTTTACTTCCATTCCCCATGTCCTCAATTTCAACTTGAGGAGAAACAGATGCGAGGAAATCGTTATAACTGTAGTTGTAGTCAGCAGAAAAGAATATTTTCCCTTTGAAGTTATGGAAATTATTAGATAACATTCCAATTTCTTCATCAGTATCACCATCAAATAGTTTTACTTTAGTAGAATATGCTTGATCTTTTATTCTAACTATCTCACCGCTAGAGTTTCTTTGTATGTGGTAATCATTTGGGTCGTACTTTATAGCAAAAAGTTTGCCAGAGCCATATTTCTCTAAGTTTATAAGGCCCACATTTACATGTTTATGGGAATAATCTCTCTTCTCATATTCATGTGCAAATATTGGATCTATATATCTATATTCATCTGATATATTTGGCATACCTATTGGATGTTCATCACCATCTTTCGTCACCGGAACAAGCTTATATGCTCCGTCTTTTTCCACTAATTTTAGATGAGTAATACTTTGTGGTAGTTGAAACCTTACATTTGCTCCATGGTCATGAATAAATAGATCACCTTTTTCGGTAATATAAAAGCCCATATTTTTGAATGTATGTAAATTTTCGCCTCCTTGTTTTACAACCGCTTCGTGTACATCGTCGTCTGTCCTGTCGGTTCCCTTATTATCCAATAATCTTCCTTTTTCTACGATTACTCCATTTGCCTTTTGCTCATCAGAATATTGTGCATGCTCTGAATCTTGATGATTCAAAATTTTGGTACCTCTGAGAAGCAGAGAATCTAAATCTTTTTGGATGTGTCCAGTGCTAGGATGCAACAACTCATTTTCATGTAAATGCGCCTCATCAAAGTATTCATCACGTTCAACTGTTCTGCCATCTATCAGAGAAGCTTTATAATGACCATTTTCTTTTGTAACTGCCATGTAAGCACCGCCTTCGTATGAAACATTTAAGTTGTGCAATATATCCTCAAAAACAAAAGTTTCTTTAGTTTGGCCTTCAACTTGCTTAAAAAATCCTGATTCGCTCGATAATTCTCCAAGTTTTGTATTTCCATCATATATAGACAGTGCACCCATATCTCCTTGACCATGAGCTTGCATAGAAAAAATCTTACCTTCTTGTAGATCAATATGATTTGTACCTCTTATCAAGTTTGAATCGATATTGATCATCTCTTCTAACATCTTTTCTACGTCGATGTTCTTAGTCGCTTTTACTTGTTCTAAGCCAGTGTTTATGGTTTTATCAAGCAAGGTACTTTTTAAATTTTCATACTTATCTAGTATTGCATCTTTCAGTTGTGTATATTTGTCTTGTGTAGCACTATATAATCTCTTATCTTCATTAAGATAATTAGTGCTGGCTGAATTGCATTTTTCTACAAATTTCTCATAAGAGATCTCTCCTCTTTTGTATTGCTCGTATGCATCATGACGCTGTGTTTCTTCCTGTTCACGCAGGCCTTTCAACACATCATTATATTCTATATCCTTCTGCTTATCTAAGTCTTCTAGCTCGCTCGCACGTATTTTTTCTAAGTCTTCTTTCCCATTATAGTAAGATTTTCTTAGAGCCTGTCTTCAAACTAAGTAGAAAGGAGTTAAGAAGTGTGTTATAAGGTATATTTTAAATGTACCCAAGCGATATAAGTGACAAAGAATGGAAGATAATAGAGCTATATTTTGAACCTAAAAAGACCGGCAGACCAAGAAAACATAGTATTAGAACAATTATTAACGCAATCCGCTATATGATGAGAACAGGATGTCAATGGAGACAACTGCCTAAAGATTTTCCACCATGGAAAACAGTGTATAGTTGTAATTCGCGATTGAAAAAAAGTGGAATATGGCAAGAGATTCATGATTTTCTAGTTAAAAAAGTAAGAGAGATAATTGGTAAGAATGAAACTCCATCAGTGGGAATAATAGATAGCCAATCAGTAAAAACTACTCAAAAAGGGGATCCAGAGGATATGATGCTGGCAAGAAAGTAAAGGGTAGAAAGCGCCACATCGTTGTAGATACTGTAGGTCTTGTAATTGCTGCTGAAGTACAAAGTGCAAGCATTCAGGATCTTGATGGTGCACTAAATCTTTTTGTTCAAGCCAAATGCAAAGCTCCAACATTACATAAGTTTTTTGCTGATCAAGGATACACAGGTAAATTGCAAAACCTCTGCTTATTGGAAACTGGATGTTTATTGACGATTACCAAGAAAATAGTTGATACAGGATTTCAGGTTATTCCCAAACGTTGGATTGTTGAGAGAACCTTTGCTTGGCTCTCCAATTTTAGACGTATGAGTAAGGATTATGAGCATTCTCCTCTCACTTCAAAAAATAACATCTTCTTTAATATGATCACTATTATGCTTCACAAATTAGCTCATTCTTGAGTTTGAAGACAGGCTCTGAGCATCCTTTATGCTTCTACGGCACACCAATTCCACATCGTTCTTTCAGATTTCAAAATGTTTTTCGCAACTCGAGAAGCTCCAATTGCTTCAGGTAAGTGGCTTCAAGTAATACCGTGTACGTTTTCGCAATTTTCTGGCACGTCTGGCAAATCTAAAAACATCTATCTCATTTTTTAGTAAAGCTTTTTTTAGTGCAAACAACTCAACGGCAACATCTCTCAAATAACAGCCGAGAATTTTGACCTCAATGTTCCAACTATGGGCTAATCTTTCAAAATCTCTTGATAAATGTGCCCAGCAGATTTGCCTGTTTTTATCAGAAAAATAATTGTATGCTGCATATCTGTCAGTTACTACCAAGCTATTACGATTGCAGCATACACTATTTTTTAAAACTTTCATTCCCCTTGACTCTGTCAACTTCACAAAACTTGCCGTATTGCTTGCAAACATCCAACACCAAGCGAGTTTACCTTTGTTATAATGGCTCGTTTCATCAATATGTAGAACTTTACTCCTACTTATCTCTTGTTCGATCTGCTCATACATTTTTTTGCATTTTGAAGCAACTCTATGTTCACTATTTGATATGCTACCGACGCTTATGTTCAAATTGAAGATATCATTTACGACACTCGCTATTTCGCGTTTTGAATTTTTGTAAAACCCGCTGAATGCTGCAATTATTGACTTAACCCTTGGTCCAAATGTATCTGACGTAACACCTTCTGGTAACTTACTGCTTCTTCTTTTTCCGCATCTCCGACAACGACCATGCTCCATCTGATATTCCACTACATAAGGCTTGATTTCCGGAAGATCAACTTTTTGATGAATGTACGGTCCCTTGCATATTGCAATCCCTCCTCCGCATTCACAAGTAGATGACAACTTTACTTTTATCACCTCATCTGCATCCATTTTGGCGCGAAAACTTCCTTTATGACCAACCTGACCACCAACGTTTCTGTCGCTCTTTGGCTTGTCCTTTTTTATTTTGTACAACTCTCTAGAGCTTGGTAGAGATGAATTTTTCGAGTTTAAACCAAGCCTTTCCTTTAATTCAGCGTTCTCTATCTTTAAAGCCTTGTTCTCTGCTTTTAAACTTTCATTCTCTCTTTCCAGCCTTTCCATTTTTGCTTCTATAGCTAACCGAAATAAGGTTTCCTCAAAGGAGTGTAAAAAGGTATAATACTGCTTTAATTAAGGTAGAATGATGGCAAAGCCATATAGTGAGGACCTGAGGGAACGAGTTTTAAAAGTGGTTGACGAGAAAAAAATGACTATGGAAGAAGTAAGCAAGATGTTCAAAATTGATAGAAAAACTATATACTGGTGGAGGAAAAGAAGAGAAGAAACAGGAAGTATAAAACCGTCTTCAGGCTACCAAAAGGGACATAGTCATAAAATTAAATACTTAGATGGCTTTGTCAAATTTCTGGATGAAAACCGAGATATTACGGTTGAAAAAATAATTGAAAAATTTGGCAACATGTGCAAAGACACAGTCTACAATTATCTTAAAAAAGTAAACTATACATATAAAAAAAACTTTTCTTTATCAGGAAAGGAATGAAGAGAAACGCAAGGAGTTCATAAAAAAAATAGAAGGAATAGAAAAAGAAAACTTGATATTCATAGATGACTCTGGAGTAGAAGACAACAGATTTTATGAATATGGGTGGTCTCAAAAAGGCAAGAGGTTATTTGCCGATAAACCAGGGTTTAAAAGAAAGAGGGTAAGCATAATAGGAGCACTAAATGAGGGAAAAGTTAAAGCTTCCTGGGTAATTGAGGGCTACTGCAACAGCGAGATTTTTGATGCTTATGTAGAAAATATACTTGTTCCTATATTAAAACCTGGACAGACTATTGTTCTCGATAATGCAAGCTTTCATAAATCTGCAAGAACGAAAAATTTGATAGAAAATGTTGGGTGTAAAATTTTGTTCTTGCCGCCATACTCACCGGATTTAAATCCGATTGAGAAGTTCTGGTTTGCCATTAAGCATGCCATAAGAAAAGTGCTGCCAAGCTTTTGGCCCAATATTAATTCGGCTATTGATTTTGTCTTTCAGCTCTCGGGGAAATCTTACTTCGGTTAACTATAGAACAGGAAAAACCAGAGTATATTAAAAAACTTCGCTTACAGGATTTAGATAATTTTATTAAAGATCTTCGAGAAACAGATGAAGTAGCTTTTGAGGCAACAGGTAATAGCTGTTTCTTCTATGATGAAGTGTCACCTTACGTTAAGCGCGTTGTAATAGTTGCTCCCTTGCAGTTTGAAGGTATTCGTCGTTCTGTAAACAAAACAGATAAGCATGATGCAAGAGCTATTGCTTTTTTTCTTAGTAAAGATATGTTGCCTGAAGCAAAACTTAAAAGCAGAAAATGCCAACAATTAGCTTCTCTTCTAAAAACAAGAGATCAGTTAGTAAAGTCAAGGGTATCTTTAATCAATAAAACGCATGGCCTTTTTAATTACCACGGAATAAAGATTAAAAAGGAAGTACTGACAACCAAAGCGGGACTTGAACGCTCTCTTGGTAAACATGATTGGAGTTACTTGGAAAAGGTTGAGATTGAAGTGATTAGCAGTAATCTGGAAGTCATTCGAGAAAGTCTCAAAAAACTTGAAAAGGAAATTATAGCTTTTGCTAAACAGCTTCCTGGATTTAATAATCTCATCAGCATTAAAGGCATTGGTGCAATTTCTGCAGCTGTCTTCGTTGCAACAATTGGTGATATTAATGATTTTAGTAATCCCGAAAAACTGACAGCTTATTTTGGAGTTGTACCGCGAGTTTCTCAATCTAATCAACAATGCACAATAGGAAGAATCACCAAACGTGGATCAAAAATAGGACGTACTTCTTTGGTGCAGTGTACTTGGATTGCTATACGTTATAGTCCTTACCTGAAAAGTTTTTACGAACATGTGAAGAAGAAGCGTGGTTCTGCTAAGGCTATTATTGCAGCTGCCAGGAAGTTTCTCACAACTATTTTCTATACTCTTAAAAACAACTGGGTTTTTAAAGATTTTACAAAATATGAAATTTCTTATTGACAACAATCATAGGAGAAATTATTGTTACTACGTCTGTAGAAATCATCAACAGGGAATGGAATGTACATTTAGCCAGCGTCATATTGCAGCAGGTGAGATAGAACAAACAGTAATAAAATATATGCCACAGATACTGAGTAATCCACTTAATTGTGAGAAGGGTATAAGTGAAGAAACGTGGAATAATCTATCCCCGATAGAGCAAGAGAAAATAATTCGTCAGGTAATTAAAAACTTAAAGGTATGTGAAGATGGTATTGAATTCTGCATGAACAAAAATGAAGAAACAATTTTCATGCCAGTAAAATTTAAAAAACGAGGAGGAAGAACAATGATAATAGATCCTGAAGGGAAAGATAAGGAAGTAGATAATCCATTACTAAAAGCATTGGTGAGAGCAGATTTGTGGCAGAGGCAACTAAGTAGCGGAAAATTTGCAACTATAAACGAGCTCTGTGCCCATGAGAAGCTTGGATTAGACTATGTAAAACGCATTTTACGTCTAAATTATCTAGCACCGAAGATAAAAGAAGACATATTGAATGGAACACAACCCCGTCACCTAAGATTGATAGACTTCAAAAAAACCAAGATACCGATATTATGGAGTGAGCAGTTGGAGAAATTTTACGGCTCAACAGAAAAAGTTGCTTAGGAGAATTTATACAAAATGCTGCAAAAAGTGCACATCTGGGCAACAACAGTGCTGCTAATATGCAGTAGGTTGCAGCCAATACCGGTCTAGGGATAGTAGCAAGCCACACAGTCGTTAATTTGGCAGGCATAGCTGCTTATTATGTGGCTGGATATGGAACGCAGGTCGCAGCTACACTTTTTGAGTGTTCAGCGTCACTATGAGGGCACCCCTTCAATTAAACAAACAGGAGTAGCTAAAATCTATTTTTTCTTACGTTTAATATTGAAAGAAGCTATAAACTTATGTTCATGGAGAAAACAGGTCCTCTTTAGCGTCACGCGAAATTCATTTATTTACTCATTTACTTTTCTCAAAATAGCAAAAAAGTACCTACCTTTTTGAGAAAAATAGTAGAAAATTAACAGATTACGGAAAGAAAACAGGAATTTTGGGGCAAATAATTAGACAAAAAGGCTGTACGTATAGGTGGTTAAAACAGGCTACTGTGGAGGGTTTTATGTTGTGGTAAATTACTATAGAGAGAAGTTCGTAAAACACGACTGGTGATCCCGACGCGATTCGAACGCGTGACCCACTGATTAAAAGTCAGTTGCTCTACCGGCTGAGCTACGGGATCATTTCATTTTTCAGCTATACTAAACATCAATACAGTTTTTATCCGTTTTAATCAAACTAAAATTTTCATGTGTGGTTAAATAAATTATATAATATACTGCGTTAGTGATAATTTAGTTAAAAAATCTATGAATAATTTAAAAAATTTTTAAAGGAAAACTTCTTGTTAATTTTCAGTTCACAGATTTATTTGGATGGTGTGAAGTATAACGCTAAGGAGACAAGAAAAATAGAAAACTGTATATACCCTGCAGAATTTGTGTACTATTATAATGCTTAGCAATAGCCTATAGGCTAACACGTCACACTGCTGCAGATAGATTCCGCTAACACGTAGCGGAATGACGGTTTTTCAAATTGTCAGTAAATCTAAGTCAGTTTAGCTATAACAGATAAATATTTCTTGCATTTCAGCTTGAGTGATTTATGCTTTAAGCAAGAATTACCTGGGGGTATAGCTCAGCTGGTAGAGCATCTGTTTTGCACGCAGAAGGTCAGCGGTTCGATCCCGCTTGCCTCCACCAATATAGGTTCTAGCATATCATAAGGTCAGCTTATTTTAGCCCATTAGTATTTTATACTAGTTCCCTAAGGAATCCCTCTTTCTGTAACTTTTCTTTATGCAAGTAATGTTTGTTATTATAATTCTAATATATACCAGTTTAACAATAAATTAATCAATAAATGTTAGAATACTAACATTTAATTTATTGGTAATGCCTATGAGTGGAAAAAAGCATGTTTTTAAGATGGTGCCTGGGAAACCTGTTAGTGATACTAACGGTGTTCCTATTTTTGAAGGCACTCCAAGATTATTTCCCGGCGATAGAGGGTATAGAAAACATTCTGAATATAAGCTTACCAAAGTGAATTTTGAAGCACTGGATGATGAAAGTAAAATAGAACTAAGTTTACCTTTACAGCTGTGCCAAATTAAACAAGTTGTAGTGTATGGTAATAATAAGTTTACTAAAGAAATGTTGTGTCTGAAAGAAGATGGAGAAAAACTAAACCTCTGTACAATCAAGCGGGAAAAATATGCTAATACTAGTGATAAAGATTATGCTAAAGTGGAATTAGAGGAAGTACCATCTCTGATAAAAGGCAAAAGTTACTCATTAAGTATACTCGATAAAGAGTCAGGTGAATGTTGCATAAAATCTAAAATTAGAACTGACTCTAGCTTTGATTTTGAATCAGCAAAAAAAAGCCTTAACGATACAAACAACTTCTCTATTTTATCTGATCCTGCACGTGAAGAAATTCTTGCCGTTATACCAGAGTCCAAGGGAGGGATAATGTCTTATTATCCTTTCACTAGTGTATATGACCAAGCAAATAATAGAATTGCTTCAATACCAGGCCTTGTATCTTGTAAAAAGCATTTAATGTTTTAAGCTTAAGCATTAAATGGAGAAGGGGAGAACTCTGTTACTGGCCTTAGAGCCTGTCTTCAAACTAAGTAGAAAGGAGTTAAGAAGTGTGTTATAAGATATATTTTAAATGTACCCAAGCGATATAAGTGACAAAGAATGGAAGATAATAGAGCTATATTTTGAACCTAAAAAGACCGGTAGACCAAGAAAACATAGTATTAGAACAATTATTAACGCAATCCGCTATATGATGAGAACAGGATGTCAATGGAGACAACTGCCTAAAGATTTTCCACCATGGAAAACAGTGTATAGTTGTAATTAGCGATTGAAAAAAAGTGGAATATGGCAAGAGATTCATGATTTTCTAGTTAAAAAAGTAAGAGAGATAATTGGTAAGAATGAAACTCCATCAGTGGGAATAATAGATAGCCAATCAGTAAAAACTACTCAAAAAGGGGATCCAGAGGATATGATGCTGGCAAGAAAGTAAAGGGTAGAAAGCGCCACATCGTTGTAGATACTGTAGGTCTTGTAATTGCTGCTGAAGTACAAAGTGCAAGCATTCAGGATCGTGATGGTGCACTAAATCTTTTTGTTCAAGCCAAATGCAAAGCTCCAACATTACATAAGTTTTTTGCTGATCAAGGATACACAGGTAAATTGCAAAACCTCTGCTTATTGGAAACTGGATGTTTATTGACGATTACCAAGAAAATAGTTGATACAGGATTTCAGGTTATTCCCAAACGTTGGATTGTTGAGAGAACCTTTGCTTGGCTCTCCAATTTTAGACGTATGAGTAAGGATTATGAGCATTCTCCTCTCACTTCAAAAAACAACATCTTCTTTAATATGATCACTATTATGCTTCACAAATTAGCTCATTCTTGAGTTTGAAGACAGGCTCTTAGAGATGCCAGACAATTGGCAGCATATGCTGGAACTATACCACGAAATATAACGTCAGGTTCATCTATAGCTAATAGAAGTAAGATTTCCCCGAGAGCTGAAAGACAAAATCAATAGCCGAATTAATATTGGGCCAAAAGCTTGGCAGCACTTTTCTTATGGCATGCTTAATGGCAAACCAGAACTTCTCAATCGGATTTAAATCCGGTGAGTATGGCGGCAAGAACAAAATTTTACACCCAACATTTTCTATCAAATTTTTCGTTCTTGCAGATTTATGAAAGCTTGCATTATCGAGAACAATAGTCTGTCCAGGTTTTAATATAGGAACAAGTATATTTTCTACATAAGCATCAAAAATCTCGCTGTTGCAGTAGCCCTCAATTACCCAGGAAGCTTTAACTTTTCCCTCATTTAGTGCTCCTATTATGCTTACCTTCTTTCTTTTAAACCCTGGTTTATCGGCAAATAACCTCTTGCCTTTTTGAGACCACCCATATTCATAAAATCTGTTGTCTTCTACTCCAGAGTCATCTATGAATATCAAGTTTTCTTTTTCTATTCCTTCTATTTTTTTTATGAACTCCTTGCGTTTCTCTTCATTCCTTTCCTGATAAAGAAAAGTTTTTTTTATATGTATAGTTTACTTTTTTAAGATAATTGTAGACTGTGTCTTTGCACATGTTGCCAAATTTTTCAATTATTTTTTCAACCGTAATATCTCGGTTTTCATCCAGAAATTTGACAAAGCCATCTAAGTATTTAATTTTATGACTATGTCCCTTTTGGTAGCCTGAAGACGGTTTTATACTTCCTGTTTCTTCTCTTCTTTTCCTCCACCAGTATATAGTTTTTCTATCAATTTTGAACATCTTGCTTACTTCTTCCATAGTCATTTTTTTCTCGTCAACCACTTTTAAAACTCGTTCCCTCAGAGCCTGTCTTCAAACTCAAGAATGAGCTAATTTGTGAAGCATAATAGTGATCATATTAAAGAAGATGTTGTTTTTTGAAGTGAGAGGAGAATGCTCATAATCCTTACTCATACGTCTAAAATTGGAGAGCCAAGCAAAGGTTCTCTCAACAATCCAACGTTTGGGAATAACCTGAAATCCTGTATCAACTATTTTCTTGGTAATCGTCAATAAACATCCAGTTTCCAATAAGCAGAGGTTTTGCAATTTACCTGTGTATCCTTGATCAGCAAAAAACTTATGTAATGTTGGAGCTTTGCATTTGGCTTGAACAAAAAGATTTAGTGCACCATCACGATCCTGAATGCTTGCACTTTGTACTTCAGCAGCAATTACAAGACCTACAGTATCTACAACGATGTGGCGCTTTCTACCCTTTACTTTCTTGCCAGCATCATATCCTCTGGATCCCCTTTTTGAGTAGTTTTTACTGATTGGCTATCTATTATTCCCACTGATGGAGTTTCATTCTTACCAATTATCTCTCTTACTTTTTTAACTAGAAAATCATGAATCTCTTGCCATATTCCACTTTTTTTCAATCGCTAATTACAACTATACACTGTTTTCCATGGTGGAAAATCTTTAGGCAGTTGTCTCCATTGACATCCTGTTCTCATCATATAGCGGATTGCGTTAATAATTGTTCTAATACTATGTTTTCTT
Organism: Wolbachia endosymbiont (group A) of Colletes cunicularius; assembly: GCF_964264715.1. Taxonomy (NCBI): domain Bacteria; kingdom Pseudomonadati; phylum Pseudomonadota; class Alphaproteobacteria; order Rickettsiales; family Anaplasmataceae; genus Wolbachia; species Wolbachia endosymbiont (group A) of Colletes cunicularius. The sequence goes on from NZ_OZ183471.1 coordinate 233,964, forward strand.
GGTCTACCGGTCTTTTTAGGTTCAAAATATAGCTCTATTATCTTCCATTCTTTGTCACTTATATCGCTTGGGTACATTTAAAATATATCTTATAACACACTTCTTAACTCCTTTCTACTTAGTTTGAAGACAGGCTCTCAGGTCCTCACTATATGGCTTGCCATCATTCTACCTTAATTAAAGCAGTATTATACCTTTTTACACTCCTTTGAGGAAACCTTATTTTGGTTAGCTATAGAACCAGGCCCTATAGCTTTGTGGAAGGGATGGAAACGTCTCTTTGATTTAGCAGAAGGATGGAGACTTGCTCATGCATTCTATACTTGTGGGTAATAGTAAGGTTAGCGGATGAGATACCGCGAATGAATCGCGGTATGACGGTTAAATATCCCGCTACGTGTTAGCGGCTAAGAGATACCGCGGCGGCATGACGTAGAGCTCGCATTAGCTATAAGATTAGCTAACATTCTGCACATCCATAAAAAACAAACCTTCTTTTTCGTCTTGAACGCTAATAATAGCGTGAGTGTTAAGAGGTAAAGGGTCATTTGTATGTCCATGGCCTACCCCTTTCATTGTAAATACAGGAAAGTTAACACTTTTTGCAAACCTTTCTTTTACAACTTCAACAAGATTATCATTATAACAGTTAACGAAATCCCCAAAGATTACTGCATGCACTCCATCAAAAATGTGAGCTTGTTTTAGGTGATCTAAACTGCGCTCTATTGCGTATGGGTAAACTCTTATGTCCTCTAAAAATAGAATTTTACCTTTCGCATTTATTTGCCAAGCGGTTCCTATGCTATTTTCAACTAAAGTCATATTACCACCGATGACTTTAGACTCTAATCTGCCATCTTTTAGTCTAATGCCATTGTTTATCATCTTTAGGTTATCAAATCTGATAGAACCCCGCTTGTTAAGAATTAACTCTTTCAATTTTTCAACAGAGCTTTCAGAAACGGAGCTATTTAATATCATTTCCAACATGGTGCCGTGAAGAGTTTGCCAATCATATTTAGCTTGTAGATAGATGTGCAAGGCAGTTATATCGCTATAGCCTATGAGGATTTTTTTGTTTTGAGCAATCCTTTCTTTTTTATCATTGGGTAACTTTTCTAGATAGGGAATTAACCGAGAAGCCCCTTCTCCTCCTCTGATACACCAAATTATTTTACTATCATTAGTTAGTGCACTAACCAAATCATTTGCTCTGAATTCGTCAGAGTTGGAATAAAATGGATTGTCATTACTATATATTTTTTCCGAAATATGGGGATTAAAATCCGAAGCTTCTACATATTCTTTTATAGTAGTCAGATCTGATTCTTTTCCCTTGGAAGAAGGAGCAATAATATCAACTCGGTCGATTGCATGAATACCTGTGTTAGCACATAAAGTGAAAATAAAATATAAAAGGTAAATGATCATTAAAATATCTTATAAAACTCTTTTTTTAGTATATCATCCAATTCAGAGAGTGGAACTTTCACTCCTAGTTCTTCCATTGATGTGACGCCATAACCTTGCAGTCCACAAGGAATAATACCCTTATAGTGAGAGAGATCTGGAAAGACGTTAAGCGCTATGCCATGATAAGTTACCCATTTTCTTAAGCGAATACCAAAAGCTGCAATTTTTCTTTCTACTCCATTGTTATTCACCCAAACACCTATTCTATCCTCTTTAAATTCTCCAAGTATATTAAATTGCTTTAAAACATTTATTATCCACTTACTTAGGTCTCTAATATATAGCTTTATGTCGCATTTATTTCTTTTTTTAAGGTTTAACATTAAATATATGATGCGCTGTCCTGGACCATGATATGTGTGTTTACCACCCCTTCCTGTTTTATATATAGGAAATAGTTTTTCAACAATATCATCATCTGTTGCACTGATTCCTGCAGTATAAAGTGGAGGGTGCTGGAGTAGCCATACCAATTCGTCTGCTGAATTATTGTAAATTTGTTGAATTTTTTCTTCCATAGATTTTACGGCACAGTTATAATCAATAAGCTGATTAGATATTAGCCATTCTGTCATGTTCAATTTCTTTTCTTTTAGTATAGCAGTGCATTCTTTTCCTGTCATCCAAGTGCCCTCTTCTTGTCATTCCAGTGCGTGACACTGGGATCTATGTCTTAGTTTAACTACAGAATCTAAAACACTTTTAACTTTTAAACATCTTTCATGAGGCACATATGAATTTCAACATTTTTCAAAGAAAGAAAAGCAGTGAATATTCTGCTTTGCAGCTAATGATGGAACCAAGTTGGAGTAAGCGTGATTATGTAAGTTTTGCTGAGGAAGGTTACATAAAAAATGTTATTGCCTTTCGAGCAATTAATATGATTGCAAGTGCTGCATCTTCGGTACCTTTTACTCTCTGCCAGCTTACTGAACAGGGAAAATCGCAACTAAAAGCCCATCCATTACTGAAATTACTTTATTCTCCTAATCCAATGACATCAAAATCGGAATTTATTGAGGGGATTGTAACTTATCGGTTAGTTAACGGCAATTCTTATATATTGATGGTTGAGTCGCAGAACAATAGAAAACCACCAACAGAGCTTTATCTTCTGCGCCCTGATAGGGTTGAAATTGTTCCAGGGAGAAATAACGTTCCTTAGAGCCTGTCTTCAAACTAAGTAGAAAGGAGTTAAGAAGTGTGTTATAAGATATATTTTAAATGTACCCAAGCGATATAAGTGACAAAGAATGGAAGATAATAGAGCTATATTTTGAACCTAAAAAGACCGGTAGACCAAGAAAACATAGTATTAGAACAATTATTAACGCAATCCGCTATATGATGAGAACAGGATGTCAATGGAGACAACTGCCTAAAGATTTTCCACCATGGAAAACAGTGTATAGTTGTAATTAGCGATTGAAAAAAAGTGGAATATGGCAAGAGATTCATGATTTTCTAGTTAAAAAAGTAAGAGAGATAATTGGTAAGAATGAAACTCCATCAGTGGGAATAATAGATAGCCAATCAGTAAAAACTACTCAAAAAGGGGATCCAGAGGATATGATGCTGGCAAGAAAGTAAAGGGTAGAAAGCGCCACATCGTTGTAGATACTGTAGGTCTTGTAATTGCTGCTGAAGTACAAAGTGCAAGCATTCAGGATCTTGATGGTGCACTAAATCTTTTTGTTCAAGCCAAATGCAAAGCTCCAACATTACATAAGTTTTTTGCTGATCAAGGATACACAGGTAAATTGCAAAACCTCTGCTTATTGGAAACTGGATGTTTATTGACGATTACCAAGAAAATAGTTGATACAGGATTTCAGGTTATTCCCAAACGTTGGATTGTTGAGAGAACCTTTGCTTGGCTCTCCAATTTTAGACGTATGAGTAAGGATTATGAGCATTCTCCTCTCACTTCAAAAAACAACATCTTCTTTAATATGATCACTATTATGCTTCACAAATTAGCTCATTCTTGAGTTTGAAGACAGGCTCTTATATCTATCGTTATACCATAAATAACAACGGTTATGACTTTAAAGTTGATAAACTAACCGGACGTTCAGCAGTGTTGCACCTAAAGACCTTTAACCCTTTGAATGATTGGTATGGATTATCACCAATTGAGGCAGCTGCATACAGTATAGATCAGCATAATCAGGCGGGTGCTTGGAATCAAGCGATGTTGCAAAATGGGGCAAGACCAAGTGGTGCAATAGTTGTGAAATCAGCGAAGGACGGGAGTGGTGGAAGTTTAAGTCAAGAGCAGTACCAACGCTTAAAAGAGCAAATAAATGATCATTATTCAGGTTCTGTCAATGCTGGAAGACCGATATTGCTTGAAGGAGGCTTGGAGTGGAAAGAAATGAGCTTATCACCAAGGGATATGGATTTTATTGAGTCCAAACACAGTTCAGCTCGTGATATTGCCCTGGCTTTTGGCGTCCCGCCGCAGTTGCTTGGCATACCAGGTGATAACACTTATAACGTGAATTCTGGATTAAAGGAGAATAGAAGAGGCAAGAAAACAGGGTAAACTCAGCAGTGATAAAAAAATAGATGAGGTTACCCATGGAAGATATAACAAAACTGTTTTGTTTGGTCGATGATTTTTGCAGAGATATAGAGAAAAATTTTGCAGATAAACTACTGCCAAATGGTAAAAACCCCACAAGAACAACGGAAATTGAGCACTCCGAAATCATGACAATAATCCTGCTATATCAACAATCTCCGTGTAAAACTTTCTATCTACATTACCTAACGTTGCTCTACAAATCAGAGTTTCCAAAGTTACCTTCATATACCAGGTTTGTTGCTCTAAAGCCTAGGGTTTTGTGGCATTTAGCAATGTTGTTGCATTGGCTTTGTGGACAGTCAGAAAACACTGGAATTTCATATATAGACACAACTCCCATTGCAGTTTGTCATGCAAAAAGAATATCCAAAAACAAAGTTTTTGCTGGAATTGCAAAATTAAGCAAGAGCACTTACGGCTGGTTTTTTGGTTTCAAATTACATATGGTAATCAATGAAAATGTTGAAATTCATGCACTTACGCTAACAAAAGGCAATGTTGATGATAGGATACCTGTGCCAAATCTGACGGAAAAATTAATCGGTCTTTTGTTTGGTGACAAAGGTTATATTGCAAAAGAGCTTTTTCAGAAGCTGTTTGACCGAGGTTTGAAACTTGTTACCAAGGTGAAAAAAGGTATGAAAAATACATTGATTTCGCTAAATGAGAAGATTTTACTGAGAAAAAGGTCTATCATTGAGACTGTTTTTGGTTACCTAAAAAATAGACTAGAAATTGAACACACTCGCCATAGATCCCCTGTTAATTTTTTGGTTCATATCTTTTCTACTCTCATTTCCTATTCCATCAAATCCACAAAGCCTTCTATTTCCTATACTTTCTTCCTTCCTTAATCCAGAATTCGCGTTTAGAGCAATTTAGTCGAAGCACGCTTATCCCTCTGGGAACAGACGGTTTTACCAACGCTAGAAAATATTATCTGTCACCTGAACTCTTGGCTAACACCAAAATTTGGCGAGGATCTGTGCTTGTCGTACGACAAAGATGCAATAGAAATTCTCATGGAAAAGAGGCAAAAGTTGTGGAAATACGTAGAAAACGCAAGCTTTATGACACTCAATGAAAAAAGGGAAGCATTTGGCTTGCCACCACTGCCAGGTGGTGATGAGTTAGGTTAAGTTTGATCCGTTCAGTTGTGCGGCTAAAAGACAACTTAAAAGAGTTTAAGTTTTTGCTTTGTACTTTGTAAAATATTAAAAAAATCAGCCAAATTACACCATATTTAGTCTATTTTATCCTATAGTTTTGGGTTTACCGAGGGTTCATCATTCTGCTACATGTTAGCGGAATCTATCCGCGGCGGTATGACGTAGGGTTGCACTAGCTATAGCAACTTTGTCTGCGCAACCATTTTCTACCGCACCATTGAACAGATATGCTTGAAGATATCCGTTCAGATGAGTTTATTGTCTCCTAAACCGTACACGCCTAACAAGCTACCGCTAGAGCTTGTGAAAAATTCTCTATTTTTATTCCCTTTAATTTACTGGATAAGTGGTCTACAAACAAATCTGATTTAGTGCAGATCTGCTCTATTTTTTCAGGAGATAAAGAGGAATCTAATTGATTCGCTATACCAGACACTCCATTTAAAACTACTCCAGCACCATATGGTACATATGACACAGTATATATAGCACCTGACGTAAGATCTAGCAAATTCTGAGAAGCAGTGATCATCTTGTATTCTACTGTATTTTTATCTTTTTCTTTAATCTCCTCAAGTATCTTTGATGCACTATAGGGAATATAAGACATACCAGCTATACCATATGAAGCCCCATTTAAGGCGTACGATACAACTACCGTTGTTGCTGATAGTGCTTTGGCTCCATATTTTGCAGTATAAAGCAATGGCTTAAGGGCATAAGAAATAGTTTTACCTTGTGATTCAGATTCAAGCAACGAATTTAGTTCTTCTTGTGTTGCTGTACATTCGAAAAATCCTTTCTCATCGATTTCTGCAAGATCAATCTCTTCAAAACCCTAATCAATATCTACAGGAGTCACTGTTTCTTTTATAGGGCTAACTTCTACATCACTTCCAATAATACTTGGATTATTAGAATTTCTGCCAAAAAGATTCAAAAACATGCTAAACATTTTTTTTACCTACAACTTAACGCTCATATCAATATATTAACCTAATATTAGCCAGGTGTCAAGCACATATGACTCTTATAAACAGATGTTAGTAAATTAACTATTCCTCTTGCCAACCAGAGCGATGAAGATTTGGTCTACATCAAAACTCATCTTAGGACGCCAAATAGGGCCATCCAAATGCATATCGATATAGATTGGATTACTATAGTTTGGTGGTATGAAAAAGAACCTGAATATAGAAGCTAAAGCGAAGTTAGATAAGGTTAAATTAGAAGAGATCGACCCTGATGCTTGATCAATCCCGAATTGTAAACTAGTTGAACATATACCACTCTTAATACTTGCTTTTCCGCTAATATTTTCAAAAAATGTACTGCCATTATATATATCAACATAAGCAAATGTGGAAATTTCAGATTTATTCTTACTGCTTAATAAATTAGTGATAAATGAATTAAAATCTACATTAGTAACTTCTATTCCCTGCGCTTGTAAATTTACATCTCCTGATAAGTTACTAGCCCAATCATGAAAACTTTTTCCTTGAGTTTTGATTTCACCATTTAAGCTTACCTGACCATTTACATTGTCAATTCCTATAACCTTACCAATCTTTTTAGTGTCCAAATTTACAATAGAAAATCTTGTATTCATTGAGTCTGATCTTAAATAACCCTGAAAAAACACTTGCCCGTGTTCTAATACGTAACTTGCCTGCCTGATAGTGATAACGTTGTTTCTCATTACCGCATCCAAATTAAAATCTTTCAAAACATTCTGCTCGGTTTTAAATTCTGCAGTATTGATTTGCACATTTGCATCAAAGCCTTCTTTGTCATCCAAAAAATCAAGCTGCTTTGTTGACCATTGAATTTGATCTATCTCATTTCTTGAATTTCTTTTTACCTCTACTAAATTCGGTAATTTAAAGATATTTCCATTAAATTTATTGCCCGTAAGGTTCACATCTAATAAAGGTTTGGCGTATTTTTGATCTACTAATATTTTTGCATTACCGGTAATATCGAAATCTTCTCCAGATAGTTTTATTTTATCTGCAACTAGCTTACCTTTTTCCATTTTCAGCAAAAAATCCAAATTTTTAATTTTCGTATCATTCAATGTAAGGTTATTAACACTGGCCTTTATATTTGCATCATACTGAAAATTTTTCAGCCGTTGCATTTTAGATAAACTGCTAAATAATGAATGATCATATTTATCTGCATCAAGATTATGCATGCTAAATTCACCATCAATCACACTGCGTTTTTTTGTGTGGCTTACTCTAATTGACCCTTGCAAGGATTCCTTATTATTTAGCAGTCTAATGTCTGAGATAGATAATATTCTTGGTGCAAGGTGCAGTTTAGAACTTAGTGTAAATTGATTTTTCTGGTTTTCTTTCATCTTTATAGAAGGAAAAAAACATGAAATGAATGACTCAAAATCATTTCCTTCTACTAACAAATCACCGTCGAATTCAGATAGGGCATTATTATTTGAGATCTCTCCTGATAAGTAGGATATATTATTGATTCCAGGGAATTTAAGAAGCGTATTAACTTTTACTTTGCCATCAGTGGATTTTAGTACAGCACGAAAATTGTCCAATATTTTGTTTTGATATTGAATGTTAGAAGCTTCCATATTAAAATTTAAGCTCAAGTTCTTTGGCACAACTGCTCTAAAGCATTCCAGAAGGTCTTTCATATTCGTTGTTCTTTGTGAATCATTTTGTATGGAATCTAAGTCAACTTTGCTGAAGCTAATATTGAGATTAGTGTGATCGCCTTTTCTATCATTTTGTATTGTACCACTGGCTTGCATGCTTTTGGAATCAATTTTCAAGTTAGTTACCGTAAACTCATTTTCATCGAGGTTGATATTAGATGATATCTCAATATTTTCGCTAGGAATAACACAAGAGAGAAAGCTAAGATTAATGATTTTTGCTAAATCACTCACAGAACCGGAACTATTATTAATCGTTAGTGTTAAATTACCCTGGAGTTCTTCTTGATTTCTATTACCTGTAAATAGCAAATTTACAAAATTTGATTCAACACTAATGTATGCATTCTTTTTTGTGATATTAACCTTTCCTGAAAAATCGTAATTATTATCACCTACCTTTACTTTACCAGAGAATTGCCTATTTTTTTTTACAGCAACTTCCTTTATATTAACAATGCTGCTATAATTAGCGAAATCATTCTTAAAACTTACTTGGCTGTCTTTTATTACTATATCGACTGTGTTACCACTGGCTTTTGTATTTATAATATTAATTAAATTTTCTTTATTGCTTTTCATGCCAAACAATGTGATTGACTTTGGTTGCAACGAGAATAAAAGCAACGATAGGAACGATGGCCTTATTTCAATTTTTCTTACACTAATTAAATCTGATAGCTTTTGCTCTTTATTTTCGTTGTATTGTATATATACATTATGAATAGTGAGCTTTGGAGTAATGAGTGAAACTTCAACTTTCTCTCCAATATGCACTTTAGCATCATACTTCTCCTCTAACTCTTTTATGATATATTCCCTGTAGTTACTCCAATCCTTAAAAGTTGCAGCAACGTGCATGAGAATTAATAGCAGCGAGATTGATAATATGGCATATATCGAGAGCTTCATAGTTTATACATGTTTTAAATTATCCAAACTTCCTCTAAAAGTTAGGTAAAGAATACCAAAATAAACAATAACACTCAAAGCTATTAAAGTCGTTAAATAAACAATACGAGCCAATATTTTATCAAAAAATAATCCTGCCAACAAAGAATTAAAAATATAAAGGGCTATTGACATGACTACCGTTGCTACAAAAATTTTCATGATATTTAACAATAACGCTTGGCTAACCTTATACATTTTATTTATTGTTAAATAACTAATTAATAGAATGGAATTTATCCAAGTGGAAATGGAAGTAGCGATAGCAATCCCCGTGTGCTGATACTCGTTCATTAACAAAAGGTTTAGCACTACATTAATTCCAAGGCACATTAGTGAGAACATAGTTGGTATTTTTAGATTGCCTTTAGCAAAAAACGTGGGTAGCAATACTTTATTTATAATAAATGCAGGTAAAGAAAGAGAAAATGCTATTAACGTGGGAGCAGTTTGCTGCACTGCATAATGATCAAACCGGCCGTAAGAAAAAAGCGTAAGTAAAATTATGTCGGGAATAATAATAAAGGCAGCAGTTGTTGGCATAATTAACATTAATCCTATGTTGAGAGTCTTGTTCTGTATTTTGACTATATTTTCAGTGTCATTCATTTGTTTTGAAATTAAAGGAAGAAGCACTGTACCGATTGCAGTACCGATTATTCCCTGCGGTAGTTGATTTAGTCTATCGGCATAATATATATAGGACACCGCATTTAGTATAAAACTCGCCATGATTGTGTCAATCCATACACTTATTTGAGTTACACAATTGTTGATAATTGCAGGTATCACACGCTTAAAAAACAACCTTACTTCATTGCTTAATTCAAGGCTAAAAGAAAAAGCTGCCTTTAACTTGTATGCACTAAATAGTATCAAAAGTAGCTGGAAAATTCCTCCTATAAGGACAGCTATAGAAAGGTTGTGCGCTGGAGTTTTTACGTAAGGTACAAACAAACTGATGATTAAACAGAGATTCAAAACGATTGGTGCAATAGCTATTGAAGCAAAATGCTGCTTTACTTGCAGCATTCCACCAATAAGTGATGCAATTGACACAAAGATTATGTAGGGCATCATAATTCTTGATAAAGTAACAGTAAGGGTAAACTTACTTTGGTCAAATCCAGGAGCAAAAATTTGAATCATATAAGGGGAGAAAGTTTGCATGATAAGGCAAAAAATTACTAAGATAATAAACGTAATGGATATTACACTACTTGCAAAATTAAATGCCTTTTTATTATCATATGGTTCTGCAGAGTATAACGGTATGAATGAGGTAGTGAACGCTCCTTCTGCAAAAAATGCTCGAAATAGATTGGCAAAGCGAAACGAAGAAAAAAATATGTCTGCAAGAGAGTTTGCACCAATAACCGTAGCAATCAATACATCTCTTATTAACCCTGAGATCCTTGAAATAGCCGTAAAAAAACTAAATGTGAAAATACTTTTAAACATACCACTACTTCATTAGTATCAATACAATTAACTATAATAGTAAAAGTATCAATGAAAATATTTATTGGCTAAACTTAAAACCCTCTGCAAAAGGAGAGTTAAATAATCAATTGACTATTTGCGCTCGTATGTTAGATATTTTATATCTTGGCGGGCGTAGCTCAGTTGGTAGAGCGTCAGTTTGTGGTACTGAATGTCGCCAGTTCAATCCTGGTCGCTCGCCCCACTAAAATTTTCTGCTTTACAGAAATATGAACAAATGGTAATGTTATTATTTATCAATTAATTAAGGGGGTTATATGGCTAAATGTGTAAAGAATTTTATATTTTTGGCAGGGTTAGGTGCTGTACTAGGAGGACTTGCAGGGTTAGGATTAAGTTTTACAACTTTATCACCTTTGGTAATGGGAGGAATTGTTGGTTCTATACTTTTCAGTATTGCCTGCAGTTTGTTTGATAGGAATGAGTGCATTTATGTCGTCTAAAAGTTTAAGTGATAATAGAGATAAAGAGGAAGAGGAAGTTACTTCGTGTGCAATGTACTTCGGAACACTAACAGCTCTAAGTGTTGGGATTGGAGTTGGCCTTGCTGCAGCTGCGACTGCTATTTTTCCTGGCGCAATGCTTGGGATGCTGCCAGCAGCTTTAACAGGTGCGGCAATAGGAGCCATAGTACCAATTGTAGCGAGTCTTACAATGAACTATATTATAGAACCAATAGCTAAAAAAGTGAATGAATATATCATCTCTCCTACAGTTGAGCACTTTTCTTCAAAAGGGAAGGGGTATGAGCCAGTTTAAGCTAATCAAGTAAGGTTTCTGCTTTCTGTTATTCTAGTGTGCAGCATATAGCTGTACGAACATTTCTTTGCAAAGGCAGTGTGTTAAGTGTTATAGCAGGTTTTGCCTCAAACACAAAGGCAGTGCCTGGACTTTTGCTTCAATGTTAAACAAAATACCATAGAGTTCAAAATGCAAAAAAAATGTTCAACATTGTATCAGGAGTCTAGAAATATATGTATCCGTTCAGAGGTGTAGCTTAAGAGACAATAGATAGAAGGTTTTGAAAGGGATTAAGATTCTTTTGTTTCCAAGTCAGGTATAACGAGATTATCGGGAGTGTTAAATAAACCATACGCGTCAAGTTAAGGGAAAGTAGCATAAGGAAAAAGAAAAGTGGTAAAGATTGTTTTAGATATTAAGTAATAAAGCTAGTAATTTATAGACTCTTCTAAAAGAATTATCTTATTTTAGATCAAAATTTCCCAAAAAATAAATGTAACAAACAAGATACCCACTTTAAATGGTGCTATATTGGGCATTAACTTGACGCGTATGGTTTATTTAACACTCCCACTATGGCTATACCTAATTGGGCTTTAACTATATCTCAACTTGATATTTTCTTTCCTGGTAGATTGAAAATTGAGTTGAGTTAAAAATGTGGTTTGACACACTTTTTTGAACCATACGCGTCAAATTAAGGAAAAATGAGCAAATTTAGTGCACTCAAAGTTGATATTCTTGTTTTTCTATATTTGTCTTTTAAGGAGAATTTTGACCAGGTTGAGATGAGTTTTTTGAGGAAAATTTGTACTTTACTGACTACACAATTTAATGTTAAGAATAGCTCTCTAACTCGCCTTTTAAGCTCAATAAATGCCTTTGTTAAACTAAGTTCTGTGCCCTTTTTTAGTTCTGTACAACCAACTATTCCATGAAATATAAGAATTGCACACAATTTAGCATATAATTCACATAATACCCTATATGGTTTTCCTTTTAGTTTATCAAGTCCTATATGGCTCTTATATAATTTAAATAATAATTCAATTTGCCATCTTACTCGGTAAATTGTTAATACTTGTTCAGCACTAATTTTACTTTTTGGAACATTAGTTATAAATATTGACCAATTCAATAACTTTTGATTCCTTTTGGAAGATGTATATCCATGTGATTTTGCTAATCTATTAGCCTTCCTTCTCCTGGCTATAGACTGTTCTTCAGTTAGCTTTTGACATATAATTCTTACTCTAATCTTTGCTTCTTTTCCCAATAATACCTCAGTTTCTAAAAATAGCTTACCCTCTAAACATTCCAGTAACTCCATTTTTTGATTTGTTTCTATATCATATATATTGGTATCAGATTTATAACGACTAATAAAATAAGCTCCTATTTCCTTAATCTGTTTAAAAGAACTTGGCACAAAATAACCAAGATCAGATATTAGCAAATCGTTACTTGATATATTACTCAAATGTTTCCTATACCCTTGATCTGACCTTATTCCCTCCGTTATATTTAATTGATCAAATGTCTGATTTAAGTAGTCGAAAACTAATTGCAACTTTATCCCGGACTTGGTATTACTTTCATAGCCGCTGTAGCTGGTACCATATCCTTTATACATATTCTCCATACTGTTAGGCAGGCTAATATAGCTACTATCCAATAACTTAACGCTTTTAAATTGCTGCAAGATTCTACAATCAATTTGCAGGGTATTTTTAAATAAAGCCATAGATTCATTATACATCCTTTTCATAAATTCCACTGCCTCTTCAGTAAACCTCAAATCTAGACTCTGTTTTGTTATTATTACAGATGCTTCGTTTAATAATTGGCACATTGTATCTATGCTGCAGTTTGCAACTCCTATATTACCCAAAATTATAGCTTTTATGAATGATGAACCACTCAATTTTCTCTTCCTTTTTATAAATCCTGTTTCAATTGATACTTCATTTGCTCTTTCATTGAAAAATTTGTTTAGGTAATTTGATAAGCAAGTTATTTTATTCATCATTAGTTCTCTCACTAAAATATATCCGAGAGAACTTATATCTTCTTATCCTATCTTCTTCATACCTTTATTTTCTTAACTTGACGCGTATGGTTCAAAAAAGTGTGTCAAACCGAAAAAAAAGTAATAAATTGATATAAAAAAATGGAGGTTTGACAATGAGTCAGAAAGTAGTAAACAGAACTAACGGATTGGTAGATTATAAAGAGTTGGAAACAAATATCCTGTCGTCTATACGAGAAGGAAGACCGTTGACAGGAAGGGAGGGAGCATTAACACCATTTATAAAAAAGCTGCTGGAGGCAAGTTTGGAAGGTGAAATAGAAAACCACTTATTAGCTGAAAGTGAAGAGAATAATCGAAGAAATGGGAGAAATGGAAAGACTTTACGGACAAGTGCCGGTTCATTTGAACTTTTGACGCCAAGGGATAGAGAAGGAAGTTTTGAGCCGCAAATAGTCAAAAAAAGGCAAACAAGCTTACATCCAGAGCTTGAAACGAAGATTTTGAGCACATTTGCCAGTGGTATGAGCTATAGAGATATAGCGTCACACGTTGAGGAAATTTATGATCACAAAATATCGGCGGCAGAGATATAAAGTATTACCGACAAATTACTGCCTATAATCAATGAATGGCGTAGTCGTCCACTGCAATCAGTATACCCGATAGTATTTATGGATGGGATGTTCTTTAAGGTCAAAGAGAATGGACATTGCGTAAGTAAATGTATGTACAATATATTGGGCATAGACCAAAATGGCAGAAAAGAAGTCCTGGGCTTTTATTTGGCTGAAAGTGAAGGAGCTAACTTTTGGTTGGGAGTGCTAAATGACCTCAAAGAAAGAGGAGTAGAAGATATTCTGATTGCATGTGTAGATGGGCTAAAAAGCTTTCCTGCAGCTATAAATAGTGCGTTTCCTAAAGCAGAAGTACAGCTATGTATAGTGCATCAGATAAGAAATTCACTAAAATATGTATCCAGCAAAGATGTGAAAGTTTTCATGAATGATTTGAAAAAAATATATCGTGCTACAAGTAAAGAAATTGCTGAAAATTACTTACTTGAGCTGGAAGAAAAATGGGGAGAAAAGTATCCTTTAGTTATAAAATCGTGGCAGAACAATTGGGAAAATTTATCTGGTTATTTCAAGTATTCTAGCCCAGTTAGAAGGCTAATTTACACCACAAATCCAATTGAGGGGCTGCACAGACAGATCAGAAAATTCACTAAAACCAAGGGCTCATTTACCAGCACAAATGCCTTGTATAAACAGGTATATTGTGCTATAAAGAAGGTAGAGCAAAAATGGACTATGGCTCTGCCTAATTGGGCTTTAACTATGTCTCAACTTGATATTTTCTTTCCAGATAGATTGAAAATTGAGTTGAACTAAAAATGCGGTTTGACACACTTTTTTGAACATTCCCGTTTTTACTGATTGGCTATCTATTATTCCCACTGATGGAGTTTCATTCTTACCAATTATCTCTCTTACTTTTTTAACTAGAAAATCATGAATCTCTTGCCATATTCCACTTTTTTTCAATCGCTAATTACAACTATACACTGTTTTCCATGGTGGAAAATCTTTAGGCAGTTGTCTCCATTGACATCCTGTTCTCATCATATAGCGGATTGCGTTAATAATTGTTCTAATACTATGTTTTCTTGGTCTACCGGTCTTTTTAGGTTCAAAATATAGCTCTATTATCTTCCATTCTTTGTCACTTATATCGCTTGGGTACATTTAAAATATATCTTATAACACACTTCTTAACTCCTTTCTACTTAGTTTGAAGACAGGCTCTAAGATCTTTTTCCGTAGTTTGTTTGCCTTTTCCACCTCTTCATTCCATCTTCGCTGTATGACTTTATTAGTCTAATTGCAGCATTTCTCTCTGCCATACTTTGGATGCTCTGCTGCATCGTTTTTTGGAGGAATTTTTGTCTTTATGCCGCATTCATCACACAATTTATAGAGTTTATGTCTGTCATATGCTCTGTCTGCATATAGTGCTTTTATGGCATGCTGAAAATTAACTTCTTTAAGCAAATCGCAAGCTCCATAGTGATCAGACCGTTACTGTATTTTGCAGCTATGGCTTTTTTGCTGTTTATATTCAACATTACGTGTAGTTTCTTTACTTGTTCATAGCTGCGATACTTTCTATTTTCGCTATTTTCCTTGCTGTGGCCAGAAGTGTTGTTATAAATGCTGATGCTTGTGCTATCTATGGCAATTTCGATATCTTCCATATTATTTTTATCAACTCTGCAATCATTGATCTTAATATCAAGTTTCTTTTGATGCTTGTGAATAGCTGATAACTGCCAAATCTCTTCCTATTTGTTGCAAATATCCTTTTATAAACCCGACTGTTTGTCTTAAGCCAATTCTAAAAAGATTAACGATTATATGCACCAAAATCACAACTTTATCACTATAAATATAGTTGCCGCCCTACATTTTTGGACTATTTTCATACCAATTTTCGATAGCTTCATCGATGTAACGAAAAATATTTCCCCCTTTTTCAAGGAATTTGTTATATTCGTTTTGGTTACTGACTTTCATTTTCTGTGGCATATTTTTTCTTCAAAGGTTAAATGGCTATTTTATAATGAATTTTGTCAGTAGCCACCAGATTTTTTCAGTCGCTATGCAACAAAGCCCACTGGGATCCAGAAAACTTAACTCTACACCAAGTAAATGTACAATAAGAACTAGATTCCAGACTGGAATGACATCATAGGGGCACTAGGATGACAAAAAAAGGAGCGCTGACCATTTTCGGTCTCTTAAATTGCTTTAGCTACAAACATTAAGAAATTTACCAAGCGGAAAAAAAGGCAAAAGAAGCCCCGTGGTGCGAGTTTTGACTCTATATTACTGTAAGTGGCGCT
The DNA here is from genome assembly GCF_964264715.1 of Wolbachia endosymbiont (group A) of Colletes cunicularius. Taxonomy (NCBI): domain Bacteria; kingdom Pseudomonadati; phylum Pseudomonadota; class Alphaproteobacteria; order Rickettsiales; family Anaplasmataceae; genus Wolbachia; species Wolbachia endosymbiont (group A) of Colletes cunicularius. Next base: position 250,020 of record NZ_OZ183471.1, read on the forward strand.
GTAATAATGTGCTAACGCTTAAAATAAGCGCGATTTGGCTGAATGTAGAAAAAATAAAAAAGACATGCAGCCGCTATAATTTTATGTAATCCGCCAAAAAATACCCTAAGTTTTTTACTGAATTTTGTCATTGAGCCTGCAGGTCAAAAACAAGTTTTGAGTCATAAACACCCTTACTGTCATAATAAGGGGGCTGGCGGAGTTTGTCAAGTGGTTTTTTTGTTTCATCCAACGCGCTGCCAAAAGTTTGTTATGCAAGAATGCATAGTATCCTAGCCATTTCTCACAGATTCATTTAAACTTAATCAAGTAGGAGTATTATTAACGCGAAAAGGGTTCAATTAGAGACTTAAGTGATATGGCGCGTGAGGAAGATATAAACCAATTAGTAGAAAATGGATTTGATATTAACTCAAAAGATGCAAGTGGAATCACTCTCTTGCATAAGTTCACAAAAGAAGGCGATTTAGTTGGAGTAAAGTCATTACTAGAGCACGAAGCTGATTTTAATGTCGTAGACAACGAAAATAGAAACCCTCTGCATTACGCCATTATGCATAGACACAAGAAAGTTGCTAAACTTTTTGTTAACCAGCTGACAATTAATTCCAAGGATAAAAATGGATTCACTCCACTGCACCTTGCTGCACTACAAGATGACACGGAATTAATAGATTTTTTGATAACAAAAGGCGCAAAAATTAATGAAAAAGACGCTAAAGAGGGCTATACTCCTCTTCATATAGCTTCACTATATGGTTCTAAAAAAAGCGTCCAGATTTTAATTGATAGCGGAGCAAATCTTGAATGTGAAGATAACAACTTTTGTACTCCTTTATTTTTGACCATTTATCAATGTACTACACATTATGAAAGTAGAGCAGAGATTATAGAATATCTGATAAAGAAAGGTGCAAACATAGAAGCAAAAGATGCAGAAAATAATACTACGCTTTTTCTAGCAGCATATAACAACAAAATGCAAATAGTAAAGCTTATTGCAAAAAAACAGCAAGCAAGTAACGATAAAATTAAACTTAAAGAGTTTATTTGCACAAAAAACAAACATGGCTTTGATGCACTGGATTGCGCTATTGAGCATAATAATAGGAAGATGGTAACATTTCTTGTTTCAAAGGGAATAGAAGCAGATGACCAAGATTGTAACGGTAACACCAGGTTACATAAAGCTAGCTATAATGGTAATACTAAAGCAGTTAAGTTCTTATTGGAGCTTAAGGTAAACGTTAATGCCGTCACTAGATGCAACAGAACTCCTCTGCTACTTGCAGCTAAAAAAGGCCATGTAGAAATTGTAAGAATGTTGTTAGCAGTAAAAGCCAATATGAATATTTGTGATCAACAAGGTTTTTCACCTCTGCATCTTACTATTCAAAAGGATTATTTTGATATAGCTCAGCTGTTAATAGAAAAAGGAGCAATTAATTGTAGTAATGATTATACTGCAATAGATATGTTTATTGACAAGGCTCATAGAAAAAAAAATATTGAAGAAAATTACAAAAAATTCTGTAGATTTTTGATGCTTTACTTGAAAGAGCTACATAGTAAACACAAAGCCTGTTGTATACTTTCAACCCTAGCTCTAAGCTTAACAATTATAGGTTTACCATTTATTTTCAAGCCTATTATGAAATATAGAGAAAGAAGTAAAATATATAAAAAAATTAGGGATATGCTGATCTACATTTAAATACAAGATAGAGCGTGCAAAAAAAACATATATAGCTATACCGTCGAGGTAAATGAAAATGAAATTAAATACATTTTTAACATTTTTATAGAAAACTATTAGTATAGACTTGTATGCTGCCCTCATGGTTATTTTTAGATGTTTAATACTCCTTTTTATTATTTCTTGTACACATCTACCTACCAAGCAATATCCTATTAACATAGACAATTATAAGCACAATTACTCGTTGCAACAATACAATGCCCCTTTGGAGAATAATGAACCAGCAATACCAGAAATGATACCTTTACCGGTAGAGTTTCCCGATCTTACAACCGGTAATCAGTTTCTTTCTATTAATGTTGATGAAAAAGTACCAGTAAAGGATTTACTGATTGAGATAGGAAAACTTTCTGACGTTAACTTAGACATAGATCCCCAAATATCAGGTAATATTATTTTAAAGCTAAAGGATAAGAATATAAATGAAGTAATTCAGAGTATAGCCAACAGCGCCAAATTGCGTTACTCAATGAATAATGGTGTAATTAGAATTGAACAGGATTTGCCATACGCACAAAATTATTACGTAGACTTCATCAATATTCAACACTCTGCTCAAAGCAATTTTGTCGTTAGTGGCAATGTTACAAGCAGCGATGCTGACAGGAATGTTAGAAAGTCTCAATATAGCAGTGACTTATGGAGTTCATTAGAAAAAGGCTTAAATGCAATAATGGATGTTAATGGAGTGGATGATGGTGAATTTCTTTCATCCAACAGAGAAGCTGGTGTCATTATTCTGAATGCCAGGAAGGATATTCATAAAGCTGTTGAAGAATATATTAATAAAGTTAAGAGACTGGCGTCTTCTCAAGTAATGATAGAGGCCAAAATAGTTGAAGTTGTATTAGACGATAAATACCTTTCTGGTATCAACTTAAATGATTTGCATAATGAAACAAAATCTATAACAAATCAAGATAATTCCATTACTAGCCTGGTAATGAATTCTGATTTAGGAAATTTAGTAAAAACTTTAGACAAGTTTGGCACTTCAAATGTAATTTCAAGCCCTAGAGTACATGCTATAAATAATCAGCAAGCAATGATTTCATTTACTAAAAACCATATCTATTTTACTTCCGATATACAGAAAGATACCGGAAACTCCTATCATGCCTTAATTACCAAGATGAATAGCACTCCAGTAGGTGTGGTGTTAATAATCCACCCAAGCATTAACATTGATACTAACGAAATATTTATGGATATACACCCAACCTTATCAAGAATTAACAATTACACTAAAGACCCAAATATAGAATATGTTGCACAGCAGAATAAAATGAAATTAAATAGTGACATTCCAATTGTTGAAATCAGAGAAATGCACTCTATGTTAAAAATTAAGAGCGGCGAAGTTATGGTAATTGGTGGGCTTATAGAGCACAGAAAAGATAACCAAAACTTATTGCGTCAAAAGTCAAAAAAACTGGCTAACAACTTCAAGACAGTAGAAACCGTCATCTTCTTGAAAGCAACAATCGTACCAACATTTGGTTTGTTAGATAGAAAAGATAAGAATTTATATATATATTAAATCACTACTAAAAATTAAATATCAAACCAACTTCAATATTATGAGTGGATATGTCGTCTGCAATAGGTGTTGGGACATTAAAGTAACGATAGCCGAGAAAGGTTTTAACTTCTGGAATTATTGAATAGTCAACACCAAGCTTTATTTGATAAGCAAACCAAGGAACATTCAGTGGCATTGAATTTTGGGGTGACCCATTAATCTTTTTTAATCTAAAAACTGTTGGTCCTATACCAAGACCAATGTACGGAGCAAATTGCGTATTTTGAATGTTGGGGTTATAATAAAGGTTTAATAAAAATGCAAACACGCTTGCTGATTTATCAAATATCGGAGGAGAATTACTATCTTCAATATTGGCTATAGAATACATGGCTTCAAAATCAACTCGGCCATTTTTCCCAGCATAGTAACCTAAAGACACACTTCCAAGCCACTGAAAATCAATTTCACCCTTAAACTTCAGTATATTCTCAATTTTATCTACTAATCCCGCTTTGACAAGTATTAATCCTAATTTGTATTCCCAAGAAAGATCAGGATCAACTGTATCAATTAAATCAATAAACCATTGCCCTATTTCTTTAATGCCCTTTACAAATGTTTTTGAATTATCATTATATATCTTACCGCCGTTAGCATTAAAATAGAAATCAAGTTTTTTTGATTTTTCTTTTGTAGGCTCAGCTTGATCTGGAATGCGTGGCCACATATTTTTCTGATCATCTGCTTGGAAAACAGAAGGTGGACTACTTTCAAGTTCTTGATATTTTATTGGTATTTCTTTTGCAGTAACCTCCTCAGAACGTATCACACTTTTATTATTGTCTGTTTCTAATTTTAAGGGTTGTACTTGCTCAATGTGTGTATCATTACTAATATAAGTAATAAAAAAATAGACACATGAAATGAAAATCAAAAATAAAGTAACAGATACTCTAGTTATCATAAATGAATTCACAATTATCATTTACAGTATAATTACTATATCGTATATTTCTTCAATGTACAAAAATTAAGAAAAAATATTTCCAATTAGATAATTATTTTCCACTCCTTTAACATTAACTTTCACAATACTCTTGGCTTGAGCTTTTGATTCAAGCTTTACTAATGCAAAATTTTCTGTTCTACCGACATTATTTTGCTCAACCAGAACACTTTGTTCAGTGCCTATCAAAGATTGATAAAAGCTACTCATCATTTCTCTATTCATTTCTCTTAAATTTTTTACTCGTTCTTTACGCACATTCTCTGGTACTTGCGGCATCCGTGCAGCAGGTGTATTTTTCCGCTCTGAATATGGAAAAGCATGTAGGTAAACTATATTTGTTTCCTTCAGAAGATCAACTGTATCCTGAAACATTTCGTCAGTTTCTGTTGGAAATCCAGCAATAATATCAGCACCAAATGCTATATTAGGCCTCAAGTTCTTCATTTTATGACAAAATTCTATCACTTGTTCTCTGTTGTGACGACGTTTCATTCTCTTTAGTATCAAATTATTGCCAGATTGTAGACTCAAGTGTAAATGAGGCATAAGTTTTGACTCATTAGCTATTAAATCCATTAATTCGTCGTCAACTTCAGCAACATCGATAGAGGAAAGTCTTAGCCTCTTCAACTCTGGTATATCTTTTAAAACTCTCCTAATCATTGAACCAAGTGATGGCTTAGCAAACAAATCTGTACCAAAGTCAGTAATATCAACACCTGTAAACACTACTTCTTGATATCCATTTTCTACAAAGATCCTAATTTGCTCTATAATACTGTTTATTGGCACAGATTGATTATTCCCTCTTGCCTCAGTGATTGAGCAAAATGTGCAGCTATGATTACAACCATTTTGAATTTCAATAAATGCCCTTGATTTATCTTCAAATCCATTAATTAGAACAGGTTCTGATTTGTTTACTTGGTTATCACTGACTAAGATTTTATCGTCATTTAGTAAGTAATTTTCAGCTTTTAGCTTATCTTGATTACCGAGCACTTTACTTACACCAGGAATGCTACTGTAAACTTCTGGATCCAACTGAACAGCACAACCAACTACGATAATTTCTTTACTTGGGTCGTTTTTATAGATCCTACGTATTTTTTGCTTTACCTGACGTTCTGCTTCGTTTGTCACTGCACAGCTATGTACCACAACAACATTTTTTCTTTCTGCTTTTTTTAATGCTTCTTTGATTAACTCACTCTCGTAAAAATTTAGACGACAACCAAATGTTATCACTTCATTCATGCTAGTATTTTTTAGACCTTACAATTTAAATTATATCACACATCCAAGCAAAGTCATTAAGCCTCTTGCATGACCATTGTTTGGTAGATAAATGCTATGCAAGCAGCAGACACTGGGATGGCTTTGTTGCATAGCAACGTAAGTTTTTTCCAGAGTAAATAATTTTATGCGACTATTTCAAATTTAGGCACACCAATGCGTTGCAAATATCATTTTATAAACCCGACTGTTTGTCTTAAGCCAATTCTAAAAAGATTAACGATTATATGCACCAAAATCACAACTTTATCACTATAAATATAGTTGCTACCCTGCATTTTTGGCCCAATTTCATACCAATTTTCTATGGCTTCGTTGATATAATGAAAAATATTTCCTCTTTTTTCTAGAAATTTGTTATACCCTCTATGGTTACTGACTCTCATTTTTTGTGGCATACTTATCCTTAAATCGTCACTTTATAATGAATTTAGTCAGTAATCACTAGTTTTTCTGCTGCTATGCAACAAAGCCACCCCAGTGTCATGCTACTTGAATGACAAGAAAAAACCCACTGGGATAACAAGACTGAGATAGACTAGAAATTAAACGCTACTCCAGCTTCTGCACCAACAGTGCTGTAAAGAACTGTATGTCCTCCTTTGTCTTTCTCACCAGTGCTTGTATCGAAATTAGCACCATAAGAACCAAAATAACGAGCTCCAGCATAAAGTTTGACTTCTGGAGTTACATCATAACTAACACCAGCTTTTACTTGACCAGCAAAACCAAATTTACTGTTTTGACCATTCACAGCGGTTTTCAAAGGAGTGCTAAGATACGCTGCACCAACACCAGCACCAATGTATGGAGTGATAGGCATATCTTCAGTTGCTATATCGTAATAAACATTAACTAGCCCTGAAATTGCTGTTAAACTGTCTGCAATAGTATCTGCTGGCGTAAATTGTGCACCTGTAACATCATTTTTGTTTAGGTATGAATAAACTCCTTCAACATCAACCCTGATGTCGTCCATTTTGTAACCAAATGCACCACCACCAGCTATAAAAGACGCTTTTAATGGAATGTAATCACTATTGTCTTTCTTATAGGTAATACCTCCAATGTCTGTGAAAAGAGGTAAAATTTCACCGTTGTATTGCAAACGAACGTAGTAGCTAGTTTCTTCATCACTTATTGGACCAACAGGATCTGAAAAAGCAGAGTTTGATAAACTTAGCAACGTTGCTAAAGCAGCTGCTGAAAAAAACTTTTTATAATGCATAATTGTCCTCGTAAAAAAATTAAAATTCCACCTTAGCAGTCTAAGTAACAACTAAAGTTAAGTCAAGTGCTAACTTAATAACACAAAATATTCTACATTTTAACTAATTTTTGGGAAAAGACAAAGATTTTATTAATGAATAAATAGAGTTACACGACTTTTTTACTCTTGATTTTTTGGTATAGCTAACACAGGTAAGATTTACTATCGAAAGATCTCGTCATTCCGCTACGTGTTAGCGGGATCTATCCGCGACGATATGACGTAGGGTTGTGCTAGCTATAGGTGCATTATATAAAGGAGTACTAGTATTAGAAATATTAGAAAAAAAATACTTAGCTATTACACTAAAAGAAACTTCAGTAGTAAATTCAAAAAGGAAGTTTGAACCCAGGTGGTAAACCCATCATACCTGCAAGATCAGAAGTTGCATTTGCCATATCTTCTTCTGCTTTTTTAACGGCATCATTAAACGCTGCTGTTACTAAATCCTCTACTATATCTTTTTCCTCATTTCTCATAAGTTCTAAGTCTATGTTCACCTTTTTAGCTTTATAGCTACCTATTTTTATGACTTCCACTAATACAGAAACTTTGCCACCACCAGAAATACCTTGAAACTCTTTCCCAACATATTTTTCTTGAGCTTCTGCAAGCTTTTTTTGCATCTCTTGCGCTTGTTTCATTATTTGACTAAAATCCACAACTTACTCCTTATTTTCTATATTAACTACTTTTGCACCTTTAAATGTATCAAGTATATCCTTAACTGCAGGTGCATAATTTAAATTACTCACTTCCCTATTTATATAACCCGTATCAACTGTAATAACCCACTCCTGCTGAGTCACCTGGTTTAAGTAATTTTTTAAATCATTGCAAAAATTACTATCCAACTTAGATACAGCTTTTAATTTTAAATATCCAGGTTTACAATCTATTAATTGTAGATTATTACACAGTTGTTTGTAAAGATAAATTTGGTTACTCCGCCTTAATAGTTGCAAAACTTTGTCAAAATCATAATTTTGTTGCTGTTCATTTCCTATACTATGCGTATTTCCCTGCTGTGCACTCTGCGAAAGAATTTTTTTGACCACTTGTTCCGGAGAAGGCAGATCAGAAAGATAACAGAGGCTAATTAACATCATTTCAGCAGCAACATCGTTGCATGTTGAAGTTTTTATATCTTGAATACCTTTAAGCAACACCTTCCACAATCTCGAAAAAAATATTAAAGACTTCTTTATACTTAAATCTTTTATCCTATTCTTTTCATACTCTGTAACTGCATTATCAATTTCTTTTGTAATCAAAAAACGGCATACTAACTGAATTGTTTGCAATAGACCTTCAAAAATACTAAGTGGGTTTGCTGTTTTTATCGCCTTGTCAAACACTGATAGAGCTTTCTGTAAATCATCTTCTAATATTGCTCCTAATAGATCGAATATAATATCTTTATCCACTAGGCCAAGTATGTCTATCACATTTTTAGTGGATATTGCACCATCTTTGCTATATAGCACTGCTTGATTCATCAAAAACAAGGCGTTACGCATTGAATTTCCAGAATGTCGTGCAATTAACTCTAATGCTCCCTTTTCAATGGAATAACTCTCTTTTTGTGCAACATCATTTAAACGTTCTACTATTTTAGCTACAGGAATGTTGTGTAAATCAAATCTTTGACAACGTGCAATAATAGTTATTGGTATCTTTTTTATTTCTGTAGTTGCTAAAATGAATTTTACACTAGATGGTGGCTCTTCTAGGGTTTTAAGTAATGCGTTAAATGCACTGCTGGATAACATGTGTACTTCATCTATAATGTAGACTTTGAATTTAGAGCTTATAGGTGAATAGCAAATATCTCCCAGGATTACTTTAACATCGTCAATGCTAGTGTGACTTGCTGCATCGATTTCAATTACATCTGGATGGCTTGAATTTTTTATTGCTAGACAATTTTCACATGATCCGCAAGGTTCAAAAATTGGCCCCAGGGAACAATTCAAACATAAAGCTATTATCCTTGCAGTGGTGGTTTTACCAACTCCACTACTACCAGAGAGCAGTATAGATTGTGGGATTTTGTTTAAAATAAAAGCATTTTCTAATACACGCACTAATATATCTTGACCTACTAGATCTTTGAAGCTACTAGGACGATGTTTTAATGCTATATTCATAGCCTCGGATAAAACAAATAATGAAATAGGTATGCAACCCAAAAAGGTTCTGATATGGCTGCTTCATTTCTGATCTGACCAAATTACAGAGTTTTTGCCTGCATACCTTACAAAATATTATACTTTTTTTTTTATTTAGCAAGGTATATCCTATATTAACCTTAATAATTTATATGTTAGATCTCTTGCAACATTACTTTGGAGTAAACAACTGTTACCTAAAATACTCTTCTCTTGTCATTACAACTTGGATCCAGAGAAAAAAGATGTGGATTTCAGTGTCACACACTGGAATAACAACCTATAGGTACTGGGATAACAAAAGAGGAATATTATGATTTTATATCATTTTCCTCTTTGTCCATTTTCACGAAAAGTTAGAACTTTTCTAAAAGAAAAAAAATTAGGCTGCGATCTAGTGTATGAAAATCCGTGGGAAAAACGGAATGAATTTATGGAGATCAATCCAACTGGGCAAGTACCAGTATTAATAGATAATAACTTTGTAATAGCGGATAGTAATGCCATTTGTGAATATATAGAAGAGACTTACAATAGCGACGTCAAATTACTTGGTTCATCCACTATTATTAAGTCTAAAATACGCGCTCTAATCAATTGGTTCGACAACAAATTTTACAATGAAGTTACTAAGTATATTATGAATGAAAAAGTAATTACCAACCGCAGCCCTGACTCTAGATTTCTTCATGCAGCTCAGCATAACCTGCCTTGCCATATGGAATACATCGAACACTTAATTAACAAGAACGTTTGGCTTGCAACTGATAAGTTTACTTTAGCTGATATTGCTTTAGCATCGCATATTTCCGTAATGGATTATGTAAGTAGTTTTCCATGGGAAAAAAGTAAAATTTTAAAAGAATGGTACTCCATTGTTAAATCAAAGCCTTGTTTTCGTGAGATATTATTAGAGAGAGTTTCCGGTTTAACCCCTCCTAAACATTACGCTGACCTTGATTTTTAACTTATGTTAGCTTTAAAGCTACAGTCATTCCTTCATCAGTTGGAATCAATATAGAAAAATATTTCTTTTCATCTGATAATCTATTATTAAACTCCCTCATAGCATGCCATGATTTTTCTGATACTTCTTTTGGAGGCGATTCTAAAAATACTGTATTAAACAATAGAGTGTTATCTGCAACGATTAGCCCATCTTGTTTAATGTATGACTCTGCCCAATCTAAATACTTAGGATAACTACTTTTGTCAGCATCGATGAATATCATGTCAAATGGTGCCTTTGCTGATAATTCATTAATTTTTTCCAGTGCATCGCCTTCTATTAGAGTAATTTTATCACTTAGATTAAAAGCACTAAAATTTTTTTTTGCTATTCTTGAGTGTTGAGGATTATTTTCTATTGTATATATATGACCGTCTTCTAGTAGAGCTTTTGCCATGCAAATCGACGAATAACCGTATAATGTGCCAACCTCAACAATACTTTTGATTTTATGGATTTTTATAAATAAACTTAATAGCTTTCCTTCTTCAGGGCCAATATGAATATGTTGCTTTTTTTCAAGAATACAATATTCTTCTATTTTTTTATATTCTTTTGCAAATAGATTTCTTATATATGACAATTTTATACTAGAATTATTACGCATTACGTTTTATATTATAAATTAGGGAGGCTTAATTCATACACAATTTATAAACATAATAATATAGTTTAAAATAATAAAAACATTTATTTTAAGTTATTATTTCATAGTATAAAATTTTAAGTGACAAAAATTATTATATATCGTACCATGGTTAACTAGCATAATAAGCAATCGATTATTATACTAGAATTAAAGGGATTGTTTATGCGCATTTCTCTTTTTAAAATATAATTTTTATAATCAATTAGAGGGGGTTATATGTCTTATACTATTGCTAGTGAAGTTGAAACGCTAAACAAAAAATCTAACAAGAATGAAGGGGTTATGTTACTACATAATCCAGCTTATCGTGAAAAGTATAAAGAACGTTTTAATGAAGCTCAGAGAAAAGTTATGGATATGGTTCAGTTTTATGATGGGACAATAGTATTAATAGAGAATAAAATCGCTATGTATTACTACACTTGGCACAGTAAAAAAAGAGAGTTTGAGCGTAAAAAACAACAAACAGTAGTGAAAAACAATGACTCAGCATAGAGTCTTTTATATGGTAAGCTACAGTGGTATTACTTCACTATAGCTTTTCCATATAATTTATCTATCACATCAGTGAGATATTTCAGCTCTTTATACCCTTCATGTTTAACTTTATTATGCTCTATATATGACTTACCATCGTTAAGCTTGATAAAAAATATTGGAGTGGCTGTGATACCAAGTTTATTGATTGCCAGTGATTTATCATTTACGATTTTATCCATAATTTTCTTATCATTAATGCATTGGTTAAATGCATCTTGCTTTAAGTTGCTTAGTGCAGCAATTCTTTGTAGTAAAGTCAAATCACTTAAATTGTAGTAATTCCACAAATCTATTGAGTTAAAAACAGCTTTGTTAAAATTAAAGTAGTCTTCTTGTTTTTCGTAGCAATGACTTAGCATTGCAGCCTTTAGCCCTCTGTAATCCAAAGGAAAATGACGAAATATATATAACATCTTACCTGTGTCTATATATTTCTCTTTAATTTTAGGAAAAACATTCTTATGAAAAAGAGAGCAGTGATAGCAAGTTAATGAAGCATATTCTATCATTAGAATTGGTGCTTTTGGATCTCCTAATAATTTATCATCAGGTAATAGTGATAGTAACTCCTTTGATGTTATTTCATTAGTTTCTTTTTGAATATGTTGGTTACTGGATTTAACAACTGCATAAGAATTAACACTCATAAGAATTAGTAAAAACAATAGTCTGAAAATCATTACAATACAAACACTTAACTTACTAAAAAAATTACATATTTATATTAATAATGTCAAGATAACTTTTGTTTAGCAAGGCTTTCAGCCCTATCTTTAAATGCAGCAATTATTTTACTCTGTGTATATTTATATACTGAGTTTAATAAAGTGGAAAATGAGTTGGACTTAAACTTAAACTCTATATAAAACTTTACCATAGTTTTATTTTCATCTATGGGAATGAATTGCCATTCATTGTATAGATGTTTAAATATTCCATTTGATGATACAGCTTTTATCCAACCTTCATTTGTTCCACTTGGAGAAAGAAAGGTTACTTCTGATGTGTACTTTCCTTTAATTCCATGAAAAGCTGCGAGAAGATCCACAACCATTTGGTTGTCAATTTTTTCTTTTATATAAACGGCTTTGCACCAAGGAACAAAATCAGGATACCTTTCAACATCAATTACAATTTGGAATACTTCATTAGGCGAACATAGGAAGGTACCTTGTTCTCTGCATTGATGAAGCATAAATGTTAAACCAATCAAAAAAGGATCCGTATCTACCGTCAGCCTTAGTAGATTCCTGAGACCTGAAGTTAAGGTGGGCATCGCATATTAGTTTCAACGAAACCAGCAGAGGCAATTCCCCTCTCTAGAAATTATCGCTCGGGAAATTTAACTTAACTCATAACGCATAGCACAGACCCCTACTTGAATTATAGATGATTTACACAGGGCATGTCTATAGGTATATTAAAGTCAGCGATTATTATTTAATCTTTATTAAATTTGCATTCTAAGTATCATAGTTAATAAATATATCTTATGAATATTACTAAAGTTTTAATCATTGTTGTTTTTATTGTAATTTCTTCAAGTGCTTATACTAATTGTACAGATCACAAAATTTTTGTGCATACTATGAAGCAACAAGTGGATGGTATATCTACAAAAGGAAATAGAAAAAACCTAGGGCATGTACACGAAAAGCTTCAGGAGGTCATTCAGAATAATGTTAACCTCAAAGGAATATCGCAATTCGTTATAGGAAAACATTGGGCTTTAGTTAAACAAAAAGAAAAAGAAGATTTTTTAAGAGAGTATGAAGTGTATCTTACGCGTTTGTGCGTTAAAATTTTATATAAATACATGCATGATAGTGAAATGATCATAATGAGTACAAAAGCAGTTGACGATGAAACTTGCTTAATTGGTACAAGATTTTCTTACGGTGATGAAGAATTTACAAATATTGATTTTAAAGTTACTAAAAATAACAGTTCTTTCTTGATAAGTGATGTTGTAATGAGTGGAATAAGTATTGCTATTAATCAACGTTCTCAATTTAGTGAAAAAATCGACACGCATGGCATAGCAAGCGTTATAGCTGAATTAAAATGCAATAACAATCCATGATATATATGCCTCATTGGCCTAAACCGCTTGGTAGTAGACCAAAGGATTTTTCTCTTGATCGCATAAAAAGCTTTCTAAATAAATTGGACAATCCTGAGAAAAAAATGCCTCCCGTAATTCATATAGCTGGTACTAACGGGAAAGGCTCAACACTAGCATTTATAAGATATATAATGCAAGCAGCAGGGTATAAGGTCCATACATACACTTCTCCACATTTGGTGAATTTTAATGAAAGAATAGTTATTGCAGGCAGTTATATCGACGATAATGAATTATATAGCTTATTAGAAGAATGCCGTGCCGTAATTGCAGAACAACCTATCACTCTGTTTGAAGCTGCAACTATTGCAGCTTTTTTAGCTTTTTCTCGTCATAAAGCCGATATAACTTTAGTTGAAGTAGGTATGGGTGGAAGACTTGATGCAACAAATGTTATAGATAGTCCGATTTTAACAATCATTACTTCCTTTGCCCTTGATCATACAGAATATCTTGGCCCTACTATAGAAATTATAGCAGGTGAAAAGGCTGGAATAATGAAACCTAATGTTCCTTGCGTAATAGCACCACAAGAAAAATCTATAATGAACACGCTAGAACACCACGCAATAAATAAGAAATCTCCTCTGTATAGAGGAGGCCTTGAATGGAATTGCAAAAAACGACTATCTGTCATCCAAACTGGGATCCAGAAACAAAAAAATGAGAGGTCACGTGCTGGAGCTCAAATGATTTTTCAATCAGCTATTCAATCAATAGAATTTTCTTTGCCATCTTTAAAGGGTGATCATCAGGTGATTAATGCAGGCAATGCTATTGCAGCATGTAGTATTTTAAGTGGAAAATATGGATTTGATATTGGAGAAGAGGATATCACTTCAGGTTTACAGCGTACCTACTGGCCTGCACGACTAGAGCTCATAAAAGAGGGTAATTTAATTTCCCTACTACCGAAAGATTGGCAATTATTTTTAGATGGTGCACACAATAATGACGGTGCTAGAGTGCTATCTCAGTGGGTAAAAGATAATTTTGCTGAAGGTATCTATATAATTTTTGGTGTTACTCGTAACAGAAATGTGGAAGAGTTCTTAGAGCACTTAAAGCCATATATCAAGCTACTATGTGCGGTTTGTGTTAAGTCTGAACCTAAAGCAACAAATACAAATTTGATTAGGGAAAAAGCCAATAACATAGGAATAAAAACAGTTGAATGTGAATCAATTGGCGATGCAATATCAAATCACATATTAAAAGCCTCTATCCAAAACATCAAAACCATACTAATCTGTGGCTCATTGTTCCTAGCTAGAGACTTCGCTATGGAGAATAGCTAACTTTGATGATATGTGAGCATTAACTGACCGATGGGGAAATAACTTTGATTATTTATAACGCGAATTCTGGATTAAGGAAGGAAGAAAGTATAGGAAATAGAAGGCTTTGTGGATTTGATGGAATAGGAAATGAGAGTAGAAAAGATATGAACCAAAAAATTAACAGGGGATCTATGGCGAGTGTGTTCAATTTCTAGTCTATTTTTTAGGTAACCAAAAACAGTCTCAATGATAGACCTTTTTCTCAGTAAAATCTTCTCATTTAGCGAAATCAATGTATTTTTCATACCTTTTTTCACCTTGGTAACAAGTTTCAAACCTCGGTCAAACAGCTTCTGAAAAAGCTCTTTTGCAATATAACCTTTGTCACCAAACAAAAGACCGATTAATTTTTCCGTCAGATTTGGCACAGGTATCCTATCATCAACATTGCCTTTTGTTAGCGTAAGTGCATGAATTTCAACATTTTCATTGATTACCATATGTAATTTGAAACCAAAAAACCAGCCGTAAGTGCTCTTGCTTAATTTTGCAATTCCAGCAAAAACTTTGTTTTTGGATATTCTTTTTGCATGACAAACTGCAATGGGAGTTGTGTCTATATATGAAATTCCAGTGTTTTCTGACCATACGCGTCAAGTTAAGGAAAAATGAGCAAATTTAGTGCACTCAAAGTTGATATTCTTGTTTTTCTATATTTGTCTTTTAAGGAGAATTTTGACCAGGTTGAGATGAGTTTTTTGAGGAAAATTTGTACTTTACTGACTACACAATTTAATGTTAAGAATAGCTCTCTAACTCGCCTTTTAAGCTCAATAAATGCCTTTGTTAAACTAAGTTCTGTGCCCTTTTTTAGTTCTGTACAACCAACTATTCCATGAAATATAAGAATTGCACACAATTTAGCATATAATTCACATAATACCCTATATGGTTTTCCTTTTAGTTTATCAAGTCCTATATGGCTCTTATATAATTTAAATAATAATTCAATTTGCCATCTTACTCGGTAAATTGTTAATACTTGTTCAGCACTAATTTTACTTTTTGGAACATTAGTTATAAATATTGACCAATTCAATAACTTTTGATTCCTTTTGGAAGATGTATATCCATGTGATTTTGCTAATCTATTAGCCTTCCTTCTCCTGGCTATAGACTGTTCTTCAGTTAGCTTTTGACATATAATTCTTACTCTAATCTTTGCTTCTTTTCCCAATAATACCTCAGTTTCTAAAAATAGCTTACCCTCTAAACATTCCAGTAACTCCATTTTTTGATTTGTTTCTATATCATATATATTGGTATCAGATTTATAACGACTAATAAAATAAGCTCCTATTTCCTTAATCTGTTTAAAAGAACTTGGCACAAAATAACCAAGATCAGATATTAGCAAATCGTTACTTGATATATTACTCAAATGTTTCCTATACCCTTGATCTGACCTTATTCCCTCCGTTATATTTAATTGATCAAATGTCTGATTTAAGTAGTCGAAAACTAATTGCAACTTTATCCCGGACTTGGTATTACTTTCATAGCCGCTGTAGCTGGTACCATATCCTTTATACATATTCTCCATACTGTTAGGCAGGCTAATATAGCTACTATCCAATAACTTAACGCTTTTAAATTGCTGCAAGATTCTACAATCAATTTGCAGGGTATTTTTAAATAAAGCCATAGATTCATTATACATCCTTTTCATAAATTCCACTGCCTCTTCAGTAAACCTCAAATCTAGACTCTGTTTTGTTATTATTACAGATGCTTCGTTTAATAATTGGCACATTGTATCTATGCTGCAGTTTGCAACTCCTATATTACCCAAAATTATAGCTTTTATGAATGATGAACCACTCAATTTTCTCTTCCTTTTTATAAATCCTGTTTCAATTGATACTTCATTTGCTCTTTCATTGAAAAATTTGTTTAGGTAATTTGATAAGCAAGTTATTTTATTCATCATTAGTTCTCTCACTAAAATATATCCGAGAGAACTTATATCTTCTTATCCTATCTTCTTCATACCTTTATTTTCTTAACTTGACGCGTATGGCTGGCAGAGGGTGTCAAGTAGTTTTGCATTGTGAAAACAATTATCACAAAAATCCTATATCACCGGTCATGAATACGTTATTTGCCCATTCGATTAATAACTTACCTCCTGGTAAATCTACTGAAGTCTGTTGGGCAGTCAGATATCCACGTAGTGTGGATGCAACAAGTGCTGCACAGGCTGCACTACCGCATGATGCAGTAATGCCTGTACCTCTTTCCCAAACTCTTAAAGCTATTTCTCCAGACTTTTCAACTTGTGCAATACTAATATTAATTTTCTGAGGAAATAGTACGTGATTTTCTAGCTTTGGTCCTAAATTTCGCAATGGTATTTCACTTATGTTATCAACAAAAAAAACTATATGAGGGTTACCAATATTTACTGCAACAGGATCTTTTAGCATTTCAAGCTCTATAGGTAAGTGAAGAGTGTCACAATCAGTAGACAAGGGAATTTCATGCCATTTTAGCAAAGGTTTACCCATGTTAACCTTTATGGATTTATCACCAACTTTAAAACACTCTAAAATGCGTTTGTTTACCAGCTCAATAGTGATATACTCAGTACCTTTTTCCGACATTATCAAATATCCAACACAGCGTGCTGCGTTTCCGCACATTTCAGCTCGACTACCATCAGCATTATAGATATGTATAAAGCAGTCTGCAGCATTAGACATTGTTATAATTATCACTTGATCACAACTGCTTTGATCAGCAATTTGTCTATAGTTCCAGTCTAAATTGTTTGTTGAACGTGAGTCTATGATAACAAAATTATTGCCAGTACCGTGCATCTTGATAAAATTTTTAGGACCTTGACCACTCGTCATAAAAAAATATTTCTTCTATTGGTCTTCTTTTTTTCTTACTTGTTTCAGCGCCCTCTTCTTCGTAACCAACCGCTATCACTGACATTACATTAAAATCATCGGATATGTTGAATCTTTCTACTATTTTATCTCTATCAAATCCACCCATTTGATGAGCCATTAAGTTCACAGATGCAGCCTGTAGCATAAGTGCATAATTTGCTGCACCAGTATCATGACTAGCCCAAAGATTTTCTCCTTTACCTCGTTTACGGAAGTTTTTAGCACTTAAAGATATGATTAACACTTGTGCATCTTTTGCCCATTTTTGATTAGATTCATCAAGACAATTTAGCAGCTTTTCCCATGCGCTTTGATTGTTCTGTTTGTTGCATATCACATATCTCCAAGGTTCATCACCAAAACATGAGGGAGTCAGCCTTACAGCTTCCATTAAAATATCCATGTCTTCCTGAGATATTGCTCTTGTAGTATCGTATGAACGTCCGCTGTGTCTTGCTTTCATCAACGATAATAGATCTTGTTTACTCATCATTTTTAATTTAATAGTGCATAAATAATTCATTGTAGCACAATATAAGCAAAATTTAAATTGCAAAACCTCTTATACACATATATTACATTTAATAAGTTATTTTTATTGGGAAGGTATGTTTATAACACAATCTAGCAGCAGATCAACACTGGCTGAAATATTGTCTTGCGTTTTACTTTTATTCTTGATGGCTCAAATAAGCGTACCATTGCAGCCTGTGCCTATCACATTGCAAACTTTAGGAGTAATGCTTATTGGGCTTAAATTTAACCGCAGAACAGCATTCTATTCTGTGCTTACATATCTATCACTTGGTGCAGCAGGATTTCCTGTTTTTGCGAATTTTTCTGGTGGTTATCACATTTTTCTCGGACCAACAGGTGGATATTTAATTGGCTGTTTAGCTGCTGTTATGGTAATGAGCAAAGTAAATGAATTACTGAACTCTAAATATAAGTCATTTGTGTGTAATTCTTTAAGTTGTCTGGCTGGTACAGTTGTAATCTTTATTTGTGGTGTTAGTTGGCTTGCTGTTTACTTGGGTCTGGGACAAGCAATAATGGTGGGTGTTTTACCATTTATCCTTCCTGGTTTGGTAAAAATTTTTCTACTTGTAGCAGCTTTGCAATATTTGAAAAAATGATAAAATTCCGCCCTCATCATTTCATGTGCACCCTCGCGTTTCGGGGATATGGGTATTCTCAGGGTTTTGTAGAAAATTATAAAAAGATAGCAAGCAAAGTAATGAGTGATCCTAACACTCAAATCGAAGTAGTCGGCAATCTTGATAGTATTTGTAGTGCTTGCCCAAACCAGATTAAACAAGGTAAATGCACCACACAAGCTAAAGTTTTAGAGCTAGATAGAAGGCATATGGGAATTTTAGGAATAAAAATTGGCGAGACTTTAATTTGGAATGAGGCGGTAAAAAAGATTAGAGAGAAAATGTCTTTAAAGAAATTTGATTACGCATGTGAGGGGTGCGACTGGCAGCCATATGGAATATGTAAAAATGCCCTTTTAAATTGTCATTCCTATAAAGGTAGTTGACAAAATGTTAAGATAAATTGAAGCATTTTTGTGGAAATAGACTTCTTGCACTACCTCCCAAGCCACAACTGTCATTCAGTAGAAACAAAAACTTGCTTGACAAACTCCGTCAGCCCCCTTATCATGACAGTGAAGCTATTGTATTTGCTTTCGCCAATCTGCAGATTAAAAGGTAAGGATTACTTAATGTATCGGCGTCTTATGTTCAATTTTTTGCAGTATATAGATACTGTATGTCTTTACAAAACTTCATCTACATCTAGATTTTTATCTAAGTAAGCTGAACGCGCTTACAAAGCGTTACAAGACATCAAAAAATGCCAATACTCGACAAAGATAGTAAAAGACTAGCTAACTCGGGGATTCTTTGTCTTTTTTTCTGCTTGGTAAATTTCTTAAACATTTGCAGCGTAGGTTAGTTGCAATTAAAAGCAGCTTAATCTCGCTTGTCAAGCGTTTAAAACATAAAAAACGCCAATATTTTAAAGCGGATAATAACCACGGTGCTTCTTTTGCCTTTTTTTCCACTTGGTAAATTTATTAATGTTTGTAGCTAAAGCAATTTAAGAGACCGAAAATGGCGTCATTCCAGCGCGTGACGCTGGAATCTAGTCTTTATTATGCAGCCACTTATTTAAAGTTAAGTTTTCTGGATCCAAGTAGTCAAGCTACTCGGATGACACCTTGACAATCGTCATCCCGCTACGTGTTAGCGCCGCGGCGGTATGACGTAGGGGTTGCCGAGAACTTGTCATTCCAGTCTGGAATCCAGTTTTCTTTACAAATTCACCAAAAGTGCTTCATTCTATAACGCAAAACCCATACTTACCAAACCCAATGCATTACTTGCAATTAAGTTTCCTGGATTCCAGACTAGAATGACACCGTCATAAAAGAACCAGTGTCAGCTACTTGCATGACACCTTCCTGATAGACAATGTTCGTAACGCGAATTCTGGATTAAGGAAGGAAGAAAGTATAGGAAATAGAAGGCTTTGTGGATTTGATGGAATAGGAAATGAGAGTAGAAAAGATATGAACCAAAAAATTAACAGGGGATCTATGGCGAGTGTGTTCAATTTCTAGTCTATTTTTTAGGTAACCAAAAACAGTCTCCTTTTTTCACGTTGGTAACAAGTTTCAAACCTCGGTCAAACAGCTTCTGAAAAAGCTCTTTTGCAATATAACCTTTGTCACCAAACAAAAGACCGATTAATTTTTCCGTCAGATTTGGCACAGGTATCCTATCATCAACATTGCCTTTTGTTAGCGTAAGTGCATGAATTTCAACATTTTCATTGATTACCATATGTAATTTGAAACCAAAAAACCAGCCGTAAGTGCTCTTGCTTAATTTTGCAATTCCAGCAAAAACTTTGTTTTTGGATATTCTTTTTGCATGACAAACTGCAATGGGAGTTGTGTCTATATATGAAATTCCAGTGTTTTCTGACTGTCCACAAAGCCAATGCAACAACATTGCTAAATGCCACAAAACCCTAGGCTTTAGAGCAACAAACCTGGTATATGAAGGTAACTTTGGAAACTCTGATTTGTAGAGCAACGTTAGGTAATGTAGATAGAAAGTTTTACACGGAGATTGTTGATATAGCAGGATTATTGTCATGATTTCGGAGTGCTCAATTTCCGTTGTTCTTGTGGGGTTTTTACCATTTGGCAGTAGTTTATCTGCAAAATTTTTCTCTATATCTCTGCAAAAATCATCGACCAAACAAAACAGTTTTGTTATATCTTCCATGGGTAACCTCATCTATTTTTTTATCACTGCTGAGTTTACCCTGTTTTCTTGCCTTTTCTATTCTCCTTTAATCCATAATTCACGTCAAAAGGAGGAGGTATGAATAGTTATTGCTTGGTTGGAAGCATGAGAAGATAATACCTTCTCAGAGTGGATAGGTGGCAGATTGAAAATTTTTGTGAGGCCCTTTCTGCTTTTTGCAGTATAGGAAAAAGACCTCGTAAAGGAGATTAATCGCCCCTGCCACCGAAAACCATCGTGCGGCCTATAAAATTTAGTGACCGCGTATAGGAGAATGGACCAACCGGTACTCTGATATGTTAGAGTATTCAATAAGAGGAAAATTTTATGCGTTATATAGGTGTTGATTTACATACTAATAACGTGAATTCTGGATTAAAGGAGAATAGAAGAGGCAAGAAAACAGGGTAAACTCAGCAGTGATAAAAAAATAGATGAGGTTACCCATGGAAGATATAACAAAACTGTTTTGTTTGGTCGATGATTTTTGCAGAGATATAGAGAAAAATTTTGCAGATAAACTACTGCCAAATGGTAAAAACCCCACAAGAACAACGGAAATTGAGCACTCCGAAATCATGACAATAATCCTGCTATATCAACAATCTCCGTGTAAAACTTTCTATCTACATTACCTAACGTTGCTCTACAAATCAGAGTTTCCAAAGTTACCTTCATATACCAGGTTTGTTGCTCTAAAGCCTAGGGTTTTGTGGCATTTAGCAATGTTGTTGCATTGGCTTTGTGGACAGTCAGAAAACACTGGAATTTCATATATAGACACAACTCCCATTGCAGTTTGTCATGCAAAAAGAATATCCAAAAACAAAGTTTTTGCTGGAATTGCAAAATTAAGCAAGAGCACTTACGGCTGGTTTTTTGGTTTCAAATTACATATGGTAATCAATGAAAATGTTGAAATTCATGCACTTACGCTAACAAAAGGCAATGTTGATGATAGGATACCTGTGCCAAATCTGACGGAAAAATTAATCGGCCTTTTGTTTGGTGACAAAGGTTATATTGCAAAAGAGCTTTTTCAGAAGCTGTTTGACCGAGGTTTGAAACTTGTTACCAACGTGAAAAAAGGAGACTGTTTTTGGTTACCTAAAAAATAGACTAGAAATTGAACACACTCGCCATAGATCCCCTGTTAATTTTTTGGTTCATATCTTTTCTACTCTCATTTCCTATTCCATCAAATCCACAAAGCCTTCTATTTCCTATACTTTCTTCCTTCCTTAATCCAGAATTCGCGTTTATTGGAAACTGGATGTTTATTGACGATTACCAAGAAAATAGTTGATACAGGATTTCAGGTTATTCCCAAACGTTGGATTGTTGAGAGAACCTTTGCTTGGCTCTCCAATTTTAGACGTATGAGTAAGGATTATGAGCATTCTCCTCTCACTTCAAAAAACAACATCTTCTTTAATATGATCACTATTATGCTTCACAAATTAGCTCATTCTTGAGTTTGAAGACAGGCTCTGAAGCGCTTTGTTAAGAAAATATTAGAAAAACTTTTAGGTGAGGATGAAAAGAGTGTGGAAAATGCTCGTGGCATAAAAGAAGATGCTCAAAGAGATACGTCAAATAACGAAGAGGAACAAAAGAGTAAGCACTTTGATAAAATTTTAAATCAGGACCAAAGTGTAAGCGAGGGTTTGAAGCAGGCAACAAAGCTTGAGAACCCGGCGATAACGCCTGTTAATACTCCTCAAGTAAATACAGGTCGTGAAAGGTGACCCGCTTTCAAGCTTCATTAGTTTAAAAAAGTATTTAATTATACAATAATCCTACAACTGTGTGAACATTGTGATTTGAATCCACAAGGGAGAATGTCATCCGAGTAGCTGACACTGGGATCCAGAAGACTTAATTCTAACCAAGTGGCTGCATAATAAAGACTGGATGCCAGTGTCAAGCACTGCCTTTGTGTTTGCATAACTGTACGAACATTGAGATATAAGAGTCAAAAAAAAAGATGTCATCCCAGTGCCCAAGCAACAAGGACAACATTGCAAATTTAGAGTTCAAAAGGGTTATTCCTCGAGAACTACTGCGTCAGAAAGCTGGCGTTGAATTTGTATATAATGTTGATCTTGGAGGTTTTTATGAATAATAGTGAGAGAAGAGAGAAATAGGAAACTCGTGTTCTATAGCTAACCGAAGTAAGATTTCCCCGAGAGCTGAAAGACAAAATCAATAGCCGAATTAATATTGGGCCAAAAGCTTGGCAGCACTTTTCTTATGGCATGCTTAATGGCAAACCAGAACTTCTCAATCGGATTTAAATCCGGTGAGTATGGCGGCAAGAACAAAATTTTACACCCAACATTTTCTATCAAATTTTTCGTTCTTGCAGATTTATGAAAGCTTGCATTATCGAGAACAATAGTCTGTCCAGGTTTTAATATAGGAACAAGTATATTTTCTACATAAGCATCAAAAATCTCGCTGTTGCAGTAGCCCTCAATTACCCAGGAAGCTTTAACTTTTCCCTCATTTAGTGCTCCTATTATGCTTACCCTCTTTCTTTTAAACCCTGGTTTATCGGCAAATAACCTCTTGCCTTTTTGAGACCACCCATATTCATAAAATCTGTTGTCTTCTACTCCAGAGTCATCTATGAATATCAAGTTTTCTTTTTCTATTCCTTCTATTTTTTTTATGAACTCCTTGCGTTTCTCTTCATTCCTTTCCTGATAAAGAAAAGTTTTTTTTATATGTATAGTTTACTTTTTTAAGATAATTGTAGACTGTGCCTTTGCACATGTTGCCAAATTTTTCAATTATTTTTTCAACCGTAATATCTCGGTTTTCATCCAGAAATTTGACAAAGCCATCTAAGTACTTAATTTTATGACTATGTCCCTTTTGGTAGCCTGAAGACGGTTTTATACTTCCTGTTTCTTCTCTTCTTTTCCTCCACCAGTATATAGTTTTTCTATCAATTTTGAACATCTTGCTTACTTCTTCCATAGTCATTTTTTTCTCGTCAACCACTTTTAAAACTCGTTCCCTCAGGTCCTCACTATATGGCTTTGCCATCATTCTACCTTAATTAAAGCAGTATTATACCTTTTTACACTCCTTTGAGGAAACCTTATTTCGGTTAGCTATAGCTACCAATGTGATAAAAAATATTCTCCATGCAATTATACTCATAATTGTAAGAAAGCGGATCAATCTATCTGCTGTTTGGAGCCTACATTCTTCAACTTTAAGACCGGATTTCAA
Source organism: Wolbachia endosymbiont (group A) of Colletes cunicularius (assembly GCF_964264715.1). Classification (NCBI taxonomy): domain Bacteria; kingdom Pseudomonadati; phylum Pseudomonadota; class Alphaproteobacteria; order Rickettsiales; family Anaplasmataceae; genus Wolbachia; species Wolbachia endosymbiont (group A) of Colletes cunicularius. The sequence continues at coordinate 274,176 of NZ_OZ183471.1, forward strand.
AATTTTATGAAAAACCTCTATTCTCCATCTTAAGCAATACCATTGTATTTTTTCTACTGCTTCTTCAAAATTATTAATATTTATATTTGTTAACAAAATCCAGTTCATGGGCTCTTCGCCAAATGGGGGATATTTTTCTATAACATAGACAGCATTTAAATTTAAATTAGGAAGTTTTTGCGTTTTACGTCTAGCGTTGTTTTTTGATGCATTCATCACAAAGTTACTAAACTTTACTTCTAAAACTGTTGTTCTTTGAGGTTTGTTATCGCAAGCAGGAATACTCACTTGTATTTCTCCTTGGCAAGACATGCGATTCATCAAATCCCACAATCTTTCACCACCTTTTTCAGAATAAGTCGACTTCTTGTTTACTGTTCTGTTTTGATTTCCTCTTACTACAAAAAGAGATTGATTAGTGGAAGCAACTTCAAATAAATCATAAATATCTGCTTCTCTATCACAAACGGTAACTACCTTAACATCCTTTAATCCAGGATGTTTAGTAGAGTCTTTAAGTGATGCTATCCACCGTATGCTTTCTTTCTCTTCTATGGGAAGAGCAGTATTATGGCTTCTTCTTTTCAACTCCTTTAGGTCTTCAGCTAAGGGAGGTCTAGTACTAATTTTTTGATCCAATAATCCTATAGGTAGTCCTTCTGTTGTAACTGCAAACGTTGTATGCATCACTAATCCATGGGTTTTAAAATTAGTTGTTTTAGATGTTAATCTTGCTGCTATAATCCCTAATCCTTCGGTCTTTTTATGATTTTTATATGAAATATAACTCGTGTCCTGGATAGCTAAGATAGTTGAGTATTCTTTAGCTCTTTCAATATTTTTAATTATATGACTGTCTAATATCTTTCTTTCAGAAATGGCATCTTTTTGGAAAAATCTATAAGCTGCTTTACTTTGATGCCAATCTTCACAAGCTTGATTTATTGAACACTCAGGCGATTCAGCAAAACTATTAACTATTTTTAGAAGCCTTTTACTTAATCTTATATCACCAAAATTAACAATTCCAAATTCACTTTCTGCCCATTCGCCAGTTGAGGTATTTATAGTTCTTTTCATCATATATTCCATTTTTAGACCATAGATCTATTTATAATAGAAAGTTGAATTAGTAAGATAGCAGCTTTTTCTCCTTTTAGATTTATGGGTAATAGTAAGCTTATTATGACAGTAGGGGTATTTATGACTCAAAACTTGTTTTTGACCTGCAGGCTCAATGACAAAATTCAGTAAAAAACTCAGGGTATTTTTTGGCGGATTACATAAAATTATAGCGGCTGCATGTCTTTTTTATTTTTTCTACATTCAGCTAAATCGCGCTTATTTTAAGCGTTAGCACATTATTACAGCGCCACTTACAGTAATATAGAGTCAAAACTCGCACCACGGGGCTTCTTTTGCCTTTTTTTTCGTTTGGTAAATTTCTTAATGTTTGTAGCTAAAGCAATTTAAGAGACCGAAAATGGTGTCATTCCAGCGCGTGACGCTGGAATCTAGTCTTTATTATGCAGCCACTTATTTAAAGTTAAGTTTTCTGGATCCAAGTAGTCAAGCTACTCGGATGACACCTTGACAATCGTCATCCCGCTACTTGTTAGCGCTGCGGCGGTATGACGTGAGATTGCTGTCATCCCGCTATGTGTTAGCGGCTGAGATACCGCGAATGAATCACGGTATGACGCAGAGCTCGCGTTAGCTATACTTTTATACTCACCAACTCAGTATCCAATCTGGATCCAAGTAGTCAAGCTACTTGGATGACATCTTTCTTCTTGGTATAAATTACTTTTATATCTCAATGTTCATACAGCTATGCACGTTGCCGCATAGTGGATGAGGTGTATTACCTCTAAGAGTATGGTTTTTACATAATAATATAATATTCTGTTCATAAATCAATGTTTCAACGTACAACAAGAACATTTTCATTGTGATTAAGATTTCTAGTATGTATATTAATAAATCTTGTTCTCAACTAAGTAATGAAAGTAATAATTGTTATAATAATGTTATTGTGTAGCAGTTACACAATGGCAAGCGAGCGAATAAGTCTAGTGGATAAAAAACTATCTCAAGGATATGTAGCTCCAGTGCTTACAGAAGATAGCGTTATTTTATCAGACAAGCACGGCGCTTTATATTCCTTTGATATTGATAACTCAAAGGCTATGAATTGGAAATTACACCTCTCACATAGGAAAAAAATTGGTAACATGAGCCTATCGCATTATGAAAAAAATGTTTTCTTTATAGTGGATAACACTTTACACGCAATAGATGCAAAAACTGGCAAGATTGAGTGGGAAAAAGAATTGAGAGCTCCAGTAAGAGGGAAAGCAGCAGTAATAAATAATAAATTGGTAGTATTGACTATTGATAATTATCTGTACGTGTTTGATATAAAAGATGGCAGCTCCGTTTGGGCTTATCAAAACGGTATCAATGGGGTTCGAGGTTTGTATTCCATATCGCCAACAATTTCTAACGATAAAATAATAGCACCATTTTCAAATGGTGAGTTAATAGCTTTTAATGAAGACGGTAAAAAATTGTGGAGCCAAAAATTGGCTACAAACCTTTTGGATACACAGCTCACAGATGTAACTACTACACCGAGAGTGCTTGGCGATACTTTAATAGCTACAAACAATTCTTATATTTATGGTATTGACGTGAAATCAGGAAATATTTTGTGGTCAAAGTCACTGCAAGTAAAAAGTGTATCAGACATTGAGTCATATTATAGTCCTCTTATTCCTGCAGAGAAACAAAAAGAAGGCGGAAGAATTTTTATAGTAACTAAAGATAATAAAATAATCGGCCTGGATATAAAAAATGGAGAAACAGTCTGGGCATCTGATTTAATAGAAAATACGCAATTGTTTGCTCCAATTGTGCATGCCCATACACTGTGGGTGACAAGCAATAAAGGTTCAATGCTTGCTTTTCCTGGATCTGAAAGTGCAGGAAAGTTAGTCAAAGTACCTGGTAATGTGTTTCACACTCCAGTGTTTACTCACGATAAAATATATGTAACAACTGAGGGAAATGGTGTTTATTCTTTAGAAAATAGGTTTGTTCTTTATGATTGATTATGACCTGATTGTTATAGGTGGTGGTCCAGGCGGTTATAAGTGTGCTATCGCTGCTGCAAAACTTGGATTGAAAGTTGCCTGCATAGATAAAAATAGCATTTTTGGTGGTACATGCTTGCGAGTTGGGTGCATACCTTCCAAAGCACTACTTCATTCTTCCTATCAGTATGCTCACACGAAAAATGATCTGTCGAAGCTTGGCATAAAAATTAAGGATGCAAGTTTCGATTTAAAAGAAATGCTAGGCTATAAGGACGCCAGAGTTCAGGAACTTGGAAAAGGTATAGAATATCTGTTTAACCTTCACAAAATCACTAAAATCAATGGACTTGGGAAAATTACTTCTTTTGACCAAGGTAATCTTGAAGTTTCAGTTGAAGATAAGGTGCTGAAGACAAAAAATATAGTAATTGCAACCGGTTCTGACGTTATTTCTTTGCCAGGAATTAATATCGATGAGAAAAGTATTATTTCATCAACTGGTGCATTGTCTTTAACTGAAGTACCAAAAAAACTTGTCGTAATCGGAGCCGGGGCAATAGGGCTTGAAATGTCTTCTGTATGGAGGAGGCTAGGTTCTGAAGTCACTGTAGTAGAATTTTTTGACAGAATCGCTGCAGCAATGGATGGAGAATTAAGTAAGTCTCTACTTTCTAGTCTACAAAAACAAGGAATAAAATTTTTACTTAGCACTAAAGTTGAGGGAATAAAACAAAGTAGTAACTCTTTGAGTGTGAAAGTTTGCTCTGTAAAAGATAATCAAACAAACACTATAGAGGCGGATAAGGTATTGGTGGCAGCAGGACGCAAACCATGTACTGATGGTCTTGGTATTGATGAAAAAATAGAAAAAGATAATCGCGGTTTCGTTCAAGTTAACAACAGATATGAAACTAATGTGAAAGGAATATTTGCTATTGGTGATGTGATTGGTGGAGCAATGCTTGCTCATAAAGCAGAGGAAGAAGGAGTGGCAGTTGCAGAGATAATAGCAGGACAGTCACCTCACGTTGATTATGAAATTATACCATCTGTCATTTACACTCACCCTGCGGTTTCTTCGATCGGTAAAGCCGAAGAGGAGCTCAAAAATGCTGGCTATAAGTACAAAGTTGGTAAATGTCAATTTGCTGCAAACGGCAGAGCAAAAATCACTGATGATGCTGAAGGATTCGTGAAAGTGCTGACTTGTAGCAGAGCAGATACAATACTAGGTGTGCATATCATAGGAGCATACGCTGATACGCTAATCAACGAAGCAGCGGTTGCAATGGCATATGGCGCAGCAGCAGAGGATATATACAGAATTTGTCACTCTCATCCTGATATAAATGAAGCCTTTCGAGATGCGTGCATCGATGCTTTCTTTAAAAAATAATTATGGACCTCGGTTCAATCATTGAAAAATGGTATGAGTGGCTGAGGTGCAACAGATCTTATTCACCAAACACTTTAGAGTCATACATGAGGGACTTGAAGGATCTTATAAGTTTCCTAAATACTCACATTGGTGGAGAAGTAAATGTCGGCACTTTGGAAAAATTGAGCGTACCTGAGTTAAGAAGTTGGCTTACCTCTCGTTACGCAAGAGGTGTGAATGCAAGATCTAACGCTCGTGCATTGTCAGTAATCAGAAATTTTTTCAAGTACATAAAAAACAACTACAATATAGACAATGAAGCTGTATTTTCCTTATCAAGGCCAATTCAGAGAAGAACTCTGCCCAAAGCATTATCAATACCTGATATAAAAACTTTGGTGAAAGAAATGAAATTATCTGACTTGAGCGAACCTTGGGTGGTAAAAAGAGAAATTGCAATTATCGTCCTGCTATATGGTACAGGCTTAAGAATCAGTGAAGCGTTGAACCTTAGGGTTAGTGATATTAACAATGAAAGTTTAATAGTAACAGGTAAGGGAGATAAACAAAGGCAGGTATTCATTCTTCCGGTAGTAAAAAAATGTATACAGGAATATGTAAAAGCCTGTCCTTATCTTGGCATTAATAATGAAACACAATATCTTTTTTGGGGAGTAAGAGGAAAAAAATTGGGAAGAACTTATGTGGCTAATCGTTTGCAGAAAATAAGGAGAATGTTAAATTTACCAGAAATTTTATCTCCACATGCATTTCGTCATAGTTTTGCTACTCATTTGCTTCAGGAAGATATTGACATAAGATCAATACAACAACTGCTTGGCCACTCAAGCCTGGAAACTACTCAAGTTTACACTCACCTCAATTATCAAGATGTTTTTAACATGTACAAAAATTTTCAGCAGGGCCTGGAGAAGAAATCAAAACCCTTGTAACTTGAGGATTATCGGTGGTACCACCAGGTCCTATATTTCGTTCATCTGCTTTACATAAATAATATCCTACTAAAAAAAGAACCAGTGCAACTGCTGTAAGACAAGCACCTATAGCTAACCGAAATAAGGTTTCCTCAAAGGAGTGTAAAAAGGTATAATACTGCTTTAATTAAGGTAGAATGATGGCAAAGCCATATGGTGAGGACCTGAGGGAACGAGTTTTAAAAGTGGTTGACGAGAAAAAAATGACTATGGAAGAAGTAAGCAAGATGTTCAAAATTGATAGAAAAACTATATACTGGTGGAGGAAAAGAAGAGAAGAAACAGGAAGTATAAAACCGTCTTCAGGCTACCAAAAGGGACATAGTCATAAAATTAAATACTAAGAGCCTGTCTTCAAACTAAGTAGAAAGGAGTTAAGAAGTGTGTTATAAGATATATTTTAAATGTACCCAAGCGATATAAGTGACAAAGAATGGAAGATAATAGAGCTATATTTTGAACCTAAAAAGACCGGCAGACCAAGAAAACATAGTATTAGAACAATTATTAACGCAATCCGCTATATGATGAGAACAGGATGTCAATGGAGACAACTGCCTAAAGATTTTCCACCATGGAAAACAGTGTATAGTTGTAATTAGCGATTGAAAAAAAGTGGAATATGGCAAGAGATTCATGATTTTCTAGTTAAAAAAGTAAGAGAGATAATTGGTAAGAATGAAACTCCATCAGTGGGAATAATAGATAGCCAATCAGTAAAAACTACTCAAAAAGGGGATCCAGAGGATATGATGCTGGCAAGAAAGTAAAGGGTAGAAAGCGCCACATCGTTGTAGATACTGTAGGTCTTGTAATTGCTGCTGAAGTACAAAGTGCAAGCATTCAGGATCGTGATGGTGCACTAAATCTTTTTGTTCAAGCCAAATGCAAAGCTCCAACATTACATAAGTTTTTTGCTGATCAAGGATACACAGGTAAATTGCAAAACCTCTGCTTATTGGAAACTGGATGTTTATTGACGATTACCAAGAAAATAGTTGATACAGGATTTCAGGTTATTCCCAAACGTTGGATTGTTGAGAGAACCTTTGCTTGGCTCTCCAATTTTAGACGTATGAGTAAGGATTATGAGCATTCTCCTCTCACTTCAAAAAACAACATCTTCTTTAATATGATCACTATTATGCTTCACAAATTAGCTCATTCTTGAGTTTGAAGATAGGCTCTTAGCTGTCTTGAAGTTGTCGGATTTCGAGTTTGCGATGCCGTGTTATCACCACCTCCATAAGCTCCATAATATGCTACACCGTTTCCATAATGTATACTGAACCCTCTTTATTAATGATTTACTAACATAATTATGAAAAAGAAAAGGAAAATTGCAAGCGATTTATTCAAAATCCTAGAATTAACTACGACTCTAAAAACTTCTCTGCATCAAGTGCAGCCATGCACCCTGTTCCTGCTGCAACTACTGCCTGGCGATACACCTTATCTTGAACATCACCTGCAGCAAATACTCCTGCTTTACTAGTTAAAGTTGTTCCAGGTTTTGTAATTATGTAACCCTGTTCATCCATTTCAACAAAGCCTTTAAAAATACCTGTATTTGGTGCATGCCCAATTGCAATGAACACTCCATCGACTTCTAACTCTTGAGCTTCCGTTGATTTAACTATAATACCAGTAACTTTCTTCGGATTTTCTTCTCCAAGAATCTGCTCTACAGTATGGTTCCACATTATTTTTATCCTATCATTTTTAAAGAGTCTATCTTGCATTACTTTTTCCGCTCTCAATTTATCACGCCTGTGTATTAGTATAACTTCTTTGGCAAATCGAGTTAAAAATATCGCCTCTTCAACAGCAGTGTTTCCACCACCAACCACAGCTACAACTTTATTCCTAAAAAATGCACCATCACAAGTTGCACAAGCTGAAACTCCGTAACCTTGAAATTCCTTTTCACTCTCCAAACCAAGCCACTTCGCTTGCGCACCAGATGCAATTATAATTGCATCTGAATAGTAGTCATTAGTATTACCAGAAGATCTAAACCTATACTCATTAGAATCCTCAAGTTGTTCAACGCTTTTTATCTCATCATCTATTATTTTTGCTTCAACCTGTTCTGCATGCAACCTCATTTGCTCCATTAGTTCTGGACCCTGTATTGAAACAAAACCAGGATAGTTTTCAACATCTGTAGTAATTGTAAGCTGACCACCAGGCTGCATTCCCGTTACTACAATTGGCTCTAAGTTTGCACGTGCTGCATATATAGCAGCAGCATAACCCGCTGCTCCAGATCCAATAATAAGAACTTTTGTACTAAATCTATAATTCTTCACTGTATGAGTTTAGATAATCAACTACTCCTTCATCGCTTGCCTGCATTGCTGGCTTACCTTTTTTCCACCCTGCTGGACATACTTCACCATGCTCTTCATTATGTTTAATTGCATCAACGATTCTAATGAATTCATCGATATTACGCCCTAAAGGCAAATCATTTATCAATTGATGACGTACAATAAATTTATCATCAATAACGAAAGTTGCTCTCAGCGCAATTGAGTCATCATATAAGACCCCATAGTCTCTTGATATAGACTTTTTGATATCAGACACTAAAGTGTAGCTAACCTCTCCAATACCACCATCATTAACTGGAGTGTTTCGCCATTTATAATGTGAAAATTTTGAATCTACACTTATTCCTATCACTTCAATACCACGCTTTGCAAACTCATTTATTCTATTATTGAGCGATATCAATTCAGTTGGGCAAACAAAAGTAAAATCAAGTGGATAGAAGAAAAGGACAGCATACTTATTTTTTATGTGCTTACTCAGACAGAAATCATCAACAATTTCTCCGTCAGAGAGAACAGCTGAAGCAGTAAAATCGATAGCAGATTTTGTTACAAGATTCATAATTGACCTATTCTTTTAAAACAACTCTAATTTTACACTTGATGAACTTATATGCAAGTTTTCTTTAGTTTTAGCCCTATAAAAACTTCCTAAAATAGCTCTTCTTTTTTACCGATAAGATACAATCTAGTTTCACTTTATGACGGTGTCATCCCAGCGCCCCTATGATGTCATTCCAGTCTGGGATCCAGGAAAGTTTGCTTGCTCACAAGCAAACTAGCATAGAAAGTGGTTACAACATTTCCGATGGATTATATGGAAAACTGGATTCCAGACTGGAATGACACCCTACTTAACCGTCATACCGCGATTCATTCGCGGTATCTCTTAACGCGAATTCTGGATTAAGGAAGGAAGAAAGTATAGGAAATAGAAGGCTTTGTGGATTTGATGGAATAGGAAATGAGAGTAGAAAAGATATGAACCAAAAAATTAACAGGGGATCTATGGCGAGTGTGTTCAATTTCTAGTCTATTTTTTAGGTAACCAAAAACAGTCTCAATGATAGACCTTTTTCTCAGTAAAATCTTCTCATTTAGCGAAATCAATGTATTTTTCATACCTTTTTTCACCTTGGTAACAAGTTTCAAACCTCGGTCAAACAGCTTCTGAAAAAGCTCTTTTGCAATATAACCTTTGTCACCAAACAAAAGACCGATTAATTTTTCCGTCAGATTTGGCACAGGTATCCTATCATCAACATTGCCTTTTGTTAGCGTAAGTGCATGAATTTCAACATTTTCATTGATTACCATATGTAATTTGAAACCAAAAAACCAGCCGTAAGTGCTCTTGCTTAATTTTGCAATTCCAGCAAAAACTTTGTTTTTGGATATTCTTTTTGCATGACAAACTGCAATGGGAGTTGTGTCTATATATGAAATTCCAGTGTTTTCTGACTGTCCACAAAGCCAATGCAACAACATTGCTAAATGCCACAAAACCCTAGGCTTTAGAGCAACAAACCTGGTATATGAAGGTAACTTTGGAAACTCTGATTTGTAGAGCAACGTTAGGTAATGTAGATAGAAAGTTTTACACGGAGATTGTTGATATAGCAGGATTATTGTCATGATTTCGGAGTGCTCAATTTCCGTTGTTCTTGTGGGGTTTTTACCATTTGGCAGTAGTTTATCTGCAAAATTTTTCTCTATATCTCTGCAAAAATCATCGACCAAACAAAACAGTTTTGTTATATCTTCCATGGGTAACCTCATCTATTTTTTTATCACTGCTGAGTTTACCCTGTTTTCTTGCCTTTTCTATTCTCCTTTAATCCAGAATTCACGTTCTTAGCCGCTAACACGTAGCGGGATACTTGACCTTTACAGGGATGACGGTTGTCGTTTAGTTATAAATATTTAAGAAATTTACCAAATAAAAAAAAGGCAAAAGAAGCCCCGAGTAGCGAGTTTTGACTCTATATTACTGTAAGTGGCGCTGTAATAATGTGCTAACGCTTAAAATAAGCGCGATTTGGCTGAATGTAGAAAAAATAAAAAAGACATGCAGCCGCTATAATTTTATGTAATCCGCCAATAAATACCCTGAGTTTTTTACTGAATTTTGTCATTGAGCCTGCAGGTCAAAAACAAGTTTTGAGTCATAAACACCCTTATTGTCATAATAAGGGGCCTGGCGGAGTTTGTCAAGGAAGTTTTGCATTTCTGTGAGCTACCTGCTAACCGACAGCTAACATTAACTACCAATATCGTATCTGAAGAAGCCCCCTGGCCATTCTAAAAAATTTAATGCTGAGTACACCTTACTTTTGGCTTCCTCTATAGTGCTCCCTTCTGCTACTATATTTAGCACTCTTCCGCCATCTGAAACCCAATTATCACTCTCATCTAATTTAGTACCAGCGTGAAATACCAATATACCAGGAATGCTTTCAATTTTATCTAATCCCTTAATTACTTCTCCCTTTTGATAATCACCCGGATAGCCTTTACTTGCAACAACTACACAAACTGTAGATTTGTTATTAAGTTCCACCATTTTGACATTTAACTTTCCTTCTGCAACTGACAACATCAATTTTAACAAATCGCAATTTGAATCAAATCTAGGTAATATAGATTGCGTTTCTGGATCACCGAATCTAACGTTATACTCGAGAAGTTTTGGTCCATCTCTGCAAATCATTAAACCAGCAAAGAGTACTCCCTTATAAGGAGTACCCATGTTAACCAATGCTTGAGCTGTAGGGTATATTATTTTTTGGATGATTTTTTGCTCCATGTCCTTACTTATAATTGAAGGTGATGAGTACGATCCCATACCTCCAGTATTTTGGCCTTCATTATTTTCATTCACTCTCTTATAATCTTTTGCGCACCCAAGAGTTACTACTTTCAACCCATCAACAAGAGCAAAAAAGCTTACTTCTTCTCCAATTAAAAATTCTTCTATGATTATTTCTTCACCTGATTCACCAAATTCTTTCTCCACTAGCATTGAATCTATTGCTGAAAAAGCTTCGTTTTCTGCGCAACATATCATCACGCCTTTCCCTGCCGCAATTCCATTTGCTTTCACTACAAGTGGAAACTTTATTTTATTGCTACGTACAAAATCTTTAGCTAATCCTTCATCAACAAAACACTCGTACTTGGCAGTTGGTATGCCATATCGCTTGCATAGTCCTTTGGTGAAAGACTTTGATCCCTCAAGTTTTGCAGTTGCTTGACTCGGAGCAAAAACATTTATTCCCTCTGCAACTAAATCATCAGCAAGCCCATCAATTATTGGTTGTTCTGGACCAATAACAACCAACTCTATATTTTCTCTCTTGCAAAATTGTGTAACATCCACTGAATTTTGAATATTTACATCCACAAGAGTCCCAAGATCTTTCATAGCTTGGCGACCAGGAGTTACATATAACTCAGTCAAGATAGGAGATTTTTTTAGAGCCCAAAGTAGAGCGTGCTCACGTCCACCAGAACCTATAACCAGAACCTTCATCTTTATTTCCTCGCTTTTCTATATGTCAAAATTATTATTTGCTTATAACAGTATCATTACTCATGTATTTTTGCAACACGTTTGGTATTGCAATCGACCCGTCAGAATTTTGATAATTCTCCATTATGGCAATAATCGTTCTTCCTATAGCTAAAGCTGAGCCGTTTAAAGTGTGAACATATTTTTTTATCTTTTTATCAGTTTCTGAAGAGTATTTAGCGTTCATCCTTCTTGCTTGAAATGCACCACAATTTGAGCAGCTTGATATTTCTCTATATTTCTTTTGCTCAGGTAACCACACCTCTATGTCATAAGTCTTTTGCGCAGCAAAGCCCATATCACCACTACACAGTAGCATTACTCTATACGGTAATTCTAGTTTTTTTAATATCGCTTCAACAACACTCGTCATGCGTTCAAGTTCATCATTTGATTGGTCTTCAGTTGTAATACTCACCAATTCCACTTTACCAAATTGGTGTTGCCTTATCATGCCTCTCGTGTCTCGCCCTGCGCTGCCTGCTTCTTTACGAAAACACTCTGAATAAGCAGTAAAACGAATAGGCAGTTCTTTTTCCTCTACTATTTTATCAGCAACCAAATTTGTTAAAAACACTTCACTTGTGGGAATCAACCTCAATTCGTCGGTAGTTAAATACGAATCGTCAGAAAATTTCGGTAGCTGACCAACATTATACATAGCTTCGTTTTTCACCAAAGCTGGGTGGTACACCTCAGTATAGCCAAATTCATTAACATGCATTTCAAGCATAAAATTTATTAGCGCTCGTCCAAGCTTAGCTAACTGTCCTTTTAATATCGCAAATCTTGATCCGGAAATTTTCGCCGCTTGTTCGAAGTCCATTAAACCTAATTTTTCTCCGAGTTCATAATGAGATTCTGGTACAAAATCAAACTGTCTTTTTCCTCCATATCTTCTCACCTCTAAATTAGAGTTCTCATCTGCTCCTATTGGCACATCTTGCGCAGAAATATTCGGCAAGTTAGATAAAACATTCACTAACTTATCCTTTTCTGCTTGCTCTTTTAAGCTGATTGCCTCTATCTCATTCGTGATGTTTTTTGATGATTTTATTTGCTCTTCACAGGGGCTCTTGCTCATTTTAAGCTTCTTTATTTCCTCTGTGATTTCATTGCGCTGCTTATTTAAATCTTGCAATTTAGTGGTTAATGACCTTTTCTCGTGATCAATTTCTAATATCTCTTTTGCAGTAAACTCTCTTATCCCCCTGCTTTTCATTGCCTTTTCAAATCCTTCAGGGTTTTTGCGTATATATTCTATATCGTGCATATATTGTGCTACTACTAACATTGTTACTGTACTTTAAAAGCTCTTAATATTCAATATTTTCTCATACTACTAAAATTATTATGGTTGATTTTTTTGTTAGAATTTGTTAAAATTTAATTAACTTAGCATTCATAGGATGTAGTATGTTGGACATCACAAAAAAATATAATCAATTTAAAAAGAGCACTTACTTTGCTGGTGGGAAATTCGTTATCTACGCTACTTGTGTATGCCTAGCAGCCACATTTGCTGTTGGCTGTTTGGGGTTGATAATAGGATTTCCTCTATTGACCTTTCCACTTGCTATGCTCATCTCTAACCCCGTAGTTTGGGTTTTAATGGGAATAGTTGTTACAGCAGCATACAAAATGGTTGTTGAACCTTTATTTCACTTAGCAAAGAACTATATTAATGGAAAAAGAGCAGGTCAAGGTGAGCAAAAAACTCAAGATGGAGATAGTGGTATTGTACCAGGCAGTGAACCCGATTCAAGGAACAGTAGTCGTAGAAGCTCTTTGGATAGTGGTTTGGGTGGTAAAGAGTTTCATGAAAATTTGGACACTCTTGTGCATCAGACAAATAGAAAGAATTACGCTTACTGGTTGCAGCAACATGATATTGCTCATATTGCAAGAATTAAATATAAGTATTCAGAAGGTTTTACGGATGGTGTATTCTTCTGTATTCCTGGTAATCTTGAAACCTTGAGTGAAAGGTTGAGGGAATATAAAAATAAAGCAGAACGAGAGAGTTCGAAAAGGATATTTACTTCAGTTATTAATTTGGGTGGTAATCATTGGGTAACGCTAGTTGTTGCATACAGCTTAGATAATAAACAATTTAGAGCTTATTATTGTGATTCTTTTAGTGCTGATTTACCAAGTCCTGGTAGTCAACGTAAGAAAATAGAACTTGCAAATGAAATTAAAGAATTGGTTACACCTCTTACTGATCAAGCTAGTGAGTTGAATGCGCAAGGAAAAAAAGAAATGAGTAAAGATGTCAAAGAGACAGCACAAACGTGTCGGAACAAGAAAAATGAATTAATTAATGTCCCAATAAATACTGATAATATAGTGAGCGCACTGGAAGCAGTTTTGGAAATAGAGAACTGTAATATAAGAAGCTCCGGAGCCAAACAACAAAGCGATGGACATAATTGTGGAATATTTGCATTGGAAAACGCTCATAGGATTACGCAAATGCTCAACGAAGGTAAATCATTTGATGAAATTGACAAAGAGTTATCAGAATATAAATTTGATTTGAATGGGAAAAGAAGAGAGTTTACAAAAGCGCTTATGGAAGATGAAAAATGGAAGGAAGATCTAGAAAACGAGCTTTTATGCGATCTTCCACCAGGAACGGACACCTCTCTTACCTCAAGGGTGCAGAATACAGCTCAGGTTGCTATATAGTTTACAATGAAGGATTACCATTAACCTCATGCCCCTGCAAATAGGAAATTTGACGATTGATTCTCCGGTAATCTTAGCCCCGATGTCTGGTGTAACTGATTATCCATTTAGAAGTGTTGTTAAGAAGCTTGGTGCAAGTTTGTTAGTTTCAGAGATGATTGCAAGCAGAGCTATGATTATGCAAACTCGTCAGAGTCTGCAAAAAGCAAAAGTCGATGAATTGACTGCTGTGCAGCTTGCTGGATGCGAGCCGGATGTAATGGCAGAAGCTGCAAAACTAAATGAGGATATGGGTGCAAAAATTATAGACATAAACTTTGGTTGCCCTGTTAAAAAAGTTGTAAATGGTTATGCAGGATCAGCGCTAATGCGTGATGAAAAAAAGGCTGCTGAAATAATTGAAGCTGTGGTCAAAGCAGTGAATGTGCCAGTTACGGTGAAAATGCGCACTGGATGGAACGATGAAAATCGCAATGCCCCGAGGCTTGCGAAAATTGCCGAAGACTTAGGAGCAAAAATGATCACTGTGCATGGAAGAACGAGGGCACAGCTCTATAACGGCCAAGCAGATTGGAAATTCGTTAGAAATGTTAAAGAGCAAGTGAAAATTCCAGTTATAGTAAATGGCGATATTAAAAATTTAAATGATATTCAGAATGCTCTCAAAGAATCTGGAGCAGACGGAGTGATGATAGGTCGTGGTGCCTACGGTAAACCTTGGTTGATTAATCAAGCAATGAACTTTCTCAGTGGAAGTGAAACTTCTGAGCCAACAGCTTCAGAGAGATTAAGCATCATACTCGAGCATTACGACAATATTCTTGAGTACTATGGAAATGACACAGGAATAAAGATGGCCCGCAAACACATAGGTTGGTACAGTAGCGGGCTTCAAAGCTCATCTGAATTTCGCATGAGAGTAAATAACATGACAGATAGCACAGAAGTGAAAGAAAATATTATTGGCTTTTTTGGTCAAGAGACACACTAGCTGTACTCAATTCGACTGATCATAATGTGATGCTACCACGCTCTCTTCCTCACTAGAGTGTAAATGACAACCATTATCCATCAACCATTTTTCGTCATAAGTTTCAATATCAAAATATTTTTCATATTTATCTACATTATCACAAAGTGAAAGTGCTCTGATCTCATTCATAATCAAACCTGTACCAGCAGGAATTAATCTTCCTACTATAACATTTTCTTTTAATCCACTTAAAGGATCACTCTTCCCGCAGAATGCTGCTTCTGTAAGTACTTTTGTTGTCTCTTGGAAAGAGGCAGCAGAAATAAAGGAGCTAGTTTCAAGACTTGCCCTAGTAATCCCCTGCAGAATAGGAAGATAATGAGCAGGCCGTTTGCCAGAGTTACTCATAGCATCATTTTCCCTATCAATTTCCAGCTTGTCAATGCTTTCGCCAACCAAGTACATAGTATCACCAGGATCAGTAATTTCCACTTTTTGTAGCATTTGTTTTAAGATCACCTCTAAATGCTTGTTGTCTATACGAACACCCTGCAATCTATAAACTTGCTGTATTTCAGAAATCATATAGTGCGCTAAAGCTTCTAACCCAAGCACACGTAAAATATCATGGAGATCAGGGTCACCATCCATCAATAGATCACCTTTACGTACAAAATCACCTTCATTGACTATTACATGCTTACTTCTTGATACCAAATATTCAACTGGAGAAATTTGTTCATCTACAGGTTTAATTAATATACTGCGTTTTCCTCTACGGTCTTTTTCAGAAAACGCTACATAGCCATCTATCTCACTAACAATAGCATGCTCTTTAGGACGACGTGCTTCAAATAACTCTATAACCCTCGGTAAACCACCAGTAATATCACGAGTTTTAACTGACTCTCTTGGTGTTCTTGTAATAACATCACCTGCATGAACCTTCTGGCCATTTTGTACATTGAGCACTGCACCAATTGGTATAAAATAACATGCTTCAACGCCACTTGCGAGTGTCATTACTTCACCATTATCGTCAAGCAGCACAATACGAGGACGTAAACTAGCTCCACCAGAATGCAATTTCCAGTCTTTTACTACTTTGCTTGATATTCCTGTAGATTCATCCATCACTTCAGTGATCGAAATTCCATCTTTTAAGTCCTGATAAGACACTGTACCAGTCTTCTCCGTGATAATAGGCAATGTATAAGGATCCCATTCCGCAACTTTATCGCCAATTTTTACTGACCCACCCTCATCCACATAAAGTTTAGCACCGTAAGGTACACTATGCTTCAACTTCTCACTACCAAGGCTATCAACCAACACGACTTCACAGGAACGGCTTATCACAATTTTATTTCCGTTTCTATCTATAATTATATTACTATTGTTTAACTTTATTTTAGCACTAATAGAAGCTATAATATTTGAGGATTCAACGCCTCTAGTCATTACCCCACCTATATGGAAAGTACGCATCGTTAACTGAGTACCTGGCTCTCCAACAGATTGAGCAGCTATAACACCAACTGCTTCACCTATTGAAACAATTTTACCAGTTGCAAGGTCTCTTCCATAACACAAAGAACACACACCAGGACTTATTTCACAAGTTAAAGGCGATCTAATTTTTACAGCATCAAGACCTGCAATGCCGATTTGCTTTACTTTATCCTCATCAATTAATTCCCCTGCTTTTACTAATAATTCTTTTGTAACTGGGTTATATATACCATTTGCAGATGTTCTACCCAGTACAACACTCTCTAGAGATGCAACTATAGTACTTCCTTCAACTGTAGCTCTCACAACAAGGCCATTTTTTGTTTTACAGTCATGCTTTGTAACTATGCAATTTTGAGACACATCAACTAAACGACGAGTTAAGTATCCAGAGTTTGCAGTTTTAAGCGCAGTGTCAGCTAAACCTTTACGCGCACCGTGAGTAGAATTAAAGTATTCAAATACGTTCAATCCTTCACGGAAATTAGAAATTATAGGCGTTTCTATAATCTCACCAGAAGGTTTGGTCATGAGCCCTCGCATTCCTGCTAGCTGTTTCATCTGTGAAGTAGAACCCCTTGCACCAGAGTTAACCATCATATACACTGAGTTGTACTTACTATTTCCATCATATATAGATATTGCTTTTAACATATCATTAGCTATCATATCCGTACACTTAGACCATTCATCTATAACCTTGTTATACCTCTCACTTCTAGTTATTAGCCCATCTTGATATTGCATAGAGAATTTCTTAATTTCACCCCTCGCGTGATCAACATGTGTAGCTTTAGTTTCAGGTATAACCATATCACAACGACCAAAAGAAACACCAGAAAATGTAGCATACTCAAAGCCAAGTACCATTAATTTATCAGAAAATGCCACTGTAGCACTTTGACCACAGTTACGATATACTAAATCAACTATACCAGTTATTTCCTTGACTGTTAATATCTGATTTATTAGATCGAAGCCTAGATTCTCATGCTTAGGAAAAATTTGCCATAATATTAAACGGCCAGGAGTTGTACAAACAGTTTTATAGTGAGTTTCACCGCTGCTATTAATATATTCCATCCTATACTTTATACTAGAATGAATATGTAAAGTACCATCACTCAAAGAATGCTCAACTTCACGAAAAGCACCAAAAGATGGTAAATTATCTTCCTTAGGTTCTTGTAAAGTCAGGTAATATATACCAAGTACTATATCTTTACTAGGAACTATAATCGGTCTGCCATTAGAAGGACTTAAAACGTTATTAGTGGACATCATCAACACCCTAGCTTCAAGCTGAGCTTCCAATGAAATTGGCACATGCACTGCCATTTGGTCACCATCAAAATCAGCATTAAACGCCGTACAGACAAGCGGATGAAGCTGTATTGCTTTGCCTTCAATAAGGATTGGCTCAAAAGCCTGAATACCAAGTCTATGTAGCGTAGGCGCTCTATTCAACAAAACAGGATGCTCTTTTATTACCTCTTCAAGCATATCCCAAACTTCTGGTTTTTCTGCTCTTATCAACTTACTAGCAAACTTAATAGTTGGAGCCATACCATACATCTTAAGCTTTGAGTAAACAAAAGGTTTGAATAGTTCAAGAGCCATTCTTTTTGGTAATCCACACTGATTTAGTTTCAAAGTTGGACCAACAACTATTACAGAACGTCCAGAGTAGTCTACCCTTTTTCCTAAGAGGTTCTGGCGAAAACGACCCTGTTTTCCTTTTAACATATCACTAATGGACTTTTTATATCCAACAGCACCAGCTTTGTTTACCAAAGTATTACGACGACTATTATCAAAAAGAGAATCAACTGCTTCTTGTAACATCCTTTTTTCATTACGAATCATAATCTCAGGAGGATTTAAGCTCAACAATTTCCTCAACCTGTTATTTCTATTAATAATAGTCCTATAATGATGATTCAGATCAGAAACTGCAGGACGACCACTTTCAAGCGATACCAAAGGACGCAAATCAGGTGGTAAAATAGGTATAGTTGTAAGTATCATCCACTCAGGCCTATTTCCAGATTTAATGAAGTTTTCAATAATACGCAATCTCTTTATAATTTTCTTTCTTCTTATCTCAGAAGCAACAGACTCTAATTCTAGTCTTAAATCCTTCCTAATTTCATGTAAATCAAGGCGCGTTAGCAACTCTCTTATAGCTTCAACACCTTGCATAGCTACAAAACTATCGATCCCATAGCTATCTTTAGCTTCATTATAAGCTTTTTCACTAATAATCTCACCTTTTTCAAAAGGCGAAACAAGAGGATCTATCACGATATAATTATCGCTATATAAAATATTCTCAATATCTCTGAGAGACATATCCAATAATGCTCCAATTCTTGAAGGAAGCGATTTCAAAAACCATATATGAGCAACAGGAGATGCAAGCTCTATATGACCCATCCTTTCTCTTCTTACTTTAGAAGATGTAACTTCTACTCCGCATTTTTCACATATGCGACCTCTGTGTCTTCTTTTTTTGTATTTTCCACATAAACATTCATCGTCATTGACAGGGCCAAAAACCTTAGGGCAAAATAATCCACCTTTCTCAACTTTGAACGTACGATAATTTGCAGTTGAAACATCTTCTATCTCACCACAAGATATACGCTTAATACTTTCAGGGCTAGCAATCGATATGCTAACCTCATTAAAAGGTTGTGCAATGTTAGTGTGAGATATATCTTCAATCACTACATCATTTTGCTTTAAATCTACATTTAAACATAAAGAACGTAGTTCTTTTATCATCACATTAAAGGATTCAGGAATTCCACATTCAAAATTACTGTCACCTTTTATTATCGATTCGTAAATCTTAACTCTACCATTAATATCATCAGACTTCACAGTTAACATTTCCTGCAAAGTATAAGCAGCACCATAGGCTTGTAATGCCCAACATTCCATTTCACCAAAACGCTGACCACCAAAATGAGATTTTCCTCCTAGAGGTTGTTGAGTAACCAAACTATAAGGCCCTACTGAACGCGCATGAATTTTACCATCAACCAAGTGGTGCAACTTAAGCATGTACATGTAACCAACTGTAACCTTGCGGTCGAATTTTTCACCACTGCAACCGTCATATAATACAGCTTGTCCAGAGTTATCCAAACCAGCAAGTTCAAATAATTTTGCTATTTGTTCATCTTTTGGACCCTCAAATACAGGTGCAGCAACAGGAACGCCATCACGTAATTTACGTGCAAATTCAATGAGATTATTATCACTAATATTACGAATATCATTACAGATAGATACGTTACTACCATAGCTATAAACCTCAATCAGGAAATTACGTAAATTGCTGTATGAACTTTTACAAGAGTTCAAATAGTTCTCTACTAACGCATTCAACTCGTCATTTAGTGCATTCTTATTAGGTGTATTTAAAACAGAAGCCATTATTTCATCATCATCAATATTTTCAATTTTTTTATTGTCAAGGTATGCTACTGCAAATTGTGTAAAATTATCATCGTTAAGGGACCTAATTCCCTTGCAAAAAGCACTTTTGATTTTATTGATCTCATCGAGAATATTACTTACCCTTTCCCCTAATTTTCTACAAGCCCAACCTACATGCGTTTCCAGTATTTGCCCTACATTCATTCGTGAAGGAACACCAAGAGGGTTAAGAATAATATCAACAGGAGTACCATCTTCCAAATAAGGCATATCTTCCACTGGCACAACTCGAGAGATCACACCTTTATTTCCATGTCTACCAGCCATTTTATCCCCTGGTTGCAGACTATGTTTCACAGCAATGAAAACTTTTACTGACATCGACACACCTTGAGGCAGGTCATAACCTTCATGTAATTTTTCTACTTTTCGCTTAAACTGTGCTATTGCATGTGATACTTTTTCATCAAAATCTTTTTTTAAGCTCTTAACTTGCTCAGAAATGGATTGGTTTTTTAATCCTATACCCCACCATTGCTCACGTTCAATAGAGTCAAATTTTTCTCGATCTTGAGAACCAGAATTAATAAGAAGTTTCTTCAGTTCATCATAGAAATATTCACTAGTAACATTGATTATATAATCTCGCTCTTCCTCAAAGTCATTTACCTCTTTTTGTTTGATGAGTAATGCCCTTTCATTTTCTTCAACCCCCCTGCGTGTAAAGACTTGTACATCAATTACTGTCCCTTCAACATCTGGAGATGTATATAAGGAGGAATCCGCACAATCGAATGACTTTTCACCAAAAATTGTCATTAATAACTTCGTTTCAGGAGGCAATGAAAGAGAAGGTTTAGGTGTAACTTTACCTACCAGAATATAGCCTGGACCAACTCTCGTACCAATTTTCACTATACCACTATCATCCAAGTGATATAGATTTTCTTCATTAACACCAGGTATAGCACGAGTTATTTTTTCTGATCCTAAAGGGGTATCATGTACAACACAGTCAAATTCTTCTATATGAATAGAAGTAAAGAGATCTTTTTTAACAACTTCACTAGAAATAATAATAGAGTCTTCAAAATTATAACCTTGCCAAGACATAAAAGCGACTAGCAAATTTTTACCAAGCGCCAACTCACCACTGTTAATTGCAGGACCATCAGCTATTACATCACCCTTTTTAACATAATCACCTACGCACACTAGCGGTCTTTGATTAATACAAGTATTATGGTTAGAACGCTGAAATTTCCTTAGATGATAAATATCTACGTCCAAGTAGTTAACCCTTTCTTTATCAAAAGCACGTATAACTATAGAGTTACTATCAGAACTATCAACTATGCCATCGCGTTTTGCTAAAACTACAGCACCAGAGCCAGAAGCTACAAAAGACTCCATACCAGTAGCAACCAGAGGAGCAGTAGGCTTCAATAAAGGTACGGCCTGACGTTGCATATTTGAGCCCATTAATGCTCTATTAGCATCATCATTTTCTAAAAATGGAATCAAGGAAGCCGCAACTGATATTACCTGCTTAGGAGATAAGTCAATGTAACTCACCTGATCACTACTTACCATAATGAAACTACTAGCATATCTACAGTATAGCATATCATCAACAAAGCAATTATTTTCATCGAGCTTTGCGCTGGTATCAGCTATATAATATAAACCTTCATCTATGGCAGACAGATACTCAATTTGATCAGTAACAACCCTATTAACTACTTTTCTATAAGGACTTTCAATGAAACCATATTTATTAATACGCGCGTATATAGCTAAACTGTTGATTAACCCTATATTTTGCCCTTCAGGAGTCTCAATAGGGCAAATTCTCCCATAATGAGTTGGATGAACATCACGCACTTCAAATCCTGCCCGTTCTCTTGTTAAACCGCCAGGACCTAACGCGGACAACCTTCTTTTATGTGTTATTTCAGATAACGGATTAGTCTGATCCATAAATTGAGATAATTGAGAAGAATTGAAGAAATCTCTTAAGACATTAGTTAACACTTTTGGATTAATAAAATCAGATGGAGAAACTTTATCTAAACTAGAAGTGGACATAGAATCAACTATTGCGCGTTCCAATTTCAACAACCCAGTTCTAAATTGATTTTCTATAAACTCTCCAACTGATCTTACTCTTCTGTTTCCTAAATGATCAATATCATCTACAGATCCTTGACCGTCACGTAACAATACTATTTTTTTTACAATTTCAATAATATCTTCATACGTTAAAACAGTTAAATCCTCATCATAATTTAATCCAAGGTAAGAGTTAAGCTTCAACCTACCAATGTTAGACAAATCATAATATTCCGGACTGAAGAAAAGATTACGGAAAAACTCCTCTACTATCTCTAAAACAGGAACTTCACCAGGACGCAAAACTCTATATATTTCATATAGCGCATCCTGATAAGACATGTTTTCGTCTAAGAAAAGCGTATTTAATATATAAGGTCCAACAGATACATTATCTATGTTCAATACTGATATTTCATCCACAGACAATAACTCAAGCTTCTTTATGTCTTCCAGCTTTATAGATTCACCAGCAGATAAAATTTTCGTAGAGCTAGCACTATCCATTAAATCTTCTGCGAGGAATAAACCACATATAGAATTAAAAGGAACCAGATACTCTTTCAATTCATTATCATATAGCTTTTTAGCTAGTCTTGAGGTAATACGAACGTTAGCTTTAAGCAGCACATTACCTTCAATATCCATTAAGTCGAAAGGCAACCTCACTCCTTTAAATTTATCAGGAGCAAAAGGCACTTTCCAACCATCTTTATGTTTTACATACTTTATTTTCTCATAAAATCTATCGAGTATATCATTATTTGATAGACCTAACGCCTTTAACAAAACTGAGATTGGCAATTTTCTTTTTCTATCAACACGAAAATACAAATGGTCTTTAACATCAAATTCAATATCAAGCCAAGAACCCCTATAAGGAATAATTCTAGCAGAATAGATCAATTTACCAGAATTGTAAGTTTTTCCCTTATCGCTATCAAAAAATACACCAGGAGACCTATGCATTTGTGAGACAATAACTTTTTCTACACCATTAATGATGAAAGTGCCCTTATCAGTCATCATAGGCAACCCACAAAAGTGGACTTCCTGCTCTTCTATAGATTTTACAACGGTTGCAAGTTTAGAATGATTTCCACTCTCTTTAATCGATTTATATTCATCAAGAGAAATACCATCCTGCATAACAACAAGACGTATAGAAGCAATAACCTGAGCAGAAAAAGTTACACCACGCTTTATACACTCAGATTCATCATACTTAGGATCATCTACCCTACAACTTATAAACTCAATAGTAGCCCTACGCAAAGGATCATTTATTGGAAAGATTGTATGAAAGATAACCTCAAGCCTTTCATTACCCTTATTCTTAGGAGCAAATGAATCATACGATTCTTTTTGAACCTTAACCAAATCCAATAAAGAATCTTTTAAATCAATCGACCTAGAATAAGAAACTCTAGGAACAAAAGCACCAGAAGCGTACATATAAGAAGAATCAACCATTAAAATACCCCAAACTAATTAAAAGAGCTATATCAATATAAAATTAATACATTAAATATTATTCAAGCTCCACTTTAGTTGCTCCTGCTTCAATAAGTTTTTGCTTGATTTTTTCTGCTTCGTCTTTAGGAACATTAGCAGTTAAATCTTTAGGTAAAGATTCAACCAACTCTTTTGCTTCTTTTAAACCCAATGTAGAATTAACTTCTCTTACAGCTTTAATAACTCCTATTTTTTTACTCGCATCAATTTCTTTAATCACAACTTTATACTCAGCTTTTTCTTGAGCAGCAGGAGCAGCAGCATTATCACTAATAGGCGCCCCAGCACCAACAGCCCCACCAAGAAAAGAACCAGCAGGCAACCCTATTTTCTCTTCTAGAACTTTTACAAGTTCAGAAGCCTCTAATAGGTTTAAAGATAATATTTTATCAACCAAATCACTTGTTACATTACTCATAATTACCACCTTACTTAACAACAAATTTATTTTTTAGAACTATAATAATCCAAAACTCTCATAAGCCTCATCGAAGATGAATTAATAGACAACGCCAATCGAGCAGGAATATCATAAGATATTAAACGCATAATTTTAACACGCAATTCATCCAGAGAAGGCAACTTAGCCAGTTTATTAACATCTTCCACTGTTAACAATTCATTTATGTGAGCCGCGCAAATCACAGACATTTTTTCTTTGTTAGCATTAATAAAATCAACTATTAACTTTGCAGCTTCTACTATGCCACTAGAGTATATAATAGCAACAGAACCAGAAAATTTGCCTGATAAATAAGAAAATTTACCAGTCCTTTCCAAAGCCAAGCGCGCTAGAGTGTTTTTAACTACTAATACCCCACCTGCTATAGACTTCAGGCTATTCCTCAGAGTTAATGAATCATTAGCATTTATAGATTTAAAATTTACTAATATCAAGAAATCATTATTTACAAATACGTTTATTGTGCTCTGTATAAATTCATCCTTATTTTTACGCTTCACGGTATCACTCCCTTAAATTATATCTTCCACTTTGCTTATCTTATAAGCTTCACCCATAGTTGAATTTAAAAAAACACCCTTAAAGTAAATTCCTTTCGCAGAAATAGGTTTATTATCTTTAATTACTTTAAGAAAGGCTTTTAAATTTTCTAGCAAGTCATCAATATCAAATTTAATATTTCCTAATTTACCATGAATAACACCATTTTTATCTGTTCTAAATTTTATCTGACCAGACTTAATGGTTTTAATAGCTTCTGCAATGTTAGAAGTCACAGTACCAAATTTAGGGTTAGGCATCAGCCCTTTAGCACCCAATACTTTTGCAATAGGAGTGATTTTTGCCATAAAATCAGGAGTAGTAATGCACCAATCAACATCTAATTTTCTACATTTTTTTATTTCTTCAACTAAATCCTCTCCTCCTGCAATATCAGCACCAGCTTTTTCAGCTTCTAATAAATGTTTATCTTGAGCGAAAACAGCTACTTTAATATTCTTCCCGATACCTTTAGGCAAAACTACTGTACCACGCACCTGCTCTTCAGATTTACGTGAATCTACGCCTAAATTGACTGCAATATCAACTGATTCATTAAATTTTGCTGAAGCAGACTCAATAATCTTCTTCAAACACTGCTTAGGATTATCATTATATGTATTCATTTACCTAACCTTCCACAACTTCTATACCCATAGATTTTGCAGTGCCTACAACCATTTTCACTGCTGAATCTTCATTATCCACTTTCATATCAACCATCTTGCACTTTGCCACTTTAATTATAGCAGACATAGGTAATTTAGCCACTAATTCTTTACCAGGATTACCAGAACTTTTACTTAATTTAGCCTCCTGCTTAAGTAAATAAGCCACAGGTGGACCGCTGACAGTAAAATCATGAGAGCGATCATCCTTTATGAAAATTCGCACTGTTACTAAATCGCCTACTTTATAATTAGCGTTAGCAGCGCTAGTAACTTTATTAAAAGCTTCACAAAACTTAGGAACAGGTATACCACGTGGACCAAGTACTGAAGCAATTTTCGGTCCTGGAATTGCTTTCCCAGCTTCCATAAGTAAGTTAATCTTAGCAACTATAACACTCATAATTAATCCTCTATTTTCTCTACTTGAGCCAGATCAAACTCTATTATTGTCGGCTTACCTAAAATTGATACTTCCACATTAATAATTTTTTTCTCATCGTTTACCATATTTACCTTACCAGTAAAATTTTGAAAAAGACCATCATTAATTTTCACTTTTTCACCTTTTTCATAACCATAACCTAACTTCTTTGTCTCTTGAGCATTATAAAGTGCATTACACATTGAGTGAATCTCATCGTCCAAAATCACCTTTGGAATATTACCATTTTTCAAAAACCCATAAACCTTAAGAGATTTTGGTATATTATTGATAAAATTCAATACTTCATCGCATAAATTCACGTATAAAAAGACATAACCAGGAAAGCATTTCCTTCGTGTAGCAATTTTCTTAGATTTCAACTCTACTTCACTTAGCTCTTCATATGGAATAAAAACTTCCTTAAAGTAACCATTAACACTCAATCTCATAGAATTTTCCAATATATGTTGGCGCACTTTCTCTTCACAATTGGAAGCAACCCTCAAGATATACCATTTATATCTATTAAATTCTTTACACTTTAAACTTATCTCATCATCTGAAATCATCTCAAAATCACCAGATTCGCCACTGCAGAATCCAGGCGTTTGATTCAAAATATTTTTGCTTTCATCACATAGATGCATATATACATACACTTCACATAACTCTTTTATATCAGACTTTGAATTACATACCGTTTGATAAGGAATAAACACTTCCTTAAAATAAACAGCATTACTTACCAATTCGCGTATATTTTGCTCATATCCATAATCAACTCTAATGATATACCATTTATATTCACATTCCATAAATAATTCCAAATAAAGCCTTAATTACGTAAAGAGAAATAAAATCCACAAAACAGAAGAAAATCGAAAAGCATAATATAACAATCATCACAACAAATAGAGATGACAACACCTCCTGTTTCTTTACCCAAGCAATTCTTCGTATTTCTTGCTTTATATCATAGAAAAAAACACACAAACTTTTTAACATTTTCACCACAACATTAATGCAGGAGCGATAGGAATTGAACCTACAACCTCTGGTTTTGGAGACCAGCGCTCTACCAATTGAGCTACACTCCTATAACTCAAACTCTCACTCCAAAATTTCAGAAACAACACCAGAACCAACAGTTCTACCGCCTTCTCTTATCGCAAAACGCAATCCCTTATCCATTGCTATCGGTACTTGCAATTCTACTTCTACACTCACATTATCTCCTGGCATTACCATCTCCTTTCCATCTAGCAATTTTATGCTCCCAGTTACATCCGTTGTCCTTAAATAAAACTGTGGCTGGTAATTCGCAAAAAATGGTGTATGCCTTCCTCCTTCCTCTTTCTTTAATATATAAACCTCCGCCCTAAACTTTCTATGCGGCGTTATCGTCCCCGGTTTTGCTAATACTTGCCCTCTCTCCACTTCTTCTCTTTTTGTTCCTCTTAACAATATTCCTACATTGAGTCCTGCACTCCCCTTATCCAGCAACTTCTTAAACATTTCTACACCTGTGCATATCGTCTTTTGCGTCGCTTTCAGACCTATTATTTCTATCTCTTCTCCCGTCTTTATCTCTCCCTTCTCTATCCTTCCTGTTACCACCGTTCCTCGCCCCGATATCGAAAATACATCCTCGATTGGCAATAAAAACGGTAAATCCACAGGCCTTGGTGGAACCGCCACATACTCATCTAACTTTTCCATCAATTTATCTATTGATTTCTTTCCATATTCGCTACTGTCATCTTCCAGCGCTTTCAATGCAGACCCCACTACTACAGGCACTTCATCCCCTGGAAATCCGTATTTATTCAGCAATTCCCTCACTTCCATTTCTACCAAATCTATCATATCAGCATCAGCAACATCAGCTTTATTTATATACACCACGATATATCCAACACCTACCTGCTTCGCTAGCAATATATGCTCTCTCGTTTGTGGCATTGGCCCATCAACCCCCGACACTACCAATATCGCCGCATCCATCTGTGCTGCACCTACTATCATGTTCTTTACATAGTCAGCATGTCCAGGACAATCAACGTGTGCATAATGCCTTTTTTCCGTCTGATACTCAACATGCGCTGTTGCTATCGTTATCCCCCTTTTCCTTTCTTCTGGCGCCTTATCTATCTGATCGTACGCTACAAAATTTCCATAATGCTTTGTTATCGCCGCCGTTAACGTTGTCTTCCCATGATCCACATGTCCTATTGTTCCCACATTTACATGCGGCTTTCCAAATGCTTCCACTACTGCTGTCATAATTATTACCTTAATTATACTTTAACTCATCAACCACATATTGTGGTACTTGTTCATAATAAGAAAAATGCATACTATACTGAGCTCTTCCCTGAGATATAGAACGCAAAACATTTATATAACCAAACATATTCGCAAGAGGTACGAAAGCAAGAATTATAGTGCTACTATTATGCGTTTCCATACTTGAAACTTGCCCCCTTCTGCTATTTACATCGCCCATGATGTCGCCCATATACTCTTCAGGCGTAATGATTTCAACTTTCATTATAGGTTCTAACATTTTTGGACCAGCTTTATTTGCCATCTCTTTAAAAGCACCTTTAGCAGCAAGTTCAAAAGCTAAAGGACTAGAATCAACTTCATGGAAAGCACCATCAATAAGGGTAGCCTTAAAATCAATAACCGGAAAACCAGAGATCATGCCTCCTTCTTTTATCAACTCTAAACCATTTTGTACACCAGGAATATATTCTTTTGGAATTGCACCACCTACAATTTTACTTTCAAATTGAAACCCAGAACCAGGCTCAAGAGGTTCAAATATAATCTTTACTTTTGCAAATTGGCCAGCACCGCCGGACTGTTTTTTATGAGTATAATCAATTTCAACAGATTTAGTGATAGTTTCACGATATGCAACTTGAGGCGCACCGACGTTAGCTTCAACGTTAAACTCGCGCTTCATTCTATCAACAATAATCTCAAGATGCAGCTCACCCATGCCTTTCAATATAGTCTGTCCACTCTCCGCATTTACTGACATTCTTAAAGAAGGATCTTCTGCAACCAATCTATTTAAAGCAACACCTAATTTTTCCTGATCTGAAGTAGTTTTAGGTTCCACAGCAATTTCAATAACAGGCTCAGGAAATTCCATACGCTCTAATAATATAGGAAAATCAGGTGAACATAAAGTGTCACCAGTAATTGTTCTCTTTAATCCAACTAAGGCAACTATATCGCCAACTTTAGCTTCGTTTATATCTTCTCTGTTATTTGCATGCATAAGCAGCATTCTGCCAATTCCTTCAGTCTCATTTTTTCCCGCATTTAACACAGCGGATTTGGATTTTAACTTACCGGAATAAATACGAATAAACGTCAAGCTGCCTACAAACTTATCCGTCATCACTTTAAACGCAAGAGCAACGAATTTCTCTTTTTCTGAAGGCTTGATCTCAATTTTCTTTTCTGAATCTTTAGGATCAGTTCCAACAATTACATCAACATCAATAGGAGAAGGTAAAAAGTCAACCACACCATCTAAAAGTGGTTGTACGCCTTTATTTTTAAAAGCTGATCCACATAATACAGGAACAAATTTTCCTTTGATGGTTCCATTTCTCACGCATTTTTTCAGTAAATCTACTGGCAGATCATTAGACTCAAAGTAAGTATTCATCGCTTCATCATCCATCTCAGCTGCAGCATCTAATAAAAGATTTCGATATTCTTGAGCCTTGTCAAGCAAATCAGAAGGAATATCTTCATAAGAAAATTTAGCACCCAACGTTTCTTCTTGCCATATAATGGCTTTCATAGAAATAAGGTCAATTATACCTTTGAAATCTTTCTCACTTCCTATTGGCAACTGAATGACTAAAGGTGCTGCACCAAGCTTCGTCTTTATCATATCAACACATCGATAAAAATTTGCCCCTATTCTATCCATCTTATTAACAAAGCAGATACGAGGAACGCTATATTTATCAGCTTGACGCCAAACTGTTTCAGATTGAGGTTCAACTCCAGCAACTCCATCAAATACAGCAACTGCACCATCCAAAACCCTTAAAGATCTCTCAACTTCAATAGTGAAATCAACGTGACCTGGAGTGTCTATTATATTGACCCTATGATCATTCCAAAAACATGTTGTTGCAGCAGATGTGATTGTAATACCACGCTCTTTTTCCTGCTCCATCCAATCCATAGAAGCTGCCCCATCGTGCACTTCACCAATTCTATTTTGCTTACCAGTATAAAATAAAATACGCTCTGTTGTGGTAGTCTTACCAGCATCTATGTGAGCCATTATCCCTATATTTCTGTATCTAGATATCCCAATTTCCATATCACAATTAATTAGCTAACATTAAAAACGAAGATGAGAAAATGCCTTATTAGCCTCAGCCATTTTATATTTTTCTTCGCACATCTTAAACGCACCACCGCGTTTATTATAAGCATCCAGTATTTCAGATTGCAAACAATCAACAGTGGTTTTTCCACTCTTTTTTCGAGCAGCAGAAGTTGCTTTAGCAATCCACCTTAACGCTAAAGAAATCGCTCTATCTTGTCGAACTTCAACAGGTACTTGATAAGTTGCACCACCAATGCGTCGAGAACGCACTTCTATAGAAGGAGTAACATTTCCTACCGCTGTTTCAAAAATTGATAACCCACCTTCGCCTATCTTCTTTTCAGCTAAAGACAAAGCGTCATAGATAATCTTTTCTGCAGTAGATTTTTTACCACATTTCATGATTGTATTAATGAAACGCATCAGCAAAACACTGCCATAACACGAATCAGGACTTATTTCTCTTTTTTTTGCTTTGTTCCGACGAGCCATAAACTTTAACCAGATTTCTTTACACCATATTTTGAACGAGCTTTCTTTCGATTTTGCACACCACGCAGATCAAGGGCACCTCTTATTATGTGATAACGCACACCTGGCAAATCTTTAACCCGCCCACCACGTATCAAAACAACAGAATGCTCTTGTAAATTATGACCTTCACCAGGTATATAAGCTGTCACTTCACCATACCCACTAATTTTTACTCTGGCTACTTTACGGAGTGCTGAGTTAGGCTTCCTAGGAGTTGTAGTATACACCTTAGTGCAAACACCCCTCCTTTGAGGGTTGCTTTCTCCCAAAGCTGGTACCTTTTTCTTATGGGTCAATCCTAATCTACCTTTACGTATTAATTGATTTATCGTAGGCATATGTTATAAACTCAAGCTCATTAAAATAACTAAGTTTTTAGTTATAAAATAATAAACCTCAATAGTCAATATAAAAATAAACATTACTACTCTAATAATTAAGCTCAACTGCTTTGAAAGCCATCAGTAGACTTCTTGCACTACCTCCCAAGCCACAATTGTCATTCAGTAGAAACGAAAAAACTTGCTTGACAAACTCCGCCAGGCCCCTTATTATGACAATAAGGGTATTTATAACTCAAAACTTGTTTTTGACCTGCAGGCTCAATGACAAAATTCAGTAAAAAACTCAGGGTATTTATTGGCGGATTACATAAAATTATAGCGGCTGCATGTCTTTTTTATTTTTTCTACATTCAGCCAAATCGCGCTTATTTTAAGCGTTAGCACATTATTACAGCGCCACTTACAGTAATATAGAGTCAAAACTCGCTACTCGGGGCTTCTTTTGCCTTTTTTTTATTTGGTAAATTTCTTAAATATTTATAACTAAACGGCAACCGTCATCCCTGTAAAACGCGAATTCTGGATTAAGGAAGGAAGAAAGTATAGGAAATAGAAGGCTTTGTGGATTTGATGGAATAGGAAATGAGAGTAGAAAAGATATGAACCAAAAAATTAACAGGGGATCTATGGCGAGTGTGTTCAATTTCTAGTCTATTTTTTAGGTAACCAAAAACAGTCTCAATGATAGACCTTTTTCTCAGTAAAATCTTCTCATTTAACGAAATCAATGTATTTTTCATACCTTTTTTCACCTTGGTAACAAGTTTCAAACCTCGGTCAAACAGCTTCTGAAAAAGCTCTTTTGCAATATAACCTTTGTCACCAAACAAAAGACCGATTAATTTTTCCGTCAGATTTGGCACAGGTATCCTATCATCAACATTGCCTTTTGTTAGCGTAAGTGCATGAATTTCAACATTTTCATTGATTACCATATGTAATTTGAAACCAAAAAACCAGCCGTAAGTGCTCTTGCTTAATTTTGCAATTCCAGCAAAAACTTTGTTTTTGGATATTCTTTTTGCATGACAAACTGCAATGGGAGTTGTGTCTATATATGAAATTCCAGTGTTTTCTGACTGTCCACAAAGCCAATGCAACAACATTGCTAAATGCCACAAAACCCTAGGCTTTAGAGCAACAAACCTGGTATATGAAGGTAACTTTGGAAACTCTGATTTGTAGAGCAACGTTAGGTAATGTAGATAGAAAGTTTTACACGGAGATTGTTGATATAGCAGGATTATTGTCATGATTTCGGAGTGCTCAATTTCCGTTGTTCTTGTGGGGTTTTTACCATTTGGCAGTAGTTTATCTGCAAAATTTTTCTCTATATCTCTGCAAAAATCATCGACCAAACAAAACAGTTTTGTTATATCTTCCATGGGTAACCTCATCTATTTTTTTATCACTGCTGAGTTTACCCTGTTTTCTTGCCTTTTCTATTCTCCTTTAATCCAGAATTCACGTTATAAGAGAAATTGTGAGGTGGGTGGCCAAGTTAGGAGGGTTTTTAGCTCGCAAAAATGACTTAGAACCAGGCCCTATAGCTTTGTGGAAGGGATGGAAACGTCTCTTTGATTTAGCAGAAGGATGGAGACTTGCTCATTCATTCTATACTTGTGGGTAATAGTAAGCGCTAACACGTAGCGGGATGATGAGATGCCACCGCGAACCGTCATTCCGCCGCAGACCGTCATACCGCGATTCATTCGCGGTACCTCATCCGCTAACACGTAGCAGGATGACGATTGTCAAGGTGTCATCCGAGTAGCTTGACTACTTGGATCCAGAAAACTTAACTTTAAATAAGTGGCTGCATAATAAAGACTAGATTTCAGCTTCACGCGCTGGAATGAAACCATTTTCGGTCTCTTAGAGCCTGTCTTCAAACTAAGTAGAAAGGAGTTAAGAAGTGTGTTATAAGATATATTTTAAATGTACCCAAGCGATATAAGTGACAAAGAATGGAAGATAATAGAGCTATATTTTGAACCTAAAAAGACCGGCAGACCAAGAAAACATAGTATTAGAACAATTATTAACGCAATCCGCTATATGATGAGAACAGGATGTCAATGGAGACAACTGCCTAAAGATTTTCCACCATGGAAAACAGTGTATAGTTGTAATTAGCGATTGAAAAAAAGTGGAATATGGCAAGAGATTCATGATTTTCTAGTTAAAAAAGTAAGAGAGATAATTGGTAAGAATGAAACTCCATCAGTGGGAATAATAGATAGCCAATCAGTAAAAACTACTCAAAAAGGGGATCCAGAGGATATGATGCTGGCAAGAAAGTAAAGGGTAGAAAGCGCCACATCGTTGTAGATACTGTAGGTCTTGTAATTGCTGCTGAAGTACAAAGTGCAAGCATTCAGGATCTTGATGGTGCACTAAATCTTTTTGTTCAAGCCAAATGCAAAGCTCCAACATTACATAAGTTTTTTGCTGATCAAGGATACACAGGTAAATTGCAAAACCTCTGCTTATTGGAAACTGGATGTTTATTGACGATTACCAAGAAAATAGTTGATACAGGATTTCAGGTTATTCCCAAACGTTGGATTGTTGAGAGAACCTTTGCTTGGCTCTCCAATTTTAGACGTATGAGTAAGGATTATGAGCATTCTCCTCTCACTTCAAAAAACAACATCTTCTTTAATATGATCACTATTATGCTTCACAAATTAGCTCATTCTTGAGTTTGAAGACAGGCTCTTAGGCTTTATGACGTACAATCTGGAAAAATTTTAATTGACGGACAAGATATTCGCAATGTAATCCAGGATTCTTTACACAAAAATATTGGCATGATTCCACAGGATCCATCGCTTTTTCATAGGACTTTGATGGAGAATATTCGCTATGGAAAAACAGATGCTAGCGATGATGAAGTAATTGAAGCGGCAAAAAAAGCACATGCTCATGAATTTATTTCAAAATTACCCCAAGGTTATGAGTCTCTTGTTGGAGAAAGAGGCGTAAAACTTTCAGGAGGGCAAAGGCAGCGTATTGCAATTGCAAGAGCTATTTCAAAAAATGCTCCTATCTTAATTCTGGATGAAGCAACTTCACAACTTGATTCTGTGACTGAAAGTAATATTCAAGAATCTTTATGGGAATTGATGCAAGATAAAACTACAATAGTAATAGCCCACCGCCTATCTACGCTTTTGCATATGGATCGTATTTTGGTTCTTGATCAAGGCAAGATTGTAGAAGATGGCACACATCAGGAACTTCTTGATAAAAACGGAATGTATAAAATTCTGTGGGATGCACAAATTGGTGGATTTTTGCCGGACAAAAGAGAAATGGAGATTGTATAATATCTTCTTAATCTAATGCTTCAATGTTTCCGACATAGGAAAAGTATCATCTTTATTTTCTATAGAGGAAGGTATACTATTTTGATTATCATCACCATCAATTGGAGTAGTAGGGTGCATTAAAGCAACTTTCATAACTTCATCAATATTCTTAGCAAAAACTACGTTGATCCCCTCTTTGATGCTTGCAGGAATCTCTTGCATATCTTTCTCATTTTCACTTGGTATAATCACAGTTTTGATTGATCCTCTGAGCGCTGCAAGCAATTTTTCTCTCAAGCCCCCAATAGCTAAAACTCTACCACGCAATGTCACTTCGCCTGTCATAGCAACATTTTTGTTAACTGGTATATTTGTCATAAGAGAAACAATAGACGTACATACCGCGCTGCCAGCAGAAGGGCCATCTTTTGGTACAGCACCCTCAGGTACATGCAAATGTATATCATTATTTTGGAATTTTTCGGGCTTTATACCAAAAAACAAACAATTTGATCGAATATAACTATACGCAGCTTTTATAGATTCTTGCATAACCTCTCCAAGCTTTCCTGTGTATTTTATTTCTCCCTTGCCCGGAATTAGGACTGATTCTATCATCAAAATATCACCACCTGTTTCAGTATAGGCAAGCCCAGTTACTACTCCCACTAAACTCTCATTTTCTGCAATACCAAAGGTATATTTACGTACCCCTAAATAATCTTGTAAATTGTCAA
Source organism: Wolbachia endosymbiont (group A) of Colletes cunicularius (assembly GCF_964264715.1). Taxonomy (NCBI): domain Bacteria; kingdom Pseudomonadati; phylum Pseudomonadota; class Alphaproteobacteria; order Rickettsiales; family Anaplasmataceae; genus Wolbachia; species Wolbachia endosymbiont (group A) of Colletes cunicularius. The sequence goes on from NZ_OZ183471.1 coordinate 309,200, forward strand.
CCCCTACGGATATTTTCTTATTTTTATCAGTCAATATTTCTTTAACTGCCTTTCTCATGAGCTTTGCAAGCTCCCTTTCCATACTCCGCACACCACTTTCACGTGTATATAAACGTATCAACTTGTATAACGCCTCATTAGTTATGTCCCATTCCTTCTGATACAAACCATGCTCCTTCTTTAACTTCGGAATAAGGTGGTGTGTAGCAATACTGATTTTTTCATCTTCAGTATACCCGGACAATTGTATAATTTCCATCCTATCACGCAAAGGATGTGGCAAATTTAAGCTGTTTGCCGTAGCTACAAACATTACACTTGAAAGATCAAACTCAACTTCCAAGTAATGATCCGTAAAGTGTTTATTGTGCTCAGTATCTAAAACCTCAAGTAATGCAGATGCAGGATCGCCACGCGAATCAGAACCCATCTTATCTATTTCATCAAGCAGAAAAAGCGGGTTGCATGAATTAGCTTTTTTCATATGTTGAATAATTTTACCAGGCATTGAGCCAATATAAGTTTTCCTATGCCCTCGTATCTCGGACTCATCACGCACACCACCAAGAGCTATGCGAACAAAATCTCTTCCTACTGCTCCTGCCATAGACTTAGCTAAAGAAGTTTTACCAACACCTGGCGGTCCAACCAAGCAAAGTATAGGACCTTTTATCTCTTTTACTCTTTTTAATACTGCTAAAAATTCTATTATCCTATCTTTTACTTTCTCTATGCCATAATGATTTTCATCTAAGATTTTCTTAGCTGCATTTAAGTTAATTTTTGCATCTTTGTACTTTCCCCACGGCAAATCAAGTAACCAATGCAAGTAACTAGATATAACTGTAGCTTCAGGAGAAATGGGATTCATTTTCTTGTATCTCTTCAAATCAGTTATAGCTTTCTCTCTTGCTTCCTGAGAAAGCTTTGTTTCATTTATCTTTTTTTCAAATTCATTGAGTATATTCCCTCCATCACCATTCTCAAATTCGTCTAATTCTTTCTGTATAGCTTTCAATTGCTCGTTAAGGTAGTAAACTTTCTGAGTGCTTTCAACTTGCGATTTAATTGTCTTATATAAACGGTTTTGTGCGTTCAAAATACTTATTTCTCCCTCAATAAAAGCAAAAGCTCTTTTTAAACGCTCTTTTGGGTCATAAGCCTCAAGTATGCTTTGTTTATCCGATACTTTTATATTTAAATGTGAAGCTACCCTGTCTACAAGTTGATCAACTTCTTTGATTTGATCAATGGGGTTAATGGCAACTTCAGGCTGATTTTTCTTGTTTAGCTTACACCAGCTATCGAACGCATCTATAACAGATCGCCTTAAAGCTTCTAAATCAATATTGTCTTCATCTTCTTTATAATGATTGTCTAACTCTACCCTGGCTTGTAATAAAGTATGAGAGCTAATATATTCTACAACTCTTCCCCTTCTTATCCCCCGGATTATAACTTTTACTGCATTGTCAGGCAATTTTATTAATGGTTGTATAATGTTTGCTAACACACCTACTTCATAAAGATCTTCTGGCTCCGGATTATCAACAGAGCCATCTTTCTGTGCTACAAGAAAAATCTCATTTTGGTGACTACTACTACTTGTTGCATATTCTAGTGCATTAACAGATTTTTCTCTGCCTATGAATAAAGGCACCATTATATTTGGAAAAATTACTACATCTCTTAAAGGTAATACTGGCAATGCAGTAAAACTAGAGCTCACAGCACGTTCAATGTTCATAATATATGCCTCAAATTAATCATTAACCGTTATAACATTGCCATTATTATTATGATTAACCGTTGCTTTTCCTAATTCTACCATTTTCTTAGTGATTACTATAGTGCTACCTTCAAAATCTCCGTTTCCAGCTGTATACATAACGTCAAGCAAAAGTGACTCCAAGATAGCACGTAACATTCTTGCACCTGTTTTATAGCTTATAGCCTTTTTAGCAATAGCTGATATTGCTTCATCTGAAAACTCAAGGTTTACTTTGCTAAACGCAAGCAATGCTTTGTACTGTTTTATTAGTGCATTCCTTGGCTCTGTCAACACATGTATTAAATCTTCATGATCCAACTCATCTAAAACAGCAGTTATTGGAACCCGCCCTACAAATTCGGGTATTAAACCGAATTTGATTAAATCTTCAGGTTGAACATCATGTAAAGCATTCTTTTTCTTTTGCTCTTTAGACTGACTTATATCTGCTCCAAAGCCAACTGAAGTTCCCTTTTTTCTCGCTTCAATAATCTTATCGAGGCCTTCAAAAGCTCCTCCACAAATAAATAGTATGTTACTAGTATCCACTTGTATAAACTCTTGTTGTGGGTGTTTTCGCCCTCCTTGTGGCGGAACATAAGCAACTGTACCCTCCATAATCTTAAGCAGAGCTTGCTGGACCCCTTCACCTGAAACGTCACGGGTTATTGAAGTGCTTTCAGATTTTCTTGTAATCTTGTCTATTTCATCTATAAACACTATACCACGCTGTGCTTTTGCAACGTCATAATTTGCAGCTTGTAATAAACGCGACAACACGCTTTCTACATCATCACCCACATAACCTGCCTCAGTTAAAGTTGTCGCATCAGCCATAGCAAATGGCACATCTGAAACTTTAGCAAGTGTTTTGGCTAGCAAAGTCTTACCAGAACCAGTGGGACCAATAAGCATTATATTTGACTTCTCGATTTCAATATCACTTATAGCATGAAATTGTACCATGGATTGACAATGGTTATACATAGCTACAGACAAAACGTGTTGCGCGTGTTCTTGACCTACAACATGCTTGCTGAGAAAATTTTTTATATCCTCAGGTTTCTTTAGTAATAGCTTCATATCAGATATACGATCTGAATTAAAAGATCTATCTTTCTTTTGACTTATTGCTTTATGGGATAATTCTATGCACTCATTACAAATAAACACCTTTAAACCATCCAAGGAGTTAGTAATCAATTTATCTACTTCATCTTGCGCCTTGTTGCAAAAAGAACAGTAGTGTAAATCATTATTGTTATCCATTAACCCACCTTTTGTTTAACTTTAATATTTTCAATTTCAATATCTGTACGCTCAGCTATCACCCTGTCAATTAAGCCAATTTTCCTTGCTTCTTCAGGATCCATGAATTTATCTCTTTCCATCATTCCTTCAATTTTCTTCAGTGAATTTCCAGTATGTTTTTCATAAATTTGATTTAGTTTTTTCTTAACTCGCAAAATTTCATTAGCATGTATTTCTATATCAGTTGCTTGACCATGATAACCACCAGATGGCTGATGTATCATAATTCTTGAATGAGGTAGAGAGTAGCGCTTACCTTTTGTACCAGATGCAAGCAATAAGGAACCCATAGACGCAGCTTGACCTATACATAAAGTTGAAACGTCTGGGTTTATATACTGCATTGTATCGTAGATCGACAAACCAGCAGTTACAACACCACCTGGTGAGTTGATGTACATACAAATGTCTTTATCGGGATTTTCCGATTCTAAAAATAAAAGCTGTGCTACTATTACACTGGCCATGTTGTCCTCAATAGGACCTGTTACGAAAATTATTCTTTCTTTCACTAGTCTTGAATATATGTCATAAGCGCGCTCACCGCGACTAGTTTGTTCAACTACAATTGGTATAAGAGTCATACCTTTTCCTATTAAATATTACCAAACAATTCCTTTAATTCTTTCACAGAAATAATCTGCTCTTCTTTACTAACTTTTTCTATTATATAATCTGTCACTTTATACTCAAGCGCTTGCCCTCTAACTAATTCTTGAAATTGTTTATTTGATTCAAAATGCTTAAGTACTCTGTCAAACGGTACACCCTTACTGACATATTGATTTACAATAACATTCAAAACATCATTTTGAGTTAATGATATTTTATGTTCTGCACTAAATTTCATAAATAACATAGCAAGCTTTACACGTTTTTCAGCTTCTTTACAAGAATCATTTTGAGCACTCAGTTCTCCTTCCATTCTTTGTTGCTCCTGTTTTACTATGCCTGTGGGTAAATCAAAACTATAATTAGCATCCAAATAATCAAATAGCTCCTTTTTAATTAAGAGATTTCTCATTTCGGTGCACTGATCACCAATCATTTTTTTTGCATGACTTATTAGCAAAGAATAATCTTTAAAACCAATACTCCTAGCTATTTCATCATCATTTTCAAAATCTTTGGCAATTTGAATCTCATTAACTCGCACAGAAAAATCAGCTTCCTGTCCTGCAAGGGAAATGGCTTGGTAATTTTCAGGAAATTGCAACTTAAAGTCCTTTGTTTCTCCCTTTTTCATACCAGTTAATTGATCTTCAAAACCATTAATAAATGTGCCAGACCCTAAATTAACGGCAAAATTTTTGCTACTTCCACCCTGAAAGAGCTTATTCCTAATCCGCCCTTCAAAATCAATTATCAATTTATCCCCATCTTTCGCTTGATAAGAAGCATCATCAACAGAGGCAAAATTGGGGAACTTTGTTTTAATAGAATCAATAAATTCTTTTATATCTTCCTCTTCAATCTTTGCTTCAATTTTCTTTAAGTTTATTTTGTCAAGATCTATCATCGGTACTTCAGGCATCGACTCAAAAGATAGCTTGTATACAAAATTGCCCTCCTCATTTTCTTTGCCCAGATCTGGTAATGATATAACATCAACCTTAGGATAAATGTGAGACTTGACTTCAATTTTTTTCATCAAATCACTTGAGCAATAATCAATTGTATTATTTATCACATATTCCAAAGCTTCGTTTTTATAATTTGCAACAACAAGGTCATAGGGCATCTTTCCAGCCCTAAATCCAGGTGATTTTGCATTTTCTGCTATCTCTTGCAACCTGGAATTTACCTTTTGTTTTATATAATCACTACCAACTGTGATTTCATACTCATACTTTAGTTTATCTATACTAAGCTCTTTGTAGGTATATAAGCTACTTACTTCGACTGTATTTTGAGGTATATTATTAGACATCATAATTCATTTATTAACATTTTAATTCATATCTTAATAGAGTCATTTTACCAGAATTTAAGTTAAACACAATCCTTAAGAACAGGTTTTTATACAAACAAAAGTGTATTCAGTGATTATAAATTTTCCCTTAAAACCTAAGTTACATGACTTTAAAGTGCGGATAGAGGGACTTGAACCCCCACGAGCAAGCTCACCAGGACCTAAACCTGGCACGTCTACCAATTCCGCCATATCCGCAAGAAATTTTCAGTACCCTATTATAGGTATTCCATTAAAAATATTCAAGGTTTAAAGTCTTACTTAATTTATAGTATTTACACAATCAAAAAAGCTTATTAACATTTTTTAATGAAAGCTCTAAATCCTGAAAATCAATAATGAGATTAATAACAAGCTTCTTACTTGCAATTTTTTTGATTACACAAAGTGGTTGCACAACCCTTATAATAGGTGGTGTGGTGGCTACAGCGACAGCAATAACAATGCAGGACAAATCCTTGGGAAATATCATTGATGATACGACTATGGTCATCAGAATTAATAAGGGGCTCTTAAAACATGGGCTATTTTCATCCATAAAAGTTAAAGTAAGTGAAGGAAGAGTATTGCTCATTGGAAGTGTTGACACTCCTGAAAAACAACTTACAGCAGAAAAAATAGCTTGGCAGCAAAAAGAAATTAAAGAAGTGATAAATGAAATAAGAGTAATACCAATTCAAATGGCTTCCATGCTAGACACTACTGTAGATGGCATGATAACAGCGGAAATAAGAACAAGACTTCTGGGGAAAAGAAATATTAAATCAATTAATTATAGCGTTAATACGGTTGGTAGAGTTGTTTATTTGATGGGTATAGCCCAAAATAAAGCGGAATTAAAAGCTGTAATATCAATTGCAAGAAAAGTAAAGGGAGTAAAACAAGTTGTAAGTTATGTACGATATAAGTACAGTAAATTGCGCCATTAGGCAAAAATCGCCTTCAAATGATAACATTTGTACAATTGTGACAATAGGTAGAGAATATAAATGAAAGTTGCCTTTCAGATGGATGAAAATATAAATTTTGAAACTGACACTACATTCGTGCTAATAAAGGAAGCACAAAGGAGGAAGCACGAAGTTTTTGTCTATGCTCCTAACAATTTAGCACTAAAGCTAAACCATCCAATTGCTCTTGCTCAGAAAGTCAGCGTTGATGATTTTAGTTTTATCTCTAAAGAGGATGTAGCAATCAACTTGAATGAAATGGACATCATATTTATCAGACAGGATCCACCCTTTGATATGCGCTACATTACAACAACCTATATCTTAGAAAAAACCAGCGCATTGGTAATTAACAATCCAACAGAAATAAGAAATTGTCCTGAAAAATTGATAACTTCATTATTTCCAGAGCTAATTCCGCTGACTTTGATCACTGAAAATATATCGATGATTAGAGATTTCTACTACAACTATCAAGATATTATTCTGAAGCCATTGTATAGCTATGGCGGAAATGATGTAATAAGAATACGAGATGAGAATAGTATTCAAGTAGTAGTGGATCTCATGACAGCAAAATACAAATGCCCTGTGATTGCACAATCATTTTGTAAAAACATAGATAAAGATAAAAGAATATTGCTACTTTATGGTCAACCAATTGGAGTAATGAAACGAGTTCCAAAAATCAGTGGAGAGATCAGAACAAACATGCGACTTGGAGCAAGTTTTGAGCCCACTCAAATGAACGATAGAGACAATGAAATATGTAACAAAATTGGTCCTGAATTAAAGAAAAGGGGGCTAATATTTGTTGGTATTGATATTATAGATGACTTCCTGCTCGAAATTAACACAACTTCACCCACGGGAGTAGTTTATATCAATAAATTATATAATATATCGCTAGAAAAAGACCTTTGGGATGTGTTTGAAGAAAAAGCAAGCAGCCATCAACTAAACCTGTGAACAATTACCTTAACAAACTCAGTAGTTCTATTCTTTATCCCTGTTTTTTTTGTATTATTGGTCATATCACGCAATTTTTGAGAATTACTTAATAGATCAAATAGTAACCCTGTTAGATTTTTTTTTGCTTCACTATTCTGCTCAACTATTACAGCTGCTCCCGAATCTTCAATATATTTTGCGTTATAAAATTGGTGATTATCTTTTGAGTCAGGGTAAGGAATGTATATAGCAGCGCGCCTAGCAAGAGTGATTTCCGCTATTGAAGTTGCTCCTGCTCTGCTAATTACCAAGTGAGCATTGGCCAGTCTATTTTCCATATCATCAAAAAATTCACTCAATTCACAATTGACCTTTTCACTTTTGTATAGACTCTTGACCTTGTTTATATTTTTCTTCGTACATTGCTGCGTTACTCTAATTTTCTTTTTCATTTTAATAGGTAAATCACAAATTACGCTGCTTACTACATCATCAAAAAAATTTGCACCTTGGCTACCTGCTATGACTAATATGTTTAAGACTTTCTCAGCGCTAGAATGGCTCTGTGCTTTTATATCAATAAAATTTCCTGTAAAAATACATTTATTACCTTCTGCATATTTAGTCTCCGGAAAGCTGGTTGCAATTAATTTTGCACTCTTGAAAAAGAATCTATTTACTCTCCCTAAAACTGTGTTTTGTTCATGTAAAATTATAGGTATAGAAAGAACCCTTGCTGCAAGAAGAGTTGGAAAAGAAGCATAGCTACCAAAACCAATTACTAATCTTGGCTTCAATTTTCTGATTTTATATATTGCTAGCACACAACTATACATTAATAAAAGAAAAAATTTAAATTTGTTGCCGCTTGGTCTACGTAATGGTAAAATATAGCTTTCTATGTCGATATTTTTATTTGTTTTTTTATCAGTGAATAATATGCAATTGTATCCTTGTGTCTTTAGTGCTTTTGCTAAGGCTATGGCCGGAAAGATATGCCCACCTGTGCCACCTGTTGCTAAAATAATATCCATCTGTAAATAATGAATCCTAGATTGTTAACTGTTATTTAATAATTTGCACGTAGAATTTTATTAAGCTTTATGATAGTTGAGTTAAAAATGCCTGAAACTAATAGCAAAAAAGAACCTAATGAGAAAAATAAATCTCAAGAACAAAGAGAAGGCAGAAGCGGAGGTTTTTTAGAACTGCTAAAAAATATAATAAAAATTCTTTTCAATTCGGTTGTTGACCTACCTGAGCACGAGCAGCATAATAAAATGAAAAGCACTAATCTACAACAAGGTTTGGATACTAAAGGAAAAGGCCCAGAAGATCTTCATCCAAAGGCAAAGCTTGAAGTCAAAGAAGCAGCTAAGGGATTGAAAGAAGAGTTACAGAATTCTGATGCTGGTGGTAATCAATCTATTAAAATTAAAGTGCCTAATCAAACTACTACCCAAGACATTGACAACTCTAAAACGATGGAACGTTAGTTCAACTATTTAACGACTCATCATCTGCAGCAAGCACTGATTCGTGTATCATCTCTGAAATGGTTGGATGAGGAAAAATCGTAGATTTTATGTCGAAGTCTGTTCCTTCTAGTTGCTTTGCAAGAGCAAAATTGCTAATTAACTCCGTTACTTCTGCACCTATCATGTGGCTACCCAGAAGTTCGCCTGTCTTTTTGTCTATAATTGTTTTCACTAACCCTTCAGTTTCACTGAGTGCAATAGACTTACCATTAAAGTTAGAGTGAAATTTTCCTATTTTTACATCATACCCACCTTTTATTGCCTGTTCCTCAGTAAGGCCGATGCTCGCTATTTGTGGATGAGAATAAGTGCAATTTGGTATGCATTCTTTTTTTAACGCATGAGCACTTTTACCAGCAATCTTTTCAACGCAGATCACAGCTTCATGGCTCGCTTTATGTGCTAAACATGGTGGGCCAGCTACATCACCTATTGCATACACATTTGATTCACTAGTTTCATACCATTCATTCATTTCAATAAAACCAGAAGGGCTTAATTTAATTTTTGTATTTTCTAAACCTATATTTTCAATATTTGCTTGAATTCCAACCGCAACAATTACCCTATCAAATTCTTTGCTCTCGCCACTACTTAGTAGCACTTGAGCAGAGTCTTTACTTTTAGTAAGAGCTTTTACGCTACTGTTTGTATATATTTTTATCCCCTGTTTTGTGAATATTTCTTCTGCTAGACCTGAAATGTCTTTATCCTCCAGCGGCAAAATAGTGCTCTTTATCTCTATGATTGTTACATCAACCCCCAAAGTACTATAAAAACTTGCAAATTCTATTCCAATTGCACCAGACCCTATAATTAGTAGTGATTTTGGTAATTTGCCCGGCATCATAGCATGCTGCGCATTCCATATTAAATCTCCATCTGCCTCTATTTCAGGCAGATTCCGTGCCCTCACTCCTGTTGCTAAAATGATATGCTTGGAAACAATTTCTTGTTCTTCCTTATCGCCAGCAACTTTTATAGTACTATTGCCTGCAAGTTTACCAAAGCCTTGATGAACTTTGATGTTATTTTTTTTCATCAAATATGCAACACCGCTTGACAATTTATCAACAACTTTTCTTGAGTATTTCACTATTGATTGTATATCAAAACTCGCTCCCTTTACTTCTATACCAAACTCTTTTGATCTTTTTATTAGCCTATAAATCTCAGATGCTCTAAGTAGTGATTTTGTTGGTATACATCCCCAATTTAAGCATATACCGCCTAAATTTTTTTCTTTTTCTACAATTGCAGTTTTAAACCCAAGCTGTGCCGCCCTAATTGCTGCTATATAACCACCAGGACCGCTACCTATAACCGTAATATCATACTCATTCATCAGTTTTCTTCGTATTCAAAAAGATTATATATAACAGATGGAAACCGTATGATCAATATTCAGGTAGCTGACAACATAGAAACGAAAAAACTTGCTTGACAAACTCCGCCAGCCCCCTTATCACGACGATGAGGGTATTTATGACTCAAAACTTGTTTTTGACCTGCAGGCTCAATGACAAAATTCAGTAAAAAACTTAGGGTGTTTTTTGGCGGATTATATAAAATTATAGCGGCTGCATGTCTTTTTTATTTTTTCTACATTCAGCCAAATCGCGCTTATTTTAAGCGTTAGCACATTATTACAGCGCCACTTACAGTAATATAGAGTCAAAACTCGCACCACGGGGCTTCTTTTGCCTTTTTTTTCGTTTGGTAAATTTCTTAATGTTTGTAGCTAAAGCAATTTAAGAGACCGAAAATGGTTTCATTCCAGCGCGTGACGCTGGAATCTAGTCTTTATTATGCAGCCACTTATTTAAAGTTAAGTTTTCTGGATCCAAGTAGTCAAGCTACTCGGATGACACCTTGACAATCGTCATCCCGCTACGTGTTAGCGCTGCGGCGGTATGACGGTTTGCGGTGGCATGACGATAAGGTTCCAGTATCAGCTACTTGAATGACACAGTTTTTGCTTAAACCCGTAACGTTCGTACATTTTGCTAAAAGTTCAAATATCAACATCATGCACGTTGAGTGCATTGCTATTAATAAAATCACGGCGTGGTTCAACTATATCACCCATTAATATTGAAAATATGGAATCAGCTTCTTCACAATCTTTTATTTCAACCTTCAATAAAGTTCTAGCCTCAGGATTTAACGTAGTATTCCATAGCTGATCAGCATTCATTTCACCAAGACCTTTAAATCTCTGCAGAGTTAAACCCTTTTTACCATAGTCCATTATTATTTTTGCAAGTGCACTTGGAGAAGTGATTTTTATTTCAGTTTCTTGTGACTTTAAAAATGAATCACCATTAAATAAATTACTTATACCATCAAGCAAACTTAATATGTTTTGCATATCTTTACCTTCAAGCATACTAAGTGCAAATATATATTTGTCTGCCAATCCTTGAAATAATTTAGAGATGTGAATTTCTTTTTCTTCATCTTTTATTTCTACTTCCCAAGTATATTCACTGTACATTAATTTTAAATACTTTAATATCTCATCAGCCGATAATAGAGCATTCTTTTTGCTTAAAATTAGCAATGACTCCAAGAGATTTTGTGGTATTTCTCTATCATAATTTTTGCTAATATTAGAAATGCTAACGCATTTATTCAAAATAAGGCGCAAGTCATTAAATTCTGTAGCTGTACCACTTAGTGTTAATCTTTTAACTGCTGAGTTTATTATATACTCTTCAAAAGTTTCGTCATCTTTAATATAAGTGTCTTTAGCATTCTTTGTAACTTTATAGAGGGGTGGCTGTGCTATGTATAAGTAGCCTTTTTCAATAACTTCACGCATGTGTCTAAAAAAGAAAGTTAGAATCAAAGTTCTTATATGTGAACCATCAACATCTGCATCTGTCATGATGATAATTTTATGATATCTAGCTTTTTCAATATCGAAGTGTTCACTCCCTATTCCAGCACCAATTGCAGTAATTAAAGAGCCTATTTCTGCAGATGAAAAAATACGATCTAAACTTACACGTTCTACGTTTAGAATTTTTCCTCTTAAGGCAAGCACTGCTTGTGTTTTACGATTACGCCCCTGCTTTGCAGTACCACCTGCTGAATTACCCTCTACTATAAATAATTCCGATAACTCAGGGGCTTTTTCCTGGCAATCAGCAAGCTTTCCTGGCAGAGTTGCAATATCAATATTGTTTTTGCTTTTAACTAACTCTCGTGCTTTTCTTGCGGCTTCTCTTCCTTTTGCTGATCTGATTGCTCTTTCTACTATACTTGCTGCCAATTTGGGATCAGTTTCAAGGATTGTGCTCAATTTATCAGAAACTATGCTCTCCACAACTGTACGCGCTTCAGAACTAACTAGTTTATCTTTTGTTTGTGAAGAAAACTTAGGATCAGGCATCTTGAGAGATAAAACACAAGTTAAACCTTCTCTAACATCCTCTCCAGTTAAATTTACTTTTGCTTTCTTTAAAAACCCTTCATTAGTTGCATAGTTATTGATACATCTGGTTAAAGCGGATCTAAATCCTGCCAAATGCGTACCACCATCTCGTTGCCTTATATTATTCGTGAAGCATAACATATGTTCATAGTAGGAATCATTCCATTCCATCGATATTTCCAAGCTGATGCCAAGATCTTCTGCATCTCCTTTCATACTGGCAATTTTAGTTACATGTGTCTTATTCTTATCTAAGTACCGCACAAAATTCGCTGTACCAAAATTGTCTTTAGATTGATTGCTCTGATTGAAATGAGATTCTGTATATGGTTCATTGCGCAGATCACGTAAAGTAATGTTGATATTTGAATTTAAAAATGCTAATTCTCTTATACGACTTTCAAGCGTTGAGTAACTGAAATTAATGCCATTAAAAGTCTCTGTTGATGGCATGAACGTGACTTTAGTTCCTCTTTTGTTTGTATTTTCGTTGACTACCTTTAAAGGTTCAATAGACTCACCATCTTCAAAGCGCATAAAGTGTTCTTTCTTATTGCGCCAAATAGTTAATTCCAACCAGCTTGATAATGCATTCACAACTGAGATTCCAACACCATGTAATCCCCCAGAAACTTTATAGGTATTACTGTCAAATTTACCACCAGCATGGAGTTGAGTCATTATTACCTCTGCTGCTGATATTCCTTCTTCTTCATGAAGGTCAGTTGGAATGCCACGACCATTATCAGTTACAGATACTGAACCATCTTTATTTATGCTAACTTCAATTTTATCACAATATCCAGCTAAAGATTCATCTATTGCGTTGTCAACAACCTCATATACCATGTGGTGCAAGCCAGATCCATCGTCAGTGTCACCAATGTACATACCTGGACGTTTCCTTACAGCATCAAGACCCCTTAAGATTTTTATTGCATCGGCATTATAACTATTTTCCATTAGATTGCTTCATTTATACACGTTAATTGATGTTACATTCAGATATACTAGTTAGCAACATTTTTAAACTGATAACCCATGTTAAAAGCACAACTTTACGAATGCTTATTTTTGAAGACAGCAAATAGTGTCATTCCAATGCGTCTTCCCGGTGGAGATTAAATTATAATGCTCATGCAGTTGCATGCTCGACTAATTAACAGAAAAATCTATAATTTAGTTTACGTATTTTCTTACCTCAGCCAAAATCTTATCAGATTGACTTTCGTCTGAATTTAAATCAGCTGCAAAGTGTGTAACATATTTTCCTCCAGGGCCAATAAGATATATTATCGAAGAATGGTTGATTTCTTCTTCTCCGTCTACTTTGCTTGCATATACTTTATATTTCGCAACTACTTCGTCTATTTTTTCTCTTTCACCAGTTAACATTTGTATTCTATGGTCAAATTGTTGCTGAAATTCTTTAAGTCTTTCCGTGCTATCGCGCTCAGGATCAACTGTGATGAAGAATGTTTGTAGCTTGTTGTTAGTTTTCTCATCTAACTTTGCAAGTGTTTCTGAAATTATCCCAAGGTTCATAGGACAAATTCTTTTACATGAGGAAAATCCAAAGAAAATCATCATGTATTTATCTTTAAAATCACTACTGCGCAGAATCTGTCCGTCCTGATTAATTAAAGAAAAATCTCCGCCTATCTTAACTTCCGCGTTGTGAATCTCTGCTGGGGCAAATATGCCTTTTTTAGTGAAATAACAATAACCTAAAAAAACAACTGCTAATGCTGCTAGCACATTAGATAACAATCTTATAAACCTTACCATTAGAATGCTCTCAGTAAAATCAAATTGTATCTTTATTGGTTAACCTATTCAATATATTTATTCCAAAGTGTATTGTTAATTTTGTCTAACAGTTTCTTATGTTCATCAATTTCTTCACTATTTGGTGAATGTTCTCTGGGAGTTAGATTACGCACTTTATGCTGAACGAATGTAGAGTTACTGTCCTGATTGCATTCATTATCAAACAGAAAGGTTTGTAACCCTCCTGTAAGTTCAACATATACCTTTGCAAGCAATTGAGCATCAACTAGTGCTCCGTGCAATTCTCTATTCTCTAGCGATATATCAAAACGCTTACATAATGCATTCAAAGAAGCAGGTGATCCTACGAATTTTTTCCTCGCAAGAGGTAATGTATCTAGCACTCTATCTGAGGAAATTAACCCAGCATTCAGCTTGCTTAACTCCATGTTAAGGAACTTAACATCGAATTCAGCGTTGTGAATTACCAAAATATCATTAGATATAAAGTCAAGAAATTCAAGTGCAACATCTGAGAATAATGGTTTATCTTCTAAAAATTCTTCACTAATACCGTGAATCTTAAACGAGTGATAAGGTATATCTCTTTCTGGGTTAAGGTACCGATGGAATACTTTACCTGTTGGAATACGATTAATTAATTCCACACACCCTATTTCAATAATTCGATGACCAGATCCAGTGTCAAGACCTGTCGTTTCAGTGTCAAGTGCTATTTCGCGTAGCTTGCTTTCCATGGTTAACTCTAAATAAAACTAATCTTACTTGTCATTTGTCTTATCGTTATTTGTCTTTTTATAGTTAATAGAAACAAGCAACCAGCTTGGGTCTGATGAATTAACATTTTTTTTGAATTGCCATACATCCTCAACTTTATTAATGGTGGATGTGCTACCTGATATGATATCTCCTTCATTGTTCTTAACGAAGTTAATTTGCTCTGAAAGGAAATATACTGCAATAAACACTGTGTTTTTTACTAGCTTTATTTCTAAAATCTTTTGTGAAACGATAGAAACAATTATAGACTCGTGCACCTCTTTACGATGTTTAATCTTCTCTGCAAAATTATCATATAAGTCTTTATCGAGAAGTGGTTTTAACTGAGACAAATTTCCTTGATTGAAATACTTTATTATTAATTCAAAAGCTATGCTTGAACCTTCTATAAAGTGGGAAATAGAAAAATCTTTGTTTTTTTTTAATATTTGTTCATAAGTAACTTTTATTGAATTTTCATCATTGCTATCAATATAACTCTCAATGTTTTCTACTACATCTTCTTTACTTCGACTTACATCCAATACATTAGTTAGCTTTTTTAGGTTGAGATTGGCTGACCTTCCTAAAGAATTATACAAACGTGAAAAAATGAACGCCGCTAATAAAGCATATATTACAAGCTCTATCATAGTAACTCAACTCCTTGGCTATAAAGTATCCGAACATTATTAATTATTAATGAAAATATGTTTTTCATATCAACTTATAATCAGGTTTGCTATTCGTTTGTAAATGAATATATTATATAAGAAAGTATTAAATATCTCAACTTAATTAAAGGAGACGTAAGAAATGCCACAACAAAAAATGAGAATTCACGGTCAATATGTTAAAGATCTATCGTTTGAGAATCCAAATTCGCCATTCCTTTCTTCAAATAAAGCTCCCGATATTAATGTAATGGTTAATATCAATTCAGCGAAATTAGAAGGAATGGAAAACAAAGAAGGAGTAAATGAAGAAAAATCTTTCCATGAAATTACTTTACATATAGAAGTCAGAGCAACGATAAAAGATGAAGGTATAAAAGATGGCGTAGCTTTCATTTGTGAGACAAAATATTGTGGCATTTTTTCAATAGAAAATTTTAAAGAGTTGAGTGAGGAAGAGGTAAGACAAGCTTTGTTTATTGGCGGACCTACTTTTCTTTTCCCTTTTGCAAGAGAAATAATTGCAAGAGTTACAAGCAGTGGTGGATTTCCCCCACTAATGCTAGATCCTATAGATTTTGAAACTATGTACGAGCAGCAAAGTCAACAACAAAGAAGTAACGGTAGTAATTCCAATTTTAACTAATATGATGTAACCTGATGAATAATTCTTTAAACGCAAAAACGACTTTAAACATTGACGGGAAGTCATACAACTATTTTAGCCTAAGTAGTGCTAGTGAATTTTTAGGAATAGATGTAACTAAATTGCCCTGCTCACTTAAGGTTCTACTTGAAAATTTATTGCGCAATGAAGATGGAGTAAACATAAAGCTGGATGATATAAAAATACTAGCAAGTTGCGTTAATAAACACGCTAATCATGAAATTAGCTACAAGCCAGCAAGGGTGTTGATGCAAGATTTTACAGGGGTTCCTGCTGTCGTCGATTTAGCTTCTATGCGGAGTTATGTCAAGAAAAATGGAGGCGATCCAAGCAGCATAAATCCGTCTGTGCCCGTTGATCTTGTGATCGACCATTCTGTTCAAGTAGATAGTTATGGAAGTGTTTCTGCATTCAGTAAGAATGTTGAGCTAGAAGTAAAAAGAAATTTGGAGAGATATCAATTCTTAAAGTGGGGAGAATTATCCTTCACAAATTTTAGAGTAGTACCGCCAGGTACTGGAATTTGCCACCAAGTGAATCTTGAGTATTTAGCGCAAGTTGTATGTAATAAGGATGGGGTTTTGTATCCTGATACTTTGGTTGGTACGGATAGCCATACTACGATGGTTAACGGGTTATCAGTCCTTGGTTGGGGTGTTGGAGGCATAGAAGCTGAGTCTGTGATGCTTGGTCAACCAATTAGTATGGTGATTCCAGAAGTAGTTGGATTTAAATTAATTGGCAGACTGCCGGAAGGAGTAACTGCGACTGATTTAGTGCTGACGGTTACCAATATCCTAAGAACAAAGGGTGTTGTTGGTAAGTTTGTAGAATTTTATGGTGATGGTTTAGATTATTTATCTTTGGCAGATAGGGCAACTATAGCAAACATGGCCCCAGAGTATGGCGCAACTTGTGGATTTTTTCCAATTGATCAGAAAACGCTAGATTATTTAAGCTTAACCGGAAGGCCAGAAAAGCTAGTTGAGGCTTATGCGAAAGAGCAAGGATTGTGGCGTGGCAATAATGAGTTAGCATTTTTTGACACACTAGAGCTTGATTTATCAAGCGTGAAGCCAGTAATGGCTGGTCCCAAAAGACCACAAGATAAGGTTTTTCTTTCACAAGTGGCAGAGTCTTTTTCTAAATCATTTTCAGTTAACGAATCAAAGGAAAGTGATAATCTTCAAGATGGAAGTGTAGTTATTGCAGCAATAACAAGCTGCACTAACACCTCAAATCCAAGTGTAATGATTGCTGCAGGTCTTGTAGCTCGTAATGCAATTAAACTTGGATTAAAATCAAAGCCTTGGGTTAAAACTTCTCTTGCTCCAGGGTCACAAGTTGTAACAGAATATTTAGAAAAGTCTGGATTGCAGGTAGATCTAAATGCTTTGGGTTTTAATCTAGTTGGATATGGTTGCACAACTTGCATTGGGAATTCTGGTCCACTTAATAAAGATATAGAAGATGGCATTAAAAACAAAAATTTAACTGTTGCTGCAGTTTTATCTGGTAATCGTAACTTTGAAGGAAGAATTCATCCGTTAGTCAAAGCTAATTACTTGGCATCTCCGCCACTTGTTGTTGCATATGCACTTGCTGGTACTGTGCAAACTGATTTGACAAAAGATTCAATATGCAAAGATAAGAATGGAAATGATGTCTATCTCAAAGATATATGGCCAACAAACAATGAAATCGAAGATTGTGTTAAAAATGTGGTAACACGTGAGATGTTTATACAAAAGTATAAGGATGTTTTTTCTGGTGATGAACATTGGCGAAAGATAAAGTGTGAAAAAAGTGAAATCTATAATTGGGATGCAAACAGCACTTACATACAAGATCCGCCCTATTTTGATAATTTATCACCTAAAAATAATAAAGATAAAACAATCGATATAAAGGGTGCACAAATATTGGCAATGTTTGGCGATAGCGTAACCACTGATCACATTTCCCCTGCTGGAAATATTGCCTCAAGTAGTCCTGCGGGTATATATTTAAAAAATCTTGGAATTGAGCCACAGGACTTTAATTCGTATGGGTCTCGTCGTGGTAACCACAATGTAATGATGCGTGGAACTTTTGCTAACATTAGAATAAAAAATGAAATGGTAAGCATCGAAGGCAGCTATACAAAATATATTCCTTCTCAAGAAACTATGTCGATTTTTGATGCAGCAATGCGCTACAAAGAAAGTAATGTTCCTCTCATCATTGTGGCAGGAAAGGAGTATGGCACAGGTTCAAGTAGGGATTGGGCAGCAAAAGGTACTTTATTGTTGGGGATTAAAGTTGTAATTGCAGAAAGCTTTGAGCGTATACATAGGTCCAACTTGGTCGGCATGGGTGTTCTTCCACTTATATTCCAAAATGGAATAACCAGAAAGATATTTGATGGTAGTGAGATAATAAGCATAAAAGGTGAAATAGTGCCAAGTGGAAATTTAGAATGTATCATCAAAAGAAAGGATAGTTCTGAACAATCAATTCAACTCAAATGCTGTGTACAAACTGCAACTGAGGTTAAATACTTGATGGATGGTGGAGTATTGAGCTACATACTTCTCTTGACTTAGTAAAGTTAAGTAAGTACTAGACTTCTTTTAGCCAGCCCTGGCTCTTTTATAAATAATAATTTATTCTACGCGAAGTTATGATATAATTTTACCTTACATATAGTAAAGGTGTTTTATAGATAATTATGATTACCTCTATACAAGAACCTAACGAATTGAGAAAACGTTTACAAGGATTTTATCGTACTGATGAAAAGAGTTATATACGTTATCTTGTAGAAAAAGCAGAGCTTTCAGCTGATTCAAAAAGTAGAATTTATAATATTGCAAAACAAGTTATTGAAAAAATCAAACACAATAAATTAAGTATTGTAGATTCCTTTATGCAGCAATACTCGCTTTCCAATGATGAAGGAATAGCATTGATGTGCCTTGCTGAATCGCTACTTAGAATACCAGATGATTATACAATAGACGAAATAATCAAAGATAAAATTGCCAATCAGGAATGGAATAAATATTTAGGGCACTCTTCTTCGTTGTTTGTCAATGCTTCCACATGGAGCTTGATGATAGGTAGCAGTATATTGAGAGATAATGAAGGTGATTCGAAGTTCTATTACGCAATTTCTAAGTTACTTAAGAATTTAGGAGAACCGATCATTCGCAAAGCAGTAAAACAAGCAATGTCTATGCTTGGTAATCATTTTGTTGTTGGAGAAACCATAGAAGAAGCTTTAAGGTATGCAAAACTAGATGACAATAGTAAGTTTTTATACTCTTTTAATATGCTTGGCGAAGCTGCTCACACAGCTGAAGATTCAGAAGAGTATTTTAATTCATACATGCACTCAATAAAAGCTATAGGTGAATCCACTGAAATAAATGATTGTTTTAAATCGCATGGAATTTCAATCAAATTGTCTGCGTTACATCCACGTTATGAATTTGGTCAATTCGATAGTATAGCTGAAGAGTTGAGAGCTAAACTGCTAGAGCTTTGTCATGAAGCAAAAAAATACAACATTTCATTATGCATAGATGCAGAAGAAACAGAAAGGCTTGAAATGTCCTTAATCTTGTTTGAACAATTACGGCTTGATGAATCACTTTCTGAGTGGGAAGGGCTTGGCTTGGCTGTACAAGCATATCAAAAACGTGCTTTGTCTGTTCTTGACTTTGTAGAGGATGTTGCTATTCGATCAAATCATAAAATTATGGTCAGACTTGTAAAAGGTGCATATTGGGATTCAGAAATCAAGCGTACGCAAGAATTGGGATTAAATGATTACTCAGTATTTACAAGAAAAAGCTATACTGACGTATCTTACCTCGCGTGCGCACAGAAACTTTTGAGTAAACCAAACAGCTTTTACCCATGCTTTGGAACTCATAACGCCTATACTTTTGCTTCTATCATGGAACTTGCTGATAAAAACCACCCTGGATTTGAATTTCAACGCTTACATGGAATGGCAAAAGACTTATATGATTATGCAATGTCAGAGCTTGCAACAAATGTTAGCTGTCGTGTCTACGTACCCGTTGGGGAACATAGTGACTTGTTGCCTTATCTTATAAGATGCCTTCTTGAAAATGGAGCTAATAGTTCATTTGTTAATCAAATAAATGATTCTAACGTTAAAATTGATGAGTTAATTTCAGATCCACTGGAAAAAGCTATAAATTTTAATTATGAACCTCATCCAGGCATTCCGTTACCACAAGATATTTTGGGACCAGAAAGAAAAAATTCTTTGGGAATGGATATTAGTGACTCGGTGATAGTCTCACAATTTGCAGATGATATAAAGAGCTTTAGTGAAAAAAAATGGCAAGTTGGGCCGATAATTGACGGACAGTCACTTTTTGATGATGCCAAATTTACTGAAGTGGTGAATCCTGCACATTTAGAAAATGTAATTGGAGAAGTGTCAAATACAACAAGTGCTCAAGTTTTAAACGCTCTTGAAATAGCACATAATGCTTTTACTGAATGGCAGAATGTTTCAGCAGAAAAGCGCGCTAAATGCCTTGAAAAAGCTGCAGATTTGCTTGAAGAAAGGATGAAAGAGTTGATTTACATTCTGATCGTAGAAGCAGGAAAAATTTTATCTGATGCAATAGCGGAAGTAAGAGAGGCAGTGGATTTCTTACGTTACTACGCAACGATAGCAAAAAATGAACTGAGCGACTGGAAAAAATTGCCAGGTCCAACGGGTGAAGATAACTTCATCTTTTTTGAAGGCAGAGGAGTTTTCCTGTGTATATCACCATGGAATTTTCCACTTGCTATCTTCATTGGGCAGGTTTCAGCTGCACTTGCAGCAGGTAATGCGGTGCTGGCAAAACCGGCAGAGCAAACGCCGATTATTGCCTACGAAGCTGTTAAGATACTACATGAAGCTGGAATACCAAAAAATGTGTTACACCTCATTCCTGGGGATGGTGGATATTTAGGCAAAATATTAGTTCCAGACAATAGAATTGCTGGAGTAGCTTTTACTGGCTCAACACAAACTGCTCAAATAATTAATAAAATGCTTGCGGATAGGGATGGTCCTATTGTACCGCTTATTGCTGAAACAGGAGGGCTCAATGCTATGATTGTTGATAGCTCCGCTCTCTTAGAGCAAGTGACTACAGATGTTGTACTTTCTGCGTTTCGCAATGCCGGCCAACGCTGTTCTGCACTTAGAGTGCTGTTTATTCAAGAGGACATAGCAGAGAAGCAGATAAAAATGATATGTGGTGCAGCGCAAGAACTCAAGATTGGTGACCCAATACAACTTAGTACTGATATTGGTCCAATAATTGACAAAGCATCTATCGATATGCTAACTCAACATACGCAAAAAATGTCAGAGGACGAAGATTCAAATCTGTTATTTAAAGTACCCATGGATACAAATTCTCATAATGGTTATTTCTTTCCTCCATATATTTATGAGATACAAAAAATTTCGCAATTAAAGCAAGAAGTATTTGGTCCTATTTTGCATATCATACGTTTTAACAAGTCACAATTAAATGAAGTTATAAGTGATATAAACAATACAGGATATGGGCTTACATTTTCTTTGCAGAGCCGTATACAAAATCAGATCGATTTAATAAGCAAAAAAATATCAGTTGGAAATGTCTACATCAACCGTAACCAGATAGGTGCAGCAGTTGGGATACAACCATTTGGTGGTAGAGGACTATCTGGCACTGGGCCAAAAGCTGGTGGTCCTCATTATTTACAGCGTTTTTCTACAGAAAAAGTTGTAAGTGTTAACACTACAGCATTCGGTGGTAACACTACACTTATGTGTTTGGATTAATTTGCGGGCCCTAATTTTTCTCCTCCTATGATTGTTGTCAATAAGAAATTTCATATTTTGTAAAATCTTTAAAAACCCAGTTGTTTTTAAGAGTATAGAAAATAGTTGTGAGAAACTTCCTGGCAGCTGCAATAATAGCCTTAGCAGAACCACGCTTCTTCTTCACATGTTCGTAAAAACTTTTCAGGTAAGGACTATAACGTATAGCAATCCAAGTACACTGCACCAAAGAAGTACGTCCTATTTTTGATCCACGTTTGGTGATTCTTCCTATTGTGCATTGTTGATTAGATTGAGAAACTCGCGGTACAACTCCAAAATAAGCTGTCAGTTTTTCGGGATTACTAAAATCATTAATATCACCAATTGTTGCAACGAAGACAGCTGCAGAAATTGCACCAATGCCTTTAATGCTGATGAGATTATTAAATCCAGGAAGCTGTTTAGCAAAAGCTATAATTTCCTTTTCAAGTTTTTTGAGACTTTCTCGAATGACTTCCAGATTACTGCTAATCACTTCAATCTCAACCTTTTCCAAGTAACTCCAATCATGTTTACCAAGAGAGCGTTCAAGTCCCGCTTTGGTTGTCAGTACTTCCTTTTTAATCTTTATTCCGTGGTAATTAAAAAGGCCATGCGTTTTATTGATTAAAGATACCCTTGACTTTACTAACTGATCTCTTGTTTTTAGAAGAGAAGCTAATTGTTGGCATTTTCTGCTTTTAAGTTTTGCTTCAGGCAACATATCTTTACTAAGAAAAAAAGCAATAGCTCTTGCATCATGCTTATCTGTTTTGTTTACAGAACGACGAATACCTTCAAACTGCAAGGGAGCAACTATTACAACGCGCTTAACGTAAGGTGACACTTCATCATAGAAGAAACAGCTATTACCTGTTGCCTCAAAAGCTACTTCATCTGTTTCTCGAAGATCTTTAATAAAATTATCTAAATCCTGTAAGCGAAGTTTTTTAATATACTCTGGTTTTTCCTGTTCTAAATAACAAACAGTAAAACTATTAGTATGTAAATCAACACCTATATAACGCGTAAAATTTTCCTCTTATTGAATACTCTAACATATCAGAGTACCGGTTGGTCCATTCTCCTATACGCGGTCACTAAATTTTATAGGCCGCACGATGGTTTTCGGTGGCAGGGGCGATTAATCTCCTTTACGAGGTCTTTTTCCTATACTGCAAAAAGCAGAAAGGGCCTCACAAAAATTTTCAATCTGCCACCTATCCACTCTGAGAGCCTGTCTTCAAACTCAAGAATGAGCTAATTTGTGAAGCATAATAGTGATCATATTAAAGAAGATGTTGTTTTTTGAAGTGAGAGGAGAATGCTCATAATCCTTACTCATACGTCTAAAATTGGAGAGCCAAGCAAAGGTTCTCTCAACAATCCAACGTTTGGGAATAACCTGAAATCCTGTATCAACTATTTTCTTGGTAATCGTCAATAAACATCCAGTTTCCAATAAGCAGAGGTTTTGCAATTTACCTGTGTATCCTTGATCAGCAAAAAACTTATGTAATGTTGGAGCTTTGCATTTGGCTTGAACAAAAAGATTTAGTGCACCATCACGATCCTGAATGCTTGCACTTTGTACTTCAGCAGCAATTACAAGACCTACAGTATCTACAACGATGTGGCGCTTTCTACCCTTTACTTTCTTGCCAGCATCATATCCTCTGGATCCCCTTTTTGAGTAGTTTTTACTGATTGGCTATCTATTATTCCCACTGATGGAGTTTCATTCTTACCAATTATCTCTCTTACTTTTTTAACTAGAAAATCATGAATCTCTTGCCATATTCCACTTTTTTTCAATCGCTAATTACAACTATACACTGTTTTCCATGGTGGAAAATCTTTAGGCAGTTGTCTCCATTGACATCCTGTTCTCATCATATAGCGGATTGCGTTAATAATTGTTCTAATACTATGTTTTCTTGGTCTGCCGGTCTTTTTAGGTTCAAAATATAGCTCTATTATCTTCCATTCTTTGTCACTTATATCGCTTGGGTACATTTAAAATATATCTTATAACACACTTCTTAACTCCTTTCTACTTAGTTTGAAGACAGGCTCTAAGAGCATGTCTTGAAAAGATTTAAACGGGTAATTTAGCAAGCATAATAGTAATCATATCAAAGAAGATATTAGTTTTTGAAGTAAGTGGCGAGTGTTCATAGTCCTTACTCATGCGCCTAAAATTCGAAAGCCAAGCGTTCAACAATCCATCGTTTAGGAATGACCTGAAACCCTACAGAATCACTAGCTTTTTTGGCAATTGTGAGTAGACATCCTGTCTTCAGAAAACAGCGATTTTGAAGCTCACCTGTATATCCTTGATCAGCAAAAAACTTCTGTAATGTTGGAGTTTTCTGTTTAGCTTGAGAAAAAAGATTCAGAGCGCCGTCACGATCTTGAATGCTTGCACTATGAACGTCAGCTACATTGATTAGGCCTAATGTATCTACAATAATATGGCGTTTACGGCCTTTTATTTTCTTGCCAGCATCGTAACCTCTGGATCCCCTTTTTGAGTCGTTTTTACTGACTGGCTGTCTATTATCCCAACCGATGGTGTATCATTTTTACCAACCATTTCTCTTCCCTTTTTCACCAAAGTGTCATGTATTTCCTGCAATTTTCCGTTATTACGCCATCTAAAATAATGATCATACACAGTCTTCCACGGCGGAAAGTCTTTTGGCAGCATTCGCCATTGGCAGCCACCTCTCATTATATACCTTATTGCATTAATAATTGCTCTGATGTTGTGCTTCCTTGGCCTCCCTATTGCTCCTTGTGCAACATTTGGCTCCAAAATTTCCCATTCCTTATCACTTATATCGCTTGGATACAATTCTTACCTCCTATTTTTAACTTACCTCATCATACCCTTTTTTTCTTTTCAAGACAGGTTCTTAGCATAGATCCCACTAACATGTAGCGGGATGACGATTGTCGTTTAGCTATAAACATTAAGAAATTTACCAAATAAAAAAAAGGTAAAAGAAGCCCCGTGGTTGGCTAATTACTTACATTATACTTTCAAGTATGGCGTTTTTTTATTCTAAACGCTTAATAACCGCGATTTAGCTGCTTTTTAATGCAACTAACCTTTAGTCATAAATGTTTAAGAAATTTACTAAACAGAAAAAAAGGCAAAAGAAACCCTAGGGTAGCTAATTATTCACTATCCATTTTTTTAAGTTGGCGTTTTTTAATGTTTAAAATGCTTTATAAGCGTATTTCAGCTTGTATAGGTAAAAACCTAGAATTGATAAAGACATAAGGTGCACATAGTGCAAAAAATTAAACATGAGGCGCCAAATACGTTGAGTTTTTTTGTCATTTAATCTGTTAATCTGTACAGAGAAGATAAATAAATAGCTTCATCTTTATGATAAGGGGGCTGGCGGAGTTTGTCAAGCAAGTTTTTCGTTTCTATTTCCAATAAAAGTTTGTTATATGGTTATGCAAGAAGTCTATTATAAATGAAATGAATGTGAAAAATATCTTATTAGCGCTTTTAGTACAAACGGTATTCAGTTTGCCGCTATTTGCAGCTGATCCTGTTTTGCTCAACTGCATTGAAACTCCAGAAATATATGACCTTGATGCAAGGCCAAAAAATTTTAGCTCTTCAAACAATTTAAGAAGGAAACCTGGTTCTCCAAATAGTGCAACAGGAGAATTAATACACATAGTGGGTAGAATTACTGATATAAACTGTTTACCAATACAAAATGCTGTAGTTTCTATATGGCACGCGAATTCACGCGGCGTGAACCATTACGATAAGAATATAGAGGATAATCAACTCGATCCGAATTTTGCTGGATCAGGAAGGTTTGTAGTGAATAATCTTGGCTATTATAATTTTATTACGATAGCACCTGGTAAAATTGGTGATAGAGCTCCACATATTAACTTTCTAGTTCAACATCCAGATTTTCCAGAATTCACAACGCAAATGTTTTTTGCTGACCATAATTGCGATAATTGTGCTGATCCTGTTCTTGAAGATTTTGTTAGTAACGGGCTTGCAAGCCTTCTCATAACACCATTTACTTACAGTGATCAGGTCATAAAAACCTATACGTTTAACATTACCTTAAGCGGATATAATAAGTTCTCTAATAAAAGATAAAAACCCTTGCATGTAAGGGAGTCCATAGTAAACTTGAGTGTTATTGTACTTAGGATGTATATGAAAAATATCTTACTGATGTTTTATGTACAGTTTACAATTATTTGCAACGGAGATGCCAGCAATGAAAATAACAATTTCTAAAATTTCGCCCGATTTTAAAACAATAGTAATGGGTTTATTTGAGGACAACGAAACCGTAAATGATGGCGGAGTTTTGCAAGGGAAACAGATCATAGATAATATAAAGCAATTTAGCGATTTTAATGGAAGCTTTGGTGAATTTTCTTCTACCATTTTACCAGAAGAAAAAAATGTCATAGTTGTTGGACTTGGTAAGAAGGATGAATGGAATGAAAATAAGGAATTAAATATTGGCGGTAAAATATATTGTGAGCTAAGCAGATTAAAAATTAAGAAAGCAGCGGTTTTAATCGAAGGTAGTGCAGCAAATGTTGCATATGGTGCGTTTCTGCGTAGTTTTAAGTTTGATAAGTATAAAACTAAAAAGGATGAGAAAATTACAGAGGTAGAGGAAATTACCGTATTAGTAAAAGATGAGCAATTAAGTAATGCTGAAAGATCATTTGAGCACTCAAGGCAAGAAGGTGAGAGTATATTCCTTGCGCGCTCTTTTATAACAGAGCCTCCTAACATTCTATATCCAGAATCCTATGCTGATCATATAAAAAAAGAGCTTACTAAGCTTGGCCTTGAAATCGAAGTGCTTGATAAAAAGCAGATGGAAGAGAAAAAAATGGGAGCCTTGCTTGGAGTCGCACAAGGAAGTAGTAAAGAACCAAAATTAGTAGTGATAAAATGGAATGGGGCTTCTAAAGAACAAAAGCCAATAGCTTTTGTTGGTAAAGGTATAACGTTTGACACTGGTGGAGTATCACTCAAACCTTCACGTGGTATGGAGTCGATGAAATATGACATGGCAGGCTCTGCTGCTGTAGTTGGGGTGATGCATGCTTTAGCAGGACGAAAAGCAAAAGTAAATGCAATCGGCGTGGTTGCACTTGCAGAGAATGCAGTGGGTGGTAATGCTCAAAGGCCGAGTGATGTAGTAACTTCAATGTCTGGACAGACGATAGAAGTGTTGAACACCGATGCAGAAGGAAGGCTCATACTTGCAGATGCTTTATGGTATACGCAAGACAGATTCTCACCAAAATTTATGATTGATCTTGCAACTTTAACTGGTGCTATAGTGGTTGCACTTGGAAATAACGAATATGCTGGTCTTTTTTCAAATAATGATGAATTAGCAAACCGTCTGATTGATGCAGGAAATGAAGTAAGTGAGAAGTTATGGCGTTTTCCTATGAATGAAACTTATGACAAAATTATTGATTCATCGATTGCTGATGTTCAAAACATCGCTCCTGCAGGCTCTGGTGGAGATAGCATAATGGCTGCACAGTTTTTACAGCGTTTTGTGAATGAAACTTGCTGGGCACATTTAGATATCGCAGGCACTGCTTGGCACGAAAAAGGTACTGACATTTGTCCAAAAGGAGCAGTAGGTTTTGGTGTAAGGTTACTTAATAAGTTGGTTGAAAAGTACTACGAAGCCAATGATTAAAGGTCTTTATACTGGATTTATGGCTTGACTCACAGCTACATGAACGTTTATTTTCGAGGCGCAGCAAGTAGTGTCATGAAAGTAGCTGATGCATATTTCTTTTTTTCTGGTCAAGCACTGGAATGATATCAAGGAGTAACTTTTTATTTAAACAATGATTATAATAAGAGATCTATTGAAATTTTAAAGTTATTAAATATTGACGCTATATACTTAAGTGTTAAAATAGAATGAAAAGTTTTTAGGAGTTTATATGGCAGCAGGTGGGAAAGCAAAGACAGCTAGTAAAAATAACCCTACTCAGCGTAAGAAGGCCGAGCAAAAAATGTATAAAGATAAACCGGTAAAACCTGTTAGATATATAGATCGTGACTCGCGCATGAATTATATGTCTGCTCAATATGACAACGGCAATCTGGTTGAAGATGAGGTAAGCGGCAATCCTATAAAGTGGGAAGCTGTATAATAGTTGTGGTTAAGGTTACTATTAATTCTAAGGAATGTGAAGTAGAGCATGGGCTCACTATAATTCAAGCTTGTGAAGTCGTGGGCGTTGAAATTCCACGTTTTTGTTATCATGAGCGTTTAGCAATTGCTGGTAACTGCAGAATGTGTTTGGTTGAAGTTGAGGGTGGGCCTCCAAAACCAGTAGCCTCTTGTGCAATGCCAGTTGCAGAAGGGATGGTTATTCACACTGATACCCCTAAGGTTAAAAAAGCACGTGAAGGTGTGCTTGAGTTTTTGCTAATTAACCACCCGCTTGATTGCCCAATTTGCGATCAAGGTGGTGAATGCGATTTGCAAGATATCACGATGGCTTATGGGAAAGGAACCAGCAGATTTGATGAGCATAAGAGGGCTGTGCCAAAAAAACACTTCGGACCACTGATTGAGACTGCGATGAATCGATGCATTCATTGCACTCGGTGTGTTAGATTTTTGTCTGATGTTGCAGGTACAAATGAACTTGGAGGAATCGGAAGGGGAGAAAATGTAGAGATTAGCACTTACATAAAAAGGCGTATTAGTTCTGAATTATCTGGAAATATCATAGATCTCTGCCCGGTAGGGGCTTTAACTTCAAAGCCTTACTCCTTTACAGCGCGTCCATGGGAGCTATCACATTGTGAGACTATAGATGTGCTAGATGCTGTGGGAAGTAGCATTAGAGTTGATTATCGTGGCCTGGAAGTTATGCGAATATTACCAAGACTGAGCGAAGAGGTAAATGAAGAATGGATATCAGATAAAACCCGCTTTGCCTATGATGGACTAAAAGTTCAGCGTCTTGATCGACCTTATGTAAAAAAAGATGGTAAATTAGTCCCAGTTGATTGGAATGAAGCATTAACTATTGCTGCAAAGAAATTAAAGAATACAAAATCAAATAAAATAGCTGCAATTGCAGGTGATTTAGCAGATTGTGAGTCTATGCTTCTACTCAAAGAAGTGATGCAGAAGCTCGGCTCGGGGAATATAGACTGCAGGCAAGATGGTGCAAAGCTTATACCAAGTAATCGCGGATCTTATGTGTTCAATACCACTAACCAGGGTATAGAGAATGCAGATTTGTGTCTGCTTATAAATACAAATCCAAGGATAGAAGCACCGATCATTAATGTAAGATTGAGAAAGAGATATTTACAGGGCAACTTTCCTATTGCAAGTGTTGGTCCTAACATTGAATATTTGTATCATGTTGAGAAATTGGGCGATAATCCTGATGTTTTGAGTAGAATAGCAAATGGAAATCATAAGTTCTGTGAGCTGCTGGTAGCCGCCCAAAACCCTATGCTGATCATTGGTCAAGATGCATTAATAAGGGATGATTCTGAATCAATTCTAATTCTAGCTGGCAAAATTGCAGAAAAATTTAACATGGTCAGAGACGACTGGAATGGCTTTAATATGCTGCATAAAGCTGCAGCAAGAGTTGGTGGTCTGGACGTTGGGTTTGTTCCTGAAAAAGGTGGAAAAGACACTAATCAAATACTGGAGCATACAGAAGGTGGCGAGATAGAAGTCATTTATCTTCTTGGTGCAGATGAAATTGATACATCAAAATTAGAAAATACATTTGTAATTTATCAAGGTCATCACGGTGATAAGGGTGCACATGTGGCAGATGTTATCTTGCCTGGTGCTGCATATACAGAAAAATATGCAACTTATGTAAATACTGAAGGTCGAGTGCAAAGAACAAATTTAGCTGTATTTCCTCCAGGTGAAGCAAAGGAGGATTGGTTAATTATTAAAAATCTTTCACAATATTTAGACCTTTCTTTACCGTATGATAGTTTATTTGATGTGAGAAAAAAATTAGATACTATCGGTCCACAGTTTAGAAATGCCGATCAAGTGGTAAAAAACACATGGGTGCCAATTAGCAATGATGGGATAAGCTTAAGTAATACACCTTTCACTTTAAAGGAGTGTAATTTTTATATGACGGATTCAATAAGTCGCGCTTCGAAAATAATGGCAGATTGTACTAAAGCTTTTTATGAACACGCTAGTTAATATTTTATTTATTTTAGTACCGCTACTACTTTCAGTTGCGTACTTGGTATACTTTGAGCGTAAGGTTATTGGTGCAATTCAACTGAGACACGGCCCAAGTGTAGTTGGACCTTTTGGGCTATTGCAGCCATTTGCAGATGCTATTAAGCTACTGATTAAAGAGCCGATAATACCATTTAGAGCGAGCACCATACTGTTCATTATGGCTCCAATGCTTACCTTTATCTTGGCATTAATTGCCTGGGCAGTTATACCGTTTGGTGCTGAAGTAATTGTAGAAAATGGCCAGCAAGTAGTGATTCCTAAGGTTATAGCAAATATTAATGTTGGAGTGCTTTATGTGCTAGCTATATCGTCACTGGGAGTATACGGCGTAATTATTGCAGGCTGGTCAAGCAATTCTAATTATGCATTTCTTGGCGCTATACGGTCGGCTGCTCAGATGATTTCATATGAAGTTTCAATAGGCTTAATAGTTGCTACAGTTGTTGTTACAACTGGTACGTTGAACCTTGGAGAGATGGTGGTAGCGAAACACAATATGCCATTTTGGGTTGATTTGCTACTAATGCCTATAGGAATAATATTTTTTATTTCTTTACTTGCAGAAACTAATCGTCACCCATTTGATTTACCAGAAGCTGAAGCAGAGCTTGTCTCTGGATATAACGTTGAATATTCATCCATGCCTTTTGCCCTCTTTTTTCTTGGAGAATATGCAAATATGATTCTAGCAAGTGCTATGATGGCGATATTCTTTCTAGGAGGATGGTATCCGCCGCTGGAGTTCAGTTTACTTTACAAAATTCCAGGTTTGATTTGGTTCGTTTTGAAGATAGTTATACTTTTGTTCGTATTTATTTGGATTAGAGCAACAATACCTCGTTATCGATATGATCAGCTAATGCGCCTTGGTTGGAAAGTGTTTCTGCCAATATCGGTGCTTTGGGTGGTACTCATTTCAGGAGTGTTGCTCTTTACTGGGAATTTACCTGGGTCCAATGTTTAATTTTCCAAATACAAGATTAAGGCGCAGGCGCTCGAGCAAATGGGTTCGCAATTTAACAAGTGAAAATAGTTTATCAGTAAATGATCTGGTTCTTCCTCTGTTTGTTCACGACATAGAAGAAACAACTGAACCAATTTCTGGCTTACCAGGCGTAAAGTGTTATTCAATAGATGGATTAGTGTCTATAGTTAAGGAAGCTAAAGATTTAGGAATTAATGCTGTTGCAATTTTTCCTGTAGTTGATAGTAAACTAAAATCTGAAAACGCTGAGGGAGCATATAATTCTGACAACTTAATCTGCAAAGCAATCCGTGCTGTAAAATTAAAGGTACCTGAAATTGGTATTATTGCAGACGTTGCACTGGATCCATACACTATTCATGGCCATGACGGCATTTTAAAAGATAATCAGATGGATGTAGAAAACGATGAAACTATATCAGTACTGTGTAAGCAAGCACTTGCTTTAGCGAAGGCAGGATGTGATATAGTTGCTCCTTCTGATATGATGGATGGTAGAATAGGAAGAATCAGAAAATCATTAGATGATAATAACTTTCAAGACGTATTAATATTATCTTATGCGGTGAAATATTGCTCTAGCTTCTATGCTCCATTCAGGCAAGTCGTTGGTTCATGTGGGCTATCACATTCTATAGACAAAAGTGGTTATCAAATGGATTATAAAAATGCGCATGAAGCAATGTGCGAAATTGAAATGGATATAAATGAAGGTGCAGATTTTATTATGATTAAACCAGGTATGCCATATTTGGATATTATCAAAACAGCAAGTGATAAGTTTAATTTTCCGATTTTTGCTTACCAAGTAAGCGGTGAGTACGCAACGATAAAAGCTGCTGCAAATAATGGCTGGCTAGATTATGACAAGGTGATTTATGAATCTTTGATTGGTTTCAAACGTGCGGGTGCAAGTGCAATATTCACTTACGCTGCACTTGACATTGCAAAAAATTTAAGTGCACAAGCCCTATAAAATTACTAAATTTTTGGCGCATGTTCTTCTACTGTTGCTGCATATTACCTAAAATTTTCCAATACATGTTTTAAGTTATTGATAAGTCCGTTACAATACAGTATTATAAATAATATAAACCAAGTGTTACTTAGAGCATGGGGATTTTTTTTGAATTTTTGGGAAAGATGCTAGGTAAGGTTTTTCCTGCCAAAACAGTAAGCTCTTTTTTGGGAATAGGATATTTACCAGGTTGGCAGAGCTATTGGTCTTCTTTTTTAATATTATTTATTGTCGATGTTATATTGATTTTTACATATGGAGACGAATATTTACTATATAAAATGCCAAATTCAGGAATAGTTGTAGCTGCTGTTTTTACAAAATTGGCAATAGTTATGTTAGTAATACAATTAATTGGAATATTTATTTTTCATGCTCAGGACCCTTCAGCAAACAGTGGTGAAAACATAGTAATACAAATAGCGTCAGGGCAAGTATTGACTGTAGCACTTTCAATGCCAGCAATAATGTCAATTTATTATACTGTAAGTAAACTCTATGGGAGTATATGTAAGCAGATATTTCAATGCCCATTTTGGTTTAATGATTTTATGCATTTTTTCTTTTTTCTTATGATACCTTACGTATTTTTTAATGTCGTAGAAGTGATAAAACCATGGCCAATAAGTTCAATACAACTCAGCTATAATAATGCAATGTCAATTACATTTGAGGGGATTTTTCACACATTTTATGCGGTGATTTTACTGTATTTAACAGCATTTATATTCTGCGATTTAACTATGCATGATGCAATTGTCCTAAATAAAAGCATAATTCAGTATGTGAGGGAAAGTTCAGCAGTTTTAGGTGATTATTTACATAGTGCTGCAAAAAAAATAAATATTGAATAGTACTTATTTATTTATATATTCAGTATAAAAAGTGTGCAATTTGTGTGAATTTACAAAGTATAATAAAAGAGTTGCAAGATTTTTGGGCTGGTGAAGGGTGCGTTATACTTCACCCATACACATCTGAAGTTGGTGCTGGTACATTACATCCTGCAACAATTATGTCTGCAATTGATACAAAAACGACAAAAATTGCATATCTACAACCAGTAATTAGGCCAGCAGATGGACGCTATAGTGATAATCCTAATCGCTTGTATCAACATCACCAATATCAAGTTATAATAAAGCCATCTGGTAATAATTTACAAAACGTCTATTTAGATAGCTTAAAAGCTCTTGGCATATCTACAGAAAAATATGATATTAAGTTTGTTGAAGATGATTGGGAAAACCCAAGTGTTGGTGCATCAGGACTTGGATGGGAAGTTGCATGCAATGGAATGGAAGTAACACAGCTTACTTATATACAGCAAGTTGGAGGGATTGACTGCAAGATGATTCCTGGTGAGGTGGCATATGGGTTGGAACGTTTAGCAATGTGCATACAAGGTGTAGATAATGTTTACGATATAACTTGGAACGATAACGATGTAACTTACGGAGATATTTTTAAACAAAGAGAATATGAATTTTCTTATCTAGCGTTAGATTATTATGATACTAAAGTGGTACAGCAGCAATTTGAAGATACGGAAAAATTATGTAAGTTCCTTATTGAAAAGGAGCTACCAATGGCAGCTTATGACCAATGTATTAAAACTAGTCACCTACTTAATCTGCTTGATGCAAGAGGTGTGCTTGGTGTCAATGAACGTACAGCGCATATTGGTAGAGTTAGAGAGCTGACAAAAAAATGTTGCGAATTGTACATGAGTAAATAGCGTATGTCGTTGCAGTTGTTATTTGAGTGCCTTTCAGAAGAAATACCACCGAGAATGCAGAATGTAGCTGCAACTCAAGTTAAGAGCTGTATTGCCAATGTTTTTAACAAAAATAATGTAAAATTTACATCAATGGAGGTTTTTGTAACGGCACGTCGCATTACCCTATTTGTTGACAACATAAATGCTTTGGAGCTAAAGGATTCCAATAACGAAGTTAAGGGACCAAACATTAACGCACCAAAAAGTGCTATCGAAGGTTTTTTAAGAAAATATCAGAAAAATGAAGAAGATTTGCTCGTTCGAAAAGTAAATAATGAGGATTTTTACTTCATTAAAAGAGAAAGCTGCTCATTTAACATCAGAGAATTCCTCAAAAATCAACTGGAGGAAATGCTAAAAAACTTTTCTTGGTTGAAGAGCATGAGATGGGGCGAAGGAAAAGAAAGGTGGGTTAGGCCAATTAAAAACATTTTATGCATTTTAAATGACGAAATAATACCTGTGTCTTTTGCAGGGATCACAGCATCTAACACAACATATGGCCATCGATTTCTCTCAAGTGATGCGACGTTAACTATTAAAGCACCTAAAGACTATTTTGAATTGCTAGAAAAAAACAGCGTAATTCTCCAGCTGGACAAAAGAAAGCAATTTATACTAGATCAGATTAATAAATTCACAAAAGAGCAGAATTTACAACTTGAGAAAAATGATTATTTACTAAATGAATTGACAGGGCTTATAGAGTGGCCAATCGTACTGTTTGGTGAAGTGAATCAAGAAAAGTCATTTGGATTACCGAAGGAAGTAATTCTTAGTATAATTAATACGCAGCAAAAATACCTTGCTTTAAGTAATGGAAAGAGAATTTCACACTTTGTCACTGTTGTCAACGTCAACAATGGTGAAGTTGTTAAAGGACACGAAAGAATATTAGAAGCACGTCTTGCTGATGCACAATTTTTGATATCTCAGGACAAAAAGGAAGATCTGGGTCATTATGTCAAAAAATTGGGTTCGATATTATTTCATGCTTTTCTTGGCAGCGTGGGGGAAAAGGTGAAGCGTATTACGGCTCTGTCAAAGTATATAGCTATATTTATTCCACATGCTTCGCTGATAAAAGTTGAACGTGCTGCATATTTGGCAAAAGCTGATTTGGCAACATCGATAGTAAGAGAGTTTCCAGAATTACAAGGAGTAATGGGTGGATATTATGCTTCTTATTTTCAAGAAGATAGAGAAATAGTGGAAGCTATAACTGAACACTATAAGCCAATCGGGCCAGAGCAGGAGTGTCCTAAATTCCCTTCAGCAATTGCTGTGTCAATTGCAGACAAAGTGGATAGCTTAGTTGGTTTAATTGCAGCAGGTGAGAAAATCTCTGGTTCGTATGATCAGTTTGGTTTGCGGAGAATGACAATTGGTATAATTAGAACAATACTTGAAAATAATTTGCATATTCCAATTAGGCTATTGATAGATAAGTCAGTATCTTTATATTCAAGGCTTCTATTTAATGAAAATACAACGTCAGTTGATAAGCCAAATAGAAAACAAATTTCAGAACTAGTATTTAGATTCTGCTTAGAAAGATTCAAGGTTATTTTAAAAAATAGAGATATAAGGCAAGATGTCGTAGATTCAATACTATATAAAATCGATATTAATGATCTGCTGACAGCAGAAAAGCAAACTGTTATATTGGATCGTTATCTTAGTACGCCAGAAGGTGAACAGATTCTAAGCACTTACAAAAGAGTCAGTAACATGATGAGCAAAGTAAGAAAAAGTGATAGCACTACTTATAGTACGTCTTACAGTAAGAGGTTTTTGATTGAAGATGAAGAAATTGCACTATCAAATTGCGCTATAACTGCTTGTAAAAACATAAAACAAGCGATAAAAAATAACCACTTTAATGTAGCACTTGATGAACTTGCTGGTTTTGCTCCGTTTATCAATCAGTTTATGGACAGTGTAAAGATTAACTGCGATTCTAATGAGCTAAGAAGAAACAGATTATCTTTGCTTGCGAGTGTAGTTTCCACATTTCATTTAGTAGCAGATTTTAGCCTTATACAAGTCAAGCAATGGGCTATCTCATAAATGTTCAAGCAATAAAAGAACAAATAAAATTGTCTCCACAGTCTTGTGGTGTGTATAAGATGATTGGAGATAAGAATAAAGTTTTATATGTTGGAAAAGCAAAAAACTTAAAGTCAAGGTTATCCGACTACCTTCAATTCGAAAATCTTTCTGAACGAATTAGAGTTATGCTCTCACAAGTTATTAAGGTTGAAATATTCATCACTGAGAATGAAATCGAAGCACTGCTTCTTGAAGCACAGCTAATAAAATCGTTGAAACCACCTTATAATATTGTGCTTAAGGATGGAAAATCTTATCCTTATATAACAATTTCCAAGCACGATTATCCAAGAATAGCAAAATATAGAGGCAAATTTAAGAAGAATGAGTTTCATTATTATGGTCCCTTTACATCTGCCGCTGCTGTTAAGCAAACTATATTGTCATTGCAAAAAGCTTTTCTCCTAAGAGTATGTTCAGATCAATACTTTTCCTCAACAAAAAGACCATGTATTGAATATCAAATTAAGCGCTGCTCAGCACCATGCATAAACAAAATCACAAAAGACGACTACTGCCAATCAGTAAAACAGGCACGAAATACATTGCTTGGAAGAAATAAGGAAGTGAAAGAACAGTTACTTTTCACAATGAGAAAGTGCAGCAGTGAAGAAAACTATGAGCTTGCTGCTATATATAGAGATCGGGTAAAGTTTCTTGAGCAAATCCAAATACAGCACACGGATTTTTCTTTTGAAAAAGATGCAGATTTCTTCAGTATTGTACGTGAAGAGGATCTAGCATGTATTAGTGTGTTATCGTTTAGAAATAAAGACAACTACGGCAGCACTCCTTACTTTGCTGAGAACTGTGGTGATTACTCAAATGATGAAATTTTATCCACCTTTTTGGTCAATTTTTATAATTCAGCTAACATACCTCCAATACAAATTTACGTTCCAGATTCTATTGTGGATAAGGAAATTACAGAACAAGCACTATATAAGGTTGCTCAAAAGCCAGTAAAAATTCTGCACGCAAAGAATAAAAAAGAGCGTGATTTATTGAAATTTGTTTATAATAACTCTCAGCATAGCTTAGAGCAGAAGCTTATCGATTATAGAAATAACCTAGAAAAGCTTGAGGAGCTTAGCAAATTTTTCTTGTTACCAAGTATTCCAAAGCGTATCGAGGTTTATGATAATAGCCATATTTCTGGAAGCCAGCAAATTGGTGTGATGATTGTTGCAGGGCAGGAGGGTTTTTTAAAGAGTGAGTACAGAAAATTTACTATAAAGGAAAAATTTTCAGGCGATGACTATAAAATGATGAGGGAAGTGCTAACCAGACGTTTCTCCGGCAATATAAAAGGCATAATACCTGATTTTTTACTGATTGATGGTGGACCAGGACATGTTTCCATAGTACAGAATGTACTGGAAGTATTGAATATAAACGTTCCTTTTGCTTGTATGGCAAAAGGTCCTGATCGTAACGCAGGAAATGAAACATTTTATATGCTGGGCAGGGAAGAATTCAGTCTGGCAAATGACAGCAAAGTCATGCTTTACTTACAATTGCTGCGTAATGAAGCCCACCGTTTTGCGATAACTTCACATAGAAAAAAACGCGATAAACAGTTTATAGTTTCACAATTAAGCAAAATACCCGGCATTGGCAACAAAAGGAAAAAGGCGTTGATGTCTTATTTTGGTTCAGTGAAAAATATAAGCAAAGCTTCTCTGGCTGAAATTCAAAACGTACACGGAATTAGTAAAGGTTTAGCAGAAGTCATTCTTAAATACGTGAATTATAAGAGAGGAGTGCTCTTAACCTGACACATATGGCTTTTTGAATACTCCCAATGAACATATTTATAATAAATATTTACTCTTCTTTTTTATTGTTTTTGGGTTTTTCTTGATCAACCATTTCTCCACCGATCTCTTTTATTTTTAGTATCAACGACTCTGGTACATACATGTCAATTACTTCTTCTGCTGTCACAAATAAAGCCTGATAAGAGTGTGAATTTATTATCCAATTAGGCAATATGTCTTCTGCTTTTATTTCAGAATGTTCCTCTTTTTTGCCATATTCTTTTTTGTCATATACTGTGTAGCAATATAAGTGCACAGCAAAAAATAATACATAAGAGAGCAATATTCCTTTAAGCACTCCGAGAAAGATTCCAGTAACTCTATCGATAAACCCCAACCTTATGGGTGATAATATGTACATTAGCCAGTTGTTTATTATCATGAATATAAGATTAAGTATAATAAATACAGAGATTGTAGAAAGTATGTTTAGTATAACTTTAGAATCAAAATATTTACTATAATTTGGAGTGAAAAAATCATAGTGATTAGCTGTCAGAAAAATTGATAAAAATAGAAACATTAGTGCGCATAGCTCTTTTATAAAACCTCTAGTTACCGAGATTATTACGCATAGAACAACAATGAAGATAATTAGGCTATCGAAAAGCATATTTTATATCTATATGGTTTTCAAGATATAATAGTTGTAAATAACAAGGTTGTAAAATTAATTGTATTTATGCTGCATCAATTGATCTAAATACCTAGCGATCATGTCAATTTCTAAATTCAGATAATCATTTATTTTGTTGTACTGAAAAGTTGTATTTTCCCATGTATAGGGAATTATATTTACTATAAATTCCTGATTAATAACTGAATTCACTGTGAGGGAAACCCCATTTAGTATAACGGAGCCTTTTTTTGCAACAAATTTAATTAATTCTTGTGGGCACGATAGTTTGATTTTATGAGAATCTAAATTTCGTTCGATTGTTAAAATTTTTACTATCCCATCAACATGACCCTGAACTAGGTGGCCATCGATCTTATCACTTAATCTCATTGCTTGTTCGAGATTTATTTTTTTGCCTATCTTCCACGTATTTAAGTTAGAAACCTTCATAGTTTCTTGAGACGTTTGGACTGTAAATATATCGCTCATTATATCAACAACAGTTAAACACACACCAGAGCAAGCTATTGAATCTCCTTTGTTTATAGAGGGTAAATTTTGTGTTTTGATATGGAAAATTTGATCAGAGTTGGAGTGAGTGGTAGTATCAGTTATAGTCCCGATATCCGTGATAATTCCTTTAAACATATGGTGAAAATAAATAATTTTACCATGAAAAATTTTTTACAACAACTTACTTCTATTTTGTCATAGCTAAAGTAATTCTGGTTTACCGACGATTTAAAAAACGACAAATTCGTCATTCCGCTGCTTATTAGTGGGATCTATGTGAGATACCGTGACGGTATGACGTAGGACTGCTGTCATCCAGCTGCTTGTTAGCGCTTACTATTACCCACAAGTATAGAATGAATGAGCAAGTCTCCATCCTTCTGCTAAATCAAAGAGACGTTTCCATCCCTTCCACAAAGCTATAGGGCCTGGTTCTAAGTCATTTTTGCGAGCTAAAAACCCTCCTAACTTGGCCACCCACCTCACAATTTCTCTTAGAGCCTGTCTTCAAACTAAGTAGAAAGGAGTTAAGAAGTGTGTTATAAGATATATTTTAAATGTACCCAAGCGATATAAGTGACAAAGAATGGAAGATAATAGAGCTATATTTTGAACCTAAAAAGACCGGCAGACCAAGAAAACATAGTATTAGAACAATTATTAACGCAATCCGCTATATGATGAGAACAGGATGTCAATGGAGACAACTGCCTAAAGATTTTCCACCATGGAAAACAGTGTATAGTTGTAATTAGCGATTGAAAAAAAGTGGAATATGGCAAGAGATTCATGATTTTCTAGTTAAAAAAGTAAGAGAGATAATTGGTAAGAATGAAACTCCATCAGTGGGAATAATAGATAGCCAATCAGTAAAAACTACTCAAAAAGGGGATCCAGAGGATATGATGCTGGCAAGAAAGTAAAGGGTAGAAAGCGCCACATCGTTGTAGATACTGTAGGTCTTGTAATTGCTGCTGAAGTACAAAGTGCAAGCATTCAGGATCGTGATGGTGCACTAAATCTTTTTGTTCAAGCCAAATGCAAAGCTCCAACATTACATAAGTTTTTTGCTGATCAAGGATACACAGGTAAATTGCAAAACCGCTGCTTATTGGAAACTGGATGTTTATTGACGATTACCAAGAAAATAGTTGATACAGGATTTCAGGTTATTCCCAAACGTTGGATTGTTGAGAGAACCTTTGCTTGGCTCTCCAATTTTAGACGTATGAGTAAGGATTATGAGCATTCTCCTCTCACTTCAAAAAACAACATCTTCTTTAATATGATCACTATTATGCTTCACAAATTAGCTCATTCTTGAGTTTGAAGACAGGCTCTTAGAAAATCAAGTAACAACTTTAACGACGGAGAAAGATGAGAAAATTGCAGAGTTAGAAAATCAACTAGAAAGTTTAAAAGATGAACAGAAGAAAGTTAGCGAAGCAATTGATGGTTTATTTACTGAAGAATTAAACGAAGAAATAAAAGGTCTAATTGGATCCACAGATCAAGATTTAAAAGACAAAGTTAAGGGCTTATATGATGGAAAATTAAAGAGCACAATAGAAGATATAATAGGCAGTAATTTATCAGAAATGAAAGATGAAGATAAGGGGAAATTGCATGAAGGGTTACAAATCAAAATAGAATCTTATAATAGGGACTGATCAAAGTAAAAATGTAGATGAAATTGTGGAGTCGATTAAGGAAGAGTTAAAGAACAGTATAATAAATGCAAGTAAGTTCAGTAAGGAAGTTGCGGACTTAAAGGTAGAATTAGAAGCTAAAGAGAAGCAAATAAAAACATTAGAAGCTGAAAAGAATAAAGCTGAAGCTCAAATAACCACATTAAATACTGAAGTTGAAAACCTAAAGAAAGACTTACAAGCTCAAAATTCTCAAGTTCAGCAGTTAACGCAGAAAAATAAAGAATTAGAAGCTAAAAACAAAACAACTGAGCAACCAAAACAAAGCAATGCAGCACGGTGCACCGCTACTGTTGGTATGGGTCTTGCTGCTGGACTGATAGCATTTACTGTACTTGAACGTACAGTTAGGTTAGAGATGTTAGTAATGATTGGTATAGCAGTAACATCTGCAGCCTTAGTTGGTGGTGTTACATATACAATATTACCTAGTACTCAAGTAGGTGGAGCGAAAGCACAAGAAGTAAATGGGGATGGGAAAAGCAAGTAACAAAGGGAAATAACAAAGAGAAGTAACAAAGGCACTGGGATGACACCTTCATAAAGGAACCAGTGTCAGTTACTCGGATGACAAGAAGAGGGTGCTGGGATGACATCATTATAGAGTGAACCAGTGTCACACTACTAGGATGACACCTCACCATGTCATTTGAGTAGCGGACACTGGAATGGCTTTGTTGCATCGCTAGCTATAAAGATGGAGAATATCAGTAGCTTATTATTCTGGTGTTTATAACAAGAACGGTCAGTGAATACCTAAATTTTAACAATCTCAATTATCACACACCATAATAAAAAAGTCAACTCCATATGTTTAGGTTGTAAAATCCCAAGAAGCAGCTAGAATAGAATAAGCAAACATTTACGAATTGAATTTAGTGCAAACAAGGGTGTTGATATCAACCATACTCTGCAGAATCGCAATATGGTATGACTACATGCTCTTCACTGATTTGATTAACATAATTAGCAGAGAGTTTTGTTTTGCAAAAGATGTCTACAGTAACATACTGCAATTATTTGGAATTGTAGGGCTAGGCGCAATTGTAAGGCCACTTGGTGCATTCATATTTGGTCACATTGGTGACAGGTATGGAAGAAGGATAGCATTAATAATTACTATCTTGCTAATATCGATACCATCAAGTCTTATTGCATTTATTCCAAGTCACAATCAAGTAGGTATAATTTCTACTATATTGCTTCTTGCAATCCATATAACACAAGGAATTGCACTTGGTGGTGAACAAGGAAGTTCTGTTTATCTTATAGAGCATTTATCCAGTAGGAAAGAAAACTTAGGGATGTATTTTGGAATAATGGGCTTTGGTCGCTCCATTGGTGTCTTGCTTTCTGCGGTGATAGTAATTATCTGCAAAAAAACTACTGATTTTTGCATCTGGGGTTGGAGATTGCCATTTATTTTCTCAGCTATTTTAGGATTAATTAGCGCGTATAGCATATACACATTGGGAGAAACTCCAGCATATGAAAAAAATCGAAAACAAAGAAATTTACCTGGTTTGCCAATAATAGAGCTTATAAAGCGCCACAAGAGAGCTCTTATACTTGCTATTTTAATATCTGTACCTGTTAATGTTGCTGTCGGATTTACCATATTTCTTCGAACACTCGCAAAGGAAATAGCATCAGTGGATGTGTATGTAACGACATATATCAACGAAATTGTGCTCATTATAACCAGTGTATTAATGCCGATATCTTCAATAGCGTTTGGAATGTTGGCTGATAAAGTTGGAAAAGAGCGCACTGCAATCTTATTTATAGCAATTACAATGGCACTATGTTGTCCTGCGTTATCTATTGCATATTACTACAAAAATTACCTTATAATTATGCTTAGTGTAATGGCTCTTTCTATAATAGAAAGAGGTATAGTTCCCATAGGAATAGTCGCATCTGAACTCTTTCCTACCAATGTTAGATTTAGTGGTGTGAGCTTATCACGCAATATCTCTTATGCGTTACATGGAGGATTTACTCCTATGGTTTGTATTTGGTTGACTGTAACATTTCCTCAAACAAACCTTGCTGCTGGGCTTTATATAGTCTTCTGCTTGTTGGTCAGTGTGGTAGCAATATTGCAAATAAAACCGCAAGATAAGAAATTTGATTGGTCTTAGAGCCTGTCTTCAAACTCAAGAATGAGCTAATTTGTGAAGCATAATAGTGATCATATTAAAGAAGATGTTATTTTTTGAAGTGAGAGGAGAATGCTCATAATCCTTACTCATACGTCTAAAATTGGAGAGCCAAGCAAAGGTTCTCTCAACAATCCAACGTTTGGGAATAACCTGAAATCCTGTATCAACTATTTTCTTGGTAATCGTCAATAAACATCCAGTTTCCAATAAGCAGAGGTTTTGCAATTTACCTGTGTATCCTTGATCAGCAAAAAACTTATGTAATGTTGGAGCTTTGCATTTGGCTTGAACAAAAAGATTTAGTGCACCATCAAGATCCTGAATGCTTGCACTTTGTACTTCAGCAGCAATTACAAGACCTACAGTATCTACAACGATGTGGCGCTTTCTACCCTTTACTTTCTTGCCAGCATCATATCCTCTGGATCCCCTTTTTGAGTAGTTTTTACTGATTGGCTATCTATTATTCCCACTGATGGAGTTTCATTCTTACCAATTATCTCTCTTACTTTTTTAACTAGAAAATCATGAATCTCTTGCCATATTCCACTTTTTTTCAATCGCGAATTACAACTATACACTGTTTTCCATGGTGGAAAATCTTTAGGCAGTTGTCTCCATTGACATCCTGTTCTCATCATATAGCGGATTGCGTTAATAATTGTTCTAATACTATGTTTTCTTGGTCTACCGGTCTTTTTAGGTTCAAAATATAGCTCTATTATCTTCCATTCTTTGTCACTTATATCGCTTGGGTACATTTAAAATATATCTTATAACACACTTCTTAACTCCTTTCTACTTAGTTTGAAGACAGGCTCTTAGTTTTCTCTTAAATTTATACCGTAGCCTAAATTAGGTTCTCAGTTTCTCAAAAAAATCCTTTAACAAAAAAGAGCATTCTGTTTCTAATATCCCACCATAAACTTCAGGTATATGGCTGCAAAATTGAAATATCTTAGCACCATTTTCAATTCCTCCACCTTTTGGATTATAAGCCCCAAAGTACAATCGTTTAATTCTGGCAAAGGAAATAGCTTGAGCACACATCGGACATGGTTCTAATGTTACGTACATCTCAGCATCACAAAGCGTGGAAGTTGAAAATGCTTGTCTGATCGCTAACATCTCTGCATGTGCAGTTGGATCATTGGATATATTGTGTGCAGAAGAAACAACATTGCTTCCACTAACTATT
The DNA here is from genome assembly GCF_964264715.1 of Wolbachia endosymbiont (group A) of Colletes cunicularius. NCBI lineage: Bacteria > Pseudomonadati > Pseudomonadota > Alphaproteobacteria > Rickettsiales > Anaplasmataceae > Wolbachia > Wolbachia endosymbiont (group A) of Colletes cunicularius. The sequence continues at coordinate 353,114 of NZ_OZ183471.1, forward strand.
ACAGCACCTATGGGAACCTCATCATCTTTCTGAGCAAGTTTGGCTTGCTCTATGGCAAGCTCCATATATTGATACTTGAACACTTTCCTTTGCTAATCTTCTTCTTTTAAATTTTATTAACTGCTGCCTTAATAAATGATACAAAAAGAGGATGAGGAGAAAACGGCTTTGATTGAAACTCTGGATGAAACTGCACACCAATAAACCACGGATGACTCTCTAACTCCACTGCCTCTATGCACGTTCCATCTTCTGATATGCCACTGCATAGCAGTCCATTTTTTTCCAAATCATCTTTATAATCTGAATTGATTATGTATCTATGCCTGTGTCTCTCTGAAATAGTAGTGTTACTATATGCATCCATCATTTTAGAGCTTGCATTTATATTACATTTGTATGCCCCAAGTCTCATGGTTCCACCAAGATCGTCATCTTGATCGCCAGCTAACTTAACGATTGGATGTTTACAGTTATGAAATTCTTCAGAGTGTGCATCTTCAAGCTTAACAACATTACGAGCAAACTCAATAATTGCAAGCTGCATACCAAGGCAAATTCCGAAAAATGGGATATTATTTGTACGGGCATAATTTATTGCTAATATTTTACCCTCTACTCCGTCATCACCAAACCCCCCTGGGACAAGAATTGCATGAGAATTCTGTAACTTCTCCCCTATAAGCTTTTCATTTATAGGTTTTTCTTCCTTCTCTCTTGAGTTAACCCAATTTATCCTTACTTTGACTTTATTACTAACCGCACCATGATTTAATGCTTCAACTAGTGATTTATACGCATCAGGGCATTCGGTGTATTTTCCCACTATAGACACAGTAACTTCCTGTGTTGGGTGCCTTATGAAATGCACTATTTGATCCCATTCAATCAAGCTTGGTTTTGGCTCACTTAAATGAAAGTGCTCCAAAATTTGCGTATCAAGCCCACATTGGCTATACAACACCGGTAACTCATATATATGACTCACATCAGGAGCAGGTATCACATTGGACAAAGAAACATTGCAAAGCTTAGCTATTTTCTCTCTCTGATTATCGAAAATTTCTTTCTCACTGCGGCATAATATAATATCTGGTTGTAACCCCGCGGAATTTAACTCTCGAACTGAATGCTGCGTTGGTTTTGTCTTTAATTCTTGCGCTGCGGTAAGATATGGTATTAAAGTTAAGTGAATAAGGATAACTCTTTGTTTTCCTAATGTGTAGTTAACTTGGCGTATAGCCTCCAAAAATGGTTGGCTTTCAATGTCACCTACAGTTCCGCCTATTTCACATATTACAAAATCTAAACCTTCCGTACCATTAAAAATGAACGATTTGATTAAATCTGTCACATGAGGAATGACTTGCACAGTTTTGCCCAGATAATCACCACGCCTCTCTTTCTTCAACAACTCATGATATATCTTACCAGTTGTTATATTGTCATCTTTTGTTGCTTTAATTCCAGTAAAACGCTCATAATGCCCAAGATCCAAATCAGTTTCAGCACCATCCTCGGTAACAAACACCTCTCCATGCTGAGTTGGGTTCATTGTCCCAGGATCAATGTTGAGATACGGGTCAAGTTTTCTGATACGGATCTTAAAACCATAAGCTTGAAGAAGCGCACCAACGCTTGAAGCAACTAAGCCTTTACCAAGCGATGACACAACTCCACCTGTGACAAAGATAAATTTAGCTTCCTTCATTAATTTTCAAATGGAACAGAAGTAGGTGCACTTTCTTGCTTTTTTTCTAATATAATTTTCTCTGCAATCGATTTTTTATGTACGTCTTTTGAATATAATCCTGACAATAGCAATGTGTTTATAATAAACAATCCAGCAACAATAGCCGTTATTCTGCTGAGCGGGTTTTCAGAAGATTTCACCGGAATCATCGAATTGACTCCCTGTTGTACATTACTAAAACCACTTAACGAACTACTCCCAGGCGGCTGCAAGAGCACTAAAATTACTAACATAACAACCAATATTATTTGAAATATACTTAATACCACTACTGACATTATAGATAGGGCTGAAAATAAAAATCTTAGCAGTACAAAGCACCTAAGTCAAGAACATCTGTCACCCAAGTAGCTTGAAATCTAAGTATGTATTTACTGCCTACCTTATTTTGATTAACATATGCATAAGACTTTGGGCTTAATATGTATCACATTTTAAAATACAAAGATTATGAACCAAAAATAGACGAAAGTGCTTTCATCGCAGGTGGTTCGCATATCATAGGCAAGGTTGAAATAGGAAGAGATGCAAGCATCTGGTTTAATTGTGTGGTCAGAGGGGACGTTGGATCAATAAAAATAGGTAATGGAACAAATATTCAAGATGGAACGGTAATTCATGTGGATAGAAACCCAGGTGGTGACACAATTATTGGCAGCATGGTAACAGTGGGACACTTTTGTATGTTGCATGCATGCACGGTGCATGATAAAGCGTTTATTGGTATGGGCTCTACCGTGATGGACCATACAGTTGTGGAGTCTGAAGCTATGATAGCTGCTGGCTCACTAGTGACACATGGAAAAGTAATAAAAAGTGGGGAAATATGGGCTGGTAGGCCAGCAAAATTCTTCAAAAAAATGTCAAATGAAGAAATTAAACATATTACACAATCAGCACAAAATTATATTATGCTAATGAAAGAATATAAAAATTAAAGTTCGCGTGAGGCTAATTTATACTACCAACCCTATTGAGGGACTGCATAGACAGATTAGAAAATTCACTAAAACTAAGAACCTGTCTTGAAAAGAAAAAAAGGGTATGATGAGGTAAGTTAAAAATAGGAGGTAAGAATTGTATCCAAGCGATATAAGTGATAAGGAATGGGAAATTTTGGAGCCAAATGTTGCACAAGGAGCAATAGGGAGGCCAAGGAAGCACAACATCAGAGCAATTATTAATGCAATAAGGTATATAATGAGAGGTGGCTGCCAATGGCGAATGCTGCCAAAAGACTTTCCGCCGTGGAAGACTGTGTATGATCATTATTTTAGATGGCGTAATAACGGAAAATTGCAGGAAATACATGACACTTTGGTGAAAAAGGGAAGAGAAATGGTTGGTAAAAATGATACACCATCGGTTGGGATAATAGACAGCCAGTCAGTAAAAACGACTCAAAAAGGGGATCCAGAGGTTACGATGCTGGCAAGAAAATAAAAGGCCGTAAACGCCATATTATTGTAGATACATTAGGCCTAATCAATGTAGCTGACGTTCATAACGCGAATTCTGGATTAAGGAAGGAAGAAAGTATAGGAAATAGAAGGTTTTGTGGATTTGATGGAATAGGAAATGAGAGTAGAAAAGATATGAACCAAAAAATTAACAGGGGATCTATGGCGAGTGTGTTCAATTTCTAGTCTATTTTTTAGGTAACCAAAAACAGTCTCAATGATAGACCTTTTTCTCAGTAAAATCTTCTCATTTAACGAAATCAATGTATTTTTCATACCTTTTTTCACCTTGGTAACAAGTTTCAAACCTCGGTCAAACAGCTTCTGAAAAAGCTCTTTTGCAATATAACCTTTGTCACCAAACAAAAGACCGATTAATTTTTCCGTCAGATTTGGCACAGGTATCCTATCATCAACATTGCCTTTTGTTAGCGTAAGTGCATGAATTTCAACATTTTCATTGATTACCATATGTAATTTGAAACCAAAAAACCAGCCGTAAGTGCTCTTGCTTAATTTTGCAATTCCAGCAAAAACTTTGTTTTTGGATATTCTTTTTGCATGACAAACTGCAATGGGAGTTGTGTCTATATATGAAATTCCAGTGTTTTCTGACTGTCCACAAAGCCAATGCAACAACATTGCTAAATGCCACAAAACCCTAGGCTTTAGAGCAACAAACCTGGTATATGAAGGTAACTTTGGAAACTCTGATTTGTAGAGCAACGTTAGGTAATGTAGATAGAAAGTTTTACACGGAGATTGTTGATATAGCAGGATTATTGTCATGATTTCGGAGTGCTCAATTTCCGTTGTTCTTGTGGGGTTTTTACCATTTGGCAGTAGTTTATCTGCAAAATTTTTCTCTATATCTCTGCAAAAATCATCGACCAAACAAAACAGTTTTGTTATATCTTCCATGGGTAACCTCATCTATTTTTTTATCACTGCTGAGTTTACCCTGTTTTCTTGCCTTTTCTATTCTCCTTTAATCCAGAATTCACGTTCATAGTGCAAGCATTCAAGATCGTGACGGCGCTCTGAATCTTTTTTCTCAAGCTAAACAGAAAACTCCAACATTACAGAAGTTTTTTGCTGATCAAGGATATACAGGTGAGCTTCAAAATCGCTGTTTTCTGAAGACAGGATGTCTACTCACAATTGCCAAAAAAGCTAGTGATTCTGTAGGGTTTCAGGTCATTCCTAAACGATGGATTGTTGAACGCTTGGCTTTCGAATTTTAGGTGCATGAGTAAGGACTATGAACACTCGCCACTTACTTCAAAAACTAATATCTTCTTTGATATGATTACTATTATGCTTGCTAAATTACCCGTTTAAATCTTTTCAAGACATGCTCTAAACGTGAATTCTGGATTAAAGGAGAATAGAAGAGGCAAGAAAACAGGGTAAACTCAGCAGTGATAAAAAAATAGATGAGGTTACCCATGGAAGATATAACAAAACTGTTTTGTTTGGTCGATGATTTTTGCAGAGATATAGAGAAAAATTTTGCAGATAAACTACTGCCAAATGGTAAAAACCCCACAAGAACAACGGAAATTGAGCACTCCGAAATCATGACAATAATCCTGCTATATCAACAATCTCCGTGTAAAACTTTCTATCTACATTACCTAACGTTGCTCTACAAATCAGAGTTTCCAAAGTTACCTTCATATACCAGGTTTGTTGCTCTAAAGCCTAGGGTTTTGTGGCATTTAGCAATGTTGTTGCATTGGCTTTGTGGACAGTCAGAAAACACTGGAATTTCATATATAGACACAACTCCCATTGCAGTTTGTCATGCAAAAAGAATATCCAAAAACAAAGTTTTTGCTGGAATTGCAAAATTAAGCAAGAGCACTTACGGCTGGTTTTTTGGTTTCAAATTACATATGGTAATCAATGAAAATGTTGAAATTCATGCACTTACGCTAACAAAAGGCAATGTTGATGATAGGATACCTGTGCCAAATCTGACGGAAAAATTAATCGGTCTTTTGTTTGGTGACAAAGGTTATATTGCAAAAGAGCTTTTTCAGAAGCTGTTTGACCGAGGTTTGAAACTTGTTACCAAGGTGAAAAAAGGTATGAAAAATACATTGATTTCGCTAAATGAGAAGATTTTACTGAGAAAAAGGTCTATCATTGAGACTGTTTTTGGTTACCTAAAAAATAGACTAGAAATTGAACACACTCGCCATAGATCCCCTGTTAATTTTTTGGTTCATATCTTTTCTACTCTCATTTCCTATTCCATCAAATCCACAAAGCCTTCTATTTCCTATACTTTCTTCCTTCCTTAATCCAGAATTCGCGTTCTAAGGGCTCATTTACTAACTTGTACAAACAGGTATATTGTGCTATAAAAAGGGCAGAGCAAAATTGGACTATCCTAATTGGGCTTTAACTATATCTCAACTTGATATTTTCTTTCCTGGTAGATTGAAAATTGAGTTGAGTTAAAAATGCGGTTTGACACACTTTTTTGAACATTCCCTTATTGCCTGTTTTTACAATTTTGAATTGATTCCTTAGGTTATGCAAGAGGTCTATTGAGCAAATCCAACAATATCCTTGATTTCTTTTATATTATGGGTTGCAATTTCTGCTGCTTTCTTTGTACCTTTTTTTAATATTTCATGTAAATGGAATTGGTCTTTTAAAAGATCATTCATCCCCTCACGTATGGGTGACATAACACTGATAATTAAATCAGCTAACTCTTTTTTGAAGTGTTTCATGTCATGTTTGTTCACTTCTTCACACACTTTTTCCACATTTAAATTACTAAGCACTGAATAAATGTTTATCAAATTGCTTATTTCTGGTCGGCACTCTAAAGTAGCAAAATCAAAGCCTAGAATTGAATCTGTTTTTGCTTTTTCTATTTTTTTAACAATTAAGTCATCTGTATCATCAAGGTTAATGCACGAATGTTCTGAAGGGTCAGATTTACTCATCTTGCTTGTACCATCTCTTAAGCTCATTATTCTTGATGTGCAATCCAAAGTTAAGATTTCAGGTACGATGAAATAATCCAGTTTATAATGATTGTTAAAAGCTGATGCAATATCACGTGCAAGCTCCAAATGCTGTTTTTGATCATCACCAACAGGAACGTATTTAGTTTGATACAACAATATATCTGCAGCCATAAGTACTGGATAACTATATAATCCAAGAGAGGCTTTTTGTTTATCGCCGCCAGCTTTATCTTTAAATTGAGTCATGCGATTAAGCCAACCAATTGGTGTATAGCACTCAAGCAGCCAGCCCAGTTCTGCATGACCACTAACCGTGGACTGATTAAAAATAATGGACTTTTCTGGATCTATTCCACATGCAATATAAGCTGCTGCTGTTTTGAAAATATTACTTTTTAATTCACTTGCGGGAAGCTTATTTGCTGTGATTGCATGTAGGTCGACAATACAAAAAAGAGATTTGTATTTATCCTGTAAGTCTATCCACTGTTTGATTGCACCAAGATAATTACCTAAATGTAGTACGCCACTTGGCTGGATACCTGAAAAGACAATACTTGTCATTATGCATTTACCTCATGCTAATCGCTTCCACAATCAGCAGATTTCTTAGAAAGAATAACCATTGCAGGACGGAGCAACCTATTTTTGATAGTATAACCAGTTTGTAGTACTTCTACAATGGTGCCAGGCTCTTTTTCATTGTCTTCTCTTTCCACAACAGCTTGGTGTAAATTACTATCAAAAAGCTCACCAAGTGGATCTACTTCCTCTATTCCATGTTTTTTTAGATCATTTATAATTTTTTGATAAGCTACTTTAATCCCCTCATGAACAGGATCACCGTCTTTCAAAATTTCCATTACTTTTTTTAAATTGTCGCACGAGTCGATCATATCACGTGCAAATTTTGTGACTGCATAGTCACTTGCATCGCTAATTTGCTTTTGCATTATACGTTTGACGTTTTCATTATCTGCAACAGCATGGCGTAAATGATCTTCAAGCTGAGCTGCACGTTCTTTTAATGTATTGAGATCTTCATTTAAATCATCAGTTTGCTTATGGTTATCACTTTGTTGGTCGTCACCTTTCTTCCTATTTACCATATCGGCAAATTTCCTCTTCTTTTCTTTACTGCTGTCTGACATATTATTACCCTTAAGAATCTAATAAATATATAGCAATTAATTCGAAAATATCAAGCGCCAGCTACATTCGTCTTTCTATGCTCGCATTTAAAAAGTCAATTAAAGTAGTTTTATAAAAAGAATCAGAAAAAGTACTAATATCATTTTGTGCCATATTAATGTAGTGTCTAGCTTTTTCCATAGAAAGCTGAATGGCATTATGGTGATTAATATAGTGTAATGCTTGGTCAAAATTGTGTCTAGCTGAAGAAAAGCATTTTTCCCAGAATTTTTGCTCTGCTGGACTGCCCTTTTCGTATGCTATAATAGCAGGTAAGGTGACTTTACCTTCGAAAAAGTCTTTTCCGACTTGTTTTCCAGAAGTGCCTTGATTAGCAGTATAATCGAGCATATCATCAACTATTTGAAATGCCATACCAAAATTAAAACCAAAATTCTTTAGCCTCTCTGTTTCGTCATTTGTTGCACCAGATACTGTAGATGCAGCTTCACAGCATGCAGAAAATAAAGATGCTGTCTTTTCTCCAATGATATCAAAATAATTTCCCCTGACTGTGTGGGGGTCAAAACGTGTTGTCATCTGCTTTATTTCACCCTTCACAAGTAAATGCGATGCTTTAGATAAAATAGAGAGAATATTTAAATTTCCACACTCTATAAGCCATCTAAATGCTAGAGTCAACAATAGATCACCAACTAAAATGCTTGATTTATTTCCCCAAATCTTATTCGCTGCTTTAACTCCATGTCGTGCCTCACTTTCATCGAGCACATCATCATGAAGTAAAGTAGCATTGTGTATAAACTCTACCGATGCAGCAACGTTGATCCTATCCTCCCCAGAATAGTTTAGCATTTTACATATAATAAAAACTAGTTTAGGCCTTATTTTTTTTCCACCTGAACTAACAAGATGAGATATAATATCAGTAGCAAGCTTAGCACCTTCATCATTGACATTTTTGAAGATAAAGTCCTTCATAGCTGATAAATCAGAAGATACGACATCGTCTAATTTACCATTATTTGTTAAATCAGTATTTAGCATTTTAAAGAGACTTATGCTTCTTGTCCCTGTGCTTTCTCGTTCTCTACTTTCTTCTTTTCTGTTTTCTTTGGTTCTGTTTCTAAAGTTACTATGCCTTTTTTAATGAACCATAGTACTCTTTCAGTTGCTTGCGCGCCTACGCTTAGCCAATGTTTTAATCTATCAGCCTTCACCACAACACGATTTTTATTGTCTTTTGGTAACATTGGATCATATTGTCCTATTTTCTCAATAAAACGCCCATCTCTTGGTGCTCGTGAATCAGCTACAACTATCCTATAAAAAGGGCGTTTCTTTGCGCCAAACCTTGCCAACCTTATTTTAACTGCCATGTTAACCTTTATTCATATATTAGTCACAATTTTATACAATGAGCCGTTTTAAGTCAAATGAATTATACAACTTTTGCACCTTATAATGTAATTACCAATAATGTAGGGTGTCATTCCAGCACCGGGCACTGGAATCTAGTTTGCATCATGCAGCCACTTAGTAAGTTTCTGGGTCCAAGTTCGGAGCACTGGATGCGTTTGAGGTAAAACAGGTTCTTATAAGGATTTAATTCTTATCTGGCTATATATCATCAAGTATAGCGTGATTAACTTCGACTTTATACTTTGATTCCAGATAGCTAATTAATTGCTCTTTTAGCGATATCATCACACGTTTTCCGGTGTCAAGCGTGTTTAATTTACCATTTGATGAATGCATTTCTTTTAGAACACCTATTATAATTTCATTATTGTATTGAATAGGGTCTGTCACTGAACCAGTTGTCTTCATATTGAAAATCTCTTCTACAAAAGAAAAGGGGTAGTTTTGTTGATCCACTTCATTGCGGTGCATCTGCTGACCTTTAACTAATTCCACACCTTGAATTTCTTCCAAATCTGTTTTTTCTCTTAGTTGAACTGCAACCTCTTGCCCAATTTTAAACATTCTTTCTTTTATAAACTCACTACACCAAAGCTCTACCGCTAATGCCCTGCCTTCTTCAAAACTTTGCAATTTGGGTGGAACGATATCAATGATTTTTACACTAACAACAGCGTCCCCAACGCCCTTGAAATAACCTTTCTGATCCTTTTCTCGCGAAAAAATGAAAGAAATCAAATCACTAGAATCTCCTACGTTATTACCGCTTTGATCTTTTCCACTCGCATCTACTGGACCAATAGTTTGTATAGGTAAATTATATTCACTCAATATTTCTTCAATTTCTGAACCATTGTATATCTTATAGTTCACTTGGTTTATGAAATCATTGACTCTTTCAAAAGACTTTTGGTTAGTTAGAGCTGACTTTATGTCTTTTTTTAAATCAACTAAGTCTTCATCAGAGATTTGATGCGCACTTTCCACTTTTATTATATGCCAACCAAAACTGCTTGCTAAAACTTCACTTACTTCACCTGCTTTGAGAGCAAATACCTTTTCCCTTACGTCTTCTGGTAAAAAATCCTTAGTTATATTATTTACTCTAGTCTCCTCAAGTTTTGCTTTGCCAAACTCTCCTACTATCTGTTCAAAGCTTGTTTTACCCTCCTCAAATGCTCTTCTTGCTGTCTCAGCTTCTTCTTTGGTAGAAAATATTACATTGAATACATCTCTTTGATCTTTTAGTTCCTGTTGTTCTATTATACCATCAACTTCTTCATCTGAGATCTTGATTTGATCTTCAAAATACTTTTGGCCTAGGGAAATATATTGCGCAGTTCGATACTCAGGATAATAAAAATGGGATTTATTTCTTTCGTACAAATCAAGTAAGGCTTGATCATCTGGTTCAGGAATGTTTGTAACTGCATCTTCAGTTATTTTAACAATATCAACCACTCTAGTTTGGTAGCGACTTTTGTATATCTGCTCATCAACTCTCTCGCCAAAAGTTACCGGATAATTATCTTTAAATAACGAAGTCATGAACATCATTGCAGGCAGAACTTTCTCTAGCTTTGCTATATACTCTTTCTCTGTCATATGCAGGTCATTTAGCGTTTCATGGAATTTATTTTTGTCAAATTCGCCTTTATCATTTTGAAAGTATTTGGTGTTTTTAATATGGTTTTTTATAGACTCTTCTCCAACTGTCAACCCCAGCTCACTAATTAGGTTAAACAATAGTTTTTGCTTTATAAGTGCGTTAAGCAAATCATATTTCAGCTTTTTTACTTGTTCTCTACTCGCATCAGATCCAGAAATTTGCTTTTCATAATTTTGATATAGTGATTTATACTCATCTGACGTTATAACTTCTTTTCCAACCCTAGCTACCTCTTCTTTTTCATCATCACCTGATAAAAGGTTGCCAATTCCCATGAAGACTAATAAGCAAGCTAAAAGGACAACAGTTACTTTAGTGAAAAAATTTTTAACATTCATTTTAAACTCAGTTAATTAATGGTTAATTATAGAATAGTGATAATTTAATCCTTGTAAACCTGTTGCTTTATTAGTCAATATATATAATATTACAATATATTAACTTAAAATTTAACTCTTTTCTTAAATAGAAAAATATGTTTGACTGAGTTATACTATACCTTAAGAAGGGAAAATATTTTTTTGAATCGTTTGAAATATGCTTAAACGTAAGCGCATTTAATTAACTTAAGAGGTGGAAAGTGACAAACAAAAAGTCATTGAATGACAAAATTAATGCTTTTTTAGTTTTAATAGCTTATATTTTAGCTCTGTATAACAGTAAGGGATACTTTAAATGGGAGATGCTTTTTTGATGTCAATGGAATCTTCTAAGGGCAATAACGATAGAAATAAACAGTTTCTAATGCAAATAGCTGCTTGGTTAGTAGACAACACTGGTTTAACTTTTAATCAAATAGCACAATGCTGTAGGTTGGCCCTTGAAGAAGTACAAGACATAGCTGATGAGGAAATAGAAGTTGAAAAATATAACCCTATTATTTCTGGGATAATTACTGAAAAAGAAATCGATGATTGCAAAAAAAATTCAAACCGTGTACCAAATTTGATTATAAAAAATATAAAAAAAAGGAGTAAAGCGATTGGTAGCATTCTTGGCTTTGCCTCTACGGCAAGGCGTAGAGATAAACCTGATGCGATTTATTATTTAGTAAAAAAATTTCCTATCTTGGATAATAACGTTATAGCTAAATTAATTAGTACAACAAATTACACAGTTGAGCAGGTAAGAGATGGATCTCATCATAACATGCAAAATATAAAACCCCAAGATCCTGTACTACTTGGCTTATGTAGTCAAGAAAATTTAGAAGCAGAAGTGGAAAAAGCAAAAGTAGAAGAAGAGAAGCAAGAAAGGTTAAAAAATATAAAGAATAGCTATTGAAAATCCTCAAATTTTTGTGCTTTGTTAACATTAAATTAACTTGACTTGCTAGTGTTTATTAGTACAATGTAAGTAAAGTACGGGGTTTAATAATAATTAAGCTTAATACGCACTAAAACTAGCTCAGCCTAATTTATTATCTTATAGTCACATTTTAGGTTAGTAAGCATCAATTAAAATTTTTGGAGGATTATGACAACAATCAATGAAGATGTTTTGGCAAAAGGAAAGGTTACAGCTCAACCTGAAAAAAGTGAGCAAATTCACAATAACGATACAGTAAAACAGATGGTCAATGAAGGTACTGAGAAAAACAGAAAAACATTAGATCTGAGCGAATTAAAAGAGAAAACAGCAGAAGAATTGTTAGAGTTAGCTGAAGAAAGAAAAGTTTCAACTAACGGTAAAAGCAATGGTAGAATGCTAAAGCAGGAAATGATATTCAACTTAATGAAGAAAATGAGCGAAGAAGGAGGCATAACCACAGGGAGTGGAATAGTGGAAATATTGCCTGATGGTTTTGGTTTCTTACGTTCAGCAAGTGCAAATTATGCTCCAAGTACCGATGATGTTTATATTTCTAACGGGCAAATAAAGAAGTTTAATTTACGTACAGGAGATATGGCATGTGGAGAAATAAGGCCACCTGGTGATAAAGAAAGATATTTTACTTTAACTAAGGTTCAAAGTATAAACTCTACTGAAGTCAGTGAATTAAGAAAGTACGTCCATTTTGATAATTTGCTTCCTCTTTATCCTGAGGAAAGCATAGTACTTGAGTGTAATAGTGGTGATGATAAAAAAGGCTTAAGCATGCGTGCTATAGATATAGTAGCTCCTCTTGGAAAAGGGCAAAGAGCGTTAGTAGTTGCTCCACCTCGCACAGGAAAAACTGTATTGCTTCAGCAAATGGCTAACTCTATAGCTATAAATCACCCTGAAATAGAATTAATAGTGTTACTTATAGATGAAAGGCCTGAAGAAGTAACAGATATGATACGTTCTGTAAAAGGTGAGGTAGTAAGTTCTACGTTTGATGAACCTGCTTACCGTCACGTACAGCTTGCTGAAATAGTAATAGAGAAAGCTAAAAGAATGGTTGAGCATAAAAAAGATGTGGTAATTCTACTTGACAATATTACTAGACTTGCACGTGCTTATAATGCTGTTATTCCTTCGTCTGGAAAAGTTCTAACTGGTGGTGTAGATTCAAACGCACTGCAGAGACCAAAACGTTTTTTTGGAGCAGCTCGTAATATTGAGAATGGGGGTTCTTTAACTATAATCGCCACAGCTCTTATAGAGACTGGCTCAAAAATGGATGAAGTTATTTTTGAAGAGTTTAAAGGTACAGGAAATGCTGAGATCATACTTGATAGAAAACTTTCTGATAAACGTATATTTCCAGCTATTGATATTACAAAATCCGGAACAAGGAAGGAAGAGCTATTAGTTGATAAGGCTATACTAAATAAAATATGGGTGTTGCGTAGAATACTCAATCCTATGGGACCTGTTGAAGCAATGGAATTTTTACGTGACAAGCTACTTTTAACAAAGAGCAATGCTGACTTTTTTAACTCCATGAATCACTAAAAGTAAGCCATTTATGATGGATATGCTGAGCAAAAAGTAAAAGATTTTATCGCTTTTATAGTTAAAATAATTGTATCCGTTCAGGTAATGGCGAACTTAGGGAGCGTTAAATAAACTATACGCGTCAAGTTAAGAAGCAAAGGTAAGAAAATTCAATGAACTTAAGGTGGATACTCTAGTCTTTCTATATCTGTCTTTCACAGAAAATTGTGACCAGTTTGTGGTAAGTTTTTTCAGGAAAATTCTCAAATTATTAATTTTGCTGCTTAACGCTAAAAACAAGTAACCGTCCACGGATTGTGAGAATGAATAAAGAACTAAGCAGTCGTAACTTTTGGAAGGGATTTTGGCCATCAAGACGTGATGTCAAAAATATCGACAACATTCTTCCACGAACCTTTCCCCACGTTCCAACCAGGTGAAAAAGCTGTTTTTACGATAGCCGTCTAATTTGCCGTTCTGCAAGGTTGTTGATTGACTTCAGGCTTTCGTAAAAACTTCCATACCATATCCTCGGCCTTAACATCTTAATGGCCATTCTCAAACCATTTACAAGCCTCGTCATTTCATGAAAAAACCCTTCTTTCGCATTAGTTGTGTAGCATCTTTTAATATTAACAAGGCCTATAATAGTGCAGCACTGCCTTACGTATTGCCAATCCAAATTCTACTTGCTGTAAAATAACACAATCTGCTACATCGCTGCTAATCTCAATCCCTCTATTTATTGGCCCTGGGTGCATAACAATCGCATCTGGTTTTGCGTATGATAGCTTTTGTGAATCAAGTCCATACAAATGAAAATATTCTTTCTCTGAAGGAACAAAACAACTATTATTCATGCGCTCTTTCTGCAGTCTTAAAAGCATGATTACATCAGCATCCTTTATACCTTTAATTAATGAATAATGGACTGAATCTACTTCAGGAAAATGCTTACAAATCAAAGTTGGTGGTGCGACCAAGCTTATCTCTGCTCCAAACATTTTTAGCAACCTTATATTTGACCTTGCAACTCTGCTGTGCAGAATATCTCCACATATCACAACTTTGAGATCCTTTATTTGCTTTTTATGACTGCTGATTACAAGATAATCTGTAAGAGCTTGAGTTGGGTGTTCACTGCTTCCATCGCCTGCGTTGATTAGCGAGCAGCTAACATTCTTAGCCAGCATATTAACAATACCGCTATTTTTTTGCCTGATTATTATATAGTCAAGATTCATTGCATTTAATGTTTTGATCATGTCTTTTAGATCTTCTCCCTTGTTAATAGAAGAAGATCTTATTGGCAAAGTTACAACATTTGCTCCAAGGCTTTTTGCTGCTATTTCAAAAGACGCAAGTGTACGCGTTGAATCTTCAAAGAATAAATTTATTACTGTCTTATTTTCCAAGATATGACTATTTGCAGCTTCTTTTTTAAGGTACTGGTTAGCCAACTTAGTTATATTTTCTACATCATCGACTGTAAAGTCTGAGATGTTTAACAAATTCCTTCTCTTGTGCATAGTTTCCTTTTCAACTACTTGAACCTATTCTACTTTCTTATTATTGTTTTTCAATAGACCTCTTGTGCAGCAATTGTTTTGGTGAAAGAACAGAAAAAGATAGTAAAGTCAAAATTCAGTTAGAAGGAAGAAAAAGTTCAGCGAGTCAAGAGTAAGGTACATTAGCATAAATCTTTCATCCCAGTGTTCAGTGGCACTGGGGATTACTTCCACTTACACTCATCCGCTATCATAACAGCCTCAAAAAGATGCTTCTCAAGTTCACTTAGAGGTAAATCACTTTGTGGATAATTTCCCCAAGACTTTAGTATATCGGAAGTTTCAACGCCTTCAATAATAGGGTATTCTTGGTTTTTTTTAGCGTATAGCTCTTGAGCCTGTTTGCTTACTAAAAATTCCAGCAAAGCTATAGCATTTTCTCTGTTTTTTGTGTTTTTTGTTACTGCTGCACCACTGATGTTTACCATTACGCCGTGATCATTGCGATTAGGAAAAAAAGCCCCTAGCTTGTCTATAAAATTCTTTTTATTTTCTGATGAAAGAATTCTTGCAAAGTAATAACTATTTACTATTGCAACATCTCCTTCACCAGCAGCTACAGCATAAATTTGGTCAGTATCACCACCACTTGGTTTTCTTGCCATATTGCCCACAATTCCGCTTACCCATTCTTTCGTCTTTTCAAAACCATTATTTGCAATCATAAAAGCAATTAACGATCGGTTATATGGACTTGTGGAAGAACGCACTAATATTTTTCCTTTCCATTTTTCATTTGCTAAATCTTCATAAGTACTTAAGTTTTTAGGATTTACTGACTCTTTATTATAAACCAATATTCTGGTTCTTTTTGTAAGGCCAAACCAATAATCTTCACTATCTCTAAATTTTGCAGGTATAACACTTTTTAAAATCTCTGAATCCACTTGAGATAAAAGCCCTCTTTTTTTTGCCAAAATCAGGTTCACTGCATCTGCAGTTAAAAGTAAGTCAGCTTCACCGCCATTTTCCATGCGTGAAAGTAGCTGAGAATAATCATCAATGATGTAACGTACTTTAATTCCTGTATTTTTTGTAAATTCATCAAATAAAGTACGTACTAATTCTTCTTTGCGCGATGAATAGACATTCACTACTTGTGAATTGTCAGTTCCGCTGTTTTTATACAAAAAAGTAATGACTATTAATACAACTGCTATTAAGGATGTGAATATAAAGGCTTTTTTCATATTGGATAAAAAATAACTTCTTTCAGTTAAAGATACTCAAATAGCGCAATCTTAGCAAGTGTAAAATTCGTTAGATGTAGCTAATATAATTTGGATTTACCGAAGTCAATGTATGAAATAATCGAAATTGTCATTCCAGCGCGTGACGCTAGGCCATAAAACCTACTTGACAAACTTCGCCAGCCCCCTTATCACGAAACTGAAGGTATTCAGTTATCTTCATCTGTGCAGATTAAACAGCAAAAAAACAACGTAGTTGGCGTCTTATTTTTTTGCACTATGTGCACCTTATGTCTTCACAACATTTCTGGGTTTTTACCTATATAAGCTGAAGCGCGCTTATAAGTCGTTTGACAGTATAGTACGCCAATTTGCAGGATTAGAGAGTGACAACTAGCTAACACGGGTTTCTTTTGCCTTTTTTTCTGCTTAGTAGGAGAGTAGACCAGCGGACCTTCCCCGCCAGCCTCTCGCAGAACCTTACTATTACCCATAAATCTAAAAGGAGAAAAAGCTGCTATCTTACTAATTCAACTTTCTATTATAAATAGATCTATGGTCTAAAAATGGAATATATGATGAAAAGAACTATAAACGTGAATTCTGAATTAAAGGAGAATAGAAAAGGCAAGAAAACAGGGTAAACTCAGCAGTGATAAAAAAATAGATGAGGTTACCCATGGAAGATATAACAAAACTGTTTTGTTTGGTCGATGATTTTTGCAGAGATATAGAGAAAAATTTTGCAGATAAACTACTGCCAAATGGTAAAAACCCCACAAGAACAACGGAAATTGAGCACTCCGAAATCATGACAATAATCCTGCTATATCAACAATCTCCGTGTAAAACTTTCTATCTACATTACCTAACGTTGCTCTACAAATCAGAGTTTCCAAAGTTACCTTCATATACCAGGTTTGTTGCTCTAAAGCCTAGGGTTTTGTGGCATTTAGCAATGTTGTTGCATTGGCTTTGTGGACAGTCAGAAAACACTGGAATTTCATATATAGACACAACTCCCATTGCAGTTTGTCATGCAAAAAGAATATCCAAAAACAAAGTTTTTGCTGGAATTGCAAAATTAAGCAAGAGCACTTACGGCTGGTTTTTTGGTTTCAAATTACATATGGTAATCAATGAAAATGTTGAAATTCATGCACTTACGCTAACAAAAGGCAATGTTGATGATAGGATACCTGTGCCAAATCTGACGGAAAAATTAATCGGTCTTTTGTTTGGTGACAAAGGTTATATTGCAAAAGAGCTTTTTCAGAAGCTGTTTGACCGAGGTTTGAAACTTGTTACCAAGGTGAAAAAAGGTATGAAAAATACATTGATTTCGCTAAATGAGAAGATTTTACTGAGAAAAAGGTCTATCATTGAGACTGTTTTTGGTTACCTAAAAAATAGACTAGAAATTGAACACACTCGCCATAGATCCCCTGTTAATTTTTTGGTTCATATCTTTTCTACTCTCATTTCCTATTCCATCAAATCCACAAAGCCTTCTATTTCCTATACTTTCTTCCTTCCTTAATCCAGAATTCGCGTCAGTAGGGCCATTGCTAAAAGATCCTCCTTGATAAAAAAGGTCATCAAACTTTACGCTTTTTGCAAAGGATAAGTTATTTAAAATTCCAATGATTGCGCCATTATCGGATAAACTATCACCCAGAACATAAAAATTTCTATACTTTGAATTAGAATTGTCATTTTTATTTGTCATAATATTTACCGTAGATTAGCATGTTGTTTCATTAGATTCATAAAAAAAATAGCGGTGCAACTTTTTTACAACCCCCATTTTAAACTTTATTGTGCATTTCCTTCATATCATACCTTTTTGAAAAAACGTTTTATTTTAAAAACGCTCTGACTTTTTTTCCACTTTTTCTGGGAATGTTCAAAAAAGCATACGCGTCAAGTTAAGGCCCAATATAGCACCATTTAAAGTGGGTATCTTGTTTGTTACATTTATTTTTTGGGAAATTTTGATCTAAAATAAGATAATTCTTTTAGAAGAGTCTATAAATTACTAGCTTTATTACTTAATATCTAAAATAATCTTTACCACTTTTCTTTTTCCTTATGCTACTTTCCCTTAACTTGACGCGTATGGTTCAAAAAAGTGTGTCAAACCGAAAAAAAAGTAATAAATTGATATAAAAAAATGGAGGTTTGACAATGAGTCAGAAAGTAGTAAACAGAACTAACGGATTGGTAGATTATAAAGAGTTGGAAACAAATATCCTGTCGTCTATACGAGAAGGAAGACCGTTGACAGGAAGGGAGGGAGCATTAACACCATTTATAAAAAAGCTGCTGGAGGCAAGTTTGGAAGGTGAAATAGAAAACCACTTATTAGCTGAAAGTGAAGAGAATAATCGAAGAAATGGGAGAAATGGAAAGACTTTACGGACAAGTGCCGGTTCATTTGAACTTTTGACGCCAAGGGATAGAGAAGGAAGTTTTGAGCCGCAAATAGTCAAAAAAAGGCAAACAAGCTTACATCCAGAGCTTGAAACGAAGATTTTGAGCACATTTGCCAGTGGTATGAGCTATAGAGATATAGCGTCACACGTTGAGGAAATTTATGATCACAAAATATCGGCGGCAGAGATATAAAGTATTACCGACAAATTACTGCCTATAATCAATGAATGGCGTAGTCGTCCACTGCAATCAGTATACCCGATAGTATTTATGGATGGGATGTTCTTTAAGGTCAAAGAGAATGGACATTGCGTAAGTAAATGTATGTACAATATATTGGGCATAGACCAAAATGGCAGAAAAGAAGTCCTGGGCTTTTATTTGGCTGAAAGTGAAGGAGCTAACTTTTGGTTGGGAGTGCTAAATGACCTCAAAGAAAGAGGAGTAGAAGATATTCTGATTGCATGTGTAGATGGGCTAAAAAGCTTTCCTGCAGCTATAAATAGTGCGTTTCCTAAAGCAGAAGTACAGCTATGTATAGTGCATCAGATAAGAAATTCACTAAAATATGTATCCAGCAAAGATGTGAAAGTTTTCATGAATGATTTGAAAAAAATATATCGTGCTACAAGTAAAGAAATTGCTGAAAATTACTTACTTGAGCTGGAAGAAAAATGGGGAGAAAAGTATCCTTTAGTTATAAAATCGTGGCAGAACAATTGGGAAAATTTATCTGGTTATTTCAAGTATTCTAGCCCAGTTAGAAGGCTAATTTACACCACAAATCCAATTGAGGGGCTGCACAGACAGATCAGAAAATTCACTAAAACCAAGGGCTCATTTACCAGCACAAATGCCTTGTATAAACAGGTATATTGTGCTATAAAGAAGGTAGAGCAAAAATGGACTATGGCTCTGCCTAATTGGGCTTTAACTATGTCTCAACTTGATATTTTCTTTCCAGATAGATTGAAAATTGAGTTGAACTAAAAATGCGGTTTGACACACTTTTTTGAACATTCCCCTTTTTCTGGGCAAAATCAGCTTCTTCTTAACTTGACACGTATACTTAAAAAAACCCTCTAAGTTTTCTAGCGCGGCTTGGATGTTTCAACTTGCGCAGTGCTTTTGCCTCTATTTGCCTAATTCTCTCACGTGTTACATTAAAAATTTTTCCTACTTCTTCTAAGGTATGCTCCTTCCCATCTTTACCAAGGCCAAAACGCATTCTTAGAATTCTTTCTTCCTTTGGTGTTAAAGTTGCAAGAACATTGGTTGTAATGCCACGCAAGTCAGCAAGTATTGCAGCATCCTCTGGTCTGGAGACTCGCTTATCTTCTATACAATCACCGAAGGTACTACTATCATCCTTTCCTGTTGGAGCTTCAAGACTTACTGGGTCCCTTGCTATTTTCATAACTTTGCGTATTCTTTCCAGTGGCATTGTCAGTTCTACACTTAATTCCTCTAACGTCGGCTCTCTTCCCATCTCATGAGTCATTTTTCTTAATGCTCTGTTGATTTTACTGATAATTTCTACCATATGAACTGGTATTCTAACTACTTTAGACTGCTCAGGTATTGCCCTAGTGATTGATTGTCTTACCCACCAAGTGCCATAAGTTGAAAATTTATATCCACGTTTGTAATCAAACTTATCCACGGCCTTCATAAGACCAATATTGCCTTCTTGTATCAAATCAAGCAGATCAAGGCCTCTTTTTGAATACTTCTTAGCAATGGAAACTACTAGCCTTAAGTTAGCCTTAATCATCTCTTGCTTTGCTTCAGAGACTTCTCGTTCGTGTTTTTGTATTCTCCTGATTAGCTCCTTAAATTCTTGTACGTTATCTTCCTGTATATGCTGCTTAATACCGTTCAAAGTACTAGCTATATTTTCAGAGTTACCGTCTATAAACCTTAAAAATTTGTTTTTTAATTCACCCGTAAAAGAGGACTGATTTTCATTGATCTTTAAAAGACTTATCTTTTTCAATTCGTGCTTTAAAAGCACGTCATCATAAACTTTATAGAAACTTTCTCTATCGATATCGTATTTTCTAGCCTCAGCAATAAGATTAGCCTCTTCAAGCGTGATGGATCTATTTATCTTATAAAGTTCTTGTGTAATTCTGGCAACAGCAGCATCACTTAACTTAATTTGTAATGCTATAGACCATATTTGACTATATAAATTCTCTAGTTCATCGGAGGAATCTTTAGAATTTTTTCTTAATACCAATGCTTCATTTGTTAAAGTAATTATCTCATCCAATGCAACTATGACCTTTGGCAATAAGTCACTTTCCATTTCAAGAATAGAAACATTTAAATTCGCTGAATTTATATCTTCATTATCACCGTCTTTCTCATCATCACTTTTTTTACTATCTTTCTCATCATCACTACAGTACTCAGCATCTTCAGAAACATCCTCAGAATCCTCAACATCTTCAGCACTTTCTTCACTCTCTTCTTTGGGTACCACATTAAAGTCAGAGTTATAAATTGCATCCAGATCTATAATTTCTCTCAGTAAGAGAGCTCCACTACTTAAATCATCACGCCATACTTTTATCACCTTTAATGTTACTGATGTTTCAATTATTGCACGTAACATGTTATGCTTTTCAGATTCAATTTTTTTTGCTATCTCGATTTCATCTGCCCTTGACAAAAGCTTTACAGAGCTCATGTCTTGTAAATAAATCCTCACTGGATCATCATTTTGTACTAAAGTTGCAGTAACATTTGGCGATGTGTCATCATCATCAAGTTTACTATCATCACTGTTGGAAGGAATATCTTCTTCATCTTCGCTACTTTCAAGCACATTAATTCCGGAATCCTGCAATAAAGATATAGCATCATCTATAAAATCAGACGAAAAATTTTCATCTGATAATTTATCATTTATATCATCAAAGGTGACAAAACCACCTTTTTTTATACTTTTAGTTACAAGATCTCTGATAATTTTTTTCTTATCTTCTGCATCATTAATAGTTGACATCATTACCTTTATAGTTTATAGTTTTATTTCTTATTAACAAATAAACTTACAACGAGCAAGTCTATAATTTTACTTTTAACTTGTGGCTATTTGTTACTTCATATAGTTTAAGATACTGTTAATTTATGTACACTTGTCTTGATCAATTGTTCCATACTTTTCTTCCATTTTTACTGCTATGGACAATCCAACTGAAAATGTTGCAATTCCAACCACTATAGCAGTAAGCATTAAAACATGAGGTATAGGATTGCTATATGAATAAAAATTTGAAACCAATATAGGAGGCAAAGAACTTTTTATATATCCTAGAGATATGTAAAACAACAAAACAGATGCTTGGAAGACGCTTACCCCTATCATTTTCTTGATTAAATTTTTATCGTTTACAATAATATATAAACCTAGCACCATTAATACAATAATAATCGTATAATTATATAAAGTCATTGTTTTTTCCTACGAGCAAAATTCATATATATAATTAACATAGAGGAGCAGACAGTAAATGCTACACCTAATTCCACCAAAAAAATACCCAATTTTTGACCGGTTCTATTATTGGCTGACAAGATATCATAAGATAAAAAATTTTGGCCAAGTAAAGTTGTTGCAACGCCCGTTCCTCCATAAATTAAAATACCTAACACGTTAGTCAATCTAATCACAGAATAAGGTATTGCTTTTAGAGTTGTAGATACACCAAATAGCATTGAATATAATATTATCCCGGAGGCAATAATTATTCCTGCTTGAAAACCTCCACCCGGAGTGTAATCACCGTGAAATTGTATGTATAAACCAAATAAAATGATAAAAGGTATCATCAAAAATGTTACTGCATTTAATATCGGATCTTTAATCATTTTCTTTTTCTTCTTTTAATATCAACGTTATACAAAGCGCAGCAGTAAAAACTACTATAGTTTCTCCAAACGTGTCATAACCACGAAAGCTTGCCAAAACAGCTGTCACTATATTAGGAATACCGGTAGCTTTTTCGGTATTTTCCACATAATAAGGAGCAACATGCAAGTGGATCGGAGCATTGTGGCTGCCAAAATCTGGCAATTGAATCATAAAATATGACAAACATACAGCCAGAAATAACATAAAAAAAAGCGTTATAGGGTTATGAGATAGATTTACTTTATGATTCTTTATCAAGGAGAGTGCTGCAAACGTAAAAATCGTACTGAGCCCCGCACCAACAGAAGCTTCAGTAATTGCAACATCAGGTGCATTCATAATTAAGTATATAAGCGCAATAAGTGAACTAAATACACACATTAGAACAGCACTTACGACTAAATGTCGCGAGAAGACTATAAAAACCGTAACTGTTAGTAACAACAAAAGTAGCACTACATTTAATATTTCTAACACCTTAACCTTCTTTAACAGTTTTTTTCTTAACTTTATAATAAGTGCGCGCTAAAATATAGCCATTAGTTGAGCTAGCTACCCATATTATAAGAATTAATAATATTATTTTAACAGTATTGATTGAAAATCCATTCTGCAAAGCAAAACCAATTAACAATAGCGTTGCACCGCTAGAATCTGTAATACCTGCTGCATGTAACCTAGTATAGAAATCAGGAAATCTAATTACTCCCACACTTGAAATGATTACTGAACAAATGCCTAAAAATATAAGAACGGATCCTATCATAAATTATTAAAACAACATTAATCTCATTAGTGCTATAGTTGATATAAAGCTAACGCTAGCATACAACAATGCTATATCAATTAAAAAAAAATTATTCAGAATGATTGATATTGCTGTTATGAGTACAACTACTTGCGTTGAGAAATTATTGAACGCTAAAACCTTATTGTACACATCACTTGACTTAGACACTATGCGGCACAACATTACACTCATACAGAACAACAGTGTATAGATAGCAATGTGAAGCATTTAAAGACTATGTAACTTCAGTAGATTTCTAAACGGATACTTCTTCATCGCCATCTTGATCATTTATTTCATCATTTATTTCACCATCCACTTCATAATCTTGGCTTTCTTGACTTGCATCAAGATCTGTGTTAAATTGACCATCAGAAAAATTTAATAAATTCGCTAGCTTACTTGTATTACTGCTGTAAACATTATTCATATTTCCTTTCATGTACTCCTTGCATCTACCTACCAAAAGGTTAAATAGCTCATGAGTATCCACCTGTTTTTCTGCTATTTCATATAAGGAAACTATGGTGTTTTTATGGTCTTTAAACCGAACTGTTTGAACTGGATTACTTGCTCCTGTATTTAAATCATGTGTTCTTTGACTTGCCAATAGAACCAATTTGAAACGGTTACTTACCTGTTCTGTACACTTTTCTACAATAGACTCAGCCATAAGATACTACCTTAATAAGTTTTATACTATATCACAAAAAACAAGTTGTCAACTTTGTATCTATTGCGATTCAACTTCATGTTTTACTTTTTCTGCCTCAGAGCCTGTCTTCAAACTCAAGAATGAGCTAATTTGTGAAGCATAATAGTGATCATATTAAAGAAGATGTTGTTTTTTGAAGTGAGAGGAGAATGCTCATAATCCTTACTCATACGTCTAAAATTGGAGAGCCAAGCAAAGGTTCTCTCAACAATCCAACGTTTGGGAATAACCTGAAATCCTGTATCAACTATTTTCTTGGTAATCGTCAATAAACATCCAGTTTCCAATAAGCAGAGGTTTTGCAATTTACCTGTGTATCCTTGATCAGCAAAAAACTTATGTAATGTTGGAGCTTTGCATTTGGCTTGAACAAAAAGATTTAGTGCACCATCAAGATCCTGAATGCTTGCACTTTGTACTTCAGCAGCAATTACAAGACCTACAGTATCTACAACGATGTGGCGCTTTCTACCCTTTACTTTCTTGCCAGCATCATATCCTCTGGATCCCCTTTTTGAGTAGTTTTTACTGATTGGCTATCTATTATTCCCACTGATGGAGTTTCATTCTTACCAATTATCTCTCTTACTTTTTTAACTAGAAAATCATGAATCTCTTGCCATATTCCACTTTTTTTCAATCGCTAATTACAACTATACACTGTTTTCCATGGTGGAAAATCTTTAGGCAGTTGTCTCCATTGACATCCTGTTCTCATCATATAGCGGATTGCGTTAATAATTGTTCTAATACTATGTTTTCTTGGTCTGCCGGTCTTTTTAGGTTCAAAATATAGCTCTATTATCTTCCATTCTTTGTCACTTATATCGCTTGGGTACATTTAAAATATATCTTATAACACACTTCTTAACTCCTTTCTACTTAGTTTGAAGACAGGCTCTAAAATATTGACAAAAAATAAATAAAATGTTATACTTAATAAGGAATAAATAATAGTTATCATGATTTTTGCTTTCCCTGGTCAGGGCTCTCAGTTTGTAGAAATGGGAAAGAGCTTATATAGTGAGTTTTCCGTTGCAAGACAAGTATTTAATGAAGTGGATAGCATATTGGGTAGAAAGCTGTCTTATTTAATCTTCAACGGTCCTATTGAAGAATTAACCATTACAGAAAACGCTCAGCCAGCTATAATGGCAGTGTCAATCGCGACGCTACGCGTTATCGAGCATGTGTTTGGTGAATCTCTTTTTTCTAATTATGGAATTAAATATGTTTGTGGACATTCAGTCGGTGAATATACAGCGCTATGTGCTGCAGGGGCATTGACTCTTGAGTCTGCAATCAAGCTGCTGAAAGTTCGCAGCGAAGCAATGCATGAAGCTTCTTTGAAATGTGAAGGGGGAATGGTTGCGTTGCTTGGAGCAGAGATAAATGAAGTGGAAGATATATTGAAATCAGTTCAAATTGACGGAATTTGTGAAATTGCAAACGATAACGGTGGCGGACAAGTGGTTATAAGTGGTACTAGAGAGGGTCTTGAAATATTACCCGATTTGCTCAAGAACTTGAACATCAAGAGATTAGTTAAGTTACAGGTTAGTGGACCTTTTCACTCATCTCTTATGAAACCTGCTGATGAAAAAGTTTTGGAATTTTTGGAGGGTATTAAAATAACCCGTCCTATAGTTCCTTTGATATCAAATGTTACAGCTAAAGAGGAGAGTGATCCCAAAGTTATAAAAGCTTTACTTGCTAAACAAGTCATAAGCAGAGTGAAATGGAGAGAAATGGTTTTGTATATGGCAAGCCGTGGCATTAACAAATTTGTTGAAATTGGACCTAATAAAGTTTCATCTAATCTAGTTAAAAGAATTGACCAATCTATCAGTACAAAAAGTATAGGTAATATTGGTGATATAGACAGCTTCTTTAATGAATCATTAGTACTAACAGCGAAAAATTTAAAAGTTGGGTTAAGTTAAAACACATCTATTTGCCAGCGCATGACGCTGCCTAGCTGGAATGACAGAGGGTAATGCAAGAAATCAACGAACTACCTGTCATTTCGTTTGGTTTCTTAATTCCAAGTAGCTGTAAAATAGTGGGAGCGATATCAGATAATCTTCCGTCTCTTAGTTTTAGATTATCGCAAGACACAATAAATGGCACTTTATTTAGAGTGTGCGCTGTATGAGGTGTATTATTTTCTTCATCGAACATACATTCCACATTACCATGGTCTGCAGTAACAATTAATGCAGTGTTGCTTGACTTTTTAACAGCATTCAGCACTCTTGCAAGACAATCATCTACAGCTAGCACAGCTTTCTCGGCTGCTTTTATATTACTTGTATGCCCTACCATATCAGGATTAGCGTAATTTACAACTATCAGTGCAAATTCTTGGGAGTGAATTTTTTCTACAAGCTTTTCTGTGAGCTCAAAGGCTGACATTTCGGGCTGCAAATCGTAAGTTTGAACTTTCGGTGAGGGAATGAGTATTCTTTCTTCACCAGAGAAAGGTTCTTCTTTTCCACAATTGAAAAAGAAAGTCACATGGGCATATTTTTCGGTTTCGGCGATGCGTAATTGTTGCAATTTATTGTCTGCTATTACCTGTCCTAAAGTGTTAGCAAAAGATATAGGAGGAAAAATATAAGGAATTTTAAGATCTTCTTTATACTTCATCATACTTAGAATTGAAGAGAGTTTTGCTATTTCAGTATGGTTTGTTTTACTAAGCAAAATACTTGCTAATTGTATCATTCGATCAGCACGAAAGTTAGCCAACAGCACTCCATCTTCTGGTTTTATACCTTGATAATCACCTATTACTGCGGGCTTGACAAACTCATCAGTTATGTTATTTTGATAATTTTCATCAATCAACGATACTGCATTATCATGACGAGGTGCCTTTGCAAATGCGATAGCCTCATAAGCTTCAATTGTTCTCTCCCACCTGTTATCACGGTCCATAGCATAGTAACGCCCAGAAACAGTAGCAATTCTTATGTCATTTCCCTTTATACTCTTTATAAATTCTTGAATGCATTTTTTTCCTGAATTTGGTAATGTGTCTCTGCCATCTAAAAATGCATGCATCACCACTTTGATTCCGCGCTGTGATATTTTATTTGCTAAAATCGAAATATGCTTTTGATGCGAATGAACACCGCCATCTGACACTAATCCCACCAGATGGCATACTCCGTTCTTACTTTTTAGATTACTAATAAAGCTTTGTAGATTTGCATTGTTTTCTATTGTTCCAATCTCTTGATTAATGCGCTGAAGGCTTTGCATTACTACTCTACCACTGCCAATATTCATATGACCAACTTCTGAATTACCTATTTGACCATCAGGTAACCCCACATCAGCACCACAAGCAGATAAGCTGCATTTTGGATAATTAGAGTTAATATATTGCCAGCAAGGTGGACTTGCATTGCTAATAGCATTGTATTTACTGCTTTCTATTCCATTTCCCCAACCATCTAGTATACATAAGACAACTGATTTAATGCCCATATAAGATTAACACTAGAATTTCACAGAGAAGAGCTCCCCGGGCCGGATTCGAACCAGCGACCAATTGGTTAACAGCCAACTGCTCTACCACTGAGCTACCGAGGAATAAACCGTCTTTAATTTATCACGTTGAACGTTGATTGTAAACGTTTTTTGTATACTTTGTAAGAGCCTGTTCATAATCTTTTCAGAAGCAAAGCAGTGAAAGCCAGAACGACCATTTGTAGGCTAGTATTGAGTTTTCGCTCACAATTTTTCCACAATCTTCTACATTTTTCTAACCAAGCAAAAGATTTCTCAACAACCCATCTTTTTGGCAATACAGCAAAGGAATGCAATTCACTTCGCTTTATTACTTCAACAGTTGCACCAATAATATCTTTTATTTGAGTTGCAAAATTCTCTCCTGTATGGCCCGCATCAACCAGTATATTTTTAACTCCAGAAAGGTTTTCTTTTGCATTGTTGACCATTCTCACAGCACTGCTGCAGTCAGTTGTTCCTGCAGTTGTTACATAAATTGCATGTGGTAAACCTTGAGTATCAACTGCGATATGGCCCTGAGATTTTTTTACCAGCGTCATAGCCTTTTTCTTCAGCAGTACCTGCGTTCTTTACACTCTGAGCATCAATTATGTACAGGTTCTTAGCTATATTTCTAGCTGTAACTATAAATGTATGGATTTTTTATCGTGCCATGTTATAATTAATGTCTTGCTAAAAATTAAATATTGATGAATGAACTAAAAAAGTTAAGTATTACACAAATGCATGACGGGCTCAAAAAAAGGAGTTTTTCCGCTGTTGAACTCGTGGAGGCGCACATCAGTGCGGTTGAAAATGAGAAATTAAATGCATTTATAACAAAAACCCCAGAGATAGCAATGAAAGCTGCTAAAGCTGCAGATGAACATTTCTCTAGGCAAAAGGATGATTTAATCTCGCCGCTCATGGGTATACCAGTTGGCATCAAAGATCTATTCTGTACAAAAGGAATAAAAACAACAGCATGCTCAAAAATGCTGGAAAATTTCGTTCCGACTTACGAATCTACGGTGTCTGACTTGCTTTTAAAAAGTGGAGCAGCCATGCTCGGTAAGCTTAATATGGATGAATTTGCTATGGGTTCTGCGAACACAAACAGCTATTTTGGCCCTGTTGAAAATGTGTGGATTAGAAAAAGTGATGGGGAAAAAGTTGTTCCTGGTGGATCATCTGGTGGATCTGCAGCATCGGTTGCTGGATTTTTATGCGCTGGAGCGTTAGGAAGCGACACCGGTGGATCTGTACGCCAACCAGCAGCTTATTGTGGAGTAGTTGGAATAAAGCCAACTTATGGAAGATGCTCGCGTTTTGGTATGATTGCATTTGCGAGTTCTCTGGATCAAGCAGGAGTCATTACTCGTTCTGTCTCTGATTCAGCATTAATGCTGGAAGCAATCTGTGGCTATGATAAAAAAGATTCAACATCGAGCGAAAAGCCAGCTCCTAAATTTTCCAGCTTTATAAATGGTGATGTCAAGGGTAAGTGTATTGGTATACCAAAAGAATATAGGATGGATGGAATTTCAGAGGAAATAGTTCATAATTGGGAAAGAGTTGCTTCCTATTTAAAAGAAAATGGCGCTGAAGTTGTTGACATTACTCTGCCACATACTGAATATGCAATACCGGTCTATTATTTAATCTGTTCTGCTGAAACTTCATCCAATCTTGCTTGTTACGATGGTGTGCGTTATGGATTAAGGGTTGATGCTGATACCCTTGAAGAAATGTATTCACTAACAAGAGCAGAAGGTTTTGGTAAAGAGGTGAAAAGAAGAATTTTAATTGGCGCTTATGCGCTTTCTTCAGGTCATTATAATGAATATTACGAAAAAGCGCAGTGCATTAGAGCATTAATCAGAAATGATTTTATAAAAGCGTTTGAAAAAATAGATTACATACTTGTGCCATCTGCTCCAACAGAAGCTTTTGGCTTAAATGAAAAGCCAGATCCGCTAATTATGTGCATCAATGATGTGTTTACCGTGCCAGCAAGTCTTGCAGGATTGCCTGCTATTTCTGTTCCTGTTGGGCTTTCCAATGAGGGTTTACCACTTGCCTTGCAAGTGATTGGAAATTATTATGACGAAGCTGGAATATTAAATGTGGCAAGTGTGATAGAGCAAAATTGCGGCAGAATAATTAGACCTCTTGCATAATCTATTTTCTGATAGTAATTTTTGCATTAAAATTTGCTTATGCTCATCAACGTACTCTATGGTTCCATTTTTAGATGAATAGCAAAAACAGGGCATATTAATCTGTTTACAAAATTTTCGTGTAACAGTTCACACCTAATTAAACAGACTAAATTCTGTAATTTTGGGATGTTGAAAAATTTACCTTACGTTGTCATTCCAGCGCATAACGCTGAAATCTGGATTTATAGAAACGGCTTAAACGAAAAAACTTGCTTGACATCCTTCGCCAGCCCCCTTATTGTGACAGTAAGGGTATTTATGACTCAAAACTTGTTTTTGACCTGCAGGCTCAATGACAAAATTCAGTAAAAAACTCAGGGTATTTATTGGCGGATTACATAAAATTATAGCGGCTGCATGTCTTTTTTATTTTTTCTACATTCAGCCAAATCGCGCTTATTTTAAGCGTTAGCACATTATTACAGCGCCACTTACAGTAATATAGAGTCAAAACTCGCACCACGGGGCTTCTTTTGCCTTTTTTTCGTTTGGTAAATTTCTTAATGTTTGTAGCTAAAGCAATTTAAGAGACCGAAAATGGTGTCATTCCAGCACGTGACGCTGGAATCTAGTCTTTATTATGCAGCCACTTATTTAAAGTTAAGTTTTCTGGATCCAAGTAGTCAAGCTACTCGGATGACACCCTCTTGGATGGAAACCAGTGTCAGCTACTTTCATGACACCATGACAACCGTCATTCCGCTGCTTGTTAGCGCCGCGGCAGTATGACGGTCTGCGACGATATGACGGTTCGCGGTGGCATGACGATAACTTCGTCATCCCGCTGCTTGTTAGCGCTTACTATTACCCATAAATCTAAAAGGAGAAAAAGCTGCTATCTTACTAATTCAACTTTCTATTATAAATAGATCTATGGTCTAAAAATGGAATATATGATGAAAAGAACTATAAATACCTCAACTGGCGAATGGGCAGAAAGTGAATTTGGAATTGTTAATTTTGGTGATATAAGATTAAGTAAAAGGCTTCTAAAAATAGTTAATAGTTTTGCTGAATCGCCTGAGTGTTCAATAAATCAAGCTTGTGAAGATTGGCATCAAAGTAAAGCAGCTTATAGATTTTTCCAAAAAGATGCCATTTCTGAAAGAAAGATATTAGACAGTCATATAATTAAAAATGTTGAAAGAGCTAAAGAATACTCAACTATCTTAGCTATCCAGGACACGAGTTATATTTCATATAAAAATCATAAAAAGACCGAAGGATTAGGGATTATAGCAGCAAGATTAACATCTAAAACAACTAATTTTAAAACCCATGGATTAGTGATGCATACAACGTTTGCAGTTACAACAGAAGGACTGCCTATAGGATTATTGGATCAAAAAATTAGTACTAGACCTTCCTTAGCTGAAGACCTAAGAGCCTGTCTTCAAACTAAGTAGAAAGGAGTTAAGAAGTGTGTTATAAGATATATTTTAAATGTACCCAAGCGATATAAGTGACAAAGAATGGAAGATAATAGAGCTATATTTTGAACCTAAAAAGACCGGTAGACCAAGAAAACATAGTATTAGAACAATTATTAACGCAATCCGCTATATGATGAGAACAGGATGTCAATGGAGACAACTGCCTAAAGATTTTCCACCATGGAAAACAGTGTATAGTTGTAATTAGCGATTGAAAAAAAGTGGAATATGGCAAGAGATTCATGATTTTCTAGTTAAAAAAGTAAGAGAGATAATTGGTAAGAATGAAACTCCATCAGTGGGAATAATAGATAGCCAATCAGTAAAAACTACTCAAAAAGGGGATCCAGAGGATATGATGCTGGCAAGAAAGTAAAGGGTAGAAAGCGCCACATCGTTGTAGATACTGTAGGTCTTGTAATTGCTGCTGAAGTACAAAGTGCAAGCATTCAGGATCTTGATGGTGCACTAAATCTTTTTGTTCAAGCCAAATGCAAAGCTCCAACATTACATAAGTTTTTTGCTGATCAAGGATACACAGGTAAATTGCAAAACCTCTGCTTATTGGAAACTGGATGTTTATTGACGATTACCAAGAAAATAGTTGATACAGGATTTCAGGTTATTCCCAAACGTTGGATTGTTGAGAGAACCTTTGCTTGGCTCTCCAATTTTAGACGTATGAGTAAGGATTATGAGCATTCTCCTCTCACTTCAAAAAATAACATCTTCTTTAATATGATCACTATTATGCTTCACAAATTAGCTCATTCTTGAGTTTGAAGACAGGCTCTAAAAAATAGACTAGAAATTGAACACACTCGCCATAGATCCCCTGTTAATTTTTTGGTTCATATCTTTTCTACTCTCATTTCCTATTCCATCAAATCCATAAAGCCTTCTATTTCCTATACTTTCTTCCTCCCTTAATCCAGAATTCGCGTTATAAATACCTCAACTGGCGAATGGGCAGAAAGTGAATTTGGAATTGTTAATTTTGGTGATATAAGATTAAGTAAAAGGCTTCTAAAAATAGTTAATAGTTTTGCTGAATCGCCTGAGTGTTCAATAAATCAAGCTTGTGAAGATTGGCATCAAAGTAAAGCAGCTTATAGATTTTTCCAAAAAGATGCCATTTCTGAAAGAAAGATATTAGACAGTCATATAATTAAAAATATTGAAAGAGCTAAAGAATACTCAACTATCTTAGCTATCCAGGACACGAGTTATATTTCATATAAAAATCATAAAAAGACCGAAGGATTAGGGATTATAGCAGCAAGATTAACATCTAAAACAACTAATTTTAAAACCCATGGATTAGTGATGCATACAACGTTTGCAGTTACAACAGAAGGACTACCTATAGGATTATTGGATCAAAAAATTAGTACTAGACCTCCCTTAGCTGAAGACCTAAAGGAGTTGAAAAGAAGAAGCCATAATACTGCTCTTCCCATAGAAGAGAAAGAAAGCATACGGTGGATAGCATCACTTAAAGACTCTACTAAACATCCTGGATTAAAGGATGTTAAGGTAGTTACCGTTTGTGATAGAGAAGCAGATATTTATGATTTATTTGAAGTTGCTTCCACTAATCAATCTCTTTTTGTAGTAAGAGGAAATCAAAACAGAACAGTAAACAAGAAGTCGACTTATTCTGAAAAAGGTGGTGAAAGATTGTGGGATTTGATGAATCGCATGTCTTGCCAAGGAGAAATACAAGTGAGTATTCCTGCTTGCGATAACAAACCTCAAAGAACAACAGTTTTAGAAGTAAAGTTTAGTAACTTTGTGATGAATGCATCAAAAAACAACGCTAGACGTAAAACGCAAAAACTTCCTAATTTAAATTTAAATGCTGTCTATGTTATAGAAAAATATCCCCCATTTGGCGAAGAGCCCATGAACTGGATTTTGTTAACAAATATAAATATTAATAATTTTGAAGAAGCAGTAGAAAAAATACAATGGTATTGCTTAAGATGGAGAATAGAGGTTTTTCATAAAATTTTGAAATCCGGTCTTAAAGTTGAAGAATGTAGGCTCCAAACAGCAGATAGATTGATCCGCTTTCTTACAATTATGAGTATAATTGCATGGAGAATATTTTTTATCACATTGGTAGCTAGAACAAATCCGAATCTTTCTTGCACTGTCATACTGACTGATGACGAATGGAAGGTTTTATATACCAAAATGCTTAAGACAAAAAACTATCCTGAGACTCCACCACCTATAAGAGAAATTGTGAGGTGGGTGGCCAAGTTAGGAGGGTTTTTAGCTCGCAAAAATGACTTAGAACCAGGCCCTATAGCTTTGTGGAAGGGATGGAAACGTCTCTTTGATTTAGCAGAAGGATGGAGACTTGCTCATTCATTCTATACTTGTGGGTAATAGTAAGCATGATAAGGGGGCTGGCGGAGTTTGTCAAGCAAGTTTTTTCGTTTCTGCGGGCTACTTGAATAACGGCTACAATGTTTGTACAATTGTGCGTAACGCGCTGCCGAACACTGGTTTTTATATGGCTATATAAGAAAAATTAAGGCTTAAAAGGAAACTTAAGCAGCTAATAGGGCCTAAGCCTTTTTAATAAAACATAAAAAGCCCCTTTACCACCATGTTTTTTCGTAGCTTGCTGGTAGTATAGAACCATATGCTGGATTTTAGTATCATTTAACCACTTATTTAAGTTATTCTTTATAGTGTCTGTTTTATTTGTTGCACTGCCGTATCCCGTAATTACCAATAAACATCTATTTCCTGCTCGATAATTTTTGATAATAAAATCTATCAATTTACAGTAAGCATCCTCTATACTATAGCCGTGCAAATCGAGCTTATCGCTTATAAAATATTTACCCCTATCAACTTTTAATTTTGTGTTTTGGTCAAGACAAAATGATGAGTTACCATTATTGGTATTAAGAAAATTCCTTTGTAAGTCGGAGGTACCTTTATCAACCATAGACTTTATATTTACTTTATGATCAACTTTCAAAGTAACTTTTCCACATTCTATTGGCTTAACATTTTTTTGCCAATCCAACTCATCGTCTGACATAAACGCATTAATCGAATTGTATAATTTTACAACAATATCCAAACATAGTAAAATGTTGCTTATTCTATAAAAACCCGATTTTCGATAATACGATGAAATCGTCAAAAACTAATGAGAATTTTTGGCTGTATGGAAAGCACACCTGCATGTCAGCACTGAAGAATAAAAATAGGCGGTGTATAGAACTGTTAGTAACAGAAAATTTCTATAGAGAACATGAAAAAGAAATTAGGCAATGTGTAAATAGTAAGGGCATTAAAGTTCGATTAGTAGAAAACAAAATACTTAATGACGTTTTATCTAAAGGTGCTAACCATCAAGGAATTGCTTTAAATGTTGCCCCTATTCTTTATAACTTAAGCATCGAAGAAGTAGCTGAAAGCTCAAACGACAGCTCTACTATAGTCATTTTAGATCAAGTCACTGACACGCACAATATTGGATCAATTTTAAGAACTTCAGCTTGTTTTAATGTCAACGCATTGGTTTTACCACATAATCATTCACCTGGCGAAAATGCATCTATTGCAAAAGCAGCAAGTGGAGCATTGGATATTGTTCCGCTAATGTACGTTACAAATATAGTAAAAACTATGCAGTATTTAAAAAAGGTCGGCTACTGGTGTTACGGGTTTAATTGCAATGCTAAAGAAAATATAGATGAAATAAAGAGCTTTGAGAAAAAAAGAGTAATTATTTTTGGTTCTGAAGAGAAAGGAATGCGGAGGTTAGTTAAAGAAAATTGTGATTATCTTTTAAAAATACCAATGTCAAATGCAATTAACAGTTTAAATGTTTCAAATGCAGCAGCAATAGGCCTATATTCTATTTATATTAAAACAAATGCCAGCGCATAGCTGTTTATAATAAAAATACTTGATAAAAATGTGGTTTTATATTATAATGCGTTAAATAATGGACAAAAGGAGTTATATTTATGTCTTACATGAGAAATGAACAGGATATCCGCTCTCAGGGCGTTTATTATAGCGCTGGACTCAGAAGTTACCTAACTAAAGTATATAACTACATGGCTTTAGCTTTAGGCGTTACAGGGCTTGTTGCGTTTCTAACGGTATTTTCTGGTCTTTTTCAGGTAATTCATTCTAATCCTGTTCTGTCGCTTGTGATAATATTCTCTCCAGCTGCATTGGTGATCTATATGCGGTATAGAATTCAACACCTAAGTGCTCAGTCTGCCGTTACTATATTTTCCTCGTTCTCAGTGTTAATGGGGCTTTCCTTATCTTATATTTTTATAGTTTATACTGCAGAAAATATAGCAAGAGCGTTTTTCATTACATCAATTATGTTTGGCTCTATGGCTTTATATGGTAATACCACAAAAAGAGATCTTACAAGTATGGGCTCTTTCTTGATTATGGGAGTCTTGGGGATAATTATAGCATCCATAGTAAATTTATTCCTTGGAAGTAGTCCTCTCTACTTTGCAATATCGTTCATATCAGTAATAGTCTTTACCTTAATGACTGCGTATGATGCTCAAAGAATCAAGGACGTTTATTATAAATATAACGACGGATCAGAAGTCGCTACTACTAAATTGGCAATACTGGGTGCAACTGATCTTTATTTTAACTTTATTAACATATTTCTCAATCTACTCAGGTTACTTAATAACAGGGACTAAATGTTCTCCTTTTTAAGGAAGAATAACAAGAATTCTATAGTTTTCTTTTTAGTATCTTTAGTTGTGTCGATGATATGTCTTACATATGCATCTGTGCCACTATACAGTATTTTTTGTAAAGCTACCGGATATGGTGGCACAACAAGAAAAGTAACTAATGCAACAATAAGTGCAACTGGCCAAAAAATCAGGGTCCACTTCAATGCTGATATAATGTCCGATCTACCTTGGGAATTTAAATCAGAAACTAACTACGTTGACGTAAACATAGGAGAACAAAGTTTAGCATTTTATTACGCAAAAAATCTATCTGATCATCCTTCATTTGGTATGGCAGTATATAACGTTACGCCTTTCAAAGCAGGTAAGTATTTTAATAAAGTTGCATGCTTTTGTTTTGAAGAACAAATGTTGCTACCAAAACAAAAAGCAGCTATGCCCGTATCTTTCTATATAGATCCTGAGATAATGCTTGATAGTAATACAAAAGATTTAAGTGAAATAACGCTATCATACACGTTTTTTAAGCTTAAGTAACAGAATGTTTGCAAACCATACGCGTCAAGTTAAGGCCCAATATAGCACCATTTAAAGTGGGTATCTTGTTTGTTACATTTATTTTTTGGGAAATTTTGATCTAAAATAAGATAATTCTTTTAGAAGAGTCTATAAATTACTAGCTTTATTACTTAATATCTAAAATAATCTTTACCACTTTTCTTTTTCCTTATGCTACTTTCCC
Source organism: Wolbachia endosymbiont (group A) of Colletes cunicularius (assembly GCF_964264715.1). Classification (NCBI taxonomy): domain Bacteria; kingdom Pseudomonadati; phylum Pseudomonadota; class Alphaproteobacteria; order Rickettsiales; family Anaplasmataceae; genus Wolbachia; species Wolbachia endosymbiont (group A) of Colletes cunicularius. Next base: position 389,674 of record NZ_OZ183471.1, read on the forward strand.
TTAACTTGACGCGTATGGTTTGCAAACCATGTCATTTCAAGTAATCAATAGGGTGTCATCCGAGTAGCTGACACTGGGATCCAGAAAAAATGTATAGCTCATACAGATAAGGTTGACTTTTTGCCATCTTATGACTTGATTATATAAAAAAATCTGGATTCCAGCGTCACGCGCTGGAATGACAGGAGGTAATGCAAGAAGTCTATTGATTGTGAAAACAATAACTTTGCAAAATATTAATTGTTAGATAACATAATTAAAGTTTTTATCTCACATTCATCATGGTTAGAGCTATACAAATAAAAAAAACTGGGGGACCAGAAGTATTAGAATTTGTAGATAAGAATATAGGTGAGCCAAAAGGCGAGGAAGTCTTAATACGTCATACAACTATCGGCTTAAATCGTTATGATTTAGAGCACAGAAAAGGTACACGCAAAATTAAAAATTTACCATCGGTGCTTGGAGTGGAAGCAGTTGGGGTTATTGAAAAACTTGGTAAAAAAATCAGTGATGGATTCAAAGTTGGAGACAGAGTTGGATATTGCACAGCTCCTCCAGGGGCATGTTGTGAAAAGCGCATTATACACCAGAAATATCTGATAAAAATTCCAGATGACATATCTGACGAAGTTGCTGCTGCAGTGCTGTTTAAAGGTATGACAGCTCACTATTTAGTTAATCAATCTTATAAAGTTAGGCCTGGTGCTTTCGTGCTAGTTCATGGGGCTAATGGTGGTTTAGGACAAATAATATGCCAATGGGCAAAGGATAAAAAAGGTGTAGTGATAGGTTCTGTAAGCTCTGATGAAAAAATGAAGATAGCTTTACAAAGTGGCTGCACATACGCAATAAACTACAATGATAAAGACTTCGTTTCTAAAGTTATGGAGATTACGCAAAACAGAGGAGTAGGTGCAGTGTATGACCCTATAGGTTACGCTACAAGCAAGCTTTCTTTTGAATCTTTAGGCAGGTTCGGCATACACGTTTCCTATGGGCAGATATCAGGTAACGCTCCTATTAGTTTTTCTTTACTTAGTTCACGTTCGTTATTTGCAACTGGAACCTCAATATACCATTATAAGCATGATAGATTCACATTAGTGCTTACCACAATGGAAATCTTCGAGATGATAAGAAAAAAACTTTTAACTGTACGGATCAATAAAAAATATAAATTTGATGAAATAATTCAAGCTCATCGCGATATGGAAAATAGAAAAGCGAGTGGGTTAAATATTATCAAAATCTCTTAGAGCCTGTCTTCAAACTCAAGAATGAGCTAATTTGTGAAGCATAATAGTGATCATATTAAAGAAGATGTTATTTTTTGAAGTGAGAGGAGAATGCTCATAATCCTTACTCATACGTCTAAAATTGGAGAGCCAAGCAAAGGTTCTCTCAACAATCCAACGTTTGGGAATAACCTGAAATCCTGTATCAACTATTTTCTTGGTAATCGTCAATAAACATCCAGTTTCCAATAAGCAGAGGTTTTGCAATTTACCTGTGTATCCTTGATCAGCAAAAAACTTATGTAATGTTGGAGCTTTGCATTTGGCTTGAACAAAAAGATTTAGTGCACCATCAAGATCCTGAATGCTTGCACTTTGTACTTCAGCAGCAATTACAAGACCTACAGTATCTACAACGATGTGGCGCTTTCTACCCTTTACTTTCTTGCCAGCATCATATCCTCTGGATCCCCTTTTTGAGTAGTTTTTACTGATTGGCTATCTATTATTCCCACTGATGGAGTTTCATTCTTACCAATTATCTCTCTTACTTTTTTAACTAGAAAATCATGAATCTCTTGCCATATTCCACTTTTTTTCAATCGCTAATTACAACTATACACTGTTTTCCATGGTGGAAAATCTTTAGGCAGTTGTCTCCATTGACATCCTGTTCTCATCATATAGCGGATTGCGTTAATAATTGTTCTAATACTATGTTTTCTTGGTCTACCGGTCTTTTTAGGTTCAAAATATAGCTCTATTATCTTCCATTCTTTGTCACTTATATCGCTTGGGTACATTTAAAATATATCTTATAACACACTTCTTAACTCCTTTCTACTTAGTTTGAAGACAGGCTCTAAGCAAGCTAAGCTGTAAAATGACAGTTGGACATCAGCTCATAACGCGAATTCTGGATTAAGGAAGGAAGAAAGTATAGGAAATAGAAGGTTTTGTGGATTTGATGGAATAGGAAATGAGAGTAGAAAAGATATGAACCAAAAAATTAACAGGGGATCTATGGCGAGTGTGTTCAATTTCTAGTCTATTTTTTAGGTAACCAAAAACAGTCTCAATGATAGACCTTTTTCTCAGTAAAATCTTCTCATTTAACGAAATCAATGTATTTTTCATACCTTTTTTCACCTTGGTAACAAGTTTCAAACCTCGGTCAAACAGCTTCTGAAAAAGCTCTTTTGCAATATAACCTTTGTCACCAAACAAAAGACCGATTAATTTTTCCGTCAGATTTGGCACAGGTATCCTATCATCAACATTGCCTTTTGTTAGCGTAAGTGCATGAATTTCAACATTTTCATTGATTACCATATGTAATTTGAAACCAAAAAACCAGCCGTAAGTGCTCTTGCTTAATTTTGCAATTCCAGCAAAAACTTTGTTTTTGGATATTCTTTTTGCATGACAAACTGCAATGGGAGTTGTGTCTATATATGAAATTCCAGTGTTTTCTGACTGTCCACAAAGCCAATGCAACAACATTGCTAAATGCCACAAAACCCTAGGCTTTAGAGCAACAAACCTGGTATATGAAGGTAACTTTGGAAACTCTGATTTGTAGAGCAACGTTAGGTAATGTAGATAGAAAGTTTTACACGGAGATTGTTGATATAGCAGGATTATTGTCATGATTTCGGAGTGCTCAATTTCCGTTGTTCTTGTGGGGTTTTTACCATTTGGCAGTAGTTTATCTGCAAAATTTTTCTCTATATCTCTGCAAAAATCATCGACCAAACAAAACAGTTTTGTTATATCTTCCATGGGTAACCTCATCTATTTTTTTATCACTGCTGAGTTTACCCTGTTTTCTTGCCTTTTCTATTCTCCTTTAATCCAGAATTCACGTTTTTAGATTTATGGGTAATAGTAAGTTGTTAGCGGGATCTAAAGATACCGCGGCGGTATGACGTGTTAGCTGTACTTTTATACTCATCAACTCAGTATCCAATCTGGATCCCAGTATCAAGTACTGGGATGACACCTACGCACGCTCACTTTGTCATTCCAGCGTGTGACCAGAAAAAACATAGACCCCAAGTGTCAGCTACTTGAACAACATCACTTTGCTTAAAAATTGCAACGTTTGTACACGGTATGACGTTAGCTATTGTGCTACACCTTTCCCCTTTCCCCTGAAACTAAAATCTATATACTTAACTTTAGAAACTTCAAAATACGATGCGATCTAATATTAGAGAGTTATTTTGCTATATAAAGCCTAATCTATCTTATTTCATCATAGCTTTTATTGCAGTTTTATTTTCAGCCTTAACGATCCTCCTCTTTGGCAGAGGCTTAAGCAACATAATTGATTCTGGCACAGAGCACGATTTTACTACCAGACTATTAGTTGCAATACTTATAGTTTTAGCCATTTCTCTCACTGCATTTACTCGGTTATATTTCATTGGCATTGGCAGCGAGAAAGTTATTGCAAGAATCAGATATGACTTATATAGCAGTATCACTGACTTGCAACCAAGTTTCTTTGAGAACACAGGCGTACAAGATGTTATCTCAGCACTCATTACTGATACCTCTGCGCTGCAATCAATAATAAATAGCAGCCTCCTCACCATATTGCGAAATTTTGTAATATTAATTGGCAGTGTTGCCATGTTATTATATACAAATCTGCACCTAACTGCGTATGCAGCCGCAATAGTACCTATACTACTCATTATTATGACCTCATTTGGAAAAAAAGTGCGTAGCTATGCACGCTTTGTCCAGGATAAATTAAGTGAGCTTGCATCACTTAGTGAGGAAAATTTTCGATCTATAGTGACTATCAAATCGTTTGTACTCGAAGAAAATGAAAAAACCCGTTTTAAGGAGTATTTAAACTCAGTATCAAAATCATACGTAAAATTAGTACTCTTGCGTGCTATTCTAGTAACTCTAGTTATCACGTGTGTGATAGGTTCACTAGTTGTTTTGCTCTTTTTTGGTATTAAAGAAGTCTTAAGCAATAATATAACTATTGGAGAACTCTCCTCATTTGTGTTTTATTCAGCGCTCGCAGCAGGAGCTATAAATAATTTGAGCTATAATATCAGTGATTTACAACGAGGTCTTGGAATAGTAGAGCGTTTATTTGAATTTAAAAATATGAAAAGCTCTATAGCAGATGCCAATGATCCTATAAAAATTTGTAGTGTTCGAAAAGGAATTTCGTTTAATGGCGTAACATTTTTTTATGAATCTCAGTCTGATAAGCCAGCGTTAAATAACGTATCATTTTCTATAGAGGCTGGTCAATCTGTCTCAATTGTTGGACCATCTGGCAGTGGTAAAAGCACCATTTTAAAGCTTCTGCTCCGTTTTCATGATCCAAGCAGAGGCAGCATTACTATCGATGGGCACAATATTAAGTCAATTGCGCTAAATGACCTCAGATCGTTGTTTGGCTTAGTGCCACAAGATCACATGATATTTTCTTGCTCAATAATGGAAAATATACTATATGGCAAACCTGGTGCTGAATATGAAGAAGTGAAGCAAGCAGCTATCAGCGCTTATGCGATGGAATTTATTGATAAGCTGCCTGATAAATTTGATACATTTGTAGGAAAAAGAGGATTAAAACTTTCTGAAGGGCAAAAACAACGTATTATAATAGCAAGAGCCATACTCAAAAACCCTCAGGTTTTAATACTGGATGAAGCAACCTCTGCCCTTGATTATAAAAGTGAGAACCTCGTGCAAAAAGCATTAAGCAAGTTAATGCAAAACAGAACAACGATCGTAATTACACACAGACTATCAACTGCACTTAAAACTGACAAGATTATAGTAATTAATCACGGAAAAGTAGAAGAAGTAGGGACTCATGACTCCCTAATAAGTAAAGACGGGTTGTATGCAAAACTGGCGAAGATACAGTGGAATTGAAAGAAAATTTAAATCATATCGTTAGTTGATATGCTAGATTCATAATCAAAGTTATTAAATTTTTAATCATTTTAATTTATAATAATCTCATAACGTGAATTCTGGATTAAAGGAGAATAGAAAAGGCAAGAAAACAGGGTAAACTCAGCAGTGATAAAAAAATAGATGAGGTTACCCATGGAAGATATAACAAAACTGTTTTGTTTGGTCGATGATTTTTGCAGAGATATAGAGAAAAATTTTGCAGATAAACTACTGCCAAATGGTAAAAACCCCACAAGAACAACGGAAATTGAGCACTCCGAAATCATGACAATAATCCTGCTATATCAACAATCTCCGTGTAAAACTTTCTATCTACATTACCTAACGTTGCTCTACAAATCAGAGTTTCCAAAGTTACCTTCATATACCAGGTTTGTTGCTCTAAAGCCTAGGGTTTTGTGGCATTTAGCAATGTTGTTGCATTGGCTTTGTGGACAGTCAGAAAACACTGGAATTTCATATATAGACACAACTCCCATTGCAGTTTGTCATGCAAAAAGAATATCCAAAAACAAAGTTTTTGCTGGAATTGCAAAATTAAGCAAGAGCACTTACGGCTGGTTTTTTGGTTTCAAATTACATATGGTAATCAATGAAAATGTTGAAATTCATGCACTTACGCTAACAAAAGGCAATGTTGATGATAGGATACCTGTGCCAAATCTGACGGAAAAATTAATCGGTCTTTTGTTTGGTGACAAAGGTTATATTGCAAAAGAGCTTTTTCAGAAGCTGTTTGACCGAGGTTTGAAACTTGTTACCAAGGTGAAAAAAGGTATGAAAAATACATTGATTTCGTTAAATGAGAAGATTTTACTGAGAAAAAGGTCTATCATTGAGACTGTTTTTGGTTACCTAAAAAATAGACTAGAAATTGAACACACTCGCCATAGATCCCCTGTTAATTTTTTGGTTCATATCTTTTCTACTCTCATTTCCTATTCCATCAAATCCACAAAGCCTTCTATTTCCTATACTTTCTTCCTTCCTTAATCCAGAATTCGCGTTAATACTATGTTTTCTTGGTCTGCCGGTCTTTTTAGGTTCAAAATATAGCTCTATTATCTTCCATTCTTTGTCACTTATATCGCTTGGGTACATTTAAAATATATCTTATAACACACTTCTTAACTCCTTTCTACTTAGTTTGAAGACAGGCTCTTAGAAGTAAAGTTTAGTAACTTTGTGATGAATGCATCAAAAAACAACGCTAGACGTAAAACGCAAAAACTTCCTAATTTAAATTTAAATGCTGTCTATGTTATAGAAAAATATCCCCCATTTGGCGAAGAGCCCATGAACTGGATTTTGTTAACAAATATAAATATTAATAATTTTGAAGAAGCAGTAGAAAAAATACAATGGTATTGCTTAAGATGGAGAATAGAGGTTTTTCATAAAATTTTGAAATCCGGTCTTAAAGTTGAAGAATGTAGGCTCCAAACAGCAGATAGATTGATCCGCTTTCTTACAATTATGAGTATAATTGCATGGAGAATATTTTTTATCACATTGGTAGCTAGAACAAATCCGAATCTTTCTTGCACTGTCATACTGACTGATGACGAATGGAAGGTTTTATATACCAAAATGCTTAAGACAAAAAACTATCCTGAGACTCCACCACCTATAAGAGAAATTGTGAGGTGGGTGGCCAAGTTAGGAGGGTTTTTAGCTCGCAAAAATGACTTAGAACCAGGCCCTATAGCTTTGTGGAAGGGATGGAAACGTCTCTTTGATTTAGCAGAAGGATGGAGACTTGCTCATTCATTCTATACTTGTGGGTAATAGTAAGGTTCTGCGAGCGGCTGGCGGGGAAGGTCCGCCGGTCTACTCTCCCTATACAATGCTAATAAGTGGCGAATCGTTGGTAAAACTAAGTTACTTTAGCTATAGAATGACAGAAAGGGTTTGCATTAGCCAAATTTTTAGTTGAGATAGCATAAGAGGTTAAAGGAAAAGCTTTGTGTTAATGGATTCATTTCAGGTATAATACAGATAATACCACAATACTTATAAAATGGATCATGTTGTTAATGCGTACAATAGACTTGACACTCCTATAGTTAGGGGAGAAGGGGCATATCTTTTTGACAAAGATGGTAAAAAATATTTAGATTTTGCTGCAGGTATTTCTACAGCTTCTTTAGGGCATTGTCATCCATACATTACAGACAAACTGAAAGAGCAATTGAGCTCACTATGGCACTGCTCTAACATTTTCACTATTCCCGAGCAAGAAAGGCTTGCTGACCGTTTAACAACCCTTACTTTTGCAGATAAAGTTTTTTTCTGCTCAAGTGGGCTTGAAGCAACAGAAGCTGCAATTAAGTTTATTCGTCGTTACTTTTATTCAAAAGGGCAAGCAAAACGTAATCGTATTGTTACAATTGAAGGAGGGTTTCATGGCCGCAGTATTGCTGCAATTTCTGCTGGAGGCAGTGAAAAATCACGCGAAGGTTTTGCTCCGCTTCTTTCTGGTTTTGATAAAGTGCCAAGAAATGACATTAAAGCTTTGGAGAAAAAAATCAGCGATGAAACAGCTGCTGTGTTTTTAGAGCCCATACAAAGCGAAGGCGGAGTATATCCACTAGACGTAGAATATCTTCAAAAAGTAAGGAAAATAACAAAAGCTCAAGGGATAATTTTGTGCTTTGATGAAGTGCAATGCGGATATGGACGCATCGGTTCTTTATTTTATTATCAAAATGTCGGCATTGAACCTGATATGCTAACCTGTGCAAAAGCTATGGGTAACGGTTTTCCTCTAGCTGCATGTTTAGTAAAAGATTACATAGCAGAAGCAATCACTCCAGGAACTCATGGATCAACCTATGGTGGCAATCCACTTGCCATGACTGTTGGTAATGCAGTGCTCGATATAATGCTAAAAGAAGGCTTTTTTGATCATGTTAAGAGAATTAGTAAATATTTAAAAGAAAAGCTGTTGCCTTTAGCTAAAGAATTTCCTGAGATAATTTCAGAAGTTCGTGGAGAAGGGTTACTAATGGGAATAGAACTAGCAACTCCTGTAGCTGATAAAGTTATTAGTCGATCTCTTGATAAAGGTTTAATAATAACTAGGGTTTCAAACAACAAAGTAGTAAGGATAACCACACCACTTATCATTGAGGATGAGCATGTGAATGCGGCGTGTAATATGCTTTATGATTTATTTTTTAAGATTAAAGATATATAAAATTCGGCAATATAAATTCAGGCTTGCAAATGCCTTTCATAACATGTAAAATTAATTTTGTTTTTTATCACAATAACATCGTACTTTAATGGATTGGTTATTGGTCTTAGTATCATCAGCAATTTTTATTTTGTTAATTTTATCGTTTTTGTTCTCAGGAGCAGAGATAGGCTTAACCTCAATTAGCCGTTCTCGAGTTAATAAGCTAAAGCTAGACGGTAACAAAAGAGCCAGGATAATAGACCGCTTATTAAATAAGAAAGAATTGACAATAGGAACGGTATTGCTCGGCAATACAATTATTAATATTACTTGCTCTGCTTTATTTACAGCAATATTTATCAATCTTTTTGGAAATGAGGGCATTCTCCTATCAACAATTATAATGACATTTTGTATTTTATTATTCTGCGAAGTTCTACCAAAAACTTATGCTATTCAAAATCCTGAAAAATTTGCATCATTTTCTGCTTATTTTGTATTGTTTTTTGTAAAGATTTTTTCTCCATTGACGCTAGGTATTCAATTTATTGTTAACCTCATCCTGAAATTATGTGGGCTGCATAAAGATAAGGAAGTAATATCTGCAGCGGATGCAATGCGTAATATGATTACTCTTCACCGCAGTGAAGGAACTATGTTACAACAGGATTTAGATATGCTAAGCAGCATACTTGATTTGGCTGAGACAGAAATATCACAAATTATGACCCATAGGAGAAATTTGTTTTCTCTTGATATAGATCGGAATAAAGAAGAGTTAATAAGAGGGATTTTAACCAGTAGTCACAGTAGAGTACCTTTATGGCAGAAGGAACCAGATAACATTGTCGGGGTGATTCACGTGAAAGATCTAATAAACGCCTTGCGTGAAAAAGATAGTAAAATAGAGATTGCCCAAGTTATGTCAAGGCCTTGGTTTATACCAGAAAGTACACCGCTCAGCGTGCAACTTCATAACTTCCGTAAGAACAGGAAACACCTTGCATTTGTTATTGATGAGTATGGAGCACTGCAGGGAATTGTAACTCTTGAGGACATACTGGAAGAAATAGTTGGAGAAATTTCGGATGAACATGATTTGATCACGGAGAATTTCATAAAGAAAATATCTGACAATATGTATCACATAGAAGGAAAATCTACTATTAGGGACATTAACAGGCAGTTACACTGGAATCTCCCTGATGAAGAAGCTACAACTCTAGCAGGTATGATTGTGAATGAAATAGAGCGCATTCCTGACGAAGGCGAGGAGTTTTCCATGTATGGTTTTCGCTTTAAGATTTTAAAAAAAGATAAGAATATTATTACTGTTGTTGAAGTGCAAGTAAAAACTGGTAATACTAGTAGGAGCAATTAATGAGTGGAGTTTCATGGAAGATACAGTAAAAATAACGACTGAAGAGTTAAAGGGTTACATAGAGAGAATCGAAAAACTTGAACAAGAAAAGAGGGATGTGCAAGATCACATTCGTGATGTATATGCAAAAGCCGCAGATGAAGGTTGGGATACAAAAGTGATGAAACAAATTATTAGGCTGAGGAAGATGGATGATGATGACAGAGAGGAACAGGAAATATTGCTTGATACCTATAAACGTGCATTGGGAATGAACTACGAAGAAGAGTTAAGTGAATAGCAGAATTGTAATTGGAATAAGTGGAGCATCTGGTTCTATTTACGGTGTACGTATTTTAGAGGCGTTAAGGAATATTAATAGATCTCTTGTCCAAGTAGCTGACACTGGGATCCAGGGAAAAAGAAATATAGATTCCAGCGTCACGCACTGCAAATTTGGTTATGAAACTCATTTAGTGATAAGTCGTGCTGGAAAAATAACTCTAGCTCATGAGATTAAAGAAAAACTTGAAGATATTACATCACTTGCAGATTTTTACTATTCTGAAGAAAAAATAGGAGAAAAAATAGCAAGTGGCTCATTTAAAACCTCAGGAATGATTGTAGCACCATGCTCTATGAAGACAATGTCTGAAATTGCATCAGGTGTTACTTCCAATCTATTGACAAGGGCTGCAGATGTAACGCTAAAAGAAAGAAGAAAATTAATTCTTATGGTGCGAGAGTCACCACTACATCTTGGGCATTTACAAAATATGTTAAAATTAACGGAGATGGGAGCAATAATTGCTCCACCAGTGCCTGCTTTCTATATTAAACCAAAATCGTTGGATGATATTATTAATCATTCTGTTGGCAAAGTATTGGATTTATTTGATATCAAATTACCTGACTTTAAGGAGTGGCAAGGAAGTGACAATTATTATTGATGGTAAAAAAATAGCAAACGACCTATGTGAGAGGCTATCACAAAAAATTGATATTTTAAAGAGAGAGTATAACGTTTTTCCTTGCCTGAAAGTAATTCTCGTGGGCAGCAATCCAGCAAGTCAGGTTTATGTTCGCAACAAACAGAAAAAAGCAGAATCAATAGGCATAAGTTCTGAGACCATTGTTTTGCCTAATAATATTTCAGAAGATGAATTGATTGAAAAAATCAATGAGTTAAATGAAGATCGATCTGTGCATGGCATTTTAGTACAGTTGCCTTTACCAAATCATATTAGTGCAAGCAGAGTAATTAACGCAGTAAGTATTGAAAAAGATGTAGATGGCTTCCACGATGAAAACGTTGGTAGATTAGTTAAAGGTGAAAAAAACTGCCTTATACCTTGCACTCCTAAAGGTTCTTTGCATTTAATTAAATCAATTGAAGAGAACCTTTCCGGTAAAAACGCAGTGGTGATTGGTAGGTCAAATATCGTGGGCAAGCCAATGTTTCACCTATTGCTGCAGGAAAATTGCACTGCTACCATCTTGCACTCACAGAGTAAAGATTTAGCTGAATATTGCTCTAAAGCGGATATAGTAGTTGCAGCAGTCGGAAAGCCAAATTTTGTTCAAGCAGACTGGATAAAGAAAGGTGCAATAGTGATCGATGTTGGCATAAATAGTGTTAATGTAGGAGAGCTTGTAGGTGATGTTGACTTTGAGGGAATAAAAGGGAAAGCCAAAGCTATTACCCCAGTACCCGGAGGTGTTGGCCCAATGACAATTGCATTTCTAATGATGAACACTGTTATTGCTGCTTGCTTGCAGAAGGGAGTTGATGCTTCTAATCTCATTAGTTGAGGTATGAAGAGGAAAGCTATATGAAGATAGAATGTACCACATCTCACAATTAATAAAAAATTAAGATTTTTGAAATTCATCAGTAGTCAAATTTATTAAATATTTAGGATCATCATCTATTCTTTTTTCTCTACAAACGTGAATTCTGGATAAAGGAGAATAGAAAAGGCAAGAAAACAGGGTAAACTCAGCAGTGATAAAAAAATAGATGAGGTTACCCATGGAAGATATAACAAAACTGTTTTGTTTGGTCGATGATTTTTGCAGAGATATAGAGAAAAATTTTGCAGATAAACTACTGCCAAATGGTAAAAACCCCACAAGAACAACGGAAATTGAGCACTCCGAAATCATGACAATAATCCTGCTATATCAACAATCTCCGTGTAAAACTTTCTATCTACATTACCTAACGTTGCTCTACAAATCAGAGTTTCCAAAGTTACCTTCATATACCAGGTTTGTTGCTCTAAAGCCTAGGGTTTTGTGGCATTTAGCAATGTTGTTGCATTGGCTTTGTGGACAGTCAGAAAACACTGGAATTTCATATATAGACACAACTCCCATTGCAGTTTGTCATGCAAAAAGAATATCCAAAAACAAAGTTTTTGCTGGAATTGCAAAATTAAGCAAGAGCACTTACGGCTGGTTTTTTGGTTTCAAATTACATATGGTAATCAATGAAAATGTTGAAATTCATGCACTTACGCTAACAAAAGGCAATGTTGATGATAGGATACCTGTGCCAAATCTGACGGAAAAATTAATCGGTCTTTTGTTTGGTGACAAAGGTTATATTGCAAAAGAGCTTTTTCAGAAGCTGTTTGACCGAGGTTTGAAACTTGTTACCAAGGTGAAAAAAGGTATGAAAAATACATTGATTTCGCTAAATGAGAAGATTTTACTGAGAAAAAGGTCTATCATTGAGACTGTTTTTGGTTACCTAAAAAATAGACTAGAAATTGAACACACTCGCCATAGATCCCCTGTTAATTTTTTGGTTCATATCTTTTCTACTCTCATTTCCTATTCCATCAAATCCACAAAGCCTTCTATTTCCTATACTTTCTTCCTTCCTTAATCCAGAATTCGCGTTAAAAGCGTTGAACAGAGTGGACAAAAAAAGACTACTGAAGCTTCTGTGCAAACAGATACACAGCCATCAAAGCACGATTCACAAATCGTTAGTCCCTCAGTGAGCAAGAGTTCTGTAAAAGAGAAGCCCAACACTGAGCCGGACAAAAAAGATAACACACCTCAACCACAAGAAAATCAAAAAGAAGAAGGGTTTTTGAGTTTTCTGAGAGCCTGTCTTCAAACTAAGTAGAAAGGAGTTAAGAAGTGTGTTATAAGATATATTTTAAATGTACCCAAGCGATATAAGTGACAAAGAATGGAAGATAATAGAGCTATATTTTGAACCTAAAAAGACCGGTAGACCAAGAAAACATAGTATTAGAACAATTATTAACGCAATCCGCTATATGATGAGAACAGGATGTCAATGGAGACAACTGCCTAAAGATTTTCCACCATGGAAAACAGTGTATAGTTGTAATTAGCGATTGAAAAAAAGTGGAATATGGCAAGAGATTCATGATTTTCTAGTTAAAAAAGTAAGAGAGATAATTGGTAAGAATGAAACTCCATCAGTGGGAATAATAGATAGCCAATCAGTAAAAACTACTCAAAAAGGGGATCCAGAGGATATGATGCTGGCAAGAAAGTAAAGGGTAGAAAGCGCCACATCGTTGTAGATACTGTAGGTCTTGTAATTGCTGCTGAAGTACAAAGTGCAAGCATTCAGGATCTTGATGGTGCACTAAATCTTTTTGTTCAAGCCAAATGCAAAGCTCCAACATTACATAAGTTTTTTGCTGATCAAGGATACACAGGTAAATTGCAAAACCTCTGCTTATTGGAAACTGGATGTTTATTGACGATTACCAAGAAAATAGTTGATACAGGATTTCAGGTTATTCCCAAACGTTGGATTGTTGAGAGAACCTTTGCTTGGCTCTCCAATTTTAGACGTATGAGTAAGGATTATGAGCATTCTCCTCTCACTTCAAAAAATAACATCTTCTTTAATATGATCACTATTATGCTTCACAAATTAGCTCATTCTTGAGTTTGAAGACAGGCTCTAAGCAAGCTACAACACAGAAGTGTTTGGTATTCAGAAAGCAAGACAGAGTGGCATAGACTTATTAGTTTACTACAAGCCCTTTTTCGTGTATAAATCTTCAGAAGATTCTAACAGAGGATTGTGTTGTTAACAAAGAGCAGAGTAAAAAGGGATCTAGTCTATGCCTATCAGATTTTGTCTTACCTTAAACTGGATGATCATACATATACTCACCTCTCGGTATGTTCTGAAGATCAAAAGTCGTTTTATATTTACCCATTTGGTATACGCTTTGACGAAGTGAATGAAAATTCATTGATGAGAGTATCACTAGATGGAAATGTGATTGAGGGTACAGAATATCAATATAATAAAACTGGCTATATAATTCATGGTTTTGTTTATCAAGCAAGGAAAGACATTCAAGCAATTTTTCACCTGCATACACCTTCTATTGTAGCAGTTTCCTCTCTAAAAGATGGACTACTTCCAATAAGTCAATGGGCACTGCACTTTTACAATAAAATCTCTTACCATAATTATAATTCCCTAGCACTTAGCAATACAGAAGGAAAGAGGTTAATAGCTGATCTGAAAGAAAATTTTGTCATGTTAATGCGCAATCATGGATCTATAACGTGTGGTCGGACTATACAAGAAGCAATGTTTTACACGTATCATTTAGAACGAGCGTGCAAAACTCAATGTTTAACGTTAGCAATGAATAGGGAGTTATCAATTCCAAGTGAAGAAATTTGCTCAAAAGCTGTAAAGGATCTCCTATCTTTTGAAAGCAATCTTGGTGAGAGGGATTGGCACGCATGGGTTAGACTAATTAAAAGTAAGTTGTAATAGGCTTTCGCACTACTATCTGTCATCCAGGTAGGGAGTCATACGCTTCAAGTTAAGAGGTTATGAGCAAATTTAGAGAGGTTAAAGTGGATACTCTGACCTTACCCAGAAAAAGTAGAGAGAAAGTTAAGACGTTTTTGGAGTAAAATAAAACGTTTTTTCAAAATATGGCAAATAGAAGGGGATATACAGCAGGATTCAAATTAGAAGCTGTTAAGCTGGTTAAAGAAACAGAAGTACAAAAATAGCAAAAGATCTAGGTATAGATGGCAGTATGTTAAGTAAGAAAATATGATGGAAAAATGCCAGAAGCATACGCATTTCCAGGCAAAGGCTCCTTATGACAAAGAGAGATTTGATCTAAAAAAAGAACTAGCAAGAGTAACAAGAGAAAGAGACATTTAAAAAAAAAGCCCTGACCAAACAAAAAGAGTAAAGTATTCTTTTATATAGAAATTGCTATAAAATACAGGAACTATGTAGGGTTTTAGACATATCTGCTGGTGGTTATTATAAATGGGTTGCTAAGGGAAAAAGCAGTAAGGAATTAGCAAGAGATGGGCTTCTAGCAGATATTCAAAAAAAGCATCCAAATGCAGATCCCTAAAATTCACGCTGAATTAAAAGCTTTAGGCAAAAATTATAACATCAAAACAGTACAAAGTGTTATGCAAGAAAATGGCATTAAAGCCAAACTTAGACGAAGGTTCAAAAATAAAAAACAGCAAATAAGCAACCGAGTTGTGGCTCCGAACACATTGGATCAAAAATTCACCACTGATCAGCCAAATAAAGTTTGGGTAAACGATATTACTTATATAAAAACTAAGGAAGGTTGTTGGCAGCAATAATTGACCTATATTCACGTATGATAGTTAATGAGTAGCTCAATAAATAAACAATTGGTTATTGACTCTTTATTGATGGCCGTTAATAAGCGCAAACCCGATAAAAATCTGCTGTTACATAGCGATCAAGGGTACCTCTCAAAATTACCAATTTCTATTGAATACAAAAAACATCATTTCCAGCATGAGCCATAAGGGATGTTGTTACGATAACTCTGTTGCAGAAAAGTTCACTCAAAAGAGAGCTGCTTATTCTCGCTCAACAAACCAGAACTGCCATATTTGAATACATAGAAATCTTTTATAACAAACAACGTAGGCATTCTACTATTAATTATTGCATTCCTGCACAATTTGATGCATCATTCTCATGACAAAAACGTCTTAACTTTCTCTCCACTTTTTCTGGGTAAGGTCAGATAAAGTAGAACCACCAAGTGAAAAATATATGCTAATTAGTACAACATCAGAGCTGGAAGATACGTGCGAAGAATTAATAGCAAAAAAGCCGAAATTTATAGCAGTTGACACGGAGTTCATTAGAAATAATTTAACCTACTACCCAAAATTATCGTTAATTCAAATTTCTTACGGAGAGAAGAGTTTTATTGTAGACGCATTAGTGCCAGAAATTGATTTATCATTCATTAAGAAAATAATGCTAAATCAAGGGATAACCAAAGTGTTTCATAGCTGCCGGCAGGATATAGAATCCTTACTCACTGTGTTTAAATGTATTCCCACTCCCATTTTTGATACCCAAGTTGCCGCTATGTTTTGTCATTATTATCATGACTTTATTGGTTACTCAAAAGTAGTAGAGCAATATCAAGGAGTAGTGCTGGATAAAATTAAAGCTAAAAATTCAGATTGGTTAAGGCGTCCGTTGTCCGAGGATCAGTTAGACTATGCAATAAACGACGTGGTACACCTATATGACTTATACCAAATATTGTGCAATAAACTTGAAGAAAATAATAGGATGTGTTGGTTTCAAGAAGAGATGGAATCAATAGTTAATATAAATAAGTATTTACATAGTCCAAAAGATGCATGGAAGAGAATTAAATTTAATTATGAAGCAAATCCAAGATTGGTATTAACTGTTAAAGCAGTTAGTGAATGGCAAGAGACCTTAGCACAGCGCTATAATATGAATCGTAATAAAGTAATTAATAATGCTGTAATAGCTGGTTTTATTGAAAAAAATGTAGAGCATGTTGATGAGATTTTAGATGATCTCAAGAGGAATGCAAAAAATATAAAAGATGCAGATTTACTAGAGTTTGTGAATATTTTTAATGAAAATGAAAAAAATTGGATGCAGCAAAACAACATCTTACCGAATAATTATGACAAATCTGTATTCGATATACTCTCAATTATTTTAGATAGTAAATGTAAAGAAAGTAACATATCAAGGAAATTAGTTTCTTCAAAAGATGAGTTAACCGGGTCAATATCTGGGCAGATAGATAAACTATTCAAGGGGTGGAGATACGATTTTTTTGGCAGGTCAGTTGAATCATTTTTGAACACAAGCTCAAAATTTGAGATTTCAGCAGTGAAATCCGCAAATAATACAACTAAAATTCGGAGTAATTTGGTGGAGAATAACTGTTGCTAAAGTAACTTAGATTGATCGACAATCGTCATTCCGCTGCTTGTTAGCGGGATCTAGAGATATCGCGGCGGTATGGCGGTTCGCGGCAGTATGAAGATAACCTCGTCATTCCGCTGCTTGTTAGCGGCCAAGAGATACCGAGGCGGTATGACGTAGAGCTACGTGTTTAGGTTTAATGAATCCACTATATCTTTTACTTGAGAAAAAACATACTCTTTGCTTACACTGGTGTCGATAATAAAGTCACTCATCTTCCTTTTCTCCTCAATAGATAACTGAACATTGAAGATTAAATTTAGCTTTTCTTTATCTATGTTGCGTTTGTTAAGTCTTTGAGCTTGCACAACGCTATCTGCATAGATAAAAATAATAAGGTCACAGTATGAATGAAATTTTGTTTCTAATAGAAGTGGCACATCTAAAACTAAAAGCTTTCTATCGATCTTTTTTTCCTTGGCAATAAAAAATTCTAATTCACGCAGCACAGCAGAGTGAATCAAAGATTGAAATTGTTTCCAATTTTCATCGTAGGCTAAGAAATATTTAGACAGTACTGTTCTACCTATTTCACCATTGACTACCACTCCAGGAAAATTTTTTTCTGCATAACTTATTATGCTTTTATCCACTTTATAAAGTTGGTGTACAACAGAATCAGCATCAAACACAGCAGCACCAAACTCTTGAAAGCAATTAGCTACAAAGCTCTTTCCTACCCCAATTCTGCCTGTTAGACCTATGATCATATAGCAAAATACATTAGACTTCTTTCGAAACTATATTACAGTAGCTGCTGTGTCTACTCAAAACCCAAATTTGGCTATGCAGAGGCTCTGATGATATAAGAAAAAATAAACAGCTATTATTTTTTTAGTAATTAAGTAAAATAGAGTGAAAGATTGCGAGAAAGTTTTGAAAAATAAGATAAAAAAGATAGTAATCTCAGGAAAGGAAGTGTGGCCAATCATTGAGGGCGGCAAAGGCATCGCAATCAGTGATGGAAGGTCAAGTGGAGCATTTGCTGCAGCAGATGCTGTGGGTACGTTTTCTGGTGCAAATGCTAAGCTTATTGATGATAATGGTGAGTTAGTGCCGCTGATTTACAAAGGCAAAACAAGAAATGAAAAACACAGTGAATTGATTGAGTATAGTATTAAAGCTGGAATCAGTCAGGCAAAAATAGCGAATGAAATATCAAAAGGTCATGGAAGAATACATATGAATGTGCTTTGGGAGATGGGAGCAGCAGAACGCGTGCTTCATGGCATATTAGAAAAAGCAAAAGGCTTAGTTCATGGTATTACCTGCGGTGCTGGTATGCCTTATAGGCTTGGAGAAATTGCAGCTAAATATCAGGTTTATTATTACCCTATTGTCTCATCGGTGCGTGCTTTTAAAGCATTATGGAAGCGTACTTACCAAAGAATATCTTCCTATTTGCTTGGTGGAGTAGTGTATGAAGATCCATGGCTTGCTGGAGGGCACAATGGACTCAGTAACAGTGAAGACCCAGAGCTACCACAGGCTCCATTTGAAAGAGTTGCAGAGCTTAGATCTTTCATGAACGAGATCGGTCTTTCAGAAACACCAATTGTTATGGCAGGAGGAGTGTGGCATTTGAAAGATTGGGAACATTGGTTTGACAATCTGCAAATTGGACCAATAGCTTTTCAGTTTGGCACTCGTCCACTTTTGGCGAAAGAAAGCCCAATTTCTGCAGAGTGGAAAAAGAAGCTACTCACTTTAGAAGAAGGTGATGTATTTTTAAATAAATTCAGTCCAACAGGGTTTTACTCATCTGCAGTAAAAAATAACTTCATACGTGAGTTGCAGAAACGGAATTCACGTCAAATAAAGTTTTCAGAAAATGCCAGCGAAGAATTTAGTAGTGAATTTGCAATGGGTAGCAGAGGTAGGAAGGTCTACCTTACTTCAAAAGACAAAGAGCTGGCAAATACATGGACTAAAGCAGGGTATACAGAAGCAATGAAAACTCCAGATACAACTGTTATTTTTGTGACGCCAGGCAAATTTGCAGAGATAAGACAAGATCAAATCAATTGTATGGGATGCTTAAGTCATTGTTTGTTTAGCAATTGGAAGGATCACGGCGACCATTCAACAGGACGAAAGCCAGATCCACGGAGTTTTTGTATACAAAAAACACTGCAAAACATTATACATGACGGCAATATTGAAAATGAACTCATGTTTTCCGGGCACAATGTGTACAAATTTAAGCAAGATCCGTTTTATGAGAATGGCTACGTACCGACAGTAAAAGAGCTGGTGGAAAGGATATTAACTGGGTATTAAGTTATGGTTGATTTGACAAGAAGACGTTATTTTGTTATAATAAGTATTTATTAATTTAGTCTTAACTTAAGAGGGTATTTATGGTAGCAAGTGATAGTGTTTTAAAAAGGTATGCGTTAGCCTATATAAAAAAATCTGGTAGTAGCAGGAATGTTGAAGAGTTTTTACAATTTTGTAGTACGCAAAATATCACAGACTGGAATGATGGGGATTTGTGTGCCGTAGAAGCATAAAGGATGCTCAGACAAAGAGCAAACTAAGTGCAAAAGCTACATAATAGATGAGGGTGGGCCCCTCAAAGCCGGTTTACAAGAGCAGGCTTTAAACAACCGTAAGCTGCTTTGATAAAGAGTCAAGGTAGTGAGAGTTACGGAAAAGGCACAATTATGTGTCATGTGTTAAATAGAGAGACGAACGCAAGTGAACCACTGATGAAGTGTCGAAACATCAAAGGTGACGTCAAAACCAGGGGGTAATTTCTAACTTGGGATAAACCTATCGGAAACTTGTTTACTGGGTAGGTGGCGTCCGGCATAAAGGTGGCGTGAATCTATTTTGGGCTATTGTGTGGAACTACGGGAACCTGTCGTTTCGATGACAAGGGAGAAATCCAAGAAGCTAAACTTCAAGGATGAGAGTACCGATGCGAAAAACAGGGGCGCGTAGTAGTGAAGAAATTTCTGTAATGGAAATGGAGCGAAGGGGCTGAGTTATTCAGTTTTATTAGTTGGGCAACCAGAAATGGGAGGAACTGACAAATAAAACGAGGCCATCAAATATATGACTGATGGCTGAATAATGGGAGCTGTGTGAGTCGAGAGGTTCATGCACAGTTCTGCGACTTACTATTACCCATAAATCTATAGCTAACCGAAATAAGGTTTCCTCAAAGGAGTGTAAAAAGGTATAATACTGCTTTAATTAAGGTAGAATGATGGCAAGCCATATAGTGAGGACCTGAGGGAACGAGTTTTAAAAGTGGTTGACGAGAAAAAAATGACTATGGAAGAAGTAAGCAAGATGTTCAAAATTGATAGAAAAACTATATACTGGTGGAGGAAAAGAAGAGAAGAAACAGGAAGTATAAAACCGTCTTCAGGCTACCAAAAGGGACATAGTCATAAAATTAAATACTTAGATGGCTTTGTCAAATTTCTGGATGAAAACCGAGATATTACGGTTGAAAAAATAATTGAAAAATTTGGCAACATGTGCAAAGACACAGTCTACAATTATCTTAAAAAAGTAAACTATACATATAAAAAAAACTTTTCTTTATCAGGAAAGGAATGAAGAGAAACGCAAGGAGTTCATAAAAAAAATAGAAGGAATAGAAAAAGAAAACTTGATATTCATAGATGACTCTGGAGTAGAAGACAACAGATTTTATGAATATGGGTGGTCTCAAAAAGGCAAGAGGTTATTTGGGAATGTTCAAAAAAGTGTGTCAAACCGCATTTTTAGTTCAACTCAATTTTCAATCTATCTGGAAAGAAAATATCAAGTTGAGACATAGTTAAAGCCCAATTAGGCAGAGCCATAGTCCATTTTTGCTCTACCTTCTTTATAGCACAATATACCTGTTTATACAAGGCATTTGTGCTGGTAAATGAGCCCTTGGTTTTAGTGAATTTTCTGATCTGTCTGTGCAGCCCCTCAATTGGATTTGTGGTGTAAATTAGCCTTCTAACTGGGCTAGAATACTTGAAATAACCAGATAAATTTTCCCAATTGTTCTGCCACGATTTTATAACTAAAGGATACTTTTCTCCCCATTTTTCTTCCAGCTCAAGTAAGTAATTTTCAGCAATTTCTTTACTTGTAGCACGATATATTTTTTTCAAATCATTCATGAAAACTTTCACATCTTTGCTGGATACATATTTTAGTGAATTTCTTATCTGATGCACTATACATAGCTGTACTTCTGCTTTAGGAAACGCACTATTTATAGCTGCAGGAAAGCTTTTTAGCCCATCTACACATGCAATCAGAATATCTTCTACTCCTCTTTCTTTGAGGTCATTTAGCACTCCCAACCAAAAGTTAGCTCCTTCACTTTCAGCCAAATAAAAGCCCAGGACTTCTTTTCTGCCATTTTGGTCTATGCCCAATATATTGTACATACATTTACTTACGCAATGTCCATTCTCTTTGACCTTAAAGAACATCCCATCCATAAATACTATCGGGTATACTGATTGCAGTGGACGACTACGCCATTCATTGATTATAGGCAGTAATTTGTCGGTAATACTTTATATCTCTGCCGCCGATATTTTGTGATCATAAATTTCCTCAACGTGTGACGCTATATCTCTATAGCTCATACCACTGGCAAATGTGCTCAAAATCTTCGTTTCAAGCTCTGGATGTAAGCTTGTTTGCCTTTTTTTGACTATTTGCGGCTCAAAACTTCCTTCTCTATCCCTTGGCGTCAAAAGTTCAAATGAACCGGCACTTGTCCGTAAAGTCTTTCCATTTCTCCCATTTCTTCGATTATTCTCTTCACTTTCAGCTAATAAGTGGTTTTCTATTTCACCTTCCAAACTTGCCTCCAGCAGCTTTTTTATAAATGGTGTTAATGCTCCCTCCCTTCCTGTCAACGGTCTTCCTTCTCGTATAGACGACAGGATATTTGTTTCCAACTCTTTATAATCTACCAATCCGTTAGTTCTGTTTACTACTTTCTGACTCATTGTCAAACCTCCATTTTTTTATATCAATTTATTACTTTTTTTTCGGTTTGACACACTTTTTTGAACATTCCCCACTTCAAAAAACAACATCTTCTTTAATATGATCACTATTATGCTTCACAAATTAGCTCATTCTTGAGTTTGAAGACAGGCTCTTAGAAATAGTTATCGTTATTATAGAGTTTATATACAGAATTTATGTTTCTAAATTACATAATATCTTAACTATAAAAATAATTTTCTATATAATATTTCATATGTTTTAAAGCTTTATTTTTATGTTATTATAAATGTAAGTTTCAAGATTGAAAATAATATGGTAAGTATTAACACAAAAAAACAGCCAGCAGGATTTTTCATATATCTCTCTGGTCTTTCAGGAAGTGGTAAACTTTCCACAGCAATAGAATTGTCCAATATGATAGACGCATTAATTGTAAATAGTAAGTTCTATAACAATGTTCAAGTTTGCTCTATATACAATGGTGTCTTTGAACGTGATCAAATACCTAAAGAAGTTCAAGATAGAATATATGACATTATGCAAATTATGCTTCAGGTAATAGAAAATTATCCGATTCACTCAAAAAATTACATATTTATTGATGGGTTGATGGAAAATAATGACCAGAACATGAGGATGTATGATTCAATAGTAAGGCTTAGTAAAAAAATGAACACAGAAATCCTTCCTGTGGTACTTAGGTGTGATCTACCGACATTACAAAAGCGTATTGCATTAAAAAGGCAAAGAAAAAATAGGAAGGTGACTAATGTAAATAGCATGATAGAGCAATTTAGGATTAACAATTTATTTATACCACCGAGTGCCATAGAGATAGAAAATTCAGATATGAGTATAAAAGAAGTAGCTCAAGAGATAGTAAACCAGATGCACAGGCTTAGCCACATTGTATGTACGCGAAAGAATAGTCTATAATGATTTCATATACTGAGGCTCATTTAAATATAGAGCCTCAACTTCATTTAATTTTTGCTTGTTCTTCAGTCTATAATGAACCAATAGTCCTGCATGGCTAGCATTTAAATTGCAATCCATATGTGTAATGCAGTCACTGCTTGTAGCGTGACACTTGGATCCAGGGTCACGTGCTGCAGTTGGACCAGATAGCGGCAATAAATTGAAATCAAATAACTGTGTATAAAACCCTTGAGCATTTTTGATTATAGCTCTGATATTTTTTTTGCTATTCGTACAAAGCAAAGATATTGTGTAAGCTTGAACTTCCAGCGCATTAACTCCGTATAATGGCTTATTTGTAGCAAGATTTATACCTTGTGCTGCTGATATACCAACTCTAATTCCAGTGAAACTTCCTGGTCCAACTACTACCGCTAAATGATCTATTTTATCATAATTATAATTGTGCTTATCAAACAAAGTATTCAGAATTTGAAAAAATGATTCTACATGATTGTTGCTGGCGGAATTGCGCTCTACAAAACAATTACCATCACAATCAACTATTGCTATTGAACTACCAGTACCTACAGTATCAATCGCTAAAATAGACATTACTTAAGCTTATCATAGAGTTTTGTAAACATCATAGTAAAGGCACCATTACCCATAACATTTGCTGAAGTGATTATTGGATCAAACACTATATACAAGGCTGTGATTAATGAAAGCATTTCTGGAGAAAATTTGAGGTATTTCTCAAGAATAGGTAGCATTACCATAATTCCTCCTGCCGGCACTGCAACGATAGCAAACTTAAATAACAAAAAATAGAGAAGAAAAGTTACATAGTCCGTTGTGGACAATAAATAACCAGAAGTAATTACCATCGATAATATTATAACAAAAAAGCAATCACCTACTAAATGGAAGCTAGCAGTTATTGGTATAACAGACGATGCTATATCAGGTTGCTTTACATTTTTTTTGCTTCCTCCAAGAGTAAGCGGCATAGTTGCATTACTAGACATTGTGCTCATTGCAGTAATAAATGCCGGTATCATATTGCTTATACTAGCTATCCAGCTTGTGATCTTGAATGAATTTGCTGCTCCATATAAGAGGAAAACATAAAGGTAGGTTGCAGATGCTATAATAATGAAAATTATTGAGTAATCCTTAAATATTATAGATAAAACTTGATCATGCTGCATTTTTAAAGCAAGCCCAAGTACAAATATTGGAATAATCGGCGTCAAAAACTTCTTCAAAATAAAGAGAGTTAAATCTAACATTTTGTTCGAAAGCTCTTTGCTTTTCTTAGGTAGCAGTATAGACACTACTATGCTGGACACAAATCCACAAGCAAGAGCATGAAAGTTAGAAAGGAGTAGCGGAAGCCTAAACGACCATAAAGGAACAATTGTTTCTTCATACGTTATATCTTGTATTGAATAAGTGTTTTGTATGATAAAATGCCCAACAGAATAAGCTATTAAACTTGAAGCCAGATTCGATAAGAAGATCATTATAATAAGTAACAATATAAACTTTATAGCTGACTGCTTAAGATTGTTAACACTGCTAAAGATTAACGCAAAAATAATAAAAGGCATTATAAATAGCAAAACCTCTTTTATACTCAGGCTCGTTGAGTACAAGAAGGTTTTTGCTTCCATTGGAACTAAATGACCAAAGAATGCAACTGAAGTGATGACCGTGAGTAAGATTAATAGTTGTAGCACGTTCTTATATACCAATGTCCTATGGACATATATATGGTAAGTTAGTTGTTAAGTAAAGCAAAACTGCCTATTGCTACGAAACATTATGAAAGACAAGCAACTTTTGTTACTCCCGCGCGTACTGCACGAATATTATCTATTAGAGCCTGTCTTCAAACTCAAGAATGAGCTAATTTGTGAAGCATAATAGTGATCATATTAAAGAAGATGTTGTTTTTTGAAGTGAGAGGAGAATGCTCATAATCCTTACTCATACGTCTAAAATTGGAGAGCCAAGCAAAGGTTCTCTCAACAATCCAACGTTTGGGAATAACCTGAAATCCTGTATCAACTATTTTCTTGGTAATCGTCAATAAACATCCAGTTTCCAATAAGCAGCGGTTTTGCAATTTACCTGTGTATCCTTGATCAGCAAAAAACTTATGTAATGTTGGAGCTTTGCATTTGGCTTGAACAAAAAGATTTAGTGCACCATCAAGATCCTGAATGCTTGCACTTTGTACTTCAGCAGCAATTACAAGACCTACAGTATCTACAACGATGTGGCGCTTTCTACCCTTTACTTTCTTGCCAGCATCATATCCTCTGGATCCCCTTTTTGAGTAGTTTTTACTGATTGGCTATCTATTATTCCCACTGATGGAGTTTCATTCTTACCAATTATCTCTCTTACTTTTTTAACTAGAAAATCATGAATCTCTTGCCATATTCCACTTTTTTTCAATCGCTAATTACAACTATACACTGTTTTCCATGGTGGAAAATCTTTAGGCAGTTGTCTCCATTGACATCCTGTTCTCATCATATAGCGGATTGCGTTAATAATTGTTCTAATACTATGTTTTCTTGGTCTACCGGTCTTTTTAGGTTCAAAATATAGCTCTATTATCTTCCATTCTTTGTCACTTATATCGCTTGGGTACATTTAAAATATATCTTATAACACACTTCTTAACTCCTTTCTACTTAGTTTGAAGACAGGCTCTAAGATAGCAGCTTTTTCTCCTTTTAGATTTATGGGTAATAGTAAGCGCTAACACGTAGCGGGATGACGATTGTCATTTAGCCATAAATGTTTAATAAATTCACCAAACGAAAAAAAAAAGATACCGTCTCGCTAGTCAACAAGAAAATTATAAAAATTGAATCTCAAGCTGTATTGTAAAATCAAAAAGTACTTCCTATTCATATCCTGTGTAGCGGTATACAGATTATAGTTAATGTATATGTTGATAAGTTTCGTTGGAACGAAAAAGATTTAGTAGCTTACGAAGAAAGAATAATGGATCTACGCAAAGAAGAAGCCATTCTTGAATACAGACTTGATCTTGCTACTGAAAAAGGTAAAAAAAATTGGTAAAGAGGAAGGGAAAATTGAAGTCGCAAAAGCAATGCTGGCTAATAATGTTGATGTCAACACTATTGTTAAGTTTACTGGCCTCTCCATGAGTGAGATCAAAGAATTGCAGAATTAAGTGTGAATGGTTACAGAGTAATTTCAAAGTGCATTTGCAGTTGGACTGGCTGAATGGATATATTTAATGAAAGTCCCATTTCACGGTGTTCAAATCTACTCCTTCTTGTACCATCTCCCAAAGTGGGCTCATTTCTCTCAGTCGGCCAATATTTTTAGCAACAAGATCTGCTGCGTACAAAACTTCTTCTTTAGTTGTAAATCGGCCTAGGCCAAATCTAATTGATGAATGCTCAAGGTCGTGGCCATTATTTAGCGACCGTATGACATAGGAAGGCTCAAGAGACGCAGACGTGCACGCAGAACCAGAACTTACTGCTAAATCCTTGATTGCCATGATGAGAGACTCACCCTCAACATAGGGAAAGCTCAAGTTTAGGTTGCCAGGAATTCTATTTTCATAATCACCATTTAAAACGATATCAGGAAATGCTTCTTTTATCTTATTGTACAAAATATCTCTCAGTCCTTCCAATTTGCTTGCTTCTGTTTCCATTTCTTCTTCAGCAATACGTGCCGCTTCACCAAAACCAACTGCAAGAGGTGTTGGAACTGTTCCAGAACGCATACCTCTTTCTTGTCCACCACCACTAATCAATGGTATCAGCCTAACACGAGGATTCTTTCTACGGACATATAATGCGCCTATTCCCATAGGTCCATAAATTTTGTGGCTAGAGAGACTCATAAGATCAATGCACATCTCATTAACATCAATTGGAACTTTTCCAAAGCTTTGAGCTGCATCTGTATGGAAAAATATATTATGCTTTCTGCATATTTTACCAATCTCCTTTACAGGCTGAATTACTCCGATTTCATTATTTACCATCATCACTGAAACCAGGATTGTTTTATCAGTAATTGCTTCCTCAAGCTTTGATAAATCTATAATTCCGTTTTGCTTAACAGGCAAATATGTAACTTTAAAGCCTTCATTTTCCAGATGCCGACAAGAATCCAGAACACACTTATGCTCCGTGCAGACAGTTATTATATGATTTCCTTTATTTTTGTAAAAGTGAGCAATGCCCTTGATTGCTGTATTATTTGACTCAGTTGCACCTGAGGTAAAGATAATTTCTTTGCTATCTGCGTTCACCAGATCAGCGATGTGTTTCCTTGCTTTTTCCACTGCTTCTTCAGCAGTCCAACCAAATGAATGGCTGCGAGAGTGTGCATTACTGAACTCACCAAAATAAGGTATCATTACCTCCAAAACACGGGGATCCACTTTAGTAGTAGATTGATAATCAAGAAATATTGGTAATTTTATTTTAGTATCATGTATTTTCTTACTTGCAACATTCATAAAGCTACCACAGAGACAAAATTTACAACTATTTAATAGCACTAAAACTTAATTTTTTCAAGGTATAATCTTGCATCAACAAACATTTTCACCAAAGGGATGTGTGTATGACGCTGGTTCACTCTGTGATGGTGTCATTCCAGCGCCCCTATGATGTCATTCCAGTACCTTGACTACTTAGATCCAGGAAACTTAACTCTACACCAAGTAAATGTACAATAAGAACTAGATTCCAGACTGGAATGACAGCAGTCCTACGTCATGCCACCGCGGTATCTCTTAGCCGCTAACAACTTACTATTACCCACAAGTATAGAATGAATGAGCAAGTCTCCATCCTTCTGCTAAATCAAAGAGACGTTTCCATCCCTTCCACAAAGCTATAGGGCCTGGTTCTAAGTCATTTTTGCGAGCTAAAAACCCTCCTAACTTGGCCACCCACCTCACAATTTCTCTTATAGGTGGTGGAGTCTCAGGATAGTTTTTTGTCTTAAGCATTTTGGTATATAAAACCTTCCATTCGTCATCAGTCAGTATGACAGTGCAAGAAAGATTCGGATTTGTTCTAGCTACCAATGTGATAAAAAATATTCTCCATGCAATTATACTCATAATTGTAAGAAAGCGGATCAATCTATCTGCTGTTTGGAGCCTACATTCTTCAACTTTAAGACCGGATTTCAAAATTTTATGAAAAACCTCTATTCTCCATCTTAAGCAATACCATTGTATTTTTTCTACTGCTTCTTCAAAATTATTAATATTTATATTTGTTAACAAAATCCAGTTCATGGGCTCTTCGCCAAATGGGGGATATTTTTCTATAACATAGACAGCATTTAAATTTAAATTAGGAAGTTTTTGCGTTTTACGTCTAGCGTTGTTTTTTGATGCATTCATCACAAAGTTACTAAACTTTACTTCTATAGCTAACCGAAATAAGGTTTCCTCAAAGGAGTGTAAAAAGGTATAATACTGCTTTAATTAAGGTAGAATGATGGCAAAGCCATATAGTGAGGACCTGAGGGAACGAGTTTTAAAAGTGGTTGACGAGAAAAAAATGACTATGGAAGAAGTAAGCAAGATGTTCAAAATTGATAGAAAAACTATATACTGGTGGAGGAAAAGAAGAGAAGAAACAGGAAGTATAAAACCGTCTTCAGGCTACCAAAAGGGACATAGTCATAAAATTAAGTACTTAGATGGCTTTGTCAAATTTCTGGATGAAAACCGAGATATTACGGTTGAAAAAATAATTGAAAAATTTGGCAACATGTGCAAAGGCACAGTCTACAATTATCTTAAAAAAGTAAACTATACATATAAAAAAAACTTTTCTTTATCAGGAAAGGAATGAAGAGAAACGCAAGGAGTTCATAAAAAAAATAGAAGGAATAGAAAAAGAAAACTTGATATTCATAGATGACTCTGGAGTAGAAGACAACAGATTTTATGAATATGGGTGGTCTCAAAAAGGCAAGAGGTTATTTGCCGATAAACCAGGGTTTAAAAGAAAGAGGGTAAGCATAATAGGAGCACTAAATGAGGGAAAAGTTAAAGCTTCCTGGGTAATTGAGGGCTACTGCAACAGCGAGATTTTTGATGCTTATGTAGAAAATATACTTGTTCCTATATTAAAACCTGGACAGACTATTGTTCTCGATAATGCAAGCTTTCATAAATCTGCAAGAACGAAAAATTTGATAGAAAATGTTGGGTGTAAAATTTTGTTCTCGCCGCCATACTCACCGGATTTAAATCCGATTGAGAAGTTCTGGTTTGCCATTAAGCATGCCATAAGAAAAGTGCTGCCAAGCTTTTGGCCCAATATTAATTCGGCTATTGATTTTGTCTTTCAGCTCTCGGGGAAATCTTACTTCGGTTGGCTATAGATACATTAGGCCTAATCAATGTAGCTGACGTTCATAGTGCAAGCATTCAAGATCGTGACGGCGCTCTGAATCTTTTTTCTCAAGCTAAACAGAAAACTCCAACATTACAGAAGTTTTTTGCTGATCAAGGATATACAGGTGAGCTTCAAAATCGCTGTTTTCTGAAGACAGGATGTCTACTCACAATTGCCAAAAAAGCTAGTGATTCTGTAGGGTTTCAGGTCATTCCTAAACGATGGATTGTTGAACGCTTGGCTTTCGAATTTTAGGCGCATGAGTAAGGACTATGAACACTCGCCACTTACTTCAAAAACTAATATCTTCTTTGATATGATTACTATTATGCTTGCTAAATTACCCGTTTAAATCTTTTCAAGACATGCTCTTAGAAATTTCAGAATTGTGTTGTAGCTCCGCTTCTTGTATATCTTGATCCATTTTGGCCTGTAATTTTTTACTGATCTCACCAAAATCTTTGGATAAATCCCTATGAGCAAGATATTTTAATATAACAGGTAAAGCTAGCGCATTTTCTTTATAAAGTGAAGACAAAAGCTCTAAAGCGAAAGAATTAGGTATTGCTTTTCTTGGTAAAGTTAAAATTAAAGTTGAATCGTAGGGATACTCGATAACTAACTTTACTGAAGAATCTTTGAATCCTTTTCGATCATCTATATGAAATACCCTTTCAGCAAAGAAGTTTTCTAATTTCTCAAAAGGACAACAGTTTTTCTCTAATTTTACTTTTATAATACTACTTAACATTGCAACCTCACTAATTATTTTATGCACGCAGTTTAACACTATTTTAATAATGTGTCAAATTAGTAAAAATATTAACTATATCATTTTATTAATAAAGCTTTGGCTTCTTTAATAAAAAGCAATCTAAGATAGACGGCTGCTAGAAAATCTCATCGCTGCCTTTTTGTCAACAGTGGTATTAGACTTCAAGTTACTGCAAAAAATGTTTTAAAACATAATTGACTTTATCTAGTTAATACTCCAAATTATAAAAAAACAGATAGTTCTATGATGACAAGTCTATTACAAGGCAAAAAGGGGTTAATAACTGGAATAATAAATAAGAGATCAATAGCATACGGTATAGCAAAAGCTCTCTCAGAGCACGGGGCAGAACTTGCAATCACCTACCAGAACGAAATAGTAAAAGAAAAGTTATTACCGATAGTAGATGAATTAAATGTGGAGCTAATATTACACTGTGATGTTTCAAATACAGAAATCATAGATAACGCTTTTGAAATAATAGAGAAAAAATGGGGTACTCTTGACTTTTTGGCGCATGCAATAGCATTCTCCGATAAAAATGAGTTAGATGGTAAATATGTCAATACTTCACTGAATAACTTCCTCAATGCAATGCATATATCGTGCTATTCTTTCACTGCTTTAGCGCAAAGAGCTGAAAAAATGATGTTAAATGGTGGTAGTTTACTTACTTTATCTTATTATGGTGCTGAAAAAGTTATGCCAAATTATAACGTTATGGGTTTATGTAAAGCAGCACTTGAAGCAAGTGTAAAATATATAGCATGTGATCTTGGACCACAAAATATCAGAGTAAATGCCATTTCCGCTGGTCCAATCAGAACTTTAGCATCTTCTGGAATAAGCGATTTTCACTTCATATCAGAATGGAATAGAAATAATTCTCCGCTTAGACGCAATGTTACAATAGAGGATGTTGGCAAGGCAGCACTATACTTATTAAGCGACTTAAGCAGTGGCACTACTGGAGAAATTTTGCACGTCGATTCAGGATATAACGTTGTGGGAATGAAGGTGGTTGACTAACAAAGCGCTAGTTTCTTCGGGTTCATACACAACTCTATCAGGAGTTTTGTGACTGTGATTGCGGAAAACATCGAGCATAAGATTCCTATTGATAAAGTAACGGAAAAACCTCTTATTGCTCCACTGCCAATAATGAACATTATTCCTGCGGCAATTAATGTAGTGATATTTGAATCCAGTATTGTCTTTATAGCGTTTTTAAACCCTTCTTCAATAGCACGTTCCACTCTCTTGCCAGATTTGATTTCCTCACGAATTCGCTCAAATATTAAAACATTTGCATCCACCGCCATACCGACAGTGAGTGCAATACCGGCAATTCCAGGTAAAGTTAGAGTTGCTTCAAGCAGAGTAAGAATTGATAATATAAGAATTACATTAGAAAAAAGCGCAATAGAGGCTAATACACCTAATTTGCCGTAAGTGATAATTATAAATAAAGCCACGGCTATAATAGAGATTGTTGCTGCCATTTCCCCTGCCTTTATTGATTCTTCTCCAAGGCTTGGACCAATGTTTTTTTCTTCAATTATTTTAAGTGGCGCTGGCAGTGCTCCAGATTTTAAAAGTATTGCAAGTTCGCTTGCTTGTTTTTCAGTAAAATTACCGCTAATTTCTCCCTCTCCATTTAAAATTGGCTCACGTATTGTAGGTACTGTTAAAACTGTGTTATCCAGAACAATTGCAAAAGGTTTTCCCACATTTTCTTTAGTGATTTTCGCGAATCTTTTACTCGCTATGCTGTCAAATTTAAAATGCACTGTTGGTTTACCTAAGTGACCAAATCTAACTGATACATTAATCAGTGCATCACCACCTATTTCAGTTTTGCGGAATATTGGATAAGAATTACCTAAAGAATCCTTGAGCATGACAGTAGTTTCGTAATCTATATCCTGCACCTTGGCTACGTTAGTGTTTGCCAAGTGGAAAGCTAGCTTAGCAGTTTTGCCAAGCAGAGATTTTATCTGTTCGGTGTCTTCTACTCCAGGCACCTGCACTAATATTTTATTCTGCCCTTGTTTTTGAACGCTGACTTCCTTTGTGCCAAGTTTGTCCAAACGCCGCTGGACATTGTTTATTGATTCTGCAGCTACTTCACTGATCAAAGAATTTTTATAATGGGGTTTATACGAAATGAGAATTGAAGAATCTTTTCTATTTAGCTCTAAATTTGGATTTATTGCATTAATCAACACAGATGCTTTTTTATAGTCATCAATATTATTTAAAGTTACAATTACTTGTTCGCTATTTTGTACGTTAGATTCAATATTTTTTGTTAGCAATGTCTCTTTTATCTCACCTGCTAGCATGCCTAGCTTTTCCTTAAAATAGAAGTCTAAGTCTATGTTTAGAAGCAAAGATGCCCCTCCTTTCAGGTCAAGGCCTAAGTTTATTCTTTTTTTCGAAATAAAAAGCTTATTATCAAAGAAATTTGGCAGTGTTATGTATAAAGCAAGTAAACAGATGCATAACACTGAAAAAGATTTGACTATAAGCCTGTTGTACATAAGTTGTAGGTTTAAAATTGCAGTGTAAGTTAAAAATAGATTTTTGTAAAATTCTCTGTTGCCTAAATAACCTATGGTGTCATCCAAGTAGCTATAGAAACGAAAAACTTCCTTGACAAGTTTCGCCAGCCCCCTTATCATAACAGTGAAGCTATTTATTTATCTTCGCAATCTCTGCAGTGGATTAATGACAAAAAACTTAATGTATTTGGCGTAAATCATGCTTAATTTTTGCACTGTGTGCACCTCATGTCTTTATAAAACTTCTAGGTTTCTACCTATATAAGCTGAAACGCGCTTATAAAGCGTTTAAGACAGTAAAAGACGTCAAATAGACAATGGAGAATTTGAATACTAGCTACCCTAGGGTTTCTTTGCCTTTTTTTCCGCTCAGTAAATTTCTTAACGTTTATAATTTAGGTTAATCGCATTCAAAAGCGGCTGAATCGTAGCGTTTAGAATAGAAAACGCCAATATTTTGAAGTACATATAAATAACTAGCCAACCATGGGGCTTCTTTTGCCTTTTTTTTCATTTGGTAAATTTCTTAAATATTTATGGCTTAGGTTAGTTACAAATTAAGAGCAATATTCACGGAAAGGGTGTCATTCCAGTGCTTGACACTGGAATGACACCCTTTTGGATGGAAACCAGTGTCGGCTACTTGGATGACACCCTATGGTTGTTGAGACTGCGTTTACACACTCCACCATGTCATTCCAGCGCGTGACACACAGCTGTACGAACCATACGCGTCAAGTTAAGAAAATAAAGGTATGAAGAAGATAGGATAAGAAGGTATAAGTTCTCTCGGATATATTTTAGTGAGAGAACTAATGATGAATAAAATAACTTGCTTATCAAATTACCTAAACAAATTTTTCAATGAAAGAGCAAATGAAGTATCAATTGAAACAGGATTTATAAAAAGGAAGAGAAAATTGAGTGGTTCATCATTCATAAAAGCTATAATTTTGGGTAATATAGGAGTTGCAAACTGCAGCATAGATACAATGTGCCAATTATTAAACGAAGCATCTGTAATAATAACAAAACAGAGTCTAGATTTGAGGTTTACTGAAGAGGCAGTGGAATTTATGAAAAGGATGTATAATGAATCTATGGCTTTATTTAAAAATACCCTGCAAATTGATTGTAGAATCTTGCAGCAATTTAAAAGCGTTAAGTTATTGGATAGTAGCTATATTAGCCTGCCTAACAGTATGGAGAATATGTATAAAGGATATGGTACCAGCTACAGCGGCTATGAAAGTAATACCAAGTCCGGGATAAAGTTGCAATTAGTTTTCGACTACTTAAATCAGACATTTGATCAATTAAATATAACGGAGGGAATAAGGTCAGATCAAGGGTATAGGAAACATTTGAGTAATATATCAAGTAACGATTTGCTAATATCTGATCTTGGTTATTTTGTGCCAAGTTCTTTTAAACAGATTAAGGAAATAGGAGCTTATTTTATTAGTCGTTATAAATCTGATACCAATATATATGATATAGAAACAAATCAAAAAATGGAGTTACTGGAATGTTTAGAACGTGAATTCTGGATTAAAGGAGAATAGAAAAGGCAAGAAAACAGGGTAAACTCAGCAGTGATAAAAAAATAGATGAGGTTACCCATGGAAGATATAACAAAACTGTTTTGTTTGGTCGATGATTTTTGCAGAGATATAGAGAAAAATTTTGCAGATAAACTACTGCCAAATGGTAAAAACCCCACAAGAACAACGGAAATTGAGCACTCCGAAATCATGACAATAATCCTGCTATATCAACAATCTCCGTGTAAAACTTTCTATCTACATTACCTAACGTTGCTCTACAAATCAGAGTTTCCAAAGTTACCTTCATATACCAGGTTTGTTGCTCTAAAGCCTAGGGTTTTGTGGCATTTAGCAATGTTGTTGCATTGGCTTTGTGGACAGTCAGAAAACACTGGAATTTCATATATAGACACAACTCCCATTGCAGTTTGTCATGCAAAAAGAATATCCAAAAACAAAGTTTTTGCTGGAATTGCAAAATTAAGCAAGAGCACTTACGGCTGGTTTTTTGGTTTCAAATTACATATGGTAATCAATGAAAATGTTGAAATTCATGCACTTACGCTAACAAAAGGCAATGTTGATGATAGGATACCTGTGCCAAATCTGACGGAAAAATTAATCGGTCTTTTGTTTGGTGACAAAGGTTATATTGCAAAAGAGCTTTTTCAGAAGCTGTTTGACCGAGGTTTGAAACTTGTTACCAAGGTGAAAAAAGGTATGAAAAATACATTGATTTCGCTAAATGAGAAGATTTTACTGAGAAAAAGGTCTATCATTGAGACTGTTTTTGGTTACCTAAAAAATAGACTAGAAATTGAACACACTCGCCATAGATCCCCTGTTAATTTTTTGGTTCATATCTTTTCTACTCTCATTTCCTATTCCATCAAATCCACAAAGCCTTCTATTTCCTATACTTTCTTCCTTCCTTAATCCAGAATTCGCGTTTAAAAGACAAATATAGAAAAACAAGAATATCAACTTTGAGTGCACTAAATTTGCTCATTTTTCCTTAACTTGACGCGTATGGCTGTACGAACATTGCAATATGGCACATAGTAAATGATGTCATTCAAGTAGCTGACATCGAAATCCAGTAAGCTTATTTATGCATATAAAAGGTTATTATTTTGTAAAGGCAAAGTTGCTTTTGGTTTTAAGTTAAAGTACAATAAATGCAAAGGCTCATATGATGAATTAAACTGGATCCAAGTAGTCAGCTACTCAGATGACATCAGAGAGATGGTAACCGAAGTTCATGCGATACACGCTACCAAAGTGTTTAAATAATTAATTAGGTTAAGGTTTGGTATTCAAACAGTCATACATATGCTAGTCAAAATAGGTACCAGAGGAAGCAAGCTTGCAGTTGCCCAGGCTTTGGAAGCAAAACAAAAGTTGCTGGACTCTTTTCCTAACTTATCTATTGAAATTGTTAAGATAAAAACTTCTGGAGATAAGTACGCAAACGCAAATCTTGCTGAAATAGGAGGTAAAGGATTATTCATTAAAGAAATTGAGGCTGAATTGCTCGAAAATAATATAGATATGGGAGTTCATTCGCTAAAGGATGTGCCTGCGTTTTTCTCAGGGGGTTTAACAATTCCTTGTGTTTTAGAAAGGCTAAGTCCATGCGATGCGTTTATTTCTCATAAACACAATAGCCTTGAGTCTTTGCCACAGCAGGCTACTATTGCCACTTCTTCAATAAGAAGAAAAGTTCAGTTGTTAAATGTTAGACCAGATCTAAATATAATATCGCTACGTGGAAATGTAACAACTAGATTGCAAAATCAAAGTTTTGATGGAATAATTCTAGCTGAAGCAGGACTCATAAGATTAGAAAAGAATCACTTAATTACAGAGGTATTGCCACCAAAAGTTATGTTAAGTGCAGTGGGACAGGGAGCGATTTGTATTCAATGTAGAAGGAATGATGTAAAAATTATCGATCTTGTAGAGAAAATTAATAATAATATGTCTTTTATAAGAGTGAAATCAGAGCGCAGTTTTATGAAGACAGTGAATGGTTCATGTTTTACACCACTTGCAGCTTTGGCTGAATATGTGAACGAAAATATGCTACACCTTTGTTGTATGTTAGCAAGTGGAAAAAATATATACTTCACTGAGCGCACTTCATTTATAGAAGATGCGGAGAAAATGGGTATGGATGCAGGACTAGAGTTGAAATCAAAATGCTTATAAGCTTACCTAAAGTACGTGGAATCTATCGTTATGACATCTTAATGTCTAAAGCGACGTGGTTAAACGTCGGTGGACGAGCTGATGTGTTATTTAAACCATGTGATATTGAAGATTTAACATACTTGATTAAAAATACTGAACTGCCAGTTAGCGTTATTGGTGCAACATCCAACATAATAGTACGAGATAGTGGCATTCGAGGAATAACAGTAAAATTAGGTAAGGAGTTTGCATATATTAAAAGTAAGGGTAACAACTCCATTGTTGCAGGTGGTGCTGCGCTGCTCAGGAACCTTGCTTACTTTGCAGGAGAGCAACAAATTAGTGGACTCGAGTTTCTAGTTGGAATTCCAGGAACAGTTGGTGGCGGAATAGAAATGAATGCAGGTGCGTATGGTAGTGACATCGCAAGCGTTGTACAATCCATAAAAGCAGTGAATCTAGAGGATGGAAACCTATATGAGTTCTCCAGCGAAGAAATGGGGTATTTTTACCGTGGACATAGCCTAAAAGGAAATTGGATTTTTGTTGAAGCTGAGTTTAAAGGAGTAAACTCAAAGTATGAGCTTATATTGCAAGGGTTAAAAGAAATTGTTGAGAAAAAAAATAAAAGCCAGCCAATAAGAGGAAAAACTGCTGGGTGCATATTCAAAAATCCAAAAAACTACCGAGCATGGGAGTTAATTGATAAATCTGGCTGCCTAGGGTTAAATATTGGTGGAGCTAGCATCTCTAAGAAACATTGTAACTTCTTGCTCAATTACGATAATGCAACTGCATCTGACTTGGAAAACCTTGGCAACAGAGTAAAAGATGCAGTGAAGGATAAATTTAATGTTGAACTTGAGTGGGAAATAAGGGTTTTGGGTAGCTATTAGACAGTTTTTATAGCTTCTGTATATTCTAATCTTTCCTAATGACTCAGCATGATCGTAACCTTTCACACTTAATTAAACAGACTAAATTCTGTAATTTTGGGATGTTGAAAAATTTACCTTACGTTGTTATTCCAGTGCATAACGCTGAAATCCAGATTTATATAGCTAACCGAAATAAGGTTTCCTCAAAGGAGTGTAAAAAGGTATAATACTGCTTTAATTAAGGTAGAATGATGGCAAAGCCATATAGTGAGGACCTGAGGGAACGAGTTTTAAAAGTGGTTGACGAGAAAAAAATGACTATGGAAGAAGTAAGCAAGATGTTCAAAATTGATAGAAAAACTATATACTGGTGGAGGAAAAGAAGAGAAGAAACAGGAAGTATAAAACCGTCTTCAGGCTACCAAAAGGGACATAGTCATAAAATTAAATACTTAGATGGCTTTGTCAAATTTCTGGATGAAAACCGAGATATTACGGTTGAAAAAATAATTGAAAAATTTGGCAACATGTGCAAAGACACAGTCTACAATTATCTTAAAAAAGTAAACTATACATATAAAAAAAACTTTTCTTTATCAGGAAAGGAATGAAGAGAAACGCAAGGAGTTCATAAAAAAAATAGAAGGAATAGAAAAAGAAAACTTGATATTCATAGATGACTCTGGAGTAGAAGACAACAGATTTTATGAATATGGGTGGTCTCAAAAAGGCAAGAGGTTATTTGCCGATAAACCAGGGTTTAAAAGAAAGAGGGTAAGCATAATAGGAGCACTAAATGAGGGAAAATTAAAGCTTCCTGGGTAATTGAGGGCTACTGCAACAGCGAGATTTTTGATGCTTATGTAGAAAATATACTTGTTCCTATATTAAAACCTGGACAGACTATTGTTCTCGATAATGCAAGCTTTCATAAATCTGCAAGAACGAAAAATTTGATAGAAAATGTTGGGTGTAAAATTTTGTTCTTGCCGCCATACTCACCGGATTTAAATCCGATTGAGAAGTTCTGGTTTGCCATTAAGCATGCCATAAGAAAAGTGCTGCCAAGCTTTTGGCCCAATATTAATTCGGCTATTGATTTTGTCTTTCAGCTCTCGGGGAAATCTTACTTCTATTAGCTATAGATGAACCTGACGTTATATTTCGTGGTATAGTTCCAGCATATGCTGCCAATTGTCTGGCATCTCTAAGAGCCTGTCTTCAAACTCAAGAATGAGCTAATTTGTGAAGCATAATAGTGATCATATTAAAGAAGATGTTATTTTTTGAAGTGAGAGGAGAATGCTCATAATCCTTACTCATACGTCTAAAATTGGAGAGCCAAGCAAAGGTTCTCTCAACAATCCAACGTTTGGGAATAACCTGAAATCCTGTATCAACTATTTTCTTGGTAATCGTCAATAAACATCCAGTTTCCAATAAACGCGAATTCTGGATTAAGGAAGGAAGAAAGTATAGGAAATAGAAGGTTTTGTGGATTTGATGGAATAGGAAATGAGAGTAGAAAAGATATGAACCAAAAAATTAACAGGGGATCTATGGCGAGTGTGTTCAATTTCTAGTCTATTTTTTAGGTAACCAAAAACAGTCTCAATGATAGACCTTTTTCTCAGTAAAATCTTCTCATTTAACGAAATCAATGTATTTTTCATACCTTTTTTCACCTTGGTAACAAGTTTCAAACCTCGGTCAAACAGCTTCTGAAAAAGCTCTTTTGCAATATAACCTTTGTCACCAAACAAAAGACCGATTAATTTTTCCGTCAGATTTGGCACAGGTATCCTATCATCAACATTGCCTTTTGTTAGCGTAAGTGCATGAATTTCAACATTTTCATTGATTACCATATGTAATTTGAAACCAAAAAACCAGCCGTAAGTGCTCTTGCTTAATTTTGCAATTCCAGCAAAAACTTTGTTTTTGGATATTCTTTTTGCATGACAAACTGCAATGGGAGTTGTGTCTATATATGAAATTCCAGTGTTTTCTGACTGTCCACAAAGCCAATGCAACAACATTGCTAAATGCCACAAAACCCTAGGCTTTAGAGCAACAAACCTGGTATATGAAGGTAACTTTGGAAACTCTGATTTGTAGAGCAACGTTAGGTAATGTAGATAGAAAGTTTTACACGGAGATTGTTGATATAGCAGGATTATTGTCATGATTTCGGAGTGCTCAATTTCCGTTGTTCTTGTGGGGTTTTTACCATTTGGCAGTAGTTTATCTGCAAAATTTTTCTCTATATCTCTGCAAAAATCATCGACCAAACAAAACAGTTTTGTTATATCTTCCATGGGTAACCTCATCTATTTTTTTATCACTGCTGAGTTTACCCTGTTTTCTTGCCTTTTCTATTCTCCTTTAATCCAGAATTCACGTAATAAGCAGAGGTTTTGCAATTTACCTGTGTATCCTTGATCAGCAAAAAACTTATGTAATGTTGGAGCTTTGCATTTGGCTTGAACAAAAAGATTTAGTGCACCATCACGATCCTGAATGCTTGCACTTTGTACTTCAGCAGCAATTACAAGACCTACAGTATCTACAACGATGTGGCGCTTTCTACCCTTTACTTTCTTGCCAGCATCATATCCTCTGGATCCCCTTTTTGAGTAGTTTTTACTGATTGGCTATCTATTATTCCCACTGATGGAGTTTCATTCTTACCAATTATCTCTCTTACTTTTTTAACTAGAAAATCATGAATCTCTTGCCATATTCCACTTTTTTTCAATCGCTAATTACAACTATACACTGTTTTCCATGGTGGAAAATCTTTAGGCAGTTGTCTCCATTGACATCCTGTTCTCATCATATAGCGGATTGCGTTAATAATTGTTCTAATACTATGTTTTCTTGGTCTACCGGTCTTTTTAGGTTCAAAATATAGCTCTATTATCTTCCATTCTTTGTCACTTATATCGCTTGGGTACATTTAAAATATATCTTATAACACACTTCTTAACTCCTTTCTACTTAGTTTGAAGACAGGCTCTTAAAACTGTAATTTTTTTATTGTTACAGCTTCTCAGGAATTTTTCCGTAATACTTGGCATTCTCTCGTACACTTGAGCGTTTACCTCAACTGTAAAGTTATTTTTAGCTTCAAGACAACTGAGTGAATAAATAATACGATTAAACATTCCAAGATGACATGCACCATTTCCTTCTTGTAAACGCATTAGTAACATGCATTTTAGAAAATCTGTATCTAACTTTTGATCCTTAGCTGCAGTCAAAACTAAATTTGCAGCTTGCGTGAGAGTAAGGCTAGTTTTTGATTCTTGCCAAGTTGCCCGGCTGGAGCAACTAAAATTAAGATAAAGTTTTAATTGCTCTTTTTGTTGAGTTGTAAGCTCATCCGAATTATTTATGTAGTCTTCAAACTCTTTATTGAGTACATTTGGTTGAGCTCCAAATTTCTGTTTTAACTCTTGAGCGCATTGGAAAATACTATGTTCAAAACTACTCGTGTGAACGCTCTGACTGCCAGTGCCCACATCACTTACATTAAACAAAAAGCTTAGCTGCTTTACATTCAAACCTAAAGGTGAGAAGAGCTTTACTAACGGATACTTTATCAATTCAAGAAGTGCTACTGGAATTAATAATACAGCATTTATAAGTACAAGAAATATGTTAATACCTGATATCTTTCCGTCACTGTTCAGTAGCAGCCACTGATTAAGGGCAGATATTTTCGATGCACAGTACAAAAATGGTAATTGAATGCAATATATCAAATATATAGAGAAAAACAAAATTTTATCTTTCAACCCTATTGTTGGGTCATTATATACTTCAGAAAAAATACCATCACCACTATTTTCATTTTTGAAAGATTGATAGCTGCTTGTAATCTTTTCTGTAAAGATAGAACAGAGCTTATGCAGCCCGTAGCACGAAACGCCAATAGCTAGAAAAATTGCAAGTGTTCTAAAAACAGCTAACACCTCACTTGAAGTTTTGGCAAGAAGGAATGCATAAAGCGCATCAATAAAGATCTCAAGTAAGTAGTCAAATAAAATAATTGCTCCAATAGCAGAAACAAATAGTAAAATATACCCACAAACAACCAAAAATTTTTTTAACCCCGGATTTACAACTCCCTCTTAATAATCTATTAATATACTCTATATTCAGACATAAATTGAAAAAAATGCAAGTTTTTATAAAGATCGATTGAAATTTCTGAGCTTCAGTTATATCGTTAGTCTATTTAGATAAAAATTATTGTGTCAAATAAAATAGGTTTTTGGGCTATTTTTGCCTTAGTGATTAGTAGTCAAATTGGCTCTGGAATTTTTATGCTTCCAATTAGCCTTGCTCCATATGGCGCTTATAGCCTTATAAGCTGGGTGATATCAGGGCTTGGTGCTATATCTCTTGCTTTGGTTTTTGCCTTACTCTGCGCAAAATTTCCAGAAACGGGTGGCCCTCATGTCTATGTAAAGCATGCTTTTGGCCCTGCTGCAGCTTTCTTTGTTGGTTGGACGTATTGGGTGATTTCATGGGTTAGCACGACAGCAGTAATCGTTGCAAGTATTGGCTATCTTACTTCGCTTTTTCATGGAGATATTCAAAATATACGCTTATTTTTAGAAATACTATTATTTACGATCATTACACTAATAAATTTAAGAGGTGTCACTGCTGCTGGATGTGTTGAGCTTTTATTGATGACTGTCAAAATTACCGCACTGCTTGCTATACCAGTAACAGCGTTGTTTTTCTTTGATAGGAATAATTTTATCATAAGTGAGGAAATATCAACCCTCACGATGTCTCAAGTCCTTGCTCGCTCTACACTACTCACTCTATGGTGTTTTATTGGACTTGAATCAGCAACAGCACCTGCAGGATCAGTAAACGATCCAGCCAAGACTATACCAAGAGCCATAGTGCTTGGCACAATCTCTGTTGCAGTTATATATTTCATTAATAGCCTTGCAATCATGGGATTGATAAACGGCAATGATCTAGTTAATTCAAAAGCGCCGTATGTTGACGCAATAAAAATTATGTTTCCAGGTAATTGGCATTTGATCATTTCTATTGTTGCTTTTATTGTTTGTGTTGGCAGTTTAAATGCTTGGGTACTAGCTAGTGGACAAGTGGCCCTTGGCCTTGCAGAAGATAAACTGATGCCACAGTTCTTTGCTAAAAGAAACAAGCACGGTTCTCCTTTCTGGGGCATAACAATCAGCTCCGTTGGCACTTCAGTTCTACTAATTCTCACTTCAAGCAACAATTTTGCTAAACAGATCACATCAATTATCGACTTTTCTGTAGTTTCATTTTTATTTGTTTACCTTGCATGCAGTCTTGCTTTTCTCAAGGTTATTATAAAGGAGAAAAACTATTACAAATTTTTAATTGGCAGTATAGCAACAACCTTTTGCTGCTGGGTAATATTTGAAACTTCTGTGAATACCTTGCTGATCGCAAGCTTATTCACCGCAAGTGGCATACCCATTTATTTATTTTGGTACTGCAGAGCTCCTGCACAATAAAATAGAGTTTAACGACTTTTCTTATTTTCCACTTGTTCAACATTACCCTTCTCAAGTTTACTATCTACTTCTTTTGCGTGTTCATCATCTACACTAGTCTCATCTTTTATCTTACTGGAGTGACCTGCTTGCGATTTTTCATATGCTTCCATGTTGTCATATATAGGGTTACTGATGATTTCTATTTTTTCAGGTGTGAAAATCCTTGCTAAAAATCTCCCTATTATTGGTATTGATCTTAAGAAATCTCTTAGCTTTGAAGATTCTTGTCTTTTATTTAGGAACTGTTGGTCTATTTTAAGGTTTTTTACACCATATTTTTTATCATCAAAATTTATTGCAGGCTTTCTTTTTTTCGAAAGAACATTTTGAGCTTTTAATCCATTGGTTCTTTCAG
This sequence comes from Wolbachia endosymbiont (group A) of Colletes cunicularius, assembly GCF_964264715.1. NCBI lineage: Bacteria > Pseudomonadati > Pseudomonadota > Alphaproteobacteria > Rickettsiales > Anaplasmataceae > Wolbachia > Wolbachia endosymbiont (group A) of Colletes cunicularius. Next base: position 432,942 of record NZ_OZ183471.1, read on the forward strand.
GCTCTTGAGGTGTAGACATTGCAGGTTTAACCTTAGTTTTATTGTATTCTTTATTCATCTTTCACTTTATCATGTAATATTACTAATATTGCATAATAATAGCTAAATTACAATTAATTGCAAGGTGAAAATATTAAAACAATTGTAAATTTTGTCAGTAAAAATATAATAGAACTTTAAAGTTAGAGGTTCATCTATATGGGATACAAAATTGCTGTTATTGGAGCAACCGGAAGAGTAGGGCGTGAGGTATTAAGCACGCTTGCTGAGTTTCAAGATGAGGCAATAGATTCTGTAATTGCACTTGCATCGAAAAAATCAGAAGGGAAGAAGGTGAGTTTTGGTGACAAAGAGTTAACAGTTTTATGCCTTGAGGATTATGACTTCGTTGGAACTAATGTAGCCATTTTCTGTGCTGGATATCATGTTTCTGAAAAGTATGTACCAATTGCAACACAGGCTGGATGCATCGTGATAGATAACAGTTCCCATTTTAGAATGAAAGAAGGTGTGCCACTCATTATTCCGGAGATTAATAAAGAAAAAATTATGGAATATAAAAACCACAACATAATATCCAACCCAAACTGTACTACAATACAGATGCTGCTAGTACTACATCTATTACACCAGAAAGCAAAAATAAAGAGAATCGTTGCTTCAACTTATCAATCAACTTCTGGCGCAGGCAAAGCAGCAATGGATGAGCTCTATGACCAGACAAAAAAAATCTTCATGAATGAGACTAAAAAGCCCGAGATATTCCCCAAGCAAATAGCGTTTAATTGCATTCCCCATGTAGGGAAATTCATGGAGAATGGTTCTACAGAAGAGGAATGGAAAATGCAAGAGGAGACAAAAAAAATTTTAGAGGAAGATATAAAAGTTACTGCAACTTGTGTAAGAGTACCCGTCTTTATCGGTCACGCTATGGCAGTAAATGTAGAGTTTGATCAACATATCACTGAAGAACAAGCTCGTGAAGTGCTAAGTGAAGCCGAAGATAGTGGAGTTTTAGTGTACAACAGGCGTGAAGACGGTGAATACATCACTCAAATTGATGTTGTACAAGAGAATGCTGTATATGTATCGCGTATTAGAAGAGACAATACTGTTGAACACGGATTAAATATGTGGATAGTGGCTGATAACCTGCGCAAAGGCGCAGCATTAAATATAGTGCAGATTCTTGAGATTTTGATAAGAGAGCATTAAGTGCATATAGAGTGCACGTACGTTGTAATTCGGAGGAAATTTGTATACCACATGGCAGCGTGTGACGCAAAAACCATGAGAGCTACAAAAACTTCCTTGACATCCTCCGCCAACTCCCTTATCATGAAACTGAAGCTATTTATTTATCTTCTCTGTACAGATTAAATGACAAAAAAACTCAACGTGTCTGGCGTCTCATGTTTAATTTTTTGCACTATGTGCACTCTATGTCTTTATCAAATTTCTAGATTTTTACCTATACAAGCTGAAATACGCTTATAAAGCATTTAAAACATCAAAAAACGCCAACTTAAAAAATGGATAGTGAATAATTAGCTACCCTAGGGTTTCTTTTGCCTTTTTTTCTGTTTAGTAAATTTCTTAATGTTTATAATTTAGATTAGTTGCGGCTTAAAAGCAACTGAATCGCGGTTATTAAACGTTTAGAACGCGAATTCTGGATTAAGGAAGGAAGAAAGTATAGGAAATAGAAGGCTTTGTGGATTTGATGGAATAGGAAATGAGAGTAGAAAAGATATGAACCAAAAAATTAACAGGGGATCTATGGCGAGTGTGTTCAATTTCTAGTCTATTTTTTAGGTAACCAAAAACAGTCTCAATGATAGACCTTTTTCTCAGTAAAATCTTCTCATTTAGCGAAATCAATGTATTTTTCATACCTTTTTTCACCTTGGTAACAAGTTTCAAACCTCGGTCAAACAGCTTCTGAAAAAGCTCTTTTGCAATATAACCTTTGTCACCAAACAAAAGGCCGATTAATTTTTCCGTCAGATTTGGCACAGGTATCCTATCATCAACATTGCCTTTTGTTAGCGTAAGTGCATGAATTTCAACATTTTCATTGATTACCATATGTAATTTGAAACCAAAAAACCAGCCGTAAGTGCTCTTGCTTAATTTTGCAATTCCAGCAAAAACTTTGTTTTTGGATATTCTTTTTGCATGACAAACTGCAATGGGAGTTGTGTCTATATATGAAATTCCAGTGTTTTCTGACTGTCCACAAAGCCAATGCAACAACATTGCTAAATGCCACAAAACCCTAGGCTTTAGAGCAACAAACCTGGTATATGAAGGTAACTTTGGAAACTCTGATTTGTAGAGCAACGTTAGGTAATGTAGATAGAAAGTTTTACACGGAGATTGTTGATATAGCAGGATTATTGTCATGATTTCGGAGTGCTCAATTTCCGTTGTTCTTGTGGGGTTTTTACCATTTGGCAGTAGTTTATCTGCAAAATTTTTCTCTATATCTCTGCAAAAATCATCGACCAAACAAAACAGTTTTGTTATATCTTCCATGGGTAACCTCATCTATTTTTTTATCACTGCTGAGTTTACCCTGTTTTCTTGCCTTTTCTATTCTCCTTTAATCCAGAATTCACGTTATAAGAGATGAGGAAACTAATGAGCATGACTTACAATGCTTAAGCTTAAAGCATTAGATGCTTTTTACAAGATACAAGGCAGAAACTTATCAATAAGCCCCATCAAGAATCTTATCTGTTAGCTATATATAAAATTTGATACTCTGACTACAATATACTACTATAGATAAAAGTGTTATCAATGGAGCAAAGTATGGAATTAATAGTAGGAAATAATGTACCATACTACTATAATACCACAGAAGTGGTATTAATGGAGCAAGGTATGGAATTAGCAGTAGGAAATAATGCACCTGATTTTAGCTTACCAACAGATTCTGGTGAAAATTTATCATTGAGTGAATTTTTTGATAAAAAAAATGTAGTTCTTTATTTTTATCCTAAAGACGATACTCCGGGTTGTAGGATGGAGGCAAAAGGCTTTAGAGATAAAATAGATGATTTTTCTTCCCTTGACACAGTGATAATTGGTGTATCAAAAGATAGTGTTAAGCGCCATGCTAACTTCAAAGCAAAATATTCTCTGCCATTTTCCTTAGTTTCTGATGAGAATGCTGAAATGTTGGAAAAATATGGTGTTTGGGTAGAGAAAAGTATGTTTGGCAAAAAGTATATGGGAATAGAGCGCACTACTTTTTTAATAGATAAAAAAGGTAAAGTAGTGAAGATCTGGAAAAATGTAAAAGTTAGTGGGCATGTTGATGAGGTTCTGGAAGAAGTAAGGAGAATGTAAACTAAAGAATAGGTTAATGGCTACCCATTGCTACATAAAAAAGCTGAAATTACATAATTTTCGTAGCCACTCAAACTTTGAACTGGATTCAGATGATAGCTCAGTTGTAATAACTGGCGAAAATGGTATTGGTAAAACTAATATACTTGAAGCAATCTCGTTGCTTGCTAAAAGCAATGGAATGAAAAAAGCAAAAACCAGTGAGATACAAAATAGATTCAGTAATGAAGATTGGGTAGTGCACTATGATTTTTTTAATGGAACGGATTTTAATTCAATTGGTATCGCAAAGAGTTTTGATAAGAAACTAATACAAATTGATGGAAAAACGCAATCAAGTTATTCATCTCTGTATAAGATATCCAATGTAATATGGCTGATTCCACAAATGGACTATGTTCTTCTTAATTCTCCAAGTGACAGATTGAAATTTTTAGACCGTATAGTTTCACTGTTTGAAGAAAATTACACTTGCTGCTACATGAAATATAGAAAAGCTAAACATGAGCGAAGTAAACTATTGAGGAAGAACATTTTGAACAAAAACTGGTTCTCTAGTCTTGAAAACATAATGGCCGTTAATGCAGTTAGTATTTTACATATGCGATCGTCTGTTTTAAAAATATTACAAGATACAATTGATAACCATTCCAGTAAGCTTTTTCCGAAGGCAAGTTTGAAATTCAGCAGCCAGCTAACTTTGGACGATACTGCAGAATATTTTCAGAATCGTCTAAAGGAAAACAGAGAAAAAGATTCATTGACTGGTAGAGTAACCCTTGGTGTGCATAACGATAATTTTCGGGTTTTTTGTCAAAAAAGAAACGTACCAATAAATCTGTGCTCCACTGGGGAACAAAAGTTATTACTGCTTTCTATTATTTTATCCAGTGTAAAAGCAAGGTGTATTCATTACAATAAGGCACCACTTCTTCTACTTGATGATATAATGTCTCATCTAGATAAACATTACAGAAAGGCGTTAATAGAGGAAGTGTTAAGTATTCAATGTCAAACTTGGATAACTGATGTAAATCAAGATAATTTCAATAGCTATCTTTATTCTTTCAAGTTTTTTGAATTGTTAAGTAAATAAGTGACAATATTCTTCTGCAAAAGGAAAGAAATACTTACGTCCTTGGTCTTTTATTATATGACTGTGACCTTACCCAGATGATATGAATAAGTATTGCTTGGTTGAAAGCAAGAGAAGATAATAACTTTTCAGAGTGGATAGGTGGCAGGTTGATACTTCTTTTGAGGCACTTTCTGCTCTTACATGGAGTGTAGGAAGAAGACCTCGTGACCCAGATTAACCACCCCTGCCACCGGCGAGGCTCACAAAATGTGATGACCTCGTATAGGAGTTTGGAACAACCGGTACTCTGATATATTGAAATATGCAATTGGAGGAAAAATGCGTCACATTGGAGTTATACTAATAGCTTTACTGCTTGTTATCTGCAAGAAGGGAAGCCAGAGTATATTCAAACGTTTTGCTTAAAAGACTTGGATAATTTTATCGAAAATCTTCAAGAAACAGATAAAGTGGCTATAGAAGCAACAGGCAATAGCTGTTTCTTTTATGATGCAGTTTCACCTTACGTTAAGCGTGTGGTAATAGTCGCTCCCGGACAGTTTGAAGTTGTGCGCCGCTCTATACACAAAACAGACAAGCATGATGCAAGAGCTATTGCTTTCTTTCTAAGCAAAGATATGTTGCCTGAGGCAAGGCATAAAAGCAAACAATGTTAGCAGTTATAGTATTTTCTAAAACGAATGATAAACGTCTAAAATGGTATTACCAACTAAAAGGTGTAAGTCTGTACATTGATGCATTAGAGGTCTGAGGCGACTTTTGATGGTGTGCCAACAATGCTCTATCGGATTTAGATCTCACTTTTACCCACAATTTTGAGAGGTCATTATGTGAAGCATAACTATGCTCTCCTTAAGGTTTTCATAGCCCCGCCATAGAGTCATAGACCCTGGTAAATTATCACTTTTTCTATTCATAAATCCACCCAATTTTCCTAACCAAATAATAGCTTGTTTTATGTTTGGAGGTTCTTCGGGTAATGTTGCTACCCGATACTCACGCATGTAAAGGACCTTCCACTCTTCGTTACTTAAAATTTTAGTACAAATTTCCATGGGATTTGATAAAGCCACTTTTGTCAAATATAAAATTTTAAACGCGATTATACTTTTTATAGCAATTAACTTCTGTAATCTTTCTTTTGTAGCTAAGCAAGAGCTTTCTATCTTAGAGCCTGTCTTCAAACTAAGTAGAAAGGAGTTAAGAAGTGTGTTATAAGGTATATTTTAAATGTACCCAAGCGATATAAGTGACAAAGAATGGAAGATAATAGAGCTATATTTTGAACCTAAAAAGACCGGTAGACCAAGAAAACATAGTATTAGAACAATTATTAACGCAATCCGCTATATGATGAGAACAGGATGTCAATGGAGACAACTGCCTAAAGATTTTCCACCATGGAAAACAGTGTATAGTTGTAATTAGCGATTGAAAAAAAGTGGAATATGGCAAGAGATTCATGATTTTCTAGTTAAAAAAGTAAGAGAGATAATTGGTAAGAATGAAACTCCATCAGTGGGAATAATAGATAGCCAATCAGTAAAAACTACTCAAAAAGGGGATCCAGAGGATATGATGCTGGCAAGAAAGTAAAGGGTAGAAAGCGCCACATCGTTGTAGATACTGTAGGTCTTGTAATTGCTGCTGAAGTACAAAGTGCAAGCATTCAGGATCTTGATGGTGCACTAAATCTTTTTGTTCAAGCCAAATGCAAAGCTCCAACATTACATAAGTTTTTTGCTGATCAAGGATACACAGGTAAATTGCAAAACCTCTGCTTATTGGAAACTGGATGTTTATTGACGATTACCAAGAAAATAGTTGATACAGGATTTCAGGTTATTCCCAAACGTTGGATTGTTGAGAGAACCTTTGCTTGGCTCTCCAATTTTAGACGTATGAGTAAGGATTATGAGCATTCTCCTCTCACTTCAAAAAATAACATCTTCTTTAATATGATCACTATTATGCTTCACAAATTAGCTCATTCTTGAGTTTGAAGACAGGCTCTTACATCCTGATTTTAAAATCCTAAAATACTCTTCAATTTTCCATCTTAGCTTATACCAATTTATCTTTTCTATGGCATCTAAAGTATGGTACATTAGTTAGTAGAGTCCAGTCGACAGCTTCCAATCCATCAGGAGCTTTTGCACTTACCACATATACAGGGACTTATTTTATGTATTGTATCTTTTGACTCATAAATGGAAGAAGATCTGATAGGCTTTCATATACTTAACTTCAATATTAGCTTTCCTTGATCTCTGGTTTCCACCTTTAGTAACTTCTAGAGAAATTTTCTTTTTTTTACTGGCAGTTGAGTGATGCGTGTTTGCAAATCTGTTTTTCCGACTTCAGTACAGATAAATCTTCTATTAGCTCGATTGCGGATTACATAAAAACTACCTAACGTCTCAGCCACCCATAAAAATTTGAAGATGTCTGCTTCCCTATCACCAAGGGTAACAAGTTGTACATTTGGAGGAAGGTTGTTTGTAGTTTCTTTGAGAGCTGTTATCCACTTATAACTTTCTTTTTCTTCTATGGAGGTACGGTATTTTCTGTTTGCTTTTTCTTGTGCCGTTTCTTCTTCCCTAATAGAACGCGCCCAACATTGTTGGGAAGATAGACCTAAAGACGTGAATTCTGGATTAAAGGAGAATAGAAAAGGCAAGAAAACAGGGTAAACTCAGCAGTTATAAAAAAATAGATGAGGTTACCCATGGAACGCGAATTCTGGATTAAGGAAGGAAGAAAGTATAGGAAATAGAAGGCTTTGTGGATTTGATGGAATAGGAAATGAGAGTAGAAAAGATATGAACCAAAAAATTAACAGGGGATCTATGGCGAGTGTGTTCAATTTCTAGTCTATTGGGAATGTTCAAAAAAGTGTGTCAAACCGAAAAAAAAGTAATAAATTGATATAAAAAAATGGAGGTTTGACAATGAGTCAGAAAGTAGTAAACAGAACTAACGGATTGGTAGATTATAAAGAGTTGGAAACAAATATCCTGTCGTCTATACGAGAAGGAAGACCGTTGACAGGAAGGGAGGGAGCATTAACACCATTTATAAAAAAGCTGCTGGAGGCAAGTTTGGAAGGTGAAATAGAAAACCACTTATTAGCTGAAAGTGAAGAGAATAATCGAAGAAATGGGAGAAATGGAAAGACTTTACGGACAAGTGCCGGTTCATTTGAACTTTTGACGCCAAGGGATAGAGAAGGAAGTTTTGAGCCGCAAATAGTCAAAAAAAGGCAAACAAGCTTACATCCAGAGCTTGAAACGAAGATTTTGAGCACATTTGCCAGTGGTATGAGCTATAGAGATATAGCGTCACACGTTGAGGAAATTTATGATCACAAAATATCGGCGGCAGAGATATAAAGTATTACCGACAAATTACTGCCTATAATCAATGAATGGCGTAGTCGTCCACTGCAATCAGTATACCCGATAGTATTTATGGATGGGATGTTCTTTAAGGTCAAAGAGAATGGACATTGCGTAAGTAAATGTATGTACAATATATTGGGCATAGACCAAAATGGCAGAAAAGAAGTCCTGGGCTTTTATTTGGCTGAAAGTGAAGGAGCTAACTTTTGGTTGGGAGTGCTAAATGACCTCAAAGAAAGAGGAGTAGAAGATATTCTGATTGCATGTGTAGATGGGCTAAAAAGCTTTCCTGCAGCTATAAATAGTGCGTTTCCTAAAGCAGAAGTACAGCTATGTATAGTGCATCAGATAAGAAATTCACTAAAATATGTATCCAGCAAAGATGTGAAAGTTTTCATGAATGATTTGAAAAAAATATATCGTGCTACAAGTAAAGAAATTGCTGAAAATTACTTACTTGAGCTGGAAGAAAAATGGGGAGAAAAGTATCCTTTAGTTATAAAATCGTGGCAGAACAATTGGGAAAATTTATCTGGTTATTTCAAGTATTCTAGCCCAGTTAGAAGGCTAATTTACACCACAAATCCAATTGAGGGGCTGCACAGACAGATCAGAAAATTCACTAAAACCAAGGGCTCATTTACCAGCACAAATGCCTTGTATAAACAGGTATATTGTGCTATAAAGAAGGTAGAGCAAAAATGGACTATGGCTCTGCCTAATTGGGCTTTAACTATGTCTCAACTTGATATTTTCTTTCCAGATAGATTGAAAATTGAGTTGAACTAAAAATGCGGTTTGACACACTTTTTTGAACATTCCCCTAGAATACTTGAAATAACCAGATAAATTTTCCCAATTGTTCTGCCACGATTTTATAACTAAAGGATACTTTTCTCCCCATTTTTCTTCCAGCTCAAGTAAGTAATTTTCAGCAATTTCTTTACTTGTAGCACGATATATTTTTTTCAAATCATTCATGAAAACTTTCACATCTTTGCTGGATACATATTTTAGTGAATTTCTTATCTGATGCACTATACATAGCTGTACTTCTGCTTTAGGAAACGCACTATTTATAGCTGCAGGAAAGCTTTTTAGCCCATCTACACATGCAATCAGAATATCTTCTACTCCTCTTTCTTTGAGGTCATTTAGCACTCCCAACCAAAAGTTAGCTCCTTCACTTTCAGCCAAATAAAAGCCCAGGACTTCTTTTCTGCCATTTTGGTCTATGCCCAATATATTGTACATACATTTACTTACGCAATGTCCATTCTCTTTGACCTTAAAGAACATCCCATCCATAAATACTATCGGGTATACTGATTGCAGTGGACGACTACGCCATTCATTGATTATAGGCAGTAATTTGTCGGTAATACTTTATATCTCTGCCGCCGATATTTTGTGATCATAAATTTCCTCAACGTGTGACGCTATATCTCTATAGCTCATACCACTGGCAAATGTGCTCAAAATCTTCGTTTCAAGCTCTGGATGTAAGCTTGTTTGCCTTTTTTTGACTATTTGCGGCTCAAAACTTCCTTCTCTATCCCTTGGCGTCAAAAGTTCAAATGAACCGGCACTTGTCCGTAAAGTCTTTCCATTTCTCCCATTTCTTCGATTATTCTCTTCACTTTCAGCTAATAAGTGGTTTTCTATTTCACCTTCCAAACTTGCCTCCAGCAGCTTTTTTATAAATGGTGTTAATGCTCCCTCCCTTCCTGTCAACGGTCTTCCTTCTCGTATAGACGACAGGATATTTGTTTCCAACTCTTTATAATCTACCAATCCGTTAGTTCTGTTTACTACTTTCTGACTCATTGTCAAACCTCCATTTTTTTATATCAATTTATTACTTTTTTTTCGGTTTGACACACTTTTTTGAACCATACGCGTCAAGTTAAGGGAAAGTAGCATAAGGAAAAAGAAAAGTGGTAAAGATTATTTTAGATATTAAGTAATAAAGCTAGTAATTTATAGACTCTTCTAAAAGAATTATCTTATTTTAGATCAAAATTTCCCAAAAAATAAATGTAACAAACAAGATACCCACTTTAAATGGTGCTATATTGGGCCTTAACTTGACGCGTATGCTTTTTTGAACATTCCCCCCTGTTAATTTTTTGGTTCATATCTTTTCTACTCTCATTTCCTATTCCATCAAATCCACAAAGCCTTCTATTTCCTATACTTTCTTCCTTCCTTAATCCAGAATTCGCGTTACAACGATGTGGCGCTTTCTACCCTTTACTTTCTTGCCAGCATCATATCCTCTGGATCCCCTTTTTGAGTAGTTTTTACTGATTGGCTATCTATTATTCCCACTGATGGAGTTTCATTCTTACCAATTATCTCTCTTACTTTTTTAACTAGAAAATCATGAATCTCTTGCCATATTCCACTTTTTTTCAATCGCTAATTACAACTATACACTGTTTTCCATGGTGGAAAATCTTTAGGCAGTTGTCTCCATTGACATCCTGTTCTCATCATATAGCGGATTGCGTTAATAATTGTTCTAATACTATGTTTTCTTGGTCTACCGGTCTTTTTAGGTTCAAAATATAGCTCTATTATCTTCCATTCTTTGTCACTTATATCGCTTGGGTACATTTAAAATATATCTTATAACACACTTCTTAACTCCTTTCTACTTAGTTTGAAGACAGGCTCTTAGACTTCTTGCATAACCCAAACTAAGTAGAAAAAAGGTATCATCCAAGTAGCTCTCTTGGACTCTTTTAGCTATAAATATTAAGAAATTTACCAAATGAAAAAAAAGGCAAAAGAAACCCTGGTAGCTAGTTATTCACTATCCATTTTTTAAGTTGGCGTTTTTTTGATGTTTTAAATGCTTTATAAGCGTATTTCAGCTTGTATAGGTAAAAACCTAGAATTTGATAAAGACATAGAGTGTACATAGTGCAAAAAATTAAACATGAGACGCCAAATACGTTGAGTTTTTTTGTCATTTAATCTGTACAGAGAAGATAAATAAATAGCTTCAGTGTTTATGATAAGGGGGTTGGCGAAGTTTGTAAAGCAATTTTTTCGTTTCTATTTCCAATGTTATATGGTTATGCAAGAAGTCTATTATTTTTAATCTATAGCTAACGTAAAAGAGATATGCAAAAACTCTATTGATCCATAGTCTGCAAATTATTAATAACACTTACTTTAAAGAACCTTACTTTACGCTGATCTTTGAGCGCTCTTTTGTGGTATTTTGTAAGAGTATAACTTGTGAAATCTTCTTCACTATAGATTAAAGAGTTACACTGCTTTATATGTGATGCTATCCACTCTGCATAGTCCTGATGATCGGTTGCAATGAATATTTTCCCTGTTATAAGTATTTTTTTTGCTAATAAATTTAAAAATTCCTTATTAATTAATCGTCTTTTATTGTGACTTCTTTTTGGCCATGGATCTGGAAAGAGGATAAAGAATCTTTCAACACTGTTGTCAGGAAAATTTGCAATCAATTCTCTTGCATCTTCTGTCCATATTAAAATGTTTTTTATGTTTTGTATTTCTATGTTTGTTAGCAAGCGAGAAACCCCCTTTAAGTAGGGCTCACATCCTATAAATAATAGATCAGGTTCATTGAGCACCTGGTAAAGCATATTTTCACCGTTGCCAAAGCCTATTTCTACCCATATTCTTTTTCGTGAATTTACAATCTTCTCTATAGATTCCTTGCTGTTTTGAATAGAATATTTTTCCAATATTTCATCAACATCCGGTTTTAACCTGGACCTTCTGGAGAACGATCTAATCCACTTGCTATTCTTAAATAGCATATTCTTGATACATATATAATTTTCTCACTATATTTTATATAGCTTAAACAATTCTCGAAATGAATTAACGAAAAATTACTTGTCAATAATTATTAATATTATATAATATATGAGTTCTAATAAAGTTTAAATTAAAGGTCACATTGCATGAATAATAATGATTCAGTTGTAAATCTACCGGTTACTATCAGAAAGCTATCATCAAACAAGTTTATAGAAGAGATATGTCAAGGCCAATTTGAGGATCAAGATAATGCCTTGTTTGAAGATTCTTTTGTTAACAAAATTAAAGAAGGAGATGTGGTAGAAGGTGTAATTACAAGAATAAACCCTAACGACGTTGTGGTTGATATTGGTTTAAAGTCTGACGGGAGAATTCTGATCAAGGAACTCGGTTGTAATGATGAGATCATTATTGGCTCGAAAATTAGAGTTTATGTGGAAAGAATTGAAGATTATCATGGTAATGTTGTTCTTAGCCGTGAAAAAGCAATTAGAGACGAGAAATGGAATAAGTTGGAAGAAGATACAGTTACAAGAGCTGAAGTAAGCGGAGTTATTAAACGCTCAATTAAATGTGGTTTTATTGTTGATCTTGGTGACGGAATAAGCGCTTTTTTACCGCTGAGTCATGTGGATTTGAAGCAAGTAAAAGACGCGAAGCACCTTATTGAAACTGAACAAAAGTTCATCGTGCTTAAAATGGATAAGAAGCAAGGTAATATTGTAGTATCAAGAAAGCTGGTGTTAGAAAAATTGCACGCTGGTGAAAAAATTAAATTTTTAGAATCTTTAAATGAAGGCGATATAATAGAAGGAAAAATAAAAAGCATCACTCATTACGGTGTATTTGTCGGTATTCATGAATCAGATGTAGTGGGAGTTATAGATGGATTGCTACATATTACAGATATCTCTTGGAGTAGAGTGAGTCATCCATCTGCAGTTTTTGCTTGTGGCCAGACTATAAAAGTTAAAATTATAAAAATAGATAAGGAAAATGCTAAAATTTCCTTGGGTGTGAAGCAGCTAGAAGATAGCCCTTGGCAAGATGCAGAGTCAAAATATCCAGTTGATAGTGTGCATAAGGGTTATGTAACAAGCATAGAAGATTATGGATTGTTTGTTGAGCTTAGACCTGGAATTGAAGGTTTAGTGCACTCGTCAGAAATAACTTGGGTTAAGAGTAATTTACCAGTTAGTAGTCTCGTAACAAGGGGACAAGAAGTATATGTAAAAATTCTCAGTATTGACATTGCTAAGAGTAGGATGAGTTTAAGCATGAAAAGGTGTGTAGACAACCCTTGGCAAGTATTTATCAATAAATATCCTCCTGGTTCTATTGTTTCTGGTGAAGTGAAGAATAATACCGGCTCATATGTATCTGTTGCTTTCAATGATTCTGAAATAGATGAGAACGTAGAAGGGACAATATATGTGAAAGATTTAAGTTGGTCTAAAAATAGCTCAGATGAGATAAAGAAGTATAATGTAGGTGATAAAATAGAAGCAAAAGTAATAAGGGCTAACGTGAATCGGGCAAGAATTTATCTTGGAATAAAACAAATAGAGTATGATCCTCTTGAAGAACTGATAAAGAAAGTTAAGGTAGGCGATAAAATACAGGTTATTGTAGGTAAGAGAGAAGATAATGGACTAGTCGTTGAAGTTGAGAACGATGTAACCCTTCTAATAGATCAAGAGCATTTACCGGAAAATAAAAAGTTCTCTATATCAGAAAAAATAGAAGTTGAAGTATTGGGTGTTGAAGAATATAACATAGTATTATCTGCTAAGTGATAAGGTTTACTTATTTTGGCTTCATATAAATGGCAACAAAGTCTGATATAATAGCGAGGGTAGCAAAAAGACATCCTTTTTTAGATAAGATTGTTATAGCAGCTATAGTTGATAGATTTTTTGGGATACTTTCAAGCACATTGAAGCATCATAATAGAGTTGAAATTAGGGGGTTTGGTTCTTTTTCAGTTAGAAGTTATAACTTGAAAGAAACAAGCCATTTAATGTTACAGAAGTTTACAAAGAATCAATACTTTAAAACATATTTTCGTAGCAGTAAAAAATTATCTGATTTGATAAATGAATAAAAATTTATACCATAAATAAGATGAAAGTAGGGGTTTGAGTTTATACTGTACGATAGAAATTTTTAGCACCATATGCAAGTAGTAGAAATAGTTATACGTAATAACACATACAAAATATCTTGCGAAAGTGGGAAGAAGAGCCATTTATTACGTCTTGCTAATAGTTTTGACAAGCTAGTTGGTTCTGTATCTCAAAAAACTGGAGGTAAGGGTTCGGATGCATTAAATTTCTTACTTGCAGCGCTAATTCTTGAGGATAAAATTTTAGAATTAACAAAGCGGTTGGATGAAGCAAATCAAGAGCGCGAAAAGTATAGAAACGAGAAAAGAATAGAATATATTGAGGTACTAGATAAGGTAAATAAGATTATCACTAATCTTGAGTGCATAAAGGATTAGCTTCAATAAAGCAAGCAATTAAATTGACTATCTGACTATTTAAGCCAGGAGGGAGGTTTGTCTTACGAGTTATGTAACAATATAATTCGTAATCATCAAGATCAACTATTTTTTCGTATTCGATTAGTTCACTCAAGGAAAATTTATCAAGATATTTCAATGCGAAATGCCCTAAAAGTATATCGGTTTCTTTGCAACCCCTATGCCAGCTTCTATACATCAATTTTCTTCTGAGTAGTGAGGTATCTGTCATTACAATTAAACTTTTTTTTAATTTAAAAGTTAAACTAAATACTTGTCAAGCGAGGCGCGTTTTAATATACTTAACATTTGTTTAAGATCTAAATACACAGGTGGAGTTAATTTCGAATTTCATTCATCAGTTTGGCAATGGAATATATTGTTTTTTGTCATTTGCCTTAATCATTTCTGTTATAGTGTTTGTGCATGAATATGGGCATTATGTTGTTGCCAAAGCATGCAAAGTTAAAGTTGAATCTTTTTCTATAGGTTTTGGTCCTGAAATTTTTGGTTTTAACGATAAGTCTGGAACTAGATGGAAACTAAGCGCTGTTCCATTGGGTGGTTATGTTAAAATGTTAGGGGATACTAATGCAGCGAGTGCCCCAGCTGATCAAAAAGAATTAACTGAAGAAGAAAAGTTGTATTCATTTCATACAAAACCGCGGTATAAAAAAGCAGCAGTGGTTTTTGCAGGACCTTTTGCAAATATGATACTTGCTGTTATAGCTTTTACAATATTTTTTAGCACGGCAGGTTATTACCGCACTCCACCGGTGATTAGGGATGTAATTGAAGGAAGTGCAGCCAAACAAGCTGGCCTATTACCAGGTGACACTATTACACAAATCAATGAACATAAAATAAGATACTTTGAAGATATTTCACGTGTGATAATGTCGAACCCCAAGACGAGAATGGAAATTAAATATAGCAGAAATAGTGAGGAGCGTAGAACTAGCCTGACTCCATTGACAATTGAGAGTAGAGATGTTTTTGGCAACATAATAGAAAGAGAAACTATAGGGATTATTTCAGTCAATACATTAAAGCAGTCATCTTTTCTTGGGGCTGTGAGCTTATCAGTAAGTGAAACTTACCACACTATGTGCTTAACTATCAAAGCTATCTTTCAAATTATCGTTGGTAAGAGAAGTGCAAGTGAAATAGGTGGACCAATAAAAATTGCAAAATATTCAGGGCAATCAGCCAAAAAAGGATTTATTATGGTTGTGTATCTCATGGCAATTATTTCAGCTAACTTAGCTGCGATTAATTTACTGCCAATTCCGCTACTGGATGGGGGGCATTTATTTCACTATATTATAGAAGCAGTTATACGTCGAGATTTAAGTTTGAAATGTCAAAAATATGCAGCTATTTTTGGTGCTTTAGTATTGTTTTTGCTTATGGCAACTGGAATGTCAAATGATATTAGGAGTCTTTTTTAAAATAAACATGAAAAAGCTACTTTGCATATTATTGATAGTAATTTTTCCTGCTTTACTTGTTGCTTTAGAAAATAAGGAAAAAGTACAGATAAAAGATATCAAATGCATTGGCAATAAGCGAGTAAGCAATCAAACAATAGGGTTTTATATAAAGTTAGAACCTGGTAGCTATGTAGACGACGATGATATAGATTCGATTATAAAAGGTTTATATAAAACAAAGTTGTTTGCTAGTGTTAACGCTTATATCGATGATAAAAAAAATTTAGTAGTAAAAATTCAAGAAAATCCACTAATTAACAAGATAATATTAAAGGGTAATAAATTATTTAACAGCAAAGAGCTGCTAAATAATGTAATTCAATCAAAATCGCTAACTATTTTCACTGAAACAAAATTGCAAAACGATTTAATGAATTTAATCACTACTTATAGAAATAACGGTAAGGTTGGTGTTAACGTTGCATATGAGCTGAATAAGCTTGATAGTAATAGGGTCAATCTAATTTTTAAAATAAAAGAAGGTAAAACCTCTAAAATTAAGGATATAAGATTTATAGGTAACAAAAACTTTTCTGAAAACGAGCTAGAGCAAGCTATTAAAGTGCATAGTAATGACATATTTAGTAAGTTATTTAGAGCCATGTTTAAGGGCGGAACTCGTTATTCACCACAATATTTATTGATTAACACAGAATTGCTCGATCGTTTTTATTCGTCTAAGGGATATACTCAAAATAATATTCAACCGATTGTTGAGGTTGATAATAACAATCAGATAGAATTGACTTTTTTGATTGACGAAGGACAGCAATATTTGTTTGGAAATAATGAGGTTAATATTGAAACTGAAATTCAGGATTTAAGCCTAAAAGAAGAAATATTGGACTTTATAACAGAGGAAAACGATAAGATATTTAATAGAGTTAAAATTAATAATACAGTAGAAAAAATAAACAAGTATTTAAATGAGAAAGGATATATATTTGCAAAAGTTAATCCAGAGTATGCACAACGTGACAATGTTGTAGATGTGACCTACAGAGTGCTGCCGGGTAAAAAGATTTATATAAATCAAATTACAATTGATGGTAACGATCGCACTTTAGATAAGGTGATCAGAAGTAAGCTAAGTATAGCAGAAGGTGATGCGTACAATATATCTGAGATTCAAAAATCACGTAAAAAACTAATTAGTAGTGATTTTTTTGAAACAGTGAAAGTAAATAGTTACGCAGTTAATGACGATGCAGTAAATCTTGACTTAAATGTTAAAGAAAAAAACACTACTTTGTTGTATTTGGGAGGAGGTGTGTCTCTTCCTGGTGGAGCATTGATTAAAATTAACCTCAAAGACCGTAATTTATTTGGTACTGGAAAAGAGCTCTCTTTTGCTCTCGAAAAAAGTCAATACGTATTTTCTACTGATTTAGAGTTTGTTGAAAATAATTTTAACGATTCTGATACGTCACTAGGCATGGGTGTATTTTATGAAAAACAAGATAAACCAAACACTACTTTCGATACTTGTAACTGGGGAGGAACAGCAAAATTATCATATAAAATCTCAGAAAATCTCATCAATTCCTTTCACTATTCTTATAAGTATAATCATATACACATGGATAATAAGGGTGGAAAAGATGAGGATATCTCTCAGATAATAAGAGATCAAAAAGATGAACATCAGATTTCATCAGTGGGATACACGTTGGCATATAATAAATTGGATAATCTATACGCTCCAAGAGAGGGGTATTTATTACGCTTAAGTCAGGATATTTCAGGATTGGGAGGAAATGTAAACTTCCTAAAATCTGAGTTCTTGTCTTTTTACACGCATCCTATATTAAGTAAAATTGACGATAGCATAATACTACGCTTTAAGATGGCAGCAGGTCATATTTTTTCTTATACCGATGAAGATCTAAACATTGGCCAGCACTTTTTTAAAGGGGGTAATGAGATTAGAGGGTTTGACCTTTCCGGCATTGGACCAAGAGCAGAAGACAAAAATAAAAGCTCATTGGGAGGCAAAACTTATTTTAATTTAACACAGCAAGTAGATTTCCCACTACCAAAACTATATGACTATGCTGGTATCAAAGGCTCATTATTTGTTGACTATGCAACACTTTTTGGCTTAGATGATAAAAATGAGAAATATAAAGATCCATATAATGATAGTAAGCTTATAAGAGTGTCACCAGGTTTTGGCTTTTCAATGCCTTCTCCTTTTGGTAGATTTAGATTAGATTTTGGGTTTCCTTTAGTAAAGGAATCTTATGATATAATACCATCACCAAATGTTAAATTTTCTATTGAAGCGGGGATTTGAATGAAATATATACAGTTATTTATATCAGTTATTGCCTTAATTATTTTCTTATTTGTGGGGTATAAGTTTGCAGGATATCAACCTCAGAACACAAAGGCTGCCATTATTGATAGTGATAAAGTTATCAATGAATCTCTTGCTCTGCAAAACATACAACAACAAATAAAGGAGCAGAATTCTAGATTACAACAAGAATTTGAAAGTGAGTTAGAAAAACTTAAGCCATCAAAAGAAGAATTTGAACTTTTGTCAGAAGAAGCAAAAAAGGAAAAGACAGAACAGTTTAATAAGCATACTGTAAATGCTAGAGATGCTTACGCTAAAAAAATGTTGTATTTAAAGAAAGTTATAGAGATGCAGTAGAGAGTGTTTTTAACAAGATAAAAGAAGTTGCTAAAAAAACAGCAGAAAAAGACAACATAGATTTGGTACTATTTATTTCAAAAAAGAACCAAGTTTTATACTCTATGGATGAAGTTGATTTATTGGATATGGTATTAAACAATATAAACAAGGAAATACCTGAATTTGCTTTAAAAGGCATTGAGTAGGCTTATGCAATTTAATATCAGTGATATTATAAAAATACTACCACATTCTTATCCGTTTCTCTTAGTAGATAGGGTTATAGAGTGTGATCCTGGTAAAAGTATAAAAGCAATCAAAAATGTGACTTTCAATGAGCCATTTTTTATTGGTCATTTCCCTGGTCATCCAATAATGCCAGGAGTCTTGATAATTGAATCTCTAGCTCAAGCATCTGCTATATGTGTTCTTGGTAAAGAAAGTCAAGGTACAATAGAAAACAAAGCTATTTACTTTATGTCTATTGAAAATGCAAAATTCAGAAAGCCAGTCACTCCAGGGGACACACTGATTCTGCAAGCTAATGTTAAAAACGCACGTTTAAGTGCATGTAAATTTGAGTGTATTGCCTGTGTTGGTGAAGAAAAGGTTGCAGAAGCAACGATTTTAGCTATGCTACAAAATACGTAATATACAAAAGACAGTGTGCATACTGTATAATGCAGCTTAATATCTCATTTTCAAATTTATATACTCGCAGTGGATTAATAAAATTGGATGAGACATTTTTGAATTATATTAAATCATGTGATGAAAGCTTGTTTTGTTCATTAATTGAAGCAAGGGAAAATCAGATTGGTGATAGCCAGTTAATAATAGACCTCTCATATTTATTTGACGAGTTCATTGCAAAACTTTTCAACATTGAAAAAGAAATAGAAGAGCTAAAGAAAAAACACAATGACTTTGCTGTGATATATAAATGCAAAAGGTTATTTGTCCAACGCTACGCATTGAAGAAATACATTAATGTGGCGAATATAGATATTACTAACAAACTAAGTCATTTTCTCACTTTGCCAACAACAGAAAAAAATTTTGCCGAGCAGGTGATGCATTGGTTTGAAGATAAAGAAAATCACAAAGAAGAAATAGAACTTGCGGCACAATATGCAGTGTGGAGAGTAAAAAATAAACAGAGTATATTATTCAGTATTCATAAAAAAATCGACCACGAAAACCTCATGCCATTTTCTAAAAAAGAAGTGGACAAAGTTGAAGTGCTGTATTCAAATGAAGTAAAAAGACGATATGGTTTTGATCTAACAAGCAAAAAGGTGAGTTTGAACAAAGCATTAGATAACGCTCACTACTGCATATTCTGTCATAAGCAAAATAAGGACAGCTGCTCAAAGGGGCTAATTAATAACGACAATACTTTTAAACAGTCCCCACTAAAAGTTGAGCTGCATGGCTGTCCACTAGAACAGAAAATATCAGAAATGAATCTGGTGAAAAGCGAAGGTTACAGCATAGCAAGCCTTGCAATTGTGATGATAGATAACCCATTATGTGCGGCTACTGGGCACAGAATATGCAATGACTGCATGAACTCGTGCATATATCAGAAACAAGAACCCGTGAATGTGCCAATGATTGAAACAAGGATTTTGGATGATGTGCTTAGTTTACCGTACGGATTTGAAATATATTCTCTGCTCAGCCGTTGGAATCCTTTAAATTTTCAGCGTTCATTGCCAAGAGAAAACACCGGAAAAAACGTTCTAGTTGTAGGCCTTGGTCCTGCTGGTTTTAATTTAGCTCATCATTTGTTGAATGATGGGCATAACGTTATCGCCATTGATGGACTAAAGATTGAACCTTTAATCGATAATTTCCAGCTAATTAAAGATTTTGAACACGAAAAATTGAGTGAACGTACGGCAGGTGGGTTTGGTGGAGTGGCAGAATATGGCATTACTTCTAGGTGGGATAAAAATTACTTAAAGATTATTAGATTACTGCTGGAAAGACGTGAGAATTTCGCACTTTATGGGGGCATTCGTTTTGGTGGCACGATTAATGTTGATGATGCTTTCAACTTGGGTTTTGATCACATCGCACTAGCACTTGGCTCTGGCAAGCAACGAATGATCAAAATAAAGAATATACTAGCTCGTGGAGTGCGTATGGCATCTGACTTTCTTATGTCGTTACAACTGACTGGCGCTCTTAAATTTGATTCTATAGCAAATCTGCAAGTTCGTATGCCGATAGTTGTCATAGGTGCGGGGCTTACTGCGATTGACACTGCCACTGAAGCTTTAGCGTATTATCCAATTCAAGCAGAAAAATTTCTTCTTCGTTATGAGATATTAGTTGATAAGTATGGAAAGGACTGTGTTGAAAAGGATTGGACAGAGGAAGAGCGCGAAATTGCGAATGAGTTTATATCGCACGCACAATTGATCCGAGAAAAGCAAAAGTTAGCAAAAAAAGAGAGTAGAGAAATAAAAATATTAGAGTTAATGCAGAGTTTGGGGGGAGTGAAAGTTGTATATAGAAAAGAGCTAAAAGATTCGCCAAGTTATCGATTAAATAGCGAAGAGGTGCAAAATGCACTTTCAGAAGGGATTTACTTTATTGAAAACTTAGAGCCAGTTGAAGTTGTGACGGATAAATATAATCATGCTGAATCAATAAAACTAATAGACACAAAATCCGGCGAAATCAAATGCATGAAAGCACGTTCTATTTTTATAGCAGCAGGTACTGAGCCAAATACAGTTATTGCAACAGAAGATAAAAAGCATTTTAAATTAAGCAATGGGTATTTTACTCATTTGAATTCATCAGGAAAAGAAATAGATCCAATATTTTCTCCTAAGATGCAGAATAAAGACAGAATATTAGTATATAAGCAAGGCAATAAAACAATTAGCTTTTTTGGTGATCTTCATCCTTCGTATAGCGGCAGCGTCGTGAAAGCTATGGCAAGCGCTAAGAATGGTTACCCTATCGTTTCTCAGCTTTTGAATAGAGTTAATAGCTTCATTTCTGCCACTCCAGCTAGAATCTCGGAGTCATATGCACAATTGTATGAATGTTGTAATGTAAGAGTAACTTTCACCAAAAAAGATGTCATTCCAGTGCCCAGACACTGGGATCCAGAAAACTTAATTTTGAATGAGTACACCAGATGGTTGTATAGTCAGAACTGGATTCCAGTGTCAGCTACTTGCATGACACCACCTGCTATGCGAATTACCTACAAATTGCAGCATTTGTACACTAAAGCGTCACGCGCTGGAATAATATCAGAACACCTGGCTAACAAAGAATTTTTCAATAAAATCAAAGAGCAATTCACTGCAAAGGTTATAAAAGTTCAATATTTAACAGACAAAGTTGTGGAAATAGTGATCAAAGCACCACTTGCGGCAAAGAATTTTAAACCTGGACAATTCTTTAGGTTGCAAAATTTTGAAACCAATAGCAGAAAAGCCAATAATACAAACCTTGCTATGGAAGGTATAGCCGTAACCGGCACTGAAGTAGACAAAAAAAAAGGAATTATTTCCACTATTGTGCTTGAAACTGGCGGTTCCACTAATTTATGTAAATGTTTTAAAGAAGGTGAACAAGTAATTCTTATGGGTCCAACTGGCAGCCCTACTGAGGTTTACTAAGTCTGGATATTAAAGTGATGCCAAATTTTATTTCAAAAAGTAAATAATTTACTAACGCTCGTGCACAAATTAAAAATAAATTATGCACGAGTGTAGCATTGTGAATTAAGAATGCTATATTAAAGCTTACCTCACTATTAAAGCTATCGGTCAGATTAGATTAAAAACCTAATCTGACCGGTTTCTCTATAACCCTCTAAACTCTGATATAATTATATGATAATTAGTTTAATTAGTGGTTAATATGCAAATTGATTTTATTCATATATTGAGATAGCATAACCCATATTGGTTTAAATTATTGTGCAACTTTATAAATCTTCACTGTTACTTCTACTGACTGTATTAATAGTTATAGTCCTAAAATTACCTGAAAATTTGAGCATTGCAGTAAATTGGTCTCTCCCAATTCTGGATTTTGATTTATCTTTTCATATCATACTAATATCTTTTTTATCAGCTGCATTTTTAGCTGTTCTACCAGCACAAAATTTGACTTTTTCAGAGATGCTATCTTTTGCTGCTTACACTATTAGTTCACTTTATGCAGTTTTATCTGAACATATGATATTGGTTATAATATTCTGTGAATTAATGACCGTCAGTGCATTTTTTACTATCGCAGCTGGCTGTAGAGATAGTGGACCTGCAATAAGGTACGCTTGTGTACACTTTTTCGTTGGAGTTATATTAACAGCAGGATTGGCACTGCAAAGTACTAACCTGATAATTTTAGGTTTATTGATAAACTGCACTTGTTTCCCTTTTTCGTTTTGGGTTGTTGATGCATATCCTGCTGCATCGCTACATGGCACTACATATCTCTCTTTATTTACCACTAAAGTCTCTTTTTTAGTGATGCTTTTACACACTTATAACCTATGGCAAGATTGTACTGAAATATTAGCGCTTGTAGGCGCCATCACTGCAATTTACAGCATTATATTTGCTTCTCTTGAGCAAAATATTCGTAGATTTTTATGCTATAATATTGTAGGACAAATGGGCTTGCTGATTATTGCAGGAGGTTTACTCAACTCTTCGGAAAAGGCAATACCAATTTTGATGCTGCATATAATCTTCTCTCTTGTTTATCAATTATTATTGTTTGTGGTCAGCAATTCGATTATTTCACGAACAAAAACAATTAGTTTTAATGGAGTAGGTAAACTGATGTCAGTGGAAGGCATGTGTGCTATAATCGCAATACTTACAATGGCTGCATTTCCTGGAACCGCTGGATTTATCAGTAAATCATATATCACAGCTGAAATTGAAATGAACACTGTTGCCTTAAAAGGTTATAAAAATTTATATAAGGTTCTAAATTTGCTGCTTCATTTAAGCGTGGGGCTAAAGTTTCTTTATTACTTATTTATTGCAAAAAGTAAGTCAAAACCTTTAGCAGAGAGGGGGGGCAAAATGACTATGATCATTTTAGCATTTATATGCGTAATCACTGGCAATCCTTACTTACCTATTTACAATAAATCTTCGATTTTCGATTTTGTGTACAACACAAAAAATATTTTGTCGCAATTTAATTTGTTATTATGTACCACTTTATTGTTTATTCCTTTACGCAAGTTATTTTACCCGAGAATAAATTTTAAAATGGATGTTGATTGGACTTTTAGAGCTTTCATACCCTATATTGTCTTGCTGTTCAATCAGTTAGTCTCTAAAACTAGAGAAATGTTTGCCAGCATAGTGCAAAACTTGACTAATTCACTTGCTGGTTTATACTTTAATAATATTACTAAACTTAAAGAAGTGCTGGATTATAACTCAGTGAGTTTTGTTTCAGCTTCTTCTCTCTTTTTAATGAGTATTCTACTAACGCTATTATGTTTAAATCGTTAACTGAAAGTTTAAATTCTGTATTTAGTAAACTGAGAGGAAAGTCAATCATTTCTGAAGATGATTTTAATCTTGCCATGCGTGAAATACGTATAGCTTTAATTGAAGCTGACGTTTCACTTGAAGTTGCGAAAAAATTCATCAATGACATTAAAGATAAAGTGATTGGGGAAAAAGTCATAAAGAGTGTTTCTCCAGCACAAATGATAATTAAAATTGTGCAGGATAATTTAGTTGCAGTTCTCGGATCGGAGAAAAGTGACTTAAATCTAGCAGTTAAACCCCCTGCTGTGATTATGATGGTGGGCTTACAAGGTGCAGGTAAAACAACTACCTCAGGAAAGCTTGCTTTAAAGCTAAAAAAGCAAAAGAAAAAAGTGATGCTTGCCTCTTTAGACATTTATAGGCCGGCTGCCCAGAAACAACTTGAGGTGCTGGGTAAACAAATAGACGTACAAACTTTATCTATAGTAATAAATGAGGGGCCTATTGCAATTACAAAAAGGGCACTGGCAACAGCAAAGAACGATAATTGTGATGTATTAATACTAGATACCGCAGGCAGGCTTCATATTGACAATAATATGATGAATGAGTTGAAAGCCGTAAAGGAAATAGCTTCACCTGCAGAAGTTATTTTAGTAGCCGACGCAATGATAGGCCAGGATGCGGTCAACATTGCCAAATCATTCAATGAGGCAATAGGTGTAACCGGCATTATTCTTACCCGTGTTGATGGTGATGCACGTGGTGGTGCTGCTCTTTCTATGAAAATGATCGCCGATTGTCCAATTAAATTTATTGCTTGTGGTGAAAAATTAAGTGACCTCGATGATTTTTACCCCGATAGAATTGCAAAAAGGATACTTAGTATGGGTGATGTTGTCTCATTGGTTGAAAAAGCTGCTGAGATTGTTGGTCAGGAAGAAATTGATAAGTTACAAAAGAAAGTAAAAAAGGGTAAATTCGACCTAAACGACCTAGTGGGAATGTTAAAAACTCTCAATAAAATGGATGGTATTAGCAACATAATGAAATTCATTCCTAGTTCATTCACAAAAAAGCTAAGTAGCAGTGTGCCAGATGACAATAAAGTGAAAAAATATATAGCTATCATAAACTCAATGACTGAAAAAGAAAGGCAAAATCCAGATATTTTAAATGGCAAAAGAAGACTTAGAATTTCTAAGGGGTCCGGAACAAGTGTAACTGAAGTTAATCTTCTGATTAAGCAGTATAATCAAATGAGCTCTGTGGTAAATAAGTTCAGTAAAGTTGACCATAGTAAACTCAAAGAATCTGATTTGATGGATATGCTAAGCAGAAAGTAAGTCAGCAGGTAGTGGAATGAGACGATTGTCAGTAAACCTTTAGCTATATCAAAAGTGGCTTAGGTCTCGCAA
Organism: Wolbachia endosymbiont (group A) of Colletes cunicularius; assembly: GCF_964264715.1. Lineage (NCBI taxonomy): Bacteria > Pseudomonadati > Pseudomonadota > Alphaproteobacteria > Rickettsiales > Anaplasmataceae > Wolbachia > Wolbachia endosymbiont (group A) of Colletes cunicularius. Next base: position 458,183 of record NZ_OZ183471.1, read on the forward strand.
AAAAATTTACAGCTTCTTGCTAGCCAAGAAATTTATTATTAATTTTAGGGAATACTATAGCTAACCCAAGAAAGGTTTCCCTACGTCATACCGCCGCGGTATCTCAGTATAGATTCCGCTAACGAGTAGCGGAATAACGAATTTGTTGTTTTTCAAATTGTAGGTAAACCTAAGCCACTTTAGCTATATACTTTCCAACCTGTTTTCACTCCTAATCTTTTCTTATTGATTTACAGCAGGTTCTTTGTTACAGTTCGTAGTTATGCAAAGAAACCTAAAGCCTTATGAGTTTATTTACAGTCAGTGATTTACATAATTTGGAACTGTATAGCTGAGTATTGTATATGATAATATTGATAACAAACGATGATGGCTTTGGGAGTGAAGGAATAAAATTACTCAAAGAGATTGCACGGAATTTTGCGTCAGAAATATGGATGGTGGCACCAGATACTGATAGAAGCGGGGCTGCAAGATCTCTTGATTATCCAGTGAAACAATCTATTGGAATAAACCAACATAGTGAAAGGGAATTTAGTGTGTCTGGTACTCCTGCAGATTGTGTCATTATTGCGCTAAATAAAGTTATGAATAAAAAACCAGACTTAATATTGTCCGGAGTAAATATTGGATCAAATGTCGGGGACGATATTTGTTATTCAGGAACAATTGGTGCTGTAATGGAAGGTGCTGCAAGGTCTATACCTTCTATTGCGCTGAGCCAAGTTTATCATGATAAAATAGACTGGCACAATACAAAGGTTTTTGCACCAAAGGTTATTGCCAAGCTAGTTAAGGTTGGTTGGCCTAAAAACATAGTGATGAGTGTAAATTTTCCTGCTACGGAAAAAGTAAAAGGAGTAGAATTTGCTGAACAAGGTGAATATAACATTGATGGGGATTTAACTTTTACTGAAAATTCGAATGGCTTTTTTAGCTTAAATTGGTCTCGAGAGCACTCAGGCAGTGGTAGTGTAAATAAAATAAAAGAAGGATTTATTACTATCACACCAGTAAAATTAGATTTTACAGATTATGATACATTGAATGCTATGAAAAATTCTTGTGCAGACGAATTTTCTTCTATAGCTGACTAAGAAAAACATTTGCATTGCTCCTAATTGATGTTTTCTATTGTGTTATCGCGAGCAATTATTTTTTCTTCACCTGTATCCATGTTTTTAATCTTTAAAGTTTTACTACTCAATTCTTCATCGCCAAAGATTAAAGCAGCTTTAGCATTTGCTTGATTTGCTTTTTTCATTCGGTTTTTAAGTGCTCCGCTATATTCGTAGACTACATATAAACCATTTCTGCGCAATTCATTCGCAAGTGTTAGAGCATGTTCATCAGCCTCTCTGCCGATCGGAATTAGGTAAATAGGTCGCTCTTCTTTCGGAGAATAATTGATTAACTCCATTATGCGTTCAATACCTCCTGCAAATCCTATCGCTGGGGTGTGTTTTCCACCTACTGAAGATACTAGATTATCGTATCTTCCACCGGCAAAAACTGCCCCTTGTGCACCTAAATCTTCTGTGACAAATTCAAATACTGTGTGACAATAATAGTCTAGACCTCGAACTAATTTGCTATTTACAGTGTAAGGTATGCAAAGAGCTTGCAGTCCATTTAACACCTGGTCAAAGAAATATGAAGATTCTTTTGTATAGTGATCACTGATTTTAGGCGCATCAGAAATTATTAATCTATCTTTCTCATCCTTAGAATCCAGTATTCTGAGTGGATTTTTGATCAACCTATTTTTGCTATCTTCTGATAGATCGTTTTGATACTTTGTAAAGTATAAGATCAAAGCTTCTCTATACTTAGTTATTGTTTCACTATCACCTAAAGAGTTGATTTCCAGCTTTACATTTTTATTGATGCTAAATTCAGTTAGTAAGTGCTGAGCGAGTGATATCAATTCAACATCGGCTTTTGAATCTTCTACACCAAAAACCTCAAAATTTATCTGATGAAATTGCCTCTGTCTTCCCTTTTGCGGTCTTTCGTAACGAAATGCAGGCCCTGTTGAAAATAATTTTATCGGCGTTTGCAGTTTTTTTTCAATTAATAGCCTAACAACCGCTGCAGTGAACTCAGGACGTAAAGTTATGCTCTTTCCTCCTTTATCATTAAAGGTGTACATCTCTTTAGTGATGATGTCTGAGCTATCACCTAAAGTCTTTGTGAAAACTTCCGTATATTCAAATATCGGAGTTTGAGCAGGCAAAAAGCCATATAGACTTGAGGTTCTGCTTGTTGTCTGCTCTATGTGTTTAAACTTGTACCATTCATCAAACAGGAGATCTTTTGTTCCTCTAACCGTTTGATTAGTCATAGTGTGGTCTCTATACCTGCAACCTCTGGTATGTGGTAGCTCAGCATATTCTGCACTCCTTGCTTTAAAGTAATTGCAGCACTTGGGCATCCAGAGCAAGCTCCTTGTAACTCAACATAAACTATCCCGTCTTTATAGCCACGAAATTTGATATCGCCACCATCTTGAGCAACTGCAGGTTTGATATAACTTTCCATCAATTCTTTTATTCTATTTACAATTTCTATATCATTTTTATCAAAAAATTCTTCATCCAGTATATTATTATCATTTACTCCTTCTTTATCTAGTGCTTTTCCACCTGAAGTAAAGTGATCCATGATTGTAGTTAAAATTTCTACTTTTAATGTATCCCAATTAATTCCACCCAATTTTGTTACTGAAATAAAATCATGACCAAAAAACACTCTTACCACATGTTCTATTTGAAAAAGATTTGCTGCTAACTTGGAGTTTTTTATTTCATCTGCATTTGAAAAATCAGCCGTTTCTCCTTCGTTTAGAATTGCAAATCCAGGGAGAAATTTCAGTGTGTTTGGATTTGGTGTTTCTTCAATCTGGATGAACATGTTATTTACCATGACAATTATAATTGTTACTATTTAATCATAAAATGATAAAAAAATATACATGTCATTCATCTTTTTTCTTTTTTTAGTATTCATAGTAGTTACATTTGTTTTGCCTAGCGTTGTTGTATTTTTTCTTTTCCTGACAAAAAAAATAACATAAGTTTCATGATGAACTCTATATTAAGTAAGTTTTTGAACGAATTTAATAGCAGTAGAAGTTATACTGAAAATTACACTGGTGATAACATGTCCAAAGATGAAGCATTAAAGATACTGGGGCTGAATCCTGAGGCAAGTCAAAATGAAATTAATAAAGCATATCAAAATTTAATGAAATTAGTTCACCCAGATAAGGGAGGCTCAGAGTATTTTGCACAAAAATTAAATGCGGCACGTGATAGGTTGCTGAAGAGGTAGTAATTAATATCGCTTTAAACTTTTTATTTGTGTGTAAAGGATAAGTTGCTACAATAAAACGAGTTAAAGGTAGAGAAAGCTTTAAGTTATGCAGAAAAAAAAAACAACGATAGAAGAGGAAAAAGGCATATTAGGGTGGATAGAATATAGATTGCCTATATTTTCTTTTTTGAAACACACTGCTTCTTACCAAGTGCCAAAAAACTTAAATTATGCTTGGAACTTTGGCTCTTTGGCTGGTATAGCGCTAATTTTACAAATAATAACAGGTATATTTCTTGCTATGCACTACACTCCGCATGTTGATTATGCGTTTAATAGTGTAGAGCGCATAATGCGAGATGTGAATTACGGGTGGTTAATACGCTACACTCACGCTGTTGGAGCATCGCTCTTCTTTATGGTAGTCTATGTTCATATAATGCGTGGGTTATATTACGGATCTTACAAGAGGCCACGAGAGATGGTGTGGTTTGTTGGTATATTTATATTTTTTGCAATGATGGCAACTGCCTTTATGGGATATGTATTGCCTTGGGGACAAATGAGTTTCTGGGGTGCAACAGTTATAACCAATTTATTTTCTGCTATACCTTTAGTTGGCAATAAAATAGTTACATGGTTATGGGGTGGTTTTTCAGTGGATAACCCAACACTTAACCGTTTTTTCGCTCTGCATTATCTTCTGCCTTTTGTTATTATTGCTTTAGCTATGCTTCATGTGATAGCTCTGCATAGGTTTGGCTCTGGTAACCCAAGTGGAGTGGAGGTAAAATCAGATAAGGATACCATTCCTCTCTATCCTTATTATATAGTCAAGGATTGCATAACTTTTGGTCTGTTTTTTGTAGTTTTGTTTGCATTTGTTTTCTATGCTCCTAATTATCTTGGGCATCCAGACAATTATGTAGAAGCTGATTCTATGGTCACTCCGATACATATAGTGCCAGAGTGGTACTTTTTACCTTTTTATGCAATGCTACGTTCAATTCCAGATAAACTTACTGGTGTGCTTACCATGTTTGCGTCTATTTTAGTTTGGTTTTTGTTACCTTGGCTTGATAAATCAAAAGTTAAAAGTGGTGCTTATCGCCCAGTGTTCAAAAAATTTTTTTGGGTTTTCGCAATAAATTTTGCACTTCTTGCCTGGCTTGGAGGACAAGAGTTGAAAGAGCCTTACATCACTATGAGTAGGCTATCCACTCTTTATTATTTTGCATATTTTGTAATAATTTTACCGCTTCTTAGTAAGTATGAAAAGCCAAAAGAACCACCAAAAATCTTAAGTGATTCTGTGCCGGAGATGAAGTAATGCTGATGAGAAGTATGTTAGCTATGCTTTGCATATTGTTTTTTGCTAATTTTGTGTATGCAGAAGAATTCAAACCATTACCAAATAAAAAAATGGACTGGAAATTTGATGGAATTACCGGATCTTTCGATAGAGAGTCAATTCAACGAGGCTATAAAGTGTATAAAGAAGTCTGTGCTGCTTGTCATTCAATGAATAGGATAGCATTTCGTAATTTGCAAGATGTTGGTTTTTCTGAAGAAGATATAAAACAGATTGCAGCTTCTTATCAAGTTAAAGATGGTCCGAATGATTTGGGTGAAATGTTCGATAGACCTGGAGTACCTTCGGATTATTTTATTGCACCTTTTGATACAAAAGAAGCAGCTGCAGCAAGCAATAATGGTGCAGTTCCACCAGACTTATCGTTAATTATTAAAGCAAGGCATGATGGTGCAAATTATGTCTATTCACTGTTAACAGGCTATCAAAACGGCGAGCACGATGAAAATGATTTATACTTCAACCCTTACTTTTCAACAGGCAGGTTAGCTATGGCGCCACCACTTTCTGAAGGAATGGTGGAATATGATGGTGCAAGACAAGCCACAGTTGAAAATATGGCGTATGATGTGATAAATTTTTTACAATGGGCAGCAGAGCCAGAATTAGAGCGCCGGCATAAACTTGGATTAAAAGTAGTGGCGTATTTTATAATTTTAACAGTGTTTTTTGTATTAACTAACAATAGAATTTGGAGCAAGCTCTATAAAAAGAAGTGATAGTCAATTTTGCCTCAAATACAATGGTTGTCATCCAAGTAGCTAACACTGGTTCCTTTATGACGGCAGTGCCCAGAGGTGTCGTGCAAGTAGCTGACAACATAGAAACGAAAAACTTACTTGACAAACTCCACCAGCCCCCTTACCATAAAACTGAAGCTATTTATTTATCTTCGCAATTTCTGCAGTGGATTAATGACAAAAAAACTTAATGTATTTGGCGTAAATCATGCTTAATTTTTTGCACTATGTGCACCTCATGTCTTTATAAAACTTTAGGTTTCTACCTATAAAAGCTGAAACGCGCTTATAAAACGTTTAAGAGCCTGTCTTCAAACTCAAGAATGAGCTAATTTGTGAAGCATAATAGTGATCATATTAAAGAAGATGTTATTTTTTGAAGTGAGAGGAGAATGCTCATAATCCTTACTCATACGTCTAAAATTGGAGAGCCAAGCAAAGGTTCTCTCAACAATCCAACGTTTGGGAATAACCTGAAATCCTGTATCAACTATTTTCTTGGTAATCGTCAATAAACATCCAGTTTCCAATAAGCAGAGGTTTTGCAATTTACCTGTGTATCCTTGATCAGCAAAAAACTTATGTAATGTTGGAGCTTTGCATTTGGCTTGAACAAAAAGATTTAGTGCACCATCAAGATCCTGAATGCTTGCACTTTGTACTTCAGCAGCAATTACAAGACCTACAGTATCTACAACGATGTGGCGCTTTCTACCCTTTACTTTCTTGCCAGCATCATATCCTCTGGATCCCCTTTTTGAGTAGTTTTTACTGATTGGCTATCTATTATTCCCACTGATGGAGTTTCATTCTTACCAATTATCTCTCTTACTTTTTTAACTAGAAAATCATGAATCTCTTGCCATATTCCACTTTTTTTCAATCGCTAATTACAACTATACACTGTTTTCCATGGTGGAAAATCTTTAGGCAGTTGTCTCCATTGACATCCTGTTCTCATCATATAGCGGATTGCGTTAATAATTGTTCTAATACTATGTTTTCTTGGTCTACCGGTCTTTTTAGGTTCAAAATATAGCTCTATTATCTTCCATTCTTTGTCACTTATATCGCTTGGGTACATTTAAAATATATCTTATAACACACTTCTTAACTCCTTTCTACTTAGTTTGAAGACAGGCTCTTACGGCTGGTTTTTTGGTTTCAAATTACATATGGTAATCAATGAAAATGTTGAAATTCATGCACTTACGCTAACAAAAGGCAATGTTGATGATAGGATACCTGTGCCAAATCTGACGGAAAAATTAATCGGCCTTTTGTTTGGTGACAAAGGTTATATTGCAAAAGAGCTTTTTCAGAAGCTGTTTGACCGAGGTTTGAAACTTGTTACCAAGGTGAAAAAAGGTATGAAAAATACATTGATTTCGTTAAATGAGAAGATTTTACTGAGAAAAAGGTCTATCATTGAGACTGTTTTTGGTTACCTAAAAAATAGACTAGAAATTGAACACACTCGCCATAGATCCCCTGTTAATTTTTTGGTTCATATCTTTTCTACTCTCATTTCCTATTCCATCAAATCCACAAAGCCTTCTATTTCCTATACTTTCTTCCTTCCTTAATCCAGAATTCGCGTTCTTAGCATAGATCCCGCTAACACGTAGCGGGATGACGATTGTCAAGGTGTCATCCGAGTAGCTTGACTACTTGGATCCAGAAAACTTAACTTTAAATAAGTGGCTGCATAATAAAGACTAGATTCCAGCGTCACGCGCTGGAATGACGCCATTTTCGGTCTCTTAAATTGCTTTAGCTACAAACATTAATAAATTTACCAAGTGGAAAAAAAGGCAAAAGAAGCACCGTGGTTATTATCCGCTTTAAAATATTGGCGTTTTTTATGTTTTAAACGCTTGACAAGCGAGATTAAGCTGCTTTTAATTGCAACTAACCTACGCTGCAAATGTTTAAGAAATTTACCAAGCAGAAAAAAAGACAAAGAATCCCCGAGTTAGCTAGTCTTTTACTACCTTTGTCGAGTATTGGCATTTTTTGATGTCTTGTAACGCTTTGTAAGCGCGTTCAGCTTATTTAGATAAAAATCTAGATGTAGATGAAGTTTTGTAAAGACATACAGTATCTATATACTGCAAAAAATTGAACATAAAACGCCGATACATTAAGTAATCCTTACCTTTTAATCTGCAGATTGGCGAAAGCAAATACAATAGCTTCACTGTCATAATAAGGGGGCTGGCGGAGTTTGTCAAGCAAGTTTTTTCGTTTCTGCGAGCTACCTGAGTTTATTGACTTCATTAGAGCCAAAACTCTTGAGACCTATAGTTAACCGAAGTAAGATTTCCCCGAGAGCTGAAAGACAAAATCAATAGCCGAATTAATATTGGGCCAAAAGCTTGGCAGCACTTTTCTTATGGCATGCTTAATGGCAAACCAGAACTTCTCAATCGGATTTAAATCCGGTGAGTATGGCGGCGAGAACAAAATTTTACACCCAACATTTTCTATCAAATTTTTCGTTCTTGCAGATTTATGAAAGCTTGCATTATCGAGAACAATAGTCTGTCCAGGTTTTAATATAGGAACAAGTATATTTTCTACATAAGCATCAAAAATCTCGCTGTTGCAGTAGCCCTCAATTACCCAGGAAGCTTTAACTTTTCCCTCATTTAGTGCTCCTATTATGCTTACCTTCTTTCTTTTAAACCCTGGTTTATCGGCAAATAACCTCTTGCCTTTTTGAGACCACCCATATTCATAAAATCTGTTGTCTTCTACTCCAGAGTCATCTATGAATATCAAGTTTTCTTTTTCTATTCCTTCTATTTTTTTTATGAACTCCTTGCGTTTCTCTTCATTCCTTTCCTGATAAAGAAAAGTTTTTTTTATATGTATAGTTTACTTTTTTAAGATAATTGTAGACTGTGTCTTTGCACATGTTGCCAAATTTTTCAATTATTTTTTCAACCGTAATATCTCGGTTTTCATCCAGAAATTTGACAAAGCCATCTAAGTATTTAATTTTATGACTATGTCCCTTTTGGTAGCCTGAAGACGGTTTTATACTTCCTGTTTCTTCTCTTCTTTTCCTCCACCAGTATATAGTTTTTCTATCAATTTTGAACATCTTGCTTACTTCTTCCATAGTCATTTTTTTCTCGTCAACCACTTTTAAAACTCGTTCCCTCAGGTCCTCACTATATGGCTTTGCCATCATTCTACCTTAATTAAAGCAGTATTATACCTTTTTACACTCCTTTGAGGAAACCTTATTTCGGTTAGCTATAGGTGATAATTCTATCTAAAAGGATGCCAAAAAAGAGAAGCAACCCTACGTAGGAATTATTTTTAAATATGGACATGCATTGACTGGGATCGTCAGGATTGAAATTTTTGTATTGGCGGTGAAATATCAACCCTACAGCAAGTAGAGCAATATAAAAGATGTTATTTAATGATGATAAGATACCAGCATATAGCCACGTCATAAGAGATATTAAATAAAATCTTTTCAACCAAGATTTTGTTGTATCACCAAAATATAATGCGGTAGATTTCATTCCGAGTTTTTCATCATCTTTTTTATCTTGATGAGCGTATATGGTGTCATAGCTAAGTGTCCAAAAGAAGCATCCTATATAAAACAGCAAGGATTCTATACTGATCTGGTTTATTATTGCTGCTGAGCCCATGAGCGATCCCATATTGAAGGTAAACCCTAAGAACAATTGTGGCCACCAAACATACCGCTTTAATAAAGGGTAAGTAGCTATCGCACACATTGAGATTATTCCAAGTATGAGTGTGGTTTTATTAGTTAACAATAAAATTACCAAGGCGATAGATAGTAGCAGTGAGAGTAAAACCAAAGCCTGCTTTATGTTCAATGCACCACTTGCAAGTGGCCTATATTTTGTTCGTTCAACGTGCGCATCTATTTCCCTATCGAAAATGTCATTGATTATGCACCCTGCAGGTCTCATTAAAAATGCACCTATAGTAAATAAAACAAGGAGAAAAAGAGCCTGATACGATAGAGAAGTTGAGGCTAAAAGAATACCGCTCAAACTGGGAAATAGCACAAGCCACAAACCTGTTAAACTGTGCAGTCTCATTAATGAAAAGTAACGGTTGAAATACATTAATTAAGTGTGATTATGTAATATTTTGCTTACATTAACAAAATTATCGAACGCTAAATCAGGCTTGAAAACTAACTCAGGTATAAATCGTAAATCAACATAACACAATATAGATTTACGTATTGACCATGCAGATTGGTTCATTTCATTAACAACAGTGTTAATATCACAATTATCCTCAGAAGGATCTCCAGTGCGTGATGCTGAAATCCATGTACTTTTTTCTGAATCTGAGTAGTCAGCTACTTGGATATTCAATGAAGATAACACAATATATACATCTGCTTTTTTCAAATCTTTACTTAATTTTACGTCAGATACCGCTACATTTTTATTGAACACCTTACCTTCCATTAGGACTCTTGATATTGCTCTATGCAATACCGATGCTATTTTTAGGTTTCTAATTTCCTTTTTCATATCCATCTACTATAACACCCTTTCTTCTTGCACTAATTGATGAGCTTCCAAAATATCTCCAACTTTAATATCGATATTACCCTCTAGTGATACTCCGCATTCAAAGTTTACACCTACTTCTTTAACATCATCTTTAAACCTACGTAGTGCTTTTAACTTTCCTTCATGCACCAATTTGCCACCACGCACTACCTTAATTAAAGAATCTTTTCTTATGACTCCATCACTTACGTAACATCCAATGATATTACCAGCTTTAGATACGTTAAATATTTGCCTCACAGATGCAGAACCAACACGAACCTCTCGTGTAACAGGCTTTAACATTTTAGTTAAATACATTCTCATGTCGTCAATGAGCTCGTATATTATGTTATAAGTATGTATTTCTACACCTTTTTGTTTTGCCAAGTCCCTTATTTTTGAGTCCACTTTTACATTAAAAGCTAAAATTACTGCACTTGATGCTTCTGCAAGCAGCACATCTGAATCTGTTATCCCTCCTACTGCTTTGTGTAGGATATTTAATTTCACTTGGTCTTTACCGAGTTTATCAATTGAACTTGATATTGCTTCAATAGAACCAGTTACATCGCACTTTAAAACTACAGATAGTTCTTCTGTTTCACTGTTATTACGACTGAATATATCTAAATTATTGTCGTCTGAATCTTCTTTCTTTTTCTTGATCAACTCTAGCCTGTATTCAACAATTTTACGCGCCTGCTTTTCAGAATTTACAACAACAAATTTATCTCCAGCATTTGGCACACCATTTAGACCAGTAATTTCAATTGGAGCGGAGGGTAGTGCTGCTTTTTCTCTTTGACCAAGGTGATTAACCATACTACGTACTTTGCTGTATGTTGTACCAACTACCAATATATCACCAACCTTTAACGTTCCTTCCTCAACTATCAATGTAGCTGATATTCCTTTCGCTTTATCTATTTTGGATTCTATTACCCATCCAAGTGCTCGACAATCTTCTATTGCTTCTAGCTTCATTAATTCAGCGATTAACAAAATCGCCTCTTCTAGTTTATCTAAATTAGTTTTCTTTTTTGCTGATACTGGCACAATCATAATATCACCACCAAGCTCTTCAGAGATGAGATCATATTGAGGCAAACTATTAATTATTTTTTCTACATCACCAGGTTCAGATTTATCAATTTTATTAATAGCAACTATAATAGAAACATTTGCTGCTTTTGCATGATTTATTGCTTCAACTGTTTGTTTCATGATTCCATCGTCAGCTGCAACTACTATTACGACTATATTAGTAATATTGGCACCACGTGCACGCATCGCAGTGAACGCTTCATGTCCTGGTGTATCAATAAAAGTAATTTTTTGCTTATCTTTTGTCGTTATTTGATAAGCACCTATGTGTTGAGTTATGCCACCTGACTCTCTTTCTGCAACATTAGATTCACGAAATGCATCGAGCAATGAGGTTTTACCATGATCGACGTGTCCCATAAAAGTGACGATTGGTGGTTTAGGTTTTTTAGGCAGGCTTTCTCTGCCTTCTATAAAAAATAAATCCTTTTCTCTGTTGGTATCGCTCACTCGTTTAGCCGTATGATTAAATTTTTCCACTATTTCAGATGCTATATCTGGATCCACCAGATCATCTACTCTATAACTCTCACCGACTTCTTCTTTGAACATTTTTAGCACACTCTTGCTATCTTCTGCCATACGAACAGATAACTCCCTGATAGTTATTTTGTCTGGTATAATAACTTCTCTTGATATATTTTTACCCTTAGTAAACTTTGACTTTCTACTTCTTATACCAAATCTTTGCTTAAATACAGGGGGTTGTTCAGTTTTTTCATCTATTGCCTGTGCAATTACCAGTTTAGAATGCTTAGAATATATATCTTTGTTGACTTTAGAAGACTTTTTATCGTTGCCCTCATAGTCAATATTATCTTCTCTTAGTTCAACTAAGTGAGTATTACTTAAAACTTTCTTATTTATTTCTTTAGATAAAGTGTCCGCTTCATTTTTCTCGTCAATCTCTTTATTGCTGTCTTCTTTTGCTGTTTTCTCTTTTTCTTCTCTCTGATTTCTTTCTTTCAGCAAAGCAGCATTCTGCACAGCATTAATGCGGAAAATTTGTTCTTTCTCTGTTAAAGAACCTAATTTACTCTCGTCAAATAAATTATGTTCTTCTGCATCATGAGATTTTTTTCTTCTTTTTTTTACTATTGTAGCTCCAGTACTTGGGCTAGCTGAAGAGTTTAAATTGAGGTCTAATTTAAGCTTGCTTAAGCCTTGGAGCGTTAATTTTTTATTACTGATATCTTCATTATTCATATTATTTTATTATATTAACCCAAGCTTTTTACGTGCTTCTATGATTATTGAGTCTACTGTATCTTTTAGATTTTCTTTACTATCAGCTGAAGAAGAGAGTATGCTGCAAAACTCATAACTTGATAAATCTGCTATGTCCTCTAAAGTCTTAATATCATGTTTACTAAGAGCAATTTTATTGTCTATTGATAAAGTTAAATTGATTACATCATCTTCCATACCTAGACTTTTTAGCTCTTCTATTTTTCTATCATTTTCTGCTTTCAGGTGCTTGTTTGCTCTGTTATGAAGTTCGTTTGCAATATCCTCATTAAAGCCCTCTATTGAAGCAAGCTCTTTGATTGAAGCGTTGGATATATCTTCTACGCTTGAAAAACCTTCTGTTACCAATAGCTGACCCATAATCTCTTCTAAGTTTAAAGCTTCAGCAAATAAAGCTGAACATTGACTAAGTTCCTTACTTCGCCTTTCTGATTCTTGCTGAGTGCTTAATATCTCAATTCTCCATCCAACAAGCTCTGAAGCTAATCTTACATTCTGGCCCTTTTTTCCTATAGCTAAACTCAATTGATCTTCAGCAACTATTAACTCTATGCAATTTTCATTTTCATCAATAATAACCTTCGATACTTCTGCAGGAGTAATGGCTTTAATAACAAATTGACCCAAATCTGAGGAGTAATTTATAACGTCAATTTTTTCACCATTTAATTCGTGTATAATAGTTTTTATTCTATCTCCCTTAACTCCAACACAAGCACCTACTGGATCAATGTTCTTGTCAGGAGAGAAAACAGCAACCTTAGACCTTGAGCCGGCGTCTCTAGCTATACCTTTAATTGTTACTAACCCGTCAGCAATTTCTGGTATTTCTTGATTTAATAATGCCTCTAAAAAGCCTTCATGAGTCCTAGAAAGAATAATTTGACGTCCATCATCAGAGCGCTTAACGGTCTGTATGTAAGTTTTAACCTTATCGCCTTCACGAAATGATTCACCACCGGTCAAATTTCGCAATGGAAGATATGTCCTAGTGCCATTTATGTCTATAATAAGATCTGAATATTCTACTTGTTTAACAATACCATACCTTATTTCTCCCACCTTATCTTTAAATTCCTCATATTGCTTTTTTGACTCTTCATCTTTAATTATTTGAGCAATCTTTTGCTGGGCAATCCTTGCTGAAGCAAGATCAGTGTTAAGAGAGAGCAATTCACTAACAGTATCTCCAACTTTTGCATCTCCTTTTATTAATTTAGCTTGTGTCAGCGTAATTGATTCATACTCAGTATTCTTTTCTCCATCTGATTCGTCATCAATAACTTTTAGTTTTCTGTATGAAGTAACTTTGCCTGTATTTCTATCTATATTAACTACAATTTTACTTTTGCTACCATATTTTTGATAAGCCACTGCTTCTATAGCACTTTCTAGTGCCTTTATTACAACATTAAAATCTAAACCTTTTTGAAGTGAAAGTTCTCCTGCTGTTTTTATTACATCAAGGCTTCCAACTATGTTATTCTTGTTACTTTTCTGCTTAACACTGCTTTTACGATTAGCAATCATAATAAATAAATCCAATGTAATTAGTTATAATTATAGCTTCAACGGGCAAAGAACGCTATCTTAAATTTAAATGATTGCTAATTTAAGTCAAGTTTTTTCATCTCTTTGTATGACAAGCAACGCCGGAGTAAAGAATAAAGTTAAGACCGTTGCAGCCAATATTCCACTTGCTATGGTTGTTGAAATGTCAACCCACCACTGGCTTGATGGAGCATCATATGTGATTTGTAGCGTAAAAAAATTGATATTTAACCTGGTAATCATCGGTATTAAACCAAGAACTGTGGTTGCAACGGTAAGCAATATTGGCCTAACGCGAGAAATTGCAGCGTTTATTACACATCGCTTGATGTCATTTTTGTGTACCTTAATTTGGTGATGAAAGGCATCAAGCAATAGTATGTTATTATTCACTATAATTCCTGCCAAAGCAATTATCCCCACTCCACACATAACAACTACGAAAACTTGTTGGATAAGAAAGAAAACAAAAAACACACATGTGGTGGATAAAAACACTGCTGTCATTACGATAAATGTATGGTATACATTATTAAACTGTGTCACTAATACCAATATCATTAGTGTAATCGCTAATATAAAAGCCTTTAACAAAAATGCTCCTGATTTTTGTTGATCTTCTTTGTCGCCTTTAAAATCAATTTTTACTCCCTTGTCCCAATCCTGGGCAATAGAATTCTGAATGAACTTTACTCTTTCATTAACAAGATAGCCAGTATCCACATCAGCGGAAATTGTCACTGTACGTAATCCATCAATCCTATTTAGTTTGTTTACCTTTTTTTCGGGAGCATATTTTACTATGTTGCTCATAGGATACGGGCCATTAACTGTATTGATAAAAAGATTATCTATAGTCTTCATGTTGCGTTCCCTTCTGGGGAAACGGAGTACAATATCGATTTCTTCATCCGTGTTATTTGGTCTATATTTTCCAATCAACACTCCATTTGTAACCATCTTTATAAAATCGCCAATGGTTGCAACACTTACTCCAGAACTTGTAGCTTTACTCTTATCAACACTCATATTCCACTCTATTTCAGGTGCTGATCTGCTATCTTGAATATTTATAAACCCGGATGAAGGTTGGTCAATAATTTTTAGAATTTTCTCTGCTGCTAAATTCAGATTGGATGCACTTCCGCTGAGGTTAATTTGTATTGGCTTGTCAGCCGACGGTCCTAACTTTTCCTCTTGAACATTAATTATTATTCCTTTCATGTCTTGCACACTGCTTCTTATATCGTTTAATATGTGCTTAGCTTTGCGCCTGAAGCGCCAATCCATAAGTTCTAGTTGAATTCTGGCGATAACGTTGTCTGAAAATGCTCCTGATCTAGCATAAGAAACATGAATTTCTTTTTCAACGCTCAAAATGCGTTCTTCCACTTCTTTGAGTATCAGATCTCGTTCTTTAGCTGATAAGCTTTCTTTTGCTTTAACACTGATTAAAATATTATCTGAATCCACTTTCGGAAAAAACTTCACTCCAGGACCAAAGGTAAAGTACAGCACACTAAATGAAAACAGGACGAATACAGTAGCACATATGAATTTTTTAGGATGATCTAAAACCTTCTCTAGCATGCGTATGTAAGCTCTTATTATAGGCCCAGCATTTTTTATCTCACCACTTTCTATAGCACTCATTTTTTTTATTTCTTTTTTTGAAGTTATTGAAGGCTTACCAAATATTGCACCAAGTGTTGGTATAAAAACCAAAGCCATAATGAGCGATCCAGTCAAAGTTAGAATTATTGTAATTGGTATGTACTGCATGAATTTACCAACAGTATCAGGCCAGAATAATAGAGGAAAAAACACTGCTAATTTAGTTAACGTCGATGATAGAACCGGATAAAACATATCACGAACTGAAGTGTGAAAGGCTTCTACTTTGTCCATTCCGCAGATCATCTTTCTATCGGCATATTCGCTGATCACAATTGCATCATCAACCAGCATGCCAACAGCCATGATTAAACTGAAGAGCACAACGATATTTAAGGTTATGCCCATAAAGTAAAGAGTTATTATCCCAATGAGAAAGGAACCGGGTATCGAGAGTGCCACAAGAATAGCAATCCTTGTTCCCATAGAAAGCATCATTATGATCAATATTAACAACACAGCGAATATTATGCCGTTTTCCAAGTCATCAAGCACATCGCGGACGTTTTTTGACTGGTCATTTAAGTACACCACTTTTAAATTTTCAGGTAATTGATCTTTTGCCTTATCCATTAAGTATTTTACTTGATTTACTGTGTCTATTATGCTTTTTCCGTTACGTTTTGAAATTTCTAGCACGACACTAGGTAATCCATTAATGCGAGCAAACCCTTGGTGATCCTCAAACCTAGAGTATACTTTTGCTATATCTTTGATTCTCAAAACTGCATCGCCTTGAGATCTAATAGGAATATTCATAATATCTTCTATATCTTTTAATAACCCTGATATTTTAATCGAATATTTACCGGTATCGTTTTCCAGTGACCCAGCTCCCACTAGTCTATTATTGCTTGATATAGCTTGGAATATTTCGTTTGATTGAATGTTATATTTTGTTAGAACTGTGGGCTCAATTATAACTTCCACTGTTTCTTTACGCATACCTGCCACTTCAACTTTGAGAACATTTGGCAGAGATTCTATTTCTTTCTTTAGCTTGCGTGCTATTTCAGTTAAGGCTCTTTCTGGCAAATTACCAATTAAGCCGACATTGAGTATCGGAAATAAGCTCAAGTTTATTTCATTGATTATCGGAGATTCTGCTTCAACAGGTAACTTCGATTTTATGTTTGAAAGCTTTGAACGGACATTATCGAGCACTTCTTTATTATCATACTCTGTTCCAAATTCGAGTATCATGTGAGTACCATCATTAGTTGCAAAGGCTCTCAATTCTCTTGCACCTTCGATGGATCTTAGTTCATTTTCTATAGGAAGCACTAATAGCTTTTCACTATCTTGAGCAGAAATCCCAGGAAGTCCAACAAACACGCTGATTATAGGAATCTGTATATCAGGGTTACTTTCCCTTGGCATTTTTACATAAACGTATGAACCGAAGATAAAAATTACTATAAGTAATAATACCACCGCCCTGTTTCGCTCTATGAGTAAGCTCTGCATGTTGAATGTTAACTAAATATGTGCGTTTGTACAATATTATAGTCGAGATACGTTGCATATTAATTAATCCTTGTGTAGCTTTAAAACTTTACGTAAATAATTAAAATTTTCGCAAAGTTGCAAGTATAAGAGCCTGTCTTCAAACTCAAGAATGAGCTAATTTGTGAAGCATAATAGTGATCATATTAAAGAAGATGTTGTTTTTTGAAGTGAGAAGAGAATGCTCATAATCCTTACTCATACGTCTAAAATTGGAGAGCCAAGCAAAGGTTCTCTCAACAATCCAACGTTTGGGAATAACCTGAAATCCTGTATCAACTATTTTCTTGGTAATCGTCAATAAACATCCAGTTTCCAATAAGCAGAGGTTTTGCAATTTACCTGTGTATCCTTGATCAGCAAAAAACTTATGTAATGTTGGAGCTTTGCATTTGGCTTGAACAAAAAGATTTAGTGCACCATCAAGATCCTGAATGCTTGCACTTTGTACTTCAGCAGCAATTACAAGACCTACAGTATCTACAACGATGTGGCGCTTTCTACCCTTTACTTTCTTGCCAGCATCATATCCTCTGGATCCCCTTTTTGAGTAGTTTTTACTGATTGGCTATCTATTATTCCCACTGATGGAGTTTCATTCTTACCAATTATCTCTCTTACTTTTTTAACTAGAAAATCATGAATCTCTTGCCATATTCCACTTTTTTTCAATCGCTAATTACAACTATACACTGTTTTCCATGGTGGAAAATCTTTAGGCAGTTGTCTCCATTGACATCCTGTTCTCATCATATAGCGGATTGCGTTAATAATTGTTCTAATACTATGTTTTCTTGGTCTGCCGGTCTTTTTAGGTTCAAAATATAGCTCTATTATCTTCCATTCTTTGTCACTTATATCGCTTGGGTACATTTAAAATATATCTTATAACACACTTCTTAACTCCTTTCTACTTAGTTTGAAGACAGGCTCTTACATTATCAGTATAGTATGTATAAAAATTTATTAATAACAATGATTGTATTTTTAAATTTTCACTACAAGACTTGTTTGTATGCTATATAAAGTGACCGCGAAAATTTCTATAGAGCATTTTAACAATATTAGAAAAATTATGAATTCAGAGGAAGGTGAAGCAGACGCAACAGCTTAAGCGGAAAGATTGAAAAATAATTGATGCTTTAAGTGAGTGACACGCACCTTAGTGCGTGTCACGAAGTATGAGGACGCTAACGATCTGGTTCATTAGACGATAATTTTTCTGAGTCCTTAAGCTCCTGTTTAAGGTTTTTGATGCCTTTTCCTAAATCACCCATAACTTGCGGTAATCTGCCTGCACCAAACAGAACTAAAATTATTATTAAGACTAGAAACAATTGCCATGGTCCTAAACTCATTTTCACCTCCATTTAAAATATTGACCTTTAAATATTAAAACTTGACTGAAGTCAAGTAACACATAGATTATATCACCTTTATTTAATTATAAATCAAGGTTTTTTAATTATTTTATAACAATTCCAAATTAGATTGTTTTCTTGCAGCGAATAAGTGGAAACTTTTCACTTAACTATAGAGTAGAGGAGAGCTCACTAAAAAACTTTGCTAGCGTATCATCTTTAGGCCTATGGTATATATCGCTAGAAACTCCTGATTGAATAATTTTACCATTTTTCATTACGTAGATAAAATCTGCAACTTTCAATGCTTCTTGCGGGTCATGAGTTACCATTAGCACAGGGGTATTTTTACTTCTAAAAAGGGACAATATATGTTGTCTTATTCGGCACTTGAGCAGTATATCCAAATTAGAAAATGGTTCATCTAACAACACAACATCAGGGTTTTGTGCCATCACTCTTGCTATTGCAACTAATTGTTGCTGTCCTCCAGATAAGACGTTAGGGTACATATTTTCATATTTTTCTATATTGAGTAACTTCAAGATTTCCAATGCAATTAGGTGCTTTTCTCTCTTGGAAGAGCTGCGGATAGCAAAGGTTATATTTTCTACTACTGTTTTGTGAGGAAATAATGCAGAATGCTGAAAAATCAATCCGATATTTCTATGCTCTATAGCGACTGATGCCTTATTGCTTGCAACTAACCTATCATTTATAAAAATAGTTCCAGATTTTGGATTTTCTATCCCTGCAATTAATTTCAAAATTGTTGACTTGCCACAGCCAGAATGCCCCAATAAACATGCAACACTTCCTTTTTTTACTTTAATGTTTATATTGCTTAAAGCAAAGTCGTCTTGATTGTTATAGAAATAACCAATGTTGTTAACTAGCATTAATCTTACTTAAACCATGTTATTAAATATAATAGCATTATACTCAAGAAGTACAGAAATGTTTCTTGTCGTCATAAATTGGTTATGCAAGAAATCTAGAAAAGAGAAGGATTTTTTGCTATAACTTTACATAAATGGTAGAAAACACGGGACTATAGCTCAGCAGGATAGAGCGTTGGACTCCTAATCCGAAGGTCGTGCGTTCGAATCGCACTAGTCCCACCACATTGCTTCACAAATTTCATGGAGATTTTTTTTCACAAATACACACACCTATTCCAGTGTCAAGCACTGGAATGACAAGTTCTTGGCAACCCCTACGTCATACCGCGATTCATTCGCGGTATCTCTTAGCCGCTAACACGTAGCGGGATACTTGACTTTACAACGTGAATTCTGGATTAAAGGAGAATAGAAAAGGCAAGAAAACAGGGTAAACTCAGCAGTGATAAAAAAATAGATGAGGTTACCCATGGAAGATATAACAAAACTGTTTTGTTTGGTCGATGATTTTTGCAGAGATATAGAGAAAAATTTTGCAGATAAACTACTGCCAAATGGTAAAAACCCCACAAGAACAACGGAAATTGAGCACTCCGAAATCATGACAATAATCCTGCTATATCAACAATCTCCGTGTAAAACTTTCTATCTACATTACCTAACGTTGCTCTACAAATCAGAGTTTCCAAAGTTACCTTCATATACCAGGTTTGTTGCTCTAAAGCCTAGGGTTTTGTGGCATTTAGCAATGTTGTTGCATTGGCTTTGTGGACAGTCAGAAAACACTGGAATTTCATATATAGACACAACTCCCATTGCAGTTTGTCATGCAAAAAGAATATCCAAAAACAAAGTTTTTGCTGGAATTGCAAAATTAAGCAAGAGCACTTACGGCTGGTTTTTTGGTTTCAAATTACATATGGTAATCAATGAAAATGTTGAAATTCATGCACTTACGCTAACAAAAGGCAATGTTGATGATAGGATACCTGTGCCAAATCTGACGGAAAAATTAATCGGTCTTTTGTTTGGTGACAAAGGTTATATTGCAAAAGAGCTTTTTCAGAAGCTGTTTGACCGAGGTTTGAAACTTGTTACCAAGGTGAAAAAAGGTATGAAAAATACATTGATTTCGTTAAATGAGAAGATTTTACTGAGAAAAAGGTCTATCATTGAGACTGTTTTTGGTTACCTAAAAAATAGACTAGAAATTGAACACACTCGCCATAGATCCCCTGTTAATTTTTTGGTTCATATCTTTTCTACTCTCATTTCCTATTCCATCAAATCCACAAAACCTTCTATTTCCTATACTTTCTTCCTTCCTTAATCCAGAATTCGCGTTTATAGTTCTTTTCATCATATATTCCATTTTTAGACCATAGATCTATTTATAATAGAAAGTTGAATTAGTAAGATAGCAGCTTTTTCTCCTTTTAGATTTATGGGTAATAGTAAGGTTCTGCGAGAGGCTGGCGGGGAAGGTCCGCTGGTCTACTCTCCTTTAGATGACCCAGAAAATATTCCGCTGACAAATAACCGTGCTGAGCAACAGATACGACACTACGTTGTTTATCGCAAAAATTCATATTTTACACAATCAAAGCAGGGAAACACATTCCTTGAGCGGATAATTTCATTATACTTAACATGGAAACAAAATGGGCTAAACCCTTTCCAAAATCTCCTATCTATTGTTTCTTAAACCACTCTGCTGAACGGATACTAATCACTTACCTTTTTTGAAAGGTATGTTTTCATTAAATAGGCAAACTGTACTTGATCCATTCCTTAAGGTAAACACTGAACTCACCCTTTCGATTATCAGGTAGTCGTCAATTGTACGGAAGTTTACTAAAGACTCATACCCTGCAGAATCAACCATAAAAACTGCCGGGAAATCAGAGTTTATTTTATTGAATTGCAGGTATGTAAATTTTCCGTCATCAAAAACCTTAATTGGTATTATTGACTGACTGCCTTTAACGTGCGAGATGGAATAATTAAAATTTAAGCCCTTCTTTACAACTTCAATATCGTTTATATCAGGAATAATGGTATGACTAGCTTGTTCGAAGATATCACCGTTATTTGTTGTGTAAATCTCATCACTGCTAAATAGTGGATAAAGAAACCTTACTTCATATGCTAATCTTGGATCATCCAGTCCAGTTGCTTCTTCAGCATGAAGCTCAAAGTAATAAACTCTTTTATTGGTAATTATAGTTGCATTAGTATCGGCAATATCATCTATAGGCTTAATAAACAATCTGTTACCTTGAGGAAGGAGTTGCCAACCAGTTGAATCACCCATTGAAAGGTTTTGTATTACCTCCCCTGGTTCAAACAATATGCTGGATTGATAACCATAAAAACCCGTATACTTATGTATAGCTTGTGGGTTATAATTTATTACCTTTATGTGATTATCTCCAGCTATTGAACGTGGCTCCTGTTTTGCAAGTGCATCACTACCACAAAAAAACAACAGTACGGCAAACAGTAAACCAATCATAATATCAAAATAAATTAATCTTCATTTTATCATTGATAGACATGCACTGCAACTGTTAAGCTGTGCTATAAACCCCAATTACAGGTTAGCAAGGGGTAGAAAAGGCAAGAAATAAGGCAAACTCCTTAAATACTTTAGAACTAAAGGAGGCTTCACCTGAACGGATATACTTGGAATCCTGCCATTTTCACTTCGTAAACATACCAAGAATTCTGTCCATTATTCCACCCATATTTGCTTCAGCTTGAGTATACTCTATTTTACCACCGTGCAAGATCAGTTTAATATCTGATCCAGGTGATATATTAACAAATTTACTGCCAACAACTCCACTGCTAGTGATCAGAGCTGAACTATCAATTGGCAATTTTATGTCTCTGCTTATACACATATCGATTCGTGCTACATAGGTAGCTTTGTCAAGTGATACACCAGTTATGCTTCCAACATCTACACCAGAGATCTTGACACTATCACTAACTCCTATACCGTTAGCGTTAGTAAAAAGACCATATATTTTATAGCAATCCTTGTAGTTTTTCTTTATGTAAGATAGCTTATCAATAGCAAAGAAAACCAGAAAAATAGTGAAAATTAATACAAATAATCCAGCGGTTATTTCAAGTATATTTGACCTTCGCATCTTTAGTTATCAGGACTCCAGCTTTTATAGTAATTTTTGATTTTTTGGTTTGGATAGTATGCATCTTTTGTACCCGTTAAATTAGGAGTATGTTTTACTTTTCTTTTTTTATTATTAACTGGTACTACATTATCAGTATAGTGAAGCCATATATGCCATTCCGGAGGCACTGTTGTAGGCTCAGAAACACTGCTATACATAATCCACCTTTTCCCTTTACTTGATTCATAGTAAGAATTTCCATTTTCATCTCTTCCTACAAATTTATCTTCTCTTCGTAATAGGCGTTTTATTGCGTTACAAATTTTAGATAACATAAGAGTATTAAAACAAAAAGTATTATATATACTAATACTTTAACGATATATTAACAACAATTTAATGCAATTACCAATTTTACAAGTTATTATACCAATAATTGCATCAATGTTTTGCTTTCTTACCAAGAAACACAAGGTATCTTGGTTTATTTCTTTTATTGCAACAACAATCACTCTTATCATTTCATCAATACTACTCATAAAAACATATAGAGGCGAGATTATAACTTATCACCTTGGAAATTGGGCTCCTCCGCATGGAATAGAGTTAAGAATCGACGTGTTAAACTCCTTGATTCTAACTTTGATGAATTTTATAGCGCTGATTAGCGTGCTTTATAGCTTTTATATTAACGAAAAAGAAATTAGCAAAAACAAAATCACTGGTTTTTACTCTCTATTTCTACTGTGCTTAAGCGGACTGCTCGGGATTCTAGTAACAAACGACATATTCAATCTTTATGTTTTTTTGGAAATTTCATCTCTTTCTTCTTATGTATTAGTTTCAATGGGAAGGGATAAAAAAGCCTTGGTTGCAGCATTTGAATATCTAATTAGTGGCACTATAGGGGCAACGTTTTACTTGTTTGGTGTTGGGCTTTTGTACTCCATGACAGGAACGCTCAATATGTCTGACATGGCTGAAAGAATAGTTCCATTATACGATAACAACATCATAAAACTTGGCACATTGTTCATTTTTGTTGGTCTCTCAATTAAAATGGCACTGTTTCCATTAAGCAGGTGGCTGATTAATGCATATAGTGAGGCGCCAAGTTTCATTAGCATATTCTTTTCAGGCACAGTGACAAAAGTGATGATATATGTTTTCATTAGGATCTTCTATACTGTTTTCCATCAGAATTTCTTCTTATTTAAACCATCACTAAGCAACGTGATAATTATCCTCGCACTTTGCGCTGTTATATTTGGGTCAATATCTGCAATAACTGCAAAAGATATAAGAAGACTGCTTGCTAATTCTAGTGTCAGCCAAATTGGTTATATAATTTTAGCACTGAGTTTTAACTCAAAAACAGGTGTATTTGCAGCAATTTTTCACATAGTAAACCACAGCATAATAAAAACATCTTTATTCATGGCTGCAGGATGTATTTCTTACAAATTTGATACAACAAAAATAGAGAATTTATCGGGACTCAAGAAATCAATGCCTTATACAGCACTTGCGTTTACTCTACTTAGTTTAGCATTAGTCGGTGTGCCGCTAACAAATGGCTTTGTAAGCAAATGGTATATAATGAAAGCAGTTATAGAATCTCGCGCGTGGATTTCCCTGATAGCTTTTGCTGCCGGTTCTTTTCTTGCACTAATATACATGTGGAAGATGGTAGAGAAAATGTATTTTGAAAATAGTGCAGCATCAAGCGCTGGAATGACACCGGACAAAATTAATGATGTGCCATTTCCTATGCTTTTCTGTCTATTGTTTATAGCAGCTTTAACAATAGTAACTGGAATATATAGCACTCCAATTCGGTTAGTAGTTGAGAAGTTGGTTTTTTGATTTTTATCTTTGTTTCATATTTTACTATACTTTAAGGTTATAAGTGTGGATAGGCTGAAGAAGATTCATTGGTTATTAGTCATTAACGTGATAGTGCTGTTTTGCGTTGGCATTGCTGTTCAATACTCTTCTGCTGGAGGAAAGTGGGTACCATTTGCAATTCACCAAATAGTCATATTTTCCTTCTTTTTCCTACTCGCTATAGCTATGTCATTCATAGAGCTAGATTTTTATTTGAAGCACGCCTACTTTTTTTATATAGCAGCAGCGATTTCGCTATTAGCAGTAAATTTTTTTGGCTCGCACATAATGGGTGCGACGAGGTGGATAAGAATTGGGTCAATTAGTTTGCAACCATCAGAATTTGCAAAAGTAGGCTTAATACTTGCGCTTGCTCGTTATTTTGATAAGCAAAGTGTGTATAAAATGATGGAATTTAAAAGATTGCTTAAGGCGGTAATAATTATTTTCTTGCCTGTATTCTTGGTGTTAAAGC
Source organism: Wolbachia endosymbiont (group A) of Colletes cunicularius (assembly GCF_964264715.1). NCBI lineage: Bacteria > Pseudomonadati > Pseudomonadota > Alphaproteobacteria > Rickettsiales > Anaplasmataceae > Wolbachia > Wolbachia endosymbiont (group A) of Colletes cunicularius. The sequence goes on from NZ_OZ183471.1 coordinate 483,026, forward strand.
AACCTAATTTAGGCACAGCTGTGATAATGTTGTTTATAGGAGCATCAATTATATTCACAGCAGTAATAAAAAGAGCTCATTTAGTAATTTGTGGGACGCTTGGCATTTTTGCAGTACCGGCTATTTGGCCTTTTTTACGTCCTTATCACAAGCAAAGGATATTGTCGTTTTTGGATTCATCAGTGGATCCACTTGGAATAGGTTATAATGCGCAGCAATCTCAGATAGCTATTGGTTCAGGAGGTTTGCTTGGTAAGGGCTTTGTTAACGGAAGTCAAACTCAACTTGGATTTTTGCCGGAGAAACGTACGGATTTTGCTTTTGCAGTGCTGAGTGAGGAGTGGGGCTTTTTAGGTAGCATGGCTTTAATTTTGCTTTATACCTCATTACTTGGCATAATTTTCTCTATCGCTTATAGGTCGAAAAATTATTTTTCTAAGTTAGTATCTATCGGGATTTTTGCTTTTTTTGGCGCTCATTTTTTTATAAACATTGGAATGTCAATAGGCCTCTTGCCTGTGATAGGCGATCCACTGCCATTTCTTTCCTATGGAGGAAGTACAACTGCTGCAAGCTTGATATGCATAGGATTATTGCTGGCAATAAAAGCAGATGAACAACAAAATGCTTGTATTTTACCTATGCTAAAGTAAAATTAAACTTTACTTAATAGTTTTTATGCTAGATGAAATGCGTGAGGAGTGTGGGGTATTTGGCATAAGTTGCAACCAAAGTGCTGCTTTTAACTCTATACTTGCTCTCCACGCTTTGCAGCATAGAGGTCAAGAGTCTTTTGGCGTAGTAACCAGTAACAACGATAAGCTGCACTCTTATCACTTTCAAGGTCAAGTGAGCAGCGTATTTGATGATATAGATGAAATAAAGAAATCCTTACCTGGAGATTGTGCAATAGGTCATGTTCGATACTCAACAAGTGGTAGTAAATTTGGAGTGCAGCCCATGTTTGGCAAAAGTGGCAAATTTGGGGATTTTGCCATAGCACATAATGGTAATTTAATTAATATTTCTCCGATACGCGAACAATTAATTAAACAAGAGTGCGTTTTTCAGTCAGATATTGATACAGAAGTAGTAGTGCATCTGACAGCAAGCGGTGAAAAAGATAGCTTTTTAGGGAGTTTTATATATGCATTAAAGCAAATACAAGGTACTTATTCTTTTGTGGCAATCAATCAAGAAGTAGTTATTGGAGTACGTGATCCATCTGGAATCAGGCCTCTTGTTTTAGGAAAGTTAAACGGTTCTTACGTTCTTGCATCTGAAACTTGTGCTCTTGATATAATAAATGCAGAGTTTGTTAGAGAAATAGAACCAGGCGAATTAGTTACCATCAGTTCGGATAGCAAGCTAGCCTCAATGTTTCCTTTCCCACAGCAAAAATCAAGTTTTTGTATTTTTGAATACGTTTACTTTTCGAGACCAGACAGCATAATGGAGAATAGGTCCATATATGATATAAGAAAAGAAATAGGAAGAATACTTGCAGAAGAGAGCCCACCAAAAAACAATGTAAATATGGTTGTACCAATACCTGATTCTGGAATACCTGCAGCTATTGGATATGCAAAGCATTCAGGATTACCTATGGAACTGGGGATAATTCGTAATCATTACATAGGAAGAACTTTTATACAACCAACCGCTGAAGTACGTAAAGTTAGAATAAAATTAAAATTCAATGCTAATAAGCACACTTTGAAAGGTAAAAACATAATTTTAATAGATGATAGTATAGTGCGTGGTAGTACGTTAACAAATATAATAGTTATGCTAAAGGATGCAGGAGTAAAAGAGATTCACCTCAAAATTTCAAGCCCACCAATTAAGCATTCTTGTTTTTATGGAATAGATACGCCAGAGTGCAAAGATTTAATTGCTGCAAATAAATCTGTAGAGGAAATTAAGGAAGTTATAGGAGTAGATAGCCTAGCCTTCTTGAGTATTGATGGACTATATCAGGCTGTTAAAGGAGAGGTGCGTAACAATGCTACACCACAATATTGCGATGCTTGTTTCACTGGTGATTATCCGATTGGCAAATAGTCTACGCAAGATCTTAAGTTTAGAAAATCTTAAACCGCCAAAATTTCTCTTGGCCTTTACTAATTCCGATTCTCGGAGTGCAAATATAATCTGGTTTGAGGTGAGATTCATAAACACAAAATTTGTGGCTTATAGTAAGGTCTTGCTTATTATGTTCTTTTGTAATGTTTAATCTTTTGCACAATATTCCTGGTCCGCCTAAGTTTGCTTCAAGCGGTTCAATGAGCTTTAATCCCCGTATTAACACTACTGCTGGGAACCCTTCTGCTTCTGTTACAATATTTAAACAGTAATACATTCCATATATAAAATACACGTATGAAAACCCCGGCATACCAAACATTACTGAGGTTTGGTTAGTATAGCCTCTTGCCGCGTGACAAGCTGGGTCATTCATTCCTATATAGGCTTCAACTTCGGTTATTATTCCACTAAAGTTAGAAAATTTGAGGACTTTTCCCAATAACTCTCCAGCTACAGTTAAGGTCGGCCGCTCGTAGAAATTTCTTGGTAGTATTATGTTGCTCATTATAAGAGTATAAGTTACTTGCAAATGCAAGCAACTTATACTGAATTTTCACTACTTTACCTATTTTGAGCAGCAGAAGCTTGATGCTTTTGTGGTGCGCCGCTCAAGTCTTCTACATTTGTTGAAGGCTGCTCCAAAAATTTTACTTCTTCAGAGCTTTGTTGTAATTGTGTTTGTGGCAATTGTGATGCTAATGCTTCATGTAAAGACTTTGGTTCACGTCTCTTGCCTACTTTTACTTCTTTGTTTGCACGTAACTGTTCTTCAGTAACACCGTTGCTTTCAAGTAGCTTTACACCATTCTTATCGTCAATATTAATTTTAATTTTACATTCTTTTCCATCAACATACCACTTTAAAGTCATTTCATATAATCCACTAATTATTTCATAAACTCTTTCCCCTTTATCATTAATATAGCAACATGCCCCTCTCTTTTTTTCCTGATTAGAATGACAAAATGTAATTGTTTTTACATTGTACTTTTTACACATATTACCACTCAGAAGTTTAGCTATATCTACTCCTTCTTTACTAACATTCAACACAACTCTCACGGAAGGGTAAACAACATTCCCTTTTGCCTTCTTTTATCATTATGGACCCTATGGTATTATTTTTCATACCTTCAGATATCTCTGATTTAATTTGGTCAACAATTTTGCCTACAATCTCTTTGGCGTGATACTGAGATTCTCCTTTCTTTGGAGAAAAAGGTTTTTGGTTTGTGGTATTGGTAGAAGGGTTGTTCTGTAATGCAAAGAACTTATTCCATTCTTCATCGCTTTCTAACTCGACATATTTACGCTTATTCTTGTCTGGTGTTGATTTAGGTATATCCTGAGTGCTCAAATCGCTAGGAAGTCCTTTTGTTTTATCAGAATTACCGCTCTCCTTTGCTTTATTACTTAGAAGGGTAAGATGCTCTTCTGGCTTTTTCTTATCCGGTTTTAAAGTTGTATCATCAGAAGGAAGTTCCTCCACCATAGGCACATGAGGACTTTTAACTTTATCCTTATTGCGAAAAACTGGAATGCTTTCCCAGAGCTTTTTCCAGAGTTCTGTAATCTTGCCTAACATATACCCTCCATTATCGTTAACACATAACGCTAGCGTACGAGCATTATATCAATTGGTCAACATATAATTACAGCAACAAAATTTTTTATATTAAAGGCTCAAATATTCCTTTGCTTGATCGGTTAGAACGCGCCCTCTTGGTGTGCGCTTTACAAAACTAATTTTGATTAAATAAGGTTCTACTGTTTCTTCAATGTTGCCAACATCTTCGGATAGCGCAATAGATATGGTGTCAATTCCAACAGGTCCTGAGGTGTTGAATAAAAATCTTAGATAATGCATATCAAGTTTATTGAGTCCCATTTTGTCTACACCCAATTTTAGCAATACAGAATCAGCGACTTCATAAGTGATTTTTTTATCATCTTTCACTTCAACAAAATCCCTTATTCTTCTGAGTAACCTCAAAGCAATTCTTGGAGTGCCACGTGCACGGCAGGCAATTTCCCGTGCTGCATTTTCTTCAATTTCAGTAGAAAGAACTCTTGCGCCTCTTTTTATAATATTAACCAGTTCTTCAAAAGAATAAAACTCAAGATGCAAAGGAATGCCAAAACGATCCCTCAGTGGCGCAGAAAGTAATCCAAGCCGTGTTGTTGCTCCAATTAGCGTAAATGGTGGTAGATCTATCCTTAAAGTGCGAGTAGATGGACCTTCACCTACTAATATGTCCAGGCAAAAATCTTCCATAGCAGTATATAAAACTTCTTCAATGCTGCGATTTAATCTATGGATTTCGTCGATAAATAGAACATCTTTTGCATTTAAAGTGGTAAGCACTGCGGCCAAGTCCCCAGCTTTGCTAAGTAAAGGACCAGAAGTTGCGCGAAAGCTGACCCTTAACTCTTTAGAGACAATTTGCGCTAAAGTTGTTTTGCCAAGTCCTGGAGGACCATACAATAAGACGTGATCTAAAGCTTCAGTTCTCGTCTGTGCAGCATTTATAAACACTTTTAAATTTTGTATTAAGTCTTTTTGCCCGACAAAATCATCAAGTTGTTCAGGTCTGATGTTGATATTGCGCACATCTTCAGTATATTCTTTATCGCACGATATTGATTTCATAATGTTTTAAGCGCCATGCGAATAATATCCTTGGTGTCCAGATTTGACGATTCGTCTTGTATTTTTTTTATCGTATCATAAGCTTTCATTTTTTCATACCCAAGATTGATCAATGCTGAAAGGGCATCTTCATTGATTGGATGAAAATTATTGTTATTTATTTCTAATTTACTCACTTTGCCACTTAATTCAGTGATGATTCGATTTATGAGTTTCAGGCTAAGTCCACTCATCTTGAGTGCTACTTTATCTTCATTCATAATTGCCAAAAACAGCTGTTCTGGAGTTAATTTACTCAAAATTGACATTGCAGTTTTATAGCTAACACCACTTACTTTAACAAGCAACCTCAAGCACTGCTGTTCTTCTTTGCTTATAAAACCATATAGCTGAGCGACATTTTCTCTGTTATTTGCATAGGTTTCGATAAGTAATTTAACTCTACTTCCGATGGAACATGCATTTAAAGTTTTGGCTGAGAGATACACCATATAGCCAACATCATTCACATTCAGGATTATGTGATCACTGCGCACTTCATCAACTATTCCGCTTAGATTTCCTATCATTTTTAGCACTGTATAGGGTTCAGTTTAAATACTCCTGGATCTTAGGTCAAGCAAACGAACATTATAACGGAGAGCCAAGTAGCTCATAGAAACGAAAAACTTCCTTGACATATTTTGCCAACATTTGCCGCTTCAAGTCTGTCTGCTATGACTTTTATATACTGATAATCATTATACTCACACCCCGGTACCACCGTTTGAAAGCACAGTTCAATGAATTTTAGAAAGTTTATTTTGTCCATGATATAATGTTGAAACCAGCGCGTGACGCTGGGATGACAAAAAAAGGAGCACTGGAATGACATCTTCCTGCCCAGTTCATGTTGCTATAAATATTAAGAAATTTACCAAATAAAAAAAAGGCAAAAGAAGCCCCGTGGTTATTATCCGCTTTAAAATATTGGCGTTTTTTATGTTTTAAACGCTTGACAAGCGAGATTAAGCTGCTTTTAATTGCAACTAACCTACGCTGCAAATGTTTAAGAAATTTACCAAGCAGAAAAAAAGACAAAGAATCCCCGAGTTAGCTAGTCCTTTACTATCTTTGTCGAGTATTGGCATTTTTTGATGTCCTGTAACGCTTTGTAAGCGCGTTCAGCTTATTTAGACAAAAATCTAGATGTAGATGAAGTTTTGTAAAGACATACAGTATCTATATACTGCAAAAATTGAACATAAGACGCCGATACATTAAGTAATCCTTACCTTTTAATCTGCAGATTGGCGAAAGCAAATACAATAGTTTCACTGTCATGATAAGGGGGCTGGCGGAGTTTGTCAAGCAAGTTTTATGGCCTAGCGTCACACGCTGGAATGACACCGGATCTCACATTCATTCTACTGCAACGCAGAAAATTCGTACAATTGTGCATGATGTAGGGTTTCTGGCTACATTTTTCTATTAAACTCACCTTTCCTCTATGTAACAGATTTCGTATTAAATTTTAAATTTAATGCGCCTAGATATACAAGCATTCCTAGCAAAACCATAGGTATAGAAAGCAACTGCCCCATAGTTAAATCAAGCCACAAATAGCCAATTTGATAGTCTGGTTCGCGAAAAAACTCAACGAAAAAACGTGCTATTCCATACCACATAACTGCAATACCAGTTAACGCACCGTGATACAGTCTTATTCTAGTCAAGAAAAACAGTGAATTTGCAACTGCAAAAAGTAGCAGTCCTTCAAAAAGTGCCTCATAAAGCTGGCTTGGATGACGCAGCAAATTATCACCACTTTCTGGAAATACCATACCCCATGGCATAGTTGTAACTCTGCCAAATAACTCTCCGTTTATAAAATTGCCTATGCGACCTAAAAATAAACCTATGGGAACTCCGCAAGAAACTAGGTCCAGTGCATAAAATATAGGAATGTTATGTCTTTTACACGAAATTATTACTGCAAGCAAAACTCCTATAGCACCACCATGAAATGACATTCCTCCTTCCCAGGTCTTCAATATCTCGATAGGGTTGCTTATATAAAGAACTGGATCATATATCAATACGTAGCCAAGTCTACCTCCAAGGATAATGCCTACAATAGTGGCTGTTAATAACGAATCGTAAAAATTCTTAGTAAATATTTTTTGGTCGTCTAGCTTGTGTAAATACCAATATGCAGACACTATACCCAAAACGTAAGCTAAGGAATACCAATATATAGAAACAGGACCGATGCTGAAAATTACTGGATTTAAAGACATATTTTGCTATAAATTATTCTTAGACAATCTACTTTTTTCACGATCCCACTCTCTCTGTTTTATGGTTGCTCTCTTATCGTAGAGTTTTTTTCCTTTTACAATGGCAATTTTAGTTTTTGCAAATCCTTTATCATTAAAATAGATCGAAAGCGGCACAACAGTTATCCCAGCGGTTTTGATTTGACCAATTAGTTTGTTTATCTCTTTTTTATGTAAAAGCAGTTTACGTTCCCTTTTTGGTTTATGATTTTTTCGGTTTGCAGCTTTATATTCTGCAATATGCATATTGTGCAGCCATATTTCGCTATTCTTTTCGATAACGTAGGCGTCGGAAATATTTACTTTTCTTTCTCTTAGCGATTTAACTTCACTGCTTAATAAGACCATACCCGCTTCAAATTCTTCTAAGATGAAATATTCAAACCTTGCTTTCCTATTTTCTGCAATAACTTCCATATCTAAAAATATCTTTAAGCTTCAATATATTACAGAGTTTTTGACTTAATTCATAATATATCTTTCCTTAAAAAATCATTTAAGTTATACTGCAAACCATGAACCTTAGGCAAAAAATCAAGTTTTTTTCTCTATCATTTGTAATTTTATTTTCTCTATGGACTGTATTGTCTGGTTATTTTGAGCCATTTTTTATTTTTTGTGGAGTGTTTTCCTCTATATTCACATTATTTATCTTTAGAAGGTTGATAAACGCTGAAAGAGCTCTTAGCCAGATTTTAAATGGTACGAGTAGACTGTCGTTTTATAAGTTAGTAAGTTATATACCATGGTTAATGTACCAAATCATTTTATCAAGTGTTTATGTAACAAAAAAGGTGCTACGACTCAAATCTAAGCTTGAGCCAATCATTATCCTAAGAAAATGCAAAGGGCATAATGATGAAAGCATTGCGTTATTTGCCAATTCGGTTACAATCACTCCTGGAACTTTAACTATCAATGTTGAAAGTAAGCAGAAAACATATTTCTCTACCATGTATCTGATAGATAAAGATCTTGAAAGCGGCATTTCTGAAATAGAAAATAAAATCTTAAAAATACTACGTTCAGTTAAGTAATTGCTTTAAATAAGTTAACAGCATCCTTATATTCCCTTACAAGACTTTCAAGCATCTCTTTTGGAAGGCTATTGTTAACAATAGAACATAAATAATTATATAAATCTTCTAACCTTAGTATGTTATTTCTCTTCTTGCTGTTGAATTTATACGGAAAAATACCTTCCATAACTTCAATAGTAGTAGCCTTGTTTAAAAATACATTTTCACTTGTCACGCTTATTCTTGCTAAAACAGTGTTAATTTCAGGTTCGTCATTTGTATAAAAATCTGATAGCTGAGTTATTCTAATAACGTATAAAGTTACTATTTTTGATAAGCAATTATCAGCATATTCACAATTTTTTATTACCTCCCACTGAGTAACCTGGGATTTACCTATTTTTGCATTGTTCGGTAATTTACTCATTCAACTTTCTCCATTTAATCCAGTAGATAGATTATACTAATACTTTGTTAAATAAATGATAACACAATCATAAAAATATATATTCATAATGGCATGTTATGTAAAATAGTACGATATCCAAACATTAAAGTTGATTTAGGCTGGTTTATATTGGGCACCTCTTATTTCTGCATTACCTAAGAGCCTGTCTTCAAACTCAAGAATGAGCTAATTTGTGAAGCATAATAGTGATCATATTAAAGAAGATGTTGTTTTTTGAAGTGAGAGGAGAATGCTCATAATCCTTACTCATACGTCTAAAATTGGAGAGCCAAGCAAAGGTTCTCTCAACAATCCAACGTTTGGGAATAACCTGAAATCCTGTATCAACTATTTTCTTGGTAATCGTCAATAAACATCCAGTTTCCAATAAGCAGCGGTTTTGCAATTTACCTGTGTATCCTTGATCAGCAAAAAACTTATGTAATGTTGGAGCTTTGCATTTGGCTTGAACAAAAAGATTTGGTGCACCATCACGATCCTGAATGCTTGCACTTTGTACTTCAGCAGCAATTACAAGACCTACAGTATCTACAACGATGTGGCGCTTTCTACCCTTTACTTTCTTGCCAGCATCATATCCTCTGGATCCCCTTTTTGAGTAGTTTTTACTGATTGGCTATCTATTATTCCCACTGATGGAGTTTCATTCTTACCAATTATCTCTCTTACTTTTTTAACTAGAAAATCATGAATCTCTTGCCATATTCCACTTTTTTTCAATCGCTAATTACAACTATACACTGTTTTCCATGGTGGAAAATCTTTAGGCAGTTGTCTCCATTGACATCCTGTTCTCATCATATAGCGGATTGCGTTAATAATTGTTCTAATACTATGTTTTCTTGGTCTACCGGTCTTTTTAGGTTCAAAATATAGCTCTATTATCTTCCATTCTTTGTTACTTATATCGCTTGGGTACATTTAAAATATATCTTATAACACACTTCTTAACTCCTTTCTACTTAGTTTGAAGACAGGCTCTAAGCAAGCTAAGCTGTAAAATGACAGTTGGACATCAGCTCATAACGCGAATTCTGGATTAAGGAAGGAAGAAAGTATAGGAAATAGAAGGCTTTGTGGATTTGATGGAATAGGAAATGAGAGTAGAAAAGATATGAACCAAAAAATTAACAGGGGATCTATGGCGAGTGTGTTCAATTTCTAGTCTATTTTTTAGGTAACCAAAAACAGTCTCAATGATAGACCTTTTTCTCAGTAAAATCTTCTCATTTAACGAAATCAATGTATTTTTCATACCTTTTTTCACCTTGGTAACAAGTTTCAAACCTCGGTCAAACAGCTTCTGAAAAAGCTCTTTTGCAATATAACCTTTGTCACCAAACAAAAGACCGATTAATTTTTCCGTCAGATTTGGCACAGGTATCCTATCATCAACATTGCCTTTTGTTAGCGTAAGTGCATGAATTTCAACATTTTCATTGATTACCATATGTAATTTGAAACCAAAAAACCAGCCGTAAGTGCTCTTGCTTAATTTTGCAATTCCAGCAAAAACTTTGTTTTTGGATATTCTTTTTGCATGACAAACTGCAATGGGAGTTGTGTCTATATATGAAATTCCAGTGTTTTCTGACTGTCCACAAAGCCAATGCAACAACATTGCTAAATGCCACAAAACCCTAGGCTTTAGAGCAACAAACCTGGTATATGAAGGTAACTTTGGAAACTCTGATTTGTAGAGCAACGTTAGGTAATGTAGATAGAAAGTTTTACACGGAGATTGTTGATATAGCAGGATTATTGTCATGATTTCGGAGTGCTCAATTTCCGTTGTTCTTGTGGGGTTTTTACCATTTGGCAGTAGTTTATCTGCAAAATTTTTCTCTATATCTCTGCAAAAATCATCGACCAAACAAAACAGTTTTGTTATATCTTCCATGGGTAACCTCATCTATTTTTTTATCACTGCTGAGTTTACCCTGTTTTCTTGCCTTTTCTATTCTCCTTTAATCCAGAATTCACGTTGAGAAAAAGGTCTATCATTGAGACTGTTTTTGGTTACCTAAAAAATAGACTAGAAATTGAACACACTCGCCATAGATCCCCTGTTAATTTTTTGGTTCATATCTTTTCTACTCTCATTTTCTATTCCATCAAATCCAAAAAGCCTTCTATTTCCTATACTTTCTTCCTTCCTTAATCCAGAATTCGCGTTCATAACAGGAGCACTCTGAAATATAGCTAACCAAAGAAAGGTTTCCCCCACGTCATACCGCCGCGGTATCTCAGCATAGATTCCGCTAACGAGTAGCGGAATGACGAATTTGTTGTTTTTCAAATCGTTGGTAAACCTAAGTCACTTTAGCTATAGATTTACTTTTTGAGTTATTTTGTTAACATTAATTATTACACCAAATCAATTGCACAAAATGAAAAAGGTGAAACTTGGGATACTAATTTCAGGCAGGGGATCAAATATGCAGGCCTTGATAGAGGCATGTCAAAATCGTAATTTTCCTGCAGAAGTTGTGTGCGCTATCACAAATAATAGCGAAGCTGCTGGCCTAAAAATAGCAGAACAAGCAGGAGTGCCAGCGTTTATTGTTAGAGATAAACCACTTGATGCTGATAAAATTCACGAAATATTTGTTCAACATAAGGTTGATTTAATTTGCCTTGCAGGGTTTATGAGAATCCTGCAAGCTAATTTTCTCAGTAAATGGAATAACAAGGTGATAAATATTCATCCCTCTCTACTTCCGTCCTTTAAGGGCCTAAATGCTCAAGAGCAAGCTCTAAAAGCAGGAGTAAAAATCGCAGGCTGTACTGTACATTACGTCACTCCTGAAATTGATGCTGGAGCCATAATTGCTCAAGTTGCTGTGCCAGTGTTACCAGCTGATGATATTCAAAGCCTCTCAGAACGCATTCTAGCTGAGGAGCATAAGTGTTATGTAGAAGCAGTAAGATCAATAGCAGAAAGTATTAATTATTGACCTTGAGTGTTTTTTCCAACTTCAACAAAAAATAAATTTTCGGGTTCCAGTAAAGAACTTGCCAGTTCGTTTACTTTCTCTGATTTAACGTCATTAATGATATTCGCATAATTATTTATATGGTTAACATCACAATCATTTATTTGCATATCATCAAGCAGCATTGCTGTATTTGTGTTATTGGACAGGAAAAGGACAAAATCATTTACCATGCCAATTTTTGCATCCTTGAACAACTGCTCATCAATTCCTTTCTTTTTTATTCTGCTCAATGTATCTTTTACCGCTGATATAGCTTTGCCAGCAGTAGAACTATCAGTACTAAGACTTCCAATTATAAAGTTCCCATGTTTATTGGGAATAATACTTGCATAAACACCATAAGTAATACCCAAGTTTTGCCTCAGTTCTTTCATTAATATTGAATTCAATCCCATGCCACCAAGTGCATTAATCAAGACACTAGCGTTATAATAATTAGGATCTTCATAAGCTATACCTTTTTGAGCAAAAAGTATCACACTCTGTGGTATATCCATAAAAATATTCTTACTTTCTGCAGAACCAAAATCATTTTTCACAGGTATTTTTCTAACTTTTGATCTTTTTGACGGCAATTTAGATAAATATTTATCTAACAACGTAATAATTTCTTCTTTTTTTGCACAACCAGCAACACTGATAACTATGTTATCTTTAGCAAAATTACGCTTTATGTATGTTAAAACATCGTCCCTAGTAATGCTCATTATAGTGTCAAGAGTACCGTACACACTTTTTGAGTAAGGGTGTTTTTTAAACAATAACGTATTCAATTCTTCTCCAGCAATAAAAAAAGGATTTTTTTCAAGATTATTAAAATCAACTTTGGCTTTCTCGAAAACTCTATTCAACCCTTCAGAGTCAACTTTAGGACGTATTATAGCGTCACTAAGTAGTGAAACACCTTCTTCTAAATTCTCAGACAGAGTGTCCAACAAAACTCCAAACGTTTCTAAACCAGCACTAAAACGTAGACTAATTCCTTTATCTTCTAGCCTTTTTGCAAAATCTTTGGCATCATTTTTTCCTGCCCCTTCTTGAATTATAAGAGAAGTAAACCAGGTAAGTCCCTGTTTTTCTGCATTCTCATACACATGACCTGCATCCTTGAACGATATATTCAGTGAAACTTTTGGTAAATCACAGTTTTCAACAAATAGAAACTTAAATCCTTTACGAGTAGTGACCTCTTCTATATTTAGGTTACCACTTGCTTGTAAATTAAAGCCTAGACAGAAAAAAAATAGAAGTACAAATTTACTTATTCTCATTATCATCTCCTTTTGGCAACAAACGACCAATTAACTTATTAGCAGAAAAAATAGCACGGATTTTATTATTTACATCCTCTAAATTGACATCATTAATCTTGCTATATGAAATATCTATTTCATCAAGTGGAATACCAAGCGCTAACTGTGAGCCGTAAAAGAATGCTATATTCTCTAAGCTAGATAAGTTATCAAACTGTGCTGCTTTATATCTATATTTTGAGCTTTGCAACTCCTCATCCGTTATTCCTTTAGACATGAAGTTATTAATAGCATTGTCTAACTCTCTTTCAACAATATCTAAATCAACTCCGCTTTTTGGAATTATTTTAATATCAATGTAGCCATCACTAAAAGTTAAACTATTGTAATAAGCAGATACTGATACTGCCACATCTTTATCTAAAACCAAATCTTTATACAGTTTGCTGGATTTGCCGCCACCTAAAATGTCAACCGCTAAATGAGCAGCAGAGGCTTCATTTATGTGCTCAAATAAGGGAACACGATAACGAAAATATAAAATTGGTTCTTTTACTTCAGTGCTCTCTAAAATCACCAATAAACCTGCATTATGAACTGGATCCTGATTTGGATAATGCCTAATTATAGGCTTAGCTTTAATTTCGCCATATTTTTCTTCTGCTAATTTCACTACTTCATCATATTCCACATCACCCACAATCAGTAATATTGCATTGCCGGGGTGATAATAGTTATCATGAAACCTCGTTATGTCATCTTGATTGTAAGTTTTAATATCGCTCTCCCAGCCGATAACAGATCTACCATAGCCAGTACGGTAAAATGCACTATCCATTTCTTCCCATAACAAGTTGTTAGGATAATTATCAAATCTCATTTTTCTTTCTTCCAGTACAATGTTTTTTTCTCTTTCTATTTTATCTTGGGTAACATTAAAATTGCCCATTCTGTCTGCTTCAACTTCCATTGCCAGTGGTAAGTCATTTTTAAGGACTAATTCGTAGTAACAGGTATATTCCTTAGTAGTAAACGCATTAAACTTGGCCCCAATGCTACTCATAGTGGCTTCTATATCTGTGAACTTCCCTGTAGTTTCAAACATTAAATGTTCAAAGTAGTGAGCCAATCCTGCTTTGCCAATTGGATCATCCATTCCCCCAACTTTGTATATTACTGCATGTAAAACGGCTGGAATCCGATGATTAGGAACAACATAGACATCTAGTTCGTTACTGAGTTTAGCATGTTTTATGTCGTGCTCTATGCTTAAAGCCTTCAAAGAAATTGGGTAAGTAAAAAAGAGTGCAGGTAGTATAAAAAAACTAAAAAACTTATGAAGCATTATTTCGACCTAATATAAAAATAATTATTTTATTCCTCATTTTGTTTAGAAATAAACATATCGTATATATACCACTTATATAACAATGTAAACATTCCACAAACTATAGATAAATCCGCTAAATTAAAAGCTGGCCAATACCAATCATCAATATGAAAATATATGAAATCATATACAGCTCCCCAATAAATCCTATCAACTACGTTTCCGATTGCTCCACCAATCATCAGAGAAAACCCAAGGTAAGTTGACTGATCATCAGACTTGTATATCAAGTATGCAAGTATACCAATTATTAGTATTGAAAATGCTGAAAAAAAGAAACCGCCATGCGGTAAAGCGCTACACATTCCAAAACTAATGCCTGAATTCCAAACTTCAACTAGCTTTATAAAGCTAGCGATCTCAATTGATTCTCCCTCATCAATCAATGAGTTTATGTACAATTTGCTCGTTTGGTCAATCAATACTATAATTAATATAACAATTAAGCATAACTTTTTCATAAATTTGCCTTTAACCTATAAACTTTAAGTATATCATAATTTATCTGTTTTGTTAACTCCTCAATACTATGGAATTTTTTTTCTGACCTTATGAATTTTAAAAGTTGTACATTGACTTTATGATTATATACGTCTTCATCAAAATCGAATATGTGCATTTCTATTATAGGCTTTTTCAGATCCTTAAATGTAGGTCTCATGCCAATATTGACTACTCCATATAACCAATTTGGGTTATTATAAGAAAACATCACTTTAGCGTAATATGTACCAAATTTTGGTTTTATCATGCAATCTTCTATAGGAATATTTATGGTTGGAAATCCTATTTCTCTACCTCTACACGCACCCTTTGTCACAACACCAGAAACTTGATAAGGTCTACCAAGTAATTTATTAGCAATGTCTATTTCACCTTTCTGTACATACTCTCTGATTGAAGAAGAAGAGCAAATTTTGCCGTCAATTATTAATGGCTCTAATTTAGTCAAAGAGTATCCATATGTTTCAGAATATTTCTCTAGAGTTAATATATCACCCAATCGTTTATGACCAAAAGTGCAATTTTCTCCGACAATTATGTGTTTAGCACCATATTTATCTATTAAAATCTCACTGATAAAGTCATCGCAGCTAACCTCAGAAAAACCTCTACTAAAATTAATAATATACAAGTAATCTATACCATAGCTGCTGATTAGTTCCTTTTTTTGTTCTTGGTCTATTAACCTAAAATTGTTTCTACCAAATAAAACAGTTGATGGGTGAGGCTCAAAAGTTAAAACTGCAGAGGGTAATCCTCTTTCTTGTGCTACCTTCTTTAGAGTGGAAATTGTAAATTCATGTCCTAAATGAATGCCATCGAAATTTCCGAAGGTTAGTGCTATATTATTTTCTATCCCTTGCTCACAATTATAAATAATTTTCATACAATTTGATGTTTTTACATGTTTCTTATATATAATAACTATATTTTAGCAAGCTACGGAGATAAATTGTGAAAAATACTAAAGGAAAAGTTATAATATATGTAAAGCATCACTGCCCATTCTGCAAAAAAGCAAAAGAGTTACTGGATAAAAAAGGTGTGAAATATGAAGAAATCGATGTGCTCAAAAACTCAGATCTATTTAACGACATAAAATCAAAGTATAACGTTAGAACAGTTCCACAGATCTTTATTAACGATAAGCACATTGGGGGGTGTGACAAATTGATGGATCTTGAAAAAGAAGGAAAATTGGATGATATGCTAAATAATAATGACAGTCACATTGATGTCACAACTTACACAAGTAGCAATGACAAATATGAAGAAGGCGTTGTACTACATGATGATTTTATATAATTTTCATCTTGCTTTCATTGTCATGTAACGCACAAGTGAAAAGCTAGTATGCTCACCTTAAACAATTCTTAATGAATTAAAAATACAATTCATTTAGTGAGTTTTTTTAGTGGGAAAAATGACAAAAAATATTTCAATTATTAGCAGAAACTTAATTAGTATCGAATTAGTTAACAAACAAGATTTAGAGAATTTCATCAAGATTTTCACAGTGCTTGATAAACATATAGCAGCTAAAACACTTTTTATGGAAGAAGTGAGAATAGAGTATAAACAGCGCGACGGCATAGAAGTTGTTGAATTGCTAAAAGATACAGGCTTTACATATCATGAGGTTGAAAATGTATTGAACCACCTGAGTAAACATGGAGTGAAGGTGCCCAGCAGTGTTATAGCACACACCCTTTTTGCTGCATACAATCACGCACTTGAATCTAAGAATGTAGCATTTTCTTTTTCTGAAGGCTCTCCACAATTTAACATCAGAGTGAGTAAGAACACCTTCATAATAACTCCTATGAGTGAAGAGAATTTGGAATTGAATTCACAAAGTAGCAAGACATTAATAGAGTCGTTACAGAGCGAAAAAAATGTTTATGATTGTATAGTAGAAGAAAATACCATTAAAGTTATAGTGCATTCTAAAATACATCAAGCTATAAATTTGATTATAAAATCACTGATGAAGTCTTGCCTTTTAGCAAAAGAGGAAGAAGGAAAATTCAAAGAGAAATTGAGACAACTTGCTTTTAAGGATCAAGCTTTTGTTGAATATTCCAGTATCAAAACCATCAGTAGGTATCCACATAATCATCCTCTGAGAAAGCATGAAAGTATTACTAAGGATATAGAAAATATTTTATGTGATTTCATAGCAAATGAGAACAGCGAATTTGCTATAGAGCGGTTAAATAGGCTGAGCTCAGCAGTTTCTCCGGATACTCCAAGAATCATCACTAAAACTATAGATAAACTTGTTAAATTTCATTAAGGTATACGAGAGCCAATAGACTTCTTGTATTACCTTCTGTCATCCAAGTAGCCAAGCTACTTGGTTCTTTTTTTGGGTTCAGCACTATGTACATAGCTGTACAAACATTGTAGACGTTATTCAAGTAGTCCGCAGAAGCGAAAAAACTTCCTTGACAAACTCCTCCAGCCCCCTTATTATGACAGTAAGGGTATTTATGACTCAAAACTTGTTTTTGACCTGCAGGCTCAATGACAAAATTCAGTAAAAAACTTAGGGTATTTTTTGGCGGATTACATAAAATTATAGCGGCTGCATGTCTTTTTTATTTTTTCTACATTCAGCTAAATCGCGCTTATTTTAAGCGTTAGCACATTATTACAGCGCCACTTACAGTAATATAGAGTCAAAGCACCACGGGGCTTCTTTTGCCTTTTTTTTCGTTTGGTAAATTTCTTAATGTTTGTAGCTAAAGCAATTTAAGAGACCGAAAATGGTGTCATTCCAGCGCGTGACGCTGGAATCTAGTCTTTATTATGCAGCCACTTATTTAAAGTTAAGTTTTCTGGATCCAAGTAGTCAAGCTACTCGGATGACACCTTGACAATCGTCATCCCGCTACTTGTTAGCGCCGCGGCGGTATGACGGTCTGCGGCAGTATGAACGTGAATTCTGGATTAAAGGAGAATAGAAAAGGCAAGAAAACAGGGTAAACTCAGCAGTGATAAAAAAATAGATGAGGTTACCCATGGAAGATATAACAAAACTGTTTTGTTTGGTCGATGATTTTTGCAGAGATATAGAGAAAAATTTTGCAGATAAACTACTGCCAAATGGTAAAAACCCCACAAGAACAACGGAAATTGAGCACTCCGAAATCATGACAATAATCCTGCTATATCAACAATCTCCGTGTAAAACTTTCTATCTACATTACCTAACGTTGCTCTACAAATCAGAGTTTCCAAAGTTACCTTCATATACCAGGTTTGTTGCTCTAAAGCCTAGGGTTTTGTGGCATTTAGCAATGTTGTTGCATTGGCTTTGTGGACAGTCAGAAAACACTGGAATTTCATATATAGACACAACTCCCATTGCAGTTTGTCATGCAAAAAGAATATCCAAAAACAAAGTTTTTGCTGGAATTGCAAAATTAAGCAAGAGCACTTACGGCTGGTTTTTTGGTTTCAAATTACATATGGTAATCAATGAAAATGTTGAAATTCATGCACTTACGCTAACAAAAGGCAATGTTGATGATAGGATACCTGTGCCAAATCTGACGGAAAAATTAATCGGTCTTTTGTTTGGTGACAAAGGTTATATTGCAAAAGAGCTTTTTCAGAAGCTGTTTGACCGAGGTTTGAAACTTGTTACCAACGTGAAAAAAGGAGACTGTTTTTGGTTACCTAAAAAATAGACTAGAAATTGAACACACTCGCCATAGATCCCCTGTTAATTTTTTGGTTCATATCTTTTCTACTCTCATTTCCTATTCCATCAAATCCACAAAGCCTTCTATTTCCTATACTTTCTTCCTTCCTTAATCCAGAATTCGCGTGTTAGCGCCGCGGCGGTATGATATCTTCCTTGGATCAGCTATAGATTACCTGATCTCACCATCTTTCCAGTTGTTTTATACATAATTCTCGGATTTTGAAAGTTCACTTTGAATAAATTGCTCATATTCTTTATCCTCTAGTTCTTCAAAAATCTCTGGATGTTGGTCACCTAGACGAACAATTATTGAAATGAGCTCTTTGTTTGTTTTTTTAAGTAAAAACCTTTCAAGGAGAGTTTGTTCATCAACATATCCCGGGCACATAGATGATCGATACTCCTTTCTGTCAAGATCAATCAAAGCAAAACCCGTTGCAGCCATATGCTTGCACGGACCATAATACACAAATGCAGGACAGGAACACTTTCCACTAAGGAATGGACCATCGTATTCTAGTTTTACCCGATATACACTTGATCCAACTACCTCTGATTTAGCGTGAGATTTGTTGATAGATACGTTTCGTACTTTTCCTTTGTTGAAATAATCTCTTCCGCTAGAGAGGTAAGATTCTTTAAGAAGATTTTTGATATCTTTATAATATAATCTCATTTTTGCCTCCTTATTTCATATATAAAGCCCTCAATTTTCTAATATATCCTTTCTTCCATAAAAATTTATTAATCCACCACAACTTTAATATGGCGCTTCTTTCCTGCAGATAATTTTATAAATGACTGACCTTTAAAGCTCTCAGAATTTATTATGTAGTTAACATTGTTTATAATATTATCATTAACTTTGCACCCATTGCCCTGTATTAAACGCTTTGCAGCGCCTTTTGAAGGTTCAAAACCGGTGTCATGCAGTAGGTTTACTAAGGATATGCCGCTTGCAACTTGTGCTTTTTTTATGATGTAATCAGGAAGTAGTGAGCTATCTTCATTCTCAAAAGCAGAGACTGCAGCAGATAGTGCAAGTTCCGCTTCTTTGTCACCATGACATATTTTTGTCACCTCTGTTGCTAAAACTTTTTTTGCTTCATTTATTTCCTGATCTTTTAAGGATTCTAACTTTTTGATCTCATCAATTGACACATCAGTGAGCAATCTAAAAAAACGTCCAACATCTTGATCATCAACGTTGCGAAAATATTGCCAGTAGTCGTAAGGCTTTAGCATATTATCATCAAGCCACACTGCTCCACTTTCAGTTTTGCCCATTTTTACCCCTTGAGCATTCAATAAAAGAGGGGCAGTAAGGCCAAACAGCTCAGGTAAATTCAACTTTTTTCCAAGCTCAATTCCGTTTACTATATTTCCCCACTGGTCTGACCCTCCAATCTGCAGACGACAGCCATGCTTTTTATTCAACTCAACAAAATCATAAGCCTGCAATAGCATGTAATTAAATTCCAGAAAGCTTAAGGTTTGCTCTCTATCCAGCCTAGTTTTCACACTATCAAAACTTAGCATACGATTTACAGAAAAATAAGCTCCTATATCACGCAAAAAATCTATGTATTTTATGTTATCCAACCAATCTGCGTTATTTACTATCATTGCACCAGTCTTGTTGTCATTAAAAGACACCATTTTCTCTAATATTCTCCTTATGCTGGATGTATTTTGATTGATGTTCTCTACGGGCAAGATGCTTCTTGCTTTATCTTTGAAGGATGGGTCACCAATTTTTGTTGTGCCACCTCCAAGTAAGACTATCGGCTTATAACCAAATTTCTGCAGGTGACGGAGCATCATAATCTGAATTAGGTGACCAGCATGAAGACTTGGTGCTGTGCAATCAAACCCAATGTATGCGACTATATAATTGCTCTGCAATAATAACTGATCTAGTCCTTCAATGTTTGTACATTGGTATAGATACCCTCTTTCTTGGATAAAATTTAAAAACTCGGACTTGTGTTTCATTTTATAAACCCCAGCCTATCCTGTCATTAATGCGAAGTAACCCTAATAGGGAAAGATGTCATCCCAGTGCCCAGACACTGGGATCCAGAAAACTTAATTATAAACAAGCACACTATACAACGTTTTCGATGAAATTGCATGAAAAACTGGATTCCAGTGTCAAGCACTGGAATGACACCACCTGTGCAGGAGTTGCCTTCAAAATTACAACGTTTGTGCAGTTGTGCACCAGCTATCCAGGCAATCAGTTCCATAACTCTTCTATTTTATAATACTCCCTTACTTCTGACCTGAATATGTGAACCATTATGCCTTGAAAATTCAAAATCACCCAATTGCCTTCATCCATACCTTCTACATCTATTTTATCATGTCGCTCGAGACTTTTTATTACGTGTTCAGCTAACGCTTTCACATGGCGACTTGAATCACCAGATGCAATAATCATATATTTTGCAATAATGGTTCTATTCTGCACATCGAGAGTAACTATATTGTGACCTTTATTTTGATCTATTATACTTACAATCATGCTTTTTATTGATTCTGTATCACTGGATACATTAGTCATCATCTTAAATTATTTAATTTACTTATAATTATACACTCAAAATCTCTAAATATGAACTATTTTCAACGCGACTGTTCGTTAAAAAGGTATTACCTGCATCTATTTTATCATCATGTTTTTAGCATGTACAATGTATATACTTTTATATATAATTGAAAATAGCTTTCTACTAGTATTCATTATGGGCAAGACTCTCATCTACTTAATCTGCTTTCCAGGTAGTGGTAAGTTTACTACTGCAAAGGAACTGTGTAAAATCATTGATGCAGTAATAGTAAGCAATAATCTACTCAATAATATTATATTTGATATTGTTAAATTGCAGGATGCTGAAGTTCCAGATGAACTATGGGAAAAAATTTTTGCAGTTAGGGAAAATGTATTAGCAATACTAGAAAAACACTACATAAAATCAAAACATTATATATTTACAAATGAATTGATAGAGGGTGACCCCTATGATCAGAGAATATACAACTCTGTGGTAAATTTAAGTAAAAAAATGGATATGGAAATTCTTCCTGTAGTGTTACATTGTAATGACGAAGAACTAGCAAGGAGTATTCACTCAAAGGAGAGATGCCGGAAAAATAAAATTACTGATTTGGATTTTGTTATGAAAAGAATTGAATGGAAAAGGCTATTTATACCGGAAGGTACACTTGAAATTGATAACTCAAACTTAAGTGCAAAGGAAGTTGCAAAGAAAATTGTTGAAGAGATGAAGGAAGAAAAAAATGGAAAATTAATTAAAACTTCTGTAACAAATCATTTAAAAACAGAGCGTACTCGTGGTTGAGCAGGAAGATAAGTATCGTCCTTGTGTTGGCATAATGCTATTTAACAGACAAGGACATGCCTTTATTGGAAAACGCTTTGATAGCGACTCTTACTGGCAGATGCCACAAGGAGGTGTTGATGATGGTGAGGAACTGGAACAAGCAGCGTTACGTGAGTTGCTAGAGGAAGTTGGTACTAATAAAGTAAAGGTTATAACTAAAAGCAAGGATTGGATATACTACAACTTGCCTGAAGAAGTTATACCAAAGTGCTGGAATGGGAAATATTCTGGTCAAAAGCAAAGGTGGTTCTTAATGAAATTTTATGGAGAGGATAAGGATATTGATATTAATTATACTGATCATCCAGAGTTCAAAGAGTGGCGTTGGCAAAGTATAGATGATTTAGTAGCCAATGCTATATCATTTAAAAAAGAAGTTTATAAGACAGTGATAGAAGAGTTTTTTCCTATAATAAAAGCCTCAACAATAAGCTCATGATAGTAGATTCTCATTGCCACTTGATTTATTTTTCCGATGATGAAATACCAAAAGTAATTTCAAGGGCAGAGCAAAATGGTGTAAAAATTTTGCATAACATATGCGTAAGCATTGATAATATCCCTAAATTACTAAAAATTTCTTCATCCTACGATCAAGTCTACTTCTCTGTTGGTATACATCCACTTGATGCTGCTATAGAAAACGGTGAGTGTATACATGCTGATGAATTAATTGAATTTACTAAGAATCAAAAGGTAATTAGTGTCGGTGAAACCGGGTTAGATTTTTATAAATCTGACAACAAAGACAATCAGAAAAAAAGTTTTGCATCACACATAGAAGCAGCAAGAATAACTGGGTTGCCCTTAGTTATTCACACTAGAAATGCTGATGATGAGATGATTGATATATTAAAATCAGAAATGAAAACTGGCACTTTTGGTGGAGTAATGCACTGCTTTGCTTCCTCTAAAGAGCTTGCTTATCAATCTATAGATTTAGGGTTATATATTTCATTTTCTGGAATCATTACTTTTAAAAATGCGAGCTTACTCAGAGGAATTGCACAAGGTGTACCACGCGAACGTGTTTTGGTTGAAACTGATGCACCGTATCTATCACCTGAGCCTTACAGAGGAAAAAAGAACGAACCAGCAATGGTAAAATATGTTGTGGATTGTTTGGCAGAGTTATGGAATGAGTCACCCGACAAAGTAGCAGAAATAACCACAAGCAACTTTTTTAGGCTGTTTACGAAACTTGAGCTACAAGGAAATTCTATAAAACCATTGATTTGCTTATGAGCCTAAATAGTTCTTTCACTGCATTCACAGATTTATCGAACATTTCTCGTTCACTATTATCCATCTTAACTTCTAGGACCTTTTCAACTCCATTTTTTCCAATAATTACAGGAACACCAATAAACAAATCTTTTACACCATATTCACCATTAAGGTAAGCAGCACATGGTAATATAAGCCTTTTATCTTTTAAATATGACTCTAACATGCATATAGCTGAAGATGCAGGAGCGTAGTATGCAGATCCAGACTTAAGCAGATCAACTATTTCTTTACCGCCATTGCGAGTGCGTTCAACTATTTCATCAATTTTTTTCTGCGTAATGAGACCCATATCGATAACTTGGGTAAGTGGAATGCCAGCGATAGAAGTGCAATTAATGAGTGGCACCATAGTGTCACCATGTCCTCCAAGCACAAAAGCAGATATATCTTCAACTGAAATATTTAATTCACTTGCAAGAAAATAACGGAAACGGGAAGAATCAAGCACTCCTGCCATTCCAACAACCATGTTAGCTGGAAGGTTTGAAAATTTATGCACCACTGAAACCATGGCATCCAAAGGGTTGGTAACCACTATTACAAACGCATTTGGAGAATACTTCTTAATATTTTCACCAATCTCCTTCATTACTTTAGCATTGGTTTGCAGGAGGTCATCCCTGCTCATTCCAGGTTTTCTAGCAATGCCTGCTGTTATGATGATTGCATCAGAATTTTCTATATCTTTGTATTGATTAGTTCCAGTTAAACCAGAATTAAATCCATCAATAGGGGATGATTCTGCTATGTCGAGTGCTTTACCTTGCGGTATTCCATCACTAATATCAAGTAAAACAACATTGCCGAGTTCCCTGAGTGCAATCATATGGGCAAGAGTTCCACCGATATTTCCTGCACCGATTAAAGATATTTTTTTTCTTTGTACTGTCATTTTCTACTCCTTTGTATTTACTTTTATGGTTTTACCTTCCCAAGGCGATAGGCTATCAAGCATACGAAAATCTTGCGATAAATCTATAGGATTATATACAACCTTTTTTGCCTCTATATCGTATCTTACTTCCTCATAACCAGTGAGAGGGAAATCTTTTAACATTGGATGACCTTTGAATCCATAGTCTGTTAGAATCCTACGCAAATCAGGGTGATCAGAGAATTCTATTCCATACATATCAAACACTTCACGCTCAAACCACGAAGCTGTGCTAAATACCTTTGCTATGCTTGGAGGCATATCGCCCTCACATAATTGAAGTTTTATGTGTACTCTAATATTATGCACAATGCTGAGTAAATTGTACACTAACTCAAAGCGCTTTTCTCGATCTGGATAGTCAACCCCAAAAATATCAACTAATAGTTCAAACCTACACTTTTCATCATCACGTAGAAAGGATAGGTGCTTTTCAATTTCATCTAAAGTTGAATATATTACAATAATGCCATCATCTTTTTGAATGCACTCACACTTGGTCTTTTTTTGTATATGCCTTGCAGTTTTATCCATGCTTTATATTCTGAGTTCGTTTTATTTTGTTTTGTAGGCATAGCATTCCATATAGCAACGCCTCAGCGGTTGGTGGGCATCCAGGGACATACACGTCAACTGGCACAATTCTATCACAGCCTCGGACTACTGAATAAGAGTAATGGTAATAACCACCACCATTTGCACAACTTCCCATAGAAATAACATACTTCGGGTCTGCCATTTGATCATAAACCTTGCGCAATGCTGCTGCCATTTTATTAGTTAGTGTGCCAGCAACAACCATCACATCTGATTGACGTGGGCTTGCACGAAACATTATGCCATATCTATCAAGATCATAACGGCTGGATGCAGTATGCATCATCTCAACTGCGCAACATGCAAGACCAAATGTCATTGGCCACAATGAACCAGACCTTGCCCAATTCATTACATAATCTATTAAATCACCAAATTTAGTAACAAGAAACCCTTCTTTTTTATAACGACCCCAGTCATCATTAGATAGAATTTGATTTGTCATAAACTACTCCCACTCTAATGCACCTTTACACCATTCATAGATAAAACCTATAGTGAGTATTGCAAGAAATACCATCATAGACCAAAATCCACCATAGCTTATCTTAGATAAAGAAACAGCCCAAGGAAAAAGAAAAGCAATTTCTAAGTCAAATATTATAAATAATATTGAAACTAGGTAAAATTTAATGTCAAAATTTTTTCTTGCACTGGATAGTGGATTGAAGCCACACTCATATGTGGAAAGTTTTTCACCATCTGGCTTACTCACTGCAAGAAACATAGGCAATATACCTAAAGCAAAAGATACTACAATTGATACGCAGATAAAGATTACTATGGTTAGATATTCGCTCATTTAACAAAACATATAACACTATTAGTTTACATGCTTTCCTAACTTTTTACCACCTAAAATATGCACGTGAAAGTGTGGTACAACCTGCTCTCCATTTTCACCGTAGTTAGTGACTAATCTATATCCTGTTTTTTCTAAATTATATTTATGTGCTATTTCTCTGACAATTTTGAAAAAACTTACTATCTCCTCTTCAGAAGCTTTTAGAATAAAATCATCGTATGAAATATATTGATTTTTTGGTATAACTAAAATGTGAACTGGTGCGTCAGGGTACTTATCACGAAAAGCTAGTAGATTTTCATTTTCATGTACCTTCTCACAAGGTAACTCACCCCTTAATATTTGAGCAAAGATGTTATTGCTATCATAAACTTCATTGCTCATATTTTAAGAGCGACCTTTCCCTCTTCCTTTATTTCTTTCTACATCAGGCGTAGATAGTGGCTTTATTACTTCACCAGAGGCATTTTCAAAATTTAAAAAAGTACTTCCCAATCCTTCTGCTTGCTTTTTGATATCTCGTTCTGATAACTGCATATTTTTTATAGGAGAAATAGCTTCTTTACTTTTACCAAAAGGAAACTCGCTAGGATTAGTAATGTTAAAAGATTTTACTAATTCATCTGTACTTGTAACAGTTTCTGAAGACTGCCCTGGTGACTTTCCAGTTTGTGCTGACCTTAGAGTTTTTGATGGTTTGTTCTGGTTATCATATTCTCGATACAATTTTTCTGCAATACCATTCAGCAATTTTAAGTCTGTATGAATTTTAAATTCTCCACCAGTAATTCCTGCCAGCTTCTTAAGGTCTTCGTCAACTTTATTAGCAATTCCTTTAAGAACAAGCTCTCTTATTTCTTTCTCGCTCTTGCCTTTATTATCAGGATTAGTTTTAATAGTGTTAGCTATTTCCTCAACGTTAATTTCAATTACAATTTTGTTTTCTTCTCTAAAAATAGTTACATTCGGTAAACCTACTTTTATTTTACCTAATTGTTCATCGTTCAAATAAGGTATATCTCCCGTCAGAGCCCTTGACGCTAAAAAAGCTACCTTTCCTTTCCCTTTCTTTTGCTCTGTTATTTGTACACCAAGATTCTCACTAGCTTGTGTGGTTTCTATAGGTGGGTCATATTCCCTTTCTTCTTTAGGTACATCTATACCAACAGCTTCCTTTAACGAAACTGTAGCATCATGTTTCATTTCACCCATTGAAGCAAACGGCTTCTTTATAGGGTAAATAAGTGTTTTAGGCACAAGAGTAAGCACACGACGTGTAGCTTCTACACCTGTTTTAACTGCTCCGCCTATCTTAGCCCAAATAGATCCTGCCATACATGCCTCCAAGGTACTTTCTATAACTAAATACATTTTAATTATAGACGAAAAAATTTAAACTTCTATATCCATTATAAGATAGAATTATAGGGATTGCAACCATTATTTATACATTGTCTAAAACATGTGGTATTTGCTACTTTATTCAATTCACTTTAAAGAGTACTCTCTAAATTATGTTTAAATGGAACACAAATAATATCATTGATGCAACTGGCGGAAGAGACGTAAATGGTTGTAATTGGACACATAGCTCAAATATTTCAACGGACACAAGAAGCATAAAAAAAGGTGATTTATTTATTGCACTCAAGGGAAAGAATTTTGATGGCCATAATTTTTTGCATGAAGCGTTTTTAAAAGGGGCTGCCGCTGCAATAGTAAGTGAGGGTAAATATAAAAATTTCCCTCTCATTATTGTACAAGATACCCTGAAAGCTTTGCACGATATGGCATCATACTATATTAGAAATATTCTTGTTGATGCTAAAGTTATTGCAATTACAGGCAGTGTCGGGAAAACCACTACAAAGGATATGCTGCACACTGTTTTATCGCAATATGGAGTGTTCCATGCAAACGAAGGTAACTTAAATAATAATATAGGATTGCCTTTGACAATTCTAAAAGCTCCAAAAAACTGCCAGTACTTAATCCTTGAAATGGGAATGAATAAAGCTGGTGAAATAAAAGAATTATCAAAGATTAGTAATCCAAATATTGCAGTTATTACCAACATCGAACCTGCACATACTGAAAATTTTTCATCACTATTTGACGTTGCACAAGCGAAGTTAGAAATTCTATATGGTATGAAAAGTAATGGTACTTTGGTCTTAAACAGAGATAATAAATATTATGATTATCTCTCATCACATGCCAATAGAAATGTAATAAGCTTCGGTAAAGATAAAAATGCTGAAGTTTGTTTGTTGGACCTAATAAGAAATGATGACGGGCTAAATTTAAAAATCAGGCTGAGTGATAATCAAACTATAAACTGTAATTTACGTGTGCAAGGTGAGCATTTTGCTTATTCGCTACTTGTTGTTGCAGCAGTTGTGCAGAGCCTTGGACTTGATTTATCAAAATTACCACTTGCACTTAAGAATTTTAGTGTAACGAAAGGTAGAGGCAATATTCATAAGGTCAAATACAATAAAAAATATATACATTTAATTGATGACTCCTATAACGCCAGCCCTGCTTCGATGAAAACTGCAATAAAAACTTTGAGTACATATTCTAATCAGAGAAAAGTAGCTTTGCTTGGTGATATGTTGGAACTTGGTGATAAAAGCATAGAATTTCATACAGATTTGGTTAAGATTATCACAGAAAATAATATAGATAAAATTTATACAGTTGGTAAATTTATGTTAGAATTGCATGAGCTTTTGCCAGATAATATAAGAGGCGCGCATTTTAATGATTCTAATCAATTGAAAAGTGATTTAGCTAACATTATTCAGAATAATGACGCAATTCTAGTTAAAAGCTCACGAAGAATGAAAATGGATCTTATTGTACGGGAATTCATAATAGAATATTAAGCAAAATCATTGTATTAATTTACAGTAACAAATTATTAGGAACTTTAATCGTGACAAAACGTGTAATCATTTTTGGTGGAACGGGGTTTATAGGGAAACACATCGTAAGACGCTTGGCAGCAGAAGGATATTTAATAAAGATATTCACTCGTAATCAGGAAAAAGCTGCTTGTTTAAAATTGTGTGGCAATTTGGGACAAATATCAATATTTAAAGGCGATTTTTTTGATGAAAAATCAGTTCTAGAGGGTATGGAAGAATGTGATGTAGCCATAAACTTAGTGGGAATATTATATGAAGCAAAAAAGCACGATTTTTACGCTGTTCACGTTAAAATAGCTGAAAGGATAGCAAAAGCTGCAAAAATGAAAAATGTACCTATGATGATACATTTTTCCGCTATGGGAATAGAAAATAGTAAGTTGTCAAAATATGCCAAAAGTAAATTGGAAGGTGAAAAAGCTGTAACTTCAGCATTTCAAGAAGCAATAATAATTAGGCCAAGCCTTGTATTTGGTAAAGAAGATAACTTCTTTAATAAATTTGCAAGATTAGCAACTGTTCTTCCTTTTTTGCCGCTAATTGGCAATGGAACGACTAAATTTCAGCCAATATGTGTAACAGACTTAGCTGAAGTGGTATATCGTATTATCAGTTTTAATAAGCAAGACAAGAAAATTTATAACATGGGTGGACCAAAGGTTTACTCTTTCAAAAGCTTATTGAAGTTTATTCTGAATGTTACTAACAGAAAGTGTTTGTTGATCAATGTATCTTTTCCAATGGCAAAGTTAATAGCTTTCTTTTTAGAAAATAAAATTATTTCTATGCTGCTAAAACCAATAACCAGAGATACGAACCCTGTGCTTACTCAAGATCAGGTGAAAGTTATGATGAATAGCTCAATCGAAAAGTCAGCTGACCTTGAAACAATGAAGGTTCGACCATTAGCAATTGAAAATGTGGTGCCAGAATACTTGAAGATTTATAGAAAGTATTGATAGAAGAGTGTGCCCGGTAGGATTCGAACCTACGACCCACAGCTTAGAAGGCTGTTGCTCTATCCAGCTGAGCTACGGGCACACAATATATATAAAATGCTTCTTAGTACAAGTGAAGTCAAGTATTTCGTGTGAATATGATGTTTGTGGTAATATCTTACAACACCTTGTCATTGCAGTTGTGTGTCACGCGCTGCCGAAATTGGATGCGAGAAGTCCATTTATTTTAGAAAATATTATATAGAAAGTTGCTTGACAAACTCCGCCAGCTCCCTTATTGTAGTATTAAGGGTATTTATGACTCAAAACTTGTTTTTGACCTGCAGGCTCAATGACAAAATTCAGTAAAAAACTTAGGGTGTTTTTTGGCGGATTACATAAAATTATAGCGGCTGCATGTCTTTTTTATTTTTTCTACATTCAGCCAAATCGCGCTTAAACTAAGCGTCAGCACATTATTACAGCGCCACTTACAGTAATATAGAGTCAAAACTCGCACCACGGGGCTTCTTTTGCCTTTTTTTCCGTTTGGTAAATTTCTTAATGTTTACAGCTAAAGCAATTTAAGAGACCGAAAATGGTGTCATTCCAGCGCGTGACGCTGGAATCTAGTCTTTATTATGCAGCCACTTATTTAAAGTTAAGTTTTCTGGATCCAAGTAGTCAAGCTACTCGGATGACACCTTGACAATCGTCATCCCGCTACGTGTTAGCGCCGCGGTGGTATGACGTAGGACTGCTGTCATTCCAGTCTGGAATCTAGTTCTTATTGTACATTTACTTGGTGTAGAGTTAAGTTTCCTGGATCCCAGTGTTGGCTACTTGGATGACATCATAGGGGCGCTGGAATGACACCCTGACAATCGTCATCCCGCTGCTTGTTAGCGCTTACTATTACCAATAAATCTAAAAACGCGAATTCTGGATTAAGGAAGGAAGAAAGTATAGGAAATAGAAGGCTTTGTGGATTTGATGGAGTAGGAAATGAGAGTAGAAAAGATATGAACCAAAAAATTAACAGGGGATCTATGGCGAGTGTGTTCAATTTCTAGTCTATTTTTTAGGTAACCAAAAACAGTCTCAATGATAGACCTTTTTCTCAGTAAAATCTTCTCATTTAGCGAAATCAATGTATTTTTCATACCTTTTTTCACCTTGGTAACAAGTTTCAAACCTCGGTCAAACAGCTTCTGAAAAAGCTCTTTTGCAATATAACCTTTGTCACCAAACAAAAGACCGATTAATTTTTCCGTCAGATTTGGCACAGGTATCCTATCATCAACATTGCCTTTTGTTAGCGTAAGTGCATGAATTTCAACATTTTCATTGATTACCATATGTAATTTGAAACCAAAAAACCAGCCGTAAGTGCTCTTGCTTAATTTTGCAATTCCAGCAAAAACTTTGTTTTTGGATATTCTTTTTGCATGACAAACTGCAATGGGAGTTGTGTCTATATATGAAATTCCAGTGTTTTCTGACTGTCCACAAAGCCAATGCAACAACATTGCTAAATGCCACAAAACCCTAGGCTTTAGAGCAACAAACCTGGTATATGAAGGTAACTTTGGAAACTCTGATTTGTAGAGCAACGTTAGGTAATGTAGATAGAAAGTTTTACACGGAGATTGTTGATATAGCAGGATTATTGTCATGATTTCGGAGTGCTCAATTTCCGTTGTTCTTGTGGGGTTTTTACCATTTGGCAGTAGTTTATCTGCAAAATTTTTCTCTATATCTCTGCAAAAATCATCGACCAAACAAAACAGTTTTGTTATATCTTCCATGGGTAACCTCATCTATTTTTTTATCACTGCTGAGTTTACCCTGTTTTCTTGCCTTTTCTATTCTCCTTTAATCCAGAATTCACGTTAGTACTAATTTTTTGATCCAATAATCCTACAGGTAGTCCTTCTGTTGTAACTGCAAACGTTGTATGCATCACTAATCCATGGGTTTTAAAATTAGTTGTTTTAGATGTTAATCTTGCTGCTATAATCCCTAATCCTTCGGTCTTTTTATGATTTTTATATGAAATATAACTCGTGTCCTGGATAGCTAAGATAGTTGAGTATTCTTTAGCTCTTTCAACATTTTTAATTATATGACTGTCTAATATCTTTCTTTCAGAAATGGCATCTTTTTGGAAAAATCTATAAGCTGCTTTACTTTGATGCCAATCTTCACAAGCTTGATTTATTGAACACTCAGGCGATTCAGCAAAACTATTAACTATTTTTAGAAGCCTTTTACTTAATCTTATATCACCAAAATTAACAATTCCAAATTCACTTTCTGCCCATTCGCCAGTTGAGGTATTTATAGTTCTTTTCATCATATATTCCATTTTTAGAGCCTGTCTTCAAACTAAGTAGAAAGGAGTTAAGAAGTGTGTTATAAGATATATTTTAAATGTACCCAAGCGATATAAGTGACAAAGAATGGAAGATAATAGAGCTATATTTTGAACCTAAAAAGACCGGTAGACCAAGAAAACATAGTATTAGAACAATTATTAACGCAATCCGCTATATGATGAGAACAGGATGTCAATGGAGACAACTGCCTAAAGATTTTCCACCATGGAAAACAGTGTATAGTTGTAATTCGCGATTGAAAAAAAGTGGAATATGGCAAGAGATTCATGATTTTCTAGTTAAAAAAGTAAGAGAGATAATTGGTAAGAATGAAACTCCATCAGTGGGAATAATAGATAGCCAATCAGTAAAAACTACTCAAAAAGGGGATCCAGAGGATATGATGCTGGCAAGAAAGTAAAGGGTAGAAAGCGCCACATCGTTGTAGATACTGTAGGTCTTGTAATTGCTGCTGAAGTACAAAGTGCAAGCATTCAGGATCGTGATGGTGCACTAAATCTTTTTGTTCAAGCCAAATGCAAAGCTCCAACATTACATAAGTTTTTTGCTGATCAAGGATACACAGGTAAATTGCAAAACCTCTGCTTATTGGAAACTGGATGTTTATTGACGATTACCAAGAAAATAGTTGATACAGGATTTCAGGTTATTCCCAAACGTTGGATTGTTGAGAGAACCTTTGCTTGGCTCTCCAATTTTAGACGTATGAGTAAGGATTATGAGCATTCTCCTCTCACTTCAAAAAACAACATCTTCTTTAATATGATCACTATTATGCTTCACAAATTAGCTCATTCTTGAGTTTGAAGACAGGCTCTTAGACCATAGATCTATTTATAATAGAAAGTTGAATTAGTAAGATAGCAGCTTTTTCTCCTTTTAGATTTATGGGTAATAGTAAGCTTTATGCCGGACGCCACCTACCCAGTAAACAAGTTTCCGATAGGTTTATCCCAAGTTAGAAATTACCCCCTGGTTTTGACGTCACCTTTGATGTTTCGACACTTCATCAGTGGTTCACTTGCGTTCGTCTCTCTATTTAACACATGACACATAATTGTGCCTTTTCCGTAACTCTCACTACCTTGACTCTTTATCAAAGCAGCTTACGGTTGTTTAAAGCCTGCTCTTGTAAACCGGCTTTGAGGGGCCCACCCTCATCTATTATGTAGCTTTTGCACTTAGTTTGCTCTTTGTCTGAGCATCCTTTATGCTTCTACGGCACACAATTTCCAACTAATTCATGGTCTAATGAATTCTTCATATTTGTTAATAGCTCATTTTGGAACACATGGCCCAGCTCATGACCTAAAACAAAGTCCATACCGGCAAATTTGTATACTACTATCGCTTTACCATCAGTTGCACCATAAGCATTATCTGCGTCAATGCCAGCTAATTCATTATATTTCTGGTAATCATTCTTGTTGTTAAAAACATTAACTCCTAAATTTAAAGTTGTTTCAGGTTTGTTTACATCAAACAATTTTTTAAAATTTTCATAAGCAACATGAATGTCCTTTTGAATTTGGAATTTCTCTTGTGATGACATGTCGTCATACCTTATGCTATATTTTATACCTTCATCTTGGAATGAAAATACTTTTGGTAATACTTCCTCTATAGTTTCTGGTGCTTTGTCAAAGATCTTTGACTCTGAAGGCTTATATATCTTATTAAAGAATTTTGGTATACATTGTTCTCTAATGCTATATATATAATCTCCATCCATATCACGAACTTCATAATTGTATACAGGATTTGAGTTATTTTTGATTAATTGAAACTTTTGTCCATTAGTGTCAATACCTATTTTACCATTATAATCTTCAGAATAGTTTTTGTATTGTTGATTGTTATTTTTACTCATTTTCGTACCTCACTATTTAAATAAATTTACTCTTAGATCCTGTCTTCAAACTCAAGAATGAGCTAATTTGTGAAGCATAATAGTGATCATATTAAAAAAGATGTTATTTTTTGAAGTGAGAGGAGAATGCTCATAATCCTTACTCATACGTCTAAAATTGGAGAGCCAAGCAAAGGTTCTCTCAACAATCCAACGTTTGGGAATAACCTGAAATCCTGTATCAACTATTTTCTTGGTAATCGTCAATAAACATCCAGTTTCCAATAAGCAGAGGTTTTGCAATTTACCTGTGTATCCTTGATCAGCAAAAAACTTATGTAATGTTGGAGCTTTGCATTTGGCTTGAACAAAAAGATTTAGTGCACCATCACGATCCTGAATGCTTGCACTTTGTACTTCAGCAGCAATTACAAGACCTACAGTATCTACAACGATGTGGCGCTTTCTACCCTTTACTTTCTTGCCAGCATCATATCCTCTGGATCCCCTTTTTGAGTAGTTTTTACTGATTGGCTATCTATTATTCCCACTGATGGAGTTTCATTCTTACCAATTATCTCTCTTACTTTTTTAACTAGAAAATCATGAATCTCTTGCCATATTCCACTTTTTTTCAATCGCTAATTACAACTATACACTGTTTTCCATGGTGGAAAATCTTTAGGCAGTTGTCTCCATTGACATCCTGTTCTCATCACATAGCGGATTGCGTTAATAATTGTTCTAATACTATGTTTTCTTGGTCTGCCGGTCTTTTTAGGTTCAAAATATAGCTCTATTATCTTCCATTCTTTGTCACTTATATCGCTTGGATACATTTAAAATATATCTTATAACACACTTCTTAACTCCTTTCTACTTAGTTTGAAGACAGGCTCTGAGACTGTTTTTGGTTACCTAAAAAATAGACTAGAAATTGAACACACTCGCCATAGATCCCCTGTTAATTTTTTGGTTCATATCTTTTCTACTCTCATTTCCTATTCCATCAAATCCACAAAGCCTTCTATTTCCTATACTTTCTTCCTTCCTTAATCCAGAATTCGCGTCATAAGTGTTGCTATATGAGGTAGACAAAAGAAAATTAGTAAAATTTAAGCACTCAAGAGATTTCTCTCCACGACTTATAGCATATATAGCAAAGTAGTGGTTATGCAAAATTCTCTCAATAGCAATTGCCCCTCGAGCCACCCTAATAAGTGAAACAACATTGTTACAGCCTTCTACCCTGGATGCAGTAATTAAGACGGTACGAATATAATCACTCAAGAGTAATGTACCTTGTTGAATATAGAATCTGAAACTTTCTATACTTAGAGTGTTATTCTCCAATTCAACATTAAAAGGATGCTTAATTATATCCTTTAAAAGATTTGATCCATAACAACTCTTAATTATACCACTGAACACTACAATACTGCCAACGTAAACAACTTGTGCTAATGCGTTTTTATTGAGGTATATTAGAGCAATATGCCTCATCCAAAAACATTATCTCTAGCTCCAGTCCTTTCCTACAAAGCTCATATATCTTTTCCTTTTCACAGTCACTAGCTCTTTTGTATAGCCTACTTGTAATATCACTAACCTCCTCAACCACCGCGTCCATTCCTTTGCTATTACAGATATCAATCCACTTTTTGTATTTGTTATTTTTAATCCCCTTAGTTGTTACCTCATTTGCCATATGGCATATAACAATTTGGTATACATTAAAGGAAGAATAAGACAACACTAAGGTCTCAGTAACAGAATTGTGATACGCAGTACTCATGAAAAGGTCAACACAGGCAGAAAAGCTCTTGACTTTTATGATTATCAGATAGATCACAATCCTAGAAATATTTTTTATATTGTTCTCGAAAATCAAATGCTCCTTTTGCTATATCAATTAACCTACTTATTGTTTCAACATCATTAACTTTAGCTGCAACAACTAAATGAGCACGAGCACAATCTACAGAACCTAGAAAATCCTGCTGAAGGTAAAATTTAAATCTTTTATAATCTATAGCCAACCGAAGTAAGATTTCCCCGAGAGCTGAAAGACAAAATCAATAGCCGAATTAATATTGGGCCAAAAGCTTGGCAGCACTTTTCTTATGGCATGCTTAATGGCAAACCAGAACTTCTCAATCGGATTTAAATCCGGTGAGTATGGCGGCAAGAACAAAATTTTACACCCAACATTTTCTATCAAATTTTTCGTTCTTGCAGATTTATGAAAGCTTGCATTATCGAGAACAATAGTCTGTCCAGGTTTTAATATAGGAACAAGTATATTTTCTACATAAGCATCAAAAATCTCGCTGTTGCAGTAGCCCTCAATTACCCAGGAAGCTTTAACTTTTCCCTCATTTAGTGCTCCTATTATGCTTACCCTCTTTCTTTTAAACCCTGGTTTATCGGCAAATAACCTCTTGCCTTTTTGAGACCACCCATATTCATAAAATCTGTTGTCTTCTACTCCAGAGTCATCTATGAATATCAAGTTTTCTTTTTCTATTCCTTCTATTTTTTTTATGAACTCCTTGCGTTTCTCTTCATTCCTTTCCTGATAAAGAAAAGTTTTTTTTATATGTATAGTTTACTTTTTTAAGATAATTGTAGACTGTGTCTTTGCACATGTTGCCAAATTTTTCAATTATTTTTTCAACCGTAATATCTCGGTTTTCATCCAGAAATTTGACAAAGCCATCTAAGTATTTAATTTTATGACTATGTCCCTTTTGGTAGCCTGAAGACGGTTTTATACTTCCTGTTTCTTCTCTTCTTTTCCTCCACCAGTATATAGTTTTTCTATCAATTTTGAACATCTTGCTTACTTCTTCCATAGTCATTTTTTTCTCGTCAACCACTTTTAAAACTCGTTCCCTCAGGTCCTCACTATATGGCTTTGCCATCATTCTACCTTAATTAAAGCAGTATTATACCTTTTTACACTCCTTTGAGGAAACCTTATTTCGGTTAGCTATAAAGTACCATTCATCAATTCAACATAAAAAGGATGTTCTTTCATCCTATCAATAAGATCGGAAAGCTCTTTTACAATTACGTTGTACAGTTCTCCTTCTATTTCGTTATACACTTTATGAGCCTCACAATAAAAACTGAATATAATAATTATCACTAATACAGTATAATGATTATGAAAAAGCAATTATACTTCAACAATAAGCTAGTATATAAATATGAGGCTGTAAATCAAAAATTTTAGCAATCTAAAGAAATTTTACTATTACCTTCTATATTGAATTCTCTACAAAGATCAGCAGACAAGTTCATGCTTTCCCAAGAAAATCCACCGTCATTTTCTGACTCTTTACCAAAATGTCCATAACAGGCTGTACGTTTATATATAGGGCGATTAAGCGATAAATGCTTGATTATGCCTTTTGTTGATAAATCTATACTATTCTCGATAAACTCTTTAATTACTCTTTCCTCCACCGCATTCGTACCAAATGTATCAATATAGAATGAAGTAGGTTTTGATACACCAATTGCATAAGAAAGCTGCACAAGACAACGTTCAGCTAAACCTGCAAAGACAATATTTTTAGCAAGGTATCTTGCCATATAAGCTGCAGATCTATCAACTTTGGTTGCATCTTTTCCGGAAAATGCCCCTCCACCGTGTGGAATATAACCTCCATAGGTATCAACCATAATTTTTCGTCCGGTTAATCCACAATCACTAACCGGTCCACCAATAACAAATCTACCAGTTGGATTGACTAAGAGATTTTCCTCAGGACATATCCACCCTTTAGGTAAAGATGAAACTATGTAAGGATAAATTATTTCTTTTACTTTTGATTGATCCAAATCCTCAGGGTGCTGTATTGAGACAATAATACTTTCAGCAAGTACCGGGAGGTTATTCTCATATGCCAAAGTGATTTGTGATTTTGCATCCGGACCAAGCTTTGCTTCTTTAACTGCGCTCATGATATTTTTCAGAATCGAGTGTGCATAAAAAATGGGTGCTGGCATAAGGTTTTCTGTCTCTGTTGTTGCATAGCCATACATTATGCCCTGATCCCCAGCACCTTGATCCAACCCTATTGCAATGTCATTTGATTGCTCATGCAGCAGTATATTTACCTTCACTTTTCTCCAGTGGAAACCATCATGCTCATAACCAATATCTTTTATTGTATTCCGTACAATACTTTCAATCCTGCTATTTTTGATGTTAGGTCCGAATACTTCCCCAGCTATAATAACGTTATCTTTGGTGACTAAAGTCTCTATTGCAGCTCGCGCAAAAGGATCAGTGAAAAGGTATTCATCAAGTATTGCATCTGAAATTTGATCTGCTACTTTATCTGGATGACCAGCCGCCACTGACTCACTGGTTACTAAATTTTTATATAAACTCATGCTTTAGGTTTCTGCTTATACAATACCAAAACCGCTATAAAAAACACAGTTAGTAATTACTAAATGGTGGGCCTGGGAAGAGTTGAACCTCCGACCTCACGCTTATCAGGCGTGCGCTCTAACCACCTGAGCTACAGACCCCTGATTTATTCAAGCTGAAGCTTTCATATTATCTGTAGGCAAGATATCAATAAAAGTCTTTTTATTTGCTGACCTTCTAAAGCTGACCCAGCCTTCTACTTTGGCAAAAATCGTATGATCTTTACCTATACCAACATTCTTCCCAGGATGGAATTTTGTGCCTCTTTGGCGCACAATTATGTTACCAGGAATAACCTTCCCATTCTTCTTTATTCCTAACCTACGACCTGCTGAATCTCTACCATTACAGGAACTACCACCTGATTTTTTAGTTGCCATATCTTACCTCTTACTTTTGAAGATTAATTTCATTGATACGAAGAACAGTTATATACTGCCTATGACCAGTCTTTCTACGGTAATTTTTTCTTCTTTTCTTCTTAAAGATTATAATTTTTTCTCCTCTACACTGCTCCAATACTTCAGCTTTAACAGTAGCATTAGATGAATAAGATAAGCCATTATTTGAAGTGCAAATCACCTTATTGATTTCTACCTCTTTTTTTTCTTCAACTTCTAACTTCTCTACTTTTATTATACTGCCTTCTTTTACTAAATATTGTTTTCCACCAGTCTCAATTACTGCAAACATGATAAATATAAATTATTGTTATTAACTTTAATCGTAAACGATGTCATATATGCTGTCAATATAAATAAAAAACATGACTTAATGCTCCTTCTGAGCTACTTAAATACTTCTATCTTTTTTCACCTTGTTATCTGCTTTTTCTCAGACAATAATTAATTCTCAAAAAATCTTGTTTTGAACAGAAGCAAAACTTGATCATTTTTAATCTCCCTCACTTTGCTTTTGCGGCAGGTCTCTAATTAAAACTCCATAATATGGCTTATTAATTATCTAGCAAAAATTCAGCTTCAATTTGAAAAAAGTACAACCTGTTGCTATTCAGCTGGGGTTTTATAAGTTATAATTTATTCCAAGCTCAAATCCATGATTATAATCTTCAAATGCTTTCAATAGACTATAACCAGCAAAAGCACTTGTCCTTGAAGAAAGCGGAAAATCAAGACCAGAGCTTATTTTATATGAGAAACCAAACTTTGACTGTCCAATAAAATCGATAGCAGCACTTATACCAACATTGACATACGGAGTGATATCCGTGTTTGTAAACTCGTAATGATAACGTAAATTTGCTAAAATTCCTCCTTGCAGTCTATATTTAAAAATATTTGCAACTGAAATCATAGGCTCAACTGAAATTTTTACGCTGTTTGTGTAGTGATAACCGATACTATGACTAAAATTGCCAGAACTGTATGACGAAGAAGTATAGATCCTATCTCTAACCCAATCAACTCCAAAACATGGTACTGACAAAGAAATAGCAGGCAATATAGTTACTAAGGTAAGTAATTTTTTCATTTTTACCTTCCAAATATTGATATATGCATGTATACAAATATAAGCATTAAAAATAATATAATTACAGCGAATTACTTTATTCTCTTAATCACCTGCTTTTCTCTTGCTATTGCAAGGCTTTTTTCTGGTACATCTTCCACTATAACACTACCTGCCGCAATTACAGAGTCATCATGAACATTAAGCGGTGCAATGAGTGAGCTATTGGCACCAATAAAGCAATTGCTTCCTATGTTCGTTTTATGTTTCTTTTTCCCATCATAATTACAAACAATAGTACCTGCTCCTATATTACTCCTCTGCCCTACTTTAGCATTTCCTATATAACTTAAGTGTTTTATTCTAGTGTTTTGACCAACTTCACTTGTTTTCACTTCCACAAAATTTCCTATTTTTGCCTTATTACCAATTGTTGTGTTTCCGCGTATTCTGGTAAATGGACCGACCTCAGCATTACTTTTAATTAAGCAGTTTTTTAAATGCGAAAATGGCAGTATTTTCGCACCAGACTCTATTTTCACTCCAGTACCGAAAAAAACATATGGGTAAATAACTGAATCTCTGGCAATTTGCGTATCAAGAGAAAAGAAAACAGTCTCTGGAGCAACAAGCGTTACTCCAGAGTTGATAAAAAATTTTCTTTTGTTTTCTTGAAAGTAAAATTCAGCTTTTATAAGGTCATTTCTGTTATTTATTCCCGTTGCCTCTTCTCCACCGGTAATAACGTAACCGACATTTAAATTACTCTTCACTGCAATGGAAACTATATCGGTCAAATAATATTCATGAGTTGAGCTATTGCACTCTATTTTCTCCACCAATTCACGTAAATTCTTTGCACATGCAACCATTATTCCAGCATTTGCAAGAAACTCTTCATGATTATTTTTATCACTCTTTGCTTCTACGATTTCTCTTAAGGAACCATTCTCAATAATTAACCTACCGTATTCTTTATTGCTTGTCCTAAAACCTAGGCAAACTAGAGCCTTGCCTTCTAAGCAACTAACCATTTTAGTTATTGTGCTGCTTTTTATGAGTGGGGTATCTCCATACTGCACAATAATTATGCTCGAATCTGGCAATTCTTTCAGGTTTCTCATCGCAGTTTTGACTGCATCTCCCGTGCCAAGTGTTAATTCTTGTGTAATTAACTGTATATCCTTAAAGCACTTTAGTCTTTCAATTAAAGGCAGATCAACTACAACAGCAATATTTTCAGGATTTAACTGTTTTGCATTGTAAATGACATGCTGGAGCATGGAAAAACTGCCTATTTTGTGTAGGACCTTAGGCAAATCTGAATTCATCCGCCTGCCATGCCCTGCAGCAAGTATAACGAACGTATGAGTTTTACTTATCACTTATCTTAAAGATGAAAGATGAAAACCGTAATGATCAAGCCAGCTGATTCTGTTGTCATAAAAGCTCCTTAAGTCGCTAATTTGATATTTTAGCATTGCAAGCCTTTCTATACCAATGCCAAACGCAAAACCGCTGTATTTAGTGTGATCTATTCCAACATTTTGGAATACATTTGGATGCGTCATACCGCATCCCAGTACTTCTATCCATTTACTACCTTTATAACTTATGTCCACTTCTGCAGAAGGCTCGGTAAAAGGGAAAAAACTATTACGAAAACGTATCTTCAGCCCTTTATCTCCAAAAAACTTATTAAGGAAGTGATGAATAGTAAATTTTAACTGGCCCATATTGACATTCTCATTGACATATAACCCCTCTATTTGATGGAACATAGGGGTGTGAGTTGCATCAAAGTCGTTTCTGTATACTCTACCAGGAGATACGATTTTAATCGGAAAAGTTTTCGCTTTTTCCATAGTTCTGATCTCCACAGATGAGGTATGAGTGCGCAGCACCATTCTTTTGTCGTTTATTTTATTCTTTAAGTAGAAGGTATCTTGCTCCTCCCGCGCAGGGTGGTGACTTGGAGTATTCAGTGCATCAAATACATGAAATTCATCTTCAATGTCAGGTCCATCAACTGCTTTAAAACCCATATGTGCAAAAATAAGCTTTACTTCATTTAGAACCTTACTGAGTGGATGGACCTTGCCCATTTTTTCTGGTCTAACGGGCAACGTGATATCAACCGCCTCGTTCTGCAATTTAAAGTTAACTTCTTCGGCTTTTAGTATATTTTCCTTATTCATTATAAGCTGATCTAGCTTATTACGTAAAACGTTGATAACCTCGCCTAAATTGCGCTTTTTTCCTGCGTCTTCTATCTCTTTTAAGTTGTCAAAATAAGCTTTAATTACACCCTTTTTTCCCAAATATGATAGCCTGACTTTTTCTAAATCTTGTAAAGAAGAAGCATTCTCAATTTCAGAGACCGCTTTATCTTCAAGTGAAGGTATTTCATTCAGTAGCTCTTTATTCATCTTAGAAACGCTGGCTTAAACTTTAATTATAGTAAAATCTTGAATAGCATCAACAATCTAAAAACTGTCCCATTTTAATTATTAATTTATTGACCAATTAGTTTTTTTATCTACCTTTGCGTTGATGAATTTGCTGTATCAACTATGCACAACAGTGATACTGAAACTGATAATAAGTACAAAATAGAGGATTTACCTAAGTTCTTTAAGGAAAGATCCAAAAACATAAGTAAAGCATTTTCTAGCAAAATAATTAAGATCAGTACCATTCGCTCGAGAAGTATTGAAAGTAATATACAAGAATTTTCATTTGAGCTAACAGCAACAGGTAAAGACACCTTTAATACAAGACCATTTCAAATAAAATCTTTAATTGATTTTTTTAAAATCTGCCTTTCTCGGGAAAAAAATTTTACAGTCAACATAAAAGTACCAAAAGAAAGCAGTGAATTATATAATAACTACTGTAAAACTAATAGTGATAAAACTGTAGAAGAATTCGTAAATAATGCTCCGCCTCAAATCCTTCTGCAATGAATAACAATCATACTACAAACAAATGTTAAAGACATTAACTTAGATAATTTGCACCAAATAGGGTCATTTTAAATGAAAAGCTAAAACATGCAGAAAAAACTGAAAATGAGGAACAGAGTCAAGTTACACTACAAGTAAAAGAAGCAGAAAATAAAGACAGACAAGAACAGAGTGAAACTAAGCAAAAAAACGCACAAAATAGACAAATTGTACCATTTACAGGCTCGTTTGGCTTTAACGTAGCAAGCAAAGTAAATTGTAACGTGAATTCTGGATTAAAGGAGAATAGAAAAGGCAAGAAAACAGGGTAAACTCAGCAGTGATAAAAAAATAGATGAGGTTACCCATGGAAGATATAACAAAACTGTTTTGTTTGGTCGATGATTTTTGCAGAGATATAGAGAAAAATTTTGCAGATAAACTACTGCCAAATGGTAAAAACCCCACAAGAACAACGGAAATTGAGCACTCCGAAATCATGACAATAATCCTGCTATATCAACAATCTCCGTGTAAAACTTTCTATCTACATTACCTAACGTTGCTCTACAAATCAGAGTTTCCAAAGTTACCTTCATATACCAGGTTTGTTGCTCTAAAGCCTAGGGTTTTGTGGCATTTAGCAATGTTGTTGCATTGGCTTTGTGGACAGTCAGAAAACACTGGAATTTCATATATAGACACAACTCCCATTGCAGTTTGTCATGCAAAAAGAATATCCAAAAACAAAGTTTTTGCTGGAATTGCAAAATTAAGCAAGAGCACTTAGAGCCTGTCTTCAAACTCAAGAATGAGCTAATTTGTGAAGCATAATAGTGATCATATTAAAGAAGATGTTGTTTTTTGAAGTGAGAAGAGAATGCTCATAATCCTTACTCATACGTCTAAAATTGGAGAGCCAAGCAAAGGTTCTCTCAACAATCCAACGTTTGGGAATAACCTGAAATCCTGTATCAACTATTTTCTTGGTAATCGTCAATAAACATCCAGTTTCCAATAAGCAGAGGTTTTGCAATTTACCTGTGTATCCTTGATCAGCAAAAAACTTATGTAATGTTGGAGCTTTGCATTTGGCTTGAACAAAAAGATTTAGTGCACCATCAAGATCCTGAATGCTTGCACTTTGTACTTCAGCAGCAATTACAAGACCTACAGTATCTACAACGATGTGGCGCTTTCTACCCTTTACTTTCTTGCCAGCATCATATCCTCTGGATCCCCTTTTTGAGTAGTTTTTACTGATTGGCTATCTATTATTCCCACTGATGGAGTTTCATTCTTACCAATTATCTCTCTTACTTTTTTAACTAGAAAATCATGAATCTCTTGCCATATTCCACTTTTTTTCAATCGCTAATTACAACTATACACTGTTTTCCATGGTGGAAAATCTTTAGGCAGTTGTCTCCATTGACATCCTGTTCTCATCATATAGCGGATTGCGTTAATAATTGTTCTAATACTATGTTTTCTTGGTCTGCCGGTCTTTTTAGGTTCAAAATATAGCTCTATTATCTTCCATTCTTTGTCACTTATATCGCTTGGGTACATTTAAAATATACCTTATAACACACTTCTTAACTCCTTTCTACTTAGTTTGAAGACAGGCTCTCAGATTTTATTCTTGGCTTTCTGTCATCGTGATTGTTATTTCATGATCAAGTTTTTTTAGAAATCCTAACAATCGCTCTAAAGAAAAACCATCTATTTTACCATTTTTAATTTGTGATACCTTTGGCTGATCAATACCAAGTTTCTCAGCTGCAAAAGCCTGAGTCCAAGCATTTTTTTCTATAATTTTATTTATTATATAAAGCAACTTTGTTTTTATTGCTGCACTGTCTAAGTTATTTAA
Source organism: Wolbachia endosymbiont (group A) of Colletes cunicularius (assembly GCF_964264715.1). Classification (NCBI taxonomy): domain Bacteria; kingdom Pseudomonadati; phylum Pseudomonadota; class Alphaproteobacteria; order Rickettsiales; family Anaplasmataceae; genus Wolbachia; species Wolbachia endosymbiont (group A) of Colletes cunicularius. The sequence continues at coordinate 527,318 of NZ_OZ183471.1, forward strand.
CGATATTATTTCCATAATTCTTACACTCACATATCAATTAACTTTATTAAACATTATAACATAATATTTAATATACCAAGATATTAATATCATATAACTTGTCAATAATTATATGATATCAAATTTAAAACTTTAAGTTGATTGTATATTAATATTTCAATCAAATTTCTAGTAATTTTAAATTACCACTTTACCATCAGCCTATCTGAAAAAATCATTTACAGAAAGAACAAGCTAAAATTACAAAGCTTGAAATACAAAAATAATTATTTTATAAATTTATCTTACATAAGAAGTTTATATCTCTATATCTTAGAGCCTGTCTTCAAACTAAGTAGAAAGGAGTTAAGAAGTGTGTTATAAGATATATTTTAAATGTACCCAAGCGATATAAGTGACAAAGAATGGAAGATAATAGAGCTATATTTTGAACCTAAAAAGACCGGTAGACCAAGAAAACATAGTATTAGAACAATTATTAACGCAATCCGCTATATGATGAGAACAGGATGTCAATGGAGACAACTGCCTAAAGATTTTCCACCATGGAAAACAGTGTATAGTTGTAATTAGCGATTGAAAAAAAGTGGAATATGGCAAGAGATTCATGATTTTCTAGTTAAAAAAGTAAGAGAGATAATTGGTAAGAATGAAACTCCATCAGTGGGAATAATAGATAGCCAATCAGTAAAAACTACTCAAAAAGGGGATCCAGAGGATATGATGCTGGCAAGAAAGTAAAGGGTAGAAAGCGCCACATCGTTGTAGATACTGTAGGTCTTGTAATTGCTGCTGAAGTACAAAGTGCAAGCATTCAGGATCGTGATGGTGCACTAAATCTTTTTGTTCAAGCCAAATGCAAAGCTCCAACATTACATAAGTTTTTTGCTGATCAAGGATACACAGGTAAATTGCAAAACCTCTGCTTATTGGAAACTGGATGTTTATTGACGATTACCAAGAAAATAGTTGATACAGGATTTCAGGTTATTCCCAAACGTTGGATTGTTGAGAGAACCTTTGCTTGGCTCTCCAATTTTAGACGTATGAGTAAGGATTATGAGCATTCTCCTCTCACTTCAAAAAATAACATCTTTTTTAATATGATCACTATTATGCTTCACAAATTAGCTCATTCTTGAGTTTGAAGACAGGCTCTTAACATAGATATTTATTTAAATTTTTAAAATTTCTATTTTAACGAGAATTCTATATATTATATTTATAATATAACTTAAATATTTGTTGCTTTTTAGCTGGAACACTATTTAGTTAGTAAGTAAAATTGTGTTGAATATGACAAAAATAAAAAAAGATGTTGCTGTTATTATGGGAAGTGAGTCAGATTACACCACTATGGTCCATACCGTCGATATGCTAAAAGCATTAGAAGTTTCACATGACATATTCATAATATCTGCACATAGAACACCAGAAAGGCTCTTCAATTTTGCTAAATCTGCACAAGAAGAAGGTTTTAAGGTTATTATAGCTGGTGCAGGAGGTGCAGCTCATTTACCTGGTATGGTTGCGTCATTAACTTGTTTACCAGTTATCGGCGTTCCTGTGCATAGTAAACAATTAAATGGGCTGGACAGTCTACTCTCTATAGTTCAAATGCCAAAGAGTGTTCCAGTTGCAACCATGTCTATAGGAGAAAATGGAGCATATAATGCTGCCATTACCGCCGTATCTATATTGTCAATTTCCAACAGTGAAATTGCAGGTAGGTTAAAAAAGTGGAGAGAGAGACAGACCAAAGAAGTAAAAGAAAAACCAGTTTCATAATAAATCTATGGCAATAATCCTTCTAGACACAAAAACCATAAACCGTATAGCAGCGGGGGAGGTGGTAGAAAGGCCAGCAAGTGTAGTAAAGGAATTAGTGGAAAATGCAATAGATGCTGGAAGTTTAGAAATAGAGATCAAAATAGAAAGTGGTGGGCGTAACCTTATTATTGTGACAGATGATGGTAACGGAGTAGAAAAAAACGATTTAGAACTTGCGTTTATGCGCCATGCTACTTCAAAATTGAGCGATAGTGAGTTGATAGAAATCAAGCATCTTGGCTTTAGAGGAGAAGCTCTGCCTTCAATAGCAGCAGTAAGTAGGATAAAATTATCGTCTAAAGCAAGCGGAGCAAGTGAAGCATGGTCTATAAGTTATGAGGGTGGAGAAAAGATGGGGGAGCTAACTCCTTACTCTTTATCACAAGGAACACATATTGAAGTACGAGATTTGTTTTTCGCTACCCCAAATAGACTAAAATTTCTAAAAACCGAAAGAGCAGAAACTCAAAGCATTGTTGATATTGTAAACAACCTAGCAATGATTAACTATCATATAGGGTTTACTCTCACTTCAGGTAATAAAAAGCTCTTAAAATACGCTAAGCAGACTTCGTTATTTCATAGATTGTGTGAAGTAGAAGAAGAATTTCAGGGCAATTCTTTGGAGGTCAATGAAGAAGAAGACGGCATCAAACTTACTGGACACATCTGTAAGCCAACCGTCAATCGTGGTAAGTCAACTCAGATCTATACATTTGTTAATGGAAGGCCAATTGAAGATAATTTGCTTATTGGTGCGGTTAGGTATGCATATCATGATTTTATTCCAAGCGATAGGTATCCTTTTGCAGCGTTACATTTAGAGATACCTTATGATCAAGTAGATGTAAATGTGCATCCAAATAAGTCAGAAGTAAGGTTTCAGAATAAGAAGCTCATATATGAGATAGTGACAAGAGGATTAATCAAAGCGTTGTCAAGAAGGATAGGCACCTTTGATGTCATTTCAGCTAGTAACCAGAAAACTACTAATACAATAGAGGGTTTTTTGAAAGGTTCATTATCAGATTCTTTTGATAAATCTGATGTTCAAAATGAATTTTATGAAAGAAGGCCAAGTCCTTTTGAAAATCAACTAATAAAAGAATTTGCTTCTCCAAATGAAAAAGCAAAAGGCTTATCAGAACAGTCAAAACCGTTTGATTATACCGGCATACAGAAATCCCCATCACAAGCGGAAATTATGGTTCTAGAAAAAAAGGTGTTAGAGCAAGTTGATTTGATAGAGAGCCACCCGCTCGGGTTTGCACGCTGTCAGGTCTATAATACTTACATTATTGCCGAGGTAAGAGACAAATTGATTATAGTTGATCAGCATGCAGCCCACGAGAGATTAGCATATGAATGCCTAAAACAAAAATCAAGTATAAAAAGACAAAAACTACTTCTTCCTGAAACGGTTGAAATCAAAAATCAAGCTGGAATGGAGATGATTGAAATCTATAAAGATAAGTTATTTGAAATGGGTTTTGATATTGAAATCAAATCAGAGAATAAAGTGATAGTAAAAGAAATCCCTGCAATTTTGGGAGCAATAGATGTGAAAGAGATGCTAATTAATATAGTGGGTAGATTAACGGAAATAGAAGATACATTGCCAGTAGAAGACAAAGTGAACAAGATATTGGCTACTATCGCTTGTCATGGATCAATTAGAGCAGGCAGGAAAATGAGGTTAGAGGAGATGAATGAGCTGCTGAGACAAATGGAAAAAACCCCATACTCCGGACAATGCAACCACGGAAGGCCAACTTATATAGAAATGAAATTGAGTGATATTGAAAAACTTTTTGAGCGTAGGTAATGAGGTTGCTATAAATATGTAAGTGCTCTTTCCTCGTCATCCAAGTAGCTCATAGAAACGGATTAAACGAAAAACGACTTGACAAACTCCGCCAGCGCCCTTATCATGATAGTGAAGGTGTTCAGTTATCTTCATCTGTGCAGATTAAACAGCAAGAAAACAACGTAGTTGGCGTCTTATTTTTAATTTTTTGCACTATGTGCATCCTATGTATTCACAACATTTCTAGGTTTTTGCCTATATAAGCTGAAACGCGCTTATAAGTCGTTTAAGATAGTATAGTACGCCAATTTGCAGGATTAGGGAGTGAACACTAATTACCACGGGAGTTCTTTGCCTTTTTTTCTGCTTAGTAGGAGAGTAGACCAACGGACCTTCCCCGCCAGCCGCTCGCAGAACCTTACTATTACCCACAAGTATAGAATGAATGAGCAAGTCTCCATCCTTCTGCTAAATCAAAGAGACGTTTCCATCCCTTCCACAAAGCTATAGGGCCTGGTTCTAAGTCATTTTTGCGAGCTAAAAACCCTCCTAACTTGGCCACCCACCTCACAATTTCTCTTATAGGTGGTGGAGTCTCAGGATAGTTTTTTGTCTTAAGCATTTTGGTATATAAAACCTTCCATTCGTCATCAGTCAGTATGACAGTGCAAGAAAGATTCGGATTTGTTCTAGCTACCAATGTGATAAAAAATATTCTCCATGCAATTATACTCATAATTGTAAGAAAGCGGATCAATCTATCTGCTGTTTGGAGCCTACATTCTTCAACTTTAAGACCGGATTTCAAAATTTTATGAAAAACCTCTATTCTCCATCTTAAGCAATACCATTGTATTTTTTCTACTGCTTCTTCAAAATTATTAATATTTATATTTGTTAACAAAATCCAGTTCATGGGCTCTTCGCCAAATGGGGGATATTTTTCTATAACATAGACAGCATTTAAATTTAAATTAGGAAGTTTTTGCGTTTTACGTCTAGCGTTGTTTTTTGATGCATTCATCACAAAGTTACTAAACTTTACTTCTAAGAGCCTGTCTTCAAACTAAGTAGAAAGGAGTTAAGAAGTGTGTTATAAGATATATTTTAAATGTACCCAAGCGATATAAGTGACAAAGAATGGAAGATAATAGAGCTATATTTTGAACCTAAAAAGACCGGCAGACCAAGAAAACATAGTATTAACGCGAATTCTGGATTAAGGAAGGAAGAAAGTATAGGAAATAGAAGGTTTTGTGGATTTGATGGAATAGGAAATGAGAGTAGAAAAGATATGAACCAAAAAATTAACAGGGGATCTATGGCGAGTGTGTTCAATTTCTAGTCTATTTTTTAGGTAACCAAAAACAGTCTCAATGATAGACCTTTTTCTCAGTAAAATCTTCTCATTTAACGAAATCAATGTATTTTTCATACCTTTTTTCACCTTGGTAACAAGTTTCAAACCTCGGTCAAACAGCTTCTGAAAAAGCTCTTTTGCAATATAACCTTTGTCACCAAACAAAAGACCGATTAATTTTTCCGTCAGATTTGGCACAGGTATCCTATCATCAACATTGCCTTTTGTTAGCGTAAGTGCATGAATTTCAACATTTTCATTGATTACCATATGTAATTTGAAACCAAAAAACCAGCCGTAAGTGCTCTTGCTTAATTTTGCAATTCCAGCAAAAACTTTGTTTTTGGATATTCTTTTTGCATGACAAACTGCAATGGGAGTTGTGTCTATATATGAAATTCCAGTGTTTTCTGACTGTCCACAAAGCCAATGCAACAACATTGCTAAATGCCACAAAACCCTAGGCTTTAGAGCAACAAACCTGGTATATGAAGGTAACTTTGGAAACTCTGATTTGTAGAGCAACGTTAGGTAATGTAGATAGAAAGTTTTACACGGAGATTGTTGATATAGCAGGATTATTGTCATGATTTCGGAGTGCTCAATTTCCGTTGTTCTTGTGGGGTTTTTACCATTTGGCAGTAGTTTATCTGCAAAATTTTTCTCTATATCTCTGCAAAAATCATCGACCAAACAAAACAGTTTTGTTATATCTTCCATGGGTAACCTCATCTATTTTTTTATCACTGCTGAGTTTACCCTGTTTTCTTGCCTTTTCTATTCTCCTTTAATCCAGAATTCACGTTATCAGTTAGAATGCGTAATAATGGAATTCTCTGCTCATCAAAAAATGGGATAACTCTATCGTTAAGAAGATCTGCAGCTGTAATAGCTGTTCTGTCCGTGTAAAGTTTAACCATTGCAACTCTGGAATAAGTATCAACAAAAGTTTGCTGATAAATGTGCCCTATGCCTTTGATATTGCCCACATAATAGGTATCTTGAGAACCCAAATAACCTGGATGTTGCGTCTCAATTTCACCATGAGCTTCCCTTTGTTCTTTCACTTTTTCTAAAGCTGCAAGTTGTTCTTCAGTTAAAATGATTCCGTCTTGAGCTACTTTTGCCTCCAGTGCTTTAAGTCTCTTTTTCAAAGTTTCAAGGTCATTTCTTAGCCATACAGATCTTACTCCTCCTTGGGAAATTATTATACCTCTTTTTCTCAGCTCATTTGCAGCTCTTTCTTGTCCATATGCAGGAAATTCTGTAGCTATGCCAATTATTGCTCTTTCTATATCTTCCGAAACTCTGTTTGCTAATAGCGGTTTTTTCTTACTTATTTCATGTAATGCTTCTTCTCCCCCATTTTCATATAACTCCTTGAATCGATAAAATGTATCTCTTGAGTATCCCATCACTTTGCACGCTTGAGACACATTTCCTAATTGTTTTGCTAGCTCTAGTAATCCTAGTTTTGGTTTTAGTATTTTTGTTTGTATTGTACTCATTTCTAACACTCCTTATTTTTATTATTCTTAACTTACTTTTTTAAAGTGTCAGATCAAGTCCTATTTAATACAACTTATTCCAGAATTCGCGTTTCTAATTACATTACCGTTGGCAAGGGTTTTATTGCTCTTATTGTCTAAATGCTCTGATTCAAGTACTTGTAATTGCAACGGCACACATAGACCATCTTCGGGTTTTCTATTACGCAAACGTACAAAACATTCCCCTCCTTCTATCATGCTCCTGCATACCAGAGCTTTTGTAATCCGTAAAAATCACTTACTCCATTACTATCTGCTTCATCTGTCCATTCCAGCCATAATTCTTGCACTTTCTTCCGAAATTTTCCATCCCTTGCTTTTGATTGCGGTTTTATTCCTGTTCCAACACAATTACTCACTATCGTATCGATAATGTTTGCTGCATATGGGTTTTTTCTTACCATGTCTCGTAATCGACTTCGTAAAGTTTCAAGACTATGGGAAAGTAAGCTATTTATACTTCCTGTCTCTGGTTGAAAGTGAAAAAATCTTCTTCCAGATCCACCCGCATCCCAGGCTGAACCTTTTGCTTTTGGTCGTTTGTGGAATAATTGCTTGAATGATTTTAGTAACATTTTATTAATAACTATTCAGCAGGTTATTGCACAAATTTGAGTGATTTTACTTTGATTTACACTCCAGTAAGTTGCTGATTTTGCTTTTGCTATCTCTTTGTAAATTGTATCTCTATGTCCTATTTCGGTGATAATTACTGTGTATTCTAGTTTAGCTATTTTGTAAATAACCCTGTAATTACCTACCCTTAGTCTCTTACTCCCTATTAACCTACCACTTAATGGTTTACCAAGATTAATCGGATCAATTGTAAGCCGCTCTTCTATAGCTCGGAAATGTGAAAGAGCTGAGCGTTAAAATTAATATAGGTACAAGACGTATACAACAAATTTTAAGGTTAAATTATTTAGCTCCAAAGATAAAAGAAGACATAGTAAATGGGAGACAACCGAGAGGTTTAAGATTAGCTGATTTAAGGGAAATACCAATGTTATGGAGTGAGCAATTGGAGAAATTTTATGGGTAGTGCTTGATTGAGAAATTAATAAGTTATTAATGAAAAAAGTATATAGAAGTAAATATTATAGAGGAAGAAATATAATGCTACAGTTCAAAAATACCGAAAACAGGAAAAATATAACCTATGAGTTAGCATGTAATGAGGGTAAATTAACAAGTAAAGACAAAAAAATTCTTAATTTGGCAAAGAAAATAGAGAAAGATGCAAGTGTTGTCAAAGAACTCAAAAAACTTGATAAAATAGAGGAGATTTTAATGGTAGAAATAGTTCGCAAATGTAAAGGTAGAAAAGAAAGACTTACGCTATTACAGCAAGCTTTACTTTATAGTCACAATGCAACTTTGGAATATGTTATTAAAAGAGCTGAGGAATACAAACTTTTTGAAAAGATTTCTGGTAAGAGAATTGTTTCAGAGCATTTAGGTGATCATGGAGAGCCAATAAACAGAACTTACAGTACTGTTGTATGTGAAAATGGTGCAGTACACAGAAAAACTTTAACACCAAGAGGAAAAACTCCTAACAATGGAACTATTATAGCTGAAGATAAGAATAATGAAAAAGTACCGGATCTAATTACAATAAACCAAGGTACTGCTGCTGTAGGTATATTAACTGAAACTGAACCATGTGAAAGTAGCGAAGGAAGTAAAAATTTCTCAAAAGAAACTGCTATAGAAGAATCAAGGGCTTGTGATATGCAAGAAGATATTGGGGAAGTTGTTGATGATTATAGAAATAATTTTGATTTCAAAGAGCAAAAAGTTACAGAAACTGGCACTCAATCATATGAGGATATTAATAAAAATAACAAAGATTTTCACCTAACATTTGAAAACAAGGAGAGAGCTGAAACCGAGGTTCCTCTTCGTAAAGAAAAAATGGTGTCAACACAAAGACTAATACCATTAGATCCAGTATTATTAGACGACGAATATATAGGTAATGTTAATCTAACAATGATAGAACATGCTGAAGAAAAAGCGATGTCAACAAGAAGACTGATAAAAGTAGATAGGTCATTATTAGACAATGAAGATAACAAAGACTTTCAACTGACATTTGAAAACACCAAAAAAGCCCAAAACTCCTCAATAGAAAATGCTGTGCAAGGACGCAATATTTCTGGTAGCTTTCCTTTTAGAAAATGTTTTAATAGTGATGCTGGAGGCAAAGAAGAAAATCCATCAACAAAAGCAATACAGCAAAAACGAGCAATCCTGGCTGGCAGTGCTGGAGTAGTATTATTGGTGGGTAGTGTTGCATCCTATATTATGAAAATGCATGTAATAGCCGTAATTGGCGGGATTGTTGGATTAGCGTGTATAGGTTTTGCACTGTATAAGCCAAATACCAAATTTGAGAAAGTGAAAGGTGTGGAACAGGCCTCAGTTTTCTTTGGATCAAATATAACATGATATAGTATTTTGAGTATTTCCATGGCATTGTTGAACATTGCTTGTCTCAAGTGAATTTGTAGGCCTATTGCAGCAGTATATAATTGCGAAAGCAACGAGACAACAAACCAGTCCAACTGTTATTCCTAATGTTAACTTTTCCAAGTAGAATGCAATAGCTAACCCAGAAATGACTCCAGCTATTGCGAATGCAGAAGAAACTATAATAGGCAACTTACTGCTTTGCGCATTTTGTAGAACCGGATTACTTTTGTCTATTTCACTAGGCTTTTTGCTGTTATCCTGAACATTATTCACCTGTTTAGAGTCTTCTTGACCAGTAGAAGCTTGTATGTGCTGATTGCTCTGAGTCACGTTCTCTTGTCCTGAAGTTTTAGGTTGCCCATTTTGCAGACTGCTATTATTTTTGAATATAGAATCTTCCTCACTATTTGTTGTACTTACCATAGAATGTTCATTATTAGTAACATTTTTATTTGTAAGCTCATTGCTGAAGCTAAGGTAATAGGTAGATGATAGTAACAAATCCTCTGGTTCCATGCTAGTGTTTAATGCTGTAACACTTGTTAAATCAAGCTCTTTTTCGTTGTTATTACTTTTGTGTACGAAAATACTGCTAGTTACCGGTCTTGCTTCAGTATTAAAAGTTTGATTTTGCTCTTTATTTTTCTTTTGACCAGAAGCTTTATCTCGTGTGTCGCTAGTGTTCTCTACCTCAGTGTTTTGCCTTCCGCTAAGCGCTTTACCCTCCTCATAACTATTACTAATAGACTGCTCTGCTAGAAAGCCCATACCGTTTAGTATATCATTCCCTTCCTTTCCTGTAAAGACATCTTCTTTTATCTGTTGACTCTTAAATTCTGGGCTTTGTAATCGTACATCACTTGCTTCATTGATTGTTTGGCCTGGAGATGCAGCGTCATTTGTTACAGCCAACGAAGCACCTTCAACATTTATGATAGGTGATCCTTTATTGTAGTTATTGTTCATTCTTTCTATTAGGTCAGACCGAATCTTACACAAAATGTCCTCAAGGCTTTTAGCTTTTTTATAATCTTCTTGAGAGATATAACCATAACAGTACTGACTGGTAGAATATATAAACCCTATAATAGGAGTAGCAGGATAAGTACCCCACGCCTTATCTTGTTCTTTAGTAAAGTTACCTACCATTTCTAATATTTTTTCTACTACTTTCAAACCTTTTTGAGGCGATACAGAAATAACATTATCCTGAATAACATCTACACAATTACTCAAAGCATCAACATTTTTAGCATTTATTGCTCCTTTTACCGATTCTACTACACTCTTTAGGTCGAGAGTTGGATTTTCAGGAATAATAACAAGTGATGATTCTTCATCATTATTTAAATCTTCTTGATCTGCAATGAACGACTGAGGACCTTCACCAATATTTGCAATGAGGGACTCAACAACTGCATTATCAGCATCTTTGAAATGTTTATTAATATCGTCAAGTAGGCTGTTGTCGTTTGCTTTGTAGTTGCTTAATTGTTCAGGAATAGTAAGTATTACTTTGCCATTTTCATAGTCTACTCGATCACTTTGAAATTTAAGTGTGAATTTCAGTGAGCTATTTGACCTACATATTTCTTTCTCTGGATTATTCAACTCTGCTACACATGTAATCTTACGGTACTCAATGTTTACAGAATCTGCATTACTATCACAAATATGTATTGTTTTTTCAGAAACTATTGGTATCAAATTATAATTGGCAAATATCGAATGCATCTGTTCATACATTGCAAACTCATATCCTGCTTGATTACAATGAGTAATTAATTCTTCCAGTATATGACCGTTTGGCACTTCTGCTCCGGCATGTTCAAACATTTTTATAAAAACATGTTTTGCAACCTGACGTTTATCATTTTGATTGAGTTCATCGTATAATTGTGTAACAAAACGACTATCTATAGGTTTATCGTTAATCATAAAACTCATTCTAGGTAGGTCTTTATAAGCTTGTTTACCAGAATTTGCATCTTTATTACTTTCGTTTGCTTTTACCTTACTGAGTAGACGTTGCGTAAGTTTAAACTCTAATTTGGTTATTGTGTTAGGACTGTAGTGAACTTCATTCTGATCTTTCTCAGGAAAAGAGTGAATATCTACTTGCTGATTTGCAACACCAATAATTTTACCTCTTGTCATGTTTATCCTTAATATAGATAAGCTTAGTCCAGTTTAGCACTAAATAGTAATTTAATCAAGTAAATTATTTAATTTTTCTCAAGAATGTAAAACATAACTATAGGTGTCTCGATATACACCTTGATTTGAATTTATACAGATACTTCTAAACTTACAATGTTATACCAATTTTCAATGATAATGAGACAAATAAAAAAGAGCGCTTTCTATCTATAAACGAAGGTTTAAGCTAATTTATCGAACGTTCTACTTGTCTTCCCAATAATGAATTTCAGTATTACATAATGATGTCATCAATGTCTGTATATAGTGATTAAAACAGCAAGCCTCCAAGCTGGAAGCCTGCTATTGGTTACTTTACATCAATTTTCTTAACATGTTTTTCCGACTTAGGTACACTTATATGTAATACTCCGTCTGAGAAATTAGCAGATATTTTATCTTGGTCTACATTAGCTGGAAGTTGAAAAGACCTATAGAAAGAACCATGATACCTCTCACGATGGTAATATTGCTTATCTTCTGACTCTTTTTCGCATTTCTTTTCACCTTTCACTATGAGATTATCGCCAGATGTACTAATATCTACATTTTCTTTAGGGATACCTGGCAATTCTAAAGATAGGCGATAGTTTTGCTCTGTTTCATACAAGTCACAAGCTGGCAATACACTGCCATCTCTTCTGAGAAGTCCAGGGTTAGTTCCCATAAAGAAGCTATTGAACATGTCGTCAACAGCTTTTTGCAGACCTCTTAAGCTAAAATTATCGCGATTATTGTTTTTATTTGAATGAACTAGATTACTCATGTTATACCTCCTTATCATTACTCATGCATTATGTAATCATTCTATTCACTAGTTTCAATACTGTGTGATGTAGTTAAAATAAACGTGGACAATATTTTCTAAAACTAAATTGATGTCACGCTTTTTAGTAATACTTGGTTTTCTGATTACAGGGATAGGTCTTGTTTATCCTCTAATACAAAAACTTGGCATAGCAGGCGATATCTATATTGAAAAAGGTGTTTTATTTTCCGATCACTACTTCAATTTTGATAAGCTTTATAATAAGCCTCGTTATACTACTAATGAATAAGTTTCGTTAGTGGAATTGAATTTCTGCCAAAGTAACCTTCGCCTTAATATTTCAAGATAGGCAACAATAGAGAAGTTTAAGTTATGCAGGTGTGGTTTAGAAGTTTTTAGTGAGTATCAAATTTTACTCAAAGTGTTAGAATTTTATGTAAAAAAAGATATTGACTTGTGACTTAATGATAACTAAGGTATACTGATTAATGATGAGAGGGTAGTATGCCAAGTTTTTTTGATAATCCGGTAAAGAAACAGATAGAGCTAGCAATTGATGAAGATGATCATAAGTTAGTCCAGATTCTCTTAGGGCCGGAATTCTGTCAGCTCTGGCAATATTGGTTAGCACATGCAATGATTTCGTATAACATGTTAGCGATAGAACGAGATACACAGTGTAATTTACCTTTAAAAATTATCGAAAGGCAAAGAGAGGTTTTAGAAGGGTCGTTGGAATTACTTAGAAGTAGAAAGCGAGCGTTAGACGAAGGTGGGCAAGTTGTTCCGTTACGAGAGGAAGAAAGACGCTTAACTGATATGCAAGATTTGATTTCTAAGCTATTTAGAGATGCACGTCAAATAGCTGAGGATCATAAAAGAATTATAGAGCAAGAAAATGTACCAGGTACAAATTTTCTATACTGTACTCAGAATGAGGCTATCATGAGCGAAAGCAATAGCACTGGTGCAGTTGGAGGCAATGAAGTAGGTATTCCAGAGTACACAGCTCATTCATTACGTAATGTAAGCGCAGTCACTCAGTTACATTTTGTAGAAGGGTGTAATGTTATCATTGATGAAATGGAAAAGATGATTGTAAGCAAAGTATGGGAACAAACTAATTTCTCTACTAGGGTTGGGTACTATTTAAATGAAATAAGTAATTATATAGGTGGCGAAAATGGTCAGGTTTTAGATGAAGCTGTAAATTACATACCAAACAACAGGTACTCTGATCTAATTAGAGGATGTTTAGCAGTGTTTAGGCCATTAGTTAATGGAATGCAAGTGGTAGACAACTACATGAATAATAATTTACAAAATATAAGTTGTGTAGACAGTAAAATAAAGGAAGTCAGTGAAATAAACAGTAAGCTCAGTAGTATTGCAGCAGAAAAGAGTGGATTGAAAAAGAGGCTATTGGAAGCAAGGCAAGAAGTAAAGGAAAAAGCAGTTGATAGAATGACAGACGGGAAGTTATTTGATAAAGAATTTGTACATACGATGTATGAAAAATTGTTAGATTACTATCTAATGAAAGCGAGGGGAGATGAAAAGAATGTGTTATACAGTGATATAGAAAACAATGGTGTAGATGAGGTAAAAAGGAAAATTCTCAACCAAACTAAGGAGGTGAGTGTTGACACTACTCATGATCTATTAAAATATGCATTGGATAAAAAGCGGGAAGCTAGTGTAAAAGTAGTCAGTGTGTTGCTGCTCAATCTTGCTCATGTTGGGGATCTTTGTAAGAGTCATATAGAAATATGTCAAAATGAAGAAGTAAGGAATTTAAGCAAAAAGTCAAATAACACAATAATGATAGATGTGCACGATAGTTTATTTGATTTTGATGATAAGTTAGTAAATTTAGTATCGGTATTTCCAACAAAAGAGGGTCATTTTGAGAAAAGAAGCAGTGAAGATAAGATTATGCTGGAACAAATAGGTGGAGAGAAATACAAGGATATAGTTAAGGAGCTAAAAAGATTAAAGGATGAATTAGAAGAGAAGAGGAAGATATGGGAAAATAAAGAGAATCGAAATGAATGGTGGATTTTTAAACCATTTTTTATGGTTTACGATTTGATTTATCAAGGTCTGAGCGAAGGACAATATACAGTGATAGATAGCCAAGCTGTAGAGTTACATAGAAGGGCATTGTATGCAGATCGGTTTGCTGATGAAGGAATTATGTATGATCATGTAAAAAAAACGAGAGAAGGAGATGTAACAAGTGATAAAGAGGTAAAGAAGTATATAGAACGTTTATATGGGATTACAAATCAAGGCTGGGGGAAAGCAAAAGGACAGTATACATTTGGTAGCTTTTTAGAGGATACGGGTAGAATGGCAGGTGAATTAAGGAGGCGTAAATTGCAAGAGGCAATTGAAAAGTCTAGACGGGAAGAACGTGCAAAGCAAGAGGCAGAACAAAAGTCAGAGCAATTAGGGCAAATATTAGAACAAGAGGCTCAGGCAAGACAAAGTGCAGAACAAAAGGCAGAACAGCTTAAGCAAGCATTGGAGCAAAAAGATTTAGAGAACAAAGTAATAAAGAGTTGTGTGAAAAAGTTAGCAAGATTTGGTGAAGAGCTAAGGAATGCAATAGATGAAGAAAGTGAGGACAAAATTGTAAAAGCAGCGATAGGTTGTAGGATAAGGTCTCCAGAAGAGGTAATTGATGCAATAATAGAGGAAATAAAGATTAATAGAGAGCAAATAATAAGAGAAGGGAAAGTAAGTGTTGGAGTAATTGAAGCAGGTATAAGAAGTTTCTCAAATCAGGGTACTTCACTAAGTGATGTAAACGTAAGTCATGGTGTAAATGCAGGAATGGGGAGAAATTGATGAAGTATGCATCTAATTTACCTGAGTGGCAAAAAGATGTTGTTAAGTTTTTATCAAACCATAGAAAGTATCGAATATTTGGGTGGGAGTTTGGTCCTACTTTGTTAGATTATCTGTACAGAGTAAGAGAAAATAAGCAGCCAGATTATGCAAAAAATGGATTGATTATAACTTACAGTATTACTCCCGTTGTTGCAGTAATTTCATTTGCATCGACACGTAGAGCAATGTTTACTGCAGCGGCAACTCTTGGGGTAATATTATTTGGGGTGCTAATTACAGTTGCTATTGATTATCAGAAGACGAAAAGAAAAGATACTGGCGGAGTAGCAAGTCAAGAATGTTGCCTTAGATTACTGGAAGGACTTGATGAAGTACCAAAGTATTGGTGGTGGCCGTGGGGTAAGAAGGTAAAAGATATTGAAGTAACTGAGGAGAAAGTAGAAAGGGCTTTAAGCTATAGTGATAATTCATTTATTGCACGAGTGATGTATTCGCTGTTTACGAATGTAAAACTACACCAACTTTATATTGCAAAGTATGGTTATATTTATAATTATCAAGAATTAATGGAGGGAAAAATGCCTAACATTTCTATTCCAAAACCTGTTAAGGATGGATTTAAAAAAGCTAAAAATAAATCTCAAGAAGCCTACAGTGCGATTAGTGATGGCCTGAGTAAAGCTGCAAGTGGTGTAGGTTCAATTATTTTTTCTACAGTCAAAAATGAAGAAATTGCAGATAAGCTGGAAGCAAGGTCAAGTAACTTAATAAGGAGAATCTTCAGCGTAGGGGATGAAACTACTGTTACGGTTAAAAGAGGACTTGAGTCATTTAAAATGGAGTGGTTGCTGCTATATTTAGACAGGAGTTTAGGAGCTGTAAGAGATGGAACAAAAACTATGGAAGATCATAATAAATACTTTAATGAGCAAGTTAGAGAGATATTGAAGCTATCGAAAGTTTACCATCCAGACAAGCAAGAACAAGAAGTTAATAAAAATAGTGAACAGATTTTAATTAACAATGTGACTCAGGCACTAAGGAATATACACGATTATATTACGAAGGATAAAAGCATGGTTGAAAACCGTGTTGTGTATAGGTTGTTTGAGGATGCACCAATAAAAAATGTAATAGATCGTGATGCTTTAAAAGTAGGGAACAAAGTGGCAAAAAGTGAATTAAGTAGCATAGCTTTTTGGGAAGGTGAAATATTAATGAGGGGAAGAAATGAGTATTTAAGTAGTGTAAGAAGTTGTTTGGAAGTATTGAGCAAACTGCCAAAAGATGGAAATGTAATAAATGATGTGAGAAAGGGATTTGATGAAAGTTATAAAAGATACAGAAATTTATATCAAGAAAAGTGGATAAAGAATCTAGAGGAGCTAAGTAGAAATTGTGTAAGAGAGAAGGAATTAGAGGTAGTGAAAAACGATGTAGATATGTTGTTGAAAGAGAGTAAAGAACAGTATGAAATATTAGCAGGAAATCAAAGATTATTGGAAGGAAAGGCGGATAGAGTGTTTATAGAGCCAATATTAGAGTATTGTAATTTAATGAATATCTATTTTAAGTTTTTCAACGTTACAGGTGGAAAGGGTATAAACGAATGCTCTATGGAGAAGAATGGAATTAGTGAGGAAGGGAAGCAGAATATAGAAAAGCTTTCATATCAAGAGTTGTTAAAGTCTGCATCAGATAGTTGCAATGAGTTAGCAGGCAAGTTAAAGAGAGATAAGAGGGTAGAGTTATCAAATCAGGGAAGAGAGAGCAGAACAAAAGAACTAGGAAAAGTTTTATTTAAGTTGGAGCGTGGAGCAAAGTTGTTGGAAGAGAAATTTAAGGAAAGGAAGACGTTAATGGAAAGAGAAGAAGAAAGAATAGCAGCAGAGAGGAAAGAGAGGGAACAAAAATTAAGAGAGTTGCAGGAAAGGATTGAGCAGGATGTGCAGGCAAGGCAAGAGGCAGAACAAAGGGCAGAACAAGTGGCTCAAAGGGCAGAACAAGAGGCTCAAAGGGCAGAACAAGTGGCTCAAAGAGTAAAACAGCTAGAGCAGGCATTAGAAGAAAAAAGCTTAGAGAGGATAGCAATTAAGGTTTGTGCTAGTAAATTAGCAGGTCTTGATGAAGAACTACAAAGTGCAGTAAATGAGGAAAGTGAAGACAAAATTGTAGAAGCAGCTGTAGGTTGTACAAGTGGATCTCCAGAACAGGTAATTAATGCAATAATAGAGGAAATAAAGATTAATAGAGAGCAAATAATAAAAGAAGGAAAAGTAAGTGTTGGAGTAATTGAGGCAGGTATAAGAAGTTTATTGAATCAGGGTACTTCGCTTAGTGATGTAAACGTAAGCCATGGTGCAAGTGCAGGGACAAGGAGAGATAGTGGAGCTGGTATATAAATTTACTTAGGTAATTTTTTCAAATGTGTGAGATAGAGCTGCTAGGCAGGAGGTAATAAAGAGGTGTTTTTTGTTGGTAGAACATTTTAAAAAAGTATCTAATTTAGCACCACAAAAATTTTAATTATTTACTCCTTCCAAAATCGCAAAAAAGTACCTACCTTCGTGAGAACAATTTAAATAAAAGCGGCGTTGTGAAAATAAAAGTGTGAAATTTTTGCAACAAAATTAGGTAAATTAGTTCATATTTAAATATGGTGAAAGTAGGCTAATATAGCTAGTTTTGTGGTATAGTAGAATTATTATAAAGATAAAGTTCGCACAGAACAAGCGGTAGACCAACTGATTCCAAGAAAACTTGTTCTCACAACAGCTGGTTTTAATTGTTGGAAATTGCTATTTCGTTTGACTGCTTAACACTATGCGTTAATAAATTAATAAAAATTTGTTTAGAACAGAAAGAAAATTTAAGTCAAATTTATAGCAAAAACGGAATTTAGAATCTTTTTCATCAATTAATCACGTGAAGTTTACTAATCCTGACTTTAGCTTTAAACAATACAAACTTGAGTATTTTAACTAAAATTTGTATTGCAGGGAATATAAAACAAATTTATATTTCTAAACATATTATAAGCGAATAGAACATTGCTGGTAAATCTATTCTTGTCTTGGTCTGCCTTCTCTCTATCACTCCATAATTACCTAAAACCTGAGCTTTATCATGCTTTTAGCTTATTTATACATAAACCAAGGGGATGTTTCTTTATTGTTGCTGTATTAGATAAATTTTGCTATTCTGCTGCTAGCATAAATGTATCTTAGGGTGGGCATGCACGTACACAAAGAACAAACTGAATCTTACCAACAAAAACTTTTATTACTGGCTTCTAAAGCCAAACAATACTTTATAAGAGAATACAAAAAGTATGATGAGGCAAGTGCAAGAGGAGTTTATCATCAAGTTCTAACTGAACTCACAAATGCAATATCGGAGGGTAATGTTGATAGCTTAAAAAAATTAAGCAATTTAATTGAATACATAGGTGATGTAAAAAGTCAAGTAATTTTGAGAGATTATTATAATAATGCTAGCAATCCTATTAGAAGTACTAATTTAGTTATCTTAGCTTGTAAATTTAACAAAGTTGAAATTCTAAAGTTCATACTTAGTAATAGTAGGATTTTAGACAATTTATCTATTAATGTTGGAAAGGACGCTATAACACCGAATGATAAGGATGAAACATGTCATGATGCGTTTTATTATGCCATACGCTCTGGTAACGTTAAACTCCTTGATACACTAATTAATAAGTGGCCAGATGATTACTTTGCTGCTCGTTCAGAGGAATTAGATGAAGTTCTTTCAAGAGATTATGAGGAATTAAAGTTAAAGAATGTACCGCTATCAGATGAGATAGAAATTTTTGTTGAAAATAAATTAATAAATCTCCGTTTCTTCTCTAATAGTTCTGGACAAGTCCAAAGTACTAAAGTTAATCTTAATAACATCAGAGAACGAGTCGACTTAGTACTTAAAAATATTAGATTATTGAAGTCAGAGTACTTAAATGAAAAGAAAGTAGATGAAAAATTTTTATTCATAGCAAAATTTATTGCCCAAAATATTCATGTACTCAAGCGACAATTGAAATCAACATATGATAGATTACCTTGGGAAGAAATAGAGTTTTGTTTAGTCAGTTTTGTTTCTTGCCACGTAAAACGACAAGAGATTAATCTATTTTATCGCTCTACATTAAACAAAAGCAGACTATTAAACCATCTAGAAAATTTTGCAAAGAAACTTGAAGATGAAAAAGATATTATAGATGATGTCAGTATTGGTAAACTTTCTGATCTTCCGAAACTAAAACGTGAAAAAGTTGTTGCAGAGATTGTTAATAATTGTCCTCAACTTGAAGAGCTGTATGAAGATCATCAACAAATTAGAGATATTCATTCTTTAAAAAAAATCAATGATTATATAAAGTTGGTATTATCAGCTGATCCTAAAGAAAGGGAAGGCCAATTAATTATTACAAGAGTTTTACAAGTTATTGGTGAGTATTTAAAAAACACTTTAGAGTCCCCCAAGTTATCTAATACTACAAGTGAGCTTTTGCTACTATCGTTACCAAAAAACACAAGAAAAATAATTGTAGATTTACGTAATTCATTATCACATGCTTATTCACTTTCCAAGAGAACAGAGATTGAGGAAAACAAAGATATTAATTTTTTTGTTGGTGTTCAAAATGACACTAAAAAAGTTGGTGTTGTGGTTACCGATATTCTTTATAACGACAAAATCAAAATGATTAGAATACTTTTGAAAAAAATTGTTAGTAGTAACAATTTAGATGAAATAAAAGAGGTTGCTGAGGTTCTTAATACTGTCGAACTGGGTAAGATGACCTCGGGAAATTTTAAACTGATGGAACACGAGAAGCTTGAGAAACTCATTAAAGAGTTAAGCGATAGTATAACTGATAAGACGAATTATGAAAAGGAGCTGTTTAATAAAATTAATCACATAATCAATAGTGCAGGTGCCCCATCAGAAAATATTAGAACTGATTACATTACAGGACTTGCATTATTAAAGAGCTTAAGTACTGATTTGAGTGAAAACAAGATTGACCACAACGTTATTAGAGGGGTGAAATTCCGTGCTAATCAGACATTAGAGAATATTACTCTAAAAATAGAACATTGTACTCTTAAAGAAATTGCTGAGTTGTCAATGAAAATTTCTCATAGTGTTGGATCGAGAATACAATTTGACAACTTTGATGGAATCAACAGATTAGTTTGCGAAATTTTTTATATCACTGAATTTGCAACAGGCGACATCAAATACATTGAAGAATTAAGAGGCAAGTTAAATAAAAAAGGTTCTTTTATTCCTTTATACGAACAAAGGAAGGCTTATAACTTAACAGCAGAAAAATATAATAACCAGCTTGCACTAAAGCTATCTGAATTAAAAGATATTTTAAGCAATAAATTATTAATTGGCAAATCAAATGAAACAATTTCTTTCTATAAGAAAGATAAGAAATTGCAAGCAGTAGTAGAAATGCTTGTTTTGGATATAATGTCAATTTTAGGTAGCTCAAACAATTACCTGGAAAATAATCTACTTTTCTTAGATGATAATACTCCTTTGTTAAATGGAAAATGTTTACGGAATCATTTAGCTCACGATAATGCATTAGTTGATATATTATTAACTGATCCTTCAATAATAGTTATCTTAAATGCTAAAAAACTTACTGAAGAAAATATAATGAGAAGTAAGAAAAAAATTGGAAAGTTAGTAAATGATGATCCTTTAAAGTTGAAAGAAAAATACGATCAAGGCTTAGTTAATATTACTCATCAGGAGAGAATGTTTATTTCTTTGGAAGAAGGAAATTTAGAAAGCTTAAAAGATTGCCTAAAAAAAGGAGCAGATATAAATGCTAGAAGTATTAACTTATGGACCACATTACATTTTGCTGCCAAGGGACCTAGTCTTGAAGTTATAAAATTTATCCTTGATCACAATGTAAGTCTTAATAAGGATACTAATGGCCAAAGCCCACTGCACGTTGCTGCTGCGTATGGAAGGAAAAACATTGTGGAGTTTTTGGTAAAAGAAGCAGGTTTATATGTTGATGATATAGACAATGTTGGCAAAACACCTCTACATGTTGCAACTCAAAATGGTTATAAGGATACTGTTGAGGTTCTATTAGAAAATAGGGCTAATACTGTCACTCAAGATGTAGCAGGTCTTTCACCTTTGCACTATGCAATAAGAAATAATCATATTGAAGTTGCTAAGATTCTATTGGCAAAAGATGCAAATGTTGATATTAACGAGGCTATGGGTGGTTTTACTCCATTGCATGGGGCTGCAGAAAGTGGCCACCTTGAATTAGTAAATTTCTTACTTCAAAATAAGGCAGATATTAACGCGAGAAATGATAGAGATTGGACACCATTACATGCAGCAGCACTCAACGGCCACCTTGAAGTAGTGAAAGCCTTAATTCTAAAGGGAGCTGATGTTAATGCTAGAGTTATCAATGGTTGTACACCATTACATTATGCAGTAGAAAACGGTCATGAGAAGATAGCTAGCGTTCTATTGAAGCATGGAGCTAATGTTAATGCAGCTGACAAAACCTATAATAATACACCTTTACACTATGCAGCAAAAGATGGACATGAGGGGATAGTTAAGATTTTGCTAAAAAATAAAGCTAACGCTAGTGTTGAAACTGTTGAAGGCATTACTCCACTACATTTTGCAGCACAGAGTGGCTACTTGGAAATAGTGAGTACTCTACTCAAACATGGTGTTAACATTCACGCTAAAGATAAAAATAAGGCTACACCATTACACTACGCAGTAGAAAGTGGTCATAAGGAAGTTGCTGAACTTTTGATCAAAGATGGAGCAGAAGTTAATGCTAAAGCCAATAATGATTTAACACCGCTACATGCAGCTGCTCTGAAAGGTTATCAAGATATTGCTGATCTTCTGATAAAAAATAAAGCTGGGATTAATGCTCAAGATATTAAAGGTAGTACACCGCTACATACAGCAGCCATGAACGGTAGCATAGATGTCATTGATCTTCTGATAAAAAATAAAGCTGGAGTTAATGCCAGAACCAATGACGGTATTACACCATTGCATACAGCTGCTCTAAACGGCAGTCTAGATGCTATTGGTTTTTTAATAAAAAATAAAGCTGAAGTCAACGCTAGAGCTAATTATGGTCTGACACCTTTACACTCAGCTGTTGTAGAAGGCCACAAAGATGTTGTTACCCTTCTAATAAAAAACAAAGCTCAAGTCGATGCAAGAGGTACTGCAGATAGTACGCCTTTACATATAGCTGTGGAAGCAGGTCACAAAGAAATCATTGAGATTTTAGTAGCAAATGGAGCTAATATTAACATTAAGAGTAACAACCTAACACCATTGCTTTCTGCAATTAAATGTAATTACAAGGAAATTGCTCAAGTTCTAATAGCAAATGGAGCTAATGTTAATGGAGAGGGCGGTGAATCTTTGTTGCTAGCAGTGCTTGCTGGCTATAGAGATATTGTAGAAATTTTGCTAAAAAACAAAGCTCGCGTTAACATAAAAGGCCCTGAAAACGCTACACCATTACATTTGGCTGCTAAAAGAGGTCATAAGGAGATAGTGAATGCCCTGGTAAAAAGAGGAGCTGATGTTGATGCTATCACTATTGATAATGTAACACCATTATATCTTGCAGCACAAGAAGGTTATGAGGAAGTTGTTGAGATTTTGATGGCAAATAGAGCTGATATTAACGTTATAAGTGTTGAAGGTACTCCGCTGCATATGGCTGCAGGACGCGGTCATGATAGTGTCGTTAAAGTCCTATTAAATAATGGAGCAAAAATTAACGTTAAGGATAATAAAAATAGAACACCTTTGGAGTTATCGGTTGCACATGGTCATTTACAAGTCGTTAAAATGCTACTTCAGTACAAGAAAGTGGATATGAACATTAAAGGCAACGATAATTGGACAGTATTACATATTGCTTCACAGGAAAGTAACTTAGAGATGGTGAAGTATCTAATAGCTGAAGGATCAGATATTAATGCTAAAAATGCCTCTGGCTCAAAGCCCATACACATTGCAGCTAGAGAAGGTCATAGAGATACTGTAGAGTTTTTCCTTAGTAAAGGATTAAGTGTTAATGATCCTGGTGCAGCTAATCAAACATTACTACACTATGCCGCAATGAAAGGTCAGCTGGAAGTTGTAAAGTACTTGATATCAGAAGGAGCTGATGTTAATGCGCAAGATGCTAATGGCTTAAGTCCTGTTCATATTGCTGCTAATTTTGGCTATAAAGACGTTATTGAAGTTTTATTAAAAAATGGCGCCATTTATAACGGTATTGACAAGTTTAGTAGAAAGCCATTGGAAATGGCTAAAGGTAAAAACGTTATTAATTTGTTAGCATCGACTGAGAAACTGTTTAAAGCTGTAAAACATAATAATTCTGTAGAAGTTGAGAGTTGCATTGAGGTGGGAGCATCCGTTAACGCCAAAAATGCTGATAGCGGAACACCATTACATTATGCTGTATGGAAAGGTTATGATGCAATTGTTAATGTTCTCTTGCAAAACAAAGCTGACCCTAATGCAGTTATTAACAATGGGATTACTCCTCTGCATTATGCCGCTAAGTTCTCTCACCTAAAAAGTGTAAAGGCCTTATTATCTAATGGTGCAGTGTATAATGTTGTTTCTGACAGTGGTAAAACACCATTAGATCTTACTGTGGATAAAAGTATAGCTAGGTTGTTTGAGTTAGTGAGTGAATCGTTTAAAAAAATTAAAAATGGTAATTCTAAAGTTATTAATGACCTTTATAGAATAAAGGATGTTGATACAATAAAAGCAATCATGGGTGCTCGTAATACAGAAGGTGAAACGCTGGTAGTTGCTGCAGTGAATAGTAACTTTTCCGAGCTCGAACAGTTGAAACAGATATCACAAGGTGATGTATCCTCTCAGATTAATATAGCTTTAGGGTTCTTGAATCGGGGTAACTATCAAAAGGCCCTAAGTATTTTCAAAAGAGTATTTGAAAAGAGAAAAGAAATACTAGGGCCAGGTAATCCCGGCACTTTAGATATTCAGGTGCACATAGCTAGAGTCTTATACGCACAAGGATCTTATCAGGAGGCTTTAAATACATTTGAAGACATTTTCCAGAAACAGAGAGAGATGCTGGGTTTAAATAATAAGGACACTTTAAGTACAAGGAGTATAATTGCTTTAGTTTTGCATAGACAAGGAAAAGATGAGGAAGCTTTTAATATCTACCAAGAAGTCTATCAGAAGCAGAAAGAAATACTAGGGCCAAATCACTCGGATACTTTAGATACTCAGTTTCACATGGCACTAGTATTAGACAGACAAGGAAAATATGAAGAAGCTTTAAATATCAATAGGGCGGTTTTTGAAAAAAGGAGAGGAATATCAGGTGCAAATGCCCCAGATACCGTGCGTGCTCAGAACAATATAGCAATGGTACTGGCTAACCAAGGTAAGTACGAAGAGGCGTTGAAGATCTATAAAGAGGTTTTCGAGAAAAAGAAAGTGGTTTTTGGTGCTAATCATTCTGATACACTGAGAACGTTACATAACATTGCTGGAGTACTCTGCAATCAAAAGAAATATTATGAAGCATTGCAAGCTCATCAAGAAGTTTTAAACATTCAGAGAAACGTTTTAGGGCCGCACCATCCTGATACCTTAAATACTCAATACAACATGGCAAATGTGCTTTTTGCTCAAGGTAAATGGATTGGTGCATTGAAAGCCTACAAAGAAGGTTTTGAACAAAGAAAAGCTATTTTAGGATCAAGTCACCCTAGTGTTTTGGATATTTTAAAAAAGATAGAAATGATTAATTTAATGTTTAAGATTGAGGGCAGTAAAGGATCGGAAATTCTTCAGAATTTACAGAAAGAAATTAACATTGCTGCTAGTAAAGGTGATATACAAACTGTTCAGCATCTATTAAAAGATGGAGCTGATGCCAACGATAAAGATATTGATGGAAGAACGCCACTACATTACGCTGTAAGTAATAGACGGATAGGTGTTGTAAACATATTAATAAAAGCTGGAGCTGACGTTACTCAGGTCACTAATAAAGGTAATACACCATTACACACTGCTACTTCTAAAGGTTACAAAGAAATTATCGAAGTTTTGTTGCAGCACGTGAGTCGTGACAAATTAAATAACTTTGTTAATGCTAAAACCGCTGCTGGCGGTACTACATCACTCCACGTTGCAGCTAAGAATGGTGATTTAGAGATTGTAAAATCTTTACTGAAGCATGGTGCAATTTATGATGTGAAAAACAAGGAAAGTAAAACACCGCTTGATTTTTGCAAAGATCAAAACGTTACTGACTTGCTAAAGTTAGTGGAGGAAATGTTTAAAGATGTAAAAAATGGTAATGTTAAAATTATCAGCAAGCTAAAGGCAGTGAACCCTGATGAGTTCGTAGCTGTGACAAATGCTCGTAATAATCAAGATAATACATTACTGCAAGTTGCGATAATCAATAATCATAAGAATATTGCTTCTAAGTTACTGGAAATTTTGAAAGCCCCGAGTCAGGGGTTAGAAGATATAAGTATAGAGGGAAGAAAGAGAAACATTACATAATAAAAACCTTTGGGTGATTAA
This sequence comes from Wolbachia endosymbiont (group A) of Colletes cunicularius, assembly GCF_964264715.1. Lineage (NCBI taxonomy): Bacteria > Pseudomonadati > Pseudomonadota > Alphaproteobacteria > Rickettsiales > Anaplasmataceae > Wolbachia > Wolbachia endosymbiont (group A) of Colletes cunicularius. The sequence goes on from NZ_OZ183471.1 coordinate 552,826, forward strand.
AGTTAAAGAAAATGTTCTAATTTTTGGGTAGGTAAATTTATGCTAGGCAGTTTAGATATAAACTACAGTTTAATTTCTGCGGTTCGTAATGGGAATTTAGAAAGAGTAAGGGAGTTAGTCCATTCTTTTGGTCTATCTTATTCACAAGCATGGTCAGGAGGATATGTTTTACTTCGTGAAGCTATTGAGAATGGACATACAGAGATTGCTAAACTACTTTTAATAAATGGTTCCAAAGTTAACAGTAAAAGCAAGAATCCCTCTAATACTCTACTTCACTTAGCTGCTATGAAGGGGAACAGAGAAATTGTTGAAATGCTTCTAGATAGAGGTGCTAATATTGATGCTAGAAATGGATGTGGTTTCACTGCGCTGCATGATGCAGTTCAAAAAGGAAAAATGGAAATTACTCAACTACTTTTGAATCGGGGAGCTAATGCTGGTGCTGTAGACAATGACGGTATCACTCCACTTCATATTGCTTCTATGAAACGATGCTTAAATGTTGTTGAGAAACTTTTAAACTATGGAGCTTACGTTAATTCTACAAGTTACGTAACAGCCGGGAGAAATTTTCATGAAGGTTATACCCCACTCCATTACGCTGTTGAAAGCGGTAGTGAAGAAATCGTCAAGTTACTTCTCAAGAATAATGCTTATGTTAATACTGTATCAATACACGGAATAACCCCACTACATATTGCTGCTGAGAAAGGATATGTGCAGATTGCTGAAGATCTTCTAAATCATGGGGCTTATACTAATTCTGTATGTACTTCAACATGGAGGGAAGGGTATACGCCACTACATTTTGCTTCTGAACGAGGTAGTGAAGAAGATGTTAGATTATTTTTGAGTAGAGGTGCTGATGTTAATGCTAACGCGAAGGACAATTTAACGCCACTTCATGTTGCTACTAAAGCAGGATATGAAACAGTTGTAAAACTACTCCTGGAACATGGGGCTAAGGTTGATGCTCAGAATAAGGATGGTAAAACCATACTACACCTTGCTGTTGAAAAAGGATGTTTAATGATTGTCGAGGATGTTTTAAAGTATTCTCCTGATATTAACAATAAGAGCAACAGAAGTTCTCTTAACACTGCAGTACATGGTTATGGAGAAAAGTATAAAAAGATCATTGAGACTCTTCTGCAATATGGTCTTATTGTTAACCCTGAAGATGTAAATAATCCTGAGTTGTTTCATAATGCTGTTGAAAAAGGATATTTGAAAATTGTTGAAGACCTGTTGAAGTATGGTACTGATGTTAATATATTACACAGTTCGACGTCTAAAAAAGGTTATACACCTCTGCATAATGCAGTCAAAAACAAGCAAGAGGAAATAGCAAAACTATTGATAAACTATGGAGCTAATGTTAATGCTAAAGATGAAAGTGAAAAAACTCCAATATTTTATGCTATTGAAAACGTTGATGTAAAAGTCACCAAACTGCTTTTAACTAATGGAGCTAATATAAAAGATAGTCCTGAGTTACTAAGTATTGCTGTTAAAAAGGAATGCAAAGAAATTATTGAAATCCTTTTACAACATGATGCTGATATTAACGCTAGTGATAAGTATGGAAGAACAGCATTACATTTTACTGCTCTAAGTGAAGATGGAGGTTTTTTTGGATTGTTTCTTGATAAAGAGCCTAATATTCATGTTAAGGGAGAAATTGCTGCATTACTGCTAAGTAAGGGGGCTAATGTTAATGCTAAAACTAAAAATGGAGTAACAACACTTCACGTTGCTACTCAAAAAGGATATACAAAAGTCGTTGAAGCTCTTTTGGAATACAATGCAGATGTTAACTCTGTAGTAAAAAGTGACATAACACCGCTTCATCTTTCTGCTCAGAAAGGAAATGAGCTAATTAGCAAAATGCTTTTAAACAAAGGAGCTGATGTCAATGCTAGGCAAAGAGATCGAATAACTGCACTTCATATTGCTACTCAAAAAGGTCATGAAAAAGTTGTGGAAATCTTGCTAAAATATGGTGCAGAATATGATTCGAGAGCTAAAGGAGATATAACACCTCTTCATATTGCTGCTCAAAAAGGTCATTCGAAAATTGTTGAGATTCTCTTGAAATTTAGTGCTGAAGTTGACTTTAGAGATGAGTATGGTAGAACAGCACTTCATATTGCCTCTAAAGAAGGACATATACAAGTTGTTAATGCTCTTCTAGAATATGGTTCTGACGTCAACATTATAAGTAAAAACAGTCATACGCCACTTGAATATGCTATGCTTGGTGTTCGCTCGTTTCATAATAAACTTTATAACCAATTTAATAACTATGATTCTGATAGTGATTATTATGATCCTGGTCGTGGCATTTGTCCTTGTGAAGAAGTTGCTGGGATCCTTAAACAGTACATAGTTAAAGTAAAAACTGCAGGCTTATACGTAAGTGAAAGAAATTTAATGTTGACTAGTAGTGGCAATGAAATTAGCAATTTTCAGAGCGAATGCGAGGCAGAAATAAAAATTATGAGGGGCGAGAAGATTGATAATAGCAATACTTCTTTTCACGATATCCTAACAAAGAGTATAAGTCAATTAGCAATATATGCAAGGAATGAAAATATAGTACAGGCCTTGAAATCAGATGATTATAAAACGAAATTTCCAATATATGCTAGCATGATAAATAGTCGATTTAGGAGGGGCATAGAAAAAAAAGAGTTACTGGAACAAGGCAATAAGTTTTTCCATTCTCTCTTCGAAAGTCTTCCTGAATTACCACCTTATTGTACTGAAAAAATATTGAGTTACCTAAATGATAAAGATTTAAGAATTTTAATAAATGCTTGTAAGCCTTTGAATAGCCCTAATACCTATATTAGCGATGTGGAACATGCTTTAGTTGTAAAAGGTAGACAGATAGAATAGCCACTTCTATGCCAATTAGTACTCCTTTTGCTCTGTCTTTTCCCTGGCCGATTCGGATAGCTTTTTTACCCATGAGCTGTATTGTTGTAACATTGTATAGTGGAATTCGCTGTTATCCAACCTGGTGCTTTTCTGCCTTTTTCCCATTTAGCAAACTTCATCTTTTCATGTAGATAATACTCTCTATATCCTTGTATAGGACTACTACATTTATACCGATCAGGCAGTGCTTGTATAAAGGTTTGTAAATCAGTTGATTGAAAAATTAGAAGATCCTTACTACCACCACACCAATCTATTACTTCTTCTGATTTATGTTTTCTTTTGTATCGCCACGTATACTCTTTACATAATTCTTTTCCGTACTCTATCAACCAACAGAAGTTTCCTTTTGATTGCCTTGCCAATAAAGAACAAGGATATGGGTAAGTTTATACGGAACTTCTATATTCTGATCTGTAATACTGACAAAAGGATTTGGCATTTTTAATGCTGTTGAAAAAACATTACTCAATAATTGAGCAGTTTCTAATGGCATTTTCACTATATGCTTATCACATAACATTTGTGCTGAAATTAATGGGTTTTCATGTAATATAAAGATATTCATCTTTTGAAAGACAAAATCAACTTAAGTTTTTGATCTCATCAACTGTAAGACCAGTAGTTTGAGCTATAATATCAATAGAAACACCAGCTTTTAGCAAGTTTTTTGCAACTTCAATTTCTCTTTCTTTTCTGCCTTTTTCCTGGCCGATTTGGATGCCTTCTTGTCTACCTTCTAGTCTACCTTTTTGAGTAGCATCATCAAGTTTTTGAGCGAGGACAGCCTGTTCATCAAGAATACGTTTTATTTCCTGTTCATAGGCAATAAATTCTTTTTCTGACCAGTTGAATCTATTTAGCTCTTCATAGGCCTTTTTAATTATTAGATCACTACCTATTATTTTTTCCAGCTCTTCTTCACTAGTCTCATCTGCATATTTAAAGAAGTAGATCCATTTCTCGACTATACTTGAAAGCTGATCCTCTTTGGTTTTTGGAAATTTTGGCAACTCAATAAATATGAAGTAAAAATCTTTTAGATCGTGTTCATTAGTACCTTCATCGCGAATAGTATGCTTTGATTTATACTCAGATTTATTAGGAAACAGTACACAATCTGCTATAGCAATGAAGATAATTTCCTTAAGGTTATGGTATTGATCGCCTTTATCAGCTTGTCTTGAGTAGGCTTTAGCAGCATAGTATTGGGCACGTTTTTCAAAGCCTTTAGTTTTAGCGACCTGCATTTCGACGATCACTTGCACCCCATTTTCATCTCTGCAGAGAACATCAACAATACTTTGCTTTTTAGCGGCGATATCAGGGTCTTGAATAGTACTTAAAAACTCTATATCCTTTATTTCATTTTTACCAGTGAGGCCAAGAATATCATTGAGGAAGTGAATAAGGATACCTTTATTTTTTTCAGTACCAAAGATACGCCGAAATGCGACATCATTCTTCGGATCGAGAAACTTCGAAAGAGCCATAAGAAATAAAGTGAAAAAACATTAATAATTATACACAATTCTGAAGAAATATTCAACTTTTTTATATTGAAATCTTGTTTTTTTAAGCTTCGAGAAAAAATGACCTTCAGAGGTGGGCTTAGAATCGCATTCTCTGCTTTAGACGTCCTTTTGTATATCTTTTATCAACCCTTCTGTAAAGTACCTAAAAACCCCAGCTCATGAGTTTAGTGGTCATACCTATTTTAAGTGTGAAGTTCTCATTTTAGCTTGTCACGGCATAGGCATTTAATATACTAGTTTTTAACAGGCATCTGAGAGTATGTGAAAAAGAGTAACCCTGCAAGATACAAAATAGCACAAAAGGTAAGAAGCTGGAGGTTAAGAAGAAAATGTACCGTAAGAGATCTAGCAGACAAAACAGGTATAAAATATTATACGCTGCTAAAATATGAACAAGGGGTACAAGGTATTCCAACTGAAGACTTAAAAAGACTAGCGGATGCATTATCAATTAAGGCTGGAGGTCTATTTTCTAGACAAAAAGTACTAAGAGAAAACTGTTGTTTTGATAAAGCCAAGGAACAAGCAATATACAATCTCATGGCACAAACAAGAGAACGCAAGGCAATTTATGCATTGACCCAATCTATTTGAGCTGAAGAGGAAAGTGATGTCAAAGCAGGATTTGCTAATGATATAATCTACCGAGCAACAGGCTTATCAGCTGATGAATATGAAAATAAAGAAGAAAAAAGTTCTAAGCATCGAAGCAAAAGACAAGAGATGAAAAAGTGGAGAATAATACAAGGGTATACGCAAGAGGAATTAGCGAAGGAGCTTGGTATAGGAGGTCCACAGATACATTGTAGATACTGTAGGTCTTGTAATTGCTGCTGAAGTACAAAGTGCAAGCATTCAGGATCTTGATGGTGCACTAAATCTTTTTGTTCAAGCCAAATGCAAAGCTCCAACATTACATAAGTTTTTTGCTGATCAAGGATACACAGGTAAATTGCAAAACCTCTGCTTATTGGAAACTGGATGTTTATTGACGATTACCAAGAAAATAGTTGATACAGGATTTCAGGTTATTCCCAAACGTTGGATTGTTGAGAGAACCTTTGCTTGGCTCTCCAATTTTAGACGTATGAGTAAGGATTATGAGCATTCTCCTCTCACTTCAAAAAATAACATCTTCTTTAATATGATCACTATTATGCTTCACAAATTAGCTCATTCTTGAGTTTGAAGACAGGCTCTTAGAGATGGAAAATTTTTACGTATACTTTCCTCTGAGCAAAGCCAACAAACAACTTGATACCTGTCGTAGTCATCTAATAGATCTTCATCGTCTGTTCTCTTTATGCCAAGTAATTCATTTACAACAGAGGCTCTATTGAGAATAAAATCACCAGATTGCCTGTGCATCCAATATTTAGCATCTGAGAAATTATTTAGCTTTTCAGCAACATAAGAAAGATCTGCACTCATTAAGACTTTTTCCCCAAATGGCTCATACCATTCCTTAATCTGAAAGCGCTTTACAGCATGATCTGGGTCACTTTCTGAAACTGAATTTATAAACTTTTTTTCATTTTCATTCACGACTATCTTACCTCCACCAAGTTAATAGTAGCATCATTTTTTATGAAAGCATATATTAGCCAGAATTGCAAGATTTTTAATGAAGAAAGAGTAGGGTTAAGGAAGGCTATAAAAAATTAATTAAAAAGAATGTTTAAGGCTTACGATGCTAGGGGTAATATTGGCCTCAAGTTGTATTGTTTCTATAAATTTGCCTTAATTCTTCTTCGTTATTCTTAAATAAATTAATATTAATTTATTATTATATATTATTAATAATCTAAACAATTCAACCATTTCTAGTGCTAAAAACCAATAGCCGTGAGAAGAGTTTATTTTGGGATGAGTTGGTCTACCGCTGGATTCGTGTGAACTTTTATTTATAACAACTTTGCTATACCCTAAAACCACCTATATTATGCTACTTCCACCATATTTACATACGAACTAACTTGTTTGGCTTTGTTGCAATAACTTTGCACTTTTATTTTTATAAACCTATTTTTACACAACGCGTTCTCACAAATATACGTACTATTTTTATATTTTTGAAAAAAGTAAATAATTCAACTTTTCATGGCGCTAAATGAGATGTCTGTTTAAAAACATTCTGTCCATAAAAAACACTTTTCTACTATGACTGGCAGTTTGTTTCATACGTCCAAAAACTATTCAGGCAAATTTACATTACTGAACGGATATTTTAGGAAAAACCTGCTCCACTACCTTTACCCATTCCTACACTTATACCTTGACTGACGTCTATATCACTAAGCGAAGTACCCTGATTCAATAAACTTCTTATACCTGCCTCAATTACTCCAACACTTACTTTTCCTTCTTTTATTATTTGCTCTCTATTAATCTTTATTTCCTCTATTATTGCATTAATTACCTGTTCTGGAGATCCACTTGTACAACCTACAGCTGCTTCTACAATTTTGTCTTCACTTTCCTCATTTACTGCACTTTGTAGTTCTTCATCAAGACCTGCTAATTTACTAGCACAAACCTTAATTGCTATCCTCTCTAAGCTTTTTTCTTCTAATGCCTGCTCTAGCTGTTTTACTCTTTGAGCCACTTGTTCTGCCCTTTGAGCCTCTTGTTCTGCCCTTTGAGCCACTTGTTCTGCCCTTTGTTCTGCCTCTTGCCTTGCCTGCACATCCTGCTCAATCCTTTCCTGCAACTCTCTTAATTTTTGTTCCCTCTCTTTCCTCTCTGCTGCTATTCTTTCTTCTTCTCTTTCCATTAACGTCTTCCTTTCCTTAAATTTCTCTTCCAACAACTTTGCTCCACGCTCCAACTTAAATAAAACTTTTCCTAGTTCTTTTGTTCTGCTCTCTCTTCCCTGATTTGATAACTCTACCCTCTTATCTCTCTTTAACTTGCCTGCTAACTCATTGCAACTATCTGATGCAGACTTTAACAACTCTTGATATGAAAGCTTTTCTATATTCTGCTTCCCTTCCTCACTAATTCCATTCTTCTCCATAGAGCATTCGTTTATACCCTTTCCACCTGTAACGTTGAAAAACTTAAAATAGATATTCATTAAATTACAATACTCTAATATTGGCTCTATAAACACTCTATCCGCCTTTCCTTCCAATAATCTTTGATTTCCTGCTAATATTTCATACTGTTCTTTACTCTCTTTCAACAACATATCTACATCGTTTTTCACTACCTCTAATTCCTTCTCTCTTACACAATTTCTACTTAGCTCCTCTAGATTCTTTATCCACTTTTCTTGATATAAATTTCTGTATCTTTTATAACTTTCATCAAATCCCTTTCTCACATCATTTATTACATTTCCATCTTTTGGCAGTTTGCTCAATACTTCCAAACAACTTCTTACACTACTTAAATACTCATTTCTTCCCCTCATTAATATTTCACCTTCCCAAAAAGCTATGCTACTTAATTCACTTTTTGCCACTTTGTTCCCTACTTTTAAAGCATCACGATCTATTACATTTTTTATTGGTGCATCCTCAAACAACCTATACACAACACGGTTTTCAACCATGCTTTTATCCTTCGTAATATAATCGTGTATATTCCTTAGTGCCTGAGTCACATTGTTAATTAAAATCTGTTCACTATTTTTATTAACTTCTTGTTCTTGCTTGTCTGGATGGTAAACTTTCGATAGCTTCAATATCTCTCTAACTTGCTCATTAAAGTATTTATTATGATCTTCCATAGTTTTTGTTCCATCTCTTACAGCTCCTAAACTCCTGTCTAAATATAGCAGCAACCACTCCATTTTAAATGACTCAAGTCCTCTTTTAACCGTAACAGTAGTTTCATCCCCTACGCTGAAGATTCTCCTTATTAAGTTACTTGACCTTGCTTCCAGCTTATCTGCAATTTCTTCATTTTTGACTGTAGAAAAAATAATTGAACCTACACCACTTGCAGCTTTACTCAGGCCATCACTAATCGCACTGTAGGCTTCTTGAGATTTATTTTTAGCTTTTTTAAATCCATCCTTAACAGGTTTTGGAATAGAAATGTTAGGCATTTTTCCCTCCATTAATTCTTGATAATTATAAATATAACCATACTTTGCAATATAAAGTTGGTGTAGTTTTACATTCGTAAACAGCGAATACATCACTCGTGCAATAAATGAATTATCACTATAGCTTAAAGCCCTTTCTACTTTCTCCTCAGTTACTTCAATATCTTTTACCTTCTTACCCCACGGCCACCACCAATACTTTGGTACTTCATCAAGTCCTTCCAGTAATCTAAGGCAACATTCTTGACTTGCTACTCCGCCAGTATCTTTTCTTTTCGTCTTCTGATAATCAATAGCAACTGTAATTAGCACCCCAAATAATATTACCCCAAGAGTTGCCGCTGCAGTAAACATTGCTCTACGTGTCGATGCAAATGAAATTACTGCAACAACGGGAGTAATACTGTAAGTTATAATCAATCCATTTTTTGCATAATCTGGCTGCTTATTTTCTCTTACTCTGTACAGATAATCTAACAAAGTAGGACCAAACTCCCACCCAAATATTCGATACTTTCTATGGTTTGATAAAAACTTAACAACATCTTTTTGCCACTCAGGTAAATTAGATGCATACTTCATCAATTTCTCCCCATTCCTGCATTTACACCATGACTTACGTTTACATCACTTAGTGAAGTACCCTGATTTGAGAAACTTCTTATACCTGCTTCAATTACTCCAACACTTACTTTCCCTTCTCTTATTATTTGCTCTCTATTAATCTTTATTTCCTCTATTATTGCATCAATTACCTCTTCTGGAGACCTTATCCTACAACCTATCGCTGCTTTTACAATTTTGTCCTCACTTTCTTCATCTATTGCATTCCTTAGCTCTTCACCAAATCTTGCTAACTTTTTCACACAACTCTTTATTACTTTGTTCTCTAAATCTTTTTGCTCCAATGCTTGCTTAAGCTGTTCTGCCTTTTGTTCTGCACTTTGTCTTGCCTGAGCCTCTTGTTCTAATATTTGCCCTAATTGCTCTGACTTTTGTTCTGCCTCTTGCTTTGCACGTTCTTCCCGTCTAGACTTTTCAATTGCCTCTTGCAATTTACGCCTCCTTAATTCACCTGCCATTCTACCCGTATCCTCTAAAAAGCTACCAAATGTATACTGTCCTTTTGCTTTCCCCCAGCCTTGATTTGTAATCCCATATAAACGTTCTATATACTTCTTTACCTCTTTATCACTTGTTACATCTCCTTCTCTCGTTTTTTTTACATGATCATACATAATTCCTTCATCAGCAAACCGATCTGCATACAATGCCCTTCTATGTAACTCTACAGCTTGGCTATCTATCACTGTATATTGTCCTTCGCTCAGACCTTGATAAATCAAATCGTAAACCATAAAAAATGGTTTAAAAATCCACCATTCATTTCGATTCTCTTTATTTTCCCATATCTTCCTCTTCTCTTCTAATTCATCCTTTAATCTTTTTAGCTCCTTAACTATATCCTTGTATTTCTCTCCACCTATTTGTTCCAGCATAATCTTATCTTCACTGCTTCTTTTCTCAAAATGACCCTCTTTTGTTGGAAATACCGATACTAAATTTACTAACTTATCATCAAAATCAAATAAACTATCGTGCACATCTATCATTATTGTGTTATTTGACTTTTTGCTTAAATTCCTTACTTCTTCATTTTGACATATTTCTATATGACTCTTACAAAGATCCCCAACATGAGCAAGATTGAGCAGCAACACACTGACTACTTTTACACTAGCTTCCCGCTTTTTATCCAATGCATATTTTAATAGATCATGAGTAGTGTCAACACTCACCTCCTTAGTTTGGTTGAGAATTTTCCTTTTTACCTCATCTACACCATTGTTTTCTATATCACTGTATAACACATTCTTTTCATCTCCCCTCGCTTTCATTAGATAGTAATCTAACAATTTTTCATACATCGTATGTACAAATTCTTTATCAAATAACTTCCCGTCTGTCATTCTATCAACTGCTTTTTCCTTTACTTCTTGCCTTGCTTCCAATAGCCTCTTTTTCAATCCACTCTTTTCTGCTGCAATACTACTGAGCTTACTGTTTATTTCACTGACTTCCTTTATTTTACTGTCTACACAACTTATATTTTGTAAATTATTATTCATGTAGTTGTCTACCACTTGCATTCCATTAACTAATGGCCTAAACACTGCTAAACATCCTCTAATTAGATCAGAGTACCTGTTGTTTGGTATGTAATTTACAGCTTCATCTAAAACCTGACCATTTTCGCCACCTATATAATTACTTATTTCATTTAAATAGTACCCAACCCTAGTAGAGAAATTAGTTTGTTCCCATACTTTGCTTACAATCATCTTTTCCATTTCATCAATGATAACATTACACCCTTCTACAAAATGTAACTGAGTGACTGCGCTTACATTACGTAATGAATGAGCTGTGTACTCTGGAATACCTACTTCATTGCCTCCAACTGCACCAGTGCTATTGCTTTCGCTCATGATAGCCTCATTCTGAGTACAGTATAGAAAATTTGTACCTGGTACATTTTCTTGCTCTATAATTCTTTTATGATCCTCAGCTATTTGACGTGCATCTCTAAATAGCTTAGAAATCAAATCTTGCATATCAGTTAAGCGTCTTTCTTCCTCTCGTAACGGAACAACTTGCCCACCTTCGTCTAACGCTCGCTTTCTACTTCTAAGTAATTCCAACGACCCTTCTAAAACCTCTCTTTGCCTTTCGATAATTTTTAAAGGTAAATTACACTGTGTATCTCGTTCTATCGCTAACATGTTATACGAAATCATTGCATGTGCTAACCAATATTGCCAGAGCTGACAGAATTCCGGCCCTAAGAGAATCTGGACTAACTTATGATCATCTTCATCAATTGCTAGCTCTATCTGTTTCTTTACCGGATTATCAAAAAAACTTGGCATACTACCCTCTCATCATTAATCAGTATACCTTAGTTATCATTAAGTCACAAGTCAATATCTTTTTTTACATAAAATTCTAACACTTTGAGTAAAATTTGATACTCACTAAAAACTTCTAAACCACACCTGCATAACTTAAACTTCTCTATTGTTGCCTATCTTGAAATATTAAGGCGAAGGTTACTTTGGCAGAAATTCAATTCCACTAACGAAACTTATTCATTAGTAGTATAACGAGGCTTATTATAAAGCTTATCAAAATTGAAGTAGTGATCGGAAAATAAAACACCTTTTTCAATATAGATATCGCCTGCTATGCCAAGTTTTTGTATTAGAGGATAAACAAGACCTATCCCTGTAATCAGAAAACCAAGTATTACTAAAAAGCGTGACATCAATTTAGTTTTAGAAAATATTGTCCACGTTTATTTTAACTACATCACACAGTATTGAAACTAGTGAATAGAATGATTACATAATGCATGAGTAATGATAAGGAGGTATAACATGAGTAATCTAGTTCATTCAAATAAAAACAATAATCGCGATAATTTTAGCTTAAGAGGTCTGCAAAAAGCTGTTGACGACATGTTCAATAGCTTCTTTATGGGAACTAACCCTGGACTTCTCAGAAGAGATGGCAGTGTATTGCCAGCTTGTGACTTGTATGAAACAGAGCAAAACTATCGCCTATCTTTAGAATTGCCAGGTATCTCTAAGAGCCTGTCTTCAAACTCAAGAATGAGCTAATTTGTGAAGCATAATAGTGATCATATTAAAAAAGATGTTATTTTTTGAAGTGAGAGGAGAATGCTCATAATCCTTACTCATACGTCTAAAATTGGAGAGCCAAGCAAAGGTTCTCTCAACAATCCAACGTTTGGGAATAACCTGAAATCCTGTATCAACTATTTTCTTGGTAATCGTCAATAAACATCCAGTTTCCAATAAGCAGAGGTTTTGCAATTTACCTGTGTATCCTTGATCAGCAAAAAACTTATGTAATGTTGGAGCTTTGCATTTGGCTTGAACAAAAAGATTTAGTGCACCATCACGATCCTGAATGCTTGCACTTTGTACTTCAGCAGCAATTACAAGACCTACAGTATCTACAACGATGTGGCGCTTTCTACCCTTTACTTTCTTGCCAGCATCATATCCTCTGGATCCCCTTTTTGAGTAGTTTTTACTGATTGGCTATCTATTATTCCCACTGATGGAGTTTCATTCTTACCAATTATCTCTCTTACTTTTTTAACTAGAAAATCATGAATCTCTTGCCATATTCCACTTTTTTTCAATCGCTAATTACAACTATACACTGTTTTCCATGGTGGAAAATCTTTAGGCAGTTGTCTCCATTGACATCCTGTTCTCATCATATAGCGGATTGCGTTAATAATTGTTCTAATACTATGTTTTCTTGGTCTACCGGTCTTTTTAGGTTCAAAATATAGCTCTATTATCTTCCATTCTTTGTCACTTATATCGCTTGGGTACATTTAAAATATATCTTATAACACACTTCTTAACTCCTTTCTACTTAGTTTGAAGACAGGCTCTAAAGAAAATGTAGATATTAGTGTATCTGGTGATAATTTAATAGTGAAAGGTGAAAAGAAATGCGAAAAAGAGTCAGAAGATAAACAATATTACCATCGTGAGAGGTATCATGGTTCTTTCTATAGGTCTTTTCAACTTCCAGCTAATGTAGACCAAGATAAAATATCTGCTAATTTCTCAGACGGAGTATTACATATAAGTGTACCTAAGTCGGAAAAACATATTAAGAAAATTGATGTAAAGTAGTGTACATGAGGTGGCGAGCTTCCAGTTTTAGGCTCGCTGTCTTATCGCTCTTCTCAAAGTAATTTGATAGCTCCCTCTTGCTTGCACTATCACAGTGGATACGTATCTAACTCTGATTGAGTTACTATGAAAATAGATATACCTTTAACTTCGTACAGAGACTAGCGGAAGCAAAATACTGGTGATTGCTTTAAATAGCTTAGTCTGGTATATTTTTAAATTGTTTAACTATATAAGTGGCTGCATTTCTTCCTCTAATTATCTTTCTAGTCTTATACCTTGGAAGTGGTATTTATTTTTCTTTTATCGGACTTGATAATCCTTTTCATCAAATTTCACCGTTAGTTTGCTTATTATCAGCATTATTTTTCGCTGTTCTACTCAATAAAAACAAAATTCAGCACAATATTGATACTCTTATAAAAGGTATGGGTACTAAAACTACTCTTACCGTGTGTTTGATTTTTCTATTTGCTGGATCATTCTCCACTGTTACTGAATCACTTGGTAGTATAAATGTTATTACTAACTTAACTCTTTGCTTTCTTCCAGTACGATTATTACTTCCTGGAATGTTTGTGGTTTCTGCTTTTATTTCAAGTGCAATTGGCACATCAATCGGAGTTGTTGCACTTATAACACCAATAGCTGTGAATCTAGCACAAAATGGAGCTTTTGATTGTGCGGTAGGCGTTGGAGCCGTTATAGGTGGTTCTATGTTTGGCAGCAATCTTTCAATGATATCTGACACTACTATTGCGGCTACTTCTTCACAAGGAGCTTCAGTAAAGGATAAACTAAAACTGACCCTCAAGACAGGATCTGTTACAGGTGTTATCATACTTATTTATCTAGTAATAATTTCAAATAGTACAGAAGTTGTTTCTATCTCAAGTCTGAATTACTTATCCGTAATCAAAATTGTACCTTATATATCTTTAATAATTATGGGTTTATTTGAAATAAACACTCTGGTAACATTAGCTGTTAATATGGTTATTGCCGGGATATTAGGAACAGCTTTTTTTGATTATTCTCTTATTGAATATTCTCATGACATATGTAGGGGTTTTAATAAGATGAATGAAGTAATGATATTTATTCTCTTCAGTAGTGGATTAAGCCACTTAATGTACGAATACAGTCAGAAAAAGATAGATAAATTCACCGATGAAGTGAATCTTACGAAAAGTCAAGCTGAACTTATGATTGCAGGAATATCATCTATGTTTACTATTTTAGTTTCCAGCAATGTTGTTGCTATTTTATTAACTAGTAATATTGCAAAAAGACTTGCACAAAGATATAATATTGCACCACACCGTAGTGCGTACTTATTAGAGGTATTTACTTCGATCACAAAAAGTATCTTACCTTATGGTTCTCAAGTATTACTAGCAAGCAGCATTGCTTCTCTGTCACCCATTATCGTACTAACAAAAGTATATTATTGTTTTGTTTTTGCAGCAGTTGCGGTAGGTGAAATAGTTATTAACGGCAGACGTGATACGATCGTAACTTAACAAGCTCTTAGTTAATTATAACAAAATTATCCGCTAAAATTCCCCGCTTCGATTGGATAAAATATGAATTTTTGCGATAAATGACTTTTATTACATAATTAAGTGTAAATTTCTGTAGCACTGGTTTACCCAAACTTCTTTTCATCAACCTGCATACCATAGATTCTTTGTTTTGAAATATCGGTTTTCTAGCTTTTTGATCTCCTGTTGCTTTTATAAATTAAGACGCCAGTTCGTAGAACTTCTCCAACTGCTCACTCCATAACATTGGTATTTCCCTTAAATCAGGGAATGTTCAAAAAAGTGTGTCAAACCGCATTTTTAGTTCAACTCAATTTTCAATCTATCTGGAAAGAAAATATCAAGTTGAGACATAGTTAAAGCCCAATTAGGCAGAGCCATAGTCCATTTTGCTCTACCTTTTTATAGCACAATATACCTGTTTATACAAGGCATTTGTGCTGGTAAATGAGCCCTTGGTTTTAGTGAATTTTCGGGAATGTTCAAAAAAGTGTGTCAAACCGAAAAAAAAGTAATAAATTGATATAAAAAAATGGAGGTTTGACAATGAGTCAGAAAGTAGTAAACAGAACTAACGGATTGGTAGATTATAAAGAGTTGGAAACAAATATCCTGTCGTCTATACGAGAAGGAAGACCGTTGACAGGAAGGGAGGGAGCATTAACACCATTTATAAAAAAGCTGCTGGAGGCAAGTTTGGAAGGTGAAATAGAAAACCACTTATTAGCTGAAAGTGAAGAGAATAATCGAAGAAATGGGAGAAATGGAAAGACTTTACGGACAAGTGCCGGTTCATTTGAACTTTTGACGCCAAGGGATAGAGAAGGAAGTTTTGAGCCGCAAATAGTCAAAAAAAGGCAAACAAGCTTACATCCAGAGCTTGAAACGAAGATTTTGAGCACATTTGCCAGTGGTATGAGCTATAGAGATATAGCGTCACACGTTGAGGAAATTTATGATCACAAAATATCGGCGGCAGAGATATAAAGTATTACCGACAAATTACTGCCTATAATCAATGAATGGCGTAGTCGTCCACTGCAATCAGTATACCCGATAGTATTTATGGATGGGATGTTCTTTAAGGTCAAAGAGAATGGACATTGCGTAAGTAAATGTATGTACAATATATTGGGCATAGACCAAAATGGCAGAAAAGAAGTCCTGGGCTTTTATTTGGCTGAAAGTGAAGGAGCTAACTTTTGGTTGGGAGTGCTAAATGACCTCAAAGAAAGAGGAGTAGAAGATATTCTGATTGCATGTGTAGATGGGCTAAAAAGCTTTCCTGCAGCTATAAATAGTGCGTTTCCTAAAGCAGAAGTACAGCTATGTATAGTGCATCAGATAAGAAATTCACTAAAATATGTATCCAGCAAAGATGTGAAAGTTTTCATGAATGATTTGAAAAAAATATATCGTGCTACAAGTAAAGAAATTGCTGAAAATTACTTACTTGAGCTGGAAGAAAAATGGGGAGAAAAGTATCCTTTAGTTATAAAATCGTGGCAGAACAATTGGGAAAATTTATCTGGTTATTTCAAGTATTCTAGCCCAGTTAGAAGGCTAATTTACACCACAAATCCAATTGAGGGGCTGCACAGACAGATCAGAAAATTCACTAAAACCAAGGGCTCATTTACCAGCACAAATGCCTTGTATAAACAGGTATATTGTGCTATAAAGAAGGTAGAGCAAAAATGGACTATGGCTCTGCCTAATTGGGCTTTAACTATGTCTCAACTTGATATTTTCTTTCCAGATAGATTGAAAATTGAGTTGAACTAAAAATGCGGTTTGACACACTTTTTTGAACATTCCCTTTTAGATATTAAGTAATAAAGCTAGTAATTTATAGACTCTTCTAAAAGAACTATCTTATTTTAGATCAAAATTTCCCAAAAAATAAATGTAACAAACAAGATACCCACTTTAAATGGTGCTATATTGGGCCTTAACTTGACGCGTATGGTTTTCTGACTGTCCACAAAGCCAATGCAACAACATTGCTAAATGCCACAAAACCCTAGGCTTTAGAGCAACAAACCTGGTATATGAAGGTAACTTTGGAAACTCTGATTTGTAGAGCAACGTTAGGTAATGTAGATAGAAAGTTTTACACGGAGATTGTTGATATAGCAGGATTATTGTCATGATTTCGGAGTGCTCAATTTCCGTTGTTCTTGTGGGGTTTTTACCATTTGGCAGTAGTTTATCTGCAAAATTTTTCTCTATATCTCTGCAAAAATCATCGACCAAACAAAACAGTTTTGTTATATCTTCCATGGGTAACCTCATCTATTTTTTTATCACTGCTGAGTTTACCCTGTTTTCTTGCCTTTTCTATTCTCCTTTAATCCAGAATTCACGTTAGAAATTGAACACACTCGCCATAGATCCCCTGTTAATTTTTTGGTTCATATCTTTTCTACTCTCATTTCCTATTCCATCAAATCCAAAAAGCCTTCTATTTCCTATACTTTCTTCCTTCCTTAATCCAGAATTCGCGTTAAAGGTAATCCGTCTTTGCTAGGCACTATGCAACAGTAAACCCATTTTATGCTTTGTATAAGCTTTAGAAATACTGCCTAGTCTCTTGGTCTTTATATGAGAGTCAAAATCCAAATAACTTGTATCTTGAACTGAAAAGACCAACTGGTTTCCTTTTATTCTTTCCTTAGTTTCTTTATAATGGGAAGAATAAATTTCCTTATCTTCAAGCTTTTCATTGCTTATATGCACCCTTAGCTTCTTTCCACCCACTACAGCTTTGATTAATTGAACCAGATGCCTTACCCTCTATGCAATAACTTGTTTTTATAAGTCTTTTATTAAGCCTTATATCTTCCAAATTAATGTGTTTTTAACTCTCTTTCCAGCCATTTATCCCCTAAGCCATCTGTATATTGCACGCTTGTACTTGTTTCTATCATTTTGATCCTAAATTATTTAGCTTACTCACTTTTTACATTTGTGGGTAAAAGTGAGCAGGTGAATATGTTGGAAGATAAAGCAAATGACAGCCAAAAGACTCTATTAATGACTTTGTTTTGGGAGTTTTATGGAATGTAGCATTATCCATAACTATGGTTGTATTACGCTGCAATTGTGGTTCGCTCTAACCATACATTAAATACATCTTTATTACACCCTCCTGTGAAGGTCATTGGTGCAATAAACTTCTTTTCAATCCATCCACCTATTATACTCACTCTTTCCCGCTTTTTTCCTGGAACATCAGCATATATTTTTTCTCCTCTTGGAGCTCATGCATATCCTCGGTATAGTCTATGATCAACTCCTGCTTCATCTATATATAAAATGCTACAGTGGTCTATTTTTGAGACTTTATCGATAAATTGCTGCCTATCTTCTTGATTGCGCTCTTGATAGAATGTGACTTTTTTTAAGGTTATTTTTAGCTGTTTTAACCTATACCAAATTGCACTTATTCCAAAGCCAAGGTTTTGTTTCATTTCTGCTAGCTGGGTGTTTTTTAACATAGTCTGCAAGTATTTTTGGGTCTATTTTCCGAATAAAACCAGTACTTTTTACCGCTTTGAGACCTTGGCCAGTAGCTTTCTTTTTTAGCCATCTATAGCTAACCGAAGTAAGATTTCCCCGAGAGCTGAAAGACAAAATCAATAGCCGAATTAATATTGGGCCAAAAGCTTGGCAGCACTTTTCTTATGGCATGCTTAATGGCAAACCAGAACTTCTCAATCGGATTTAAATCCGGTGAGTATGGCGGCAAGAACAAAATTTTACACCCAACATTTTCTATCAAATTTTTCGTTCTTGCAGATTTATGAAAGCTTGCATTATCGAGAACAATAGTCTGTCCAGGTTTTAATATAGGAACAAGTATATTTTCTACATAAGCATCAAAAATCTCGCTGTTGCAGTAGCCCTCAATTACCCAGGAAGCTTTAACTTTTCCCTCATTTAGTGCTCCTATTATGCTTACCCTCTTTCTTTTAAACCCTGGTTTATCGGCAAATAACCTCTTGCCTTTTTGAGACCACCCATATTCATAAAATCTGTTGTCTTCTACTCCAGAGTCATCTATGAATATCAAGTTTTCTTTTTCTATTCCTTCTATTTTTTTTATGAACTCCTTGCGTTTCTCTTCATTCCTTTCCTGATAAAGAAAAGTTTTTTTTATATGTATAGTTTACTTTTTTAAGATAATTGTAGACTGTGTCTTTGCACATGTTGCCAAATTTTTCAATTATTTTTTCAACCGTAATATCTCGGTTTTCATCCAGAAATTTGACAAAGCCATCTAAGTATTTAATTTTATGACTATGTCCCTTTTGGTAGCCTGAAGACGGTTTTATACTTCCTGTTTCTTCTCTTCTTTTCCTCCACCAGTATATAGTTTTTCTATCAATTTTGAACATCTTGCTTACTTCTTCCATAGTCATTTTTTTCTCGTCAACCACTTTTAAAACTCGTTCCCTCAGGTCCTCACTATATGGCTTTGCCATCATTCTACCTTAATTAAAGCAGTATTATACCTTTTTACACTCCTTTGAGGAAACCTTATTTCGGTTAGCTATATATAGTTTCTATCTCAAAAACCTCTGCAACTTCAACCTTTGACTTTCCTTTTTCTACCAAAGATACTGCTTTTTCCCTTAAATCTACACTATATACCATCGCTTTCCCTACTTTAAAAAAATATATTATACCTTCATCATTCGCTTTTGAAAATACTATAAAACAGAAACAAAAGTGCTGTTTATTGCAGCTTTTGGGTAATTTAATGGTAAAAATTTTAGAGAGAAATTTTATACACTATCACTGATATTTTCCCTTAAGTTGACGCCATTGCCTGAACAGATACACTCGGATTTTTTATATAACTATATTTACTATCTTATTTGGTACAGCATATACAGTGCGAACTTTGCTTTGATCGATCTTACTGGACACAGAGTCTATCGCTATTTTCTTCAATTCTTCTTGAGGTAAGTTAATTGCTACCTTTATTGTTGTGCGTAATTTTCCATTGATTTGCACTGCTATAGTTACCGTATCGTCAACTAATAATGATTCATCAGCTTTTGGCCAAGGTTGACCTCCTATTTCTTGCCATAGGCTTTCAGCTAGATGTGGTATGAACGGTTCGATTACTCTGATTAGTATACATATACCTTCATCAATAAGAGGTTTTCCAGTTTTTACATCTATTTCAGCTATTAAATTCGTCATCTCACGAAATTTTGCCACTACACAGTTTAATCTGCAGTTTTCCAAGTCATCTGTAAGTCCGTGTAAGAGTTTATGTATCTTTTTTCTGTATTCCAAAAGTTTACCTGTAACATTTTCATTATCATAGTGAATATTCACAGGCCTTAGCTGCATTACCATACGCCACAATTTATTTACATAACGAGAACAACCTTCCACACCATCATCGGACCACTCCATATCTTTCTCTGGAGGAGTGTCAGACAATACGAACAAGCGAGCGGTGTCAGCACCGTACTTTTCTATGATAAAATTTGGATCAACTGTGTTCTTTTTCGATTTGCTCATCTTCTCAACTTTCCCAACTTGAACCTTAGCACCTTGTGTCATCAATTCCTTTGCTTCTTCAGGAAACAGCAATTTACCATTTTCGTCTTTGTAAGTTACATGGCAGACCATTCCTTGAGTGATTAGAGTAGAGAAAGGCTCTTTAATATCAAAATAGCCACATTTGGTTAAAGCACGGCAGAAAAACCTTGAATAAAGTAAATGCAGAATTGCATGTTCTATTCCACCTATATAGTAATCCACAGGCATGAAACGATTACACGCATCTTTATCGATAGACTTATTTTCATTACAAAATGCAGCAAAATACCAAGAAGATTCAAAAAAGGTGTCGAATGTATCGGTTTCACGCTCTGCTTGCTTTCCGCATTTTGGACAATCAACAAATTTCCAAGTTGGATGTTTATCAAGCGGATTGCCACCACTGGTAAATTCCACATCCGTTGGCAGAACTACAGGAAGGTCTTTTTCTGGCACTGGAACAGTTCCGCAATCCTTACAATATATAATAGGTATAGGGCATCCCCAATAACGCTGCCTTGAAATTCCCCAATCATGTAAACGGTAGTTTATCGTTTTTTTGCCTATCCCTTTTTCTTCGAGCTTTTTAATGGTTACTTCCTTTGCTTTGCTGACCGTTAATCCGTTTAAAAACTCTGAGTTAAACATCACTCCGTCGTCAGTATGCACCTCTTTCGTCATCGGACACTTGATCTCAGTGCCCTGGATTCCAGCTTCACACGTTGGAATGGCACCCAAGTCGGCTAAAGAAATAACCGGAATAATCGGCAAATTATATTTCTGTGCAAATTCAAAGTCACGCTGGTCATGTGCAGGGCATCCAAAAATTGCTCCCTCTCCGTATTCCACCAACACAAAATTTGCTATGTAAAGTGGCAATTCCTTTTCAAGAAATGGATGTTTGACGTTTAACCCGGTATAAATTCCAATTTTTTCGTCATTTTCCCCTTTTGTTTTTATATTATCAATGACGTCCTGTATTTCCTTGTTTTTTAAACCTTGCACAATAGGGTGCTCTGCTGCTACCGCAAGAAAAGAAGCTCCAAATAAAGTATGAGGAGAAGTTGTAAAAATCTTTAATTTCTTATTTAGACCAACTATTTCAAACTCTATGGTGACCCCTTTGGATTTTCCTATCCAGCGCTCTTGCATTGTTTTGACTTTTTCTGGCCAATTTTTCAAACTTTGCAGGCACTTGAGTAAGTCTTCAGCGAAATCAGTAATCTTTAAAAACCATTGGGACAACTTACGTTTTTCAACAACTGCACCTGATCGCCACCCTTTTCCATCAACCACCTGTTCATTTGCAAGCACTGTTTGGTCCACTGGATCCCAGTTAACCCATGACTCTTTTCGATAGGCAAGCCCATGCTTTAAAAAATCCAGGAAAAATTTTTGTTCGTGTTTGTAGTAATCAGTCTCACATGTGGAGAGTTCACGCTCCCAATTATAAGAAAGACCTATAGATTTCAACTGTGTACGCATATTATCTATATTCTCTTTTGTCCATGTTTCAGGGCTAATATTATTGTCCCTTGCTGCATTTTCAGCTGGTAATCCGAACGCATCCCAGCCAATTGGATGCAAAACCTCAAATCCACGAGCTCTCTTGTAACGCGCTATCACATCCCCTATTGCATAGTTACGTAAGTGCCCCATATGAATTTTACCGGATGGATATGGAAACATCTCCAATACGTAACACTTCTCTTGTTCACTATTCTTGCTTACAGAAAAATCCCATTTATCTTGATAAAATTTTTCAACACTTTTAAAATCATATTTCATATAAATCCAAATTCAATTACAGTTCACGTGCATCAAAGGATCAACCTCTTGGCCATTATGCCGTATTGTGAAACACATCTGTGGATCTTTATCTTGTGTGCTTGATTTACCTGCAGATCCAATCACTTGACCTTGCTTTACTTTATCACCAATTTCAACATGTATGTTTTTTAAATAGGAGTACACAGTCATGTAATTATCTTTGTGTTCTACTATAATTAAATTTCCATACCATCTCAGCCCTTTGCCTACATATACCACTTTGCCGGGTGCAGAGGCAACTACATTCGTTCCATTTTGAGCAGCAATTTTTATGCCATCCTTACACATTTCATCAGAAGAGGTAGCTGAAATAACTGTACCTTTAACTGGCATTACAAATTTGCAATTTACCCCCACGTTTTGTGCATTATTGTTATCTTTGTATATCCTGTTTATGATGGCTTTTCTATTTTCTTTTTTTATTAAAGGCTCCCTAATTAAATGGTACTCTCTTGTATATTCCAGCTCTCTTTTTCCGTAAAATTCTTCGCCTTTAAGCAGCACAGGTGCAGGTTTTTGCAGGCCACAGCCTATTAATATTGCTAATAATATAAGAAATGAAGCTATATGCCACATTTTAGATATATCAACTCTCACAAAACTCCAAAATTTTAGCGAGACGTAGTGTTTCACGCCTGTTCGTTACTTTCCTCGTTATTTATTTTACTAGTTAAATAATCCCTCAAATCGGTAAGTTCTTGCAACAAATTCTTTGGACCACGATTGACTTTTATATCATTACCAAATTCTTTTTGCACTCCTTTTATTGTATATCCTTTATCATATAGCATGTATTTTACTTTCTTTATGGCCTCTATACACTTACGATCATATAGCCTTCTTCCTTTACGCTTTGTAGGCTTAATTTGATGAAATTGACCTTCCCAAAATCTTAAAACATGCTGTTCCAAATGTAGCTCTTCAGCTACTTCCCCAATCGTATAAAATAGTTTTTCCTTATTCATTAATTATTGATTAATTTTTTTATAATTTTTGAAGGCCTAAAAGAAATTGAATTTCTTGCCTGAATCATCACTTTCTCTGATGTATTTGGTATATTTCCTGGTCTTTCCTTCTTTTTCTTAACCAAGAATGTTCCAAATGACAATATTTTTACTATTCCATCCTTTGCCAAGCTTGTCTTTATTTCGTTCAATATATCATCTATTATCGAAGCAGAGTCTTCCTTTGATAATCCTATTTCTTGGTTTATATTTTCAGCTATCGTTGCCTTAGTTACTGTTGTGTCTTTTGTTGTAACGTGATCCATTATTGATAAATATTACAATACGTAAATATAATATAGCAATCGACTCGAGATTCAGCTACTTTATTTTTTAGGGTATGTCTCTTCTATAGCATAATTTAAAATACTAGCAACTGCCAACATTACAAATATTGCAAAAAGCGCCATTTGATGATCTGTAAAAAGTGCTAGCATTGACACTATAATTCCGCTGACAATAAACATAAACCCATTGATAATGGATGATGATGTGCTAATGTATTTTCGTTTCACAATCTCGCTGCCGACAGTAAAATTAAGCATATGTCCTCCCGCAAAAAACCCGAACATTAACATACAAAAGTACACAACGTGGACTGTTAAATAGCTGCATAGTAAAATAATAATTGAGACGCCTTGCAATAAAGCAAAAGCAGAAATTACATATTTCCTATTTTTAAATAAGTTTGAGATTCGATCTGCAATTGGAGCACCAACTGCAAGACCAAGCCATAGTATTGCGGTTGCTATACCTGACTCCATTGTATTGAGTTCTGAGTTGCCCAGTAACCTTGGAGCCCACAGGGTGTTAAGTGCTAAAAATGTTCCAAAAGTAATAGCACCCACCACTGAAGTTATCCAGATATCTCTTAATTTTAGCACTGTGAGTACAGAGCACATTACTGTTCTTATAGAGTTTTGTATTGTGCATTCTTCTAAACTGCTTTCTGGAAGTGTGTTTGGACAAAAGAGTGTAAGTACAAATATCAACACACCAAATAGTATTATGCATACAATCATATTCTTCCAATCTGCACCTTCGGCAAGCAAGCTAGAGAACAATATTTGAATTATCAGTGCAGAAAGGCTTGAAATTGTCTGCACTAGTGAAAACATTAGTCCAAATTGGGCAGCGGAAAAACATATGCTACTTGTATGAGCAGCACCAATAAAACCAAATGATGCTCCAGTTGCAATCAACACTTGAGACAAAATCAAATGGGAAAAATTGTCACTATTAATAAGGACAAAAAACCCCAAGATCATAGTTGATAATGAGAAAAAATAAATTTTTTTACTGGAAAAAACATTAAACGTTGCCCCACTAAAAAATTGTAAGATGGCAAAAGTCCAAGTATATGCTGAATTAGCCAGTGCAACTTGCGCGATTGTAAGTCCAAGTTCTTTTTCAAGATTCACACTTATAAAAGTATAAACTATCTGAATATTGCTGAATATAACAACCAAGTTACTGATCAGCCAAATGAACCAAGCCTTAGCTCTGCTTTCCATAAGATTTATTTTTTGTAAGTAATCTATTAGAAATTTAACACTAAGTCTCTTTTTAAGCTATTGTTTCCTGAATAAGTGCTGGACTTGACTTCCTTTAGCTTTATTGTACAATTAAATAATTTTATTCTAGAGGTTGGTAATATGGCACCACAAGATAAATCTCAATTCAAAAAGTTTGACAATATATTAGCAAGAATAAGTGACACCATTGATTCTGGTAAGGGTGATTCTATTGAGATTTATGATGAAATAAAAAATTAGCTGAGAGAAGAACTTAATAATGTATATGAAGAATGGAAAAGTAGTGAATTTATCCAAACTTCAGATTCAAATTAGATGATGGTTATGAAGTAGAAACAACGCTACTGCACATTGCCATTCAATGCAGGAAAAGTGCTGCATGTGCACCACTAGTCCAATGCTTGTTAGATCAGGGAGCTGATCCCAACGTACAAGATAGTCCTTATAACGCGAATTCTGGATTAAGGAAGGAAGAAAGTATAGGAAATAGAAGGCTTTGTGGATTTGATGGAATAGGAAATGAGAGTAGAAAAGATATGAACCAAAAAATTAACAGGGGATCTATGGCGAGTGTGTTCAATTTCTAGTCTATTTTTTAGGTAACCAAAAACAGTCTCAATGATAGACCTTTTTCTCAGTAAAATCTTCTCATTTAACGAAATCAATGTATTTTTCATACCTTTTTTCACCTTGGTAACAAGTTTCAAACCTCGGTCAAACAGCTTCTGAAAAAGCTCTTTTGCAATATAACCTTTGTCACCAAACAAAAGACCGATTAATTTTTCCGTCAGATTTGGCACAGGTATCCTATCATCAACATTGCCTTTTGTTAGCGTAAGTGCATGAATTTCAACATTTTCATTGATTACCATATGTAATTTGAAACCAAAAAACCAGCCGTAAGTGCTCTTGCTTAATTTTGCAATTCCAGCAAAAACTTTGTTTTTGGATATTCTTTTTGCATGACAAACTGCAATGGGAGTTGTGTCTATATATGAAATTCCAGTGTTTTCTGACTGTCCACAAAGCCAATGCAACAACATTGCTAAATGCCACAAAACCCTAGGCTTTAGAGCAACAAACCTGGTATATGAAGGTAACTTTGGAAACTCTGATTTGTAGAGCAACGTTAGGTAATGTAGATAGAAAGTTTTACACGGAGATTGTTGATATAGCAGGATTATTGTCATGATTTCGGAGTGCTCAATTTCCGTTGTTCTTGTGGGGTTTTTACCATTTGGCAGTAGTTTATCTGCAAAATTTTTCTCTATATCTCTGCAAAAATCATCGACCAAACAAAACAGTTTTGTTATATCTTCCATGGGTAACCTCATCTATTTTTTTATCACTGCTGAGTTTACCCTGTTTTCTTGCCTTTTCTATTCTCCTTTAATCCAGAATTCATGTTTATAGCAGTGGGGTGTCTTGTTGCAGCAGCAATAGCAAGATCAGGAATATTGTGTGTCATAGGAGCAGTATTTGCTATAGCGGCAATAACTACATGGTGTTTAACCCCTTCAAGTGAATTAACATCCACCAATTTGAGTCGTCCTGTTGATGATAAAGAGCTTACAGCATGTTCACATCTGTAAAAATTAAATATGTGTTACTTGTAGTGGATAAGTGAATTCAGTTCTTGCCTATTGTTATAAAAGTTGTTATATTTGAGGAATATTTAAAGGGTATTTAGTTGATGCGCATTCAATTGAATAAAGTTTTGGTTTTTATAGCCTTATTAAGTTTCATTTTTGCATCATATTCTAGCGAAGCTTCGGTGAGTGATGGATTAAAGGATGTACAAGAAACGGTAAAAGATTTTATTTCTTCATTTTCAATTAAAGATACTGTAGAAAATATGAGTCCTTCAACAATCATAGGGTTGTGTATAGCTGCGGTGATACTTGCAGTGGTGTTCAGAGGTCTAATCTTTTTTATGATAATGTTTGGTGTACTGATCATGATGTTTGGTAGTACAGAAAAGGCAACAGACTACTTAAAAGAAAAATTTAATTTTGCAAAAGATATAAAATTACAATCCGATAGCGAAAAAAAAAGATAAAAATTAAGATAGTATTTTTATCTTTTTTAATTATCTTTATTGAATACGCATATGCAGCTAAAAGTACCAGCAATTAACTCTAAGTTTGAAAAAAAGAACAACTTAGCATTACTAGAGAGCATTGATTTAGATTTCATTCCTTATGCTTGTCATTACAATGAAGAAACTATACTAACAAAACAGGGAGAGTTGTTAAAAATAATC
This sequence comes from Wolbachia endosymbiont (group A) of Colletes cunicularius, assembly GCF_964264715.1. Lineage (NCBI taxonomy): Bacteria > Pseudomonadati > Pseudomonadota > Alphaproteobacteria > Rickettsiales > Anaplasmataceae > Wolbachia > Wolbachia endosymbiont (group A) of Colletes cunicularius. The sequence continues at coordinate 579,838 of NZ_OZ183471.1, forward strand.
AAGTTAGAAGATTATTCTTCTGTTGATAATTACAGCGACCTTAGAACTGAAATTAGAAAAAGCATATCAAAAAATATTAATAGCCTATATTTTACCGTTTGGATTCATACTGTCCGAAAGCGCAATAAATTGAGCTTAAAATGGAATAAAACTGAAGACTTCTCTGATAAGCTACATTCAGCACGGTTTGATAAACTCACTGATAGTAAATTACAGTATATAAATGAATTATATATTGTAATATTGTTTAGCGATTTTGGTAAGCATACTAATAATTCATTTTTTTTTAATAGAATAAAGAATAAGCATAAGCTGTATTTACAAGAAAGTTACCAGGAGTTGCAAAAGATAACTAACTTAATTAACGATGATTTAGGACCTTTTGGAGCTAAAAAACTGGGTCTAAGGTTTAGTGAAGGTAAAATATATTCTGAAATGATAGAATTTCTCCACTATATTGTTACATTAACGCACAAAGATTATCCAATACATGAAAGGGACCTGTCGCAATATATTAGAAGTTTTAAAATAGCTTTTGGTTTCAATACGTTTCAGACAATCTTTGAAAATCAACAGAAATTTGGCTCTGTTTTCAGCATAAAGGAATACCGAGAAATCTCCTTAGGCAATATAGATAGGTGCTTGCAGCTTGAATCTGAATTTATCATTACAGAAATAATGATATTTACTAGTAATAGTAAGGCAATAAAAGAATTTAATAAACAAATTAACATGCTGCAAATTAGTGAGGATAATACCTTACTTAAAAGCTCAGGAATTGAAGAAATAATAGAGCTTGAAAAGACCTCTAGTCTAGACTTCTGCCAACAGAAAATTATTTTTACAATATTTGCAGACGATAGGAATAAGTTAGCCGAAAATATTAGTGATTTATCTTCTATAATGTCATTAATTGGCTTCATGATATTTAGAACTGATCTACATATGGAAAGTCATTTTTGGGCACAACTTCCGGGCAATTTTACCTTTATTACACAACCGAAAAATATATTAGCAAAATATGCTTGCAGTTTTGCTATGCTGCATGATTTTACGTCAGGTACATTAAAAGGAGGAAGGTGGAAAGAAGCGGTAACAGTTTTTTTCTCAAAAGAAGGAAATCCTTACTTCTTTAATTTCCATGGAAAAAGAAATAATGGCCATACTACGATACTTGGAGCTCCAAATTCAGGCAGAACTTCACTCATTAATTTCCTATTATCAGAATCAAGAAAGTTTAACCCAAGAATTGTCATATTGGATAACACTGGAAAGTCGATAATTTTTACTAAAGCAGTGAGTGGTAAATATTATATAATCGATCCGAAGTATAAGGACAAAAGCCTAAAATTTAATCCACTAAACATTGAATATAGTGCTTCCAATCGCAATATGTTGGTTGAACTGATCAAAAGAATGGTAGCCGATACGAGCTTGGTGGACGTAGAAGAAAAGATAAGAAAAATTGTGGATTCTATATTTGCTATACCCAAGGAGTCACGTTCTATTGCGCAAATTTCTGAGGTGCTTTTGCTCCTCGGGGGTAAAATAAGTAGATGGTGTGAAGGTGGTGAGTTTGCTTACTTATTTCAAGATGGTAATGAATCAGATATTGACTGGGAAACAAAAATTATATCTCTCAACACCGCAAACCTCACAAAACGAAAAGAATGTATGTCCGTGATACTTTACTATTTTTTATATTCTTTTGAGGCAAAATGTGATGGCTCACCTGCAATACTTGTTTTGGATGAAGCATGGGAGATAAGTAATATTTTTCCTACAGAGAAAGAGTTTGATAACTGGATGCAAAGAATGACGGAACTAAATATTGTGGTAATCCTAAGTACTGAAAATTTAAACCTCGCATTTGCTAGCAAATTTACTCAATATTTAGATAAACATGTTGATACAAGGATCTTGATGCCAAACGTCAATGCAAATAGGTTATACATGAAAGCATTTTCTTTATCGAAAGAGGAGCTGAATATAATTCTGCAAACACCAACGCAGGAAGGTTTATTTTTGATAAAGCAGTATAAAGGGTTAGTAACTTTAAATTTAGATTTAAAGAATATGCAAGAAATACATGTACTTTCAGCTAACAAAGAGACTATAAAGTATATGTACGAGGCAATAAAGGAAAAAGGAGAAGAAGTTAATGAGTGGTTACCGGTGTTTTATGAGAAGTGTAAAGCTTAAAGCTAAATTTTTCTTCCTAGTATTGATTTTGCTTGGTGCAAGTAGTGGGCATTCTGATACTTGCACAGGTATATACACTCGTACTGATCTTGAAGCTGGGGGAAGCTCAATAGGAAAAGGTTTTTGGAACCTCTTTACTGGCAAGTGGGATGATTTGAAATTTGATTCTCACTTATTAAAAGAAATTAAAGTAACAGCAGTGAAAGATCAAGGAATAAATGGTTATTTTGATCCAAAGATTCAAGTTTGCGACTATGAAGGAGGTAATTGTTATGTATTAGCTAATGGAACGTCTTGCCGCCAGATATACGGAACGCAGACGAGCGGGGCTGGAGTTTCTGCAGCAGTTTTTATCGACTGGGAAGGAGATACAGTGTTAAATGATGGAAAATTTAAGGAAGGGATTGCGAAAGGTCTCGAGTGGGAGTGGGTAGATAATGTTACTGATGAAGAAAAAAGGAAATTTGCTAATTCTCCTAAGATATGCGCCTGCAGTCAAAAAGCAGCCTGCATAGGAGATTCTTTCTCATTTTTTACTAAAATAGGTGAAGGAGCAAATATTTTTCGCCCTGGATATATGGCAAATACCTGTGATACTTGCTATCAGGAAAAAGTAAAATGTGCTCCTGTACCACTTGCACCTGGCCCGCCTCCACTTTGTGAGCAACTTGCGATGTCGCCTCCACAAGTTAGAATTGTTCCTATAACAGATGAAGACAATGATTACTTTAACCCTAAAGTTAAGGTAATAGCTGGTGATCTAATAGAAGAAGGCGGAAAGATTGGAAAAGAATTAGATTTTCCCAGAAAATACAAAAAAGATAAAGCTGAGGAACGCCCTACTTCGAATGAAGTTAGGAAGCATTCTATTTTGGATAAAGATGGCACGACACATTACTTCAAAACTTATAGAGAAAAAGATAAGCTCTGTGCTGAATACCATGGAACTCAAGGTATAGATGAAAAGAATCTGCAGTTTGTTCGCTGTTTTCCTGCACCACCTGCTCCAGAACCTGAGATAGTGAAGGTAGCAAATGAAAACACGCTAGAAATAAAAATGAAGATGAGCGAGAGCGCTTGTACCTATGAAGCACGTGGAACCTACAGTAATGGTTCCTGTATTTTTAATGTTACCAACCATCCTGTAAATATTGGCCCCCTATCTTTAAAAGTAGTAAAACCGAGAATAGTTAAAAAAACAACTGATAGTAATAACGAAAAAAGTTATATTGATAATATTATAGAAGGTATATTAGAAAGTAATCCGCAACAATTTAAAGTTCTGAAAGAATATGACTATGTTCCTGATATTGAAACAGAATGTAAAGAGTTTCAAGGAAATAAATGCAAATTGAACAACTTAGGACAACCAGAAATAGAAGTAAAGTATAAAGAAAATTCTAACAGTAAAATGCTCTGTCTTTCTGGATGGCAGCCAGAACCAGAAGAGTTTGTTCTTGAAAGAGAAAATAAAATAATACCACTAAAATTAATGGGAACAAAATATATTAAATACAATGCTGTTTACTCTAAGGAATCAAATCAGTTCTATTATCTTCCAAGCAAGGAAAGGGAAACAGTCGACCTCTTAAAAATAAAAAGACTTCAAGATCAGTTGGATAAAATAATATTTAATAAGCAAGGGTATGTTTTCTTCCCTGACGACAATAAACAGGAAAAGGGGAAATGCAGTTACTGCGTGGATTACGATAAAGACATAGATGAAAAATTTATAAATAACAAAGTCAAAGTAGTATACAAATTGACGGATGTAGAGTATAAGGAGAAATGTGAGCAAGGAGATGATGGCTGTATTTGTTTTGATAGAAAGTGTAGTCGCTCAATACAATATTTAAATAAAAAAGATGATAAGTCATTTTACTTAAGGTATGAGGAAGTGGATTGTAAAGATAAGGATGGTAAAGTATTAAGAGATGAAAAAAATGAAGTACAAAAGTGTACACAATTAAAAGATCAACTGATTAAAGCAGATAGAACAGAGGTCTTTTACGCTGATAAATTGTGTAGGTTCGATTTAGAAGGTCTCAAAAAGAAATTAAAAGAAAAATTACAAGAGAAATCAAAAGAGATAATCGAGAAAGAACCGGAAAAAAAGAGCGAAAAGTCCCATGATTTTGGAAATGGAAATCATGATTTGGATGGCTCACAAATGTCATCTAGCCATGTTGAAATAGAAGTGTGGGGATGTGGTGAAGCAGGTCACATAAAAGATAAACCCATTCGCTGCGAATCTCATGTAGATCTGGTCACCAAGAAGAATGCCTGTTCCACTGAAACTAGAGCAGGAATGCCAGGAGATTATATTAAAGCTGAATTGGAAATTGATCCTGATTATCCTATCATTGAGTTTAGAGTTTCGGAGGGAGGAGGTAACCAAGAATCTAGATACACAGATAAGGATGGGGGGCCTATTTTTGTAAGAAAGTGTAGTGTAGGCAAAAAAGAGTGCAAGAATTTAATCACTATGGGAGGTGGAGGTATCTATAAAATGTATCCGCATGGAAATAATTATAATGATTATAGGAGTTATAAGAGTTATATGGAAACAATAATTGATGATAGTGTAAAATTAAAAAAAGAAACCAAAACAACAGGATTGCGGGTTACTGAAGATAATAAAATAACATATATAGAAAATGGTGAAATCAAGTATGAAACAGTAAAGTGTAGCAAGGATTTTAGAAGCAGTAAACCTGGTGCAGGTGGTTGCATTGATAAAAGCGAAGGAATTTATGGTAAAGGTTCTGCAGGACATGTGAAGGTAACGCCTATTATAAAGGGATTTGACAAAAACATAATAAAGGATGCTATTGAAAAAAAAATAGGAAATCAATATGATCCCGGGGAGGTTAGGGATTTTTCGAGGAGTGAGTTTGACACGAGTTTAACTAAGATGATTGAAGAGGAACTCAAAAAAAAATTGTTAAGGTAAAAAGATATAACTCTGAAAATTATGCTCTCGTTTTAATAATTAATTAAAGTAAAGCATGTAGTAAATGGTGTATCTTAACAAAAAGGTATAACGAATGTAGGAGGGTGCTTTATGTCTCTAAAGAATAAAATTTCTGAGCTAATAGAACAACAATTTAGGGAATGTTCAAAAAAGTGTGTCAAACCGCATTTTTAGTTCAACTCAATTTTCAATCTATCTGGAAAGAAAATATCAAGTTGAGACATAGTTAAAGCCCAATTAGGCAGAGCCATAGTCCATTTTTGCTCTACCTTCTTTATAGCACAATATACCTGTTTATACAAGGCATTTGTGCTGGTAAATGAGCCCTTGGTTTTAGTGAATTTTCTGATCTGTCTGTGCAGCCCCTCAATTGGATTTGTGGTGTAAATTAGCCTTCTAACTGGGCTAGAATACTTGAAATAACCAGATAAATTTTCCCAATTGTTCTGCCACGATTTTATAACTAAAGGATACTTTTCTCCCCATTTTTCTTCCAGCTCAAGTAAGTAATTTTCAGCAATTTCTTTACTTGTAGCACGATATATTTTTTTCAAATCATTCATGAAAACTTTCACATCTTTGCTGGATACATATTTTAGTGAATTTCTTATCTGATGCACTATACATAGCTGTACTTCTGCTTTAGGAAACGCACTATTTATAGCTGCAGGAAAGCTTTTTAGCCCATCTACACATGCAATCAGAATATCTTCTACTCCTCTTTCTTTGAGGTCATTTAGCACTCCCAACCAAAAGTTAGCTCCTTCACTTTCAGCCAAATAAAAGCCCAGGACTTCTTTTCTGCCATTTTGGTCTATGCCCAATATATTGTACATACATTTACTTACGCAATGTCCATTCTCTTTGACCTTAAAGAACATCCCATCCATAAATACTATCGGGTATACTGATTGCAGTGGACGACTACGCCATTCATTGATTATAGGCAGTAATTTGTCGGTAATACTTTATATCTCTGCCGCCGATATTTTGTGATCATAAATTTCCTCAACGTGTGACGCTATATCTCTATAGCTCATACCACTGGCAAATGTGCTCAAAATCTTCGTTTCAAGCTCTGGATGTAAGCTTGTTTGCCTTTTTTTGACTATTTGCGGCTCAAAACTTCCTTCTCTATCCCTTGGCGTCAAAAGTTCAAATGAACCGGCACTTGTCCGTAAAGTCTTTCCATTTCTCCCATTTCTTCGATTATTCTCTTCACTTTCAGCTAATAAGTGGTTTTCTATTTCACCTTCCAAACTTGCCTCCAGCAGCTTTTTTATAAATGGTGTTAATGCTCCCTCCCTTCCTGTCAACGGTCTTCCTTCTCGTATAGACGACAGGATATTTGTTTCCAACTCTTTATAATCTACCAATCCGTTAGTTCTGTTTACTACTTTCTGACTCATTGTCAAACCTCCATTTTTTTATATCAATTTATTACTTTTTTTTCGGTTTGACACACTTTTTTGAACATTCCCTTAATAATTGTTCTAATACTATGTTTTCTTGGTCTGCCGGTCTTTTTAGGTTCAAAATATAGCTCTATTATCTTCCATTCTTTGTCACTTATATCGCTTGGGTACATTTAAAATATATCTTATAACACACTTCTTAACTCCTTTCTACTTAGTTTGAAGACAGGCTCTTAGGATTTAGATGAATACTGATTTTTTCTGCTTCACTATCAAAAGATAATGTTACACCTTGCTTAAGAACATCCAGATAATTTCTTTTTCCGTTGTAGCTTTCAACTCTTACTATACTTTTCCCAATTTGCAGTATACCAACTCTTAAGTTCAAACCTTTATTCTTTTCATTGCTTAGGATTTTTGCAACTTCAACAGTACTATCTTGTGGATATTTTATACAAAAGCACTCATTATCTATCTCTACTTTTAATTCTAATTTATCCTTTTGAGCTTGCTCATTTTTGTTTACAATACTTTCATATGCTACATTTTTTAGATCGTTTTCAATTTCCTTACATTCCGCAAAGAGATGCTCGTCAAACTGAAGAGAAGAATTATCTACAAATGCAGTAGTTGCATGTCCTATCCTATCATGGTGGAAGAGATGTCGTTTTACCCTCCCGCCCTTTAACAATAAATCACGAACAATGCTTTGTATAATGCTTATATTTTCATCTTTTGTTGCTTCATCTTCATCCTTACTATAATCTAGAAGGTCTATAGGGTCAAACCTAGATGATCTACCACCAGAGGTTGTATTTGTGGTACTTTCAAGAACACCTACTATTTCATTAAATATTAAGTTTACTACAGTTCTTCACTGCTATTACAACGTGAATTTAACTTTATCCCTTTCTCTAAGTATTTATCTACTACGCTTTTAATACGTTCTAAAGCACCCTCTGTCCAATTTTCTATACTTTCCTGCTTAGATATCTTTGTTTTATACTCTCGTTCATTTTCTTCTATTTTGCCTTTTATTTCCTTACAAAATTCACCAATCAGACACTCTTCATTTTCAGTTAATGGTATTTCTTGCAACATTGAGAATGAGCTTTCTTCCAAAAAACAAGAATAATCTGAACTACAGCTCGAATTTGAGTCCCAATCACTTGATTCAGTATAAGGCGTCTGATTACCATCAGCGGAACTATCATCTGAATCATGATCACTAGAGTTCTGTAGTCGATTATCACTTTCGTGTTCATCTGTTTTGTTTGACAAATCATTTTTGGCAAAGTTATACTCTTGATTAAGAGAGAACTTCGTCGGATCTTCTATATCACTTTCAAGAATTTGTTGGTCTATTGTTTGTTGCTTTTTTATCTCATAAGTCATGTTATATAACCATTACCCATTAATTCTTTGATAAATACTATAATACATAGGCAAGTCAGTAAAGAAATTTAACTTACATTACTCTACCACGATTTCGAGATAGAGGAATGAATTATTTTAGTTTTGATATTTAAACGTTTTGTATCTGCTGTAATGATTTCACTTCCAATTTGCTATTCTTTACATATTGAATTGCAAGCACTAACGCTTTACTCCCAGAAGCTGTGGTGCTATAAGCTATATTTTGCAAAATAGCAGTTCTCCTGATATCTTTGCTATCTGAGACTGATTTCACACCTTTTGAGGTATTGATCACTAGATTTATTTTTCCATCTTTGAGCATATCAACTATGTGGGGTCTGCCTTCTCTCACTTTATTTACAGCTTGTGCAGCAATGCCGTTATTATTCAGATACAAAGCTGTGCCTTTGGTTGCATATATTTCAAAACTCAGTTCTTTCAACATTCGTACAACAGGCAATATATACTCTTTATCATCATCTTTTACTGAAACCAGAGCTGTTCCTTCTATTGGTAACTTGTATCCTGCAGCCATGTGCGTTTTTGCAAGTGCAGCTTCAAACGATGAGTCAATTCCCATTACTTCTCCTGTTGATTTCATTTCAGGACCAAGTAGAGTGTCAATTCCCGAAAAACGCGTGAATGGAAAAACAGCAGCTTTAACTGCAAAATGATTGAAAGGCTTGTTTTCCTGATTCAATTTTTTACCCAAAATAACCTGAGTGGCAAGCTTTGCAATAGGAATATTGATTACCTTGGAAATAAAAGGAACGGTTCGACTAGCTCGTAAATTTACTTCAAGTATGTATACATCACTCTCTTGAACAGCAAACTGAATGTTTATCAGACCTTTCACTTCTAGTGCAAGAGCTATTCTTTCAGTTTGGAGCTCGATCTCTTTTATTACTTCGTCACTCAATGTATTTGTCGGTATTGAGCATGTTGAATCGCCAGAGTGGATACCAGCTTCTTCAATATGCTCCATGACCGCTGCAATGAAAACTTTTTCCCCATCACACACAGCATCAACGTCAACCTCAACTGCATTGACTAAAAATTTATCAAGAAGCAGCGATCCGTGTTCAAAAATTTTGGTTTGATTCAAGACATACTCTTTAAAGCTCTGAGTATCGTGTCTAATCGACATAGACTGACCGCCGAGGACATATGATGGCCTGACTACTAGTGGAAACCCCACCTTTTCTGCGTTGGTTAACGCTTCTTTTACTGAATGGCAGATAGAACTTTCAGGTTGTTTTAAATTAAGTTGCAAAGCAAGGTTTTTAAATCTCATGCGATCTTCTGCAAGGTCAATAGAATCAAACGAAGTTCCCAGAATTTTGAAACCTCTCTCGTTAAGCACTTTGGCTAACTTTAAAGGTGTTTGACCACCTATTTGAACTATTACACCAACCAGTGTGCCATTTTCTTGCTCTTTACTGAGTATTTCAAGCACATCCTCTGCAATCAGTGGGGCAAAATATAAACGATCAGCGGTATCATAATCAGTTGAAACGGTTTCTGGATTACAGTTGATCATTATTGTTTCATACCCCATTTCTTTGGCGGTAGAAGCTGCATGTACGCATGCATAATCAAACTCAATACCTTGACCAATGCGATTTGGACCACTTCCTAAAATGACAACCTTTTCTCGGTCAGAAACATCTGCTTCGCAATCCATTCCCTCTGTCATCCAAGTAGCTGACACTGGGATCCATTCTTCCTTATCTCTGGATTCCAGCGTCACGCGCTGGAATGACATCATTGTGTTACCCTCATAACAGCCATACATATAAGCAGTGCTCGATTCAAATTCAGCTGCACAGGTGTCTACACGCTTATAAACTTGTTTAATGCCAAATTTTTTTCTTATTTCTTCAATTTGCTCTACTTTCTTATTGCTTAATTTTGCCAATCTTGCATCTGAAAACCCCATTTTTTTCAGCTCTAACATTTCATATGCAGTCTCAGGAAGGCCGTTTTCCTTGATTTTTTGTTCAGCTAATATAATTTGCTGTATATTCTGCAAAAACCATAAGTCATATCCTGTAATCGAATTTATTTCTTCTATGCTTATTCCATGACGCATTGCGTCAGCAGCAATCAGTAATCTGTTTGGCAGCAATTTTGCTAATTGAGATCTGATGTGATCAATATCAGTATTTTCAGGAAATACTTCATTAAGTCCCGTAAGCCCAATTTCAAGCGAGCGAAAAGCTTTCTGCAGCGACTCATTAAAAGTGCGGCCGATCGACATCACTTCCCCCACTGATTTCATGGAAGTTGATAGTTCACAATTCGTCCCCTTAAACTTCTCAAATTCAAAACGAGGAATTTTAGTGACGATGTAATCAATCACTGGTTCAAATGCAGCAGGTATAACTGGAGCGCAATCATTACGTATCTCATCGAGTGAATAGCCGATAGCAAGTTTAGTTACAACTTTTGCAATAGGATAACCTGTTGCTTTTGAAGCAAGTGCAGAAGAGCGAGAAACCCTTGGATTCATTTCAATCACAACGAGGCTTCCATCTTCTTTAGGATTCACTGCAAACTGAACATTTGCACCACCGGCACTAACATCAATTTCTCTTAGCACTGCTATAGATGCATTTCTCATCTGTTGGTATTCTACGTCACGCAGAGTCAAAGCAGGAGCAACCGTGATACTATCTCCGGTGTGCACTCCCATTGGATCAATATTTTCTATCGAACAGACTATTATGCAGTTATCTTTACAATCACGGATAACTTCCATTTCATATTCTTTCCAGCCGATAATTGATTCATCTATCTGAACTTCATTTATTGGCGAAATTTTGAGAGCACTTTCTGCAATATTGAAAAACTCCTCTTTATTGTATGCTATGCCGCTACCTGCACCACCAAGGGTGAATGACGAGCGGATGATTGCTGGTAATCCAATGTAATCCAAAGCCTTTCTTATTTGTTCTTGATTTTTTATAATGATACTTTTGGGGTATTTTAGCCCTATTTTATCCATGGACTGACGGAATAACTCTCTATCCTCTGCTTTTTTTATTGCTTCTCTATTTACCCCTATTAATTCTACATTGTATTTGTCTAACACTCCATCATCTGCAAGTTTTATTGCGCAATTGAGTGCTGTTTGCCCGCCCATTGTTGGCAATATTGCATCTGGCATCTCCTTAATTATAATTTTCTCTATGATTTTAGGCAGTACCGGCTCAATATAAGTTGCATCAGAAAACTCAGGATCTGTCATTATAGTTGCGGGGTTGGAGTTAACCAAAATGACTTTATAACCTTCACTTTTTAATACTTTACAGCTTTGCGTTCCGGAATAATCAAACTCGCATGCCTGACCTATAACTATTGGGCCTGCTCCTATTACTAATATAGATTCTATATCTGTGCGTTTTGGCATAATTACAATAACGATTTCTGTTCAAATAATGTTACCAATCTTTCCTGTATATGTGAATTTTTATTAAACCTATTAGCTAACTACTTTTAGGCTTGACGCATAACTGTACGAACATTGTGATTTGAGTCCACTAGGAACGTGAATTCTGGATTAAAGGAGAATAGAAAAGGCAAGAAAACAGGGTAAACTCAGAGCCTGTCTTCAAACTCAAGAATGAGCTAATTTGTGAAGCATAATAGTGATCATATTAAAGAAGATGTTGTTTTTTGAAGTGAGAGGAGAATGCTCATAATCCTTACTCATACGTCTAAAATTGGAGAGCCAAGCAAAGGTTCTCTCAACAATCCAACGTTTGGGAATAACCTGAAATCCTGTATCAACTATTTTCTTGGTAATCGTCAATAAACATCCAGTTTCCAATAAGCAGAGGTTTTGCAATTTACCTGTGTATCCTTGATCAGCAAAAAACTTATGTAATGTTGGAGCTTTGCATTTGGCTTGAACAAAAAGATTTAGTGCACCATCAAGATCCTGAATGCTTGCACTTTGTACTTCAGCAGCAATTACAAGACCTACAGTATCTACAACGATGTGGCGCTTTCTACCCTTTACTTTCTTGCCAGCATCATATCCTCTGGATCCCCTTTTTGAGTAGTTTTTACTGATTGGCTATCTATTATTCCCACTGATGGAGTTTCATTCTTACCAATTATCTCTCTTACTTTTTTAACTAGAAAATCATGAATCTCTTGCCATATTCCACTTTTTTTCAATCGCTAATTACAACTATACACTGTTTTCCATGGTGGAAAATCTTTAGGCAGTTGTCTCCATTGACATCCTGTTCTCATCATATAGCGGATTGCGTTAATAATTGTTCTAATACTATGTTTTCTTGGTCTGCCGGTCTTTTTAGGTTCAAAATATAGCTCTATTATCTTCCATTCTTTGTCACTTATATCGCTTGGGTACATTTAAAATATATCTTATAACACACTTCTTAACTCCTTTCTACTTAGTTTGAAGACAGGCTCTTAGAAATGCATCTTATTGTTGCTTGCATTAGGGTAGCATTTGTAAATGTATTAGCATCTTTAATATGCATACCACACAATAGTTTTCCTGGGGTACCACCAAGTTTTGTTACCATTAATATTTTGGATATTGTTAGTGTTAATGTTGCGACCACTGTAAAAACTACAAATGGTATTTTTGTTGCTAGTTGTTCAAGTTCCTGAAAAAAGTCTTGATCTTCTAATGATGCGATGAATACACCATAGATAAAAGCAAAGATAAAATCAGGGAAAAATATGATGAGGTCAAGTATTTCTGCTACAATACGCCTTGTAAACCCTACATAATTTACTTTAACATTTATTTCAGTATCCATATCTTCACCTATGTTTTACCAATTAATATAAAAGCACGTTATTAAGTAACCGTAAATATACTAATTTGTGCAATACTAGCTACTTGTGCCACTCTATTATTTGAATTAACATTAAATCATTTACAGTTAGGGAAGTTATGTCAACACCAATCACAGTTGCATATGGTGATGGTATCGGACCAGAAATTATGGAAGCGGTGCTGTCGATATTACGCGAAGCGGAAGCGAAGATCTCAATGGATATTATTGAAATAGGTGAGCGTGTTTATAGTAAGGAATGGTCTCACGGAATTTCTCCAAGTGGTTGGGAATCTATCGAAAGGACAAAGATATTACTCAAATCTCCGACAACCACTCCTCAAGGTAAAGGACACAAAAGCTTGAACGTTGCACTCAGAAAAAATCTAGGGTTATATGCAAACATCAGGCCGTGTATTTCATATCATTCTGTTATAGAAAATAAATTCGATAAGTTTGATATCGTAGTGATACGCGAAAATGAAGAGGACGTTTACACCGGAATAGAGCATAGGCTCACTGGTGATTCTTACCAATGCACTAAAATTATTACTAGATCTGGCTCAGAGAAGATATGCAGGTATGCTTTTGAATACGCGAAAAAACACAACAGAAAAAAAGTAACTTGCCTGACTAAAGACAACATAATGAAAATGACTGACGGAACTTTCCATGCAGCGTTTGATCGCATTGCAAAGGAATACCAGGACATAAAGGCAGAACATTATATAGTTGATATTGGAATGGCACGTGTTGCCACAGAACCGGAGAATTTCGATGTTATAGTAACTGAAAATCTATATGGCGACATATTATCAGACATAGTGGCACAAACCTCAGGTTCTGTAGGGCTTGCAGGAAGTAGCAATATAGGTAATGAATATGCGATGTTTGAAGCGGTTCATGGTTCTGCTCCTGATATTGCAGGAAAAAACATAGCTAATCCTTCTGGTCTTTTAAATGCTGCAGTGCATATGCTAATTTACATAGGTCAAGTGGGTACTGCAAAATTAATCTACGATTCATGGCTGAAGACTTTAGAGGATGGAATACACACTGCCGATTTGTATAAGGAGAAAAGAAGTAAACAGAAAGTTGGTACAAAAGAATTTGCAGAAGCTGTTATAGATAATCTAGGAAAGAAACCTGTAACATTACCTGAGCTTATAATTAGCAGTGGTTCAGATAGTAAAATAAATAAAGTACAAGACAATTACGAACAAGATTACAAAGTTAAAAGGCTAGTGGGTAGTGATATAACGCTTGCTTGGGACAAATCCAGCAATTTTGATCAAATAGTTAGGTTATTTGAATCGAGTAATCTGCAAATGATAGCAATATACTCAAAAGGACTGGCAATTTGGCCAAGAAGCTCAAAATCTTCAAGCGATCAAATAACCTGTAGGTTTATCGCAAATAATGAAAAGCAAGCTATTACAAATAGTGATGTAAATAACTTGCTAATCAAACTCGAAGAAAGTAGCTTTGACGTGGTGAGAATGGATAAGTTGTATTTATATGATGGGAAAGAGGGATTTTTCTCTTAATAATTGTTCGGTATTGTAGTTTTTGCATGAAATATTTAAATATGTTATACTGAAAGCATGATATATTTATATGAGGTGCAGTAGTGAATCAACATTTTAAATTAACCAGTCAGGGGTTTTATGATAATAATGATCTGTTTAAAGTATTAGAAATAAAAGCTGAACAGGTTATAGATAAGGATTATGAAGAGCTTAGTAGCGTTTTAAAAATACAACATAGAAAACTGATTCTTGTAGATCATCCTGACAAAGGTGGAAACAAAAACAGATTTGACCAAATTCATAAAGCTTATCAAGAGCTAAAAAAATACATTGAACCTTTAAAGTCAGGGGATCCTTGTGTTAAAGTCAGTGCTGGTGCTGAAAGTAATGGGCTTTTAACAGTACGTGGATTCTATTATAGGAAAAAGCTGTTCGATACACTAGGGATTGGTGAAGAAGCTATAGGTAAAAGTTTTGAAGAACTAATTTCTATATTGAAAAAAGGTGACAATTCGTTTGAAGAGGATTTGAAATACTGTTTTTCAGGAAATATTTATAGCAGTTTTTTCAGATCGTCAGACCCTAGCGAGCTTAATAAACGCCTATCAAAACCTAGTATACACCTATTTCTTTATATTCTTCCTCTGCAGAAGCAAAAGGGCCTAATAGATGAGGATAAAAAAGAATTAGCATTAAAATTCATAGAGCGTAAGAATGTTATACTACCACGCATCCGAATTTCTAGTTCTCTACTCTTAAGCCTGTTAACTACAGTTACTATAGGTTGCTATTTTTCATGGTGGATCATAGCATTTAATATCGTTATTGTTGATAACGCCTTTCGTTTATTAATAGGCCATTATATAAAAAAGTATACTAATTCAGACATTTCTACTGAAGAATTCACGAGTAAAATGAACTATATTGTGCTAGGCAGCAGACTCTTCCTTAGTTACCCTCTAGCTGCTTTCTCTGTTTATTTACTTACAACAAGTTTTATTGCTAATGGATTAACTATTGGCGGAGGTATACTTGGTTCTCTGTTGGCATTGACAATATTAATTGAAGCACTAGTTCCTGTTTTCTCAAGAGGTTGTGAAATATACACTGGAAAACACATGAAAGATTTACTTGAGGAAGGTCCAAGAGATAGAGTACAAAAGGAAACTGATCTGTTAGGACGGTATGATCCACGAAGGCTATTAATGCCGATAATTATGCCTCTTGTTAGAAAGTGTTTTGCAGGAGTAGCGAACGAATTTGCTGAGAGGAATTTCGATGAAGTGAACACTAATATGTCTGATGTTAACACTGAACAGCCACCTAGACTTCAAGCAATTGGATTTGCATAGTAGAATATTACGGTATAGTATAAACTTTTAGCTCTATGAATGGACTCAAAAAAAGTAGAACTAATATTTGAAAAGTTTCAACAATCAAATCCTGCGCCAAAAATAGAGATAAATTATACCAATCATTTTACACTACTAGTTGCGATAGTTTTATCAGCACGGACAACCGATGTAAGCGTTAATAAAATTACAAGAGAACTATTTAATATCGCTGATACGCCAGGAAAGATGCTGAATCTTGGACAAGACGAGCTTAAAAAACGTATAAGCAGTATTGGTTTATATAATTCCAAAGCAAAAAACATAATCGGGCTCAGCAAAATATTGATTGAGCGGTACAATAGCGAAGTGCCTACTGATTTCGATGACTTGGTATCTTTACCAGGGGTTGGGAGAAAGAGCGCTAATGTGTTCTTAAATTCAGGACTTGGTATTCCAACATTGGCAGTTGATACTCATGTTTTTAGAGTAAGCAATAGACTTGGACTTGTGAGAGAAAAAGATGTGTTTAAAACAGAGCAATCTCTTTTAAATGTAGTTCCAAAAGAATACCTGCTTTATGCTCATCACTGGCTAGTTTTGCATGGTAGATATGTTTGCAAAGCGCAAAAGCCTTCGTGTGAAACGTGTATAATTCATGATTTGTGTGAGTTTGAATGCAAAAGGTATAAAGTCTAGCACACTATGACCCCTTTCTTGTCACTCCGATATTCCTTCCTTTTATCATCCGAGTAGCTGACGCTGGGATCCAGGTTGCTCATAAGCAAACTATAGTATTTTCAAAAGCGAATGATAAAGGTATAATACATTTTTTAAAGTAGGGAAAGCGATGGTATATAGTGTAGATTTAAGGGAAAAAGCAGTATCTTTGGTAAAAAAAGGAAAGTCAAAGGTTGAAGTTGCAGAGGTTTTTGAGATAGAAACTATATAGATGGCTAAAAAAGAAAGCTACTGGCCAAGGTCTCAAAGCGGTAAAAAGTACTGGTTTTATTCGGAAAATAGACCCAAAAATACTTGCAGACTATGTTAAAAAACACCCAGCTAGCAGAAATGAAACAAAACCTTGGCTTTGGAATAAGTGCAATTTGGTATAGGTTAAAACAGCTAAAAATAACCTTAAAAAAAGTCACATTCTATCAAGAGCGCAATCAAGAAGATAGGCAGCAATTTATCGATAAAGTCTCAAAAATAGACCACTGTAGCATTTTATATATAGATGAAGCAGGAGTTGATCATAGACTATACCGAGGATATGCATGAGCTCCAAGAGGAGAAAAAATATATGCTGATGTTCCAGGAAAAAAGCGGGAAAGAGTGAGTATAATAGGTGGATGGATTGAAAAGAAGTTTATTGCACCAATGACCTTCACAGGAGGGTGTAATAAAGATGTATTTAATGTATGGTTAGAGCGAACCACAATTGCAGCGTAATACAACCATAGTTATGGATAATGCTACATTCCATAAAACTCCCAAAACAAAGTCATTAATAGAGTCTTTTGGCTGTCATTTGCTTTATCTTCCAACATATTCACCTGCTCACTTTTACCCACAAATGTAAAAAGTGAGTAAGCTAAATAATTTAGGATCAAAATGATAGAAACAAGTACAAACGCGAATTCTGGATTAAGGAAGGAAGAAAGTATAGGAAATAGAAGGCTTTGTGGATTTGATGGAATAGGAAATGAGAGTAGAAAAGATATGAACCAAAAAATTAACAGGGGATCTATGGCGAGTGTGTTCAATTTCTAGTCTATTTTTTAGGTAACCAAAAACAGTCTCAATGATAGACCTTTTTCTCAGTAAAATCTTCTCATTTAGCGAAATCAATGTATTTTTCATACCTTTTTTCACCTTGGTAACAAGTTTCAAACCTCGGTCAAACAGCTTCTGAAAAAGCTCTTTTGCAATATAACCTTTGTCACCAAACAAAAGACCGATTAATTTTTCCGTCAGATTTGGCACAGGTATCCTATCATCAACATTGCCTTTTGTTAGCGTAAGTGCATGAATTTCAACATTTTCATTGATTACCATATGTAATTTGAAACCAAAAAACCAGCCGTAAGTGCTCTTGCTTAATTTTGCAATTCCAGCAAAAACTTTGTTTTTGGATATTCTTTTTGCATGACAAACTGCAATGGGAGTTGTGTCTATATATGAAATTCCAGTGTTTTCTGACTGTCCACAAAGCCAATGCAACAACATTGCTAAATGCCACAAAACCCTAGGCTTTAGAGCAACAAACCTGGTATATGAAGGTAACTTTGGAAACTCTGATTTGTAGAGCAACGTTAGGTAATGTAGATAGAAAGTTTTACACGGAGATTGTTGATATAGCAGGATTATTGTCATGATTTCGGAGTGCTCAATTTCCGTTGTTCTTGTGGGGTTTTTACCATTTGGCAGTAGTTTATCTGCAAAATTTTTCTCTATATCTCTGCAAAAATCATCGACCAAACAAAACAGTTTTGTTATATCTTCCATGGGTAACCTCATCTATTTTTTTATCACTGCTGAGTTTACCCTGTTTTCTTGCCTTTTCTATTCTCCTTTAATCCAGAATTCACGTTATTAGTATGTAAATCAACACCTATATAACGCATAAAATTTTCCTCTTATTGAATACTCTAACATATCAGAGTACCGGTTGGTCCATTCTCCTATACGCGGTCACTAAATTTTATAGGCCGCACGATGGTTTTCGGTGGCAGGGGCGATTAATCTCCTTTACGAGGTCTTTTTCCTATACTGCAAAAAGCAGAAAGGGCCTCACAAAAATTTTCAATCTGCCACCTATCCACTCTGAGAAGGTATTATCTTCTCATGCTTCCAACCAAGCAATAACTATTCATACCCCCTCCTTTTGACGTGAATTATGGATTAAAGGAGAATAGAAGAGGCAAGAAAACAGGGTAAACTCAGCAGTGATAAAAAAATAGATGAGGTTACCCATGGAAGATATAACAAAACTGTTTTGTTTGGTCGATGATTTTTGCAGAGATATAGAGAAAAATTTTGCAGATAAACTACTGCCAAATGGTAAAAACCCCACAAGAACAACGGAAATTGAGCACTGGGAATGTTCAAAAAAGCATACGCGTCAAGTTAAGGCCCAATATAGCACCATTTAAAGTGGGTATCTTGTTTGTTACATTTATTTTTTGGGAAATTTTGATCTAAAATAAGATAATTCTTTTAGAAGAGTCTATAAATTACTAGCTTTATTACTTAATATCTAAAATAATCTTTACCACTTTTCTTTTTCCTTATGCTACTTTCCCTTAACTTGACGCGTATGGTTCAAAAAAGTGTGTCAAACCGAAAAAAAAGTAATAAATTGATATAAAAAAATGGAGGTTTGACAATGAGTCAGAAAGTAGTAAACAGAACTAACGGATTGGTAGATTATAAAGAGTTGGAAACAAATATCCTGTCGTCTATACGAGAAGGAAGACCGTTGACAGGAAGGGAGGGAGCATTAACACCATTTATAAAAAAGCTGCTGGAGGCAAGTTTGGAAGGTGAAATAGAAAACCACTTATTAGCTGAAAGTGAAGAGAATAATCGAAGAAATGGGAGAAATGGAAAGACTTTACGGACAAGTGCCGGTTCATTTGAACTTTTGACGCCAAGGGATAGAGAAGGAAGTTTTGAGCCGCAAATAGTCAAAAAAAGGCAAACAAGCTTACATCCAGAGCTTGAAACGAAGATTTTGAGCACATTTGCCAGTGGTATGAGCTATAGAGATATAGCGTCACACGTTGAGGAAATTTATGATCACAAAATATCGGCGGCAGAGATATAAAGTATTACCGACAAATTACTGCCTATAATCAATGAATGGCGTAGTCGTCCACTGCAATCAGTATACCCGATAGTATTTATGGATGGGATGTTCTTTAAGGTCAAAGAGAATGGACATTGCGTAAGTAAATGTATGTACAATATATTGGGCATAGACCAAAATGGCAGAAAAGAAGTCCTGGGCTTTTATTTGGCTGAAAGTGAAGGAGCTAACTTTTGGTTGGGAGTGCTAAATGACCTCAAAGAAAGAGGAGTAGAAGATATTCTGATTGCATGTGTAGATGGGCTAAAAAGCTTTCCTGCAGCTATAAATAGTGCGTTTCCTAAAGCAGAAGTACAGCTATGTATAGTGCATCAGATAAGAAATTCACTAAAATATGTATCCAGCAAAGATGTGAAAGTTTTCATGAATGATTTGAAAAAAATATATCGTGCTACAAGTAAAGAAATTGCTGAAAATTACTTACTTGAGCTGGAAGAAAAATGGGGAGAAAAGTATCCTTTAGTTATAAAATCGTGGCAGAACAATTGGGAAAATTTATCTGGTTATTTCAAGTATTCTAGGGGAATGTTCAAAAAAGTGTGTCAAACCGCATTTTTAGTTCAACTCAATTTTCAATCTATCTGGAAAGAAAATATCAAGTTGAGACATAGTTAAAGCCCAATTAGGCAGAGCCATAGTCCATTTTTGCTCTACCTTCTTTATAGCACAATATACCTGTTTATACAAGGCATTTGTGCTGGTAAATGAGCCCTTGGTTTTAGTGAATTTTCTGATCTGTCTGTGCAGCCCCTCAATTGGATTTGTGGTGTAAATTAGCCTTCTAACTGGGCTAGAATACTTGAAATAACCAGATAAATTTTCCCAATTGTTCTGCCACGATTTTATAACTAAAGGATACTTTTCTCCCCATTTTTCTTCCAGCTCAAGTAAGTAATTTTCAGCAATTTCTTTACTTGTAGCACGATATATTTTTTTCAAATCATTCATGAAAACTTTCACATCTTTGCTGGATACATATTTTAGTGAATTTCTTATCTGATGCACTATACATAGCTGTACTTCTGCTTTAGGAAACGCACTATTTATAGCTGCAGGAAAGCTTTTTAGCCCATCTACACATGCAATCAGAATATCTTCTACTCCTCTTTCTTTGAGGTCATTTAGCACTCCCAACCAAAAGTTAGCTCCTTCACTTTCAGCCAAATAAAAGCCCAGGACTTCTTTTCTGCCATTTTGGTCTATGCCCAATATATTGTACATACATTTACTTACGCAATGTCCATTCTCTTTGACCTTAAAGAACATCCCATCCATAAATACTATCGGGTATACTGATTGCAGTGGACGACTACGCCATTCATTGATTATAGGCAGTAATTTGTCGGTAATACTTTATATCTCTGCCGCCGATATTTTGTGATCATAAATTTCCTCAACGTGTGACGCTATATCTCTATAGCTCATACCACTGGCAAATGTGCTCAAAATCTTCGTTTCAAGCTCTGGATGTAAGCTTGTTTGCCTTTTTTTGACTATTTGCGGCTCAAAACTTCCTTCTCTATCCCTTGGCGTCAAAAGTTCAAATGAACCGGCACTTGTCCGTAAAGTCTTTCCATTTCTCCCATTTCTTCGATTATTCTCTTCACTTTCAGCTAATAAGTGGTTTTCTATTTCACCTTCCAAACTTGCCTCCAGCAGCTTTTTTATAAATGGTGTTAATGCTCCCTCCCTTCCTGTCAACGGTCTTCCTTCTCGTATAGACGACAGGATATTTGTTTCCAACTCTTTATAATCTACCAATCCGTTAGTTCTGTTTACTACTTTCTGACTCATTGTCAAACCTCCATTTTTTTATATCAATTTATTACTTTTTTTTCGGTTTGACACACTTTTTTGAACATTCCCGTATCTTGTGATTTTTTGATCGGTATGGTTTTCTACTTTGTAATTATGGGTTACGCTGAACCTTTCTAAAATTGGCTTGTGTTTTAAATTCCACAGTTGTTCGGATAGTTTATCACTTCCTAGTAAAAATTTACTTCCTTTCTCTTCTGCACTCGTAACCGGAAAACATGCGTTTATTTCTCCTAAACTCCAACTGTCCGATAATACTATCTGCGCCTTTGCAAACTTAATTGCTGGTAATAAGCTCTGTGGTAGCGGATATAACGTTTTTAAATTATTCCACTGATGACTTCTTTCATAAATACCGTTACAATTCTTTGTGTTAGGCTCGGTTTCTCCAAGTACTGCTACATCTAATCG
Source organism: Wolbachia endosymbiont (group A) of Colletes cunicularius (assembly GCF_964264715.1). NCBI lineage: Bacteria > Pseudomonadati > Pseudomonadota > Alphaproteobacteria > Rickettsiales > Anaplasmataceae > Wolbachia > Wolbachia endosymbiont (group A) of Colletes cunicularius. The sequence goes on from NZ_OZ183471.1 coordinate 601,622, forward strand.
ATATATGTCATTACTAAATGTTTGTTCATAATGCTCTCTTAAATAGTTGTCTACAATCTCTACTAACGGACCTCTAGAACTGAAAAAATTTACTCTTCCAAACGATAACACTGGCCCATTTTTTTCAACTTTTATACCAGAGTAGTCTGATAACAAACTTCCAAATAAACTTTCATCTAAAATAAACCTATCAACGTTGTAGTGGTCATTAAAAATCCTCATTAGCCGCGATCTTGCTGGTAGTGATAGTTTTGCAAGTTCTACTACTGCATCTACAAAAAAGTCATTTGGAACATCTTTTATTCCTATTTGCAGTTCAAAAAAATGTTTACCGGTTGGCTCTTCAATAATCGTAATATCTTCTATATTTGCCCATTTAAGTGCTATTTTCAGTGAGGCAGGTGTTCCTCTTAAACGCTGAAATTTTATTCCTTCTTTTATCGCTCTTCTTTTCTCTTTTGCCCAACGCAGAATCTCTTCTAACCCATATTCCTCTATTATCCATGGCAATATTTCATCTTTAGGATTAAACTTAAATCCTCTTATCCTGCTTGGTTCTACTTTGTAGTCTATTGCATCAACCAGCGCTTTTTCTTGCTTTGTTGCGTTTGGGGGTAATAACATTAACTTTTACCCATTAGTTCAATATTTAAGCTTTGCAAAATAGCACACTCATTCCCCAGTACCACAACATCCTCTTTTGGCTCGATTAATTCTACGTTTTCTACACCATCCACAAACAGGTTGGCTATAATCCATGATTTCGTTACTTTCCATCCTAATCTTTTCGTTGTTTCAAATTTTTCGATAAATTTCTTCTTCACCGTTTCAATGATGTCTGGTCTGTTAATGCTAATTTTACTGTGGATATCTACTTCTATAATATTGCAACTTACCACTTCTATTGTATCTGTTAAAACCCTTATATCATCTCTCATAACCTGCTTTTTTACAATTTTAAGTAGCTCTTCTGACACTATGCCAGTTGTGGATAATTTTGTTGATAAGATTGAAATTTGTACTTTCCCTGGTACAGGTGATTCTACTAATGCATCTTTTACTCTCGTATCTGCTGATAATGCATAATACCGATAATTTCCTCCAGTACTCCAGCCTACTATTTTTGCTTTAATCCTTTTCCTAAAATTTTCATCTTTTTCTTCTTTTTCCCTTGCAACTCCGTAAAATTCAGCTAAATTATCAAGATTATTTCCCGTCGCAAACTTCAGTAAATTACTTTTTACCGCTTCTTTTATTCTTTCTCTCAACAAAAGTTCTCGCCATGCTGCTACTTCTAATACCTTCATCGCTGGGTCACTTTCTACTAATGCTGTAAAACTTGAGTCTCGACGTATCAACTCCTCCTTCATACGTGAAAAGATTTCTTCGAAGTTCAGTGGCTCAATAATGTTAGGCTGCTCCATCTTTATACCACAACTCCATCAAAGCGAATCTTTTCCCCCATTGGTAAGTACAATCCTTCTAGGTCAAGCGTTACTTTTCCTTCTTTCACTTCTGTTATTTTTACTTTTTCTAACTTAAATCTCTTTTCCCATTTTTCCAAAGCTTCTGCAGTTGCTGCGTAAATTTCTAGTGTAAAATCACGATTTACTGGCTTATCTACTAATTCAAATAATCTTGATCCATACTCTCTTCTCATAATACGTGATCCAATAGGAGTGGTTAAAATATCAGTAATTGATTGTTTTAAATGCTCCAAACCTTCTAATCCCTTACCTGTTTTAGCATCCATTCCCTTCATTTCTATTTTGCAAAGACGCTTTCACTGCCTTTTATTACTTTAAACCCACATGAAACTATATCTCCTACTCTTCCTACACTAAGACCATTTGCAAATACTGTTTTTGATCCTTCAGTTAATGCTCTTCCTTCACTAAAACTGTCTCCTTGTCTACATATTGACTTACCGTTTACAAAAACATTATTACTGCCGCTAATGCAGAAATGTGGTATAGCTTCTCCACAGTAGTCTCCTAACCTTACTATTCCTTTGTTCAATTTAAGTCAATCCTTTCTGCTTTCAGTTTTATTCCACTTTTTGTCATTTCTATACTTGATTTCCCAGCCTTCAGTGTTATTTTGTCCACTACTTCAATCTCTAAATGATGCTTCCCTTTATCATATAACAATCTTGTTCCATCTTGAAATTTTATACTATTTATTTCTTTTTTATTCTCTGGTGCAGGGTATTTTTCCTGATATATTCCTCCTAATACCACTCCTAATGATAGTTCACCAAAAGGAGAAAATATCATAACCTGTTCACCGATATCTGGTGGAGACCAATCTCTGTCTTTTCCTGCTTTGCTCGTTACCCATGGCAGATAATCTGTTAAAAATTCTCCTATTTTCACTCTTACTTTTGCTTTTTCATAATCTATTTCTTTAATAATTCCGATACGAATAATATTCGCTACTTTTCTCTGTAACTCTGCAATGGCAAAATTATTTTCCAACATGCATTTCTCCCACTGCTATTTTATGTGGCTTAATTTTCCCCTCTAACCAGACTGATTCTCCAAAATGCAGATAGTGAACCCATTCAACCAACCACACTAAATATGCATCGAGCTCTGGCCTAAAATCATCTCCTCCTCCTGATATAAATTCTCCTGGTGAAACATTTTTCACGTTCCAAGTATTTTTATTTACTACTCTTGCTACTTCTGCTGCTAATGTTCTGACAATAATAGGTGCATTTTCTATTGTGCTATCAATCACAATTCTTGCCTCAAATCTTGCTTTTAGGGCTAATTCTTCTGTTCCTGAATCATGTCCTTTTTCAAAGCTGCTAAGTTCCACAAATACTGCTGGTGCTATCAATTCTTTCCTCATTGCTGGATATACTTCGCATGTTTGTATCACAGAAAATTCCTTCTTCAGCGTAGTGCAGATTGCGTTATGCAAATCTTTAAAATTCATGCATTTCTTGTAATATAACTCAATTCACGCTCAAAGTACTTCTCAAATATCACTTCTGTTTCATAATTAACTAGCTCCTTTATTATTTTTGATGCTTCTGGTTCCAATGGCAATTTAACTTCCTTTATTGGCAATGCTGCTTTTCCTTCACGTTTAAAAGCTCCTTTATAACCTCTTGGCATGATTGCAGTAAATGCTCCTATAAACTCATTTTTTCCTATTTTTGTACCTCTTTTTGTTTGTCTCATTTTACCCATTGATGAAGCTTTGATGTCATACAAGTTTGCTCTTATCAAAACCTCTAATTTGCTTGTCTTAAAGATTCGCAACCTTTTTCTCATTACCGTTAATTTTATCTTCTTTTCCTCACTAATTTCCTTAGCTGCTTGTCCCTTTAACCATAGTGCTGTTTTATTCAGTGCTTTTGCTACTACTAATTTGATTTGAGCTTCTTTTTCCCTGATATCACTTATTACCTGATTTACATTATGAAACACTTCCTTCTCCTACGGCTTGAATTTTCCATATTTTACTTGAAGAATCTTTTAACGGCGGTTCAAAAATTTTGTAGAACCTTTTTTCAATCTTGATATAATCACCTATGCTAAAGGAAGTAACGTCCTGATCACGTATTTCTATAGAAGCAATTTGCTGAGTTAATGCTCCATCTGCACCTAAAGAGTACGTAGTCTCAGGACGTTTAATTAGCACTTTTATTTTTCGAATACCCTCCTTATTTTTATTACAATATGTGGCTTCCACTCCTAAATGCTCAAAACAATCTTCTAATAATCTCCCTATATTCATCAACTAGAACTAATTTTTACCAAAACGGCCGGACGATGGCACATTGGCAGAGGGTTTGACTGTGTATGTAAATCTGTTCCTCTATCAAATCTTCTTGGTTCTTGTTTTGCATAGAGTGGCTGTCCTAGTGTATTTACTGTTTCATTAAAATCTGCTGGTGCAAAATATGTTGTAAATGTGCTCGCTGTTCCTAGTGGAAAACAGTGCCCTGTATCTTTCTCAATAAATCTTCTTACGGTTCCTTCAGGATCAGTTGCTTGCCCTCTATATTCCTCAAATGTGATTCCGCAGAACGTAAATCCTGATCTCATATCATTTCGAAGTGCTGCTCCTTCTTGCCATCTCTCATATGCTTCTTTGACTTTAGCGTGAGAAGTGAGTGCATCAAAAAACTCAGGGCTTACCAAGGCATGAACTCCTGTCATATATTCACCACTTAGGTTATCTTCTATGTGCCTCAATACCTCCAGACACTTACGCTTGACATCAGTTGTCGCTGTTCCTAGTGCAAAATTTACTACTTTTGGTGTTATTTCAAATTCATTGTACAGATTTAATAATTCTGACCCATCAGCATCAAGAATAATTCCCTTTAGCGCTCCCATTCGCAAATGCTCTAATGTTATTGCGTGTTTGTTTCTCATTAGCTGCAAATGATCAGTTATTACATCTGCTAGCGCTTTAAGTTCACTCTCTGATCCAAATGCCCTTATTCCCTGTACTTCCTCTGGTAACACTACGTCATCATGAGGAATATGTGGAATGGTAAACGTTCTTATTTTCCGTTTTCCTCGTTTTCCCACTGTTGCTGGTGCTCCTGGAACTTGTGTTGGCAATAGGCTTAAAACTCCATTATGTTCTTCTATGGTGATATGTCTAAATCTTACTGACCTACTTGGAAATAAATTTAAATTTTCAACACGTCCATAATTTATCGGCAATATATTCATCGCATTTGTTAGTGCCGTCATACTAAATGCTGGATTTGTAAATGGATTTTGCATTTTTTCTTTTCCCCCTTTTGTGTTTTTAATAGTTTTTTTAAGCTCCCTTGCGGATAATGATCCCTCGTCCTTCAAGTTGCTTTATTGCTGCAGCTTTCTGTTCTTCAGTGATATTTGCTGGCCATACAACTGCATAATCTGCTAGCATTGCTATACGTGTAATGATTACTGCTTTGGTGTTTTCCGTTGCGTTTACATCACTTGTTATTACACCTATCGCTGTTTGCGTGCCATCTGTGGCAGTTGGATTTATTATCTTAATCATGTTATCTTTATCGAGAGCCACTACTGTACCAAGCTTTAGGTTCTGCCCTTTTGCTACTGTTATCTGATCTCTTGAATATAGACTCGATGCCTCATATTTCAGAAGATCTCCTAAATTATTTGTTTCAGTTATGCTTGTCATATTTCTCCCCCTTTTTTCCTTTGTTTATTCCGCTGTGTTTAAAGTCGCTATTCGCCACGGTAAAAGATATGTTGCTCTACAATTGGCTATTCTGGCGCATTTCGAACACTTATTTACCGCGGCAGTATTATATACCGCGCATCAAATGCCCCGACTTTTCGCTACCTGCATCATCAAGTCTTCCGGTGTATTTTGCGGTATTGTACTCATTATCTCTGTCTTCTTCGTTCTCTCCGCCAGTATCGACATTAATATCTCTTGGGCTTGCTTTGCATTTACATTCTGCTCAATAAGTTCTCCTATCTTTTCTGGCATCTTTGATACATTACATAAACGTATTAATTCAAGAACTTCAGTACGATAGCTGTCATTCTTGATTTTATTAGTTAAATTATCAGTTTCTAGGTCAGTTGTAGTTTGTTCATTCATAGTAATACTCCTCCTGTTTTTATTAATAGATGAAAGAATTGTCATTCCATCAGCAAGTCCTATCTCTATTGCTTTTTCTCCAAAATATAGCCCTGCTTCGGTTGATTTGATTCTTTCCATGGACAAATTTCTGTTTCGTGCTATGAGCTGGACAAACATCTCATATAGGCGATTTACCTCTCCTTGCAAGCTTTCCAGACTTTCAGACGTCATTGGCTCATGCGGATTTAAATCGTTTTTTCTCTTTCCTGCAAATACTGTGGTATATTTTACCCCCTGTTTTTCATCAAATCCACTTTGATCAACGTGACTTGCTATTACTCCTATACTTCCTACCCCTGATGTTCTGCTTACAAATACTTTTTCAGCACTTGACGCTATTGCATACGCTGCAGAATACGCATCATCATTTGCTATTGCTACGATCTTTTTCTTTTCCGACTTTCTTGCCTCATAAATAAAATCAGCAAGGTCAAATAAACCGTTTACTTCCCCTCCAGGGCTGTCTATGTCCAAAATTATTGTTTCTACTTCTTCATCTATCAAAGCTTCTTCTATCTCTTCACGTATCTTCTCATACGATGTCATCCCCAACACATTATCAAAAGCTTCTGACTTTTTCGTCAAGATTCCATGTATCGGTATAACTTTTATTCCTTTTTCACTATTTTTTACTGCATGTTTTATGTTTTTAAAAATTGGCTGCTTTCCTGCTTGTAATGACAGTAACTCAAACTTCTTGGCTCTACCATCATTGGTTTGTTTATTTGTTGTTTCATATCATTTCCACATTAGAATCAACACTACTGACATCGCTGTCGAAGCTTAAGTTGAGTGAACTAGCACGTCTTTGATCCTCAGCAATTTCCTGATCGATTTCTTCTATATCGTAACCTAGCTCTGATACTACTTCTGACCTGCTCTTAAATCCATTTCTTACCGCCATTTGCTGTGCTTGCTGATCTTTCAGCGGGTCCACCCAATCAAACCCTTGCGCTATCCATTTTACTTCTTTTGCCCCTTTTTTTGTCCATTCTTCTCCTATATCGAGTTCTCCTGAGAGTAGGGCTAATTCTAACCACCTATCCCATACTGGACGGCAAAATTGAAATACTACCACGTTATGCTGTAACATCGCGCACCTCCTACGAAACTCTATTAACCCAGCTCGGATTGATGAATAATTGACACCCGTTAAATCCCCTGTTAGCTGCTCATACGTTATCCCTGTGCCTACTGCTATCGCCCTGAGCTGCTGTTTCATGAATGCTTCATAACTTCCTCCAACATCTGATGGTTCTGAAAATTTTATATCCTCTCCCGGGTCTAAAAGTTGCATAGTTCCTGGTTCTAGTCCTGAAAGTGCTACCCCTTGTTCATTGCTTTCACCTTCTCCTAAAATATTTGCTTCTGGATCAAGTCTGGTAATAAATCCCGCAAACATCGCTGCTGTCTTTTTTCTCACTAATTCCGCATCGTCATATTGATCAAGTTCATAGAGCTTTAACAGTACACTGGACAACCACGGTACTCCTCGAATCTGCCCAGGTCTTAGCGGTCTATAAATATGTAAAACATCATTTGCTGGTACTCTAACTGACTCTCCAAATGATCCTTCACCCGGATGTTCTCGAAAAAGGTAATACGCTTCTCTTTGCCCAAGCCTATTAAACTCAATCCCGTTTCTAATTACATTACCGTTGGCAAGGGTTTGATTACTCTTATTGTCTAAATGTTCAGATTCAAGTACTTGTAATTGCAAAGGTACACATAAACCATCTCCAGATTTTCTCGTCCTCAGTCGTACAAAACATTCACCCCCTTCAACCATGCTCCTACAAACCAATGCCTGCAGCCCGTAAAAATCACTCACTCCGCTACTGTCTGCTTCATCTGTCCATCTCAGCCATAATTCTTGTACTTTCTTTCGAAATTCTCCATCTCTTGCTTTTGATTGTGGTTTTATTCCTGTTCCAATAGAGTTACTTACTATGGTATCAATGATATTTGCTGCATATGGATTTTTTCTTACCATATCACGAGAGCGGCTACGTAAGTGCTCAAGGCTTTGAGAAAGCAAATTATTTATGCTTCCTGCCTCCGGTTGCCAATACATTACCCTTCTTCCTGAGCCTGATGCATCCCAGGCTGAGCTTTTTATCTTTAGTTTGTTGAATAATTGTTTGAACGATTTTAATAGCATTTTGCCTCTTTGATTATGCAGCAGTTTGTTGCGCAATTTGACATTAAAAAATTACAGCAAGCTGCTGGAGAGTCTGGCTGTTAACACTTTATAAATTATGCATGAGGCTCTTGCACAAATACCAACGCTTATTCTGGGCTGCGTTCATAAATGTCCTTCCGATGTCCCATTGCAGTAATAGTTACTGTGTGTTTTGAGTAATTTATCCTATAAATTACACGATAATCACTTACTCGTATCCTAAAATACCCTTTGAATTCATGCGATAATGCTTTACCTATTGCTTTAGGGTTGGTTGCAAGACGACTATCTACAGCTCTTCTCACTCTAGATCTTATCGTTGGTGGTAATGCAAGAAAGTCTTCCTCAAGAACTCTTTTTGAATAGATAATATCGTATCCCAGCTTGTATCTCCACTTTTAGACTGTTTTTGCAGATAATATTCTATTCCAGTCTACATCCTCACTTCTAATTTCTTCATCACCTCTAGCATCACGCTCAAGAGAAAGCTTAGCTAACTCTATATCTACTTCATCTATTTCATCATCTTCTTCAGATAATTTACTTGCTTCAATTTCTTCTTCTACTAGGTCCTTTACAACTTCTTCTATAGTTCTATTTTGAACTTTCGCCATTTCTGTAAGGTACTGAGCAAATTCCCCCTCAAAATTTACATTAACATTAAGCCTTCCTTGACTTTGAGCCATATTATTCACTGTAAGATATCAACTGTAAACTATAACATTTTTACATAATTTTGTCAATCCCCTTGCTCGTTGAAAAAACAATTTTCCTCTTTGGCTTCACACCTGCAACTTTTAGCTCAGCCTTAATACGTTGCCGTAGATTCAGCAGGTCATTTATCTGAACTTCAGCATATCTCACAACATGATCACCATATGCAATTGATACTACTCTTTCGCCACTCTGAAGCTTCTTTATTGCTTGTTCAACTTGAATTAAATATTCTTGATTGTACATTTCACTTCTCATTCAACCATCTGCTTTGTCTCACTTTTTTAGGCTTTTTGCTTTCCATTTTTCCACTCAAACTATTCCATTTACTCTCTGGCCAACGATCGATTCCAAGTGCAATAGATGCTGCTCTTGCGTAAATTCGGCAATCTAGCACTTCATTTCTTTCTCTTACCTTTTGCCATTCTTGTTTGGTGTATCCTTTTACCACTTTGCTGACTAATTGCTCTGCCGTTAGCTGCTTAAAATATTCAGGTGGATACTCTGGAAAATGACAGTATCCAGGTAGAGCTTTTCCCTCTTCTTCTTTTAAAATATTAAGTAATTGAAAAAGCTCTGACTTTAATATCGATACTCCTACTGGCCAGAGCTTTATTCCTCTTTTCAGCTTTTGCCCTCCAACTGTTACATCTACTCTACTTGGGCTGCTCAGTGGCACTAGCGCTTTGTTTGCCCCTTTTACTGCCATTACTCTCCCAGAGCCTTGGTGACCTCTTACCCAGTTGTATACTTCCTGTGTTGCATATCCTACATCAACTGCCATCATACTTATCATATATTCAAGCCCATTTTTACCGATAAAATGATGACTCAGAAGCTCCGAAAGCTTTTTCCATACTTCTCCACCTCCTGTATCTCCTTCAAATACTCGGTAGTCTATTGACCAATTTTCACGGCTTTTTCCCCAGGCTACAACTTCCACCTCTAGACGATCTTTTTGGACATCTACTCCTGCAGTAAGTACTACTTCTCTCCTAGGTACTGTGCCTACAGGAAAGAATTCTCTCCTGTTAAATAATTGCTTCCAGTCTGGTACTTCTCCCTTATCTACCCAGGTTTCTCCAAGCGTTGTGTTGATCCAAACTTTTAGTAATTGTTCACTTTCTTTTGCATGAAGAAAATCTTCTACTGCTTGAGTCCAGCTATACCAGCCTACTGGGCTATACAAGCTTGAAAGGTGGAATCCTATTTTTCCCCCTTCTTTTGCCCCTTCACCTGTAGCTCTCCATTCACCTCTAGCTAGCATCTCTGTTTTCTGATGATTTTTTATTTCTCCCCTACACTCTATGCAAACGTAGTGGGCTGTTGCTGGGTTCTTCTCTTTCCACTTTATCTGTGGCCATTTCAGTACCTGATAGTGATCACAATGTGGACAAGGGACAAAAAAGTAACGTTTGTCTGAACTCTCAAATTCCCTCTCTATTCTACTTATTCCATGTACCGTTGGCGTTGAAACCAAGAATATTTTTCTCCGTGTAAAAGTATTAGTTCGGGCTATACTGAGTAAAACTGGATCTCCTTCTCCTCCTGAATCCCCTGGATACGCATCTACTTCATCAAGAAAAAGATATTTTACCGGCATTGAACGCAGACCCACTGGACTGTTTGCACCTGTTACTACTACCGTTCCTCCAGGAAATTCCTTACTTTGTACAGTGTTCCCTGAATCTCTCGACCTTGGATCTTTTATTTTACTCCTTAAACATGGCGTATCTTCAATCAGTGGCGCAAATCTTCCCTTGGACCAACGTTTTCCCATTTCAACTGTTGGCTGTACTACCAGCATTGGACCAGGAGTCTGATCTATGATGTAGCCAATCCAATTGTTACCAGCTTCTGTTCCACCAATCTGCGCTCCTTTCATGAATACTACTTTTTCTGCTGGTGAGGACGGAGAAAGTGAATCCATTATCTCCTTAAGGTACGGCGTCCTCTTTGTTCTCCATTTCCCTGGCTCTGATGCTGCTATCGTTGAAAGTTGACGATTCTTATCTGCCCACTCCGATACTTTTAGCGGTGGATCTGGCTTTAATCCTGCATAGAAACTACTACTATATATCATCTGCTGTCATTTTCTATTTTTTACGGCTAATACTAAATCTCATCGGTAATAGCACTTTTTGCCCATGTATCGAAGTTTCCCAATAACAAGTATAAAAGTGAACTTTGATTAAAAGATGTTACAGTAGACTTCTTTTATAGCTGTTACAGTACAGAAACCTCTTTGTTGGCTCTGTTAACCAATACTATACACAGCATCCTTACAATTGTGAGATTCAACCACTACTTGCTTTAGCGTTAAACTGCTACACTTAGCTTCCTTGCCGTGATTTTCTTCAAGCACTTTTGTCCTTTCTTCTTTGATTTCTTTAATGAATTTCTCATTAACCTTTTCAGGCTCAATCCTTTCTTCAGAATATACAAGGTTAGTACAATTTGTTTTTCTGTAGTAATGTACTCCAAGGCATACAATTAGTAATGCAGCCATACTCGAGCCTATTAGTAATGATAATCCTATATTATTACTTAAAGGATTTTGATAAAATATTTTTACGTTATTAACTCCACCTATTGCAAGTAGTCCTAATGGAAGTGCTATATTTGTAGCTACTGCTGCTGTCAATAACACTGTAAATATTGGCCTATCTTTAATTACTGCTTCTACTTTATTCCTTCTACTAATTACTTTTTCATCAATGTTAATGAAGTTTTTTTCACTTTTCCAAGCGTTAAGTGTAAAATTTGAATGAGTACCGTTGCTGTATTCCAGTCTTACTGATTTTATCACTTTATCCTTTCGCTGGTACTCCAACACTTTATTCAAAGCTTCATTCGCATCTTTTCCCTGTATTTGACATTCTTCAGTACTTTTAAATTGCTTTACTGCACAAAGTATCGGACTAATTGTAAGTGATGAAGCAATTGCAATAATTGGTATAGTTATATAGAAAGGGTTGTTTGCAAAAAACGCAATAAATTGCGCTTTATCCTGTAAATATACTAAAGCTGCAGATGTGCTAAGTGCAAGAGCAGTGACACTGAAAATTATAAATCCTTTCTGCTGCACTGCATACTTTACTCTCGGCAAAATTCTATTTGTTTTCTTTTCTGTTTTAATTAATGGAGTTTCTGAATTTACTTCTCCATCACTTTTTTCTGTTGAGCTAGTTGAAAGTATAACTGGACTATCATGATTTAATGGTATATCCTCCCATTCTTGACTACCGTAAAACTCACTCGTTTCTGTTACTTGAGAATTTGACCTTGTCACCTCTGCACTTCTATTATCTATTCCACTATCACCTTCTAAACTCCTTTTTGAAAACTTTGTATTCAGATCTGCGATTTCATAAATAGGATCCCCTAATCGATTGCTAGCAAACTCTTCCTCTGATCTTTCCTCAAATGTTGTTCCTTCAGAATTTGACCTCTTCATCTCTGGACTTTGATCACTTATTCCACTATCACTCCCTTCTAAACTCTTTTTTGGAGATTTTGTATCTGGGTTTATTTCTGAATAAATAGTCTCGCCGTTATGTATAATATTTGGTACATGATTTGCTGCTGTTCTAGGCGAAGGTGAAGCTACATTCTTACTATTGTCCTGTTGCAACATTACAGTTCTAGATAACGGCTTTGGTTTACCTCCTAATTTTCTATCTTCTTCCTCTTTTTGCACTTCTATTGTGTTGTATGTTTTGGAGTTGGAAGATGTGCCGGACGCTGCTTCAAAATAATCACGAGAATACGGACGGTTATATCCTATTTTATTTTCCTCCCAAAGTGCATTGAATGCAGCGTCTATGTTTTCCTCATCCGACACTAAAGGACTCACCGATGCACCGAATCGATCAGTACCTGCCTCGTCCATTTTTGGTGTAATACTGCTATCACTACCATTGCTAATCACACTTGAAAAAGCTGATTTGTATTCAGTGTTGCACTGCTTCAGGTCGTGACTATCATAAATTTGTTCCACATAACCGATAGGTGGTTGCTTTATACCTCCTATCAATGATTCGATTGCTTTCACTCTCTCCTTAACAGGTAGTATAGGATTTGAAGCATTATTTTCTCCTTCTTCAGGTGACGTCTTTGGTTGATTCGTTGAATACATCGTATTTAATCCAAAATTGATTTACATTTACTACCCTAAACTCATTAAAATACGGTATATGCCAGTTACACTACTTCTTATAACGCGAATTCTGGATTAAGGAAGGAAGAAAGTATAGGAAATAGAAGGTTTTGTGGATTTGATGGAATAGGAAATGAGAGTAGAAAAGATATGAACCAAAAAATTAACAGGGGATCTATGGCGAGTGTGTTCAATTTCTAGTCTATTTTTTAGGTAACCAAAAACGGTCTCAATGATAGACCTTTTTCTCAACGTGAATTCTAGATTAAAGGAGAATAGAAAAGGCAAGAAAACAGGGTAAACTCAGCAGTGATAAAAAAATAGATGAGGTTACCCATGGAAGATATAACAAAACTGTTTTGTTTGGTCGATGATTTTTGCAGAGATATAGAGAAAAATTTTGCAGATAAACTACTGCCAAATGGTAAAAACCCCACAAGAACAACGGAAATTGAGCACTCCGAAATCATGACAATAATCCTGCTATATCAACAATCTCCGTGTAAAACTTTCTATCTACATTACCTAACGTTGCTCTACAAATCAGAGTTTCCAAAGTTACCTTCATATACCAGGTTTGTTGCTCTAAAGCCTAGGGTTTTGTGGCATTTAGCAATGTTGTTGCATTGGCTTTGTGGACAGTCAGAAAACACTGGAATTTCATATATAGACACAACTCCCATTGCAGTTTGTCATGCAAAAAGAATATCCAAAAACAAAGTTTTTGCTGGAATTGCAAAATTAAGCAAGAGCACTTACGGCTGGTTTTTTGGTTTCAAATTACATATGGTAATCAATGAAAATGTTGAAATTCATGCACTTACGCTAACAAAAGGCAATGTTGATGATAGGATACCTGTGCCAAATCTGACGGAAAAATTAATCGGTCTTTTGTTTGGTGACAAAGGTTATATTGCAAAAGAGCTTTTTCAGAAGCTGTTTGACCGAGGTTTGAAACTTGTTACCAAGGTGAAAAAAGGTATGAAAAATACATTGATTTCGCTAAATGAGAAGATTTTACTGAGAAAAAGGTCTATCATTGAGACTGTTTTTGGTTACCTAAAAAATAGACTAGAAATTGAACACACTCGCCATAGATCCCCTGTTAATTTTTTGGTTCATATCTTTTCTACTCTCATTTCCTATTCCATCAAATCCACAAAGCCTTCTATTTCCTATACTTTCTTCCTTCCTTAATCCAGAATTCGCGTAAAAAGGACACATTTTAAACTTTTTTACAGAAACAACAGCGTTTTTCCTTCACTCTTTAGATAATTTAATGCGAAAAAATTTAGAGAGAAATTTTACACACAATCGCAGACATCTTTCCTTAAGTTGACGCCATTGAGTGAACGGTTACCTTAATTAGAAGTCTAGCTTTAACTTTAAATGGACTACTCAACCGTGACAGACTTAGCTAAATTTCTTGGACAATCGGCATCTAACCCTTTTTTTGCTGCAGTAAAGTAAGCAAGGAATTGCATAGCAACACTGTAGATGATTGGAGAGATAAAATTATCAGTGTCTGGAAGTTGCACCACATCTGCGCAAACTCCTCTTAGGAATGGTGCTCCTTGCTTATCACTGAAGGCAATTACTTTGCCTTTTCTTGCAATAATCTCTTGTATATTAGATAGCGTTTTAAAGAATAAACTATCATAAGGGATAATTGCTATAACAAGCACAGTAGAGTCTATTAAAGCAATAGAACCATGCTTCATTTCCCCTGCTGCAATACCAATGGTATTAATGTATGAAAGCTCTTTTATCTTCAATGCGCCTTCCATTGCAACTCCGTATGAACTTCCTCTGCCGATTAAAATAACGTTATTGTGTTCTAATATACTGCCTGATATATGTTGTATTTTCATCACATTCAAAACGTGCTCAACATACTCGGGAATAGAATTGATAGCACTGCTTAGCTGTTTTATTCTCTCTCCATCTAGTACACCTTTTATTTTTCCAAGCTCCACGGCAAAGCATGCTAAAGTTGCAAGTTGCGCAGAAAAGGTTTTTGTTGAAGCAACACCAATTTCTGGACCAGCAAGAGTATGTAACACAATATCTGAGATTTTTTCAATGCTGCTGTTAAATGTGTTAGTTATACTAATGATTGTTTGCTTCTGTGATTTCGCATAACGCAGCGCTTCTATGGTATCTGCAGTTTCGCCAGATTGAGAGATGAATAACCCAATGCTGCCTTCTTCTAGCTTGACGTTGCTATACCTAAATTCTGATGAGATTTCTAGATATACTCGAACTTGAGCGACACTTTCCAGCCAATATTTTGCTATTAGCCCGGCAAAATAAGATGACCCGCATCCAACTATAGTAATGTAACTCCGCTCAGAAAACAATTTTTTGTTGACCTCTTTATATTGCTTGTAAAATTGATTTATTGTTTTGTTTAATGCACGCGGTTGCTCAAAAATCTCTTTTAACATGAAGCTAGGGTACCCATTTTTGCTAATTAGAAAATCACTTGGACTACTATTTTCTATACTACGTTTAACTTGTGTACCATTGTTGTATATACTAACTCCACTAGATTTTATCACTGCAATGTCACCATCTTCCAAATACGATATTCTTTCCACAAATGCACTTAAAGCATTAGAGTCAGATGCAGCAAACACTGTGTTACAGTTATAGCCTATTGCTAAAGGCAAATTTCTCTTCGCAACAAATAAGGCATCTGGATATTCTGCAAATAATAAGACCAAGGCAAATGAGCCATGTAAGTTGTTTAAACACTTAAATAGAGAATCAACTGGCGACAATCCTTCATCAAGATATAAGGTTAGCATATTTGGTATGATCTCTGTGTCAGTATCAGTATGGAATAACATTCCCCTTTCTTCTAGACCCTTTTTTAGCAGATTGTAATTCTCAATTATGCCGTTATGAGCAACAACAACATTATTTGTATGAATGGGATGAGCATTTTTAAGGCCTGGAACTCCATGTGTAGCCCAGCGAGTATGTGCTATACCAACTGTACTGTGAGACATCTTGCTTTCATCAACAACTTCATACAATCTTTTAACTTTACCTTCTGATTTTTTGACTTCTATCTCGCCTTCGTTATTTATGATTGCTATACCTGAGGAATCATATCCCCTATATTCCAATTTTTGCAACCCAGTTAGTAAAGTTGGTATTACTGAATCACCGCTACTTACTACACCAAATATTCCGCACACAAATGGATCACCAAATGAACTTTCTTTTAAAGTTATGCAGCATTTTTGCCTTTATCACCTTTTCCCTTTTTACTTTCCTCTGGTGGTTGATTTTTATTCTTTTTATCACTCTTTTCGATTTTGCCTTTTTCAATTGGTTTAGCTGCCACTTTTTGAGTTTCTTTGTTTAAAACTTCAGATATAGCGGACTTTAGGACTTTCACCTCAACTTTTGGTGCTATTTCTATTATAAATTGTGCATTTGCCTCATCAACTTTATTAACTTCACCTATTATCCCGCCAGAAGTAATGACTGTATCACCACGTTTTATTTGATCTATAATTTTTCTATGTTCTTTTAGTTTTTTGTGGTTTGGGCGAATAATGAGAAAATAAAATACCACAAATATTAAAATCAATGGAATAAAACTAGCAAAAGATGCGCCGATACTTGATGCATTGCTAGTTGCATCTGCTGCAAAAACTTCAGAAATGAGCATATTTAATCCTAATTGTTAATGATAAAAACAAACCTATTTAAGTATTAATTACAATACCATGCCATGTCAAGTCTGGTGAAAACGTTTCTAAATACCGGCAATAATATTGCGGATTTTAGATTATGCTAAAACCAGTATGGCGGGAGTGATGAGACTTGAACTCACGACCTCATGCGTGACAGGCATGCGCTCTAACCAACTGAGCTACACCCCCCCTAATTTCTTTTTAGCGTTTTCGGGCTTCGACTTTAAAGCTAATAAACATGTTGCCCTTTGTCAATATTTTTTGTTTGTGCTTTGCTGTCTTTTCTATTACTATATAAGTAATTTAATTTCACACATGGCTTGTACAAGTAGTCCCATTAGGGTTATGCCATGGAAGATAAACTATTTGGAGGAATGATATATGACAAATTTGCCTGAAGTCACTGTGCGTGATTTAGCCGAATCTGGTGTACATTTTGGTCACAAAATTAGTCGCTGGAACGCAAAAATGGCTCCATACATATATGGAGTGCATCAAGAAAATCGTATACATATAATTGACTTGCGAAAAACATTACCATTGCTACAGGTGGCCATGAAGGCTTTATATGACGTTGCATCTCAAGGTGGTCGCATTCTATTTGTTGGTACAAAGTTTCAAGCTTTTGATATTATTGCAAGTGAAGCGATTCGTTGTGGTCAATATTATGTGAATCATCGATGGCTTGGTGGTATGCTTACTAATTGGGGCACTGTTTCTTCTTCGATAAAAACCTTGATGCAATATGAGAAAATATTAAATGACGAGGATAGCATTTTAACAAAGAAAGAATTGGGGAACATTGAAAAGAAAAAGCAAAAGCTTGATAAGGCGCTTGGTGGTATTAGAGAAATGGGAGCAATTCCTGATATCTTATTCATCATTGATACTAATAAAGAGCATATTGCGGTTAAGGAGGCTAAAAAGTTAGGAATTCCAATAGTTGCAATACTTGATACTAATTCTGATCCAGATGATATTACTTATCTAATACCTGGAAATGATGACTCAAGAAAATCAATAGAGCTCTATTGTAAATTAGCTACCGACTCTATATTAGCTGGAATAGAGTCTAGTCTAGCAAGATCTGGAGTTAAGATTGATAATATAAAAGGTGATGAGTTTATTCAAGAAAAAGAAGATAGTATTGTGCAAACTAAAAGGAAACGTAGTAAAGTTTACAAAGAAGAAGAAAGGGAGGTAGTAACAAATGAAGATGAATCCAGATAATATAAGGGAATTACGTGATAGGACAGGGCTTGGCTTAAGTGACTGTAAAAAAGCATTAGAAGAATGTGATGGTGACATCAAGAAAGCCGTTGATAAGTTGCGTACAATAGGTCTTGCTAAAGCTGACAAAAAATCTGATAGAGTAGCTTCAGATGGGCTCGTTGCTATGTGTTTGACTGAAAATTATGGTGCATTGGTTGAACTCAATTGTGAAACCGATTTTGTTGCAAGGAATGAGAAATTTATAGAGTTAGTTTCAAATTTAGCATCAATTGCTCATCAAGAACGCTGTATCAGCGTTGATGAGTTAAAAAATGCCAAGTATGAAAGCATTGGCACAGTGCAGGAAGCTATTATGAATGGTACGTCAGTTCTTGGTGAAAAGTTAGAGTTGAGCAAGCTTTGTTACCTAGAGACTAAGGATGGAGTTGTTGCTGGTTATGTACACGGTGATGTACGTGGTTTAGGTAAAACTGGCGCTTTAGTTGCATTGCAATCACCAGGTGATAAGGCAAAGTTACAGGAAATTGGAAAACAAATAGCGATGCACATAGTTGCTATGAAGCCTGAAGCTTTGTCTATAGATGATTTAGATCAAATGAAGTTGAAAAATGAACGTTCTATAATTGAAGAGCAGGTAAGGAGCTTAAATAAACCTGAAGAAGTAGCAAAAAAAATAGTAGATGGGCGAATGGCTAAGTACTATGAAGAAGTTGTTTTACTAGAACAAAAGTTCATAAAAGATGATAAAATGAAGGTTTCTGATTTTATAAAATCAAGCGAGGTGAGTGCTATTAAATTATCTGATTACAAGTTACTTGTTTTGGGCAGTGCAAACTAAATGGCAAGAAATGTCTTCCTTAGCAGATAAAGTAAAATACTCTAGAGTGTTATTGAAGATCTCTGGTGAAGCTTTGGTGGGGTCACAGTCTTTTGGCCATGATATGGGAATAATAAGCCAATTATGCAAAGATATAGCTGATGTTAACAGGCTTGGAGTTCAGGTATGTATTGTTGTTGGTGGTGGTAATATCTTTCGTGGCACATCTGCGTCTTTAAGTGGCTGTGAAAGAGCAAGCAGTGATTATATTGGAATGCTTGCAACTATAATCAATGCTTTAATTTTACAAAACTTTTTAGAAAAAAATTTAGTAGCTTCTAGGGTATTATCTGCAATACCCATGGCCACTGTATGTGAACCTTACATAAGAAGGAAAGCTATTCGTCATTTAGAAAAAGGTAGAGTGGTAATTTTTGCAGCAGGCACAGGCAACCCATTTTTTACTACAGATACAGCTGCGGCCTTACGTGCTGTTGAAATGAATTGTGATGTTATTCTAAAGGGTACACAAGTAAATGGTGTATACTCCGCTGATCCGAAAAAAAATGAGGATGCTGTAATGTATGATAGGCTTTCTTACACGGATTTATTGACTCGTGATTTAAAAGTTATGGATGCATCAGCAATTTCACTTGCTCGTGAGAATTCTATTCCAATTATAGTTTTTTCTTTGAAGGGAGAAAAAATAGTCAATATTATTAAGGGTCAAGGTACTTATACTATAGTTTCAGATTGTAAACAGTAGGTAATTTATGTTAAATGAAATAAAAGCTAAAACAAAAGAAAGAATGCTAAAAACTATTCAGTCCTTTCATGATGATATTAAAGGCGTACGCACTGGTAGAGCTAGCGCATCGTTGCTTGATGGTATAGTTGTAAATATCTATGGTGGACATCAAAAGTTAAATCAGGTTGCAGGCGTTTCAGTTGTAGATAACAAAACCCTATCAATTAAAGTTTGGGATATTAATGTTGTAGGTGAAGTGAAAAATGCTATATTAAATGCCAACTTGAATTTAAATCCTGTTGTTGAGGGCAATACCATACGTATAGCTCTTCCGGATTTAACACAAGAAACCCGTGAAAAATTAGTAAAATTATTGCATCAGTTTTCTGAAAATGCGCGGATTGCCATCAGAAATATACGCAGAGATGTTATGGAAGAAATAGAGAAAATGAAGGGAAATAAGGAGATCTCAGAAGATGATTTTCATGGTGCTAAGAAGGAAATACAAAATATTACTGATGATAATATAAAAAAGATTGATGGTGAATTGTCCATCAAAGAAAAGGATATATTGCATCACTAAGGTAATATGAAAGAAACCTTCAGTAGTGAAAAAGAAAAAATTACATGCAAGGGTGCCATGGAGGTAGACGACACACAACTGTATGAACGTTGCAATATTGCACAGTATTATACAGTAAATGATGTCATTCCAGTGCCCTCTTTTTTGTCATCCCAGTGCCTTTTTTCCCTGTCATCCCAGTGCGTAACACTGGGATACATCTTATTTTCATCATGGACATTATATGCTCTAAGAATCTGTTATCCATTTCCCTCTTTTCTGTTATCCCAGTGCGTGACACTGGGATCTACCTTATTTTCATCATGGACATTATATGTCCCAAGAATCTGTTGTTCATTGCATAATTTGCAAATATTTTTATACTTAGATCCCAGTGTCACGCACTGGGATGACAGGAAAAAGGGCTACTGGGATGACACCTTTCAAGTAGAGATTGCTACTAAATCACTATTTTTGTACAGTGATATGTTAAGCACTCAGATGATATCTGGTGGTTTAGGTGAACTTTAAATGTTGAATCAAGAATCTTTACCGAAACACTTAGCAATTATTATGGATGGCAATGGTAGATGGGCGAACAATCAAGGAAAGGTAAAAATTGATGGTTATAAAAAGGGCAGTGAAGTTGCATACGATATTGCCAAGTATTGTACGGACCTAACCATACCCTACTTAACTTTGTATGCATTCTCTATGGAGAATTGGCTTAGACCCAAAAACGAAACTGACTGTCTATTTGATTTATTTTACTCCGTTTTAACTAATGAAGATAAAATCAATTTCATTTGCAACTGTAACATTAAGTTGAATTTTATTGGCAATTTAAGTCTGTTATCCAGTAAAATATTGGATCAAATTAAAAAAGCAGAAGAAATGACACATAAGAACGATGGTTTATTACTCACTGTGGCAGTCAGTTACGGAGCAAAGCAAGAAATTACACAAGCTATAAGCAATATTATAAAAGAAAATATTGCTTATGTATCAGAAGAGGAATTTGAAAAATTTCTATATACTAAAGATCTGCCAAAATTGGATTTATTAATTCGCACTGGCGGCGAAAAAAGGTTAAGCAACTTTTTATTATGGCAAGCAGCTTATGCTGAATTATATTTTTGTGATACTTTATGGCCTGATTTTTCTTGTCAAGATTTGAGCAAAGCATTAGAAGATTATACAAAAAGAGAGAAAAAATATGGTAGATAATAATTTTATAATTAGAATATTGTCCTCAATAGTAATATTATTCATATTTTCTTTTGCTACATATTTCAGTGATTTATCGTTTTACCTATTGATTTTTTCAATAGCAGTTTTATCTTCTTTTGAATGGTATAATCTAACCCAAGGAAACAAAATTTTATACGTCTTCGCATTATTATTGATTGCACTACCAAGCGCCTCATTAATATATTTATATAACCTACCACAGGGAAAATACGCATTAGTATGGTTCGTCTTAACCATTTGGGGAATTGACATTACTGCCTACCTATTTGGTAAGAATTTTGGTGGAGCTAAAATTTGCCCAATTCTTAGCCCTGGAAAAACTTGGACAGGACTTCTTGGTGCGATTTTAGCTGGAGTAGTGTGCACAATTTTTGGATCAATATTTTTTGGTCTATTTTCAATTTTTTATTCTCCAATCATTGGCCTTGCAATCGCTATTCTAGCGCAACTTGGCGATTTCACTGAGTCGCTTGTTAAAAGAGCTTACGGTGTTAAAGATAGTGGAAGTATGATACCTGGCCATGGAGGAGTGCTCGATCGTATGGATAGTTTCATTTTTACTACCCCTCTTATTGCTATTTACATAAGCTAAGTCTGCAGAAGAAATAAAGTGCCATTAACGTGAATTCTGGATTAAAGGAGAATAGAAAAGGCAAGAAAACAGGGTAAACTCAGCAGTGATAAAAAAATAGATGAGGTTACCCATGGAAGATATAACAAAACTGTTTTGTTTGGTCGATGATTTTTGCAGAGATATAGAGAAAAATTTTGCAGATAAACTACTGCCAAATGGTAAAAACCCCACAAGAACAACGGAAATTGAGCACTCCGAAATCATGACAATAATCCTGCTATATCAACAATCTCCGTGTAAAACTTTCTATCTACATTACCTAACGTTGCTCTACAAATCAGAGTTTCCAAAGTTACCTTCATATACCAGGTTTGTTGCTCTAAAGCCTAGGGTTTTGTGGCATTTAGCAATGTTGTTGCATTGGCTTTGTGGACAGTCAGAAAACACTGGAATTTCATATATAGACACAACTCCCATTGCAGTTTGTCATGCAAAAAGAATATCCAAAAACAAAGTTTTTGCTGGAATTGCAAAATTAAGCAAGAGCACTTACGGCTGGTTTTTTGGTTTCAAATTACATATGGTAATCAATGAAAATGTTGAAATTCATGCACTTACGCTAACAAAAGGCAATGTTGATGATAGGATACCTGTGCCAAATCTGACGGAAAAATTAATCGGTCTTTTGTTTGGTGACAAAGGTTATATTGCAAAAGAGCTTTTTCAGAAGCTGTTTGACCGAGGTTTGAAACTTGTTACCAAGGTGAAAAAAGGTATGAAAAATACATTGATTTCGCTAAATGAGAAGATTTTACTGAGAAAAAGGTCTATCATTGAGACTGTTTTTGGTTACCTAAAAAATAGACTAGAAATTGAACACACTCGCCATAGATCCCCTGTTAATTTTTTGGTTCATATCTTTTCTACTCTCATTTTTTCTATTCCATCAAATCCACAAAGCCTTCTATTTCCTATACTTTCTTCCTTCCTTAATCCAGAATTCGCGTCATTAGAGTTCATCCCTAGTCAGCTCCCCAACCGCTTCTACAGTACAGTCATGGACAAACGTCTTTTCACAATAAGGGCAGGCTATTTCCTCTTCTTCTCCCATATCTAAATATATTAATGGATGGCCGGAACCCTCATCATTCTCATCACCATGACAACAAACTTTTCTATTATTAACCCTCACTTTTGACATGCTACTCCTTTAGCTTATAACATTTTATGTATTGAATATACCCATTCAGAAATAAAAAACAACAAGCACTATTCTCCATTTTTTATCCTATTCAGGTTAATCAATTCGTTTTGAACGCCTTTTGATACAAATTTGCTAACATCTTCTCCTAATCTTGCTATTTCCTTTACAAAACTTGATGAGATAAATTGAGTATCTTCAGAAGCAGGAAGAAATATGGTTTCGATTTCAGGAAGAAGTTTATAATTTACCCAACTCATTTGAAACTCGTAATCAAAATCCGATACTGCTCTTAATCCTCTAATAATAACAGAAGCATTCTGCTCTTTGGCAAACTTCACTAGCAACCCATTAAAAGATATAACATCTGCATCAATTCCTAGCCCTTTGATTTCACTTTCAGCCATGCTTGTGCGTAGCTTTGTGTCAAAGGCAATATGCTTATTAACGTTTTCTGCAACTCCTATTATTAATTTATCGACTAGTTTACACGCTCTTTTGATTATGTCAATATGCCCAAAAGTTATAGGGTCAAATGTGCCAGGGTAGATTCCTATTCTGTTATTAATGTTCATACTTTATTTTTATATAAACTACTTTAAAAACTTTTGATAGACATAATAACATTTTTTATCTAAAAATGAAAGTATACAGTTGGCCTGATAGCTCAGTTGGTAGAGCAAAGGACTGAAAATCCTTGTGTCGCTGGTTCGATTCCTGCTCAGGCCACTTCTCTTTCTTACCAAACTTACCTTTTTGTTGTAAAACGTTCTATAATATGTTATGATATTGATATAAGTGTTGAGAAAGTAAACCATATGTATAAATATTATAGTAGAATCTTTAATATCTTATTAATTATAGTTCTATTATTAAGCAATATTACTTATGCTGACGTTAGCGAAAAACCGGCATCTCAACATATAACCAGAAAAGAAGAACCAGCGTCAACTGCCTTGACGGCAGAAAATACAGTAAATAATGACATAGTTGTTGGTTTGTTGAAAACGGAAGAAGAGACATACCCATATGAGCTTGGGCTATCTCAAAATATCTACGAGATGTTTAATAACTTTGGGGTTAAGACTGTACTGATTGATTATAATAGGATAATTAGCCTTAAAAAAATTCAGACAGAGTCACTTAATCTCGCAAAACAAGATGAAACATTGGCAAAGAAGCTGACATTAGACCGAATAAAAGTTGAAGTTGCACAATTTATTGAAGAGCACAAAATAAATAGAATATTTATTCCAGACAATTTTCATTCAGGACCGTTTCCACCCACTCCTTGTCGCCAGCTTGTTACTGAAGCAATTGCAAAAATAGTGGATGATAACCCTGCAATTCATTTACTTGGCATATGTGAAGGCATAATGAATGCAAAGGGAATTGAAGTAGTGAGTGTTGTGAGTGATGAAGAGAAGCGAAGATCTCATTTAAAATCAGCACCTAATCCACATAAAGAGGATGCACCTCTCCAGCAGATAAAGATCGTTCCAAACAGTCGTTTAGCGGAAT
The DNA here is from genome assembly GCF_964264715.1 of Wolbachia endosymbiont (group A) of Colletes cunicularius. NCBI lineage: Bacteria > Pseudomonadati > Pseudomonadota > Alphaproteobacteria > Rickettsiales > Anaplasmataceae > Wolbachia > Wolbachia endosymbiont (group A) of Colletes cunicularius. The sequence continues at coordinate 625,925 of NZ_OZ183471.1, forward strand.
TAGTAGCTAAATTCTTAATACCTAATGAAAATGGCTGGTTTTCAACATATTTTCCAGATACTCATTCAGGGGCAGTAAGTAATACACCAGAAAATAGAAGAAAATTGGAGTTACTTGGATATAAAGTTGCAGCATTTTTCAGTGATGGGGTAATAGGGGCTATTGAAGATAAGCACGGTAATATTTACTTTCAATGTCATCCAGAAGCCCTTGTTGTAAAATCATATAAAAACCTCTATTTATCAAATCACAAGGAACGTCAAGTGTCTACACTAGTTGCTATAGCGATTATAAATGATTTTCTTTATCGTGCTTAATGGCTATAGCTTTAGGCTTACCGACGATTTGATAAACGACAAATTCGTCATCCCGCTGCTTGTTAGCGTTTACTATTACCCATAAATCTAAAAGGAGAAAAAGCTGCTATCTTAGAGCCTGTCTTCAAACTCAAGAATGAGCTAATTTGTGAAGCATAATAGTGATCATATTAAAGAAGATGTTATTTTTTGAAGTGAGAGGAGAATGCTCATAATCCTTACTCATACGTCTAAAATTGGAGAGCCAAGCAAAGGTTCTCTCAACAATCCAACGTTTGGGAATAACCTGAAATCCTGTATCAACTATTTTCTTGGTAATCGTCAATAAACATCCAGTTTCCAATAAGCAGAGGTTTTGCAATTTACCTGTGTATCCTTGATCAGCAAAAAACTTATGTAATGTTGGAGCTTTGCATTTGGCTTGAACAAAAAGATTTAGTGCACCATCAAGATCCTGAATGCTTGCACTTTGTACTTCAGCAGCAATTACAAGACCTACAGTATCTACAACGATGTGGCGCTTTCTACCCTTTACTTTCTTGCCAGCATCATATCCTCTGGATCCCCTTTTTGAGTAGTTTTTACTGATTGGCTATCTATTATTCCCACTGATGGAGTTTCATTCTTACCAATTATCTCTCTTACTTTTTTAACTAGAAAATCATGAATCTCTTGCCATATTCCACTTTTTTTCAATCGCTAATTACAACTATACACTGTTTTCCATGGTGGAAAATCTTTAGGCAGTTGTCTCCATTGACATCCTGTTCTCATCATATAGCGGATTGCGTTAATAATTGTTCTAATACTATGTTTTCTTGGTCTGCCGGTCTTTTTAGGTTCAAAATATAGCTCTATTATCTTCCATTCTTTGTCACTTATATCGCTTGGGTACATTTAAAATATATCTTATAACACACTTCTTAACTCCTTTCTACTTAGTTTGAAGACAGGCTCTTAGTTGGCGCCTAATTTTAAATATCTGTTGCTCATAGTAAACACTTCTGGATCTTGAGAGGTTAGCTTGAGTATAGCGAGTATGTTGATAAATAACAAAGCAGCAATCGAGATATCAGCGACATCCCATAGCAATCGGACTTTACCCATCGCACCAAGCGGAATGATCATGGTAAAAATTACAATCCAGATTTTAGTGTATTTATTATCCATAGACACATAGCATATTGTCTGTTTTGAGCAAAAAAACCAAGTAAAAATAGTAGTAAAGGCAAAACAAAACATTATGGCCATAATTAAATAGTCAATATAGGGCCAATTCATAGCTTTTCTAAAAGCAAATATGCACATGTTAGTACTCTCTAAATCAGTGACCCAAGAATCTGTGACAAGCAGTACCATTGTTGTAATAAACACTATGAATGCAACTATAAAAGGCGATATTATTGTGATTAGGCTCTGTTCAATAATAAATTTATTATTATTTTTCTTAGGAACAATTGAAGAGTGCACGATTCCTTCGAGGCCAAGCCCTATATCTGTTGCAAAAATACCTCGCAAAGTTCCGACTTGAATAATAGTCAACATTTCTAAAATCAAACCTAGAGATAAACCAGAGTTAAAGCTACTAGTTGTAAAAAAACTGCTTGTTATTAATTTTAGAGAAGGAAGGATATTTTCACTAAACTTAAATAATATGATACCGCAAAGTATGAGGTAACTTACCGTCATTATTGGTATCATAGCCGATATAAAAATTTTAATTTTTTTTAAGCTGAGAACTGCAACAACAAAAAATATTATGGCCATTACAATGCCACCAATGACTACAGGCACATCTATCATGTTAAGTGGTATTGATAGAGAATTTACCTGAACAAGGTTACCAACTGTTATTGAAACCATCATCATAACAACCAGAAACACAATTGTAGCTTCTCTAGAATTAAATGCATCAGCCATGTAGGCTACAGGGCCACCTATAAACCGTCCGTTCTTTTCCTTTCTGGTTTTTATACTTAGATAACAAGTGACATATTTTATCACAGAAGTGGTAACAATAATTATTGCCATCCATAAAATAGAGCCCGGTCCTCCGGTTTTTAGAGCAACAGCAGTTCCTGAAATGTTTCCTACTCCTAAATTTCCCCCTAAGATTGTAAACAGGGCGGCTATAGAAGAAAATTTATTTTCCCCTCTTTTAACTCCAATGAGTGAAAGGGCGTACGGCAATCTAAATATCTGTAGCCATTTTAGTTTAACCGATAGGTAAACACCAGCAACTAGCATGAGTAATATTGTTGGCAGTAATAAAACAAACTTTACTGTATCCATCTGTAAAAGTGAGATTTTTACTTAAGTATACAACAAAAATTGAGAATACCTAATTTATTGTTTATGAGAGTCACACTACAAAAGCTATAGTAAGCTAATAGCCTGCTATAGCTAAACTGACTTAGATTTACCGACAATTTGAAAAACGACAAATTCATCATTCCGCTACTTGTTAGCGGAATCTATCCGCGGCGGTATGACGTGTTAGCTATAAAACCCTATTTTTCATACCACTCATTTATAAGTTTATTGATATCAGAATCTATAAAATCCTTTAGTGGTTGCCTGGTTTTTATCTCAACATTTTTAGGGATGCACCTATCTTTACATATTGCATAATTTATATGGAAGTTAAGGTCAATATACCCTTGATTTGAAAACACATTCATCTTAAAGGGAAATAATACCATATCCTTATATACGTTACTGATAAATATCTCTTTTCCTACTTTATCTCTATGTTCCTTTGGAGTAGGCCAGTAAATATCTATGTTTAATGTGTTACCCTTACAATCAAAAGAAGTGGGAAGGCCGAAATCTCCAGGATCTTTATAATATATGTGCCAGCCTGGTTCTACTGTAACCTTTATTGCACCTTTAAGAGTGAGGTTTGCTTCATTTATCTCGCCAATAAGTAAATCAAATTTTGCAATTTCCCCGTCAGCATATAGTTGGGTGCAAGAAAAAAATAAAAACAATATTAAATATATATGTATTTTCATTAAGGCAAATTTCTCCTTTTATAGAGAAAGTGATTTAGATTTTAAGTGTTATATTTAATAGCATTACATAGATTATTTATTAATATAGCATTATGCTAGTATAAATACACCAGGGGTTATAGTTTTCTTATGCTGCCTTTTTGTTATTAGACAACCACAATATAAAGGGGTGAAACGGATGTAAACAGTAATGCCTTTCTGCACCAAACGTATTACCTTAACGAATAGTAAAATGTGAGATTTTTTGGAACTACCGTGGAGCAATTGCTCCACGGCTTCACTCTACTCAGAATCCACCCATGCCACCCATTTCTCCTGCGCCCATAGGAGATGAAGCATTTTCTTTGCTTGGTACATCAACTATCATAGATTCAGTAGTAATCAGCACACTCGCAACAGATATCGCTGTTTCAAAAGCAATACGCACCACTTTTGCTGGATCAATCACACCAGCTGTAAATGCATTAGCGTAATTCATAGCCTCAACGTTGTATATAAGCTCTTTATCATTCTGCTTAATCAAATAGTCAATGATAACAGCAGATTCAAGACCAGCATTTTTAACTAACCTCCTAATTGGAGCACTGAGAACTTTCTTGATAATGTTTATGCCTATTTGCTCTTCGTCACTTGCACCTTTTAATTTTTCGAGAACAGATGAAGCATAAAGAAGTGCAACTCCACCACCTGGAACTATGCCTTCTTCAATTGCAGCTCTTGTTGCATGCAGCGCATCTTCAACTCTATCTCTACGTTCTTTAACTTCCACTTCAGTTGCTCCACCAACTTTTAGCACAGCAACACCACCTGATAATTTCGCTAAACGTTCTCTTAGCTTTTCTTTATCGTAATCAGAAGTTGAAGCTTCAATTTGAGATTTGATCTGCTCGATTCTAGCTTTCACACTGTCAGAATCGCTATTTTCGCTGACAACTGTGGTATTATCTTTAGTAATTTTAACATTTTTAGCAGTACCAAGATCATCAAGTGTCAGATCTTCCATCTTGATTCCAAGTTCATCTTTTATGACGTACTTAGCACCAGTCAAAGTTGCTATATCTTCGAGCATTTCCTTTCTTCTGTCACCAAAACCTGGAGCTTTTACTGCAGCAACTTTTAAACCACCACGCAATTTATTGATAACTAAAGTGCTTAATGCTTCACCTTCGATATCCTCTGCAATAATAACCAAAGGTTTACCAGATTTAACAACAGCTTCAAGAATAGGAAGTAAAGGTTGAATAATATTTAATTTTTTCTCTGTAATTAATAGATAAGGATTATCAAGCTCCACGATCATTTTTTCATTATTTGTAATAAAATACGGAGAGAGATAACCGCGATCAAATTGCATGCCAGTAGTCAGCTCAACTTCTAACTCTTTTGAACCTTTACTTTCTTCAACAGTGATTACACCCTCTTTTCCAACTTTTTTCACGGAATCAGCGATACTGTTACCTATATCCTTATCACCATTTGCAGAGATTATCGCAACTTGCGCTACTTCATCCATTTTCTCTAGAGAAATTGTACGAGACATTGATGCAATTTCCTTTAATATTACATCTTTTGCCTTCTGTATTCCGTTTTTAATACCAACACGATCGTTTCCAGCAGCAATTGATTTTGAAGCTTCCATTATCATGCTGCTAGTTAATATTGAGCACGTTGTTGTACCATCACCAACTTTGTCGTTACATTGAGAACAACTTTGGGCAAAGATGCTTGCTATTGCAGCATTTAGTGGTTTTTCAGGCTTGATACCCTTCATCACCTTATAACCATCTTTTGTAATTTCTGGTGCTCCATAGGGCTTATTAATCCCTACTGTTTTTCCTCTAGGTCCCGCAGTTATTGCTACCGTTGAATCCACTATTGCTGCGACTTCACGAAAGGCTTCTTGTAACTGCTCACCTGATACTACTACATTAGTCATTTTTATCACCTCTTGTTAATAAAAAATTTAGAAAACTATAATAAAATCATTTACAATGCGCCATGTTGCGCTTTGTTTCAGTTTAGTAAAATAAAGACTGCTATTTAATGACAGCAAGTATATCGGACTCTTTCATCACGATAAGCTTTTCATCATTATGTTCTATTTCTGTACCAGCCCATTGACGATAGAACACTTTATCACCAGCCTTTACAGTTAAAGCTATGCGTTCGCCATTTGAGTTGCGTGAACCTTCACCAGTTGCTACAATTTCACCTTTAGTAGGTTTCTTTTCAGCACTTGATGGAAGCATAATTCCACCCTGCTTTTCCTCGCTAATAGGCTTGATCAGCACGCTATCATCCAATACATTTAAACTTATACTTGACATTTGCTTTTCCTCTCAACAAATTAACCTATAACTTTATATATATACTCGTAAGTTAGATTTCAAGGGCTGGAGCTTGTAAAATATGCACACCATATAAAATATGCACGCCAAAAGCAGTTTCTAAAAGAGCCTAATGTTATATAATAAAATTTAGGTTTATTTATAGAGATTTCATGAGTTATATACCATTCTTAAGTCGTGGTGTGATAGTGCTATATGGGCCTGACACTAGAGATTTTCTGCAGGGCATTATAACCAATGATATTAATAAGCTGGATAGCCAAAAAGCTATTTACTCTTTATTGCTTAGCCCTCAGGGAAAATACCTATATGATTTTTTTCTTATTGAATATGGTAGATATATTTTCTTAGAGTGCGAAAATGTGCACTTACAGCAAATAATCAAGAAACTAGATTTACTTAAAACTTATTTGAGAGTGAAAATTAAAGACATTAGTGCACTATATAAGGTTGGAGTTTTGTTTGATACTAAGTTGGCGGAGTGTATTAGTAAGTCACAAGTTATTTTTCAAGATCCAAGGCACAAGCTGCTAGGAATGAGGATCATACATAAAGATGAAATAAAAGAACCGGTTGGAGATTTTATTCAGTATGAAAAAGTTAGAATTAAAAACCTTGTCCCAGATGGAGCAAAAGATATGGTACAAAATTCATCGTTCCCATTGCAATATTTAATCGATAAGGCAAACGGTATAAGCTTTAATAAGGGGTGTTACGTAGGTCAGGAAGTCGTAAATCGAATGAGCAGGCAAGAAATATTCAGAAGAAAACTTTATCTTGTTGAGGGGGATAACGCACTTCCAGATATTGGCACTAAAGTGACAAATGAAAATAATGAGGAAATAGGGGAACTGCGCTCTAGTGTAGACAACATTGGACTTGCATTGCTTAATACTCAAAAAAGTCATGCAAATTTATATGTCGATGGGGTTAAGTGCGTTAAGACGTTGTATAATTAAAGTCTTAAGGTAGCGCATATAGAAACGAAAAACTTATTTTATGGCCTAGCGTCACGCATTAGAATGACATCATTTACGATGTAACATTTATTACTTTTGCAGATACAATTTACATGCTATAATTGAATCTTCATAGTTGGTAAATTGGAGTGCAAAGAAGTAAAATTAAAGTAGAAATAAAAAGATTATCACACGGAGAAGACTTGTCTCTTCCATGTTATGCAACTACGCAGAGTGCTGGTATGGATCTTTATGCTGCATTGAATGACTCTGCTGTTTTAAATCCACTTGAGAGATTACTTGTTCCAACTGGAATTGTGATTGCAATACCAAACGGTTTTGAGGGGCAAATCCGCCCACGTTCTGGTCTTGCTGCAAAACATGGAATTACTGTCTTAAACTCTCCTGGCACTATAGACTCTGATTATCGAGGTGAGGTTAAAATTTGCCTGATTAATCTAAGTAATCAGTCGTATGAGATAAAAAGAGGAGATAGAATTGCACAAATCCTTATTTCTCCTGTATCTCAGGTAATTTGGGATGACAGAGAAGAATTCTGTACAGAAGAAACCGGTCGCAATGCAGGGGGCTTTGGCTCAAGTGGCAGGTAATTTGCGAAAAAGCTTGACTATGACAGTTCTTTTATACACAATTTACCATATTAATATTTTATTAAATGAGGTCGTTTATGCTAACTTTCAAAAATCATCGTGGTCAGTTCCACAAAACAAACACTGCACTTGTTGCACTTACCTCTTTGTATGCCATAGGCGCAGCAGTAGCACTTTCATCACCATATTGGGTGTCTTCAACTTCCATGCTAGCTCCACTTGCAGCTTTTGCAGCTACACCACGCTGTTGCACTGGTTAGTTTAGCAATATATTCCATCAGCAAAAACAATGAAATATCTGAGTTGAAAGCTTGGAAGATTGTTAGTTTCCGTGATACACAATCAGCATTACAAATAACAAAAGGAGAGCTTAAGTATATCGAAGAAAATAACAAAAATAAGGATAAAGACGGTAAGGATATAGATGGTGAGTATCGTGTATATTTCACTAACCAAAAAGGCGAAGAGGGCTATGTTGTTGCTACAAGCTTACTATTACCCATAAATCTAAAAGGAGAAAAAGCTGCTATCTTAGAGCCTGTCTTCAAACTCAAGAATGAGCTAATTTGTGAAGCATAATAGTGATCATATTAAAGAAGATGTTGTTTTTTGAAGTGAGAAGAGAATGCTCATAATCCTTACTCATACGTCTAAAATTGGAGAGCCAAGCAAAGGTTCTCTCAACAATCCAACGTTTGGGAATAACCTGAAATCCTGTATCAACTATTTTCTTGGTAATCGTCAATAAACATCCAGTTTCCAATAAGCAGAGGTTTTGCAATTTACCTGTGTATCCTTGATCAGCAAAAAACTTATGTAATGTTGGAGCTTTGCATTTGGCTTGAACAAAAAGATTTAGTGCACCATCACGATCCTGAATGCTTGCACTTTGTACTTCAGCAGCAATTACAAGACCTACAGTATCTACAACGATGTGGCGCTTTCTACCCTTTACTTTCTTGCCAGCATCATATCCTCTGGATCCCCTTTTTGAGTAGTTTTTACTGATTGGCTATCTATTATTCCCACTGATGGAGTTTCATTCTTACCAATTATCTCTCTTACTTTTTTAACTAGAAAATCATGAATCTCTTGCCATATTCCACTTTTTTTCAATCGCTAATTACAACTATACACTGTTTTCCATGGTGGAAAATCTTTAGGCAGTTGTCTCCATTGACATCCTGTTCTCATCATATAGCGGATTGCGTTAATAATTGTTCTAATACTATGTTTTCTTGGTCTACCGGTCTTTTTAGGTTCAAAATATAGCTCTATTATCTTCCATTCTTTGTCACTTATATCGCTTGGGTACATTTAAAATATATCTTATAACACACTTCTTAACTCCTTTCTACTTAGTTTGAAGACAGGCTCTTAGATGTTAATCTTGCTGCTATAATCCCTAATCCTTCGGTCTTTTTATGATTTTTATATGAAATATAACTCGTGTCCTGGATAGCTAAGATAGTTGAGTATTCTTTAGCTCTTTCAATATTTTTAATTATATGACTGTCTAATATCCTTCTTTCAGAAATGGCATCTTTTTGGAAAAATCTATAAGCTGCTTTACTTTGATGCCAATCTTCACAAGCTTGATTTATTGAACACTCAGGCGATTCAGCAAAACTATTAACTATTTTTAGAAGCCTTTTACTTAATCTTATATCACCAAAATTAACAATTCCAAATTCACTTTCTGCCCATTCGCCAGTTGAGGTATTTATAGTTCTTTTCATCATATATTCCATTTTTAGACCATAGATCTATTTATAATAGAAAGTTGAATTAGTAAGATAGCAGCTTTTTCTCCTTTTAGATTTATGGGTAATAGTAAGCGCTAACAAGCAGCGGGATGACGATTGTCGATAAATGTTAAGAAATTTACCAAGTAGAAAAAAAGGCAAAAGAAGCCCCATGGTTGGCTAATTACTTACATTATACTTTCAAGTATGGCGTTTTTTTATTCTAAACGTTTAATAACCGCGATTCAGCTGCTTTTAAGCCGCAACTAACCTAAATTATAAACATTAAGAAATTTACTAAACAGAAAAAAAGGCAAAAAAACCCTAGGGTAGCTAGTTATTCACTATCCATTTTTTAAATCGGCGTTTTTTGATGTTTTAAATGCTTTATAAGCGTATTTCAGCTTATGTTAGGTAAAAACCTAGAAATTTTATAAAGACATAAGGTGCACATAGTGCAAAAAATTAAATATGAGACGCCAGATACGTGAGTTTTTTTGTCATTTAACCTGTACAGAGAAGATAAATAAATAGCTTCAGTTTCATGATAAGGAGGCTGGCGAAGGGTGTCAAGTAGTTTTTTGTATTTTAACCTTAGATTTGAGAAATCTTATAGGCTTTTGTTCTCATGAAAATTATGTTCTCATGAGTAAATTAATGGTATCCTTTTTTTTCTGATCTAAAGTTTTTTATGTTCATACACTTACGTGTTCATAGTGTTTATTCGCTGCTTGAAAGCTCGGTTAAAATTGAGGAGCTGATAGGCCTTTGTTTGCGAAATAAAATGCCAGCGGTTGCAATTACTGATTCAGGCAACTTGTTTGGCTCGCTCGAATTTTCAGAATATGCAGCAAGTAGGGGAATACAGCTAATAATAGGGTGCAATATTATAGTTAAACATTCAGAACAAAATTTACCTATATTATTGCTTGCAAAAAATGAGCAAGGGTACACTAATTTAGTCACTTTGGTGAGTGAGTCTTTTAAAAAGCGCAAGAATAACAGCGATATTCCTTACGTTGATTTTGATGAGCTATTGAATTTAAGTATGGGTCTGATCGCTTTAACCGGTGGATGTTTGGCTCAACTATTGTTGGGGCAAGATAAAGAAACGGTTGAAAAACTGCTTTCAGCATTCGATGGTCATTTATATGTTGAATTGCAGCGTCATGGGCTGAATAAAGAGCTAGAGCTTGAAGAAGCTTTAATAGATTTTGCTTATCAGCGCAATGTACCACTGGTTGCAACGAACGATGTGTTTTTTCCAAATAGGTCTGATTATGAGGCTTATGACATATTAACGTGCATATCGGAGGGGAGTTATGCCCTGGAGAATAACAGAAAGAAGTTAACTACCGAGCATTACTTCAAATCTGTGGCAGAAATGGAGGAACTGTTCAGCGACATTCCCGAAGCAATTCATAACACTTTAGTGATAGCTAAGCGGTGCTCTTACATGCCAAGAAGCAGGCAGCCTATCTTGCCTAAATTTCCTTGTCGAGAAAATAAAACTGAGAATGAAGAACTGAGGGAGCAGGCAGTTGCAGGATTAGAATTCCGCATTGCGAATGAGACAGATATAGACCTTAAACAATACTACGATCGGCTGAATTACGAACTAAGCGTAATAACTTCGATGAACTACGCTGGCTACTTTTTGATAGTTTCTGATTTCATTCGTTGGAGCAAAGCAAATGGCATTCCAGTTGGTCCAGGAAGAGGCTCTGGTGCTGGATCAATTGTTGCTTGGGGCTTACAGATTACAGACCTTGACCCAATAAAGTTTGGCCTAATATTTGAAAGGTTTTTAAATCCCGATCGTGTATCAATGCCTGACTTTGATATCGATTTCTGCCAAGAGAAAAGGGACCTGGTTATTGATTATGTTCAGAAAAAGTACGGTTATGTTGCTCAAATAATCACTTTTGGAAAATTGCAAGCAAGGGCAGTATTACGTGATGTTGGTAGAGTATTGCAAATGCCTTACTCTCAAGTGGATAAAATATCTAAAATGGTTCCATTTAATCCAGTAAATCCTGTAACTTTATCACAAGCGATAGAGTTTGATCAAAACCTGCAGAAAGAACGAGATAGTGATGAGGTAATTGCAAAGCTTCTTGATATATCACTAAAGCTCGAAGGAATATATCGTCACGTTTCAACTCATGCTGCTGGAATTGTAATATGTGATCAAAAGTTGGAAAATTTTGTTCCTGTGTACTACGATCCAAATTCGGCTCTGCCAATCACTCAATACAGCATGAAATATGTAGAGAAAGCTGGGCTAATAAAATTTGATTTTCTTGGACTTGGTACGCTAACACTAATAGATCATGTATGTCGTTTAATTAATCATGATGAAAAAAAGATCGATATTTCTTCAGTTCCTTTGAATGATCAAAAAACCTATGAGATGCTCTCTAGCGGTGATTCAATTGGAGTGTTCCAGCTTGAAAGTTCGGGAATGAGAGAAGCTTTAATCAAATTAAAGCCAGATTGCATTGAAGATATTATCGCTTTAATTTCCCTTTATCGTCCAGGACCTATGGATAACATTCCAACTTATGTTGCAAGAAAGCATGGACTTGAAAAGCCAGATTATATTCATCCGTTACTTGAAGGAGTGTTAAAAGAAACATTTGGGGTAATAATCTACCAGGAGCAGGTGATGGAAATAGCCCGTATTCTTTCCGGGTATAGCTTAGCGGAAGCAGATCTGCTGAGACGTGCCATGGGTAAGAAAATTAAGGAAGAGATGGATAAACAACGTGAACTTTTCATCCAAGGGGCAACAAAGAATGGCGTTGATTATGACAGGGCAAGTTATATCTTTGACCTTGTTGCAAAATTTGCTGGTTATGGATTTAATAAATCTCACGCAGCTGCATATGCGGTTATATCTTATCAAACGGCTTACCTTAAAGCTAATTATCCATTAGAATTTTTTACAGCACTAATGAATCTAAATATTGATGATAGAGATAAACTGAATTTATTTTATCATGCAGCAAAGTTTAGTGGCGTTACCGTTCTTCCACCTGATATAAACAAGTCTCAAGCTGAATTCTCAATAGAGGGTGAGTGCATACGTTATGGTATTGCTGCCTTGAGGAATGTTGGTTTTTCTATAGCAGAAGGAATAGTGAACACACGTTCAAGCGCTTATAAGGACATATGGGAATTCATTCAAAATTCAGGTCATATAATAAATAAGAGAGCGCTAGAAAGCCTGATTAAATCCGGAGCATTCGATAGCGTGCATAAGAACAGGAAGCAGCTATATGAGTCAATGGACACACTGATTTACTTTGCAAATAAAAACAAACAGGATAGAGAATCAAGTCAAGCTGCTTTGTTTGGTAGTCTTGATGTCCTCAAACCGAAATTTGAGAATGTGGAAGATTTTGATGAAGAGGAAAAATTAGAGCATGAGTTATTTTCACTAGGATTTTATTTAACTAATCATCCACTTGAAAAATTTAGAACTCTTCTGGAAAAGTTAAATATTGGGTTTATCGGAGAAAATAGAACAGCAAAAACTGCTGGGGTAATATTAAATGCACGTATGAGAACTTCAGAGCGTGGAAGGTTTGTTATACTCACACTTTCTGATCCCCATAACGTTTCTGAAATAGCATTCTATAATAATGAAATAATAGAAGAAAAAAGAGATTTATTTTCACCAGGAACATTTGTGATAATCGATCTTGAAGCTTCGGAAAATACGACAAGATTAGCAGGCAAGGATATATCTGAGTTTACAAAAAGAATCACTTCTACAATAAAAGAATTAGTTCTCATCACTGAGTGCACGGATTCGCAAAAAGCCGCTATGGAATTAAACACAATATTGAAAGATGAAGGCAGAACCAAAATAATGCTAAAACTTCTTCTCGAAAAACATAAAGTGAGCATCTTATTACCAGGTGCATACTCAATTGCTCCTCAGGTTATTTATGAAATATCTAACTTAAGCTGGATTAGAGGCGTAGAAATTAATACAAATAACTTGCTTATATAAAAAAGCTTTATATAATGAAGTATTTAATCGGTATTAAAGGAAGATATAGTGAATCTTTATGAATTTACTTTTATAGCACAACAAGGATTGTTACAGCAAGAAGTAGAGGAGATGGTCCAAGAGCTAGCTGTTTCATTGAAAAATATTAAAGCGGATGTTATTTTCCAGAAGATCAAGAGTCTTATGGAAAGGCAAAATAGTACGCTTACAAAACAAGAGTTAGAAACGCGTGCTGAAAACATTAAAGAAGGTCTAGTTGCTTACTCTGATTTCTTGGAAGATCTTACAAAAATTTTATGGGTTGAATTGGAAGAAGATCTTTCAAATTTGAAAGAAGTGAAGTCAAAAATCGATAAAGAGTTGAAAGATGACCTAAAAGATTTAGGAATAACGCAAGATTTTATAAAATTTCTAGGAGGCAGTGAGCAAATTGCTAAAAGTGCGTTTATCCATAATGCAGTAAATGCTTTGAAGAGAAATATTTCAGAACATCTAATAAAGATTTTTCAAGATATTTTGAAAGATTTTAGAATAAACGGTCCAACTCAATCGAGCAAAGCATTGGAAATGCTTTTGGAAAACATTGAAGCATCAGGATTAATCAAGTATGAACATTGGGGTCTTTTGGATTTTGCATATCCAATAAATAAGATGAAGAGCGGTCATTATTGTATAATGTGCATAAGTTCTACTGCAAGCATTCTGGATGAATTTGTGCGTAGAATGAAACTTAATGAGAACGTTATTCGCCACTTGTCTGTGCAGGTTGATAAATTTTTTGAAGGTAAATCTTATATGATGAATAAACAAATTGAGGAGCAAAGCGCATAATGATGAAAAGACGAAATAGTTTTAATAATTCTTACGTATCTGTAAATAATAGGACTGGCTTTAGGCGTTCTAAAGTTTGCCCTCTTGCTGCGTCTAAAGATGAAGACATAGATTATAAGAATACAGATTTATTATCCAAGTTTACCTCTGACTATGGTAGGATATTACCTAGAAGATTAACAGGCGTATGTGCAAAAAAACAAAGGAAGTTACGCTTAGCGATCATAAGGGCACGTTTTTTGGCTCTTGCTCCTTACTGTACTAAAAAAGTTTAGGTAATTTATGTTGATAATTTTAAAGGAAAATATAAGGACTTTAGGTAAGCTTGGTGAAGTTGTCAAAGTTAAACCAGGTTATGCACGTAATTTTCTTTTTCCACAAAGAAAAGCGGTGAAGGCTACCAAGGAGAATTTAGCAAAACTAGAAGAACAACGTTTATTGCTGGAGGAAGAGAATACAAAAAGATTAAATGTAGCAAAAGAGCTTGCATTGTCACTACATGATAAGTTTGTGGTATTGATAAGGCAAGCTTCAGAGGATGGTAAAATTTTTGGTTCTGTAACAACACGTGAAATTGCGAAAGTTTTACTACAAGAAGGACATGCGATAGGTCACCGTAGTTTATCTTTTGGTGGAATAAGCATCAAAAACTTGGGCGAGTACCAAGTAAACATAGAGTTGCATAGTAAAGTAATAGTGCCAGTTACTATATACGTTGTGAAATCCGAAACAGATGCGCATGAATTAAGGCAAGTAAAGTTGCAAAATCAGAAGTCTGAGCAACAAGAAGGTGAAGCAGTGGAGCAAGAAGATACAAATAACAAATAGCAGTGAATAAAATATATCAACTATTCCTGTCATTCCAGTGCCTTTTTTTTCTGTCATCCCAGTGCGTGCCACTGGGATCTAGCATGTTCAAAGATAAGACGGGGGTCATTTAATGATCCCGCGCTATAGCCAAAAAGAAATGTCTTCCATTTGGGAGGAAAATAATAAATTTAATATATGGCTTAAAATAGAAAAATTAGCGTGTGAAGCTCAAGCAGAGTTAGGAGTGATTCCAAATAGTGTTGCTCAGAAGCTCTCTGGTGCTATTGAATTTGATATTGAACGTATCAACGAAATTGAATCCATTGTAAAACATGATGTTATAGCTTTTTTGACATATATTGCTGAAAAAGCGGGAGTTGATGTTCGTTATCTTCATTATGGAATGACAAGTTCTGATGTTTTGGATACATGCCTTGCGGTGCAGTTGAAAGAGTCATGTGATATTTTACTCAAGAATCTAAAAAATATACTTGCAGTATTGAAAAAAAAAGCTGAGGACTATAAAGATATTGTTTGTGTTGGGCGCAGTCATGGAATGCATGCAGAACCAACAACTCTTGGATTAAAATTTGCTAGATTTTATGCTGAATTTAAACGCAATTATCAGAGATTAATTAGCGCGCAAAAAGAGATCTCAATTTGTAAAATATCAGGTGCAGTAGGTAATTTTGCAAATGTTGATCCGTTTGTTGAAGAGTATGTAGCGAAAGAAATGGGACTCATACCTGAAACCATATCGTCTCAAGTCATTCCTCGTGATAGACATGCCATGTTCTTTTCGGTTTTGGGAGTGATTGCAAGCTCAATAGAAAATATTGCAATTGAAATTCGTCATTTGCAAAGAACTGAAATCGGCGAAATTTCTGAGCATTTTTCCATTGGGCAGAAGGGAAGCTCTGCTATGCCACACAAATGTAATCCTATTTTAAGTGAAAATCTGACGGGACTCTCACGTTTAATACGCAGTTATGTTTTTCCTGCGTTAGAAAATGTTGCATTGTGGCACGAACGTGATATATCACACTCGTCTGTGGAAAGATGCATTGCTCCTGATGCTTGTATAACAATGGATTTTGCTTTAGTGCGATTAACAGATTTGATAGATAAATTGGTAATCAATAAGGAAAACATTGAAAAGAACTTAAATTCTTCAAAAGGTTTAGTTTTCTCACAGCGTGTATTGCTTGAGTTAGTAAATAGTGGTTTGGCGAGGGAAGAGGCGTATAAAATTGTTCAGAGCAATGCAATGAAAGTGAAACAAAACAACAGTGATTTTCTGGCCGAATTGAAACAAGATAAACCTTTACTTAAGGTTATTAACTCGGAAAAACTTGAATCTTTGTTTGATTTGAAATATTATACAAAGCATGTAGGTCACATATATAGCAAGGTTTTCAATTAGGCTGAGTAGCTCAGTTGGTAGAGCAGGAGGATCATAATCTCTTGGTCGGGGGTTCAAGTCCCTCCTCAGCCACTCGAACTAAACTATGTTTAGCAAGATAGTGCTATTGGTGAAGTAGTGCGACCCAGTGTCAGCTACTTGGAATGGTTACGTTCAGTTGTATATCCACTTATAGCTAACCGAAGTAAGATTTCCCCGAGAGCTGAAAGACAAAATCAATAGCCGAATTAATATTGGGCCAAAAGCTTGGCAGCACTTTTCTTATGGCATGCTTAATGGCAAACCAGAACTTCTCAATCGGATTTAAATCCGGTGAGTATGGCGGCAAGAACAAAATTTTACACCCAACATTTTCTATCAAATTTTTCGTTCTTGCAGATTTATGAAAGCTTGCATTATCGAGAACAATAGTCTGTCCAGGTTTTAATATAGGAACAAGTATATTTTCTACATAAGCATCAAAAATCTCGCTGTTGCAGTAGCCCTCAATTACCCAGGAAGCTTTAACTTTTCCCTCATTTAGTGCTCCTATTATGCTTACCCTCTTTCTTTTAAACCCTGGTTTATCGGCAAATAACCTCTTGCCTTTTTGAGACCACCCATATTCATAAAATCTGTTGTCTTCTACTCCAGAGTCATCTATGAATATCAAGTTTTCTTTTTCTATTCCTTCTATTTTTTTTATGAACTCCTTGCGTTTCTCTTCATTCCTTTCCTGATAAAGAAAAGTTTTTTTTATATGTATAGTTTACTTTTTTAAGATAATTGTAGACTGTGTCTTTGCACATGTTGCCAAATTTTTCAATTATTTTTTCAACCGTAATATCTCGGTTTTCATCCAGAAATTTGACAAAGCCATCTAAGTATTTAATTTTATGACTATGTCCCTTTTGGTAGCCTGAAGACGGTTTTATACTTCCTGTTTCTTCTCTTCTTTTCCTCCACCAGTATATAGTTTTTCTATCAATTTTGAACATCTTGCTTACTTCTTCCATAGTCATTTTTTTCTCGTCAACCACTTTTAAAACTCGTTCCCTCAGGTCCTCACTATATGGCTTTGCCATCATTCTACCTTAATTAAAGCAGTATTATACCTTTTTACACTCCTTTGAGGAAACCTTATTTCGGTTAGCTATAACTGAGAAATTATATGCAATAGCTAAGGCATTGTCAGTGAAGGTAGAAGTTCTACTACCTGAGATAGAAGAAGGTTGTTGTGAAGGTGAGGATAGTAAGACAGAAAAAGAACTATCAAGTTTAATAAGAGAATATCAAAAGATTAAGGGCCAAGCAGCACGGGATAGATTCAATGTGTTAGCCGAATCTTTTTGCGAAGGCATGCAGGTTACCAAAGAAAAGGTTAACAAAGCAGAGAGGATCCAAGTTGCTAATAATCTACTTATATTGGGCGTTTCTATCGATGTTATCTCCCAAATAACTGGTTTATCAACTGATGAAATTGCATGACTCCAATCACAGAATAAACTAGTGAATTTTTTAAAAAGTATATAAAATTCAAGTGATTATTTTAAGTAAATAGCATGGCACTTAGACTCATTCCAGATAACCTCAATATCAAGTTTAGTAAATATAGGGATTTGACTGCATTAATTAGCATCATTTTTATCATCTTTTCAATGCTCATTGTTGTGTTACGTGGAGTGAACTTAGGCATAGACTTTGCAGGCGGAATTTTGATAGAGATAAAATCTTCAGATGAGAATCACTCTATTTTCGATGCATTAAAAGAAAATGGTTTTACAGTGCAGAGTTCAAAAGCGGGTGATAATTTAGTCATGCGTTTTAAAGATGAAGGAGATGAAGATAAAATCAAAAAGATAAAAAGCATACTAGAAGAAAAGCTGGGAAGCTCAATAAGCTATCGTAAAATAGACTATGTTGGCCCACAAATAAGCTCAACACAAATATTTGAAGGAATGTTATCCATGTTGATCGCGATTGTTGGAATATTTTTTTACGTTTGGTTTAGATTTAATTGGCAATGTGGATTCAGTGGAATAACAGCACTGATTCATGACGTGGCTTTAACTGTTGGTTTTATTAGCCTAACTGGCATTGAGTTTAATATTTCATCAGTTGCAGCTCTCCTCACTGTCATTGGTTATTCAATCAATAACTCAGTAATTATATACGATCGGATTCGAGAGTATCGCAAGAGTGGTAAAAGTGGGCGGATGAGTGAGATAGTAGATGCAAGTATCAACGCTACATTATTTCGCACTATATTAACCTCGAGTACAACCCTTCTTGCTGCTCTTCCTTTGGCATTAATCTGCACAGATGCAGTGAAAGACTTCAGCTTGATTATTTTTTTTGGTATTTTGATTGGCACTTGTTCTGCAATATTTATTTCTGCTCCTATATTAACCTACAAAGCTTTGATAAGTAGATTGTAGAAGTGTTTAGTCGCGGTATAATATCAACTTATTATCTCTTATAGTGAAATGAAAATACCTTAAAAAGCTCATTCCAAGTAGTGAATGAGACATAGAATGAGTGTTAACGCTTGCCTGTACATCATTAATCAAAAAATTTCCTATTTTAACTTGAGGTATTTGAACCACTCCAGCTTTTATTTTACCTTTCGCAGTTTCATATATTTTAAAATCCTGAACGTTTTGTAAGTTAATACCAACATGTAATGCGTCTTTTTGTGATAGAACAATATCGGTTGCTCCAGTATCAAGCAAAAACGTTATATTGCGATCATTGACTTGAGCCTGAATATAAAAGTGTCCATCGTATGATTTCGTAAATTCGATACTTCCACTATTCTGACCACTATTTTGAATTCTTCCTTTATATGGTAAAAAAGTACTGAGAAATCTGTCGCTTAGTTTGTCCCTTTGTGAATCAATAAGCATTGAAGTGGCGGCTATTATTAGTAACCAAATAACTAGATTTTTCACCGCGCTCATATTATTAAAATTCGAAGCTATTAAAATAAATTTTAAAGATTAGCGTTAAAAGTTATTATTAAAAATAAGTAAATTTCATTGTTTTAGTACAATATTTAGTATACACTTTAAGAAGATATGTTTGATTTAATTTCATGTCAGAAGCAAAAAGTTTAATTTTAGCAGCTATCCTTTCCATGTTGATCATGGTATCTTGGCGCATTATTTATGATAATTTTTTTAGTGCAAACCAAAACCAGCCATTGATTGAAAATATTGAACATATCGAATCTTTTAACGACCTTGCTCCTATAATACACCAAAATCGTTCTGAAATTATTAATTCCACTCGAGAACAGAGGGTTAGTTTAACCAATAACATGATTAAAGGATCAATTTCTTTGAAAGGTGCAAGGTTTGATGACTTAATCTTAACTAACTACCACTTAGAACCGAGTTCTTCTTCTCCACAAGTGGTGTTACTGTCACCTGCAGAATCAAAAGATGTATATTTCGCAGAATTTGGGTGGCTCGATCCGAATGAAAAGATTAAAGTTCCAGATTCTAAAACAGTCTGGCAAGCAGATAAACTCAATCAAAAAGAGGTCAATTTATTTTGGGATAATGAAAATGGCATTTTATTTAGAATGAAAATTAGCCTTGACGATAACTACATGTTTAAAGTTGAGCAAATTATTGAAAACAATACAAAAGATAACGTAGTTTTGGTTCCTTATGGTAGAATTAACCGTAAACGTGACAATATCAACGAATCTTATTGGATATCCCATGAAGGAGTACTGGGTGCATTTGATAATAAACTGGAGGAGTGGACATATAAGGATATTTCCAAAAAACATTTAATAAAAGCAAGCACGAGTGAAAAAAGTTGGTTTGGTTTTGCTGATAAATACTGGCTTACAGCCATCATACCTGAGAAATCCGATAAAATGAATGTAAGCATTAAACATACGAACGTTAATAATACTGATAAATTCCAAGTAGATTTTGTCAAACCTTACAAGAGCATACTTCCTGGCGCAAGTGTTTCTAATGTGAATTATTTTTTTGCTGGAGCAAAAAAGTTGAATTTACTGGATTCTTATAAGGATACTCTCAATATACCTTTGTTTGATAAAGCTGTAGATTTTGGTGTTCTTTATTTTATAACCAAGCCAGTGTTTTTACTGCTTGAATATTTTAACTTCGTTTTAAAAAATTTTGGCTTAGCAATATTATTGCTGACTTTAGTAATCAAACTTTTGATGCTTCCCTTATCTAATAGATCATATATTTCGATGTTCAAGGTGAAAAGCCTGCAGCCTGAATTAACTCGTATAAAAGAGTTGTATAAAAATGACAGCTTAAAGCAGCACAAAGAGACAATTGCGTTGTTCAAGAGAAACAATGTAAACCCAATGTCGAGCATTTTTCCCATGCTAATACAAATACCGGTATTTTTTGCTCTATATAAAGTATTATTTGTTACTATAGAGATGAGGCATGCTCCTTTTTTTTTATGGATTAAGGATCTTTCAGCTCCTGACCCAACGAACATCTTTACATTATTTGGGTTGTTTAATTATAACTTCCCTATTTCTATAGGCATTTTACCTATAATTTTCGGTGCCACCACGATAATTCAGCAGAAGCTAAGTGAGAAAGATCAAACCAGTAAAGATGATATTCAAGTAAATGTTATGAAGTTTTTACCTTACATTTCTGTCTTTATTTTTTCTTCTTTTCCTGCTGGCCTGGTAATATATTGGATATTTAGTAATATTATAACTCTAATTCAACAATCATTAATAAAGTTGCTTTTAACAAGAAAAGTGGGGATGAATGTCGAAAATACTAATAGTTAATTCAATTTACCACACTGAAATAGCGAACCCTTTGCTTGAAGGTGCAGTCGATAGATTAAAAGAAAGTCATGCAAGCTATGACATAATTGAAGTTCCTGGTGCATTTGAGATACCAGCTACAATTCTCTTTGCAGTCAAAAGCAAGAATGCTAATTATGACGGTTATTTAGCTCTTGGGTGCGTGATTCGCGGTGAAACTGATCATTATCAATACGTTTGTAAAGGGGTAATCGAAGGTTTAAATGAAGTTATTATGCATTATGCAATACCCCTTGGTATGGGCGTAATTACCGCTGACAGCAAAGATAAAGCACTAATTAGAGCTGACAAAGACAAAAAGAACGTTGGTGGCCATGCAGCCTCAACTGTTTTGCATATGATAGATTTACACAATAAATTAAAATAATGGAGGAAAAACCAGTAGATAAAAAGTGGCGCATAAAAAGAAGTACGGCAAGATTTCTTGCTGTACAAATTGCTTATTCAAATATTTTCGTAGGTTACAACAAAAGCACTTTTAAACTGGAAAATTGTGAGCTTAAGAACTACATAAGTAAGTTGAAAGATATATTTGAATGTGAAGAATTTGAACATCAGTTCTTAGAAAACTTGTTATATAAGGTTATAAAAAGCAGTGAAGAATATGATAAAATAATAGAGTCTTACTTACACCCAAGCTGGTCCCTTTCACGGTTAAATCTTATAAGCTTATCTATTTTGCGTGTTGCAATATGTGAGTTAGCTAATTGTGATACGCCAGTTCCAGTTGTTATCAATGAGTATACT
Organism: Wolbachia endosymbiont (group A) of Colletes cunicularius; assembly: GCF_964264715.1. NCBI lineage: Bacteria > Pseudomonadati > Pseudomonadota > Alphaproteobacteria > Rickettsiales > Anaplasmataceae > Wolbachia > Wolbachia endosymbiont (group A) of Colletes cunicularius. Next base: position 647,573 of record NZ_OZ183471.1, read on the forward strand.
AATATTGCATCTGATTTACTTGATAAACCAAGCGAAATTGGTTTTATTAATGGGTTATTGGATAAGGCAAAAGATGCAGTTAAATTAAATAAAAATCCTTAGCAGCTTCTCACAACTATATAAAAGTTAAGGTAATTCCCATAATGAATTTGAGTAACCGGCACTAAAAAATAAAGAGGCAGACTTAATCTACCTTTTTTATACTTAGCTGTCTAGTTTTTTGCTTTTTGTTCAGAAGCAACTTGTTCGACAACAGCTTTTTCCAAATAAGTGTTGAACACTTTAGCATCGTTTTCTTTAACGCCTATACCTAATATGTTCACTAGCTTACCGTGACCTATTGAAGTATATTTACCATTGTTGTCTTTTATTGCTTGTGACTTTATAGCTAAGAACGCGAATTCTGGATTAAGGAAGGAAGAAAGTACAGGAAATAGAAGGCTTTGTGGATTTGATGGAATAGGAAATGAGAGTAGAAAAGATATGAACCAAAAAATTAACAGGGGATCTATGGCGAGTGTGTTCAATTTCTAGTCTATTTTTTAGGTAACCAAAAACAGTCTCCTTTTTTCACGTTGGTAACAAGTTTCAAACCTCGGTCAAACAGCTTCTGAAAAAGCTCTTTTGCAATATAACCTTTGTCACCAAACAAAAGACCGATTAATTTTTCCGTCAGATTTGGCACAGGTATCCTATCATCAACATTGCCTTTTGTTAGCGTAAGTGCATGAATTTCAACATTTTCATTGATTACCATATGTAATTTGAAACCAAAAAACCAGCCGTAAGTGCTCTTGCTTAATTTTGCAATTCCAGCAAAAACTTTGTTTTTGGATATTCTTTTTGCATGACAAACTGCAATGGGAGTTGTGTCTATATATGAAATTCCAGTGTTTTCTGACTGTCCACAAAGCCAATGCAACAACATTGCTAAATGCCACAAAACCCTAGGCTTTAGAGCAACAAACCTGGTATATGAAGGTAACTTTGGAAACTCTGATTTGTAGAGCAACGTTAGGTAATGTAGATAGAAAGTTTTACACGGAGATTGTTGATATAGCAGGATTATTGTCATGATTTCGGAGTGCTCAATTTCCGTTGTTCTTGTGGGGTTTTTACCATTTGGCAGTAGTTTATCTGCAAAATTTTTCTCTATATCTCTGCAAAAATCATCGACCAAACAAAACAGTTTTGTTATATCTTCCATGGGTAACCTCATCTATTTTTTTATCACTGCTGAGTTTACCCTGTTTTCTTGCCTTTTCTATTCTCCTTTAATTCAGAATTCACGTTTATAGGTGGTGGAGTCTCAGGATAGTTTTTTGTCTTAAGCATTTTGGTATATAAAACCTTCCATTCGTCATCAGTCAGTATGACAGTGCAAGAAAGATTCGGATTTGTTCTAGCTACCAATGTGATAAAAAATATTCTCCATGCAATTATACTCATAATTGTAAGAAAGCGGATCAATCTATCTGCTGTTTGGAGCCTACATTCTTCAACTTTAAGACCGGATTTCAAAATTTTATGAAAAACCTCTATTCTCCATCTTAAGCAATACCATTGTATTTTTTCTACTGCTTCTTCAAAATTATTAATATTTATATTTGTTAACAAAATCCAGTTCATGGGCTCTTCGCCAAATGGGGGATATTTTTCTATAACATAGACAGCATTTAAATTTAAATTAGGAAGTTTTTGCGTTTTACGTCTAGCGTTGTTTTTTGATGCATTCATCACAAAGTTACTAAACTTTACTTCTAAAACTGTTGTTCTTTGAGGTTTGTTATCGCAAGCAGGAATACTCACTTGTATTTCTCCTTGGCAAGACATGCGATTCATCAAATCCCACAATCTTTCACCACCTTTTTCAGAATAAGTCGACTTCTTGTTTACTGTTCTGTTTTGATTTCCTCTTACTACAAAAAGAGATTGATTAGTGGAAGCAACTTCAAATAAATCATAAATATCTGCTTCTCTATCACAAACGGTAACTACCTTAACATCCTTTAATCCAGGATGTTTAGTAGAGTCTTTAAGTGATGCTATCCACCGTATGCTTTCTTTCTCTTCTATGGGAAGAGCAGTATTATGGCTTCTTCTTTTCAACTCCTTTAGGTCTTCAGCTAAGGGAGGTCTAGTACTAATTTTTTGATCCAATAATCCTATAGGTAGTCCTTCTGTTGTAACTGCAAACGTTGTATGCATCACTAATCCATGGGTTTTAAAATTAGTTGTTTTAGATGTTAATCTTGCTGCTATAATCCCTAATCCTTCGGTCTTTTTATGATTTTTATATGAAATATAACTCGTGTCCTGGATAGCTAAGATAGTTGAGTATTCTTTAGCTCTTTCAATATTTTTAATTATATGACTGTCTAATATCTTTCTTTCAGAAATGGCATCTTTTTGGAAAAATCTATAAGCTGCTTTACTTTGATGCCAATCTTCACAAGCTTGATTTATTGAACACTCAGGCGATTCAGCAAAACTATTAACTATTTTTAGAAGCCTTTTACTTAATCTTATATCACCAAAATTAACAATTCCAAATTCACTTTCTGCCCATTCGCCAGTTGAGGTATTTATAGTTCTTTTCATCATATATTCCATTTTTAGACCATAGATCTATTTATAATAGAAAGTTGAATTAGTAAGATAGCAGCTTTTTCTCCTTTTAGAGCCTGTCTTCAAACTAAGTAGAAAGGAGTTAAGAAGTGTGTTATAAGATATATTTTAAATGTACCCAAGCGATATAAGTGACAAAGAATGGAAGATAATAGAGCTATATTTTGAACCTAAAAAGACCGGTAGACCAAGAAAACATAGTATTAGAACAATTATTAACGCAATCCGCTATATGATGAGAACAGGATGTCAATGGAGACAACTGCCTAAAGATTTTCCACCATGGAAAACAGTGTATAGTTGTAATTAGCGATTGAAAAAAAGTGGAATATGGCAAGAGATTCATGATTTTCTAGTTAAAAAAGTAAGAGAGATAATTGGTAAGAATGAAACTCCATCAGTGGGAATAATAGATAGCCAATCAGTAAAAACTACTCAAAAAGGGGATCCAGAGGATATGATGCTGGCAAGAAAGTAAAGGGTAGAAAGCGCCACATCGTTGTAGATACTGTAGGTCTTGTAATTGCTGCTGAAGTACAAAGTGCAAGCATTCAGGATCGTGATGGTGCACTAAATCTTTTTGTTCAAGCCAAATGCAAAGCTCCAACATTACATAAGTTTTTTGCTGATCAAGGATACACAGGTAAATTGCAAAACCTCTGCTTATTGGAAACTGGATGTTTATTGACGATTACCAAGAAAATAGTTGATACAGGATTTCAGGTTATTCCCAAACGTTGGATTGTTGAGAGAACCTTTGCTTGGCTCTCCAATTTTAGACGTATGAGTAAGGATTATGAGCATTCTCCTCTCACTTCAAAAAATAACATCTTCTTTAATATGATCACTATTATGCTTCACAAATTAGCTCATTCTTGAGTTTGAAGACAGGCTCTCAGTAAACCCTAAAATATCGTTCAAAAAGTGGATCAGGATATTCTTATTTTTTTCCGTTCCAAAGATTTTTTTGAAACACAAATCATTGCGAGGATCGAGAAATTTTGAAAGAGCCATGGCAAAAATGCTTGAAAATATTAATAATTATACACTGTTATTAACAATTATTCAACCATATTTTTGAAGATAGCTAGTTTCTGTATTTATTTTAAATTGAAGAAAGCTCAAATGAAAGATCGTGTTTTTCACAGAATGCAGTCTGGTTACTATATAATTTTTTGATTTTCACTTTTTTTTTAACCTTGCAATGATATTTTCTTTGCCGATAAAAATTAATAATTTAGCGAGCTCTGGTCCTGTTTCTGTTCCTGTTAAAGCTGAACGCAACTGCATAAATAAGTCTTTTGCCTTTATATCCACTGTCTGTCGAATAGCTTTTACCCACTCTGATAATGTGTTTTCGTTACAATCGCCTTGAGGCAATGCATTAAACGCAATTTTTATAAGCTCCTTATCAAGAATCACAGGCTCTATATCAGATTTGCATATTTTCCACCACTTGGCCACCTCAGAAAACCTTTCTATATTGTTCCTTATAAAATACCAAAACTCTGAGGAGCCCACTCCAATTTGATTTAAACGTTCTTGTACAATTTCAAATGACATTTGTTGCAGCACTTTGCTATTTAGCTTGTATACTTCACTCAAGCTGAATTGTGCAGATGCTGAGCTAAATTTTTTAATATCAAATGAGTCAATTAAAGACTGTATGTCAACATGAGCTTCTATCGGATCAGATGTTCCAAGTTTTGCTAAATAGCTAGTTAGCGCCATTGGTTCAGTCTCATCTTCTCTTATGGACTTGATATCCAGCCCGCCTTTCCGTTTCGATATCTTGCTATCATCAAAATGTAGTAGAGAAAGGTGAGTAAATATAGGGATTTTCGCTTTTAATGCTTTAATCATTTGGATCTGAACTGCGGTATTAGTTACATGATCTTCCCCACGTACAACATGGGTTACATTAAAGTCAACGTCATCAATAACAGAAGGTAGCATGTATGTATAAATTCCATCTTCTCTTTTTACCACAGGATCGCTGATGTGACTTGTTGCAATATTTATTTCACCTTTAACTTCGTCATTCCATTTAACAACTTCATTTCTATCCAATCTAAACCTGAAATGTGGTCTTCGTCCTTCTTGCTCATAATGGATTTTCTCTTGCTCAGTTAGAAGCAATGCACTTCTGTTATAAACAGGAGGAAGTCCTTGTTTTAATTGCAACTTTCGTTTAATTTCTAACTCTTCTCTTGTTTCATAGCATGCATAAATATGCCCTTCTTTTATTAACTGCAAGAACACCTCGTTATAGCGCTCAAAGCGCTCTGATTGCTTAAAACTTGCATCCCAATCGATACCAATCCATTTTAGGTCTTCTATGATATTATTTATATATTTGACATCTGAACGCTGAAGGTCAGTATCATCAAAACGGAGTAGAAATTTTCCATTTTGATTACGTGTGTACATCCAACAAACCAAAGCAGTTCGTACGTTTCCTACGTGGAGATAGCCAGTTGGGCTTGGAGCGAATCTTGTTAGCATTTAAATAGCAATACTGTAAAATAATAACTTATTTACTCTAATTTATTTTAATTTTATATAAATATACGGCTAAAGCAAGTGAGATCTGCTAATACAATTGAGCAAGAGAAAAATAAGTATGGCTATAGCATTGTGGCACCTTTGATATTTGATGGATTAAGACCATATGATAAATTCAAGAAAATTCACAGCTTGACGACAAAGGCTAATGTAGCATTATATTGATATCATGACTAACTTAGAAAAGATGAGAGAAAAACTGCAAGATCAAATAAATTATCATAATGTTTTGTATCACCAAAAAAATAAGCCAGAAATAAGTGATGCTGAATATGATGGACTGAAGAAAAAGTTAGCTGAAATAGAGGCACAATTTCCAGAAATTTATGCAACACAAGATAGTGTTGGTGCTCCACCTGATGAGAGGTTTTCTAAGGTGGAACATCAAGAACCTATGCTTTCTCTTGAGAATGCCTATGATGAACAAGATGTAGAGAAATTTTTGTCTAAAATAAAGAGGTTTTTAATTGAGGACAAAATAGAGATATTATGTGAGCCAAAAATTGATGGGTTATCGTTTTCTGCAATTTATGAGGATGGGAGATTTGTTAAAGCTGCAACTCGAGGTGACGGTTTTTTAGGGGAAGATGTCACTCACAATGTTGCAACAATAAAAGGATTTCCTAAGTTTTTGCAAGGTGTGCAAGGTAGATTGGAAGTAAGAGGTGAAATATACATCAGTAACAGCGACTTTTTAAAGTTAAATGAAAACGATGAATTTGCCAATCCTCGAAATGCAGCTGCTGGTTCTCTAAAGCAATTGGATGCAAACATTACAGCAAGTAGACCACTTAGATATTTTGCTTATTCTTTGATTGGTGGAGCAGAGAAAAGTCAAAGTGAAATACTAAATAAGCTTGAGGCACTTGGTTTTTGCGTAAATGAGCATCAGTCCTTAACGAGTAGTTTGGATGGAATGCTGAAGTTCTATAACGAGGTCTATAATTGTCGCTATAACTTGGATTATGATATTGATGGAATAGTCTATAAAGTAAATGATTTGGTACTACAAAATCGTCTAGGGAATACTCACAAAGCACCGCGCTCAGCACTTGCATACAAGTTTTCTGCAGTTTATGCAAAAACAAAGTTAAATAAGATATTTATACAGGTGGGCAGAACAGGGGTTTTAACTCCAGTTGCAGATTTAGTGCCAGTCAATATTGGTGGGGTGCTAGTTAGTAGAGCAAGTCTGCATAACCAAGATGAGATAAAACGTAAAGACATAAGAGAGGGAGATATTGTAACAATCAAAAGGGCAGGAGATGTAATTCCCCAGATCATTGAAGTGAACAGAGATTCTCGTCTTCCAAATACACCTGAATTTGTGTTTCCTGGAGTATGCCCTGAATGTGGTAGTAAAGTACGTCAGGTTGAGGGAGAGGCGGCAGTAAGATGTCCTGAGGAATTTGCCTGTAAAGCTCAAATAATAGAAAAACTAAAGCATTTTGTATCGAAAGATGCATTTGACATTGTTGGCCTTGGTGATAAGCAGATAGAGTTTTTTTACGACCTTGATCTGATAAAACAAATCCATGATATTTTTACTTTAGAAGAAAAATTGGATGAATTTAATCTGGAAGGACAGTCTGGCTGGGGCGAGAAATCTATAGCTAATTTGTTAAATTCTATACAAAGCAGAAGGGTAATAACTCTAGATAGGTTTATATTTTCTTTAGGTATTAGATTTATTGGCCAAGTTGCAGCAGAATTGCTTGCAGATTATTATGTTTCTTATGATAATTGGTATAATTCGATGATTGAACTTTCATCAGATAATACTGAGCTAGTCGGTATAGACGGCATAGGAAAAAAAGGGGCTGAATCTTTGGAATCATTTTTTTCTAAGGAACATAACATCAAAATGTTAAATGATCTTACTGCTTGTCTTCAAATTCTTCCTGTGAGCTCCAACTCTAGTGACTCTGTTTTAAATAATAAAATTATAGTGTTTACTGGTAAGCTACTTGCTATGAGTAGAGGAGAGGCAAAAGTAAGAGCCAAAACTCTAGGAGCAAAGGTCAGCTCACATCTTTCTACTAAAACTGACTACCTAATTGCAGGAGAAAAACCAGGATCCAAATATAAAAAGGCAGTGGAATTAGGTGTAGAAATTTTAGATGAAGACCAGTGGCATAAAGTGATAAGTTCGGGAGTGTTCAAATGACACTTGGATTGTATATTAAATCAAAGTTGCAAGACTATAATGAGCAAGCTGTTAATTGGATTGATTGGATTACCACAAAAAAACTCCTTTCTTTCTCTCCATTTTTTCTGGGTAAGGTCATGGTGCTGGTACAGGTCCTATAGCTGACCCAAGCAACACGTCATACCGCGATTTATTCGCAGTATCTCAGCATAGATTCCGCTAACAAGTAGCGGAATGACGAATTTTTGTTTTTCAAATTATCGGTAAACCTAAGTCACTTTAGCTATAGCTATCTTCAAAAATATGGTTGAATAATTGTTAATAACAGTGTATAATTATTAATATTTTCAAGCATTTTTGCCATGGCTTTTTCGAAATTTCTAGATCCTAAATATGATTGTGTGCTGCAGCAACAAACAAAGTAATGTTTGTGAGAAGCTTTATTGAAGATGAAGGAAGGTCCTTCGAAATCGGCTTTCAGGAGCAGGTTTCAAACCACCTTAAGTGGCTCTATTTAAGAGATAGGGTCATAAGCGTTAAGGAAAAATCAGCATAAGAGCTGGAAGGTGTGGATCAGAAAGGCGAACGTAAGTGAACCACTGATGAACGTGTCGAAATTGGAAGTGAACATCGAAAGGGGGAGTGAATCGTTCTCCTCTTAAGAGCTTACAGGGAACCTGATTACTGTGTAGGCGGTGTTCGGCATAAAGGTGGCGTGAGTCTGATCTGGGCTTTGATAAGGAACTGCAGGAACCAGTCGATTTGATGAAAAGCGAGACAAGCAAGAGGCTAATCCTCAAGTTTTAGAGTAGCGATGCAAATCACTGGGGCGCGTAGTAGTGAAGAAGTGGTTGTAATGACTATGGAGCGAAGGGGTTGAGCTAGTCGACTTTAGTAAATCTTTCAACTTGAAGGAGGATGAAAATGATTGAACGAACAAAGCCTTTTGATATACCGAAATCTCTAGTATTTTCGGCTTATAAAAGAGTTAAAGAAAACAGAGGAGGGGCAGGTATTGATGATCTAACAATTGAAAAGTTTGATCAAGATTTAAGCAAGAACCTTTATAAGTTATGGAATAGGCTGTCATCTGGTAGTTATTTTCCACCTGCAGTAAAGGCTTGTGATATAATCAAGGCAGAAGGAGGGACAAGGACACTTGGAATACCTACTGTCTCCGATCGTATAGCACAGGAAGTTGTAAGAAGTGTTTTAGAACCAGAGCTTGAGAAGGTATTTGATGAAGATTCATATGGTTATAGGCCAAATAAATCGGCGTTAGATGCTATAGGACAAACTAGAAAGCGATGCTTCTACCAAAATTGGTTAATAGAGTTTGACGTCAAGGGAATGTTTGATAACATAGATCACAATCTACTGATGAAAGCAGTCAGAAAACACACTACAAACAAGTGGATTCTCTTATACATACAAAGATGGCTAAGTGCAGATATACAACTTGAAGATGGAACAAGGATAAAGCGTCTCAGCGGAGTACCGCAGGGAGGTGTAGTGAGTCCTATCTTAAGCAACCTATTTATGCACTATAGTTTTGATGTATGGATGAGGAGAGAATATCCAAGTATAAAGTGGGCAAGATATGCTGATGATGGTGTTATACATTGTGTAAGCGAGAACCAAGCACAACTAATTTTGAGTCAACTTGAACAGAGACTGAAGATTTGCAAATTGGAAATAAAACATACAAAGACCAAAATTATCTATTGTCAAGATGGAAAGCGGAAGGAGAATCATGAGAATGTATCATTCACATTCCTTGGGTATGAATTTCGAAAAAGGCTTGTACGGAATAGAAAAGATGGTAGCCTATTTGTAAGCTTTACTCCAATAGCAAGCAAAGAAAGTTTGAAGAAGATGAGAAAAGAAATTAGAGGCTGGAAATTTGCTCGTAGAACAAACTTGGAAATAGAAGATATATCACGGATATGTAATCCAATCCTGAGGGGGTGGTTTAATTATTACGGGAAGTATCATATAACTGCACTAGATAGCATAATAAGAATGTTTAATAGGAAACTCAGAAAGTGGTTTCAAGCAAAGTACAAAAAGCTGAGAGGACATAGAACCAAAGCAGCTAAGGTACTAGAGAGAACTGCAAAGAGTAAACCAAATCTGTTTGTACACCGGAAATTAAGTATAGGGTTAGGGCAATGACTAGTGGGAGCCTTATGAAGCGCGAGTTTCACGTAAGGTTCTGTGAGGGGCCAGGAAGGAAGTTTTCCTGGTCTACTCTCCTGCCCTTCAAACGAGTGTTCGGCACTGAAAAAAACAAGAATATTCTTATCCACTTTTTGAATGACATCTTAGAGCCTGTCTTCAAACTCAAGAATGAGCTAATTTGTGAAGCATAATAGTGATCATATTAAAGAAGATGTTATTTTTTGAAGTGAGAGGAGAATGCTCATAATCCTTACTCATACGTCTAAAATTGGAGAGCCAAGCAAAGGTTCTCTCAACAATCCAACGTTTGGGAATAACCTGAAATCCTGTATCAACTATTTTCTTGGTAATCGTCAATAAACATCCAGTTTCCAATAAGCAGAGGTTTTGCAATTTACCTGTGTATCCTTGATCAGCAAAAAACTTATGTAATGTTGGAGCTTTGCATTTGGCTTGAACAAAAAGATTTAGTGCACCATCAAGATCCTGAATGCTTGCACTTTGTACTTCAGCAGCAATTACAAGACCTACAGTATCTACAACGATGTGGCGCTTTCTACCCTTTACTTTCTTGCCAGCATCATATCCTCTGGATCCCCTTTTTGAGTAGTTTTTACTGATTGGCTATCTATTATTCCCACTGATGGAGTTTCATTCTTACCAATTATCTCTCTTACTTTTTTAACTAGAAAATCATGAATCTCTTGCCATATTCCACTTTTTTTCAATCGCTAATTACAACTATACACTGTTTTCCATGGTGGAAAATCTTTAGGCAGTTGTCTCCATTGACATCCTGTTCTCATCATATAGCGGATTGCGTTAATAATTGTTCTAATACTATGTTTTCTTGGTCTGCCGGTCTTTTTAGGTTCAAAATATAGCTCTATTATCTTCCATTCTTTGTCACTTATATCGCTTGGGTACATTTAAAATATATCTTATAACACACTTCTTAACTCCTTTCTACTTAGTTTGAAGACAGGCTCTAAAATCATTAATATCACCAATTGTTGCAACGAAGACAGCTGCAGAAATTGCACCAATGCCTTTAATGCTGATGAGATTATTAAATCCAGGAAGCTGTTTAGCAAAAGCTATAATTTCCTTTTCAAGTTTTTTGAGACTTTCTCGAATGACTTCCAGATTACTGCTAATCACTTCAATCTCAACCTTTTCCAAGTAACTCCAATCATGTTTACCAAGAGAGCGTTCAAGTCCCGCTTTGGTTGTCAGTACTTCCTTTTTAATCTTTATTCCGTGGTAATTAAAAAGGCCATGCGTTTTATTGATTAAAGATACCCTTGACTTTACTAACTGATCTCTTGTTTTTAGAAGAGAAGCTAATTGTTGGCATTTTCTGCTTTTAAGTTTTGCTTCAGGCAACATATCTTTACTAAGAAAAAAAGCAATAGCTCTTGCATCATGCTTATCTGTTTTGTTTACAGAACGACGAATACCTTCAAACTGCAAGGGAGCAACTATTACAACGCGCTTAACGTAAGGTGACACTTCATCATAGAAGAAACAGCTATTACCTGTTGCCTCAAAAGCTACTTCATCTGTTTCTCGAAGATCTTTAATAAAATTATCTAAATCCTGTAAGCGAAGTTTTTTAATATACTCTGGTTTTTCCTGTTCTATAGCTAACCGAAATAAGGTTTCCTCAAAGGAGTGTAAAAAGGTATAATACTGCTTTAATTAAGGTAGAATGATGGCAAAGCCATATAGTGAGGACCTGAGGGAACGAGTTTTAAAAGTGGTTGACGAGAAAAAAATGACTATGGAAGAAGTAAGCAAGATGTTCAAAATTGATAGAAAAACTATATACTGGTGGAGGAAAAGAAGAGAAGAAACAGGAAGTATAAAACCGTCTTCAGGCTACCAAAAGGGACATAGTCATAAAATTAAATACTTAGATGGCTTTGTCAAATTTCTGGATGAAAACCGAGATATTACGGTTGAAAAAATAATTGAAAAATTTGGCAACATGTGCAAAGGCACAGTCTACAATTATCTTAAAAAAGTAAACTATACATATAAAAAAAACTTTTCTTTATCAGGAAAGGAATGAAGAGAAACGCAAGGAGTTCATAAAAAAAATAGAAGGAATAGAAAAAGAAAACTTGATATTCATAACGTGAATTCTGGATTAAAGGAGAATAGAAAAGGCAAGAAAACAGGGTAAACTCAGCAGTGATAAAAAAATAGATGAGGTTACCCATGGAAGATATAACAAAACTGTTTTGTTTGGTCGATGATTTTTGCAGAGATATAGAGAAAAATTTTGCAGATAAACTACTGCCAAATGGTAAAAACCCCACAAGAACAACGGAAATTGAGCACTCCGAAATCATGACAATAATCCTGCTATATCAACAATCTCCGTGTAAAACTTTCTATCTACATTACCTAACGTTGCTCTACAAATCAGAGTTTCCAAAGTTACCTTCATATACCAGGTTTGTTGCTCTAAAGCCTAGGGTTTTGTGGCATTTAGCAATGTTGTTGCATTGGCTTTGTGGACAGTCAGAAAACACTGGAATTTCATATATAGACACAACTCCCATTGCAGTTTGTCATGCAAAAAGAATATCCAAAAACAAAGTTTTTGCTGGAATTGCAAAATTAAGCAAGAGCACTTACGGCTGGTTTTTTGGTTTCAAATTACATATGGTAATCAATGAAAATGTTGAAATTCATGCACTTACGCTAACAAAAGGCAATGTTGATGATAGGATACCTGTGCCAAATCTGACGGAAAAATTAATCGGTCTTTTGTTTGGTGACAAAGGTTATATTGCAAAAGAGCTTTTTCAGAAGCTGTTTGACCGAGGTTTGAAACTTGTTACCAAGGTGAAAAAAGGTATGAAAAATACATTGATTTCGTTAAATGAGAAGATTTTACTGAGAAAAAGGTCTATCATTGAGACTGTTTTTGGTTACCTAAAAAATAGACTAGAAATTGAACACACTCGCCATAGATCCCCTGTTAATTTTTTGGTTCATATCTTTTCTACTCTCATTTCCTATTCCATCAAATCCACAAAGCCTTCTATTTCCTATACTTTCTTCCTTCCTTAATCCAGAATTCGCGTTTGTACTTGTTTCTATCATTTTGATCCTAAATTATTTAGCTTACTCACTTTTTACATTTGTGGGTAAAAGTGAGCAGGTGAATATGTTGGAAGATAAAGCAAATGACAGCCAAAAGACTCTATTAATGACTTTGTTTTGGGAGTTTTATGGAATGTAGCATTATCCATAACTATGGTTGTATTACGCTGCAATTGTGGTTCGCTCTAACCATACATTAAATACATCTTTATTACACCCTCCTGTGAAGGTCATTGGTGCAATAAACTTCTTTTCAATCCATCCACCTATTATACTCACTCTTTCCCGCTTTTTTCCTGGAACATCAGCATATATTTTTTCTCCTCTTGGAGCTCATGCATATCCTCGGTATAGTCTATGATCAACTCCTGCTTCATCTATATATAAAATGCTACAGTGGTCTATTTTTGAGACTTTATCGATAAATTGCTGCCTATCTTCTTGATTGCGCTCTTGATAGAATGTGACTTTTTTTAAGGTTATTTTTAGCTGTTTTAACCTATACCAAATTGCACTTATTCCAAAGCCATTTTATACCTTTTTATCCCTTCTGAGGTAACCTTTTTTCAGTTAGCTATAGGTATAAAATAATGGAGTATGTCTCTCCATCATTCAACAGCAATCACAGTATGTTTTTACAAATTTGAAAATTAGTGTTAAATAAAAATATAAATGCAAAAGGAAAAGAAATGATTGAACTTAAAGGCCAAGAAATTTGTGCAGGCGGAAATAAGAAAAATTTGATTATTTTTTTACATGGTTGGGGCTCAAGTGGCGATAATTTCATTTACCTTGCTAAAGTTATGAGCAAGTTTTTACCCGAGTCATATTTTGTAGCACCCAATGCTCCGTTTGAAAGAGAAATAGGTGATGGTTATCAGTGGTTCAGCTTGGAAGATCGTAGTGAGGAAGCGCTATATAATGGAGTAAAAAATGCTACATCAATTGTAAATCATTTCATTGATACAAAATTAAAGGAGCTTAATTTAAAAGATGCGCAACTTTCTTTGGTTGGATTTTCTCAAGGAGCAATGCTTGCAATACATACAGCTCTCACCCGCTCTCAATCATGTGCATCAGTTGTTGCATACTCTGGTAGGTTTCTTTCACCTTCAAAAACTGCACCAGAGATCAAGTCAAAACCTAACATATGTGTTATCCATGGTGATGCTGACGACGTGGTACCTTTTTCGTCTCTCGACTTAGCGGTTAAAGCTCTGAAAGAAAATGGGGTAAATGTTGAAGGGCACCCAATTCATGGATTAGGGCATATTATTAATGAAGAGGGGATAAAATTAGGAGTAGAATTTATCAAGAAGAATTTTAAAAATTAATTTTCATGCACTTGTTTTGCTTTGGTTATGGATATGTGGCTAAATTTTTATCGAAAAAACTGCTGAACTTAGGTTGGAAAGTCAGTGGCACATCAAGAAGTAAAAATATACAAAATGTAATCCTCTTTAATTATGAGAAAGTTAGTCAAGATCTGCTTAAAAGCGCAACGCACGTTTTAATTTCTATTCCTCCAGATGGTGATGATGTTATGGAGAGATATGGTGATTGCCTGCAAAATGTTAAATGGTTTGGTTATTTGTCTGCAACTAGCGTTTATGGTGATTACTCTGGTAATTGGGTGAATGAGGAATCTGAAACAAAACCTATAGAAATCAGAGGAGAAAAGCGCCTTAGATCTGAAAAGAAGTGGCTGAATAGCAAACTGCCTGTACATATTTTTCGTTTAGCTGGAATATACGGTCCTGGTAGGAACGTGTTAATTGACTTGCAGCTTGGCAAAGCAAAAAATGTGAAAAAAGAAGGGCATTTTTTTTCTCGTATTTACGTTGAAGATATATCGAACATTCTATTTTCTTCCATGCGAAACATAAAACCTGGTGAAGTATACAATTGTGCAGATGATTTACCCACTACACAATCTGAAGTGATAATGTATGCAGCCAAACTTCTCAATGTTAGTCCTCCAGAGCCAATTGAGGTTTCTTCCTTACCAGATTATGCACAGAGTTTTTATTTAGGGTCAAAAAAAGTAAGTAATGTTAAAATTAAAAAAGATCTTAATGTCTCTCTAATTTATCCTAACTATAAGGTGGGATTAGAGAGTTTGCACGTAAAAAAACTGAAATCACATTAGAATGAAGTAGATAGACCTATTGTTTAGTTGTATCCGTTCAGCAAAGTGGCAAAATAGGTAGGCGAGATAAACCAAAAAGATAATCATCAAGAAAAAAGTAAGTTTACAACAAATGGTGTCATTCCAGTGCTTGACACTGGAATCCAGCCTTTCCATAATCATCAAAACATTGTACTTTAACGTAAAACAGCTATTTTTATGCTCACCAACTTAATAAAATTCCTGGATCCCAGTGTCTGGGCACTGGGATGAAAAAGGAGAGCAGTGTCAAGCACTGATCACTTTTGCTTCAATATTTGCACATTAGCCATACCTTGAATCAATACGTTTAGTTCTGTAATTGTGTCCGCTCAGACTAATGTTCTCTAGGTGAGATCGTGGAGTATTCGTTGCAGTATTTGGCTGTTCAATTACGCTAGTTGGTATAATACTTCTATTTCTTTCAAAATTTCCATCTCGTATAGCTTCCAGAACGCTTTTTCCTCCTAAAAGGGAATGTTCAAAAAAGTGTGTCAAACCGAAAAAAAAGTAATAAATTGATATAAAAAAATGGAGGTTTGACAATGAGTCAGAAAGTAGTAAACAGAACTAACGGATTGGTAGATTATAAAGAGTTGGAAACAAATATCCTGTCGTCTATACGAGAAGGAAGACCGTTGACAGGAAGGGAGGGAGCATTAACACCATTTATAAAAAAGCTGCTGGAGGCAAGTTTGGAAGGTGAAATAGAAAACCACTTATTAGCTGAAAGTGAAGAGAATAATCGAAGAAATGGGAGAAATGGAAAGACTTTACGGACAAGTGCCGGTTCATTTGAACTTTTGACGCCAAGGGATAGAGAAGGAAGTTTTGAGCCGCAAATAGTCAAAAAAAGGCAAACAAGCTTACATCCAGAGCTTGAAACGAAGATTTTGAGCACATTTGCCAGTGGTATGAGCTATAGAGATATAGCGTCACACGTTGAGGAAATTTATGATCACAAAATATCGGCGGCAGAGATATAAAGTATTACCGACAAATTACTGCCTATAATCAATGAATGGCGTAGTCGTCCACTGCAATCAGTATACCCGATAGTATTTATGGATGGGATGTTCTTTAAGGTCAAAGAGAATGGACATTGCGTAAGTAAATGTATGTACAATATATTGGGCATAGACCAAAATGGCAGAAAAGAAGTCCTGGGCTTTTATTTGGCTGAAAGTGAAGGAGCTAACTTTTGGTTGGGAGTGCTAAATGACCTCAAAGAAAGAGGAGTAGAAGATATTCTGATTGCATGTGTAGATGGGCTAAAAAGCTTTCCTGCAGCTATAAATAGTGCGTTTCCTAAAGCAGAAGTACAGCTATGTATAGTGCATCAGATAAGAAATTCACTAAAATATGTATCCAGCAAAGATGTGAAAGTTTTCATGAATGATTTGAAAAAAATATATCGTGCTACAAGTAAAGAAATTGCTGAAAATTACTTACTTGAGCTGGAAGAAAAATGGGGAGAAAAGTATCCTTTAGTTATAAAATCGTGGCAGAACAATTGGGAAAATTTATCTGGTTATTTCAAGTATTCTAGCCCAGTTAGAAGGCTAATTTACACCACAAATCCAATTGAGGGGCTGCACAGACAGATCAGAAAATTCACTAAAACCAAGGGCTCATTTACCAGCACAAATGCCTTGTATAAACAGGTATATTGTGCTATAAAGAAGGTAGAGCAAAAATGGACTATGGCTCTGCCTAATTGGGCTTTAACTATGTCTCAACTTGATATTTTCTTTCCAGATAGATTGAAAATTGAGTTGAACTAAAAATGCGGTTTGACACACTTTTTTGAACATTCCCGAGGTCTGCTGCCAATAAAGCCTAAACTTACCAAATACATTTCTGTAGATTCAGATCTACTTGACTTTGGTTTAAAATATTTTACTGTTTTAAACATTTTTTTTAGCTCGTGACAAAAATCTTTATCAGATTCTCCTTGGAAAATTTTTACTACAAACGTGCCACCATGACTCAAGAAATGCTTTGCAAAATTGAGCGCTGCCTCACATGAAAGCATAATTCTGATATGATCCAACGATTTTAAACCACAAGATTCGGGCGCCATGTCAGATAAAATTACATCAAATTTTTGATCCTTGAATTTTTCTCTTAAAGTTTCAAGCCCATTGATAATATCACATTGTATAAACTCTACTCCATTAATTGCGTTCATTGGTTTCATGTCAAGAGCAACTACATTTGCACCTTTCTGAGACGCGACTTGTGACCATCCACCAGGAGAAGCACCAAGATCAATAATTTTTTGCCCTTCTTGGAATAATTTAAATTTATTATCCATTTCTACCAGCTTATATGCTGAGCGTGACCTATAACCATCCTTGCTAGTTTTTCGCACATACTGATCATTCAAATGACGATGTAGCCACCTTGTTGAAGATAGTTTTCTGCCTCTAGCCGTCTTTACTCTAGTTTTTATTGCTAATACCCTACTTATTATTAATTATATCTTTGAGCTCTTTTTCAACTACTTCTTTTACCAGTGCATGTAGATATTTATTCAGCCATTCTGAGAGCTGAGGTTTTAAAAGAGATGTAACTAATTCTTCAACAGTAAGATTCGCTCTTTTTTGTTGTTTATGCTGCAATTCGTTTTGCATTTTTCCAAGCAGCGCTTTGATCTCTTCCATATTCTCTTTTAAAACTAGATGATCATTATTTTGCGCTTGTAAGCCGCTATTACTCGCTTTGTTATTACTCATTTGGATATTATCGTACAAATAAATATCTTTTTTTTCTTCTGAATTGTAGCTATGGCCATTAAATTGGTTATTGTTGCAAGCCATTTCCTCACTTTGGTCATCATTATCAATGTCCTCTTCTTTACCATTTTCTTTTTTGCCATCTTCTTCCATGTCTTCTGGATACTCTTCCTCAAGGTATAGCACATCATCATTTTCATCCTTTATTTCTGCTTTATCGTTACTTGCGTTTTTACCCGATATAGCTTTTTTTATATCTTCTAGAATATCTTTTACAGATTGATTGTCTTGTTCATCATGCATAGTGCTAATACCATTAAATTTAGAGATTTATACTATTTATTATAAAAAGCAAATTATAAACACTAATCACATAATTGCTTTTTGCTTCAACTAAGTCTGAACGTGCTTTAAATAATGCATCTTCAGTGTCCAAAAGGTCAGATGTACTCTTTAAACTTAAGTTTACCTCTTGCTCAACTCCTTCAAATGCTAAAGCTGCTGCTTTTTCCGCTTCTTGACTTGCTTTAATAATGGCTTTTGCTGTTAGCACATTATTCCAAGCATTTACAACTGCTTGTTCTATATTTTTTACCGTTTCATAATAATCGTAGGTAGATTTTTTTGCATCCATTTTAGCTCTACTGACACCAAAAGCATTCGCTCCTTTTTTAAAGATTGGAACATCAAGAGTAAAAACTATATGAACATTTTCTAATAGCTTGTCTAATTTTACACCATCCTTCCCAAAATTTTTGCTTGCGCTTAGATTTAAAGAAGGAAGCCACTTGGAGCTTTCAGCGATCACTTCCATTCCGGCTGCTCTTTTTTGATAAACTGCTGATTTTAGAGATAAATTATTGGTTTTTGCTAATTGTAAACATTCATTTAGCTCTGGGACAGAAGGTAGTTTATCATTAGCTTCAGAAAGGTCATCAGCATCTTCGCCAATCAAATGATAATAAGCAATATTTGCCAACTTTAATTTACCTTCAGCATCAACTCTTTCGGATATAGAAGACGAAAATTTTGCTTTTGCTAACGAAACTTCAGCATTGGTTACCTCTCCAAGGGAAAAGCGTTTTTTCATAGCTGACAAATGTTCCAAAGAAACGCGTTCTTTATGTTCTCTGAGCTTTAATATTTCTGTCTTTTGTAAAACACCAACATATGCTTTCACAGCATTAAGTGCAACCTCTTGTTTTAATTGCTGAAATCGCATTTTTTCTGCTTTGAGAAGATGACTTGATCGACTGAATGTGGCAAAGGTGCCGCCTCCATCTATTATCCTTTGGCTTAATATCAGGCGTTTTCCAGATAAATTAGATTGACTATAAGGATAAAGATTAAAACTACTATCGAAATTGTATTGCAAATTAATGTCAGGTAAAAACTCAGCTAACCCAGAAGACTTAAGCTGTTTTTCTGCGCTTTTATATTGGTAAAATTGAGACTTTATTTTTGAGCTATTTTTGATCGCTTTGCTTATAACTTCTCCCACATCGGTTGCATAGCAACTTATAGTACCAAAAATGATCGCAAGTGTAATAATCAATCGAAACATTCTACTTCCTGTGCATATTGGTTGCGCAGCTCAATTACTAACATAAATTACTTTAATAATCAATAACTAATATTGTTGACACTATTGAGAAATTAAGTATATAGTAGCTTACTATTGTTTAGTTAAATTACAATGAAAACTTTTTTCTTAAAAGAGAAACAAATCGACAAAAAATGGTTTGTCATAGATGCAGAAGGATTAGTGGTAGGAAGGCTTGCAGCATTTGTAGCGACGCTATTGCGTGGAAAGCATAAACCTGAGTATACACCTCATATGGATTGTGGCGATAATGTAATTATTATCAACGCAGAAAAGGTGCATTTTACCGGGAAGAAGCTTAAAGATAAAATTTACTATAAGCATACAGGGTATTCTGGTGGTTTGAAGAAAACTACTCCAGATAATATTTTAAATGGCAAATTTCCTGAGCGTGTAATAAAAATGGCAGTGAAAAGGATGCTTGATGATGGCCCTATGGCGCGTAGACGCTTTGAAAATTTGTATGTTTATTCTGGTTCAGAGCATAAGCATCAAGGGCAGCAACCTGAAAAGATAGATTTTGCCTCTTTGAATCGTAAAAATAAAAAGTAATGGAGTAAAAATGAAGAGTTCTACAATAAATAATAATGATTGGTCAGAAAAGACAATTAAATCAGCAGTTGATTCGCTTGGTCGTTTATATGCTACAGGCCGAAGAAAAGAATCTGCAGCAAGAGTATGGATAAAGCCGGGAAGTGGAAAATTTAGTGTTAACAAAAAAGGCGATCTAATTTCTTATTTTAAAAGAGAGTCAGTGTGCCAAATAGTGAAAATGCCATTTGTAGCAACTTCTACGTTAGACAAATATGATGTATTTGCAACTGTAAAAGGTGGAGGGCTATCTGGTCAAGCAGGTGCTCTAGCTCATGGAATAAGCAGAGCTTTAAGTAGTGTAAGCCAAGATTTGCATTCTATATTACGTAATGGTGAGTTCTTAACTAGAGATTCGCGTGTTGTTGAACGTAAGAAATATGGTCAACATAAAGCTCGGAAAAAGTGTCAATTTTCTAAGAGATAGTTATTTCATAGTGGTGTTTTTTTGTAAGTATTATACAAATATTTGCAAAAGTGTATGATATCCTCTATTTTTGTGATGAATTTAGTTGACTATCGGTGTCAACATAATATGCTATTTGTGTGATTTTTTCAATATTAAGGTAATTTATGAGTAAAGAAGATATAATAAAAAAATTAAAGGAAGATTGTTCTGGTCAGAATATAGATATAACAAAATCTGATTTGAGCAAGATTCATGATGCGTTTATTAAAATAATAAAGGATGAGCTGCATGGGAAAGGTGAAATACGTTTGCATGGAATAGGAACATTTTCTACTGCTATAAGTCAGGAGAAACAATGTCGTAACCCCCAAAATGGTGAGATCATGACTGTTCCTGAAAAGACAAGGGTAAAATTTAAAGCAAGCCAAACTCTTTTAAGTATTTTAAATGAGAAGGAAAAAGCAGCAGTTAGTTAGACATTATCATTTTCATTGTTTTTACTACGCTGTGTAAGCCATAAAATACAGCTTCGCTAATTAAATAGTGGCCTATGTTGAGAGCTGAGATGTGAGGTATTCTTGTCATCTTCTTAGCGTGTTTATAAGTTATGCCATGTCCTGCGTGGCATTCTATTCCTAATTTATTGACGTACTCTGCAGCATTAGTAATTAACTGTAACTTTTTCTCTGATGGATTATCACAGCAATCCCCTGTGTGAATTTCTATTATGTCAGGTTTTATCTCTAGCTTCTCAAGATATTTTAGTTGATTAGTATTTGGATCGATAAACAGTGAGACTTTTATGCTAGAGCTATGCATTTCCTCTATTATATTAGAAAGTTTACTGTGCATATTCACGATATCCAGGCCACCTTCGGTTGTTAATTCTTCTCTTTTTTCTGGTACTATACTAATCGAATAGGGTTTTACCTTTTTTGCTATTTCAAGCATTTCTTCCGTGGCTGCAATTTCAAGATTTAGCTCAGTGCTAATGCTTTTTTTTAGGTTAAATACATCTTCATCTCTAATATGCCTTCTATCTTCTCGTAAGTGTACAGTAATAAAGTCTGCTCCAGCGTCAATGGCTATTTCTGCTGCTTTCAATGGATCTGGGTAGGAAGTTCCGCGTGCGTTGCGGAGGGTTGCAACGTGATCAATATTAACACCTAGTTTCACAATCTACCTCAAAAATTATTTATGGATTATACATGTTATTAGGTCTTTTGCATAGTCATTGTTTGATTAGCAATACCATAGCCGAGAGAAGGGGCTGGCGAAATTTGTCAAGATGGCCTAGCATCACGCGCTGGAATGACATTTGGGAGTATGTTATCCGTTTGTCACTTCTAAATGATAAGAGCCTCAATGAATTTATTAGTTTATTACATGTCTCTTTTCATGTATAAATCTATAGAAAGTTTTATACGGAAGTTGTTTTATGAGCAAAATTATAGAAATCAGAGCGCCAAAAACTCTTGGTGGTGAGTCAGTTACGGAAGGTATAGTAAAAATAAAGAAAAATATTGGAGAAGCAGTAAAAGTAGATGACTTGATCTTTGAAATTGAGACTGACAAAACAGCACTCGAATTAACTGCAGAAGCTTCAGGGCAAATAACTGAATTTCTTGTAAAGGAAGATGATGTGATAAGTCCTGATCAATTGTTAGCGAAGCTTTCTGTGGGAGAAGTAAAAGAGGAAGCGAGAAAAGAAGATAAAAGCGAAAGTTCTGCTAAAAAAGATGCTCCATCAGCTCGCAAAATTATGGAAGAAAATGCAATTAATGCAGAAAGTGTCAAAGGAACTGGCATGGGAGATAGAATAACAAAAGCAGATGTGATAGGCCATATAAACAAAGCAGAACAGCCTGCAATAAAACAATATGAATTGCCAAAAAGTGTAGTAAGTGGAGAGCAAAGAGAGGAACGAGTAAAAATGAGCAAAATAAGACAAGTAATTGCTGCTCGTTTGAAGGCATCGCAAAATACTGCTGCAATACTGACCACATTCAATGAAATTGACATGAAAAATGTCATGGATCTAAGAGCAAAATATAAGGACACTTTTGAAAAAAAATATGGAATAAAACTTGGTTTGATGTCGTCTTTTATAAAGGCAGCGGTGCAAGCACTGAAAGAGATCCCTGAAATTAACGCTGAAATCTCAGGCGATGAGATCATATATAAACATTACTATGACATAGGTGTTGCTGTTGGCACCGATAAAGGTCTTGTTGTACCAGTTGTTCGGAATGCTGATCAGATGTCATTCGCCGAAATTGAGTTGACTTTAGTTGCTCTTGGCAAAAAAGCTCGCGAAGGTAAATTACAAGTATCAGAAATGGAAGGTGCAACATTTACCATCTCAAACGGTGGAGTATACGGCTCGCTCCTTTCCACTCCGATAATAAATCCTCCACAATCTGGAATACTTGGAATGCATTCAATACAAAATAGACCAGTTGCCGTGGGCAATTCAATTGAGATCAGACCTATGATGTACATTGCCCTCTCTTACGACCACAGAATAGTTGATGGCAAAGGAGCAGTAACTTTCCTTGTTAAAATAAAAAATTATATAGAAGATCCAAATAGGTTAGTTTTGGAAGTGTGATTCAAGTGAGTGATTATTAATCTAGTATTGCTAAAAGCCTAAATATCATCTAGCTCTGCCAGCAGTTTAGCAACTTTAGAATGATCAGGGCCATAATGCTTCTCAAAAATAGGTAAAGCCCGTTCAAGCAACTCCCTTTTTTTCTCGTGGTCATCTAAAGCACCATAAGCAATACCTAATTCTATAGCTAACCGAAGTAAGATTTCCCCGAGAGCTGAAAGACAAAATCAATAGCCGAATTAATATTGGGCCAAAAGCTTGGCAGCACTTTTCTTATGGCATGCTTAATGGCAAACCAGAACTTCTCAATCGGATTTAAATCCGGTGAGTATGGCGGCAAGAACAAAATTTTACACCCAACATTTTCTATCAAATTTTTCGTTCTTGCAGATTTATGAAAGCTTGCATTATCGAGAACAATAGTCTGTCCAGGTTTTAATATAGGAACAAGTATATTTTCTACATAAGCATCAAAAATCTCGCTGTTGCAGTAGCCCTCAATTACCCAGGAAGCTTTAACTTTTCCCTCATTTAGTGCTCCTATTATGCTTACCCTCTTTCTTTTAAACCCTGGTTTATCGGCAAATAACCTCTTGCCTTTTTGAGACCACCCATATTCATAAAATCTGTTGTCTTCTACTCCAGAGTCATCTATGAATATCAAGTTTTCTTTTTCTATTCCTTCTATTTTTTTTATGAACTCCTTGCGTTTCTCTTCATTCCTTTCCTGATAAAGAAAAGTTTTTTTTATATGTATAGTTTACTTTTTTAAGATAATTGTAGACTGTGTCTTTGCACATGTTGCCAAATTTTTCAATTATTTTTTCAACCGTAATATCTCGGTTTTCATCCAGAAATTTGACAAAGCCATCTATAGCTAACCGAAATAAGGTTTCCTCAAAGGAGTGTAAAAAGGTATAATACTGCTTTAATTAAGGTAGAATGATGGCAAGCCATATAGTGAGGACCTGAGGGAACGAGTTTTAAAAGTGGTTGACGAGAAAAAAATGACTATGGAAGAAGTAAGCAAGATGTTCAAAATTGATAGAAAAACTATATACTGGTGGAGGAAAAGAAGAGAAGAAACAGGAAGTATAAAACCGTCTTCAGGCTACCAAAAGGGACATAGTCATAAAATTAAATACTTAGATGGCTTTGTCAAATTTCTGGATGAAAACCGAGATATTACGGTTGAAAAAATAATTGAAAAATTTGGCAACATGTGCAAAGACACAGTCTACAATTATCTTAAAAAAGTAAACTATACATATAAAAAAAACTTTTCTTTATCAGGAAAGGAATGAAGAGAAACGCAAGGAGTTCATAAAAAAAATAGAAGGAATAGAAAAAGAAAACTTGATATTCATAGATGACTCTGGAGTAGAAGACAACAGATTTTATGAATATGGGTGGTCTCAAAAAGGCAAGAGGTTATTTGCCGATAAACCAGGGTTTAAAAGAAAGAGGGTAAGCATAATAGGAGCACTAAATGAGGGAAAAGTTAAAGCTTCCTGGGTAATTGAGGGCTACTGCAACAGCGAGATTTTTGATGCTTATGTAGAAAATATACTTGTTCCTATATTAAAACCTGGACAGACTATTGTTCTCGATAATGCAAGCTTTCATAAATCTGCAAGAACGAAAAATTTGATAGAAAATGTTGGGTGTAAAATTTTGTTCTTGCCGCCATACTCACCGGATTTAAATCCGATTGAGAAGTTCTGGTTTGCCATTAAGCATGCCATAAGAAAAGTGCTGCCAAGCTTTTGGCCCAATATTAATTCGGCTATTGATTTTGTCTTTCAGCTCTCGGGGAAATCTTACTTCGGTTAGCTATAGCGTTGTTTTTTGATGCATTCATCACAAAGTTACTAAACTTTACTTCTAAAACTGTTGTTCTTTGAGGTTTGTTATCGCAAGCAGGAATACTCACTTGTATTTCTCCTTGGCAAGACATGCGATTCATCAAATCCCACAATCTTTCACCACCTTTTTCAGAATAAGTCGACTTCTTGTTTACTGTTCTGTTTTGATTTCCTCTTACTACAAAAAGAGATTGATTAGTGGAAGCAACTTCAAATAAATCATAAATATCTGCTTCTCTATCACAAACGGTAACTACCTTAACATCCTTTAATCCAGGATGTTTAGTAGAGTCTTTAAGTGATGCTATCCACCGTATGCTTTCTTTCTCTTCTATGGGAAGAGCAGTATTATGGCTTCTTCTTTTCAACTCCTTTAGAGCCTGTCTTCAAACTCAAGAATGAGCTAATTTGTGAAGCATAATAGTGATCATATTAAAGAAGATGTTGTTTTTTGAAGTGAGAGGAGAATGCTAATAATCCTTAGAGCCTGTCTTCAAACTAAGTAGAAAGGAGTTAAGAAGTGTGTTATAAGATATATTTTAAATGTACCCAAGCGATATAAGTGACAAAGAATGGAAGATAATAGAGCTATATTTTGAACCTAAAAAGACCGGTAGACCAAGAAAACATAGTATTAGAACAATTATTAACGCAATCCGCTATATGATGAGAACAGGATGTCAATGGAGACAACTGCCTAAAGATTTTCCACCATGGAAAACAGTGTATAGTTGTAATTAGCGATTGAAAAAAAGTGGAATATGGCAAGAGATTCATGATTTTCTAGTTAAAAAAGTAAGAGAGATAATTGGTAAGAATGAAACTCCATCAGTGGGAATAATAGATAGCCAATCAGTAAAAACTACTCAAAAAGGGGATCCAGAGGATATGATGCTGGCAAGAAAGTAAAGGGTAGAAAGCGCCACATCGTTGTAGATACTGTAGGTCTTGTAATTGCTGCTGAAGTACAAAGTGCAAGCATTCAGGATCTTGATGGTGCACTAAATCTTTTTGTTCAAGCCAAATGCAAAGCTCCAACATTACATAAGTTTTTTGCTGATCAAGGATACACAGGTAAATTGCAAAACCTCTGCTTATTGGAAACTGGATGTTTATTGACGATTACCAAGAAAATAGTTGATACAGGATTTCAGGTTATTCCCAAACGTTGGATTGTTGAGAGAACCTTTGCTTGGCTCTCCAATTTTAGACGTATGAGTAAGGATTATGAGCATTCTCCTCTCACTTCAAAAAATAACATCTTCTTTAATATGATCACTATTATGCTTCACAAATTAGCTCATTCTTGAGTTTGAAGACAGGCTCTAAGAGATTTTGATAATATTTAACCCACTCGCTTTTCTATTTTCCATATCGCGATGAGCTTGAATTATTTCATCAAATTTATATTTTTTATTGATCCGTACAGTTAAAAGTTTTTTTCTTATCATCTCGAAGATTTCCATTGTGGTAAGCACTAATGTGAATCTATCATGCTTATAATGGTATATTGAGGTTCCAGTTGCAAATAACGAACGTGAACTAAGTAAAGAAAAACTAATAGGAGCGTTACCTGATATCTGCCCATAGGAAACGTGTATGCCGAACCTGCCTAAAGATTCAAAAGAAAGCTTGCTTGTAGCGTAACCTATAGGGTCATACACTGCACCTACTCCTCTGTTTTGCGTAATCTCCATAACTTTAGAAACGAAGTCTTTATCATTGTAGTTTATTGCGTATGTGCAGCCACTTTGTAAAGCTATCTTCATTTTTTCATCAGAGCTTACAGAACCTATCACTACACCTTTTTTATCCTTTGCCCATTGGCATATTATTTGTCCTAAACCACCATTAGCCCCATGAACTAGCACGAAAGCACCAGGCCTAACTTTATAAGATTGATTAACTAAATAGTGAGCTGTCATACCTTTAAACAGCACTGCAGCAGCAACTTCGTCAGATATGTCATCTGGAATTTTTATCAGATATTTCTGGTGTATAATGCGCTTTTCACAACATGCCCCTGGAGGAGCTGTGCAATATCCAACTCTGTCTCCAACTTTGAATCCATCACTGATTTTTTTACCAAGTTTTTCAATAACCCCAACTGCTTCCACTCCAAGCACCGATGGTAAATTTTTAATTTTGCGTGTACCTTTTCTGTGCTCTAAATCATAACGATTTAAGCCGATAGTTGTATGACGTATTAAGACTTCCTCGCCTTTTGGCTCACCTATATTCTTATCTACAAATTCTAATACTTCTGGTCCCCCAGTTTTTTTTATTTGTATAGCTCTAACCATGATGAATGTGAGATAAAAACTTTAATTATGTTATCTAACAATTAATATTTTGCAAAGTTATTGTTTTCACAATCAATAGACTTCTTGCATTACCTCCTGTCATTCCAGCGCGTGACGCTGGAATCCAGATTTTTTTATATAATCAAGTCATAAGATGGCAAAAAGTCAACCTTATCTGTATGAGCTATACATTTTTTCTGGATCCCAGTGTCAGCTACTCGGATGACACCCTATTGATTACTTGAAATGACATGGTTTGCAAACCATACGCGTCAAGTTAAGGGAAAGTAGCATAAGGAAAAAGAAAAGTGGTAAAGATTATTTTAGATATTAAGTAATAAAGCTAGTAATTTATAGACTCTTCTAAAAGAATTATCTTATTTTAGATCAAAATTTCCCAAAAAATAAATGTAACAAACAAGATACCCACTTTAAATGGTGCTATATTGGGCCTTAACTTGACGCGTATGGTTTGCAAACATTCTGTTACTTAAGCTTAAAAAACGTGTATGATAGCGTTATTTCACTTAAATCTTTTGTATTACTATCAAGCATTATCTCAGGATCTATATAGAAAGATACGGGCATAGCTGCTTTTTGTTTTGGTAGCAACATTTGTTCTTCAAAACAAAAGCATGCAACTTTATTAAAATACTTACCTGCTTTGAAAGGCGTAACGTTATATACTGCCATACCAAATGAAGGATGATCAGATAGATTTTTTGCGTAATAAAATGCTAAACTTTGTTCTCCTATGTTTACGTCAACGTAGTTAGTTTCTGATTTAAATTCCCAAGGTAGATCGGACATTATATCAGCATTGAAGTGGACCCTGATTTTTTGGCCAGTTGCACTTATTGTTGCATTAGTTACTTTTCTTGTTGTGCCACCATATCCGGTAGCTTTACAAAAAATACTGTATAGTGGCACAGATGCATATGTAAGACATATCATCGACACAACTAAAGATACTAAAAAGAAAACTATAGAATTCTTGTTATTCTTCCTTAAAAAGGAGAACATTTAGTCCCTGTTATTAAGTAACCTGAGTAGATTGAGAAATATGTTAATAAAGTTAAAATAAAGATCAGTTGCACCCAGTATTGCCAATTTAGTAGTAGCGACTTCTGATCCGTCGTTATATTTATAATAAACGTCCTTGATTCTTTGAGCATCATACGCAGTCATTAAGGTAAAGACTATTACTGATATGAACGATATTGCAAAGTAGAGAGGACTACTTCCAAGGAATAAATTTACTATGGATGCTATAATTATCCCCAAGACTCCCATAATCAAGAAAGAGCCCATACTTGTAAGATCTCTTTTTGTGGTATTACCATATAAAGCCATAGAGCCAAACATAATTGATGTAATGAAAAACGCTCTTGCTATATTTTCTGCAGTATAAACTATAAAAATATAAGATAAGGAAAGCCCCATTAACACTGAGAACGAGGAAAATATAGTAACGGCAGACTGAGCACTTAGGTGTTGAATTCTATACCGCATATAGATCACCAATGCAGCTGGAGAGAATATTATCACAAGCGACAGAACAGGATTAGAATGAATTACCTGAAAAAGACCAGAAAATACCGTTAGAAACGCAACAAGCCCTGTAACGCCTAAAGCTAAAGCCATGTAGTTATATACTTTAGTTAGGTAACTTCTGAGTCCAGCGCTATAATAAACGCCCTGAGAGCGGATATCCTGTTCATTTCTCATGTAAGACATAAATATAACTCCTTTTGTCCATTATTTAACGCATTATAATATAAAACCACATTTTTATCAAGTATTTTTATTATAAACAGCTATGCGCTGGCATTTGTTTTAATATAAATAGAATATAGGCCTATTGCTGCTGCATTTGAAACATTTAAACTGTTAATTGCATTTGACATTGGTATTTTTAAAAGATAATCACAATTTTCTTTAACTAACCTCCGCATTCCTTTCTCTTCAGAACCAAAAATAATTACTCTTTTTTTCTCAAAGCTCTTTATTTCATCTATATTTTCTTTAGCATTGCAATTAAACCCGTAACACCAGTAGCCGACCTTTTTTAAATACTGCATAGTTTTTACTATATTTGTAACGTACATTAGCGGAACAATATCCAATGCTCCACTTGCTGCTTTTGCAATAGATGCATTTTCGCCAGGTGAATGATTATGTGGTAAAACCAATGCGTTGACATTAAAACAAGCTGAAGTTCTTAAAATTGATCCAATATTGTGCGTGTCAGTGACTTGATCTAAAATGACTATAGTAGAGCTGTCGTTTGAGCTTTCAGCTACTTCTTCGATGCTTAAGTTATAAAGAATAGGGGCAACATTTAAAGCAATTCCTTGATGGTTAGCACCTTTAGATAAAACGTCATTAAGTATTTTGTTTTCTACTAATCGAACTTTAATGCCCTTACTATTTACACATTGCCTAATTTCTTTTTCATGTTCTCTATAGAAATTTTCTGTTACTAACAGTTCTATACACCGCCTATTTTTATTCTTCAGTGCTGACATGCAGGTGTGCTTTCCATACAGCCAAAAATTCTCATTAGTTTTTGACGATTTCATCGTATTATCGAAAATCGGGTTTTTATAGAATAAGCAACATTTTACTATGTTTGGATATTGTTGTAAAATTATACAATTCGATTAATGCGTTTATGTCAGACGATGAGTTGGATTGGCAAAAAAATGTTAAGCCAATAGAATGTGGAAAAGTTACTTTGAAAGTTGATCATAAAGTAAATATAAAGTCTATGGTTGATAAAGGTACCTCCGACTTACAAAGGAATTTTCTTAATACCAATAATGGTAACTCATCATTTTGTCTTGACCAAAACACAAAATTAAAAGTTGATAGGGGTAAATATTTTATAAGCGATAAGCTCGATTTGCACGGCTATAGTATAGAGGATGCTTACTGTAAATTGATAGATTTTATTATCAAAAATTATCGAGCAGGAAATAGATGTTTATTGGTAATTACGGGATACGGCAGTGCAACAAATAAAACAGACACTATAAAGAATAACTTAAATAAGTGGTTAAATGATACTAAAATCCAGCATATGGTTCTATACTACCAGCAAGCTACGAAAAAACATGGTGGTAAAGGGGCTTTTTATGTTTTATTAAAAAGGCTTAGGCCCTATTAGCTGCTTAAGTTTCCTTTTAAGCCTTAATTTTTCTTATATAGCCATATAAAAACCAGTGTTCGGCAGCGCGTTACGCACAATTGTACAAACATTGTAGCCGTTATTCAAGTAGCCCGCAGAAACGAAAAAACTTGCTTGACAAACTCCGCCAGCCCCCTTATCATGCTTACTATTACCCACAAGTATAGAATGAATGAGCAAGTCTCCATCCTTCTGCTAAATCAAAGAGACGTTTCCATCCCTTCCACAAAGCTATAGGGCCTGGTTCTAAGTCATTTTTGCGAGCTAAAAACCCTCCTAACTTGGCCACCCACCTCACAATTTCTCTTATAGGTGGTGGAGTCTCAGGATAGTTTTTTGTCTTAAGCATTTTGGTATATAAAACCTTCCATTCGTCATCAGTCAGTATGACAGTGCAAGAAAGATTCGGATTTGTTCTAGCTACCAATGTGATAAAAAATATTCTCCATGCAATTATACTCATAATTGTAAGAAAGCGGATCAATCTATCTGCTGTTTGGAGCCTACATTCTTCAACTTTAAGACCGGATTTCAAAATTTTATGAAAAACCTCTATTCTCCATCTTAAGCAATACCATTGTATTTTTTCTACTGCTTCTTCAAAATTATTAATATTTATATTTGTTAACAAAATCCAGTTCATGGGCTCTTCGCCAAATGGGGGATATTTTTCTATAACATAGACAGCATTTAAATTTAAATTAGGAAGTTTTTGCGTTTTACGTCTAGCGTTGTTTTTTGATGCATTCATCACAAAGTTACTAAACTTTACTTCTAAAACTGTTGTTCTTTGAGGTTTGTTATCGCAAGCAGGAATACTCACTTGTATTTCTCCTTGGCAAGACATGCGATTCATCAAATCCCACAATCTTTCACCACCTTTTTCAGAATAAGTCGACTTCTTGTTTACTGTTCTGTTTTGATTTCCTCTTACTACAAAAAGAGATTGATTAGTGGAAGCAACTTCAAATAAATCATAAATATCTGCTTCTCTATCACAAACGGTAACTACCTTAACATCCTTTAATCCAGGATGTTTAGTAGAGTCTTTAAGTGATGCTATCCACCGTATGCTTTCTTTCTCTTCTATGGGAAGAGCAGTATTATGGCTTCTTCTTTTCAACTCCTTTAGGTCTTCAGCTAAGGGAGGTCTAGTACTAATTTTTTGATCCAATAATCCTATAGGTAGTCCTTCTGTTGTAACTGCAAACGTTGTATGCATCACTAATCCATGGGTTTTAAAATTAGTTGTTTTAGATGTTAATCTTGCTGCTATAATCCCTAATCCTTCGGTCTTTTTATGATTTTTATATGAAATATAACTCGTGTCCTGGATAGCTAAGATAGTTGAGTATTCTTTAGCTCTTTCAATATTTTTAATTATATGACTGTCTAATATCTTTCTTTCAGAAATGGCATCTTTTTGGAAAAATCTATAAGCTGCTTTACTTTGATGCCAATCTTCACAAGCTTGATTTATTGAACACTCAGGCGATTCAGCAAAACTATTAACTATTTTTAGAAGCCTTTTACTTAATCTTATATCACCAAAATTAACAATTCCAAATTCACTTTCTGCCCATTCGCCAGTTGAGGTATTTATAACGCGAATTCTGGATTAAGGGAGGAAGAAAGTATAGGAAATAGAAGGCTTTATGGATTTGATGGAATAGGAAATGAGAGTAGAAAAGATATGAACCAAAAAATTAACAGGGGATCTATGGCGAGTGTGTTCAATTTCTAGTCTATTTTTTAGAGCCTGTCTTCAAACTCAAGAATGAGCTAATTTGTGAAGCATAATAGTGATCATATTAAAGAAGATGTTATTTTTTGAAGTGAGAGGAGAATGCTCATAATCCTTACTCATACGTCTAAAATTGGAGAGCCAAGCAAAGGTTCTCTCAACAATCCAACGTTTGGGAATAACCTGAAATCCTGTATCAACTATTTTCTTGGTAATCGTCAATAAACATCCAGTTTCCAATAAGCAGAGGTTTTGCAATTTACCTGTGTATCCTTGATCAGCAAAAAACTTATGTAATGTTGGAGCTTTGCATTTGGCTTGAACAAAAAGATTTAGTGCACCATCAAGATCCTGAATGCTTGCACTTTGTACTTCAGCAGCAATTACAAGACCTACAGTATCTACAACGATGTGGCGCTTTCTACCCTTTACTTTCTTGCCAGCATCATATCCTCTGGATCCCCTTTTTGAGTAGTTTTTACTGATTGGCTATCTATTATTCCCACTGATGGAGTTTCATTCTTACCAATTATCTCTCTTACTTTTTTAACTAGAAAATCATGAATCTCTTGCCATATTCCACTTTTTTTCAATCGCTAATTACAACTATACACTGTTTTCCATGGTGGAAAATCTTTAGGCAGTTGTCTCCATTGACATCCTGTTCTCATCATATAGCGGATTGCGTTAATAATTGTTCTAATACTATGTTTTCTTGGTCTACCGGTCTTTTTAGGTTCAAAATATAGCTCTATTATCTTCCATTCTTTGTCACTTATATCGCTTGGGTACATTTAAAATATATCTTATAACACACTTCTTAACTCCTTTCTACTTAGTTTGAAGACAGGCTCTAAGAAAATTTCTGTATAATAATTCTAGAACAGTATTTGAGAGGTTATTATGGTGGCAATTTTAAATGTAACAAAAGGCAAGAATAAAGTTATTACATCTGGGTTAGCTGGAGCTTTATCAGCTTTAATATTTTTAACAGCAATTCACATTGCCGCAAAGATAGCCATTATCATTTCTGCTGCTGTGGTTACTTACTTATTACTTTCGCTGATTCATAAAATAAGAACTAAAAAAGAACAGCCTGATGAAATTACTGGTGTTTCAGAAGATAAAGTTTCAGAAGATTAAAGGGTATAGCAGTGTTGATGAAGGAAAAGATAAAGAAATATCTGCAAAAGAACCAGAAAGAACTGAAGCTGAGCTAGAAGAAGAATTAAAAAATAAAAGAGCACAAGAAGAAATAAAAATGGATTACCTAAACATATGGACCTTGACGATAACTCACTTGCTGGGGCTGATGATACAAGTCAGACTAAATACGCAACGAACTATATGGATTTAATGCGATCCCCTCCTATGCATATGAATGGATGTTACCAAGAAATCAAAGAACCTACCAAGGCTCCGAGGACTTTTTTCAGTGATAACTCAATGAGAATGCCAGAGCGGCTAACTATGGAAGATATTGTTAACCAACGTGGTTAGAGTTTATATCAAACTCTCCATCTCATATTGAGAATCAGATGCAATGCCATACACTCTATTTGGCGGAGCAATTTTGTTCTCTATACCAAAAACTATACCTTCAATTATTGCTGTGAGTACTTTTTCAAGGTTACAGTCTGCTCCAGGAACACGGTGCTCTAGGCGGCATCTTTTGGAATCGTTGCCAAAATAGGGAATTCTTATCGCAGCAGTTCTGTTATTTACTCCCCAACTAATTGTAGTTGGAGTATGAATATCCGGGTACTGAAATCTTAAATATGAATCATCATTTGGAGCAAAGAACAACATATGTTTTTTCATCATTGCACATAATCCACCAATACTATGAATCAAATAATCACTATACTTTTGCTCATTGATATAAAATAAGTTATCGTTATTTGAATTCACTAAATTAACATGCACATTTAATGCACTGCCTGCTCTATCCAAATAGGGCTTTGCTTTAAAAGAAACATTCCCGCCTAGTTTTTGTACTGTTTCAGTAAGTAATTGTTTCGCTAACTCAAAATGCTTAATTAAATTGTCGGAGTTCGTATAACAACCACTTTTTATCTCATATTGATGTGTAGAATTCTCCTTCTCGCAAGAAAATTCAAGAGATGCTATTTTATTTTTGATGCTACTCAGAAATAAATATTCTTTTTCTATTCCTTCAATGTAAAACTCTAGTTCAATACCGAATACAGCATGACAACTCAAATTACTTAATATAATCATAAATTTGCTTCAGTAAATCTATATTAGGTTAGCTATATTTATATGAATACTTTACTTATTTGCCAGTAAATTTAACATCTTATTTATACATAATGTATTACTATTTTTAATAGCATGCTTCTAATCCTCGATACAAGCGACATTTACAAATTTTTCATTTTTTTGAAATAAAAATGATCAATTTTAGTGTTTTTATACCCTTTACAACCCATCAAAAAATCACCATAATTTTTAGTATGTATTAAGTAGTATTAGCTTTTCATTTTGCAGTAAGCTATTGATTATCTTATATTTTTCTAATTGTTGCTTTTTTCTTGGTGTGGTATATGAACTTAACTAGCCCTAAGGTTTCTACTATGTTTTTTGATCAGATTATTACAGTAAAGGATCACAATGTTACTTGGGAAAAAATCCAAAATTGTCTTTATAATCTTTATGGAGAAGCAACATATAACAGCTGGCTGAGTTCGCTAAAATTTGTCAGTAGCAGAAATGGGGAAGTTCTTTTATCCGTGTCAACAAGGTTTATAAAAGAGTGGATTACAGTTCATTACATGAAAAAAATATTATCATTATGGCAAAGCGAAGATAAAAGCATACGTTCTATTGATATTCAAGTAATTGAGGAAAGGAATTCAAATTTTAATGTTATACTAAAAAACAGAGAGGAAAGTAATCATAATCTTGGTTCGCCGCTGGATCCAAGGTTCACCTTTGATAATTTTGTAGTGGGAAAGCCAAATGAATTAGCATTTACGGCGGCAAAGCGTGTGGCAGAATCTATAGATCCAATATTAGGCAGCAATCCTTTGTTTCTATATGGTGGAGTGGGACTTGGTAAAACACATCTAATGCATGCTATAGCTTGGCACATAGTCAATTCCCCATCAGAAAAAAGAAAAGTAGTATATTTATCAGCAGAGAAATTCATGTACCAATATATTACAGCGCTGCGAAGCAAAGATATTATGTTATTTAAAGAGCAATTTAGATCAGTAGATGTATTGATGGTAGATGATGTGCAATTTATCAGTGGTAAAGATAGTACACAAGAAGAATTTTTTCACACTTTCAATGCATTGATAGACCAAAATAAGCAATTGGTTATATCAGCTGATAGGTCTCCTAGTGATCTTGATGGAGTAGAAGAAAGAATAAGATCACGACTCGGTTGGGGGTTGGTGGCAGATATTAATAAAACAACTTTTGAATTAAGGCTTGGTATATTGCAGGCAAAAGTGGAGCAGATGAATATGTATGTTCCGAAAGATGTCCTAGAGTTTTTAGCAAGGAACATAAAATCTAATATAAGAGAATTAGAAGGAGCATTAAATAAGGTTACCCATACCTCATTAATTGGAAGAAGTATGACGGTAGAATCAGCTAGTGAAACCCTAATCGATCTTCTTAGGTCAAATCATAGGTCAATCACAATAGAAGAAATACAAAAAAAAGTAGCTGAATTTTTCAATATAAAGGTTGCAGATATGCAATCCAATAGAAGGCTTCGCAGTCTTGCAAGGCCAAGACAAATAGCTATGTATTTTGCCAAAAAATTTACGCAAAAAAGCCTACCAGATATTGGGAGAAACTTTGGTGGCAGAGACCATGCTACCGTTATACATGCAGTAAAACAAGTAGAAAATTTTATAAAGACCGACTCAAAATTTGCTGATGAAATCAATCGATTAAAAAAAATGTTTAAGTAGCGTTGTTAAAATAGCTAATAACAAGTCCTAAAATGAATCGACTATGGTTTTAATCCGTTTAAGTTTAAAATCTTCTGTTAGCTTCGCAGAATACATTTCCTTATTGTGTTGATTATAGAAGGTAAATTTGTGATCATCTAAGTTTAGTATTGCAAAGCCAAAACCGAAAAAGTTTCTAACCTCGTGTGCTAAGTAGTTTCTACCATTTGAATAGTCAAATTCTACATTTTGATAAACAGGCTCTTGATCTTGAGCGTGTAATAATGCACCACCGTTTCCAACTATAATCTGGTCTGGAACATTATCCATTAATAAAATCTGGGCTGTATGAATGTGGCCAGAAACTATGGTAGTGACATTGCTTGGAAATTTATCTCCAAAAGCTTCAATTTGTGTAAGATTACTATGGCTTTTTAATGTCAAAAATTCTTTTTTTGGAGATCTCCAAAGCGGTTTATGAGTTAAAAACCACGTGGGCTTATCTTGTATCAATTTATCAAATTGCCTTTCAAAAGCATCAATTGTGCTTTGGGTTGTAAAAATATCCTCACCGGATGAAGAGTCGAAGATAAAAAATTTCATCGGTCCAGCATCTAAGGACCAACTAGAAACGAAGTTTCCACATTTTTCAGACGAAAAGGGGTATGAATCTAGATACCTGAACCATCCTTCATAAGCTCTATTACAACTCTCATGGTTTCCACGAACAAAAAGGAAAGGGGATTGTAATGAAATATCCTTTGCAGGCTCAAACCAATCAGCGTACCAAGCTTTTTTATTATATCCATAAATATCGCCACACTTTTTTGTATTTCTACATTTTGTTTGTCTATAATGATAATCACCAACATGGATAATTAAATCTGGTTTATGAAGGGCGATTGAATCTAAATTTTTTTTTAAAGGCCAGCTATCTACCGAATTACATTCCTGCTGAAATAACATATTTATTCTACAACCCGTGTCACCAATAAAAGCAATTTTATTAACCTTTTCTGGTAATATAGGAACTCGTAGATCCTCAATACTAATGTTTTTGGCACTTGTTTGTACTGTCAGTTCACAAACTGTTTCGTTATGATCACCATTGTTAATTGAGCTGCGATTCAGCATTTCTATTTCCTCGCCATCGACATAAACAATGGGACACATGTCATTGTCTGTAATTGCACGTATGCTTAATTTATTTTCTGGAATAACTTGAGACCATGTGTATAATATTTGTGCATGGACAGAATGAAAGCTGGTTATAAGAGATAGAGCTAAAAAAATAAAGATATTAGCTACATTCATTTGTATAAAAACCTAAGTTAAAAATTAGTAGTAAGGTTGTCTTAAATGATTAAAATTTATAATCACAAAATTCATAATCAAATCATACAAGTAATTTCTAAATTATTCTAGTATCAGATTGACACTCTAGATGAAAAATTCTAAAATGATTAAATAATTTAAAATAATTATATAAGAACTAGAATATAGTGCGGCCGTGGTGGAATTGGTAGACACGCAGCGTTGAGGTCGCTGTGGCTCATAAGGCCTTGGAAGTTCAAGTCTTCTCGGCCGCACCAGTTTTTTCATAGCTGCTTAATATGGGTAAAAATGTTTATAGGAAATCAGAGTAGCAATAAGGTAGAAAGAGCTATCAGCGAAATCAGGCGCGGCCGGCCAATTGTAATATATGATAAAAGTAATTACCTATTGTTTGCTGCTGCTGAGGCTTTAGAAAGAGATTTATTTAATCAATACAAGCTTATATCAAGTAATGTATATGTTACTTTAACTTCAAGTAAGGTAAAATACATATCTCAGAATAAAGAACATAACAGCAAACGTCTGTTGGTGAATAATTTTGATGAACTGCTCCATTTAATAAACTGTTCAAAGGAAGATCGCATAAGAGAGTTGCAATGCTCAAAGACAATAGATGAATGTGCTATTGCCTTGCTTAAGTTCTCAGAATTATTGCCATACGCGTTAGTGGCTGATATGACTTTTGAGAATAACCATGAAATGCGAAATTGGTGCGAGAAAAATGACGTTATTGCACTGGACACGTCATTCATAAATAATTTTCAAGAAAATCAGGATGTATATGAAGTGTGCAAAACATCATTATTTTTAAAACAGACTCAAGAAGTAAATATCATATCTTATAGAACAGAAAGTGGTGGAAGAGAACATCATGCAATTATCATTGGCAATCCAGATAAAGATGGCGAACCATTAGTAAGAATTCATTCTTCGTGCTATACGGGTGACTTGTTAGATAGCTTATCATGCGATTGCAGAAGTCAGTTACATCAAGCAATTCAAATGATAGCTGACTCTGGAAGTGGTATTATATTGTATTTGATGCAAGATGGAAGAGGCATTGGTTTAACTAATAAGTTAAGAGCGTACAGTGTGCAAAGAGGACATAATCTTGATACTGTTGATGCAAACAGAATATTAGGTTTTGAAGATGATGAAAGGAGTTTTGCTGTTGCAGCTAAAATGCTTAAGAAATTGAACATTAACAAAATCCAATTACTTACAAACAATGATAGGAAATTGTCAGAATTGGAAAGTAGTGGTATAGGAGTTACAAAGTGTCTACCACTTATTGTGGAACGTAATAAATATAACGATTCATATATGGAGACAAAGTTTGGTAAACTAGGCCATAGATTAAGAGTTTTTTAGCTTTTTTGTTGTAACTACTTTGTTAATTTGCTATGTTTATTAACATAAGTTAAGATTTTTAGGAATACTAAAATGCTAAGGTTTTTTAAGCGAGGAAAAAATACTGAATCCTTAGATAAGGATATAGATTGGAATTCAAACCGCTACAGCACAGTTATTGCTCAAAGGAATATTCTACTTTTATTTGCATTAATATTATTAGCAACGATCTCTATCAGCATATTAGTCATATTTAAAATTAGCACAAGCAGCACTATTGAGCCATTTGTTATAGAAATTGACAAGAAATCAGGAATAGTGCAATTGGTTGATCCTGTCACAGTAAAACAATATTCTGCAAATGAAGCGCTAAACGATTATTTTATTTCAGAGTATATAAAAGCAAGGGAGGTTTTTGATCCATATCATTATAATTATAACTATTATACAAAGGTGAGGTTGTTTTCCTCACCTAATGTGTATAATGAATTTAGAAATTATGTAGGATCACAGAATATGGATGATCTTTTTAATTTGTACTCAGATACCAAAAGTGAATTTAAAATTCGCTCAATTCAAAAATTGGGTAACGATGCTCTTCAGGTGAGGTTTTTTGTGGAATTTATACGGAAAGATGGAAGTTCCACAAGAAAAAATAAGATAGTTATTATGTCATATAGATATGCATCGCTTGAAATGGATGATCAGCAAAGATATATTAACCCATTAGGATTTCAAGTTATTTCATATAGAGTAGATGATGAATATGTATAGGATATTATTAGTTTTAGCTTTACTTGTAAGTGGCAATTTAAACGCATCCATTAATTATAATGAGCCTATTTCTGTAGATAGTAGAATAAAGACTTTTGTGTATAGCCCTAATGAAGTATTTACGGTGGTTTTTAGTCAGGGTTACTATTCTTATATTGAATTTGCGGAAGGAGAAAAAGTTAAAAATATCGCTGTTGGTGATGCATCAAGTTGGAAAATTAATCCTTATGACAATAAATTGCTTATCATGCCATTTGAAGTTAGTAGTCGCACTAACATGATTATTACAACAACTAAAAAAAGAAATTACATTTTTGATTTAATCTCAAGGCCAAACTACGATAAATACCCAGATACTGATGCTAAGAAAGTGGGTCACGATTATTCTGCTGAAAAGGATATATCTTACGTAGTACGTTTTTATTATCCTCAAGAAGAAGGTGAATTTGATGTTGATTTAGATGAGGTTTCTTTACCTACTCAGATGCAATATACTACAGACAAGCCAGAAAAAATAATACAAGAAAATGATACGAAGTACAATTATACATATATTGATGAAGGTGGTAATGCGGATATAGTTCCGATTGAGCTATTTGATGATGGTTATTTAACCTATTTAAAATTTAGAAATAATAATAAAATACCTCAGATTTTTGTAGAAGAGGAGGATAAACCTTGTAAAAGGCTGTTATTTGATGATTATGTTATAATAAAAGGAGTACATAAAAAGCTATTTATGCGTTATGAAGATGGTGAAGTTGAAATTATAAATAGGTCACTTTAGCTGTGGTATATGCAATATGAATAAAGAAAGGCGTAACAATTCAGAAGATGAATCAGAAATAGAGAACAAGGTAGTAACAGTTGGCTCTAATCAAGGTCATAGGGCATTGATGGTCATTATTTTAGTGCTTCTGGTTGGTGGAGTGTATTATCTCTATTTTAGTCCTTCTCATAAAGAGGGTTCAGAAGTTATTAAAAAAGAGGAAACAAAGCAAAATGTTCAAGAATTGAAGGGAAAGTTGGAACAAGTTCCAGATAATGTAATGGTTCCTGAAAGAATAATAACTGATCCCTTACCACCCTTACCTCCTCTTCCTACACCACCAATCATACCAGAAATAAAACAAATTAGAAAAGAAGAAGAGAAACCAAAAGAAACTCCTGTGTCAAATATACCTATTTTGCCAAAGCAAAATTTTCCTTCTAGTAATGTTATGGGCAATTTACCTACCTCGTTTCCTACAATAGGGGGTGGCGGTTATCCTAGAGACAGACGTAGTGCACAAATGTTAACAATTTCAGGTGATGGTGGAGAGAATAAGGCTGCTGATGCTATTTTATCTGACACTTCAGCACAATCGAGCAAAGCTACCAGAGTAGGAAAGCTTGGTTTAATGGTTACTCAAGGTAAAATTATTGATGCTGTTCTTGAAACTGCAATAAACTCTGATCTGCAAGGAATGCTGCGTGCTATGGTGAGTAGAGATGTTTATGCAGAAACTGGTGATACAGTTTTAATACCTAAAGGCTCAAGATTGATAGGCAGTTATTCATTTGACTCGAATGTCGCAAGAGCTCGTGTAAATATAAACTGGAGTAGGGTCATTCTTCCTCATGGAATAGATATTGCTATCTCATCACTTAGTACTGACGAGCTTGGTAGAGCAGGGATAGCAGGAATAGTTGATAATAAAATAGTAAGTGCATTATTCTCTTCAGTGGCACTTGCTGGTGTTTCAATTGGTTCAGCTGTTGTAGGACAAAAGGCCTCTAATCTTATCGATGCGCTAACTGCCATGGATGCAGTGAAGTCTATTACTGCAACTGAAATAGATATTTCTTCTCTCAAAGGGGCTATTGTTGAGAGATTGGAGGATGCTATAAAAACTGAAGTTGGGAAGGTAGGAGACGAAAAATGGAAATTGGGTCTTAGGGCTATTGAAAAAATTCGGAATGCTAAAAGTGATCAGGATTTACTGAGAATAATAAAGGAAGAAATAGTAAGTGTGATAAAAAGTTCTGGAGCTAGTGGAGTTGATGCAATTACTAGTGACAATATCGGTATAACTTTAGACGATGTACGTCAACTGTTGAGGCAAACTCAGAAAAGAAGCAAATCTGTTTATGATGAAGCAATCGGGAAGTCAATCAATGATTTTTCTAAAGACATGCGAGATATAGTGGGCAGATATACAGATAAAAAACCAACTATTTATGTCGATCAAGGCACCGCATTGAAAGTATTTGTTAACCAAGATATAGTATTTCCTTCACAGGCAATATTAAATCAATGAAATGAATTATGCTGCACTTGATACATATTTGGAGCCATTACAAGGCATATTTCAAGAAGAAGGCGTAAATGAAGTATCAATAAATAAGCCAAAGGAAGTATGGATTGAAAATCGCGGTGAAATAAGGTGTGAAAAATTAGAAGTATTCGATCTTAACCATTTGAAATCTCTTGGCAGACTGATTGCTCAAGCTACAGAACAAAAACTTAGCGAAGAAGCACCGTTACTTTCGGCAACATTACCAAATGGTTATCGTATACAGATAGTATTTCCACCAGCATGTG
Source organism: Wolbachia endosymbiont (group A) of Colletes cunicularius (assembly GCF_964264715.1). Taxonomy (NCBI): domain Bacteria; kingdom Pseudomonadati; phylum Pseudomonadota; class Alphaproteobacteria; order Rickettsiales; family Anaplasmataceae; genus Wolbachia; species Wolbachia endosymbiont (group A) of Colletes cunicularius. Next base: position 689,406 of record NZ_OZ183471.1, read on the forward strand.
AACCTGATAAAGTAGTCATGTCGATTCGTAAGCCTTCTAGCATGCAATTAGCACTCGATGATTACGAAAAAATGGGGGCTTTTTCTGAAACTGTTACAGAAGCAGCTGATAATCCAGTTGACCGTCATTTGGATTTACTGTTAAGGCAAAAAAAAATAAAAGAGTTTTTAGAATACGCTGTAATAAATAAGAAAAATATTATAATTAGCGGTGGAACTTCCACTGGTAAGACTACTTTTACTAATGCTACTTTGCGTGCTATTCCAGATGAGGAAAGAATTATTACTGTTGAGGATGCAAGGGAAATCGTTTTGAACGATCATCCAAATAGAGTGCATCTGATTGCCTCCAAAGGAGGGCAGGGCAGAGCAAAAGTAACCACTCAAGATTTGATAGAGGCGTGCTTACGTTTAAGGCCAGACAGAATAATAGTTGGTGAGCTCCGTGGAGCGGAAGCTTTTAGTTTTCTTAGGGCGATAAATACTGGTCACCCTGGATCAATATCAACCCTTCATGCGGATAGTCCAACAATGGCCCTTGAGCAAATAAAATTGATGGTTATGCAGGCAAATCTTGGCATTCCTCCAGACCAAATTATACCATACATTAGAAATGTGATTGATATTGTTATTCAGCTAAAAAGAACCGGGGGGGGTAAAAGAAGCATTTCTGAGATATTATTTACTAGATCTGCAAGCGAAAATGCTTAAATTTATACATAAGTTAAAAAAGAGTAGTTTATGAGTAATGGAAATCACCTACGTAATATTCTCATAGGAGGTGTAGTAGCTTTTAGCGTACTTGAGTTTTGCTTCTATCTATCTGGTATATTGTTCTTTCTATTAGTTGACGGTCCGGATGCTGTGGATTTTAAGGCAATTAATCCTAGTTTGACGCCTTTCCCTCAAGCTCTTTGGCCAACGATTTTTGATCATATACAATATTGTTGGCACCACCCAGAGTTATATAGCCTTGAGCTCAAATTTAAATTAATTCTATCTTCTACAATGCCTATTGTTGTTTTAATGATTATCTTATGGAATTTAAGAGAAAGGATAATTGAGTGGCGACCATTTAAAAAGAAAGAATCACTTCATGGAGACTCGCAGTGGGCATCAGAGAAAGACATACGAAAAGCAGGATTAAGAAGCAAAAGGGGATTATTGCTTGGTAAAGATAAAAGAGGATACTTTATTGCTGATGGGTTTCAGCATGCATTGTTATTTGCACCTACAGGTTCTGGTAAGGGTGTTGGCTTTGTAATTCCTAATTTATTATTTTGGACTGACTCGGTAATTGTACACGACATAAAATTAGAAAACTATGAAATAACAAGTGGTTGGCGAGAACGACAAGGACAGGAAGTATACGTATGGAATCCAGCGCAGCCAGATGGAATAAGTCACTGTTACAATCCATTACAATGGATTAGTAAAAAACCTGGGCAGATGGTTGACGATGTGCAGAAAATAGCTAACCTAATCATGCCTGAACAAGACTTTTGGCAAAATGAAGCAAGAAGCTTATTTGTTGGAGTGGTATTATACTTACTTGCTGCACCAGAGAAAGTTAAATCTTTTGGTGAAGTTGTGCGTACGATGCGTAGTGATGACGTAGTTTATAATCTTGCTGTTGCTCTTGATACAATGGGTAAAATAATACACCCTGTAGCATATATGAATATTGCAGCTTTTTTACAAAAAGCTGATAAAGAAAGGTCGGGTGTTGTATCAACTATGAACTCATCGCTTGAATTATGGGCAAACCCATTGATTGATACTGCAACTGCGTCAAGTGATTTTAATATTTTAGATTTTAAAAAGAAGAAAACTACAGTTTATGTTGGTTTAACTCCTGACAATTTGACTAGGCTCAGGCCTTTAATGCAAGTTTTTTACCAACAGGCAACTGAGTTTTTATGTAGAAAATTGCCATCGGATGACGAGCCTTATGGCGTATTGTTTTTAATGGATGAGTTTCCTACACTTGGAAAAATGGAGCAATTTCAAACAGGTATTGCATATTTTCGTGGTTATCGAGTTAGGTTATTCTTAATTGTTCAAGATACTGAGCAGCTCAAAGGAATATACGAAGAAGCAGGAATGAACTCCTTTTTGTCAAACTCGACTTACAGAATAACTTTTGCAGCCAATAATATTGAAACAGCTAATTTAATATCGCAACTTATAGGAAACAAAACTGTACAACAAGAATCGTTGAATAAGCCTAAATTTTTAGATTTAAATCCTGCTTCAAGGTCATTACATATCTCTGAAACACAGAGAGCATTGCTATTGCCTCAAGAAGTTATTATGTTGCCACGCGACGATCAGATAATTTTAATAGAGTCGACTTACCCAATTAAATCAAAGAAAATTTTGTACTATAGTGATAGCACCTTCACAAAAAGACTGCTCAAGCAAACTCGTGTGCCTACACAAGAACCATATGACCCAAACAAAGTTCTTTCTGCTGCTGCGAGCAAAGATAAGGTTAATAACGAGGGGAATAATGCTCTTGAGGGGCCTAATTCAGTTGATTATCCTGCTGAAGCTAAAACAGAGGATGCAGTGTATGATGAATCAGATGAATTTGCAGACGAAGATATTGATGATGAAGATATTGACGATAAGTTTGAAGATGATGATGACGGGTTTGATGATGAGAGGAGCGATGATGGGTTTGATGACGAAGAAGAGGAGGATGAATTTGAAGATGAGGATATTGACGATAAATTAAAAAATGATCAAAAATAAAGGTTAACTTTGCCTATTTTTAGCTCAGAAAAGTGCAAGTTATGCAAATCATTAGGTTTTTCATATTAAGCCATTTTTAATTAATTAGTATTAGATTAGCTATTTTAACTAGGGGAGTAGTAATGATTAGTAAAAAAACATTAGCGGTTACAGCGCTTGCTTTGCTGTTGTCACAACAATCTTTTGCAAGTGAAACAGAAGGGTTTTACTTTGGCAGTGGGTATTACGGTCAATATTTAAATTACATGGGTGAGTTGAAAGCAAAAATTGGAGATACTGCTGCTACAGCTGCCAATCGGGTATCTGTAAATGACAGGAGTGCTCAGAACACAGAAGGTCAGTCACTAAGTAAGTATAAAGGAGATTATAATCCACCTTTTGCTGCAAATGTAGCATTGGGTTATAAAGGGGAATTGAATGGCAATAGCTACAGAGCTGAATTGGAAGGAATGTATTCTTCTGTAAAAGTGGATAATATTGGTTTAACAAGCGGCCAGATGACAATATCCTACACAAGGGATGAAGCTAACCCAGAAGAGAGCTATGGAGCAATAGTCAATCATGACCAAATTGAGAACATATCTGTAATGGCAAATGTTTATCATCATTGGAAAAGTGACCGTTTCTCTTTTTCTCCTTATGTTGGGGTTGGAGTCGGTGCAACAAGAATGACAATGTTTGAAAAATCGTCAATAAGACCTGCAGGTCAATTAAAAGCTGGCTTTGATTATCGCATAAACGAAGATGTAAATATGCATATTGGATATAGAGGTTTTGGTGCTATTGGTAGCAGTGAGTTCAAATTAGAAACCTTAAAGTGGGATCCCAATTTTGATAATGGCGCAGGTAAGCCAAAAGGTAGAATGGCTAAACAAACAGTTGCTAGTCCAGTATCTACTACCATACAGAACAGCTTTTTTCATACACACGGCATAGAGGCTGGCCTTACTTTCCACTTTGCCAGCAAAGCCTAAATATATTGCCCTTTTAAAAAATGCATGGCTAACCAAAACCGTTCCTGTCATCCTATGGCTTGACCATAGGATCTAGTTAAATATAGATCCCAGTGTCACGCACTGGGATGACGAGGTAGAGGGTACTGGGATGACATAGGATAATATGGGATGAAGGAGATAATACAAGAAAACATTAGCTATGTTTTTTGCATAACAATGCACCTCTTCATTCCCGCTAAATCATGTACATATTCCTGAAAAGCTAATTCGTATGAGGGGATTATTTTGTCAATATCATTTTGATCTTCACCTATCTCCAATATCGCAAACCCATTTTTTTTAAGACACCTCCTTAATATTGAAAAAATACTCAAGTAACAGCTCAGACCATCAATACCACCATCAAGAGCAATTCTTGGCTCTTTTTGCACTTCGGCTTGCAAGTCTTTCAATTTGCTTCTTTTAATATATGGAGGGTTGCTAATTATCAGATCAAATAAATCGCTGCATTCTGTCCACGAACTTGGAAATATTTTAGCTCTGCTGAGAAGATCATGTTTCTTTGTATTCTGATAGGCAACTTTGTATGCTTCCAAGCTTTTTTCAAAACCGATACCAACGGCATATTCATAATCACTAAGTACGGATATCAATAAACAACCTGTGCCTGTACCAAAATCTGCAATTTTTAGTCTCTGCTTTTTATTTGGGTAATATTTTAACACCGTTGAGATTAGTGTTTCACTATCTGGTCTTGGATCCAAAACATGCTGGTTAACTATAAAATTTTTACTCCAGAATTCACGATTACCTATTATTTGCGATATTGGATATCTTTCCGCTCTTTTTTTTGTTAATTTCCAAAATAAAAGTTCTTTCTCCATCGGCACTTGATCAGCATGGTTCATAATTATGAATGATCTTTCCACTCCAAGTACGTGCTGCATGATGATTTCACAATCTAAATGTGGTGATTCAACTTTATGTGACGATAATAACTCCGATCCTTCTTGAATTAAAGTGCTGATTGTTTTCATTATTCTAAAAATGTGTTCCTTTCAGCCATAAACGATGAGTATATATAGCTAACTTAAATAAGGCTTACCTTCTCTGTCATCCTATGGCTTGACCATAAGATCTAGTTAAAAAAAATTCTAGATTCCAGTGTCAGCTACTTGCATGACACCATTTGCTATGCGGATTACCTTAGCCTAGAATAACTGCATCAGATCCCAGCGTCAAGCACTGGGATGACACCCTACTTAACCGTCATACCGCCGCAGCGCTAACAAGTAGCGGGATGACGATTGTCAAGGTGTCATCCGAGTAGCTTGACTACTTGGATCCAGAAAACTTAACTTTAAATAAGTGGCTGCGTAATAAAGACTAGATTCCAGCGTCACGCGCTGGAATGAAACCATTTTCGGTCTCTTAAATTGCTTTAGCTACAAACATTAAGAAATTTACCAAACGAAAAAAAAGGCAAAAGAAGCCCCGTAGTGCGAGTTTTGACTCTATATTACTGTAAGTGGCGCTGTAATAATGTGCTAACGCTTAAAATAAGTGCGATTTGGCTGAGTGTAGAAAAAACAAAAAAGACATGCAGCCGCTATAATTTTATGTAATCCGCTAATAAATACCCTGAGTTTTTTACTGAATTTTGTCATTGAGCCTGCAGGTCAAAAACAATGAGTCATAAATACCCTTAGCACTACAATAAGGGGCCTGGCAGAGTTTGTCAAGTAAGTTTTTTCTTTTCTATTCCCAATAAAAGTTTGTATGCAATAACACAGAAACATATGCTGCTATTCCTTCATTTCTTCCAATAGAACCTAATTTTTCTGCAGTGGTTGCTTTGATATTTACAAATTCATCATCAATTTCTAATGCTTTTGATATGAATTTCTTCATTTCTACTTTGTAAGGCGATATTTTAGGCTCCTCACAAACTATAGTAATATCTAAATTAGACACGCTGTACCCTTTTTCCTTTGCTTTTTTAGCAGCAAAGTCAAGAAAGTGAGATGAATTGCAATCTTTCCATTCAGAGGAACTAGGAGGAAAGTGCTCTCCTATGTCGCCACATCCCAGTGCTCCGAGTATTGCATCAACGATTGCATGTATTGCAACATCACCATCAGAGTGCGCTTCTATTGCCATGTTGTGTTCAATTTTCACACCACAAATTTTTATAAAGCTCTCAGCACCATTTTGAACTTTAATGAACTTATGTATATCATAACCAGTTCCGACACGAAATTTTGGCTCTTCAAAGAGAAGCTTTGCCATATTGATATCCTCTTTTGTGGTTAACTTAAAATTGCTTTTCTCACCTTTAATAATCGCAACATGTTTTTTGTGCTCTACCATTAGTGATGAATCGTCAGTAAATTCTTTGTCTGATTGATGGCACGATAATAATTCTTTGAAATTAAAAATTTGAGGAGTTTGTATGGCTCTGAGTTTTCCTCTTGAAATCGTAGATTCAACGAAATTATTACCCACCAATGACATAGTGTCTTCGACTTCTATTGCTGGTACTACTCCTGTATATTGATCATTAATCATGGACTGAGCCAAGTTATCTATCAGAACATCTGACACAAAAGGCCTACAAGCATCGTGTATAACTACAAAATCTGGATTAACTTTTTGTAAGCTTTTAAGCCCTAGTTTAACTGAATTTTGCCTGTTTTCTCCTCCGTATACAGGGCTTAGTAATTTAGTGTCTGTAATTAGTGATATAGCTTTCTCATAGAAATTTTCATGGTCTCTATTAATTGCTATTCTTATGTAATCTATATATTGGTTAGCCAGAAATCTTTTAATTGCATGAAATAAAACAGATTTACCTGCAAGTTTTGTATACTGCTTAGGAATTGTGTTACTGCATCTACTGCCTACTCCTGCTGCAACTATTAATGCTGCTATTTTGTATTTCTTAAGTCTGTTAGTGTGCATATTTATCATTTTCAGCGTAAGTGTATAGTAACAAGTTATTTACAGTTTGAAAAAAGAGTGTATCATCTTAATAAGATATAATACGATGCTAGAATGCACATTACTAAGTGCAATAAAGAAAATGAGATACACCTTATATTCTTTCATGGAATAGGGGATAACTATAAAAGTGCTCACAATTATGTACAAGGTTTAAATGGATCAAATAATAACCATGCACATAAATATCCAAGCGCATTTCAGAACTACATAACTTATGCTGCAGTTAGCTTTTTGTTCCTCGTGGCATCTGTATCAGCACCCATTGCAATATTACTACTTATAAGCCCCATAACAGCTGGAGTAGTTGGTTTAGCAAGCTTAGCTGCTCTAACTTGCATTTTTTTATCCGTAATGCTTATTATTATTCCCTTTATAAATAGAGATCAAAGTTTGCTTAAGCCCTCGATAGAAGAAATCAATGAATTAATGGACAAGGGTGTGAGGCCTGAAAACATTATACTTTTTGGCCATTCCTTTGGAGGAGCAGTTGCATCGGCAGTTTTGAAGCACTTTGCAGACAAAAACGTTAAACTTGGAGGTGTTATTTTTACTAGCACTTTCAGCTCTTTTCATACAGCAATAGGGCATTTTCCGATCCCTCAAGCAAAAATTTTAAGTATGTTGCCCTCATCCATTTTTAAAAAATTGCTAAAGGCTTTAGATCTAGATTTTGATTTAGTGAACGATATACGAAAGTTGCGAGATGAGGGAAAATTGAATATGCCAGTAATAGTTATTAATAGCAAAGGAGATCACTTAATACCACAACCTGCACAATTGGCGCACGCAATAGAAAATGATAAATTGATATGTGAAAAATTGATCAAGACTGTTAATTCGAAAAGGTATGAAGATGATCCACATAACGGAGTTTTATCTAGTTGGGAATTGGGTGAAAATTTGATTGACCTAATACTTAATAAAATTGATAAAACAATGAATAGATAGTATTTACAATAAACTGTATATTTTTCAGTAAATTGACTATGCTAAACGCATGCAAAAACGTCATATAACTATTTGTTTTATACTGCTTTTTATAATAGGGATGTTGTTCCTGATGCGTCCTATGGTTTTTCCATGTTTAATGTCTATTGTTATTGCATATTTGTTTAATCCGCTAGTAGTCAAGTTTGAAAAGTATAGAATACCGCGTTCATGTTCTGTAATTTTTATAATACTTGTTTTATTAATAGCTTTTATACTAGTTATAACATTTGTTTTACCTATTATATATGTTCAAATTACTTCAATATTAAATTTCTTAGTGAGTAAAGTGCCTTCATTAAAACTTAAAGTAATCCCCTCTGTATTAGAATTTCTTAATATAAAAATCGAGGATAGCTTATTTGATCACTTATCTAAAAATCTAGCAGAAAATTACAGCGACTATGTATCTTATTTCATAAATGCTCTTGATATTGCTAGTAACTTTATAATCCAAGTGTTAAGTTCAAGCTTTAGCTTGATTCACACGGTATCATTAATGGTGATTACTCCTGTAGTGTTTTTCTATATATTACGTGATTGGCCTTTAATTATAGAAAAAGCTAATAAATTAATTCCTGTTTCTTATAGAGAAAAAGTTGCAAATTATTTTTCCAAAGTGGATTTCATCATATCTAATTATCTAAAGGGGCAGGTAAATGTATGTATTGTCATGATGGTCTTTTACTCTGTGAGCCTGAGCATAATCGGATTGAAACACTCTATTGTTATTGGAATTTTATCAGGAATATTAACGTTCATACCTTACGTAGGACCATTATTATATACCATTATTGGGTTTTTGAGCGCTATTACTCAATTTAGTGAATGGTTTGAAAGTGCTGCCGTTTTGCTATTATTTGGTGTTGGACAATTAATAGATTCAAACATATTAGTTCCTTTATTAATAGGAAAAAAAGTGCATATACATCCAACTGTAATTATTCTGGGAATTACTATATGCGCTTCATATTTTGGATTTACAGGTATATTACTTTTTATTCCAATAATAGCAATGTTCAATGTATCAGTAGAATATGCAATCAATAAATATTTTAAAAGTGAGCTTTATAAAAACGGCTAACAGACCTTTTGCATAATCAATTTATGGTAAGGGGAGAAATGAGCCCAGAATACCTGAGATATTTGAGGAGCATAAGTAAATTTCTGCGCAAAAATTACTACCAGAAAGAGGTTACGTAAGAGGTTTAATGTGCAATTAAATTTATTTAACAACAATCAAGCTGATTATAGTCGGCAAAATTACATCATCTTAGATGAAAATAAGCACATATATAATTCAGTAATTGATGATTTATCTTGGAAATGTCTGATTCTTTTTGGACCTAAAAGCTCCGGTAAAACTCATCTTGCTCATATTTGGCAATCAATAAACGATGCAATTTTTATCAATGTGAATAACTTCGTAAGCGAGATTAGATATAGCGATGCTTTTATTTTAGAAGACGTACAAAACATTAAAGATGAAGCAATGTTATTACATTGTTACAACTACATGAAAGAAAGTGACAAGAGGCTGCTAATCACTTCTTCAATTTCACCAAAAAAACTTAACTTCAAACTAAGAGATTTAAGTTCTCGAATATTATCAACTATCAGCGTAAAAATTTTGCCTGCAAGCGAAGAATTATTAAGAATCATGCTAATAAAACGATTTTCAGATAAACAGTTAAAAATTGATTTAAAAGTGATTAATTATATTTTAGCAAGAATAGAACGTTCTTTCTATAGCATTGATAAAATTATAGAGAAGATAGATAATGAATCTATAGGGTCAAATGTGACCGTTCCTTTTATTAGCACTTTATTTAAAAAAGATGCCATTTGATTTCTTCTTTTGTAAAGTACTCATTGTATATATTAAAAATTTATTAACACCCATAACACTAACGTAATTGAAATCTCTATCTGTCTATGTTAGAATTATAATAAATGTTATGTTATAATAAATATGGATAGATACAGCTAAGAAGTATTCTATATTTATAGTAGAGCTCACTTTATAAGGTGTTTTTTATAGATTTGACGTTATAATTTAACTATGATAAGAGTAAGATTAAATTTAAAAAAAAGGTTAAAGCAAAGGTTTATGATGTTCACTCTATTGGTAAATGCCTTATTTGTCTCATATTTTCTCATAAGACACATAGGAAACACTTCCAATCAAATTATAGCCAAAGAAATAAATATAGGAGCTGATAATGAAAAATAAACAGTCGCAAAATAAAAAAGAAAGTCTTTACATAACATATTACATAGATGCTTTGGCTTCAGAGAGGTCCGCTACACAAAATACTCTGGAAAGTTATCGTTCGGATTTACACCAGTTTGAAGAATTTTTATTAGAAAGCGGCACTACCTTGGTTGGCGTAAACAAAACCAATATTAAAGATTATGTGAAATATCTATGTACACAAAAAAAATATAAAAGTAGCTCTATATCAAGAAAAATATCCGCTATGAAAAATTTCTATAAGTGTCTATTTAATGACGGAATAATAGATTTTAATCCAGCACCGGCTAATGATGCTGAATTAAAGAATCCAAAAGTTTCTCGTCCTTTGCCTAAGTATTTAAGTGTCGAAGAAATATTTTTGCTAATGGACGCAGTGAGAAAATCAGCAAGCGAATCGAATAAAGAGATAAGCAGTAAAAGGCTATGTGCGATTTTAGATATCCTTTACTCTTCTGGAATGCGTGTTTCTGAACTAATTGATATGAAGTTATGTGAAGTGTCACATTTAGTAAACAGTAATAACAAAGAATGCTATATAATAATAAAAGGAAAAAGTGGTAGAGAGAGGCAAATTCTTTTGAATGAACAAGCATTGCAGAGCCTTAGAAATTATTTATCAGTTCGTGATAATCTGATCCCTAACGAAAAGAAATCCGATTGGCTATTCCCAGGTGATAAACCTAATAAACCAATTACAAGGCAGAGGGTCGGTCAATTAATGAAGGAGTTAGCAAGAAAATGCAATATTGATGAAAATAAGATCTCTCCACACGTGATTAGGCATTCTTTTGCTACCCATCTACTGGATAGCGGAGCAAATATTGTGTTGATACAGAAAGTTCTTGGCCATACTAACCTTTCTACAACACAAATATATACTCATATTGCTAACGAAAAGTTAAAGGACAAATTAGCTGATTCGCATCCTATTACTCAGATGATCAATAATTAAACTTATTGTTTTTAATTTGTAGTAAAGTTAAATTCAAATAAGTTTATGTGAGTTTGTGATTTCAAGTTTATTGTTTAATTTCTTCCTTATATTATGGGAAGTATTCTATACTTTAATTGCTCTCCCTGTAATTTTCTTTCCTGAGTATGTAATAACCATTTTCCTCGTCTGTTCGGTTAGAGTTGTATTATTCATGCTGCGTTTATTATGTGGCATTAAATATGAAGTGAGGGGAATGGAAAACATTCCTAAGCAACCTTTTATCATTGCATCTAAACACCAATCTCCATTTGAAACATTTATTTTTATACTACTATTTAGAAAAGCGGTTTTTATTTTAAAACGTGAATTGAAATGGATTCCATTCATTGGTTTACATCTTATAGCGCTGAAAATGATTTTTATTAACCGTTCAGATGGTATCAGTTCTATACGCCATATAATTAAACTAGCAAAAATGCGTATAAAAGAAAATAGAAACATAATAATATTTCCTGAAGGTACAAGAACGACTATAAACCAAAATATAAAATATCAACCAGGTATTGCTGCTTTATATAGCGTATTATCTGTTCCTGTGTTACCGGTTGCTTTAAACACTGGTTTGTTTTGGCCAAAAAGCATACTTTCTCTGAGAAAGAATCCTGGAAAGGCAATAATAGAAATATTGCCCCCAATATATCCTGGGTTAAACAAAAATGAATTCTTGCAAAGTTTAGAAAAAATTATTGAAGAGAGAAGCAGTAGATTAACCATAGAAAAAACTGATATTGCAAATTAACAAAAAAACTTTATAATTAAAAAAAAGTACAGTATTTTAGGTATTAATATATGGCAAATCATAAGAGTGCTAAAAAAATGATAAAGGTAATAGCAAAGCGCACTTTAATAAATAAGATGCGGAAAAGTAAAACTCGCACCGCTATTAGAAAATTGGTTGATATAATCAAGTCTGGCGACAAAGAAAATGTTGTTCTGGCATTTCGGAATGCTGAATCTAATTTACACAAGTGTGTGAATAAAGGTGTTATTCATAGGAATACTGCTGCGCGTAAAATAAGTCGCTTAAATGCAAAAGTAAAAGCATTGATGACCGCTTAATACGGTTAATGTAAAGTTAACTGTATTAATATATACTCTTCAGTTTGTATATTCTGTATAAAATTTAAGTAGCTTAAGTGATGGATAAAAAAGTGCTATTAGAACTAAGTAATGGATTAAAAATTGAGCTACCCATATTAAGTGGAACAATAGGTCCTGACGTGTTAAATATCAAGGATTTATATAAGACGACAGGATTATTCACTTATGATCCGGGGTTTGTTTCCACAGCTTCATGTTCTTCTTCGATTACATTTATTGATGGAGATGAAGGAGTTCTTAAATATAGGGGATATGATATAGCTGATTTGGCAGAGAATAATAGTTTTACTGCTGTGATTTATTTATTACTCTATGGTGAACTACCCAGTTCAGAGCAACACAAAAAATTTCTTCTCAAAATACAAGAATCATCCAAAGTATCAGAGCAAGTTACAAATGTAATCAAAGCATTTCCAAAAACTGCTCACCCTATGTCGATTTTAGTTGCATGTTTTGCAAATTTGTCAGCATCTTACCATGAAACACATGGCAACAATGTCAATGGTGAAGATTTAGATTTTGGAATTTCTGCAATAGCACAAGTTCCTGCAATTGTTGCAATGATTTATAGGCATATCAACAATCAGGAATTCATAAATGCTAACAATGAATTAAGTTACAGTGAAAATTTCTTAAAGATGATATTTGGCGATGCTGTTGATAATGATAAAAGCGCCCTTTTTGCAAAAGCTCTGGATAAAATATTTACTCTCCATGCTGATCATGAACAGAATGCTTCTACGGCGGCTGTCAGATTGGTGGGATCGGCTGGCTCTAATCTGTTTGCAAGCCTCTCTGCAGGAGTTGCTACACTTTGGGGACCAGCACATGGTGGAGCTAATGAAGCAGTTATAAATATGCTAAAAGAGATAGAGCAAAGTGAAGATATAGATAAATTCATCGAAAAAGCTAAAGATGATAAAGATCCATTTAAATTGATGGGATTTGGACATCGTGTTTATAAAAATTATGATCCGCGCGCGCGGATATTGAAAGACGCTTGTCATGAGGTTCTAAGTAAACTAGAACAAAATAATGAATTGCTCAAAATTGCAAAAAAACTTGAAGAAATAGCTTTAAAGGATGAATATTTTATCGTGCGTAAGTTATATCCAAATGTTGATTTTTACTCAGGTATAATAATGAATGCTATCGATATTCCCTCAAATATGTTCACGCCTATTTTTGCACTTGCAAGAACCACTGGTTGGGTTACTCAGTGGTATGAAATGATAAATGATAAAGAAACTAAGGTCTGTAGACCAAGGCAACTCTATTTTGGTAAATAAATTTATTTTCACTTCATTCACAATTTTTCTTTGAGCAATTTAACTTCTAAGAGCCTGTCTTCAAACTAAGTAGAAAGGAGTTAAGAAGTGTGTTATAAGATATATTTTAAATGTACCCAAGCGATATAAGTGACAAAGAATGGAAGATGATAGAGCTATATTTTGAACCTAAAAAGACCGGCAGACCAAGAAAACATAGTATTATAGCTAACCGAAATAAGGTTTCCTCAAAGGAGTGTAAAAAGGTATAATACTGCTTTAATTAAGGTAGAATGATGGCAAGCCATATAGTGAGGACCTGAGGGAACGAGTTTTAAAAGTGGTTGACGAGAAAAAAATGACTATGGAAGAAGTAAGCAAGATGTTCAAAATTGATAGAAAAACTATATACTGGTGGAGGAAAAGAAGAGAAGAAACAGGAAGTATAAAACCGTCTTCAGGCTACCAAAAGGGACATAGTCATAAAATTAAATACTTAGATGGCTTTGTCAAATTTCTGGATGAAAACCGAGATATTACGGTTGAAAAAATAATTGAAAAATTTGGCAACATGTGCAAAGACACAGTCTACAATTATCTTAAAAAAGTAAACTATACATATAAAAAAAACTTTTCTTTATCAGGAAAGGAATGAAGAGAAACGCAAGGAGTTCATAAAAAAAATAGAAGGAATAGAAAAAGAAAACTTGATATTCATAGATGACTCTGGAGTAGAAGACAACAGATTTTATGAATATGGGTGGTCTCAAAAAGGCAAGAGGTTATTTGCCGATAAACCAGGGTTTAAAAGAAAGAAGGTAAGCATAATAGGAGCACTAAATGAGGGAAAAGTTAAAGCTTCCTGGGTAATTGAGGGCTACTGCAACAGCGAGATTTTTGATGCTTATGTAGAAAATATACTTGTTCCTATATTAAAACCTGGACAGACTATTGTTCTCGATAATGCAAGCTTTCATAAATCTGCAAGAACGAAAAATTTGATAGAAAATGTTGGGTGTAAAATTTTGTTCTTGCCGCCATACTCACCGGATTTAAATCCGATTGAGAAGTTCTGGTTTGCCATTAAGCATGCCATAAGAAAAGTGCTGCCAAGCTTTTGGCCCAATATTAATTCGGCTATTGATTTTGTCTTTCAGCTCTCGAGGAAATCTTACTTCGGTTAGCTATAGAATGGTTGACCGTAGTTTTACTGGAGGGAATGTTCAAAAAAGTGTGTCAAACCGCATTTTTAGTTCAACTCAATTTTCAATCTATCTGGAAAGAAAATATCAAGTTGAGACATAGTTAAAGCCCAATTAGGCAGAGCCATAGTCCATTTTTGCTCTACCTTCTTTATAGCACAATATACCTGTTTATACAAGGCATTTGTGCTGGTAAATGAGCCCTTGGTTTTAGTGAATTTTCTGATCTGTCTGTGCAGCCCCTCAATTGGATTTGTGGTGTAAATTAGCCTTCTAACTGGGCTAGAATACTTGAAATAACCAGATAAATTTTCCCAATTGTTCTGCCACGATTTTATAACTAAAGGATACTTTTCTCCCCATTTTTCTTCCAGCTCAAGTAAGTAATTTTCAGCAATTTCTTTACTTGTAGCACGATATATTTTTTTCAAATCATTCATGAAAACTTTCACATCTTTGCTGGATACATATTTTAGTGAATTTCTTATCTGATGCACTATACATAGCTGTACTTCTGCTTTAGGAAACGCACTATTTATAGCTGCAGGAAAGCTTTTTAGCCCATCTACACATGCAATCAGAATATCTTCTACTCCTCTTTCTTTGAGGTCATTTAGCACTCCCAACCAAAAGTTAGCTCCTTCACTTTCAGCCAAATAAAAGCCCAGGACTTCTTTTCTGCCATTTTGGTCTATGCCCAATATATTGTACATACATTTACTTACGCAATGTCCATTCTCTTTGACCTTAAAGAACATCCCATCCATAAATACTATCGGGTATACTGATTGCAGTGGACGACTACGCCATTCATTGATTATAGGCAGTAATTTGTCGGTAATACTTTATATCTCTGCCGCCGATATTTTGTGATCATAAATTTCCTCAACGTGTGACGCTATATCTCTATAGCTCATACCACTGGCAAATGTGCTCAAAATCTTCGTTTCAAGCTCTGGATGTAAGCTTGTTTGCCTTTTTTTGACTATTTGCGGCTCAAAACTTCCTTCTCTATCCCTTGGCGTCAAAAGTTCAAATGAACCGGCACTTGTCCGTAAAGTCTTTCCATTTCTCCCATTTCTTCGATTATTCTCTTCACTTTCAGCTAATAAGTGGTTTTCTATTTCACCTTCCAAACTTGCCTCCAGCAGCTTTTTTATAAATGGTGTTAATGCTCCCTCCCTTCCTGTCAACGGTCTTCCTTCTCGTATAGACGACAGGATATTTGTTTCCAACTCTTTATAATCTACCAATCCGTTAGTTCTGTTTACTACTTTCTGACTCATTGTCAAACCTCCATTTTTTTATATCAATTTATTACTTTTTTTTCGGTTTGACACACTTTTTTGAACATTCCCTTTAAATGCTGTCTATGTTATAGAAAAATATCCCCCATTTGGCGAAGAGCCCATGAACTGGATTTTGTTAACAAATATAAATATTAATAATTTTGAAGAAGCAGTAGAAAAAATACAATGGTATTGCTTAAGATGGAGAATAGAGGTTTTTCATAAAATTTTGAAATCCGGTCTTAAAGTTGAAGAATGTAGGCTCCAAACAGCAGATAGATTGATCCGCTTTCTTACAATTATGAGTATAATTGCATGGAGAATATTTTTTATCACATTGGTAGCTAGAACAAATCCGAATCTTTCTTGCACTGTCATACTGACTGATGACGAATGGAAGGTTTTATATACCAAAATGCTTAAGACAAAAAACTATCCTGAGACTCCACCACCTATAAACGTGAATTCTGAATTAAAGGAGAATAGAAAAGGCAAGAAAACAGGGTAAACTCAGCAGTGATAAAAAAATAGATGAGGTTACCCATGGAAGATATAACAAAACTGTTTTGTTTGGTCGATGATTTTTGCAGAGATATAGAGAAAAATTTTGCAGATAAACTACTGCCAAATGGTAAAAACCCCACAAGAACAACGGAAATTGAGCACTCCGAAATCATGACAATAATCCTGCTATATCAACAATCTCCGTGTAAAACTTTCTATCTACATTACCTAACGTTGCTCTACAAATCAGAGTTTCCAAAGTTACCTTCATATACCAGGTTTGTTGCTCTAAAGCCTAGGGTTTTGTGGCATTTAGCAATGTTGTTGCATTGGCTTTGTGGACAGTCAGAAAACACTGGAATTTCATATATAGACACAACTCCCATTGCAGTTTGTCATGCAAAAAGAATATCCAAAAACAAAGTTTTTGCTGGAATTGCAAAATTAAGCAAGAGCACTTACGGCTGGTTTTTTGGTTTCAAATTACATATGGTAATCAATGAAAATGTTGAAATTCATGCACTTACGCTAACAAAAGGCAATGTTGATGATAGGATACCTGTGCCAAATCTGACGGAAAAATTAATCGGCCTTTTGTTTGGTGACAAAGGTTATATTGCAAAAGAGCTTTTTCAGAAGCTGTTTGACCGAGGTTTGAAACTTGTTACCAAGGTGAAAAAAGGTATGAAAAATACATTGATTTCGTTAAATGAGAAGATTTTACTGAGAAAAAGGTCTATCATTGAGACTGTTTTTGGTTACCTAAAAAATAGACTAGAAATTGAACACACTCGCCATAGATCCCCTGTTAATTTTTTGGTTCATATCTTTTCTACTCTCATTTCCTACTCCATCAAATCCACAAAGCCTTCTATTTCCTATACTTTCTTCCTTCCTTAATCCAGAATTCGCGTTAGTAAGGTTCTGCGAGAGGCTGGCGGGGAAGGTCCGCTGGTCTACTCTCCTAATCGGGAATCAAGTAGAAGAAGAAAATAAAAAAGATATAGATAGTGGACAGACAAAAGAATATAAAACTGAAGAATATGGAAATCCAGCTCATAACGATGCATTAGAGCTTAGAAAAAGCGATGAAGATGATAAAAGAGAAGTGCAAAAAGAAACCGCTAAGCTAGATGACAACACAGAAGAAAGTCAATCTACACAAACGAGTGAACCTGGTGTATTTTCATCTATTGCATCTATTTTTAGAAGTTTTATATCATGGATATGGGACACAGAAGAAGAAAGTGAATCTATCGAATTATCACAGAGTTCATTGTATTCTGATCCATTAAGTGACGAAAGTCATTATTCACAGTCAGATACTAATGATATACTATAACTTTTTTTTATAGGTAGTTTAACCCTTGCGTGTAACCCAAAAAACACGCAAGGGAAAATTGTATTGCATTGGTGCTGTAATAAACAACTTCATTTGCACCAACTGCAAGTATAATGACAAAATTACGATTGTACTTTAACTCTAACAATTAACAATAATAAATGTATATTGAAATACAACAATAATTACGTTAGTTTAAAAGGAATAGTTTGATTAAAGGATAATTGTGCAAAAAAGTGAGAAACTGACTAAAGATAAAAAACTAGCTTCTGATATTCTAAAAGAGGTTGCAGATACCAATAACAATGATAGCGATAAAGTAACTTTGTTTGACATTAAAACAGCTTTGCATGAGCGCGGTTTTGGTATTTTAATAATCATCTTCTCCTTGCCGCTATCGGTGCCTATACCGGTTCCACCTGGTTATACAACTATTCTTTCTATACCTTTAATCTTATTCTCACTGCAGCTTCTATTTGGATTTGATTCTCCTTGGATGCCCAATTGGCTAGAAAGAAGGTCTTTTCAGCGTTCAACACTAGCTCTTGTGGTAGAAAAAACTTCCCCTGTATTAGAAAAAATAGAAAAATTCATGAAGCCAAGAATGTCTTTCATTTTCTATGGGCCTGGTGAGAAGATTTTGGCTTTTATGATGTTGCTTTGTGCAATAATAATAGCTCTTCCATTACCTTTTACTCACTTCCTTCCTGCAATTGGCACAACTCTTATTTCACTTGGTATTATGAGTAAAGACGGGTTTCTATCCATATTGGGAGTTTTAGTGTCATTGTGTGCGTTGTTGCTTACTCTTGTTGTAATAGTCAAAGGACCACAACTTATAACCGGAGCACTTTCTCTTCTTAAAAGCTTTACAACACTTTAACAAAAGAATGAAGTACTAGCGCGAAATGAGTAATGCATATTGAAATAAAACAATAATTGTGTTAAGAATTATTTTTATCAAGGGTTTTTCGTGTCAAAAAATGATAAGTTGACTAAAAGTGATAAACTAGCTTCTGATATTCTAAAAGAGGTTGCAGATACCAATAACAATGATAGCGATAAAGTAACTTTGTTTGACATTAAAACAGCTTTGCATGAGCGCGGTTTTGGTATTTTAATAATCATCTTCTCCTTGCCACTATCGGTGCCTATACCGGTTCCACCTGGTTATACAACTATTCTTTCTATACCTTTAATCTTATTCTCACTGCAGCTTCTATTTGGATTTGATTCTCCTTGGATGCCCAGTTGGCTAGAAAGAAGATCTTTTCAGCGTTCAACACTAGCTCTTGTGGTGGAGAAAACTTCTCCAGCATTAAGAAAAATAGAAAAATTCATGAAGCCAAGAATGTCTTTTATTTTCTATGGTCCTGGCGAAAAAATTTTAGCTTTTGTAATGTTGCTTTGTGCATTATCAATAGCTCTTCCATTACCTCTTACCAACTTTATTCCTGCAATTGGTACGACTCTTATTTCACTTGGTATTATGAGTAAAGATGGGTTTCTATCCATATTGGGAGTTTTAATATCATTGTGTGGACTATTGCTTACTCTTGTTGTAGTAGTCAAAGGGCCACAACTTATCATTGGGGCATTTTCTTTTCTCAAAAGCTTCGTATATGGTTAGGCTTTACAACACCTTAACAAAAAAAAAGGAACTTTTTACACCAATCGATAAAGATCATGTGAAAATGTATGTTTGCGGACCAACAGTATATGACACAGCACATATAGGCAATGCACGGTCTGTTGTTGTGTATGATGTGTTATTTCAGCTACTTAAGTTTTGTTATGGCAAAGTTACCTATGTGCGTAACATAACCGACATTGATGATAAGATAATCAATGCAGCAAGTGAGAAAAATAGCAACATAGAAAGTATAACCACATATTACATTAAAGCTTTTCATGATGATATGGAAAGCATAAATTGTAAAGAGCCAACACACGAACCAAAAGCAACGGAAAACGTAGATTATATTATAGAATTAATTGAACATTTACTGCAATCAGGCCACGCTTACGAGTCTGACAAACACGTGTATTTTAATATAGAATCTTACCATGAATATGGTGCTTTATCAGGAAAAAAAACTGATGAATTGGTTCCAGGTAGCAGAGTTGAAGTTAATGAAAATAAAAAGCACCCTGGAGATTTTGTACTGTGGAAGCCTGCAAGTGATATTGACTACAAACTTTCAAGTTATTGGAATAGCCCATGGGGAGAGGGCAGGCCTGGATGGCATATAGAATGCTCAGCAATGTCATATGCTTATCTTGGCAAAGATTTTGATATTCATGGTGGCGGCATAGATTTACAATTTCCTCACCATGAAAATGAAATTGCACAGAGTAAGTCTGCATTTGCTGGATCAATGTTTGCAAAATACTGGATACATAACGGCTTTCTTACAGTAAGTGAAGAAAAAATGAGCAAGTCCTTATTTAATATAGTCAAAGTAAGAGATTTGCTAGATAGTGGAATAAAGGGTGAAGTAATACGCTATGCACTGCTCAAAACTCACTACAGAAAACCACTTGATTGGACAGAAAACGTTATTTCTGATGCACAGGAAACCTTAAATAAATTTTATCGGTTATTACGTGGCTTAGATACAACGAATATTGATGAAAGTAACGCAGAGATTTCTAAAGATTTTATAGACGCTTTAAAAAACGACTTAAACATTCCTGAAGCTCTAGCTATATTACATGAAATGGCTGCAAAAATCAACAAAATGAGTAATGAAAGTGAAAAGCTTAAATTAACTGAGAGTTTTGTTAAAAGTGCCAGATTTATTGGTCTTCTTGAGTCAAGTTATCAAGAGTGGTTTACTGCTGGTGTGAGTCATCAAGAAATAGAAAGGTTGATAGACTTAAGAAAAATTGCAAAAAAAAATAAAAATTACGATACTGCAGACAAAATAAGGGATCAGTTGAAACAAAAGGGGATTACAATTTCTGACAATGAAGATGGTACAACAACTTGGTAAACTTATATGGAAGATTACTTTCTGCTGTTTAAAGACAGCCTATTATCATCGTTAATCTTGCCTATACACCAAGGCTTTATGTTTGAAGCTATGCTGTACTTTAGATCACATCACAATCTACTACTGATGTTGTTTTTTGGAGTACTAGGATCAAGCCTTGGTGGAATAGTTAACTGGTACTTAGGTAGAATAACAATCTTAATGCGAGAATTATACCACAAGCTAGAAAACAAACGTACAACGCCAAAAGCCACAAAAAACTTGTTAATCTTTGCGACTTTATTACTTTCGTGGGTGCCAGCACTTGGAAGTGTGATTCAAATTTTATCAGGTTATTTTAAGTTAAACCTTTATATCCTTGCCCCTTTAATCATTCTATCTAATTTCTTCTATTTGTTATATCTAATACTTACTTTTGGAGTATAACAGCTATAGTATTACAGCTATTAAAGCCCACTTCTGTCATTCTATGCCCTGATAACGTGAATTCTGGATTAAAGGAGAATAGAAAAGGCAAGAAAACAGGGTAAACTCAGCAGTGATAAAAAAATAGATGAGGTTACCCATGGAAGATATAACAAAACTGTTTTGTTTGGTCGATGATTTTTGCAGAGATATAGAGAAAAATTTTGCAGATAAACTACTGCCAAATGGTAAAAACCCCACAAGAACAACGGAAATTGAGCACTCCGAAATCATGACAATAATCCTGCTATATCAACAATCTCCGTGTAAAACTTTCTATCTACATTACCTAACGTTGCTCTACAAATCAGAGTTTCCAAAGTTACCTTCATATACCAGGTTTGTTGCTCTAAAGCCTAGGGTTTTGTGGCATTTAGCAATGTTGTTGCATTGGCTTTGTGGACAGTCAGAAAACACTGGAATTTCATATATAGACACAACTCCCATTGCAGTTTGTCATGCAAAAAGAATATCCAAAAACAAAGTTTTTGCTGGAATTGCAAAATTAAGCAAGAGCACTTACGGCTGGTTTTTTGGTTTCAAATTACATATGGTAATCAATGAAAATGTTGAAATTCATGCACTTACGCTAACAAAAGGCAATGTTGATGATAGGATACCTGTGCCAAATCTGACGGAAAAATTAATCGGTCTTTTGTTTGGTGACAAAGGTTATATTGCAAAAGAGCTTTTTCAGAAGCTGTTTGACCGAGGTTTGAAACTTGTTACCAAGGTGAAAAAAGGTATGAAAAATACATTGATTTCGCTAAATGAGAAGATTTTACTGAGAAAAAGGTCTATCATTGAGACTGTTTTTGGTTACCTAAAAAATAGACTAGAAATTGAACACACTCGCCATAGATCCCCTGTTAATTTTTTGGTTCATATCTTTTCTACTCTCATTTCCTATTCCATCAAATCCACAAAGCCTTCTATTTCCTATACTTTCTTCCTTCCTTAATCCAGAATTCGCGTTCATAGATGTTTCCTACAGTTGTACGAACATTGCAATATGGTACATAGTAAACGATGTCACTATATAACGTTCGTTTTTTTGTGTCAAGCACTTTTTTTTATCTGCTTCAATTAGTAAGGGATTTCAATATTAATTCTGCACTACTTGCAGTTTTTGTAATGGGTCTGCCAATGACGATATAATCAGCTCCTAAATTTATTGCTTCTCTTGGTGTTGCTGTTCTTTTTTGGTCGTCATGACCTGGATCTATACGAATTCCTGGAGTAATAATTTTCAAGTCTTCACCGCATTCTTGGCGCACTTCTTGAGCTTCCAATGCAGAACAGACTATTCCATGGAGTCCAATCTTTTTTGCAAGCTTTGCAAGCAAAATTACCTGTGATTTTACCTCTCTTGCTACTCCAAGCTCGTTTAAATCCTCATTGCTCATACTAGTTAGCATTGTTACTCCAATCAGCTTTATTTTTGTGCCTTGCACCACACTTAGCGCTTCTTCAAGCATTTTTGTTCCACCGCTAATGTGCAGAGTTAACATTTCAATGCTCAGAACTTTTATTACTTCAACTGTTTTAGCTACAGTGTTTGGAATGTCATGCAATTTCAGATCTAAAAAAATTGGTACATTGCATTTTGCAACTTCTTGCACTCCAGAGAGACCATGAGCAGCAAAAAATTCTAATCCCAGCTTTACCATGCCAACTTTACCACGCAGAGTATTAGCTAGAGAAATAGCCTTATTTAAGTCTTGTGTATCCAGTGCGCATATTATTGGGTTCATTATCTTGCATGATTTATTTTATAATAAGACTCATTGTTGTGTTTTGCAAATACTTTCACTCTGATTGAACTGACTACGTTCATAAGATTCTGTCAATAGTGAATTTGGCAATTTGATCAGAGTGGATGAGCGACTTACATATCCAAGATCCTCCAGTGAAAGATCAAACGTTTCCTCTGATGGTGATTCACATCTAGAATCTTCACCTGGCGTGAATTGCATAATTTCCTTCAATATAAACTTTATTTTTTGAGTCTCCTGTAATATTATTTTTCTACTATGATCTCCGATCGCTTCATTAGCGTTTACCAATTTTTCTACCTCGTCTACCACAGGTTCTAACATTTCCAGTAAATAACCCTTTTTCTCTTCTGCATTTCTCAGAGCCTGTCTTCAAACTAAGTAGAAAGGAGTTAAGAAGTGTGTTATAAGATATATTTTAAATGTACCCAAGCGATATAAGTGACAAAGAATGGAAGATAATAGAGCTATATTTTGAACCTAAAAAGACCGGTAGACCAAGAAAACATAGTATTAGAACAATTATTAACGCAATCCGCTATATGATGAGAACAGGATGTCAATGGAGACAACTGCCTAAAGATTTTCCACCATGGAAAACAGTGTATAGTTGTAATTAGCGATTGAAAAAAAGTGGAATATGGCAAGAGATTCATGATTTTCTAGTTAAAAAAGTAAGAGAGATAATTGGTAAGAATGAAACTCCATCAGTGGGAATAATAGATAGCCAATCAGTAAAAACTACTCAAAAAGGGGATCCAGAGGATATGATGCTGGCAAGAAAGTAAAGGGTAGAAAGCGCCACATCGTTGTAGATACTGTAGGTCTTGTAATTGCTGCTGAAGTACAAAGTGCAAGCATTCAGGATCTTGATGGTGCACTAAATCTTTTTGTTCAAGCCAAATGCAAAGCTCCAACATTACATAAGTTTTTTGCTGATCAAGGATACACAGGTAAATTGCAAAACCGCTGCTTATTGGAAACTGGATGTTTATTGACGATTACCAAGAAAATAGTTGATACAGGATTTCAGGTTATTCCCAAACGTTGGATTGTTGAGAGAACCTTTGCTTGGCTCTCCAATTTTAGACGTATGAGTAAGGATTATGAGCATTCTCCTCTCACTTCAAAAAACAACATCTTCTT
The DNA here is from genome assembly GCF_964264715.1 of Wolbachia endosymbiont (group A) of Colletes cunicularius. Classification (NCBI taxonomy): domain Bacteria; kingdom Pseudomonadati; phylum Pseudomonadota; class Alphaproteobacteria; order Rickettsiales; family Anaplasmataceae; genus Wolbachia; species Wolbachia endosymbiont (group A) of Colletes cunicularius. The sequence continues at coordinate 713,447 of NZ_OZ183471.1, forward strand.
TAATATGATCACTATTATGCTTCACAAATTAGCTCATTCTTGAGTTTGAAGACAGGCTCTCAATGATAGACCTTTTTCTCAGTAAAATCTTCTCATTTAGCGAAATCAATGTATTTTTCATACCTTTTTTCACCTTGGTAACAAGTTTCAAACCTCGGTCAAACAGCTTCTGAAAAAGCTCTTTTGCAATATAACCTTTGTCACCAAACAAAAGACCGATTAATTTTTCCGTCAGATTTGGCACAGGTATCCTATCATCAACATTGCCTTTTGTTAGCGTAAGTGCATGAATTTCAACATTTTCATTGATTACCATATGTAATTTGAAACCAAAAAACCAGCCGTAAGTGCTCTTGCTTAATTTTGCAATTCCAGCAAAAACTTTGTTTTTGGATATTCTTTTTGCATGACAAACTGCAATGGGAGTTGTGTCTATATATGAAATTCCAGTGTTTTCTGACTGTCCACAAAGCCAATGCAACAACATTGCTAAATGCCACAAAACCCTAGGCTTTAGAGCAACAAACCTGGTATATGAAGGTAACTTTGGAAACTCTGATTTGTAGAGCAACGTTAGGTAATGTAGATAGAAAGTTTTACACGGAGATTGTTGATATAGCAGGATTATTGTCATGATTTCGGAGTGCTCAATTTCCGTTGTTCTTGTGGGGTTTTTACCATTTGGCAGTAGTTTATCTGCAAAATTTTTCTCTATATCTCTGCAAAAATCATCGACCAAACAAAACAGTTTTGTTATATCTTCCATGGGTAACCTCATCTATTTTTTTATCACTGCTGAGTTTACCCTGTTTTCTTGCCTTTTCTATTCTCCTTTAATCCGGAATTCACGTTGTAAGCGAAGTTTTTTAATATACTCTGGTTTTTCCTGTTCTAAATAACAAACAGTAAAACTATTAGTATGTAAATCAACACCTATATAACGCGTAAAATTTTCCTCTTATTGAATACTCTAACATATCAGAGTACCGGTTGGTCCATTCTCCTATACGCGGTCACTAAATTTTATAGGCCGCACGATGGTTTTCGGTGGCAGGGGCGATTAATCTCCTTTACGAGGTCTTTTTCCTATACTGCAAAAAGCAGAAAGGGCCTCACAAAAATTTTCAATCTGCCACCTATCCACTCTGAGAAGGTATTATCTTCTCATGCTTCCAACCAAGCAATAACTATTCATACCTCCTCCTTCTTCTGGTGTGAGAAAACGCCCCCTTTTATCCTTCATCCAACTTGACATCATTGTGAAAAGGGCATTGAAAACGTAGCCATTATCACCAAAGTATTTGAACCTTCTGGCCAAGTCATCATTTATCTCATTTCTGATTAACTTTTCTAGCTCAACATCATTGGGCAAATTCACTACAAACACTAGTTCATTTAAAAAGCCTCTTATTTCTTCATCGCTTACTTCCTTACCTCCAGCACTCATCCTTTGCTTTAAGTATTGAGCAATATTATTACGTAAGTCTCTAAGCTTATATTTTGCACTATCGCCTATATTCAGAAACTCATCCTGTGTTTCTATTTTTTCGACTGTAATTCCCTTGCTTGCTAGACTTTCATAGTCAAAATTAACATTTATAACAATAAAAAAATCCTTTATTTTATCCTTGAATTCTTCATTACCTTGAATTTCTAAAAAGGCAGCAAAATGTTTTACTAAGTTAAGTTCACCACTTTTTGTCAATAAGTCGCCTACACAGATCTTCTTGCTGTCGTCTTGTTTATGTTTAACTTGTATAAGCATACATACTGTTGTCCCATTTTGCTCATACCGGAAAACAATATCGTCAAAACCTGCAGCCGCACTCATTTTCGTGGCTAAGCGGAAAAAGTACTTTCTATTCACTGCACGTCTAAAAAACAGCATTAGCCACAATTTTTGATAGTCAATACCATGAATAAAGTTTTTCGCCCCTCCAGTAGGATAAGTTTCAGGCATACTCAACATCACATAATTTTACAAATAGTACCCACAAATGGTAAAAAACATATATGTCATAATATACATACACCGTAGCGTAGATTTAATACGAGATGTGCTGTTATGTAAATAAAAAAATGTGACTAATTACTTAATCTCTCACTCAAAATTAAATTCACTACATCAGGGCTGGCTTTTCCCTTGGTAAGTTTCATTACTTCGCCGACAAAGAATCCGTATAATCTTGTTTTACCGCTTTTGTATTCTTGAACTTTATCTTGGTTGCTATTGATGATTTTGTCGATTATTTCTGATATTTGACCTCTATCGGTTATTTGTTTTAGGTCCTGCTCTTCTATGATGAGAGATGCCGGTTTGCCAGTTTCAAACATAATATCAAAAACTTGCTTGCCGAGCTTAGCAGAGATCGTTCCATCAACGATAAAATCCAAGAGTTCGGACAAGGCATTTACTTTGATTGGGGAGCTTACAATATCAATGCTTGCTTTATTTAAACGACCGAAAAGCTCTACAGTTAACCAGGTAACTGCGAGCTTTGAATCATGTTTTTTTATCAATTCCTCAAAGTAATCAGCAATCGCCTTATCGGAAGTAATGACGTTTGCATCGTATTCATTGATACCTAATTCCTCAATGTATCGCAGCTTTTTTTGATCTGGCAACTCGGGCAAAGATGATTGAATTAAATCAATTTTCTCCTGGCTTACCTCAACAGGTAATAAATCAGGCTCAGGGAAGTATCTATAGTCGCTTGCATCCTCTTTGTTTCGCATCACTTTTGTTTTTCCCAAAGCGACATCAAACAATAAGGTATCTTGACTTATTTCTTCTCCACTTTCTAAAATTTCAATTTGCCTTTGTATTTCATAGTCTATAGCTTGCACAATATAACGTATCGAGTTCAGATTTTTTATTTCACAACGAGTGCCAAGTGTGCTACTGCCTTTTAGGCGGACAGAAACATTTGCATCACAACGAAGTGATCCCTTTTCCATATCACCATCACATGAACCAATGTAACGCAAAATCTGCCTCAATTTTTTCATGCATTCTGCAGCTTCTGCAGATGACCTAAGATCTGGCTCTGAAACAATTTCCATTAAAGCAACTCCTGCACGATTTAAATCCACATAAGTTTTGCTTTCCTCATGAACGCTCTTTCCTGCGTCTTGCTCTAAATGAATTCTCGCGATTCTTATTTCCTTTTCATTGTCATTGATAAATACTCTACCATTTTTAACTATTGGCTCAAAAAACTGAGTTATCTGGTAACCTTGCGGTAAATCAGGATAAAAATAATTTTTCCGATCAAAGTAAGAACACTTATTAATTTCTGCAGAAAGTGCAAGACCGGTGCGTATTGCTTGCTCTATGCAGTAATAATTTAGTATTGGCAGCGTACCTGGCATTGCCGCATCAACTAGAGAAACTTGAGTGTTATGCTCAGCACCAAACTCCGTTGATGAGCTAGAAAATAGCTTCGTATTAGAAGAAACTTGAGCGTGCACCTCAAGCCCAATTACCGCTTCCCAATCCTCTTTCGTCATGTATTTTATTTAAATGATAATCTTAATATTCTGCAAAATTAACACAAAAAGTCAAAACAAAACCCACATTTTTATTTTTTGTCTTAACTTTTTAACCTATAGTAATTAAAATATGACCTTACCCAGAAAAAGTGAAGAGAAAGAAAAGGCGTTTTTTTATAATAAAAATGTTTTTTCAAAAGGAGTAGTAATGACAAAAAGAAGAGAATATACAGTTGAGTTTTAATTAGAAGCTGTGTATTAAACAGCGTAGACATTCTGCTATTAATTATTGCATTCCTGAGCAATTTGATTCATTATTCTTTTTGTAAAAAATTTTCTTGACTTTCTCTCTACTTTTTCTGGGTAAGGTCACTTTAAAGGAAGTCTAATAGATGCTACATAGAAATCCAGATGAGTTTCTAAAGTCTATTCCAAAAGATAAGCGCATAATGTGCCTTGACATGGGAGAAAAGCAAATAGGCATAGCATTTAGCGATAAAACACAGCTTATAGCCACAGCTCATAGTGTATATTATAGGAAAAATATGAGCAAAGATTTAGGTTATCTGCATAGAATATTCAAAGAAAATGAAGCTGGATCAATGGTAATAGGACTACCATTAAAAATGGACGAGCAAGAAACTAAATGGTGTAAAACCATAACCCAATTCGCAAATAAAATAATAAAAAAATATAAAGTACATATATACTTACAAGACGAAAGCTTCTCAACATCTATCGCAACTCATACACTAAAAATCACTGGAATATCAATCACAAAATCAAAAAAAATAGATGATAAAATCTCCGCATGTATTATTTTGCAACGAACGTTAGACAAGATAAATACAATCAAATAGTTTTTTCAGATCTGGAAATCTTCAAACTGAATCTCATATAAAAGTTACTCAACAAAACAAGAACCTTTCGTATAAGCATGACAAATTGCTACAGCAAGAGCATCAGCAGCATGGTGACATTTTATACTCAAATTTTTAACTATTTGCTTCACCATAAATATAATCTGATCCTTATCAGCATGGCCATTTCCGGTAATGCTTTTTTTTACATAGTTTGCATCATATTCATTCATAGTTAGCTTTGTTATTTTTAACGCTAAAATTACAACCCCTCTTGCATATCCTAAAGTTAGTGAAGATTTAGGATTTTTATTAACAAAAATTTTTTCTACTGCAGCTTCATTCGGAGAATATTGAAATATTACTTTCTTTAATTGTTCAAAAATTATATGTAAGCGTTCACCTGTACCCAATTTACCATCAGTTGATATGGTACCGCCGCCCAAAAATTCAATATTATTTTTCTCGTTCAGGCTGATAATGGCCCAACCAGTCTTGCTTATCCCTGGATCTAGACCTATTATTTTAACCACTTAATAAACGCTTAACCAATAGACAAACAAAAATAAAAACATCCAGACTACATCTACAAAGTGCCAATACCAGGAGGCAAACTCAAAGCACAAATGGTCCTGAGGTGTAAACTGGCCTTTCCGCGCTCTAAATAAACACACTGATAAAAATATTATTCCTATTATAACGTGTGCGCAGTGAAAACCGGTAATCATATAAAAATTGGATGTATAAATAAGCTTTTCTCCTGTTTCTTGTAGAGAAAAACTCGCTTCATGATACTCTATTGCTTGCACTATTATAAAAAAAACCCCAAGCAATATAGTTATGGACAGCATTTTAATCATGCTCTTTTTATCATTTTCAAGTAAAGAGTGATTTGCCCAAGTAATTGTTGTACCAGAAAGCAATAATATTAATGTATTCATGAATGGTAGTGACCACGGATCAGGTGGCAAAATTCCCTCAGGGGGCCATTCAACTTTTTTTGCAGGAGAAAACGCCTCAAATAAAAAAACTGGATCAAGCCAGGCTTTAAAGAATGAACAAAAGAACACTATAAAAAATACGACCTCCGAGAGAATAAATAAGTACATTGCAAATTTGAGTCCATGTTTTACAATGGTAGTGTGACATTTGTCATAAATGGCCTCCCTTATTACATCTCTCCACCAATAGAACAGCACCCCTGATACTGCGGAGATTCCCAGAACTAAACAAAACATTCCGAAAATTTGTTTATGAAGCGCGCCAACTAATCCAAGTGCAAGAATAAGAATTGCTGCTGATATAGCAATTGGCCAAGGACTTGGGTCCACTAAATGAAAATCATGTTCTTTACTTTTCATAGCATTTTAAAAAATACTTACTAAGGATACAAATTAGCTTAAAATTGTCAATATTCCTTAAAATCTTGATTGAATTGTGAAAAATTATATGCACCATTCAAAAAATCTAACATGAATTGGGCGCTTATTCTAAATAACTTAAGCATCCTGCTCTTTTCATTTTCTCTTGCCCTGCTGCAATATTCATCAACAATATTTTCCAAAATAATGCATCCAGATTCTATAAAACTACCGCTATAACAATCAAACCAATCCTTATATCTATTATTTTTCTTGAATCTATTTTTCATACTATCAACGATAGTCTTGTATATAAACATATAAGAATACAAAACTGTTATGGCTTCATAAACGCGAATTCTGGATTAAGGAAGGAAGAAAGTATAGGAAATAGAAGGCTTTGTGGATTTGATGGAATAGAAAATGAGAGTAGAAAAGATATGAACCAAAAAATTAACAGGGGATCTATGGCGAGTGTGTTCAATTTCTAGTCTATTTTTTAGGTAAACAAAAACAGTCTCAATGATAGACCTTTTTCTCAGTAAAATCTTCTCATTTAAGAGCCTGTCTTCAAACTCAAGAATGAGCTAATTTGTGAAGCATAATAGTGATCATATTAAAGAAGATGTTATTTTTTGAAGTGAGAGGAGAATGCTCATAATCCTTACTCATACGTCTAAAATTGGAGAGCCAAGCAAAGGTTCTCTCAACAATCCAACGTTTGGGAATAACCTGAAATCCTGTATCAACTATTTTCTTGGTAATCGTCAATAAACATCCAGTTTCCAATAAGCAGCGGTTTTGCAATTTACCTGTGTATCCTTGATCAGCAAAAAACTTATGTAATGTTGGAGCTTTGCATTTGGCTTGAACAAAAAGATTTAGTGCACCATCAAGATCCTGAATGCTTGCACTTTGTACTTCAGCAGCAATTACAAGACCTACAGTATCTACAACGATGTGGCGCTTTCTACCCTTTACTTTCTTGCCAGCATCATATCCTCTGGATCCCCTTTTTGAGTAGTTTTTACTGATTGGCTATCTATTATTCCCACTGATGGAGTTTCATTCTTACCAATTATCTCTCTTACTTTTTTAACTAGAAAATCATGAATCTCTTGCCATATTCCACTTTTTTTCAATCGCTAATTACAACTATACACTGTTTTCCATGGTGGAAAATCTTTAGGCAGTTGTCTCCATTGACATCCTGTTCTCATCATATAGCGGATTGCGTTAATAATTGTTCTAATACTATGTTTTCTTGGTCTACCGGTCTTTTTAGGTTCAAAATATAGCTCTATTATCTTCCATTCTTTGTCACTTATATCGCTTGGGTACATTTAAAATATATCTTATAACACACTTCTTAACTCCTTTCTACTTAGTTTGAAGACAGGCTCTTATAACACACTTCTTAACTCCTTTCTACTTAGTTTGAAGACAGGCTCTGAGAATCTAAAGTCAAGTAATATCTTTATCATAGCATAGAAAATTTATGTTCGTAAGCAAAAAATTTTGGCGTAAAATTGCCGTAATTGTGCTAACTTAGAGCTTAAAACTTAAGAAATATTTATGTTAAAAGAAAAATACAGCTTTCAAGAAATCGAGAAGAAATACAACATATTATGGGAAGGCAGTAAAGTTTATAAGTGGAACGGTGAAAAGGATAACACTTTCACTATAGACACGCCTCCACCGACAATATCGGGAAAACTGCATATCGGCCATATATTTAGCTATTGCCATACAGACTTTATTGCAAGGTTTCAGCGCATGCTGGGAAAAGATGTGTTTTATCCAATTGGGTTTGATGATAACGGGCTTCCTACCGAAAGATTGGTTGAGCAGACCTATAAAACCCGTGCAAAAGAAGTTGGCAGAGAAAAATTTATAGAGATGTGCCATGAAGTTATTGAAAAATCAAAGCAAGAATTCAAGGAATTATTTAAATCAGTTGGCATTAGTTATGACTGGAGTTTGGAATATCATACAATCAGCAAGGAAACTGTGACGCTTTCACAAATGTCATTCATTGATCTATATAATAAGGGATATGCGTATAGAAAAATGCAGCCCATCCTTTGGGATCCGGTTGATAAAACCGCAATTGCGCAAGCAGAAATAGAAGATAAAGTTTTTGAGTCATCCTTAAACACGATAGTTTTCTCTACTGAAGAAAATGAGCAGATCAATATTGCAACTACGCGACCTGAGTTACTTCCCGCATGCGTTGCAGTTTTTTGTCATCCAGAGGATGCGCGCTACACCCATCTGATTGGCAAAACAGCCGTGGTGCCGATCACAGAGACAAAAGTTCCAATAATAGCTGATGATAAGGTTAAAATAGATAAAGGCACTGGGCTTGTTATGTGTTGTACATTCGGTGATGAACTCGACATATATTGGCAGCAAAAGCATAATCTACCGATGAAAATTATCATCGATCAGGATGGGAGGATGAATCTGCAAGGTATTCACTCCAGTGCCATTCCAACATACAATAAGGAAATAGAAGAATGGATCCCAGTGTCAGCTACTCGGATGACAGGAGAAAAGGCTACTCAGATGACAAAAGAAGACGTCATTTCACCACACCCAGGCGTCATTCCAGCGCGTGACGCTGGAATCTACAATGAAATCAATGGATTGAAAGTTACAGCAGCAAGAAAGAGGATGATTGAAATCTTGAGTGGAAAAGGACTTTTGATAGAAAGCACTAGCATTTTTCATTCTGTCAAATGCGCAGAAAGGTCTGGTGCATCACTTGAGATATTGCCTACTTATCAATGGTTTATCAAGACCTTAGAGCAAAAAGCTCAAGTATTAGATAAAGTAAAAGAATGTAATTGGCATCCAAGCAATATGCGTAAACGCATGGAAGTGTGGATAGAAGGGCTAAATTGGGACTGGTGCATTTCAAGGCAGCGCTATTTTGGTGTGCCATTTCCAGCGTGGTATTCCAAACGTAAGGGAGAAGAAGGTAAAATTATTCTAGCTGAGATAAAGGACCTACCTATAGATCCACTCAAAGATTTGCCAAAAGGGTATAGCAAAGAAGAGGTTATCCCAGATCAAGATGTAATGGATACCTGGGCCACAAGTTCAATTACTCCTCAACTAAGTGCACTGGCAGTAAACAGTGAGTTTAGCTTACCAAATCATCGCTATAATACAATATTTCCTGCAGATCTGCGCAGCCAGAGCCATGAGATAATAAGAACTTGGGCTTTTTATACGATTTTGAAAGCACATTATCATGCAGATTCTTTACCTTGGAAAAACATTATGATCAGCGGTTGGTGTTTAGCCGATGATAAGAAAAAGATGAGTAAATCAAAAGGTAACATCATCACTCCTCATGTAATACTTGAAACTTATGGAGCTGATGTAGTACGCTATTGGGCAGCGAACTCAAGGCTTGGAGTTGATACAGTCTACTCTGAAAATATATTTAAAATTGGCAAGCGCCTAGTTACAAAACTTTGGAACGCTAGCAAGTTTGTTTCCATGTTCATGGAAAAGCATCAAGTGATGAGCATAAATTCTGCTCACGAGACAATAGATAAGTGGATATTGTCTAAGTTATACAAAGTTATAGAAAGAGCAACGAATAACCTATTACAGTTTGAATACTGCGAAGCTTTGGGCGTAATAGAGGAATTTTTTTGGAAGGATTTTTGTGATAACTACTTGGAATTAGTAAAAAAACGCGCGTACGGAAGCAGTGAAGCAACCTTAAGTGCAAAACAAAGCTTGGCGTATGTGTTAAATGTTATTTTGCGGTTATTTGCACCTTTTTTGCCTTACATTACAGAAGAGATATACCACCAGTTGTATAGTTATAATTCTGTACACAATCAAAGTAATTGGCCGAGCAAAGAAGAGCTTATCTACGATAAATATTCAGAGGAAATGGGAGACAATTGCGTGCAGATATTAAACATTATCAGAAAGATAAAAGCAGATAATAATGTATCAGTTAAGCATTTGATAAAGAAATTAGTGATAAAAGCAGATCTACGAGAGGACAAATTGAATCAATCCGCGCAGAATGACCTACAAGCAGTTTGCAATGCGGAAATGATAGAGTGGATGCAGTCTGAGCTTGAAACTGAAGACGGGAAATACATAGTGAATATAGACTTATACTGATTTTTATAGCTTTACTTCCTTTGATATCCATGCTATCTATTATAATCATTATTAGTTGTGAGGATGAGGGATTTGTATAGTAAAACCAATCCATATCTTATAGCTGGTGCTTTTGCTACTTTGGTATTGCTTGCATCTGGGACACTTGCTGTTGCTCCTTATGTTGCATTCTTATCTACAATTGCAGCCTTTAATGTAGCTCTTCCTGTTGCCTTGAGTCTATCTATACTATCTACTTTGATACTCGCACTTTCATGCAAGATGATTAGTAATAATAAGAAAATAGAGGTTGAGAAAAATAAATTTGCTGAAAAAGAGCAAGAGTTAGAAAGCGTAAAACAACAATTTAAGAGTAAGGTACAAGAGTTAGAAAATAAAATAGCTTTAGGAAAAGAAGCTGCAAGCAAAGAAGTGGAGGAATTGAATAATCAACTAAATAGATTAACTCGAGAAAAGCAGGGTTTAGACGAGAGAGTAAAAGAATTAAATAAGAAAGTAAGTCAGCTAGAATGTGAAAAGAAAAATTCTCTTCATTATACTAAAGAGTTACGTGATGAAAATGCAAGATTGAATGAAAGAGTAGGTTCTTTAATGGAGGAGTTATCTCAACCTCAAAAAGAAGTAGATTCCTTAGAAAGGCAGTTACATGAATTAAAATATGAAGGAACTTTAGCTCTTTTATTAGAAGAAAGAATAACAGAATTGGAAACATGTTTAGAAAAGAAAAGGAAAAAAGTAGGAGAATTAGTAGTGCAGTTAAGAAAAGAAAAAGGCGAAACTTCTTCTCTACAAACTGAATTAAAGAGTGCAAAGGAAAAGGAAGAAGAAATACTATCGACAAAAAAGTTAAGTGAACTAACAAAAAAAATGCACCAACTAGCTGTAGATTTAGAACAAAAAGAAAAACTATGCAAGGAATTAGAAGAGGAAAAAACTAAAGATCTTAATAAGATCGGAGAGTTAAATAAACTTTTGGATCAAGAAAGAAAAGAAAATGAAAAATTGCGCGATAATAACAGTAAGTTGAAAAGTAGCGAAAAAGATTTTGATGACGAATGCAGTAAATTAAGAAAACGTAATTCTGATTTGGAAAGAGAAGTTAAACGTCTGCAAGCAGTAATTGGGCAGGAAGACAAGCCAAGTCATTCCATTTCTTCAGATGTAAGCAGTGAACATTCATCAGAATTTGAAGGAACAGGTGAAAATAAGCTCGCTAATGGACTAACTTTCCCGAAACCACTTTCTCCTCGCACATCCACACCAAGAAGATATACTAGAAAATCTCTATCTCCTAAAAAGGAAGATGAGGATGAGAATAAAGAAAATTCAGAGCAACTAAATCACGAAAATCCTAATACAAGTACCGGCAGCCCTAATTTATCGCTTTTTAGAGATGCAACAAATAATTCCTATCACACCTTAACGATGTAAGTGCAGGGACCTCCACAGATAAGAGAATTTTAATAAATATATACAAGACTGCTGAAGTTTTGTTCATGAGGGGAGGGGAGTAATGAGCAATTTGTTTAACAAAGCTAACACATTTTATTTTGTAGCTAGTTCCTTAGCTACTCTTAACGTGAATTCCGGATTAAAGGAGAATAGAAAAGGCAAGAAAACAGGGTAAACTCAGCAGTGATAAAAAAATAGATGAGGTTACCCATGGAAGATATAACAAAACTGTTTTGTTTGGTCGATGATTTTTGCAGAGATATAGAGAAAAATTTTGCAGATAAACTACTGCCAAATGGTAAAAACCCCACAAGAACAACGGAAATTGAGCACTCCGAAATCATGACAATAATCCTGCTATATCAACAATCTCCGTGTAAAACTTTCTATCTACATTACCTAACGTTGCTCTACAAATCAGAGTTTCCAAAGTTACCTTCATATACCAGGTTTGTTGCTCTAAAGCCTAGGGTTTTGTGGCATTTAGCAATGTTGTTGCATTGGCTTTGTGGACAGTCAGAAAACACTGGAATTTCATATATAGACACAACTCCCATTGCAGTTTGTCATGCAAAAAGAATATCCAAAAACAAAGTTTTTGCTGGAATTGCAAAATTAAGCAAGAGCACTTACGGCTGGTTTTTTGGTTTCAAATTACATATGGTAATCAATGAAAATGTTGAAATTCATGCACTTACGCTAACAAAAGGCAATGTTGATGATAGGATACCTGTGCCAAATCTGACGGAAAAATTAATCGGTCTTTTGTTTGGTGACAAAGGTTATATTGCAAAAGAGCTTTTTCAGAAGCTGTTTGACCGAGGTTTGAAACTTGTTACCAAGGTGAAAAAAGGTATGAAAAATACATTGATTTCGTTAAATGAGAAGATTTTACTGAGAAAAAGGTCTATCATTGAGACTGTTTTTGGTTACCTAAAAAATAGACTAGAAATTGAACACACTCGCCATAGATCCCCTGTTAATTTTTTGGTTCATATCTTTTCTACTCTCATTTCCTATTCCATCAAATCCACAAAGCCTTCTATTTCCTATACTTTCTTCCTTCCTTAATCCAGAATTCGCGTTTTTCGTAATTTTTCATCATTAGAGCCTGTCTTCAAACTCAAGAATGAGCTAATTTGTGAAGCATAATAGTGATCATATTAAAGAAGATGTTGTTTTTTGAAGTGAGAGGAGAATGCTCATAATCCTTACTCATACGTCTAAAATTGGAGAGCCAAGCAAAGGTTCTCTCAACAATCCAACGTTTGGGAATAACCTGAAATCCTGTATCAACTATTTTCTTGGTAATCGTCAATAAACATCCAGTTTCCAATAAGCAGAGGTTTTGCAATTTACCTGTGTATCCTTGATCAGCAAAAAACTTATGTAATGTTGGAGCTTTGCATTTGGCTTGAACAAAAAGATTTAGTGCACCATCAAGATCCTGAATGCTTGCACTTTGTACTTCAGCAGCAATTACAAGACCTACAGTATCTACAACGATGTGGCGCTTTCTACCCTTTACTTTCTTGCCAGCATCATATCCTCTGGATCCCCTTTTTGAGTAGTTTTTACTGATTGGCTATCTATTATTCCCACTGATGGAGTTTCATTCTTACCAATTATCTCTCTTACTTTTTTAACTAGAAAATCATGAATCTCTTGCCATATTCCACTTTTTTTCAATCGCTAATTACAACTATACACTGTTTTCCATGGTGGAAAATCTTTAGGCAGTTGTCTCCATTGACATCCTGTTCTCATCATATAGCGGATTGCGTTAATAATTGTTCTAATACTATGTTTTCTTGGTCTACCGGTCTTTTTAGGTTCAAAATATAGCTCTATTATCTTCCATTCTTTGTCACTTATATCGCTTGGGTACATTTAAAATATATCTTATAACACACTTCTTAACTCCTTTCTACTTAGTTTGAAGACAGGCTCTTAGGTGTTCTTTTTTTTATATTATACTATATAAATAAGTACGTCATGCCGTGCAAACTGTATGAACGTTGTCATCCCAGCTCCTACTTGTGTCATCCCAGTGCGTGACACTGGGATCTCATTTCGTGATTTCATAATATAAATTATACCAATTTGGGTTTTTTCTTGCAACTAAATCGACTTTCCATTCTCTTTTCCAACTTTTTAAAAGTTTTTCTCTATTAAGAGCCGAATCTACATCTTGAAATTCCTCGAAATAAACTAATTTATGCACATTATATTTCGATGTAAACAGGGAATAACCTTGTTCTTATGCTCCCAAATTCGTTTAATTAAATTCAACGTAACACCTATATATAGAGCCTTATTGTGTCTACTTGCAAGTATATAAATATAATAGTTTTTCATAAAATTTAGATCCCAGTGTCACGCACTGGGATGACATCAGCGGTTAATATTTTATATACATTTTATAACTAAACTAGACATTCGTACAGTTGTGTGCGGTATGACGTCGTTACTTATAGCTATACACACAAAAATCATATAGAATTGTAAACACAGTTCTTTTATTCTGATGCTTTTCAATTCTATAGCTCTGGTTGTTTCTCTATTACTATTTTTCTACATTATTGTAAAAAAACTGAGCGAAAAGAAAGCAAACCTTGAGGGTAATTTATGTAAATTAGAGCAAGAACTTCAAGAGACAAAACAAAGTTTGCTTACGAAGAATGAAGAAATAGTTGATTTAAGGGTCAAAAGAGCAGAACTTGAAGTAACTCTGCAAAAAGAACGTGAGGAAAAGAAAAAGGAAATAGAATTACTAACAAAAGCAGAGGAGAGATTAACAAACACTTTTAAAGCGCTCTCTCTTGATGCCTTGCAAGTGAACAATAACAATTTTCTGAACTTAGCAAAGGAAGTAATTGATAGTAAATTAAAAGAAACAGAAAGCGATTTCAAAAAAAGACAAGCAACGATTAACGAAGTTGTAACTCCGATAAAAGAAAAATTAGAAAAATTCGATAACGAAATACGTGAGCTAGAAAAGGAGAGGGTAGGGGCCTATGAAGGTTTAAAGGAGCAAATTGGAGCGCTGATGAACCAAACTTCTAGCCTTGCTAATGCCTTGAGAAAGCCCCACATCAGAGGAAAGTGGGGTGAAATGCAGTTAAAGAGAGTGGTAGAAATGGCGGGAATGATTGAGTATTGCGATTTTTTTACTCAGCCGTCAGTGGTTGATAAAAACGAGGATAATTTATTGCGTCCTGATTTAATAATCAAAATGCCATCTGGAAAGCAAATAATAATAGATGCTAAAGTGCCGCTTGATTCTTACATGGATGCTATATCACAAAATGATTTGCAAATACAAAAGGAGAAATTAAAGAATCATTCCCTGGCAATAAAAAAACACATAAATGACTTGGGTAAAAAAGAGTATTGGAATCAATTTGAAAATACGCCAGAACTTGTGGTGCTTTTCTTAACAGGGGAGGGGGTTTTTAGCGCAGCACTGGAATATGAGCCTGCTTTGATAGAGATTGGAGTGGAAAAAAAAGTGATCATTGCAACACCGATCACTCTAATTGCGTTGCTGAGAGCAATAGCATATGGATGGAAGCAAGAGATGATAGCTGAAAATGCAAAGAAAATCAGTGAACTAGGTCATATTTTGTATGAGCGCATTTGCACAATGGGCGAAAACTTTGATAATTTGCGCAGGAGCTTAAAAAGTGCTGTCGATCATTATAATAAAACTGCTGGTTCGCTTGAAGCAAGGGTGTTTCCTGCTGCCCGAGAATTCAATAAGCTTGGTATACATGCAAAAAATAAAAGTTTAAGTGCTGCAAAGGAATTAGAGTCCTTACCGCGCAGTTTACATACTGGGGAATTGAAAGTAGATTAGACTTCTTATATAACCATTCAAGAGCCAGACCATAGGCGTTTTAGATCTAGCTTTAGCATTTGTGATTAACACAAGCAAGATTCACGTTTTTTTAATATTTATATATAGCTTATCTGCTTGCTGCCGCTTTTTCTTTTATTAACATATTAAGGAAAAAATTGACTTTTTGTCTAAAATAATATAAAATAATAGTTGGTGAGGTAAAAATGTTAGTATCAAAAGAGCGTAAGGAATATTTACTAGAAAAGTTTAAATATGCTGCCAAAGAATTTGGCAAATCTGGTACAAAGTCCAATCATAAAACAGTACCAAAAGAACAGCAACTCTCTATTGATTTAGGTAACAAAAAAGTTTTTGGTATTATAAACAGAATTTTACACTGGATAGAAAGTAAATTTACATATTTTTTTCTACGCTATAATTTATTTCCAGAAGTTGGAGTTAAAGAAAGAAAAATCCCTGGAACTAATACAAAGGTTAAGTATTTTACTCCAGATGATCAAATAGAACATACTAAAATTACTTATAAAGGAAAATTATACATAGGCTTAATGCCAGAAATAGAAGGTAATAAGTTAAAAGGCTTTAAAGGCAAATTATATGATACAACTGATAAAATTAGTAAGGGAGAAAAAGGTTGTGTAGCTTATGTGATCACGCTTGATGGAAAGCTAGTCACTCATGAACATATTAATGTTAATAAAAGCGAATGGGCTTATCGTCATTCAACTCTTGCAGGTGGTAGGCCAGTTTTATGTTCTGGTTTAATAAAAGTGGTAAATGGTAAAATAACTTATATAGACAATAATAGTGGGCATTGTAAACCAGAATCAGCAAATTTATACAATGCAGTGAAAAAGTTATAGTTAACCAAAGTAAGATTTCCCCGAGAGCTGAAAGACAAAATCAATAGCCGAATTAATATTGGGCCAAAAGCTTGGCAGCACTTTTCTTATGGCATGCTTAATGGCAAACCAGAACTTCTCAATCGGATTTAAATCCGGTGAGTATGGCGGCAAGAACAAAATTTTACACCCAACATTTTCTATCAAATTTTTCGTTCTTGCAGATTTATGAAAGCTTGCATTATCGAGAACAATAGTCTGTCCAGGTTTTAATATAGGAACAAGTATATTTTCTACATAAGCATCAAAAATCTCGCTGTTGCAGTAGCCCTCAATTACCCAGGAAGCTTTAACTTTTCCCTCATTTAGTGCTCCTATTATGCTTACCCTCTTTCTTTTAAACCCTGGTTTATCGGCAAATAACCTCTTGCCTTTTTGAGACCACCCATATTCATAAAATCTGTTGTCTTCTACTCCAGAGTCATCTATGAATATCAAGTTTTCTTTTTCTATTCCTTCTATTTTTTTTATGAACTCCTTGCGTTTCTCTTCATTCCTTTCCTGATAAAGAAAAGTTTTTTTTATATGTATAGTTTACTTTTCTAAGAGCCTGTCTTCAAACTCAAGAATGAGCTAATTTGTGAAGCATAATAGTGATCATATTAAAGAAGATGTTATTTTTTGAAGTGAGAGGAGAATGCTCATAATCCTTACTCATACGTCTAAAATTGGAGAGCCAAGCAAAGGTTCTCTCAACAATCCAACGTTTGGGAATAACCTGAAATCCTGTATCAACTATTTTCTTGGTAATCGTCAATAAACATCCAGTTTCCAATAAGCAGAGGTTTTGCAATTTACCTGTGTATCCTTGATCAGCAAAAAACTTATGTAATGTTGGAGCTTTGCATTTGGCTTGAACAAAAAGATTTAGTGCACCATCAAGATCCTGAATGCTTGCACTTTGTACTTCAGCAGCAATTACAAGACCTACAGTATCTACAACGATGTGGCGCTTTCTACCCTTTACTTTCTTGCCAGCATCATATCCTCTGGATCCCCTTTTTGAGTAGTTTTTACTGATTGGCTATCTATTATTCCCACTGATGGAGTTTCATTCTTACCAATTATCTCTCTTACTTTTTTAACTAGAAAATCATGAATCTCTTGCCATATTCCACTTTTTTTCAATCGCTAATTACAACTATACACTGTTTTCCATGGTGGAAAATCTTTAGGCAGTTGTCTCCATTGACATCCTGTTCTCATCATATAGCGGATTGCGTTAATAATTGTTCTAATACTATGTTTTCTTGGTCTACCGGTCTTTTTAGGTTCAAAATATAGCTCTATTATCTTCCATTCTTTGTCACTTATATCGCTTGGGTACATTTAAAATATATCTTATAACACACTTCTTAACTCCTTTCTACTTAGTTTGAAGACAGGCTCTAAGATAATTGTAGACTGTGTCTTTGCACATGTTGCCAAATTTTTCAATTATTTTTTCAACCGTAATATCTCGGTTTTCATCCAGAAATTTGACAAAGCCATCTAAGTATTTAATTTTATGACTATGTCCCTTTTGGTAGCCTGAAGACGGTTTTATACTTCCTGTTTCTTCTCTTCTTTTCCTCCACCAGTATATAGTTTTTCTATCAATTTTGAACATCTTGCTTACTTCTTCCATAGTCATTTTTTTCTCGTCAACCACTTTAAAACTCGTTCCCTCAGGTCCTCACTATATGGCTTTGCCATCATTCTACCTTAATTAAAGCAGTATTATACCTTTTTACACTCCTTTGAGGAAACCTTATTTCGGTTAGCTATATAATTGCACATCTCATCTGAAGGACAAAGAAATTGATGAGCTTCTTAAATATACATATGACGAAAAAGATAGAGCCACTATAGAAAAATTAATGCCCAATAAACATACAGTTTTTATGAGTACAGACCAGGCTGATAAGTTTATAAAGGACGCTTTACAAATTGAAATTGATAGCGTTGAACAATTAGGTATCCGTTTAGTGGAGCGTTAAAACAGATAAACAAAGCTAGTCAAGCTACTTTGATGACAGAAATTTAATGATCCAGGATATACTCCTTTGTTAAGGGAGATTGAGCATCTTCGAATATTTCTTGAGTGCTTCCAGACTCAACAATTCTGCCATTATGAAAGAAAATTACACTATCAGATAACTTTTTAGCTTGCTTCATTGAATGAGTTACCATAATTATAGTAAACCTTAATTTCAGCTCTTGTATAAGATTTTCGATTGCATTGGTTGCCATTGGATCAAGAGCGGAGCACGGTTCATCCATTAATAAAATAGTTGGCTTCACTGCAATTGCGCGAGCGATGCATAGCCTCTGTTGTTGGCCACCGGATAAATCGAGTGCACTATCTTGCAATCTGTCTTTTAATTCTTCCCATAAGCCAACTTTAGTTAAACTATTTTCCACCCTCTCATTCAATTTTTGCTTATCCTTCACCATACCATGCAGTTTTGGCCCATAAGCAACATTGTCATATATTGATTTTGGAAAAGGATTTGGCTTTTGAAATACCATGCCAACTTTTGCTCTGAGTAGCACAACATCCATATCGCGTGAATATATATCACCCAGCCCATCGATATCTAATTCACCAACAGTTTTGCATCCAGGTACATAGTCATTCATACGATTAAAACAACGCAAAAATGTTGATTTACCGCACCCGGATGGTCCGATAAAAGTAGTAACTTTTCTTTTATAAATATTCAAATTTATATCGAATAAAACTTGCTTAGAGCCATAACAGAGATTTAAATCTTTAACAGAGGCACGTGTATTGCTCATATCACATCCTGCATTGAATAGAGCCCCGGAATTTCTCTTTTATTTTCATATAGCCATACTGCTGCTTGAACAGCTCCTCTAGCAAATGTTGTGCGATCAATTGCTTTGTGGTTTAGTTCTATCCGTTCATCAGAATTAACAAACATCACGCTGTGATCTCCTATTACTCCACCTCCACGAGATACTGCAAAACCTATTCCCCCCTTTTTTCTTATGTTTGAACCACTATGTAAATATTGATTGGACTGAAAATCCACTTTTGAAGCGTTAGCAATTGTTTTGCCAAGTTCTATAGCTGTTCCAGATGGTGAATCCTTTTTTAAGTTATGATGCATTTCCCAAATCTCAACGTCATATTCATTACCTAAAAGCTCAGCAGCTTTTTTTACCAATTTCAGCAACACATTAACCCCAACACTCATATTTGCTGACCATAATATTGGAACTTCAGCAGCATACTCTTTTAAATCGACACCTTCTATTCCAGTTGTGCCACTAACTAGAGGTATTTTAAATTTTACAGCTGCTTTAAGGCAGTCTAACATACATTCTTTAGTTGTAAAATCTATTACAACGTCAGATGACTCAAATATGCCACTAATAGAACTTGTAACTTCAATTCCTAGATTGGAACCGCAGCCTATAATTGGTCCAATATCTAAGCCTATGTACTTACCGCCTGAACGGGCAACAGCACCTGCTATTTCCACTTCGGCATTTGTAATTAATTCATTGAGTATTTTCTTGCCCATTCTGCCTAAGCAGCCTATTACTCCAACTCTGATTTTCATAAAGCTTTTTGTGTTATATTAGGCCTTTTTTTAAGCTCTGTCACTTCTGATCTATATTCTATAGCTGACCCAAGCAACACGTCATGCCGTTGCGGATAGATTCCGCTAACTAGTAACGTGAATTCTGGATTAAAGGAGAATAGAAAAGGCAAGAAAACAGGGTAAACTCAGCAGTGATAAAAAAATAGATGAGGTTACCCATGGAAGATATAACAAAACTGTTTTGTTTGGTCGATGATTTTTGCAGAGATATAGAGAAAAATTTTGCAGATAAACTACTGCCAAATGGTAAAAACCCCACAAGAACAACGGAAATTGAGCACTCCGAAATCATGACAATAATCCTGCTATATCAACAATCTCCGTGTAAAACTTTCTATCTACATTACCTAACGTTGCTCTACAAATCAGAGTTTCCAAAGTTACCTTCATATACCAGGTTTGTTGCTCTAAAGCCTAGGGTTTTGTGGCATTTAGCAATGTTGTTGCATTGGCTTTGTGGACAGTCAGAAAACACTGGAATTTCATATATAGACACAACTCCCATTGCAGTTTGTCATGCAAAAAGAATATCCAAAAACAAAGTTTTTGCTGGAATTGCAAAATTAAGCAAGAGCACTTACGGCTGGTTTTTTGGTTTCAAATTACATATGGTAATCAATGAAAATGTTGAAATTCATGCACTTACGCTAACAAAAGGCAATGTTGATGATAGGATACCTGTGCCAAATCTGACGGAAAAATTAATCGGCCTTTTGTTTGGTGACAAAGGTTATATTGCAAAAGAGCTTTTTCAGAAGCTGTTTGACCGAGGTTTGAAACTTGTTACCAACGTGAAAAAAGGAGACTGTTTTTGGTTACCTAAAAAATAGACTAGAAATTGAACACACTCGCCATAGATCCCCTGTTAATTTTTTGGTTCATATCTTTTCTACTCTCATTTCCTATTCCATCAAATCCACAAAGCCTTCTATTTCCTGTACTTTCTTCCTTCCTTAATCCAGAATTCGCGTTTTAACTGCTTTATTCCTTGAAATTTAGCATTGCAAGTTGACCATAGTTGACGATCTACACCCGCTGTGTTTTTTCCTCGGTTTTCAGTTACTCTCTTAACAGCCAAAGCTTTTCCGCTAAAAGAGCGTGTGAGAAGATGTTGTAAAGCTTTTACCTTACCCCATCTTCCTTCTTGGACAGCCTTAACAATACGTCTTTGTAGCCTCACAATAACTTTCTGGCATTTCTTCCATGGCAATTGCTTCCATGCTTTCGGTAGATGCACTTACAGGTTTACTTGTAATCATCTGCTTTCCTACCTTAAGTGGTTAACAAAGTTTCTTGTCACGAGGGACCAAATGGAAGTCTGCTCGTTTTCACGCGAATTAATGTTACAAATTCTATCCATTTCGTTACAAAATGGCATTCGCTTTCTCCATTCTCCTTTACCTGCACTTCCATCAGCATTCCTTGCGGTTTGCTTGCCATGTAGGCGAAAATACAGGCTTACCCTGTTCCTTCTGTCATACAACAGTGGGTTAGGTGACTTCTCTATACCGGTGGAGTTATTATTTGCGTACATCTAGAAATGAAAAATGTAACTTATCCACATTACCTTTTTGGTTAGAGCTTATCAGCATCTTTAGCTCTTTCATAATTACGATACTTTGAAGTTTCACTTACGTTCACCATACCACTAGCCTAGCTCTCCAACCACATGATGCTTGTAGTTTATGCTCCTCTCACGATTGAGCATCTTCTTTTTCAAGAGGAGGTTCATTGTCCGCATCGCTTGGCACCAACCGGTTGCCCGATTCGCACTAATGAGTAGACTCAGATGGCAAAACATCTGGTTTAATAAGTTTTAGAATCCTTTCAGTTTCTTTCTGGAGGAATTCCTCTCCTTTTAAACAATATGACCGAAGACTTTCAGGTCGCACCATTTCTGCTATATATCTATTTCCGTGAGAATCCTTGTAGAGAACATCAACAATACTTTGTTTATCAGAAGCAATCTCAGGATCCATAATAGTGCTAAGAAACTCAACTTCTTGTATTGCATTTATCTCAGTAAACCCTAAAATATCGTTCAAAAAGTGGATCAGGATATTCTTATTTTTTTCCGTTCCAAAGATTTTTTTGAAACACAAATCATTGCGAGGATCGAGAAATTTTGAAAGAGCCATGGCAAAAATGCTTGAAAATATTAATAATTATACACTGTTATTAACAATTATTCAACCATATTTTTGAAGATAGCTAGTTTCTGTATTTATTTTAAATTGAAGAAAGCTCAAATGAAAGATCGTGTTTTTCACAGAATGCAGTCTGGTTACACCTTATCTTTGTTAGCTATAGCAAGTAATTGTATTTGTAATATGACAAATCACCTGCTGAAAAATCATTTTATGATCTAAATCAGTTTTTTTACAGGTAACTTCTAAGCTTATCAATTCTTCCAAAATCTTTTCAAGTTCTGAAAGTTGCAAACTTTTCAAATGAGATTTAAAGCTCTGCAATTGTTTAAAAAACAATGGAGGGCTTAGCTGATCAATCGCAGCCTGCTCACTCATTCCACCTTGCACTGACAGCAAAACGTTTTCAAGGCGTAGGAAATAATTTGATATAATGCGAATTAGTGCTATCGGTGAAAAATTTTCTTGCGATATCAATGCATCAGAAATTCTAATGAAGCGCGACATATCTTTACTTGCTATGGCAGAGCATAGATCATCAAGTGTAGCATAGTCGTTGCCGGAAGTTGAAAAGCATAATTCTATATCAGTAAGTTTTAGGTCTTTTCTCTCCCCTAAGTACAAAACTAACTTCTCAAGTTCTGAACATATAGGCAGCTTGCTATGATTAAAGTAAGATTGCAAATGGTAGATTATTTCATTTGTACATTTTATATCATTTTGTTTTAAGTAACTTGATATAATGTCATAAAGATTGCTGTTGCTGTCCTTATAGCAAGCAATCACACCAAAAATTTTTGAACTCTCCATATAACTTTTAGTCGCAGAATTATATGGAAGATCACTTGCTACCATCATTACATAGTGGCCACTTGCGTTATAATCCAATACGTTTTTTAACTCTTTGGATATACCTCCACTCACATTTATCAGCTTAATTAATTTTTTGCTGGTAAACATCGAAATGTTTGCCAATTCAGAAAACAGTAAACCGGGTGACTTATTCACTATTGCAAAATCCATCACCTGAACTGAATACTCATCCAAATTGGCAATTATTTCTTGTACATAAAAACCAACCCTACTGTTATCACTTCCATGAATTAACACACCACTTAAAGCATCAGGTTTCTCTAGGAATTTTTTAACTTTGGATGGTATGACCCTCATGCCATCTATATGATATCATTCTCATTTGATTGTACATGAGTATCCAAAGACTCTGAGTTTTCTTGCACAATATTGTGCACATCATCTGCCGTACTCTGCACATTATCCGACTCTTCTGTTTTTCCTGTAATATAATTATAAAATTTTTTCACAGGTTGAGATATATATTTGGAAAAAAATCCTTCTTCGCTCATATTGCTTACTCCATAAAATTAACAGCTTATCATTACCACATAAACAATAATATAGCAAAGACTGTTTTGTGCTAAGATGGTGATGTTTTATAATGAGTATATTACAAAATTATTAACATTCGAGACTAAAATCAAGCCAACCTGCTTAATACTAACCTTATAAAATAAGCGATAATTAAATATACGGCTGCAACAAGTATAATTGCAGGTCCAGTTAACAAATCAAAACTTGCAGATAACATCAGACCTGATATCCCAGAAATCACAGAAAAAACTGTTGCAATAATAATCATCTGCATTGGAGTTTTCGAAATGAGCCTTGCAGATGCTGCTGGTATTAGCAAAAATGCAGCAATGAGTAATATTCCTATTAATTGGGCAGCAATTGCTATAAATATAGCAAGAGTGATTAAAAATTCTAGTCTAACAAAATTAATATTAATCTTCTCAACTACTGCTAAATCTTGATTAATTGAAATCATTAACCAATAACGCCATCTAAATATTAATATCAAAGTAACTATTACAGAGATTAAAAAAATCAATATTATATCACTTTGATCGAGCGTTAATATATCACCAAACAGTGAGCTAATAATACTATTATTGCCCGATGGAAGAAAAGACATAAGTATTAAACTCGATGATAAAACTACATTGGTAACAATGTTCAATATCGTATCAGCAGAATATAATCTGTTAAAATTAAGAGAAAGTAGTATAGCAAATGTAATTGCAATGAGTATTATGCTAAGCGATGGGCTAATCTTAAAGATTAAAGCAAGTGCAACACCAAGCAACGAAGAATGGGACAAACTATCACCAAGATAAGATAACCTTTGCCATATCATAAACGATCCTAAAGCGCCTGTTACTAGGCTAATTACGACTACTGCAACTAGACTATTGATGAAAAAGTCCTGGGTAAACATTTCAAGCATGCTATATGGCTATTAGATAACTGACAACAAATCTATCTTCGGATATTAAAACGTTATGGGTTCTGCATGCTGCACCGGTTGTCATAAATTCAAAATTTAAACCTTTTTGTTCCATAAGATAGGACTTCACTGAAGAACTTGGTATATTGCGTGTTTTACCAGTACCTATTATCAAAATTTCTATTTCCTCTGTTAAAAAAGATTTAAAATGTTCCTTGCTATTTATATCACTTTCTTTCAATTTAATCACCTTTTCAGGAAAAACTATAATTGAGCCGCAATATTCTCTATTATTCACCAAAAATTTTCCTTCCCTGTAACCATTTATAAGATTTTTATTCTCGGAAATTAAGGAAGTTATATCCATAAAGTCAAACTATTAATTGAGTGTCACATACCCACCATTCTGGTTGCTTTTCTCTGATATTAACTGCAGCAGCTTTTGCATTTTCCTCACTATCGAATATTCCAAAGCATGATACACCACTGCCTGACATGCGAGAAAGTATAGAGCCTTCTTGTGACTCAAGTGTTGATATCACATCCTGAATTTCAGGTACAAGACTTACTGCTATCTCTTGAAGATCGTTTCTCGTCTCTTTAAGAAACTTCAACAAATCCTTTTCAGCGTCATCGCTCCATTTAATTGGCTCAGAAAATTCTCCTTCATGTTTGGAAAATACCTCTAGTGTGCTCAAAAACTTTTTTTTCGGCTTCACCAGTACTACATTTGTGGGTAGAGAGAATTTTTTTATGGGATACAACTCTTCACCAATACCTCTAACAAAAACTGGCTTGCTATCTATACTCGCAGGAACATCAGCACCAACGCTTAAAGCTATTTCATTTAAAATCGTCCTATCAATCTTCCACAGCTTCCCTAGCGTACGTACCACAGCTCCAGCATCTGAGGAGCCACTGCCCAAACCCGCAGCAATTGGTATATTTTTCACAACCTTTACAGTGACTTTAGTTCGCGCAGGAGCATATCTAAGCAATAGATTAACTGCTCTCATTACGGTGTTGTACCTGTTATTAATTCTAAGTTCGGAATTTACAAATTCAACTGTAGAGTTATCGTATCTAGAATACTTCTCACCTACTTTTATTTCCAAAAAATTAGAAAGATTAGCAAAGACAAATAAACCTTCAATCAAGTGATATCCTGTTTCCTTCTTATTTACAACATGCAAAAAAAGATTGATTTTTGCAGGCGCCTTTACACAAAAACTTTTCATTATATATCTTCACTAAGATTATTTTTACATTATATGTATAATGCTATTTTAGTCAACTTCTATAAGGTTTTCGCACTTCTGATGAGAAAAAATGCCATAAATCCTAATTTCTCTGTATGGGTAAATGCGTCCGCTGGTACAGGCAAAACAAAAATCTTAATAGACAGAGTATTGAGACTTTTATTAGAAAACAAAAGAAATATTCTCTGCTTAACGTTCACCAATGCTGCAGCAAACGAGATGGAGAATCGTATTCACAGCATACTCAGTAAGTGGGCAATATGCTCAGAGAGTGTGTTGATAGCAGATTTAGAACAATTAGATTTCTTTCCGATGTACCCCTATTTGTCATCCCAGTGCTCGACCAGAGAAAATAAAGATTATTTAACAAAAGCAAGAAGGCTTTTCTCTGAATTGGAAAATCTTGGTCTAACTATACAAACCATACACGCTTTCTGTTACAAATTAATTTCCAACTTTCCCATAGAAGCTGGCATCGCTCCAAATTGTACACTGAGTGAATGTAAAGAATTACATTCTATCGTATTTGATAAAGCGCTCCATAATGAGGCTGTGCAAGATAGTATAAACTTCATTGCAACTGAAATTGATGAAAATAAACTACGCGATTTGCTTTATACTTTATGTATAAAAAGATCGATATCAGAAAATGATTCAGAATATGTCAAAGATAAACTCAGTGCTCCAGATGAGATTCATGACTTACAGAGTGAAACGACTGAGCACATAAAAAGATTAGCCGAGATATTAAGTGAAGGCAGTAAAAGAGATCAGAGTTATAGTGCAATGCTCTATGATTGGTGTGACAGCACAAAGCCATCTGTCATCCCAACATCACTCCCCGTCATCCAAGTAGCTGACACTGGGATCCAGAAGAAAAGAAGTGTAGATTCCAGCGTCACGCGCTGGAATGACACTAAAGTAGAAAACCTAGTCAAGGTCTTTTTAAAATCGGAATCAAACGAAAAAAAGAGCATATCATCCATTGCAACAAAAAGTACTTTGGAAAAATTTAGAGATGCAGAGCAAATAATAGAGAGCGTTCAGAATGTAGTGTTTACTCATATAAAAGACATGAACTCTTATCAAATATTCAAGAGAACCAGTAGCTTACTTGGTATATTTAAAGTATATGTTGATCTATACAGTAGCGAAAAATCAAAAAACGCACTGCTTGACTACAATGATATAATTGGCTTAGCAACAAATCTTCTCAGCAATCCAAACTACAAAGATTGGATATTGTTTAACTTGGATCAAAAAATAGATCACATCCTTGTTGACGAGGCACAAGACAATAGCATCAGCCAGTGGAAAATTATAACAAATCTCTGCGATGAATTTTTTGCCGGTAATAATGAAAAGCGAACCTTATTTGTAGTTGGTGACGTAAAACAATCCATATACAGATTTCAAGGAGCAAATCCCTATCTATTCAACTACATGCAACAATACTTTCATACGAAAACTGGTGGCAGAGATTGGATATCATGCCAACTTGAAAAGTCATTTCGTTCAACTCCAGAAGTTTTAATGCTTGTAGATAGAATATTTAACAACTTCCGCGCAGAAATATCTTTTGTTGATAATGAAATAAAACATGTTCCACATAGAGAAAATGATCAAGGATATATTGAAATTTGGCCAGCGTTACCAAAGTGTAAAGAGAAAGAACAGCGAGCTTTACAAATTCCTCTGACATGCAGGGAAGATTATATAATAACAGACCGATTACTTGCTCAAACAATAGCCAACAGAATTCACAATTGGTTAAACGAAGGGCGGATTTTAGTCGCTAAAGATCGCCATATAGAGCCAAGGGACATTGTGATTCTGGTACGGCAACGAAACGTGTTAGTTGATTACATAATAAGCGAACTTAAAAAAGCAAACGTGCCAGTTGTAGGCCGAGATTATTTTAGAATTATGGACTATATAGCCGTGCAGGACTTAATAGCTTTGGCCGAATTTTTACTCCTCCAGGCAAATGATCTAGCTCTTGCAAATGCTTTAAAATCACCGTTATTCAATTTTACCGAGGATGATTTATTTAACATTGCATATGACCGTAAAGAGCATTCACTATGGGAAAGAATTCAGGATTATTCTGTGGTTATCTATAGTGAATTAAACTATCTCATTAACTTATCTCGCATAGAGTCTCCTCTTGCACTATTTACACATATATTGCGTACAGGTAAGAAGAAATTTGCTGCAAGGCTAGGTCTTGAGTGCTTCGAGGTTCTAGACGAATTTATGAACCTTGTGTTGCAATTTGAAAACCCATCTCTTCAAGCATTTGTTCAGTGGATCAAGGAGAATAACCCGGAGATTAAGAATGATATGCAATCAGAACGCAATGCTGTGCGAATAATGACAATTCACAAATCAAAAGGTCTGCAAGCTCCCATAGTATTTTTGGTTGATACAAACACAGTGCCAAGAAACAGTGAAAGCATTATCTTTGATGGAACAGAAGTGCCATTTTGGTGTGGAAAAAACAACAACGCTTATTGTGATCAAGTAAAAAGAGAGAAAAAACTAGAGGATTATAATGAATATTTGCGTTTATTATACGTAGCACTCACACGTGCTGAAGATGAGTTATACATCTTAAGTAAAGAGCCAGTGCAAAAGGGCTCTTGGTATGATCTAATCACAAGATATGGAGAACCATATGAAAAGAAACAACCATACTTACAGCCAATATTTAAAGAAAAAGTTGAAGTGCTATGTGTGAATGCAAACTACCCTTACATTTATAAAAAACGTGATTATTTTGACGTTCCAGTCATTTCCCTTCCGCCAAACCTATCAATGTCATTCCAGTGCTTGACACTGGAATCCAGTAAAAAAGAAGGAGAACCAGTATCAGCTACTTGGATGACAGATGGTTATGCAAGAGGCCTGATCATTCACAGCATATTGCAGTATATGCCCAAGATAGAAAAAGAAAGGAGAAAAAACTGGATCAGAAAATATCTTGACAATATAAACACCAGTGAAGATAAGGATGAAATTTACAGTAAAATATTGGCCTTTAATGAAAAATATGGCTATTTGTTTGACTTAGAAGGCAAATCAGAGATTACACTGAGTGGAATAATCGATGGCGAACCAGTATTAGTACGACTAGATAGGCTATGCATAACGCAAGATAAAGCGATCATAATTGACTACAAATCACACCGTAACGTTTCTGTTTCCTTATTAAATGAAATAAAAAAGCAAATGCTGACCTATAAAACCTTAGTACAAGAAATATATCCAAACAAGCAAGTAGAGTGTGTGGTTATTTGGGTGGAAGATTTAACCATTCAATCTGACCTTTAACGAAACTTGATTACAAGAGTGCAATAAAAAGGATTTCAAAATCTACAAGCTTTCACAACAACCTATTTTCCTTGAAACTAAAATAGCTACTGAATGTAATAATAATGTGGTCTATTAATTCTATTCCTATACTTTGGCAAGCTTCTGCTAGTTGTCTAGTGAGAGATATATCGCTATTTGAAGGTTGTGTATCTCCGCTTGGATGATTGTGAGATATTACAATGGATGTTGAACCAATCAAAAGTGCGCGCTTGATGATCTCTCTGACATAAAGAGGAGTTTGATCTACTGTACCAACGTTTTGCAGGTCTTCCGCTATTAACGCGAATTCTGGATTAAGGAAGGAAGAAAGTATAGGAAATAGAAGGCTTTGTGGATTTGATGGAATAGGAAATGAGAGTAGAAAAGATATGAACCAAAAAATTAACAGGGGATCTATGGCGAGTGTGTTCAATTTCTAGTCTATTTTTTAGGTAACCAAAAACAGTCTCAATGATAGACCTTTTTCTCAGAGCCTGTCTTCAAACTCAAGAATGAGCTAATTTGTGAAGCATAATAGTGATCATATTAAAGAAGATGTTGTTTTTTGAAGTGAGAGGAGAATGCTCATAATCCTTACTCATACGTCTAAAATTGGAGAGCCAAGCAAAGGTTCTCTCAACAATCCAACGTTTGGGAATAACCTGAAATCCTGTATCAACTATTTTCTTGGTAATCGTCAATAAACATCCAGTTTCCAATAAGCAGAGGTTTTGCAATTTACCTGTGTATCCTTGATCAGCAAAAAACTTATGTAATGTTGGAGCTTTGCATTTGGCTTGAACAAAAAGATTTAGTGCACCATCAAGATCCTGAATGCTTGCACTTTGTACTTCAGCAGCAATTACAAGACCTACAGTATCTACAACGATGTGGCGCTTTCTACCCTTTACTTTCTTGCCAGCATCATATCCTCTGGATCCCCTTTTTGAGTAGTTTTTACTGATTGGCTATCTATTATTCCCACTGATGGAGTTTCATTCTTACCAATTATCTCTCTTACTTTTTTAACTAGAAAATCATGAATCTCTTGCCATATTCCACTTTTTTTCAATCGCTAATTACAACTATACACTGTTTTCCATGGTGGAAAATCTTTAGGCAGTTGTCTCCATTGACATCCTGTTCTCATCACATAGCGAATTGCGTTAATAATTGTTCTAATACTATGTTTTCTTGGTCTGCCGGTCTTTTTAGGTTCAAAATATAGCTCTATTATCTTCCATTCTTTGTCACTTATATCGCTTGGGTACATTTAAAATATATCTTATAACACACTTCTTAACTCCTTTCTACTTAGTTTGAAGACAGGCTCTAAGGAATCCAGTTTTTATGCAATCTCATCAAGAACGTTGTGTTTTAACGTAAGGTTGGCTACTTTTACACTCACTAACTTAGCTAGATCCCAGTGTCTGGGCACTGGGATGACGAGAAAGGAGCACTGGAATGACACCTTCCTGCCCAGTTCATGTTAGCTATAAATACTAAGAAATTTACCAAACGAAAAAAAAGGCAAAAGAAGCCCCGTGGTTATTATCCGCTTTAAAATATTGGCGTTTTTTATGTTTTAAACGCTTGACAAGCGAAATTCAGCTGCTTTTAATTGCAACTAACCTACGCTGCAAATGTTTAAGAAATTTACTAAGCAGAAAAAAAGACAAAGAATCCCCGAGTTAGCTAGTCTTTATGCTATCTCTGTCGAGTATTGGCATTTTTTGATGTCTTGTAACGCTTTATAAGCGCGTTCAGCTTATTTAGATAAAAACCTAGATGTAGATGAAGTTTTGTAAAGACATACAGTATCTATATACTGCAAAAAATTAAACATAAGACGCCGATACATTAAGTAATCCTTACCTTTTAATCTGCAGATTGGCGAAAGCAAATACAATAGCTTCACTGTCATGATAAGGGGGCTGGCAAAGCTTGTCAAGGAATTTTTATGCAAGAGATCTATTGAAATGCCCCTGTAAAATTATACTATTAATTAGTGCACTGTAAATTTAAAATTATAGATATGTTAAGCAGATTGGTAATTTTGCTATTAGTTTTTATACTTCCTTTTTCTTCATACTCATACCAGTTTAGAACCAAAGCAAAGCAAGCAGTAGTCTTAGATTTAGCTTCAGACTCGTTCATTTTTGACCATAATTCCGATGAAAAAATGGCCCCTTCTTCAATGAGCAAGTTAATGACTTTATATATAGCCTTCGATTATCTAAAAGCTGGAATAATAAATATGGAGGATAAATTTCGAGTAAGCAGAAAAGCGTGGGAAAGAAAAGGCTCTTCTATGTTTTTGAAAGAAGGTCAATCCGTTACGGTGAGGGAATTACTCGAAGGAATTACAATAGTCTCAGGTAATGATGCCTGCATAACACTAGCCGAGGGTATTGCAGGATCAGAAGAGAACTTTGTGGCTGAAATGAATGAGGTTGCACAAAATTTGAACCTGAATGACAGTCATTTTGTCAACTCAAGCGGGTGGCCAGATGGAGATCATTTTATGAGCGCAAAAGACTTGGTAATGCTGGCAAAAAGGATTTTCACTGATTTTCCTGAATATTACGATTTATTTTCTGAACAATATTTGACATATAACGAAATTGCACAAAAGAATAAAAATCTTCTACTTTTTCATGACATTGGGGTTGACGGTTTAAAAACCGGTTATACAAATGCTGGTGGTTATGGCATTGTAGCATCTGCAAAACGAAATGATAGGAGAATTTTTGCTGTCGTAAATGGTTTAAACACTGAGAAAGAGCGAATAGAAGAAGCAAAGAGACTGATACAATACTCCTTAAATCATTTTAATGCTAAGAAAATATTTGCTAAAGACAGTGTAGTTGAGGAAGTGAATGTTCTCTATGGAAAAGATAAAAAAGTGCCTATTACAGTTGCAAACGATGTTACCATAACTTACAACCGCAAATTGCATGACCAAATTAAGGTGCGTATTGAATATAAAGATATGATACCTGCACCCATTAAAAAAGGTCAAGAAGTGGGCAAAGTTTTTGTAGAAATACTAGGTATTGAGCAACAAACTACACCTCTTTATGCAGCAAATGACGTACAGGAATTGAATTTCGTAGAAAAGTTTTTTAGAATGTTATTTTAAGTTTAATATATTGGCTTTCAAAGCAATTTCGAAAGAGAGATCTATTGCACTTTAGTGTAGTTTTAACTAACAATTTCTGTTACAATACAAGATTGAAATGTTACGAAAATGTGCTGGTTATATTTGTTGCTGTCTAGTATCCTAGAGATACTGTGGGCTGTAACGTTAAAGTTTAGTAACAGTTTTACTAAGGTTGTACCTTCGATTGCAACATTGGTAATTATGATCATTAGCATTTATTTTTTATCTCTTGCAGCATGCTTTCTACCTATTAGAGTATGCTATGCAGTTTCCTCTGGAATATGCACAATTGGAATAACTATAATTGGTGCAACCGCTTTCACAGAGAATATTAATTTATCTCAAGTTTTATGTATCATTTTAATTGTAATAGGAACCATAGGGCTAAAGCTCTCTATTTAAACCTAAAAATTTATGCATGAATTGGATATATTTACTCTTATCGTCACTAATTGAAGTGTTCTGGGTCATAACACTTAAGCATAGTTGTGGATTTACTCATCTCGTACCATCAATAATTAGCATATTCTCCATGGCTCTTAGTACTTATTTACTTTCGCTCGCTACACGTTCTATACCTATCGGAGTATGCTATGCAATTTGGACTGGAGTAGGTGCTATAGGAGCTTCGATACTTGGAGTTTACCTATTTAATGAACCAGTTAATTTATTCGAAGTAATATGCTTTATTTTAGTTACATTCGGGATTATAGGATTAAAATTGTTTGATACTACAAAACAAACTGTTGATAAAATGGAATAAGAGATCCCACTGGGATGACAGAAGCAGATACTCCACATTGTCATGCAAATTGGAATCCAGACTTTTTTCTATACAGCATGGTGGAGACGAGAAACCGTAACCGTTCACACTTAATTCTGCAATTCTTCAATCTCACTAATGGACAGGCTAGTACACTTGACAATAGTGTTAACATCAATATTATTGGCTAGCATTGTTTTTGCAACTTCAATTTTTCCTTGTTGAATAGAGGAAAGATAATCATCAATATGTTTCTTAGTTTGATCATAAGCAAAACGTTCTTCTTTACTCCAGTTATATTGATTTAACACATCATAATCTCTACCAATAATAACATCACTACCTATTATTTTCTGTAGATCTTCTTCGCTAGTTTCATCGGCGTACTTAAAAAAATAAATCCATTTTTCAACAATATTTGAAAGCTGATCTTCTTTTGTCTTATTAAACTTTGGTAGCTCGATGAAAGTGAAACTAAAATCTTTGAGATCATGTTCATAGGTAATTTTATCAAAAGTAACGTGATCAGATTTGTAAGCCAGCTTGTTAGAGCCTGTCTTCAAACTCAAGAATGAGCTAATTTGTGAAGCATAATAGTGATCATATTAAAAAAGATGTTATTTTTTGAAGTGAGAGGAGAATGCTCATAATCCTTACTCATACGTCTAAAATTGGAGAGCCAAGGGGAATGTTCAAAAAAGTGTGTCAAACCGCATTTTTAGTTCAACTCAATTTTCAATCTATCTGGAAAGAAAATATCAAGTTGAGACATAGTTAAAGCCCAATTAGGCAGAGCCATAGTCCATTTTTGCTCTACCTTCTTTATAGCACAATATACCTGTTTATACAAGGCATTTGTGCTGGTAAATGAGCCCTTGGTTTTAGTGAATTTTCTGATCTGTCTGTGCAGCCCCTCAATTGGATTTGTGGTGTAAATTAGCCTTCTAACTGGGCTAGAATACTTGAAATAACCAGATAAATTTTCCCAATTGTTCTGCCACGATTTTATAACTAAAGGATACTTTTCTCCCCATTTTTCTTCCAGCTCAAGTAAGTAATTTTCAGCAATTTCTTTACTTGTAGCACGATATATTTTTTTCAAATCATTCATGAAAACTTTCACATCTTTGCTGGATACATATTTTAGTGAATTTCTTATCTGATGCACTATACATAGCTGTACTTCTGCTTTAGGAAACGCACTATTTATAGCTGCAGGAAAGCTTTTTAGCCCATCTACACATGCAATCAGAATATCTTCTACTCCTCTTTCTTTGAGGTCATTTAGCACTCCCAACCAAAAGTTAGCTCCTTCACTTTCAGCCAAATAAAAGCCCAGGACTTCTTTTCTGCCATTTTGGTCTATGCCCAATATATTGTACATACATTTACTTACGCAATGTCCATTCTCTTTGACCTTAAAGAACATCCCATCCATAAATACTATCGGGTATACTGATTGCAGTGGACGACTACGCCATTCATTGATTATAGGCAGTAATTTGTCGGTAATACTTTATATCTCTGCCGCCGATATTTTGTGATCATAAATTTCCTCAACGTGTGACGCTATATCTCTATAGCTCATACCACTGGCAAATGTGCTCAAAATCTTCGTTTCAAGCTCTGGATGTAAGCTTGTTTGCCTTTTTTTGACTATTTGCGGCTCAAAACTTCCTTCTCTATCCCTTGGCGTCAAAAGTTCAAATGAACCGGCACTTGTCCGTAAAGTCTTTCCATTTCTCCCATTTCTTCGATTATTCTCTTCACTTTCAGCTAATAAGTGGTTTTCTATTTCACCTTCCAAACTTGCCTCCAGCAGCTTTTTTATAAATGGTGTTAATGCTCCCTCCCTTCCTGTCAACGGTCTTCCTTCTCGTATAGACGACAGGATATTTGTTTCCAACTCTTTATAATCTACCAATCCGTTAGTTCTGTTTACTACTTTCTGACTCATTGTCAAACCTCCATTTTTTTATATCAATTTATTACTTTTTTTTCGGTTTGACACACTTTTTTGAACATTCCCGTTGTATTTAGGTTTTTAGTAATATATATTGTTAAATTAATAACAATTTATTTGAGAATGACCTGAATTTTTTCCACTATACTTTTGCACACTTTCTACATCAAACTTTGAATTCACAACTTGTTCATCATTTAATCTTTCTCCAATTTTTGGAAATATGGTATTCTCTATAAGATATCTCTTCATTTGTTCTTTATCTATACCCTCCAATTTTTCAGTTACCTCTTTGAGTTCTTTAATTATGAAGTCTTTTGCACGAACCAGTAGTGATGTCTGTCTAGGTAAAGTAGCAATAATAGGCCTTGATGTAAAAGGAGTGTTTTCCTTTAATCTTTTCTTGTCAAGGTTCTGTTCTAACTTTTCCTTCTGCCTTGCCAGTTCTCTATTTAAATCTTTCTCGTTTAGATCCAAATACTTGAGTAACTTTTTCAACACAAATAAACCTTCATTAAATCTATCAGGTCCAAGTTCAAATTTATTGTGATGCATCATTACGGTTTGAATTTTCTGCAAAAACTCTTGAGGGCTTTTTTCACTTAGTTTAGCAAGATTCTTAGCTTCTATAAATTTCAAAAGAGCGCTATATGAAGTAGATTGATACGTTATATCCATGTCACAGCGTGTGTAATTTGGACCGCTTGGCTCTAAACAAATAATATCTGGTACTTCTATATTCTTATCGTTTTTCCCTTGATTAACTTTTTTATGCCTGATTTCATTCCATAGTACTGCATCTGTTGCTTGCTGATTTTCATCAGTTAAAGATTTTGTATCTCCTGAAAATTTAAATATTACATCTTCCTGTTCAGGGTTTATTACCCAGCCAGTAACCAAGGATTTGTGATGATCAATACCATGTCTACCAGAACGATGATCTGCTGGAATACTAATGAAATTTACTATTTTGTTTGTTCCATCAATATCTTTAGTAACAGAGATTTTTGTATACCATTCCACTTCTTCTATTTGATTAAACCCAAAATTCTCAAATAATTTTTTATCTCCCATCGGTACAAATACTTTTGGTTGAGGCCAGTGTTTTGTTTCATAGTGTTCTAATAGTTTTTGTAATGATCTTCTATCTACATGATCGCGATGATTGTGTGAAATTATGATAACGTCAATTTTAGGTAGTTCCTCAACACTAGGATGAGATCTTGTCTTTTCTGGATAAAGTAACCTACTTAAGTTGTTAAATACTGGATCTGTCAAAATATTAAAGCCAGGAACTTGAATTAACTGAGTCGCATGACCTATATTTGAATAGCATATCTTTCTCCCGGCTGTAAATCTTGTGCGTTGTCAAGTTTGTAAATTTGATCCTTATCTTCCTTCTGAGAAAAATAAGATAGCTTACTCTTTACAACCTCTGATACAAATGGGGCACAAACACTACTCAGTGTTCTCTTGACTTGCGTCTCTTTAAAAATCCTTGAGTCATTATATGTACTTCTATTTTCAGGATTTGTAATATATGTGCCTTCAATTTTTTCAAGACGCTGAAAACTTATATCACTAAACTTTTCTTGCAATTCATTGATATAACTATGATAGACATTAACATGATGCATTTTTCCCTCCATTTCATTGCTGGATTTATGTGTCACATGCCAAAGCTACTGCTATAAATATTGTTCCTGCAACTATTATATATGAAGTTTTAGGTTTAACTATACCTGCCATAAGAAGTACTGTTACTGATGTAGCACCCAGTAGTACTATTGAATATAAACTTTTTATCATTCTTTAGACTCATCAAAACCTTTTTCTTTCATTTTATTGCTGTTACTTGCACAAAAATTTACCTACTTATGCAAACAGCAACAGGCTCGGGGCTTGCATTATCTAACGTTGGGTTAGGTTCAGAAGAAAGTCCTTGAAGTTCATTTCTAACGAGGGCTAAAATAAAGTTTGAACTAACGTTTGCATCACTACTATCCCCCCTTTTACGCTTTAGCTTACTATTTACAGCATCACCAATTAACTTCATTTTTTCTTCATTGGAAAGATCTTCTTTTACACAAATTTTTTTCAATTGATCAAATTCCTTACCTTCCAATTGATTCAATAGACTGCTTATTACATTAGTTGCTATAGCTTCCCTTCTTACTTTAAAGCATTCAAGAAGAAATTTAAAGTCTTTGGGATATAATGAATATTTACCCCTTGCTGCACGTGCTAACTCACTAATTTTGATAAAAGACTTGCCATTTATATCTATAAACCATGACAAGTAGTCATATAGTACGCTCTTTGTTTTATTACTATGTATTTCATTCTTTATATCCTCATCTCTTTTTGCTTCAAAGTCTGCTAATGAGGTGCTCCATGTACTTAACTTTTTATTAAGTTCTTCAAGTATGTTGCTAACCTGACTTTTATATATACCTGAACGATTTGTTAGTCTTTCTCTGTGGTGATTTGTCAAACAATAACTAAAACATCCATACCAAATTACCTTAGTTACTACTAAAAACACATTTCTTGCAGCTGTAGGGTGAACACTTATTGGATGTAGATGTGGATAGTGTTTTTTGAACTGCTTGATTATTTCATCATCTTTTATAGTATGCACATTAGCTTGAAGCATTGATAGCTTTATAAAGAACTCTAAAGCATGTTTTAACCCTAAATTTAGAGATCTAAAGAACGCTAAGTGGATTGCTGAATCTCCTAGGCATATATAGTTATCTTTACTTCTCTCTTTAGAATATCCACAACTAATTTCTATCTTTTTTACCTTAACGCTATTTAAATCTACATTACAGCCATCTACTATAAGGTTTCCCAGTAAAGAAGATATTGGGAAGAAGATACTATCTGGTACTGGCCTTGAGGAATTGAAAGGATTTAAAGGTTCCCTGCTTATATTTGGATATTCTTTATCGAAAACGCGAGCTAACTCATCAGTTATGAATACCGGTAGTGTTACATCTGAAAAACCATCTTTATCTTTACGCTTGCTTAGCACAACTTCAGTGAGCTTTATGTTCCTCATATATTTCATCACTTGATATAGGGAAGACATGTTGTCAGTGATTTTTGCTTTAAAGTTGACGTACATTGCATGCTGAAGTGGAGCACTAACTATATTATCTTTATCTGGACCAAATTCATTGATTCTTAATTTGCTATTTCTTCCAGTGCAGTCTAATATTATAGGATCTGAAGCTTTATGTTCTTTATATAATTCCTCAAAACTTTCCACTTCTCTTGTTATGTATCTAGCTCCTAGGGACTTAGCTTCTCTTGCAAATCTTTCTTCCAATTCCTTTATAAGTATTCTATTCCTTTGGCTATGTAGATGTTCATTTAATTTTGCAAAAAACTCAGTTTTTACATTCAATCGAGAAAGCACTTCTTGTACTTCTTTGAAAAAATTACCTTCTAACTTTACGTTAATATTTCTGGTGAACTCTGGACGTTTTTCGTAAACAGTTACTGGAAACCCAAGCTGTGCACAGAGCATTGCCATGAATGAACCAACAGGGCCAGAACCTGCGATGATAATGTTTTTCATTTTTACCTCATATCAATCACCCAACGCTAGGCTTACTATAATATGAGATATAATGCAAACAGTTTTTTTTATTCAGAAATAGGCTACTGTGGTGATTGCTGTGCTGCTACAAAACGCTCATATTCTACTTTTGCCATTTTAGTACTGGGTTTAAACGCTTCATATGTAATACGACCAGCTGCAAGTGCTGCTACTGTAACTATAGACGCTGCGCCTATCATACGTGGTGCATCGGGTGTAATATTACCAGTTGTGAAAAGTGTTATTGCTGCTACAGCCCCTAGTAACAGTGTTGAATAACGAACAAAGAGATCTTTATTGTATGCTTGTTTTAACTTCATTAAGTATCCAGTTTCACGAGGACGGTCTTGTGTGAAACCCCAATCAACACGGCTTTGCCAAGCTTGCCTTTCATACACATAATGGTCTATTGGAGTTGCACCATTGTTATCCTCTATCCAAGGGTCTGCTCCAAGTTCTACTAAGGCTAATATTGTTTTCTCCGAACCTAAATGTGCAGCTACATGTAATGGAGTCTGTCCAAGATTATCTATTATATCGATTTTTGCTCCTTTTGCTGCCAGAAACTTAATTGTGTCCACTCGAAATAGTGAAGCAGCTTTATGTAGAGGGGTATCTCCTTGTGCGTTTTGGGCATTGATATCTGCACCATTATCTATCAGAAATTCTATTTTTTCTATATTGCCATTATGGGCAGCATTATGCAAAAGAGCATCGCCATCTTCATCTTGAAAATCAATATTAGAACCATTTTTGATCAATAGCTCTGCTATAGCTCTACTGCCGATTGCATAATCTAAAGGTGTAGAACCATTTTGACTTACTGCATTAACATCTGCTTTTCTCTCTATGAGAAATTCTATTATCTCTACATACTTTTCGTAATCGGGAATATTACCCTGTTGAAGAGCAACATGAGCTTTTTTGACGGCAATGTGTAGAGAAGTTTCTTCACGTACCTCAGTTTTTGCATTGATATTTGCTCCATTGTCCAATAAGAACTTGGCCATATCTTTATTACCAACTTCAACAGCAACACATAAAATTCCGCATCCACAATTTATGTCAACACCTTTTCCTAGTAGATATTTGAGCATATCTTTATCATCTCTTCTTACTGCATAATGCAAAGGTGTATACTTATACTTATTAAGTAAATTGACAGCTGTACCTCTGTCTTTTAGGTGCTTCACAATTCTCTCATAGCCATTTTCAGCAGCAATGTGCAACATTGTTCCTAGATGATAGCTATCAAATTGATAATCCAATGAAAAATTATTACCCCTCCATAATTGATACTCTTTCTCATATAGTTTATATTCATACTTGCAAGTATCCCATTGTGGGTACAGTTCATCCATTCTCCTTTCAAACTCTTGTTTTATCTTTTCAACTATATTAGTTGAGTCTAAGTTTTGATCATTATTTAACGTTTCTAATATTTCATATAGCAGATCCACAGTATTCCCCCTTAAATTTTGTGACTAAATAATATATTATGACTATCCTGTAGAAGAGAGTCAATCAAAAAGCACTTGAGACAAGATTTCTTAATAACTTATGTTAAAAAATGCTTGCATACTACAATTGCATTAATATAATGACGTCAATTGTCAAAATGGAGTGTTTTATGCAAGCTGCAGAGCAAAAAACAGAACAGCAAATCCTATCAAAAGAACTAAAGGAAGATAAGAAGCTGAAGTTAAGCAATAAACTCAAAAGTGATAGTAAATTAGATAGTAATAGCGTTAAAGAAATAATAGCTAACTCAATTCGGCCAATTAAAGTTAATAGCCCAAGAGATAAGTTCAATGCGTTAAAAGAGCCAATTTCTTATCCAAATAACTATGTTTTTGCATCACTTGTAGAGGGAATTTATAAAGATGATGAGAATCTTTACACAGGTGAAGGTGGAAAGGATTTACATGGAGAAGAGGTATATCCAAAGTTAGGTAACTGGCAGTTACTCACTGTTGGATATGACCGTGATTCTGTTGGGTATGACTCTAGCATAAAAAAACGAGTTAAGTCTTTTGCTGGAGGGGTACTCAGTGGTACAAATAGACCAAATGGCTATTCTGGTGCAGCATATTGGAATCCAGATACTCAACAAGTTATTATTGTTCATAGCGGAACTAAAAATACTGGTGGATGGGATGCAGACCTTTGTGGTGTTTTCTTAAATGAACATGTTGCACAAATTGACTCTGCAATTACTTTTACTGACAAGATCATCAGTGTTCTTAAAGAAATTAATGACGATAATAAAAAGGAAGGAAAACAAATACCATATATACAACTGTTCATTACTGGACATTCATTAGGTGCGTGGCTTGCACCAATTACCGCTTTTTCTGCAAAGTATCTTGTAAAAGAGGGTGATTATTTTGTTGCAAATCCAAAGTTTGAAGAAACTGGCTATCATGCAAGTACAGTGATTTTTGATGGACCAGGATGCGAAGAAATGTTAAGGCGTATTCAAAGAAGTATAATGAAGCGTTACGGTCCCTCTTTTATAAACTCCTTGGATATTATTAATTACCTATCTGTACCAAACGTAATAAATACCTGTAATCCTCAAGTGGGAGAGGTATATAGACTATTTATAAATTTATCTCAAGAAGACAAGAAGCATTTAGAGAGATTGAAAAATAAGGGTATTGTTGGAGAGTTAATAGAAAGCGCAAAAAATTGGAGTGTAGAAAAGCACATAGTAGTTCACACTGCTGCTACGCATAAA
This sequence comes from Wolbachia endosymbiont (group A) of Colletes cunicularius, assembly GCF_964264715.1. Lineage (NCBI taxonomy): Bacteria > Pseudomonadati > Pseudomonadota > Alphaproteobacteria > Rickettsiales > Anaplasmataceae > Wolbachia > Wolbachia endosymbiont (group A) of Colletes cunicularius. Next base: position 754,446 of record NZ_OZ183471.1, read on the forward strand.
ATAGTAAGTATTAAAGGAGTGTTTGATCCTAAAACCGGTGAGGTTCTTAAGGATAATGGAAACTTGAGAATAGAAAAAGTAGAGGACTGGCCATTACTAATTTCAGGTAACCAGAAAGAAGAAGTCCGAAGCAAAACCCTACAGAGTGTAAAGTGGGGTGTAAAAACAGCAGAGATATTAGGAAAGTTGGCTGCAAAAGTAATAGGGGCAACAGTGCGTAGAACACCAATTGGATTAGTGATTGATGGAATAGAAGCTATATATGGAATATATAAATCCGCATATTGGTACAATGAACTCATGCAAGAGCTTAACGGCTTTCTTAAGCTAGCAGATGAATCTAATAATTATCGCCTTGATAAAGGTCTTACATGTTCAGGAGCTGACGGGCGTGAGATTCGCTATGAGACTAAATATCTCAATGAAGATTATAAAGATGAACGCAGTCTCAATGCTTTCACGCAACCTGAACGTAAATTCCTAGAAGAGTATAAGTTTCTGGAAAGATATAAGGAAGACTTACAGGGGATTGTTACGCTAGAAGAGCTGTTTGATTCCCTTAAGGACGACAAAAAGCTAATTAGCGAGATAATGGAGATGTTAAAGGATTGTGAAGTAGAAAATGGAATTGTACGTGTACGTACACAAAATTTGCAAGAATTTATCCCTTACATCAAACGCATGCTTCATCTTTTTCCAGAGATGAAACAAAAAGTAGCAGGAGCTTATTACAAACTTCCTAGTAATATACACAACAAGCTTTATCAGCTAATATCTTCTTCGTACTTAAACCTTATTAAAGGTTCCTTAGATTTCGGAAGAGATAATTTTGGCTTTAAAGCTTTTTTAGAAGATAATAATCTGAAAATTTTACATACAGTTCAATCTTGTACTTCTTTGGGGGCTACAAGGGTATATAAGACTTTTAATCTGGTAAGAAACGACTATAGGGATGAAAAACACCATGCCTTCCTCAATTTAGACAGAGTCTTTTATTTGGGAGGAGAGATATTCATTAGCTTTCTTAAGAAAATTGATTATAAATATTTACTAATCATTGAATGCGATGAAGTGTTGAATGATAAAGATGATATGCTAAATAGTAAAATAAAAGGATTTCTCAAGGAATTGTTTAAAGTCTTAAAAGAGAATCACAACATTAAAGTTATTTTAGTAACGGAAAGAGATAGCAAGTTAAGCAGTTTTGTTAGGACATGTAATGAATCAAGTAGGTCATACCAAGAAAAAAGTATTGAAGCAAGATTTAATGATCTAACTTCTGATTCTCAGAGAAAACTTTTAGAAAAGACGGTTATTTTCCAGGGAAGAGAAGTTCCTTTAAGCGCAGTAATAAATAGAGATGGTAATTTAGACACAATAATCGATCCAGAAACAGTTGTTGAACTTTTTAAAAACAAAAAGATTGAAATAGGAAAAGCACTTCCTAGCTTAGGAGAAACAGAAGGTTATTATATTGAGCGTAAACTTGTTAAAAAAGTAAAAGTAAAAGAAGAAGTCTTGGAGGATGATAACCTAACTGACTTATTTGCAATTAGCAATATCAATAAGGAAGAACTCTCAAGCCTAGTAGGTGGGAGGAAGGTACGTAATTTTAGCGAGGAAGATCCTAACCCTGTTAGATTTATAACATTAAATGAAAATGCTGAAGAAAATGTTGAAGAAAATTTTAACAATTTGTGTAATAGATATTCGGATTGTACTATCCATTGGCTTGAGAGAAAAAACAATGGAGATTTAATTTGGAGAAAATCTCATGGAAAAACTTTATCCGAACTGCGAAGATATATAGAAAATTATGAAAGTGATTTACCAGATGATGCCTATTCAAGGAACAATACTTCTATAAAAATGGTTAATGTTAATGATATTAGTAATTTCGATGAGAGATTAATTGTCGTTGCTGCAGAGCCAGGAATGGGCAAAACAACAGCTTTAACTCGTTTTGGAACTCAAAAAGCAGATGGCTCTTCTAAATGGCTTATTCGAATGAATTTAGTAGAGTATAAAGATAAACTGGAACAAGAGGGTTTTAGTGATGTTGATAGTGTTGTTAAATTCTTACATGAAAATAATATCGTATCTAATACACTAGCAAAGAAGTTATTGGAATCGCGTCTAAAAGAAAGTGGCAATATAGTTTTGTTACTAGATGGTTTTGACGAAATTACTTCTAAAGGCCAAACGAACGTTGTAAATTTAATCAAGAAATTACAAGAAACTAAAGTTGAAAAGGTATTAATATCTACAAGGCTACATCTTAGAAATGAGTTAGAGAATGGCTTATCAGCAGTTGCGTATACCTTAAAGCCTTTCTCTCGAGAAGATCAGAAAGAATTTTTAAGGAGGTTTTGGCAAAGAGATTCTGGAGTAGTTCAAGAACTATTAGACAATTATATTAACAAACTTCTGGAATTTATTTCTAAGTCTATTGGCGATAAAGAAAGAAGATTCATGGGAATTCCTATGCAGATGAGAATGGTTGCTGAAGCTTTTCAAGAAGTGACAAAAGACCCAAGACGTTTAGATCATCCAGAGCTTACTTTTCCTGAGAATTTTGACATGATTAAGCTGTATGATCGCTTCTTATATGCTAAATATCGAGTCTATTTTGGAAAAAGAGGGGCAGAAAATATTGACTTAGATGAAGATGAAGACTGGCTCACCACAAAACCTACAAAAGTACATAGAAGCTTAGCACTTAAAGTACTATTTCCTGAGATGGAAAAAGATTTTATAGGTAACAATCTTCCATCTGAAAAAGATAAGCAGAGGGTTAACCGAGTTGGGATAGCGCAGTGCATTAATGATAGAGTTGTCTTTACTCATCGTACTTTTGCAGAGTATTTTGTTGCAGGTTTTCTGGCTGGTAGATTAAATAAGGATAAAGGTAGAGATAAATATAAGGTTACATCAAAGTTTTTAGCAAGGGAATTGTTTGAAAGTAAAAATGAGGTAATAAAGGCCTTCCTTGATTATCGTTTAGCTAAAGAGGAGATACATGCTGCTATTTTGAAAAAAGGGAAATTAGATGATGTGATATTATCAGAAGAAAATATTAATGTCACTGATAATCTTGGCAGGAGTGCTTTACATTATGCAGCTCAGGAAGGTCATAGAGAGATTGTTGATATCTTACTAAATAATGGTGTGGATATAAGAAAACCTGATGAACTTGGTAAGACGGCACTACATTATGCTGCAAGGTATAACGATGGAACAGAGGTAGTAAGTTGTTTATTGGAAAATGCAAAAGATTGTATCAATAAGAAGGATAAGAAAGGACATACTGCTGTATACTACGCTGCTCAGCAAGGTAATTGGGATATAGTTGATTTTTTGATAGAGGAAAAAGGTGCAAGTACTGATGGTCTCGATGCGGAAAAGCTACTGTTCCATTATACTTATAAAGGCAGCGTTGAGGGTATACGAAAAGTAGTAGAAAAGGAGAAGAAGGAAGGGGAGAAGGAAATAGATGTTACTGCGATTAAAGATAGTCATGATAATACACTTCTTCACATTGCTGCTCGGAAAGGACATTTGACGGTTGTAGAATTCTTACTAGAAAAAGGGGCTGATGTTAGTGTTGCTAATAATAGTGGAAAAGTGCCAATAAGTTATGCAGCTGAAGGTAACCACTGGAATATTGTTGAGTCTTTATTAAGGAAAAAGGCTAAATTCAATGATTTAAGTGGTGAACAGAAGGACTTATTACTAGATCATTCTGCTAAAAGTGCTCACTGGGATATTGTTAAGCTATTTATGGAGGATAATGGTAGAGATAATTATTTCGGCCATCTTAGTGATCAACAGAAAGTAGGATTGTTATGCTATACTGCTGAAAATGAGCGTTGGGATATTATCGAGTTTTTGCTAAAAAAAGGTACTAATTTTAATGAATTAAATAATAAACAACAGTTTTTCCTATTAGATCATTTTGCTCGGAATTTCAATTGGGAAGTTGTAAAATTATTCATGAAAGATAGTAATAAGGGTAGCTATTTTGATGAACTTGATGATCAACAAAAAGTGGAATTATTATGCTATCTTATTGATTCTGGGGAGTTAGATATAGCTAAATTTCTGATAAAAAAAGGCACTAAGATTAATAGTTCTGACAGTAGCGGTAAGAAGCCAATAAGCTATGCAGCTGAAAATAGGCATTGGAATATAGTTGAGTCTTTATTAAGGAAAAAGGCTAAATTCAATGATTTAAGTGGTAAACAGAAGGACTTATTACTAGATCATTCTGCTAAAAGTGCTCACTGGGATATTGTTAAGCTATTTATGAAGGATAATGGTAGAGATAATTATTTCGGCCATCTTGTTGATAGTCAACAGAGAGTAGAATTGTTATGCTATCTTATTCGCTCTAAGGATTTGGATGTAGCTGAATTTCTGATAGAAAAAGGCACTGGAGTTAATAATTTTGATAAACATGGTAAAAAGCCAATACACTATGCTGCAGGGAATGGATACTGGAACATCGTTGAGCTTTTATTAAGAAATAATGCTCATTTTAATGATCTAGAGAATGCACAGAAGGATTCATTACTACACTATTCTGTTCAGAATGCTGATTGGAATATTGTCAAGCTATTTATAGAAGATGATTGCAGAGATAATTATTTTGATAAACTTGATGATCAACAAAGAATGTGTTGTTTATACCATTTTATTTCTGTCGGCAATTTAGGTATAACAAAATTCTTTATTGAACAGTTAATAAGAAAAGAAAGAATTAGCAGTGTTAATGTTCCTAGCAACCATGGAGAAACATTTCTACATCTTGCAGCTAAGAATGATAAATTAGATATAGTACAGTATCTTGTCAACGAGAAGGGAGCTGATATAACAGCTATAAATACAGACAAAAAAACACCTAAAGATCTTGCTACTGAAAAGAATTGTACAAGTGTGGTAGAGTTCTTAGAACAAGCACAACAAGAGAAATTGTTTAATGCTGCAAAGCAGGGTAATCTGGATATAGTTAGAAGTCTTATTAGCCAAGGTGCTAATGTTGATTCTAGAGATCATAATAATTTAACGCCTCTGCACGTTGCTACGTATAATGGTCACTTGGAGTTAGTGAAATGTCTTTTAGAAAAAGGAGCCAATGTACTTGCAAAAAATAACCATGATACAGTATTACATCTTGCAGTTAGCAGTAATAAAGAAGAAATAATAAAGCTGGTTTTGGATAAAATCAAAGAAACACAGAGAGATGTAAGCCAGTATATTGACGCTAAGGATACTGAAGGTGATACGCCATTGATGTGGGCTGCTGAAAATGGGAGAGTAAATGCAGCACAAATATTATTAAAGTACGGTGCAAGTATTGAAGTAAAAAATAATGATGGCATGACTGCATTACATTGGGCTGCTCAAAATGGCCACCTAGGAGTTGCAAAGCTTTTGGCTGATAACGGAGCTATTATTCGTGCTATAGACAATAATGGTAGAAAACCTATACATGTTGCTGCTCTACATGGTAATAGAAATATTATAAAGTTACTCTTGAGTAGAGAGGTAAGTGTTGACAATATTGACAAAGATGGTTGGACTCCATTGCATTATGCTGCCTGTAGTGGTAGATCGGAAATTGTAAATTTTCTCTTGAGCAGTGGAGCTGATATCGATGCTCGAGGTAAGAACGGTAGAACAGCTTTAAAATTAACTATGGCTGTTGAGAAGGTTAGACAGGAACAGGCATCCAATGAGGAGATAGTTATTTTAGGTCCGAATTCTTTAGACCATGTACAAATAGACACTGACTATGTAACTGCATATATGGAGCAAATGTACGATAGAGGGGTAGAGGTTCACCAGGATGGTTTAAAGAAGTCCTACAATACAGCTAAAGAGCTTTATAACGAGGGTCGATATAAAGAGGCTTTAAAGGCCTTTGAATTTGTGTTTTCTTTTCAAAATAGAACAAGTTCTTTAGGTCCTAACCATCCTGATACTTTAGTAACTCACATGAATATAGCAGTAGTTTTTTCCAAGCTGGGTAAATATGAGGACGCATTAAAAATCTTGAAGGAAGTACTTAATATCCAAAAAGGATTAGAGGATTTAGGTCCTAATCATCGTGATACTTTAACTAATCATCACAATATAGCAGAAGTGTATTATAAACAGGGTAAATATAAAGATGCTTTAGAGCTTTATGAAGGAGTTCTTGAAAAAAGAAAAGAAATACTAGAAGCAAATCATCCAGACGTTCTGATTACTAGACACCATATAGCAAGAGTGCTAAATAACCAGGGAGAACATAATAGAGCATTAAGAATGTTTAATGATATTTTTGAGCTACAACGCAGAAGATTAGGGGAAGATCACCCAAACACTTTAAAAACCCAGCATAATATAGCTTTTACATTATACAGGCTTAATAAATACCAACAAGCTTTTTCTACTATTCGAGAGATTCTTGAGAAGAGTAGAGAAGTATTAGGATCAAGTCATCCGGATCATTTAGCTACTCATCATGTTGCAGCTCTGGTATTGCTAGAATTTGGTGAACATGAAGAAGCTTTAAAAATTTTGAAAGGTATTGTTCAAGCACAGGAAGAAATATTAGGATTAGATCATTCGGATACTTTAGCAACAAGGCATGATATAGCATACGCATTATACTTGCAAGGTAAGAGCCAAAAGGCTTTAGAAATTTTCCGCGAAGTATATGAAAAAAGGAAAGAAGTATTAGGTTCAGACCATCTATATACTTCATATACTTATAGTTTTATACGATCAATAGAATCTAAGTGCAGTATTCAACACTATGGAAAACAACAAAAAGCATTTTTAGATTTATCTAAGTTTGTTTCTAGTTATATTTCACACGCAGAAATAGAGTCAGTAAAGCAAGGTCTTTATTTGCCTTCTTTTGAGGAGCGAGGGATTAAAATTAATGGTAAGTGTATAGCAATTACACGTGGCTTATCTCAAGCTTTATTTTTACAGAGTAGCAAGTCATTTTTAAGTAATTTAGAAACTTCAGCTAAAATTTACGAGCGTATAGCGCAGAGTAAGCAGGTATCTAAAAGGGAAGAAAAAGAAGCTTTTGCTTTTAGTAGGTTACTTAATAACTTTGAGAGACAGTTAGATTCTGCTACGAATAGCCTACCTTCAAACTTAATGCATAATAAGGGTTACAGAACATTTGATAATTTATCACATTACATAGCTGGAGTTAAGGGTGACTTTGCTATTCATTTAGTAACAAGTAATCATGTTGTTGCAATTTATAGAATTGGTGATAATTATGCTTACTTTGATAGCAATGCAGCATTTGTTTCTGGGTTAAAAAGTACTGATCAGCTTATAGAAGTCGTAGAAAAAGGGGTAAAATCAGCTAGTTATAAAGTGGGAGAAAAAGGCCTTCTTGTTGAATACTTTGACGTTGAGCAAGCTAATGACTTACTATCTAGCGAAGATAAACAAATTCTAGCAAAAGAAATTAAAACAGAACGTCAACTTCTAGCAGAGCAGGATAAGAAGCTTGGTCTTATTAAGATTAATGGTCAAGAATTATCCAGGGTACAGCTATATGACTTCGGAACTAAAATTAATATAGAAGGTAGTGTACCGTTGCTTATCAATGCCGATATGAATTTAAGTAGCAAAAAGTTTCAGGATCTAATAGATAAAAAAGAGGTGAGTATGACAGCTAGGGAGTATCTTGATAGCTTAAAAAATGGTAAGAACATGGAAGAAGTAGTACAAGCAACCAAAGTAATTCCTTTCATAGGCTCAAAAAGTGAAATTGGAGAAGCAGAGCAAGCACGCGAGCTGAAATTCTCTTTAAAGCGGTCAATAAAACATCTTGCCACTGTTTTCCGAAATAGTAGTACTACTGATTCTGCAACTATTGCCTCTACTGTTTCTCTCACTAACACTAGTCGGTCAGAAAGTCAGTCACCGGGAACTACTGATGAAACAAATGATAGACCTGAATCTTATTTAAGTGGTGTGACAGTAAATAACCAACTAAAAAGATCACGTTAGGCTAATTCTTCCTGAAGTTGCTCTATTTCAGCTTTAGGAAGGCCAGTAGATTCAGCTATTAAATCGATAGATACACCAGCTTTATAGCTAACCGAAATAAGGTTTCCTCAAAACGCGATTCTGGATTAAGGAAGGAAGAAAGTATAGGAAATAGAAGGCTTTGTGGATTTGATGGAGTAGGAAATGAGAGTAGAAAAGATATGAACCAAAAAATTAACAGGGGATCTATGGCGAGTGTGTTCAATTTCTAGTCTATTTTTTAGGTAACCAAAAACAGTCTCAATGATAGACCTTTTTCTCAGTAAAATCTTCTCATTTAACGAAATCAATGTATTTTTCATACCTTTTTTCACCTTGGTAACAAGTTTCAAACCTCGGTCAAACAGCTTCTGAAAAAGCTCTTTTGCAATATAACCTTTGTCACCAAACAAAAGGCCGATTAATTTTTCCGTCAGATTTGGCACAGGTATCCTATCATCAACATTGCCTTTTGTTAGCGTAAGTGCATGAATTTCAACATTTTCATTGATTACCATATGTAATTTGAAACCAAAAAACCAGCCGTAAGTGCTCTTGCTTAATTTTGCAATTCCAGCAAAAACTTTGTTTTTGGATATTCTTTTTGCATGACAAACTGCAATGGGAGTTGTGTCTATATATGAAATTCCAGTGTTTTCTGACTGTCCACAAAGCCAATGCAACAACATTGCTAAATGCCACAAAACCCTAGGCTTTAGAGCAACAAACCTGGTATATGAAGGTAACTTTGGAAACTCTGATTTGTAGAGCAACGTTAGAGCCTGTCTTCAAACTCAAGAATGAGCTAATTTGTGAAGCATAATAGTGATCATATTAAAGAAGATGTTGTTTTTTGAAGTGAGAGGAGAATGCTCATAATCCTTACTCATACGTCTAAAATTGGAGAGCCAAGCAAAGGTTCTCTCAACAATCCAACGTTTGGGAATAACCTGAAATCCTGTATCAACTATTTTCTTGGTAATCGTCAATAAACATCCAGTTTCCAATAAGCAGAGGTTTTGCAATTTACCTGTGTATCCTTGATCAGCAAAAAACTTATGTAATGTTGGAGCTTTGCATTTGGCTTGAACAAAAAGATTTAGTGCACCATCAAGATCCTGAATGCTTGCACTTTGTACTTCAGCAGCAATTACAAGACCTACAGTATCTACAACGATGTGGCGCTTTCTACCCTTTACTTTCTTGCCAGCATCATATCCTCTGGATCCCCTTTTTGAGTAGTTTTTACTGATTGGCTATCTATTATTCCCACTGATGGAGTTTCATTCTTACCAATTATCTCTCTTACTTTTTTAACTAGAAAATCATGAATCTCTTGCCATATTCCACTTTTTTTCAATCGCTAATTACAACTATACACTGTTTTCCATGGTGGAAAATCTTTAGGCAGTTGTCTCCATTGACATCCTGTTCTCATCATATAGCGGATTGCGTTAATAATTGTTCTAATACTATGTTTTCTTGGTCTACCGGTCTTTTTAGGTTCAAAATATAGCTCTATTATCTTCCATTCTTTGTCACTTATATCGCTTGGGTACATTTAAAATATATCTTATAACACACTTCTTAACTCCTTTCTACTTAGTTTGAAGACAGGCTCTTAGAGTGAAAGAAGCTTATCTTGGGATAGCGATGATGTGCCGGAATATCACCTTTAGCTATTTGTCTGAATGTTTTTAATATGTAGACTGTTAGGAAATTGTCTTTTGCTTTTGTGATTTTCATGTTAAAGTATAACTCCTGGGTGGAATAAGTAGCTGCTGTTGTGTAATAAACATAGCAAAGGAAAGTCCGGGCTCCAAGGGAAAATAGTGACGGGTAACGCCCGCCGGAGGTAACTCCAGTTATAGGGCTACAGAAAATTACCGCCTAATATTTTAGGTAAGGGTGAAAAGGTGTGGTAAGAGCACACCATGGCAATGGTAACATTGGTAGTCGAGTAACCAACACTAGGAGCAAGATTAAATAGAAGTAGATTTTATGTTTTCCTCATATCTACTCGGGTAAATCGCATGCGGTAAATGGTAACATTTACTCCAGATAAATAGCTACATAAACAGAACTCGGCTTATATTTCACCTAGGCGTTCACATGATCGTGCGATATAAGCCATGCTATATCTAAATGTGTAGGCATTTCATGCATTGTCCTTCACTTGTTCTGCTTGATAGCCATCACTACTTTCGCCTTTAACATTAGAATATTCTTCATCATCAACATACTCTTTCAGAACATACCCTCTGCCCCAAACGGTTTCTATGTGGCTTTTTCCATCATTTGCACTTTCAAGTTTCTTACGTAGTTTACACATAAAAACATCAACTATCTTGTTATCTGAAGGTTCATCTAAGCCATTGTAAAGATGGTTTAAGAACATTTCTTTTGTTAATACTGTTCCTTTACGCAGCGCTAGCAATTCTATCATAGAATACTCTTTATTAGTAAGGTGAACCGTTTTACCTTTCACCTCAACAACCCTGTGATCAAAATTGATATTTATATTACCAATCTTGATCACTGATTCAGGATGGCCTTTAGTACGACGCACTATGGCCTTAATTCGAGCTAATAACTCGCTTTTATGAAATGGCTTGGTTAAGTAATCATCGGCACCATACCCGAGCCCTTTAGCTTTGTGATTGACAGCAGATATACATGAAAGTATTAAGACAGGAACTTTGATTTTTGCACTTCTTAATCTTAACAATATATCATATCCATCAATGTCACCAGGCAAGTGTATATCTAGAATAACTAGGTCATAGTAATCTCCATTTGAGGAAACCATATTATTGTTATAATCTTGTGCAGAAGTGACAACGTCACAAAAATGCCCATCAGAAGTTAAGGCATTAACCACAGTCTTTGCACTTACTTGATCATCTTCAATTAATAATATACGCATATTTTACACCCCATAAATAATTTATAATTTTAGTAATATATATAACTAAGGAAAGTAACAAATCAAATTTTTATTAACAAATGATCAAAATTACACTTATTAATTAATAGTAATACATTGTTCCAAAATTATATAAATAAGATCTAAAATATAATAGATACATCATATACTGTAATAATAATGATATTTTTAGTAAATATTGAATTAAAGTTATTATTATTAAAAGAATACTTAGGTTAATAAATATTTAACTATTTTATACGTCTGTGTTATATTTTTAATTTACTTATTCTACTATTTTAAAGTATAAGTAATACTTTCAGGAATATTGTGTGGCAATATCAATTTTAGGTGCTGGTGCATGGGGTACAGCAATCGCAATTTCATTAAGTAGTAAGAAAGATGTGATTTTGTGGACTCGCAATGAAACTACATTTGAATCAATCAACGAGAAAAGAGAAAGTGACAAGCTACCCGGTTGTCGAATTTCTGATAATGTGTCAGTAAAATTAGCTATTGAAGACGCAGTTAATGCTTCAGTAACAATCCTCGCTGTTCCCACTCAGTCTCTAAGAGAAGTATGTCAGCAATTGCATAATTGTAATCTGAAAAAAGATGTAGCAATAATTTTAGCTTGTAAGGGAATAGAAAAGTCTACATTAAAATTACCTAGTGAAATAGTAAATGAAGTTTTACCTAACAATCCTATTGCTATTTTTTCAGGCCCTAGTTTTGCTGTAGAAGTTGCAAGAAAATTACCCTATTCAATGGTTCTTGCATGTCGAAATAACATATTGGGTTCAAAGCTAATATCAGAACTACAGCAAGAAAATGTTAAATTACACCTTAGTAGCGATGTTATAGGGATACAGATTTGTGCAGCGTTAAAGAACGTTTTTGCTATAGCGTGTGGGATTGTTCTAGGTAGTAAACTTGGGTTTAATGCTCATGCAGCATTGATTACGAAAAGTGTGAGCGAAATTAAGGCTTTATACTCAGCAAAAGTTGGTAACGGTAATGTGGATATAAATACACTACTTGGGCCAGCATGTTTGGGTGACTTAATTATGACATGCACATCCTTAAATTCAAGAAATCTATCTTTTGGATTCAATTTAGGTAATAGCCATGAGGAGTATGATATTCGACGAGTCCCAATTGAAGGCAAGTTGCTAATCGAAGGTGTCAGTACTGTTAAGTCTACTTTTGATTTAACACAAAAGTTAGGAGTTAAAATGCCTATATGTGAAGCGGTCTATAAATTATTGTATGAAAGCGCCTCTATAGAGGACGCTATTTCTGTTCTTGTAAATTAGTTTTGTACTTTGGTGTATTGTGAAATTTTTATATAAATTGATATCAACATGGTGGCTGTCTGGCACAGTAAAAAAAATGCCAGGTACTGTAGGCAGCTTAGCTTCTTATCCAATTGTTCCTGTAATACTGAGTAACAGAATTTTAGGTGCAGCAATTATTTTTTTATTATTCTTGATTGGATTATGGTCTATAGGCAATTATATAAAACATTACAAGACTTCATGTGATCCAAAAGAGGTAGTAATTGACGAAGTAGTTGGTCAATTGCTGACAATACTTTTAGTTTCGGTATTGTTAAGCCAAGAGATGAATTGCTCTTCATTGTTGTTGTGCTTTTTTTCTTTTAGGTTTTTTGATATAATAAAAACGTGGCCTATAAATTTGATCGATAGAAATACCAAAGGTCCTCTAGGTGTTATGCTAGATGATATTATAGCTGCAGTTTTAGCCTGTGTTCTTATAGGAGCCTTTTATTGTTTATTATTGGTGTATGCAGGATAAAAAAATCTATTATTCAAGCTTAATTGTTCAAAATCTAAAGGATTATATACTGTACACAGCGAATTTATCTGAGTGGGAAGTACACGATAAATTTGATAACGTCACATTTACGATAAACGGTACCAGGGAGTCATTATTTAATTTTGTGTTCTGTGGAGATCAATGTACCGAGCTTTCTATACAAAAAACTCTAGATTATCTCAGAACAAGAGATATAGAAGCAACATGGGTAATAAATTCACATATGAAAATAAGAGATATTTTAGAAAAGTGTGAAGTAAAACACGTTAGCACACCAAAAAAAGCTTTACTTAATATGAAAAATTACTTTTTACCTACTGATGTTATTTCAAATTTGAGGTTAAATCCTGTAAATGGTAGCGATCTCTTAGAACAGTTAGATTTACACACTTCTAAAATTTTTTATCATGGCGTTGGAATTGTCAGCACATTTTTTCGCGGATTATCAAATTATGATGATAAAAACTCAAGATTAAGATTTTTTCTTGTAACACTAAATAGTGAAATTATTGGGACATGCGGTCTTTATGTTCAAGACAGCGTAGCTGGTTTTTATAGTGATGGAGTTTTACCAATTTACAGGAATCGTGGAATAGGTACCCAAATGGTTTTAGAAAGAATAAAGATAGCTAAGCAGCTTGAATGCAAATATATAGTAGCACATTGTATGAAACCTTCTGTAAACCTTTATAAGAGATTGGGCTTTCAGATGTTAGGCAATCTTTACTTATATAACTCTTCAGCATAATTCTGAGCGGTTACAAATTTTTACATCTGTTTTAGAAGTGCTATGTTTTTTTTGTATGAAGTAGTTTTAATATTAATTCTAGTATTATTCTTTCTTTCTTATTCTAAATTAAAAATTAGTAATGAGATTAAGAACTTACAGCATCAAAATGTTATCATAAATAATTTAATTGATACTGTGAATGATGGGTTTTATATTTGGGATGCAAAAAAACGTATAGAAAAGTTCTCTCCTAACTTACTAATTTTGCTTAATACTGTTTTTTACTCGTTTAATGAGTTTGTGAATTTTTTTGAGCAATCAGAAGGCTTAATTGAAAATTTTGCTGAGGCAAAGGAAATAAATAAATCTTTTACTCTAGATTTAAAGTCAAAAGACAGTGAGGTTTATTGCATATGTTACGGTAGAAGCATAATAGATGATTCTAACAATGTGATAGGTGTGCTATTATGGATAAGGAATGTCTCAGACTGTAAAATAAAAGCTCACGGACTTGAGCTAGAAAATAGTAAGCTTACACAAGAAGTGGAGAGCTATAAAAATGTTTTCAACTCTTTACCATTTCCAATACTAAAATATAACAAGAATAGAAAGGTAGAGTTTTATAATTTGTTTTATGATAAATATGTAGATGGCTCTAAGAAATTTGCTATTACCAGTAGCGCTCATAGCACAAAACCAGGAAGGCATGTCGTAACTTACAAGAACGAACCTAAGGTTTTCGATTTTGTTAAAATTCCAATACAAGGTTCTGGTAGCATAGTAATGTATGGGAAAGATGTTAGTGATGCAGAGAAATTATATACTGAATTAAACAGTTATTTAGCTACACAGAAAAATTTGCTTGAGAGGTTGCCGGTTGCTATAGTAATATATAGTAAGAATCAAAAGCTAAAATTTTATAATAATGCTTTCTTAAAAACCTTTCAATTTGACCCAAAATTTTTGGCATCTTACCCAACTTATCATGAAGTTATGCTTTACCTCTTCGAATCTAAAAAGCTTTTAGAAAAAGAGGATTTTCAAACTATTAGTAACCAAAGACATGAGTTATTCAAGAAATTATTTGCATCGTATGATGATACGATGCATTTCACGAATGGAAAAGCATTCAGGGTATTAACAATACCCTACGCTTCGGAAGGTTTGCTGTTCTCTTACGAAGAATGCAAAAGATGATACTTAAACTCCTTCTTTCTCTATCATGAGCTGTTTTACTTTCGCTATTGCTCTTGCTGGATTAAGTCCTTTAGGACAAGTTTTTGTGCAATTCATTATTGTATGACAACGATACAACTTGAATGGGTCGTTTAAAACATCAAGTCTTTCACCTGTCTTATTATCACGGCTGTCAGCAATCCATCTGTAGGTTTGTAATAGTATTGCTGGTCCTAAAAATTTATCACTATTCCACCAGTAGCTTGGGCAACCAGTCGAACAGCAAGCACATAATATACAGTCGGACAAGCCATCTAATTTTTTTCTATCTTCAGGAGATTGAGAGTATTCTTTATTTGGTAGGGTAGGCTTATCTGCTTGTAACCAAGGTTTAATTGATTTGTATTGCTCATAAAATTGGCTCAAGTCCGAGACTAGATCCTTTATCACATACATGTGAGGTAATGGATATATTTTTACATCACCTTTTATATCGTGTATAGATCTAGTACATGCAAGAGTATTGGTTCCGTCAATATTCATGGCACAAGATCCACATATGCCTTCTCTACAAGAACGTCTGAAAGTTAAAGTCGAATCTATTTCATCCTTTATTTTTATTAATGCATCAAGTACCATAGGGCCACAACTATCCATATCAATAAAAAATGTGTCTATTCTAGGGTTTTTCTCGTCATCAGCAGACCAACGGTAAATTTGAAATCTTCTGATGTTTTTTGCTCTAGCAGGAATAGGATAAATTTTGCCCTTTTGATTAATTTTAGAATTCTTTGGCAAAGAAAACTGAACCATATCACTTACCTTTTATTGTTTATAGCTAAAACCCTTTGTAGATAACATATTTTATTATCATCTACTATATTTTTATTAAATTCCTTTTAAATCGCGCACATATTGTAGCCAAGCGAAGCTAAAATCTCTCTTTCTAGATTTTGCATTATAATTTCTTCATCTTTTTTTTGGTGATCATAACCAAGTAAATGCAGTAATCCATGCACTAACATGTGTACAATGTGAGCAAGAATGGGTATACAATACTCATGCGATTCTCTTTTTATTGTGTCTATTGAAATTGCTATGTCTCCTAAATCGCACTCATTAGACAATTGTTCACACGGAAATGATAGTACGTTAGTTGGCTTATCCATTTCTCTAAATTTTAAATTAAGTTGATGTAGCAAGTCATCATCAGCCAGAGCTATTGATATATTTGGTTTATAGTGGTATATTTTTAATTCTTTTAGAGAAGTATTTATAATATTTAATACAAAACCCTCTGGATCATCTGTAATGCTGCACCATCTCTCATCAAGAACATTTACTTCTAACATGAGTAACGCACCAGTAAGGGTGTCATGCAAGTAGCTGACACTGGAATCCAGTTTTTATTATCCTTCCTAGCAGAGACTACTTTCAAATCGCAACATTTGTACAGTTGTGTGCGTGACCAGAAAAGGAGAACTATAGATTCCAGTGTCAAGCACTGGGATGACAGGGTATTACACATCACTCATGCTTATTATTTCATTCCATTCAATTTCCGAAACTGGGGCAATTGATAAACGTGGTTGTTTTAATATAGCCATATTTTTCAAAAGTGGGTTTTGTTTTATATTATTTAACGTTACTTGGTTATTTAAAGGTTTCAAAAACTTTACATTCACTAATCCGAACTTGGGATCATTAACATGATAATACTCTTTAAATACTTCAACGATTCCAAGTATTGCTTTCTCTTTACCTGTATGATAAAAAAACGCAAGATCGCTTACTTTCATAATTTTCATGTAATCTTGAGCTTGATAATTGCACACGCCATCCCACTCAACTACCTGCTCCTTTTCCATTTTTTGCCATGAATATTCACTTGGCTCTGACTTGAGTAGCCAAAGTTGCATTATTTTTTTCTTCTTAAATAAGCCGGTATATCATAAACATTGCTGCCCCATTTAGCTCCTTCGCTGACCTGTTCAGTTGGTTTTGTTTCCAGTGTTTTGTCTTGCGTACTTTCACTGTGACTATAGGGCCACTTAAATTTCTCTTTCTCTGAGTCTTCGCTCTGACTTATAGGTGAAGTTTCTGATTTATTATTGCGACCATCAATGCCAGTTGCAAGAACAGAAACTCTAACTCTTCCCTCCATCGCTTGATCAAAAGTAGCACCAAATATTATATTTGCATTTTCATCTACTTCTTCACGCACTCTATTGGCTGCAGCATCAACTTCAAACAGAGTCATATCTCCGCCACCAGTAATGTTAATTAATATTCCTTGCGCACCTTTCATTGATACATTGTCAAGCAATGGATTGGATATTGCAGCTTCCGCAGCACTAATTGCTCTATCTTCTCCCTCTGCCTCTCCGGTGCCGATCATCGCTTTGCCCATCTCGCTCATTATTGTTTCTATATCAGCGAAGTCAAGATTAATAAGCCCTGGCATGACCATCAAGTCAGTTACTCCTCTAATGCCAATATGCAAAACATTATCAGCAAGTTTAAATGCATCAGAAAATGTAGTTTTTTCATTTGCAATTCTAAATAAATTCTGATTTGGAATGACAATAAGTGTATCCACGTATTTTTGCAGTTCTTCAAGTCCAAGCTCTGCAATGCGCATGCGGCGCACACCTTCAAAACCGAACGGTTTAGTTACAACTCCAACAGTCAATATCTTTTTTTCTTTTGGCGCTCTATCCTTAACTGCAGCTCTTGCTTCTCTGGCTGCTTTTGCAATTACCGGTGCTGCACCGGTTCCAGTACCACCGCCCATTCCTGCTGTGATGAAAAGCATATGACTATCTTTTATATGCTCCATAATTTCATCGATTGATTCTTCTGCTGCACCTTTGCCAACATCAGGCAAAGCACCAGCACCAAGACCCTTAGTTAAATTAATGCCAAGCTGAATTTTTTTATCACACAACGACTTTTCTAGTGCTTGAGCGTCGGTATTTGCGACAACAAAATTCACTCCTTGCAAATTAGATTGGATCATGTTATTCACAGCATTCCCACCAGCACCACCCACTCCCACAACGGTAATCCTTGGGTGTAATATAGGTAACTCCGGCAGACTAAGATCAATAGACATTTAAATTACTCAAATTTAGCGAATTCACTTGATAGTAAGTTACCGCTTTTTTAATAATATGCAAATACTTTTCACTTCTATAGGCGTAAACAGTAAACGGGATTTACTTATTCTTAACACTTATACTAATAAGTGCCGTTAATTATAATAACTAGATTCTTAAATGACATTACTTAACCAATGCAAAAAATAGAAAATATTTACGTAAAGGGATAGAAATCTATCCCTTTTCTTTGTTGAAACTGCTTTATTATGCTTTTCCTGATGCTGGAACTACTCCAGTTGCTATTCCAACTCCAGTCAAGGGCGTTGGTGCACAACCATCCTTTACTTTAATCTTATTACCACCTTGATCTCCTTCACACCCATTTAATACTTCTTTCACTACATCAATTTGATTTGCCTTACTACTATTCTTATATGCATATACAGGTGCAGCTATTAAAGCCGCCACCGCAGCAACAACTATCAAACTAGCAACTAGTGGATGAGCAACTAAAAATGCAGATACTGCAGTAATAGCAGGACTAACGAGTGTTGCAGCTTTTGTTCCAACTGTACCAACGAAAGCCGCATAAGCTGGGCTCAAAAAATAAGTAGCTGTAAGCGCTACTGCTAAAAACGTACCACCACCAACAACAGTTGTTTTTAATTTGTTATTCTTTGCATACTCACCAAACCCACCAGCAGCACCTGGAATTCCCCAACAATCATCAGCTTGTTTATATCCTTCTGAAATAGCATGAAAAATGCCATCCTCTTTTTTATACTTATAATTTGTTAATGCCATAACTCTACTCCTTAAATAGAATGCTAAAATCTCATTAAGGGCAGTATATAGTGAAATAAATTATCTGTCAAGTAAACTAATTTTTTAATATACCCTTATTCTGTAATTCAGTGCTTCAGCAATGTGTGCTCTTTTTACTTTTTCAGTTTTTGCAAGATCTGCAATGGTTCTTGCAACTTTTAATACGCGTGTGTAGCCTCGATTGGAAATGTAATTTTCTTTCAGTACGTATTTTAGCAATTCTAACCCTGCCTGATCTGGTTCAGTAAATTTATTAAATGCTTCACCGCTTACTTCTGCGTTACAACGAACATTCAATTTACTATAACGCTCAGTTTGAACTTTTCTTGCTGCTATCATTCTTTCTCTTATGATTTTAGTACTTTCTCCCTCCACAGAGATTTCAGGAGAGAGTATGCTAACGTTTGGCATTTCAATGCATATGTCTATTCTATCAAGCAATGGTCCTGATATTTTGTTTTTGTAATCTGTGCCACACTTTGGAGCTTTGTTGCACGATCTACTTGCATCACCTAAATAACCGCACCTGCAGGGATTCATTGCAGCTATAAGTTGAAAATTGGCAGGGTAGGTTATGTGAGCATTTGCCCTTGCAACGTGAATTCTGGATTAAAGGAGAATAGAAAAGGCAAGAAAACAGGGTAAACTCAGCAGTGATAAAAAAATAGATGAGGTTACCCATGGAAGATATAACAAAACTGTTTTGTTTGGTCGATGATTTTTGCAGAGATATAGAGAAAAATTTTGCAGATAAACTACTGCCAAATGGTAAAAACCCCACAAGAACAACGGAAATTGAGCACTCCGAAATCATGACAATAATCCTGCTATATCAACAATCTCCGTGTAAAACTTTCTATCTACATTACCTAACGTTGCTCTACAAATCAGAGTTTCCAAAGTTACCTTCATATACCAGGTTTGTTGCTCTAAAGCCTAGGGTTTTGTGGCATTTAGCAATGTTGTTGCATTGGCTTTGTGGACAGTCAGAAAACACTGGAATTTCATATATAGACACAACTCCCATTGCAGTTTGTCATGCAAAAAGAATATCCAAAAACAAAGTTTTTGCTGGAATTGCAAAATTAAGCAAGAGCACTTACGGCTGGTTTTTTGGTTTCAAATTACATATGGTAATCAATGAAAATGTTGAAATTCATGCACTTACGCTAACAAAAGGCAATGTTGATGATAGGATACCTGTGCCAAATCTGACGGAAAAATTAATCGGTCTTTTGTTTGGTGACAAAGGTTATATTGCAAAAGAGCTTTTTCAGAAGCTGTTTGACCGAGGTTTGAAACTTGTTACCAAGGTGAAAAAAGGTATGAAAAATACATTGATTTCGCTAAATGAGAAGATTTTACTGAGAAAAAGGTCTATCATTGAGACTGTTTTTGGTTACCTAAAAAATAGACTAGAAATTGAACACACTCGCCATAGATCCCCTGTTAATTTTTTGGTTCATATCTTTTCTACTCTCATTTCCTATTCCATCAAATCCACAAAGCCTTCTATTTCCTATACTTTCTTCCTTCCTTAATCCAGAATTCGCGTTTTTTGAGTAGTTTTTACTGATTGGCTATCTATTATTCCCACTGATGGAGTTTCATTCTTACCAATTATCTCTCTTACTTTTTTAACTAGAAAATCATGAATCTCTTGCCATATTCCACTTTTTTTCAATCGCTAATTACAACTATACACTGTTTTCCATGGTGGAAAATCTTTAGGCAGTTGTCTCCATTGACATCCTGTTCTCATCATATAGCGGATTGCGTTAATAATTGTTCTAATACTATGTTTTCTTGGTCTACCGGTCTTTTTAGGTTCAAAATATAGCTCTATTATCTTCCATTCTTTGTCACTTATATCGCTTGGGTACATTTAAAATATATCTTATAACACACTTCTTAACTCCTTTCTACTTAGTTTGAAGACAGGCTCTGAGGGAACGAGTTTTAAAAGTGGTTGACGAGAAAAAAATGACTATGGAAGAAGTAAGCAAGATGTTCAAAATTGATAGAAAAACTATATACTGGTGGAGGAAAAGAAGAGAAGAAACAGGAAGTATAAAACCGTCTTCAGGCTACCAAAAGGGACATAGTCATAAAATTAAATACTTAGATGGCTTTGTCAAATTTCTGGATGAAAACCGAGATATTACGGTTGAAAAAATAATTGAAAAATTTGGCAACATGTGCAAAGACACAGTCTACAATTATCTTAAAAAAGTAAACTATACATATAAAAAAAACTTTTCTTTATCAGGAAAGGAATGAAGAGAAACGCAAGGAGTTCATAAAAAAAATAGAAGGAATAGAAAAAGAAAACTTGATATTCATAGATGACTCTGGAGTAGAAGACAACAGATTTTATGAATATGGGTGGTCTCAAAAAGGCAAGAGGTTATTTGCCGATAAACCAGGGTTTAAAAGAAAGAGGGTAAGCATAATAGGAGCACTAAATGAGGGAAAAGTTAAAGCTTCCTGGGTAATTGAGGGCTACTGCAACAGCGAGATTTTTGATGCTTATGTAGAAAATATACTTGTTCCTATATTAAAACCTGGACAGACTATTGTTCTCGATAATGCAAGCTTTCATAAATCTGCAAGAACGAAAAATTTGATAGAAAATGTTGGGTGTAAAATTTTGTTCTTGCCGCCATACTCACCGGATTTAAATCCGATTGAGAAGTTCTGGTTTGCCATTAAGCATGCCATAAGAAAAGTGCTGCCAAGCTTTTGGCCCAATATTAATTCGGCTATTGATTTTGTCTTTCAGCTCTCGGGGAAATCTTACTTCGGTTGGCTATAGATGTTAATCTTGCTGCTATAATCCCTAATCCTTCGGTCTTTTTATGATTTTTATATGAAATATAACTCGTGTCCTGGATAGCTAAGATAGTTGAGTATTCTTTAGCTCTTTCAATATTTTTAATTATATGACTGTCTAATATCCTTCTTTCAGAAATGGCATCTTTTTGGAAAAATCTATAAGCTGCTTTACTTTGATGCCAATCTTCACAAGCTTGATTTATTGAACACTCAGGCGATTCAGCAAAACTATTAACTATTTTTAGAAGCCTTTTACTTAATCTTATATCACCAAAATTAACAATTCCAAATTCACTTTCTGCCCATTCGCCAGTTGAGGTATTTATAGTTCTTTTCATCATATATTCCATTTTTAGACCATAGATCTATTTATAATAGAAAGTTGAATTAGTAAGGCCTGTCTTCAAACTAAGTAGAAAGGAGTTAAGAAGTGTGTTATAAGATATATTTTAAATGTACCCAAGCGATATAAGTGACAAAGAATGGAAGATAATAGAGCTATATTTTGAACCTAAAAAGACCGGCAGACCAAGAAAACATAGTATTAGAACAATTATTAACGCAATTCGCTATGTGATGAGGACAGGATGTCAATGGAGACAACTGCCTAAAGATTTTCCACCATGGAAAACAGTGTATAGTTGTAATTAGCGATTGAAAAAAAGTGGAATATGGCAAGAGATTCATGATTTTCTAGTTAAAAAAGTAAGAGAGATAATTGGTAAGAATGAAACTCCATCAGTGGGAATAATAGATAGCCAATCAGTAAAAACTACTCAAAAAGGGGATCCAGAGGATATGATGCTGGCAAGAAAGTAAAGGGTAGAAAGCGCCACATCGTTGTAGATACTGTAGGTCTTGTAATTGCTGCTGAAGTACAAAGTGCAAGCATTCAGGATCTTGATGGTGCACTAAATCTTTTTGTTCAAGCCAAATGCAAAGCTCCAACATTACATAAGTTTTTTGCTGATCAAGGATACACAGGTAAATTGCAAAACCTCTGCTTATTGGAAACTGGATGTTTATTGACGATTACCAAGAAAATAGTTGATACAGGATTTCAGGTTATTCCCAAACGTTGGATTGTTGAGAGAACCTTTGCTTGGCTCTCCAATTTTAGACGTATGAGTAAGGATTATGAGCATTCTCCTCTCACTTCAAAAAATAACATCTTCTTTAATATGATCACTATTATGCTTCACAAATTAGCTCATTCTTGAGTTTGAAGACAGGCTCTAGGATATTTAAAGAGCATACCAGTGTTTTTAATGTAAATGTTCATGTGGTTCCATAGATAATCTCTGTTTTTTGATTCTATCTGTCCATTTATCATTTTCTATATCTTGTTTATTGGTTGCTTTTTTTTCTTGTTCAACAATTGCCTTATCTACCTTCTGATGAATTGCATCAATTGCATTAATCGCACCTTTTTTTTCGTATATTTCTCTTTTCCCTTCAATAATTAAATTGGTAAAAATATTTACAACACACTGGACTTGATTATGATCAACCTCACCTTTTATCAAAGAAGGTAAAGATTCTAATTCCATTACATGTTGATCTATATTACTTTCTATACCTTCGCTATTCATCAACATTTCATCATCAAACTCTTTCAATACTTCTGATGCTATTTTACCTTGAAAGGAAAGCCCTAAATTATCTGCTACTTCACTTATTAATAACTCTCTGTTTTCTTTATTATCTTCCAATTTAGCATAATCACTCAATAGATCCATAACTGTAGATACTCTGACTTCAACAAGATCATTAACATCTTCTAGAGCAAGTCCTAACCCCAAGAACCTCTCTCTGAGATTTTCGCTTAAAAGATTGATAAACTCTTCATTTGCATCCGATCCTGTAGTAGATATTGTACCATCTAAATAGTTACTTTGAGTACCTAAGCCATGCTCTATTTGTATTTTTGTCTCAGGTTTAAATCCTAATTTTGCACAGAATTTCTGAAAATATTCTTTAATAATGTCAAACAAGCTCTTGCCATTATCTTTATAATTTTTTAACTCTTTAGGAATAGTAAGTGACAATTTACCATCTCTGTATGTTACAAAGTCTTTACCATCTTGGGACTCAAGTGTAAATTCTAATGAGTTAGACAGATCACATATCTTATCACCATGCATAACTTGATTTTTAACAGAGAGTATTGGTAGCCTCATATCAGATCTAATTCTCACATTATTTTGGTTAGCACAATCAATGTTTATTACTTTTTTAGGATTTTCTACTATGAACGACTGTCCAAGTGCAAGTTGGGTTTGTATAAATGGAGCAGCCTCATACCCTGCTTGATTACAATTGGTGACTAGCTCTTCTAAAATAGCATCACTTGGAACTTCTGCCCCAGCGTATCTAAACATTTTTTTGAAAACTTTTTTTGCAAAGGAACGGTAATCCTTGTTTTCATCTCTCTCTATAGGTAATAGATGGATATACTCGTGGCCAGCATTGTAAAATTCTTCAAATTCTTTCTTATATGAATCAGTTTTTTGATTATCAGCAGTTTCAGGATTTTCGCAATGATCCTTCCACAACTCGCCAAATGCATCTTGTACAAGCTCTTTCTCAATATCTTCGAGCACTGAAGCAACAAATGCTTTGCCATGATCCGTATCTATTTCTCTTGTTCCTTTTTTGTTAAATATTTCGTCATTATATATATCATCACTATTAAAAAGTTCGCTTTTGCGGTGCTTAGCTCCTTCCTTAAATGCAATAATAAGATTTTTATCTATTTCTTTTCCGTTAATAATAAAATTCATCCTTTGAAAATCTAAGAACATTGTTTCACCAGAATTTGCTAATTCATTATCTTGATCTGCTCTTAATTTACTAAAATTGAACTCTTTAGCTGTGGCCTTTAATCTAACTACTGGACTCTTATTATTTTTTCCTTTTGCCTCTTTCATAAATAACACCTTACTGTAAATATGCTGTAAGTTGTATCATATAATGATGAATAATTTGGTAATATATTAAGAAAACTGATAGTATATTTTAGAATCCCTATTTATAGTATTTTAAACCTGTATGAGGGATTTGTAAATAAAGATAGAGACTTATAAGCTTTGTCTACAGCTAAAATCTTCAGCTCCAGGAGTGAATTTTCCTATACCACAAGCAAATGGTCCTGTTATAACGTCAAGCCACTTATCTTCTCTTGAACCTTTAGACATTCCTTTTACTAATTGTTTTGCCTGTAAAAGCTCCTGCACCACACGTTCTAATCTATCTCTTCCCATACTGTGAAAGATTTCAGGTAGCCTATGCCGTTGTTTATATACTCCTGTGCTTCCTGTATGAGTAAATGGATGTCCTGCAATAGCAGATCGTTTAATTGCATTGATAAGGTATATCTTAAGAGCCTGTCTTCAAACTAAGTAGAAAGGAGTTAAGAAGTGTGTTATAAGATATATTTTAAATGTACCCAAGCGATATAAGTAACAAAGAATGGAAGATAATAGAGCTATATTTTGAACCTAAAAAGACCGGTAGACCAAGAAAACATAGTATTAGAACAATTATTAACGCAATCCGCTATATGATGAGAACAGGATGTCAATGGAGACAACTGCCTAAAGATTTTCCACCATGGAAAACAGTGTATAGTTGTAATTAGCGATTGAAAAAAAGTGGAATATGGCAAGAGATTCATGATTTTCTAGTTAAAAAAGTAAGAGAGATAATTGGTAAGAATGAAACTCCATCAGTGGGAATAATAGATAGCCAATCAGTAAAAACTACTCAAAAAGGGGATCCAGAGGATATGATGCTGGCAAGAAAGTAAAGGGTAGAAAGCGCCACATCGTTGTAGATACTGTAGGTCTTGTAATTGCTGCTGAAGTACAAAGTGCAAGCATTCAGGATCGTGATGGTGCACTAAATCTTTTTGTTCAAGCCAAATGCAAAGCTCCAACATTACATAAGTTTTTTGCTGATCAAGGATACACAGGTAAATTGCAAAACCTCTGCTTATTGGAAACTGGATGTTTATTGACGATTACCAAGAAAATAGTTGATACAGGATTTCAGGTTATTCCCAAACGTTGGATTGTTGAGAGAACCTTTGCTTGGCTCTCCAATTTTAGACGTATGAGTAAGGATTATGAGCATTCTCCTCTCACTTCAAAAAACAACATCTTCTTTAATATGATCACTATTATGCTTCACAAATTAGCTCATTCTTGAGTTTGAAGACAGGCTCTTAGATCCCAGTGCCTTGACTACTTCGATCCAGGAAAATTGATTATGCACTATACAACATTCTCGATCAAAAAACTGATTCCAGTGTCAGCTACTTGCATGACAAAGAAGAGTGAAATTAGCACTCACCTATTATTCGTGTCGTTTTCAGTAAAAGCCTCCTCCCATGTGCCTTGAGTTGCTGCACGACTATACTCTGTTACTCTATTTTCAAAGAAATTCGTATGTTCAACGCCATTTAGTATTTCATCGAGCCATGGAATAGGATTATCATTGACATCATATATGGATTCAAGACCTAATTGCATTAACCGTCTGTTTGCTACGTAGCGTATGTAATTGCGCACTTCTTCTGCGGATAGTCCTTCAACATCTCCTAAATCAAAGGCAAGCTTTATGAATTCGTCCTCAAGCTCAACAATAGTGCGGCATGCAGAATATAATTCCTCTTTAAACTCGTTGTCCCAAATTTCATTATTCTCTTTAATAAATGTATTAAATAACATAATAATTGAATTGGTGTGCAAAGTTTCATCACGTGCTGACCAGGCGATTATCTGCCCCATGCCTTTCATTTTTCCAAAGCGTTGGAAATTGAGCAAAATTGCAAAAGATGCGAATAACTGCAACCCCTCGGTAAATGCACCAAACACTGCTAGAGTTTTAGCTACATGTTTTTTATCGTGTTTTTTGCTTTCCTCAAATTCCAGCATGTATTCATATTTCTTTCTCATAGCATCATACTTTAAAAATGCTTGATACTCGCTTTCTGGCATGCCAATTGTGTCTAAAAGATAAGAATAAGCTGCAATGTGTATGGTTTCCATATTGGAAAAACTTGCAAGCATCATGCATATTTCTGTTGGCTTAAATATATTTGAATAATGCCTCATGTAGCAGTTATTTACTTCAATGTCCGCTTGAGTAAAGAATCTAAAAATCTGAGTTAGTAGGTTTTTCTCTACGTTTGAAAGTTTAGTTTTCCAATCCTTCACGTCATCAGCAAGCGGAACTTCCTCAGGTATCCAATGGATTCTTTGTTGCTGCAGCCACGCATCATACGCCCAAGGGTAATTAAAAGGTTTGTATATTGGATCTGCTTCTAACAATGACATAAGACACCTATTATTTTCTAAAGTAAATATTATATTAAGTGATATTGAGAATCGGTCAATTTAACTTTTTGAAAATTTGACGGCAGGTAATTTATTAGTGTATTATAGCTTCAAGTAATTTATCGACAGAAATGCGAGTATTAATATCTTTTATTTTATTATTTACAGTGAGCTGCACACACACTATTCACAACCACGGAGCTCCTGGCATTAGTGTTGAATTGTGGAGCAAGATAAAAGCAGGTGACGATAAAGAAAAAGTGGTTCACACTTTAGGATCACCAACATTAGTATCAAAGTTCGATGAAAATGTTTGGTACTATGTCTCATATAAAATTAAACAAGCTAACTTCTTAGGAAAAAGGAAGTATAGCAGTAAGTCTCTGCAAATTTCATTCGATCAGGACGGTAAAGTTGCAGATACAAAAGAAACTGACATCTTAGAGAGATCTTTGGCTGTTCCTGATTGAAAGTTTGCTCAGATCTTCCTACGTCATACCGCCGCGGTATCTCAGAATAGATTCCGCTAACAAGCAGTGGAATGACGGCTTATTAAATTATAGAATTACTTTAGCTATAGAATAAAGTCTAGTGTTACTTCACGCCAAATGTGGTGATGCTGAGTAGGCAAGCCAGTCAATGGGCTACATTTATATACTGCACGCATTGCATTATCTGCTATCGACCTGAAAAGTGGATTATTTCGATAGGAATCACTGTCTGCTACATCGGACATAATTATCTCGCCTTGACTGGATAACAATAAGTTAATTTTTATATTAAAATTTTCTTTGTAAGCTATGCTTTCAGGAATGCTCCAGCATTTTGTAAGTTTGTCTCTTATAGAGTTAATAATTTCTGTTACAACTAATTCATCCTTTTTATTCTCAACGCTTTTTTCGTTTCCTATTTCATTTTTTGCCTCTCTAACATCCCTTCTTAGTTTCTTCCCTACACTTTTTTTTCTTTTTGGAACTGGAATGAATTCTTTACCCTCGTTAATAATGACTTCTTCTTGCATTTCGATAATTTGCCTCGGTTGTGCTACAACAGTGTGCTCAACTGTTTCTTTTTTCCTTTGTGGTATAGGAACAACTGACGTATCATTCGTTTGGGCTTTTGTTGAAGGTAACGAAAAAAGCAGAAAACAACATAAAGATAAAAAAAGAATGTAATTAGAATAGAAAAAACGCATATGTTAAGCAGTTTGTTTTACTGGTTTAAAGCTAATATTGCACATAAAGTCAATATATTTTAGTTGATTTAAGCTCAAAGACGTAGTTTTTGCTGTACTAATTTTACTATTTCTATAATATCATACGGTCAATACGGTTAATTACTCTAGATGAGATGGAAAGATGAAGGCATCATTATAGCTGCTAAAAAATACGGCGATAAAAACTTAATTCTTTCTCTGTTTACAAAAAATCATGGAAAGCGCAGGGGA
This sequence comes from Wolbachia endosymbiont (group A) of Colletes cunicularius, assembly GCF_964264715.1. Lineage (NCBI taxonomy): Bacteria > Pseudomonadati > Pseudomonadota > Alphaproteobacteria > Rickettsiales > Anaplasmataceae > Wolbachia > Wolbachia endosymbiont (group A) of Colletes cunicularius. The sequence continues at coordinate 782,710 of NZ_OZ183471.1, forward strand.
TTAACTAAGCTAACAAACAATAGCAATTATAAGTTTCAAATAAGTAATCTATTACATGCAGAATGGAGTGCTAAGTTACCTGAAAATCTAGGTTTTTTAAAGTGCGAATTAATCGAATCTCCATTCCATCATTTCTTTCAAGATAGGTTAAAAAGCATTACTATTGTCTCTTTCTCCTCTATTTTAGAAAAAGTGCTTCCAGAAAGTGAACCCTGTGCCGTGCTGTATGACAATTTTCGATATTTCATCGATGTAATTAAACACAACAATCAGTCTTGGCAAAGCCATTATCTTAACTTAGAGCTTCTGCTTCTTACGCAATTGGGATTCAAGTTAGACTTATCCAAATGTGCTGTAACAGGTGTTAAGGAAAACTTACAATTTATTTCTCCAAAAACTGGTAGAGCAGTGTCAAAAAAAGCAGGAGATTATTATGCAGATAAACTCCTACCTTTTCCACAAATGTTGCATGATGTATACAATAATAACCTACAAAACAGCTACTCATTCCAAGAATTTCAGTTAGGACTGAAAGTCACAGGATATTTTTTAAATAAGTATCTATTTTTGCAGTTAAACATGAAATTTCCAGAGCTGAGAAACCTCATGCTGTCGCTTTAACCTTAGTTATCATTTTTTTGAAATCATTTCAGAAATCTATAGCTAACCCAAGCAACACGTCATACCGCGATTCATTCGCGGTATCTCAGCATAGATTCCGCTAACGAGTAGCGGAATGACGGTTGTCGGTAAACTTAAGCCACTTTAGCTATAGCCAGTAACCACTCTATTTCTACCACTGTTTTTTGCCTTATATAAATATTTGTCAGCACGTACTATAAATTTTTTAATATCGTCAATGTCAGATCCTTGCATTTCTGCAATTCCAATGCTCACAGTTATGCTATGGGTTGTATTTTTGTCCGCAAGTATAAAAGGTTCTTTAGCAATAATTTTTCGTATTCTCTCCGCAATAGTATACGCATCTGATACATTGGTATCTGGCATTACAACAACAAACTCCTCACCACCAAACCTAGCTAGTAAATCTGTCACTCTGATATTTTCAGAAATTCTTTTCTGTACTTGCTTTAAAAGTTCATCTCCAGCACTATGCCCAAAACTGTCATTCACCATCTTAAAATAGTCTATATCAAGTATCATAAGAGACAACCTTCTATCCTTTTCCACAGAGTCCTTAACAATGTTTCTTAAGTGTGCATCAAAATATCTTCTATTATAACAGTTAGTTAATGGGTCCTTTATAGACATTTCCGCATTATTAAATAAATTCATTCTCAAGGCATCTTGATATCTTTTGCGTTTTACTTGCGAATTAACCCTTGCTATTAACTCACCCTCATCCAAAGGTACTGTTAAATAATCATTAGCACCTACATCAAGTGCTTTTACTAAATTGTTTTTATCATAATCCTCAGAAAGAATCAGAATTGGTGTATAGCGTGTTTCTACTTTACTACGAAACTCAGAACACAAACGCAGGCCGTCAGTTTTTGAAAACTGCATATCAGAAATGATCAGGTCGTAATTATCCTTAATACCAACCTTTAATGCCTCCACTGGATCACTCAGTATTTTAATTGACCTAAAGCGGTGCTTTAGTATATTATATATCTGCTCTGCTTGAAAGACATCTTCATCTACAACAAGTATGTTAGCATCAAAAATCTGATTAGAATAATCCATAATACTGTTTCCTGCTACTCCGCCAATCTCAGCGTTGGTTTCTCCTCTTAAACGCAATTCATCTATAATCATTTTTAAGCGCGTGAGAGACTTGATCCTTGCAGATAAAGCAGTTTCGTCTATTGGTTTAGTCAGAAAATCATCTGCACCAGCATTAATGCCCTGTACTCTATCATGAGCGTCATGCAGCGCAGTTACCATAATTATTGGAATATGGGTTGTCAAGGGATCATTCTTTAGCTCCTTACAAACTTCAAAGCCATTCATTTTTGGCATCATAATATCGAGTAATATAATATCGGGCTGCTGTTTTGCTACTAAATCCATGGCTTCCTCACCATCATAGGCCACGATAACCGTATAGTACTCTGCTTTTAGTCGAGCTTCTAAAAGCTTAACATTACATAGTACATCATCTACTACTAGGATCTTTGCTGTCATTATCTTTGGATGTATTATCTATATCGTAAGTAGGATAAAGCTTGCCATTTTTACCAACTATGTAATTTACTTTCTCAGTATTACACTCTTTATATAAGTCTTCAATTCCTGCGTCTTTCAATAACCTCCTAGCTTTTGATTTTATAATCATAAGATACTTATATGTATTCCTAATAAGATCAATAAATACAGGCACCTTATTTCTATCAAGAACAATTATGCTCACTAAAGCAACGACCAAAATTTCTGAAAGACCTATATTAAACATTTTTCCTATGAAGCAAGTACTTTAATCCTCCTGATTATAAATATTAATTTGCTTAAATCAAGTTTAGAAGCAACTATCTCATCTAAAAAACTATTATAACGTTCTATGTAGTCCTTATCATTACAAGCCCAGGTTTGAACCTTATCTTCGGGGTTATCAGTAGCTTTTATGACTTTAACAGCTAGCTTGTGATGGTAATTGCTTAAATCGTCCAATAAATCATTAACTAAGCTGCGATCCCAATAAGAAGAGCGGCTTTTCATCTTGATGGCAATTGTTCTAATCAGATCGAATCTTAACAGCGACTTTAACTCAAAGTATATTTTACCAGCATCAAGAATGGACAAAGATGTCTGTTCAGCAACAGATATAATGTCCAGTGCATAAGCAAGAACGCATAGATCAGCAACTTTTTTTGCTAGATCTTTATTTATATTAAGTTCTACTAAAGAAGTTGATCCATGGCTATAGACCTTTAATAGGTGTTCATCTAAAACATCAGTTAAGTTCTGGCCTAAAGTTTCAATTGCATCTTTAAATTTTGTAACATCATCCAACTCTACAAAGCTAAGCTTGCCAAGATTTTTCACTAACCAAAACGATACTCTGCCAATAAATTTCTGCACGTTCCTCACTATTTGTAAGTATGAGTTAACATCAATTTTTCCATCCAATTCATCAATTTTCTGCCACAGGCTGTTTAAATCATACAGGTGGTTAACAACAATATATATGTTAACCGCTTCTTGTACCTTAATTCCAGTGTTCTCAGCCAAATTATTGATGAATATACAGCCCATTCTATTCACTACATCATTTGCAATGCAAGTGGAGATAATTTCTCTACGAAGTTGGTGTTTTAATATGAAATCCTTAAACTCTGTTACCATCTTCTTAGGAAAATAACCTAGCAAATAGTCATTAGATATAAGATCTTTTTCAGGCAGATCGGAATGTATAATTTCATTTTTTATTGCCGTTCTAGCATAAGACATTAGAATAGAAAGCTGAGGAGAACTGAAACCTTCTGCACCAGTTAACATCCTTTCTATCTCTTCTTCAGTTGGAAGAAATTCTATGCTTCGGTTTAACAGCCCAGATTTTTCTAAACTGAGCAGTAACCTCTGGTGCTGCTCCAATCTCTCTTTAGCTTGCAAACACTCAAGAAGTAATGCTTTTGTTTCAATTCTGTTGTGGTTCTCAAGCACTTTGGATGCAACTTCGTCCACCATACTTGCCAGTATTTCATTCCTTTTTTCTAAAGAAACACCCCCTGCTTTCATAGCTGAAACAAATGCAATCTTGATGTTAACTTCAAGGTCCGAACATATCACTCCGGCTGAATTATCAACAAAATCTGCATTGATATATCCACCTCTTTCAGCATATTCTATTCTTCCAAGCTGTGTGCATCCCAAATTTCCGCCTTCTATAAACATAGAAGCTCTAATATCTTTACCATTTACTCTTAACTCATCGTTTGCTTTGTCACCGACCATGCTATGATTTTCACTCTTTGCCTTAACAAACGTGCCAATTCCTCCATTCCATATGAAGTCCACTTCTGCTTTGAGTAGATATCTAATCAAATCACTTGGAGGTAGCATATCTTCTGTTATATCAAAGCATTTTTTTATTTCTTGAGAAATGTTTACTTGCTTGCTGCTACGCTCAAATACTCCTCCACCCTTAGAAATCAAATCTTTGTTATAATCCATCCAAGTTGAAAATGGTAACTCAAAGAGACGTTTACGCTCTGTGAAACTCTTTTCTGCACTAGGATTTGGATCAATAAAAATATGCATATGGTTAAATGCGCCGATTAAATGTATATTTTTTGAAAGCAGCATACCGTTTCCAAATAGATCGCCAGTCATATCTCCAATTCCAATAACAGTTACATCTTGGTAAATATCCTTATTCATTTTCCAAAAATGCCTCTGCGCTGCAATCCATGCACCTCTGGCTGTAATACCCATTTTTTTGTGATCATAACCTGCTGATCCACCAGATGCAAATGCATCGCCAAGCCAAAAATTGTATTCAGAGGCTATTTGGTTTGCATAGTCAGAAAAAGAAGCAGTGCCTTTATCTGCTGCAACTACCAAGTATGGATCATCCTCATCATACCTAATCACATTCTCTGGTGGAATTATTTTGCCATTAACTACATTATCAGTAATGTCAAGCATTCCCCTGATAAAACTCTTATAGCATTCAACACCTTTCTCTCTTAAAATATCTTTGTCTTTATAAACTTGCTTAATTACAAACCCACCCTTTGCGCCAACAGGTACAATAACCGCATTTTTTGTCATCTGAGCTTTCATGAGCCCCAAAACTTCAGTGCGAAAATCTTCCGTCCTATCCGACCACCTTAAGCCACCACGGGCCAATTTCCCTCCTCTTAGATGTATTCCCTCAAAAAGATTTGAATAAATATACAATTCACGATATGGACGAGGATCAGGCAAACCATTTATTTTATTTGAGTCAAATTTTGTAGATAAATATGGTTTATCGTCTTGATAATAACTGGTCCTTAAAATAGCCATTATCAAGTTAAATATCGAGCGCAAAACGTAATCATGTGAAACATTGCTGATCTCTTTTAGAAGTTCCTCAATTTTTTCTATGAAAATGTCCGTGGTTTCTTCTCTATCAATGTCTATGCTAGGATCAAATCTTGCATGAAATAGTTGTATCAAATACTTTACTATTTTTGGATACTCTGAGACTACCTTTTGGATATATTCTGGATTGTAGTTAAATGACATCTGCTTTAGGTAAGCACTTAACGCTCTAACCAGAAGCACTTCTTTCCACTCCAGTCCAGCAATAATGACCAAACTATTGAAATAATCATTTTTAATTTCCTTTCTAAACACTTTCGCAAGTGTTATTTCAAATTGCTCTTTTAGAGTAATGTTGTCTATTAATTCATCGACTCTTGACAACACAAAATGGTGTATCCATATTCCGCCGTTAATTTCTATGTAATAGCCATTATGAGATAGAATCTTAGCTCCCAAATTCTTAGTAATTTTTAATATCTTCGATAATTCAAGACCTCCATTGCTCGAAGTGTAAACCTTTAATTGATAATTAAGATTATCACAAGTAAGTCTTAAATCGACCTCGCTAACTCCTTTTTTCCTCACTATCTCCAATTTTTTCATATCGTAATATGCGTCATGAGGTTCGAAACTCTCTTGATAGCTTATTGGAAATGCCTTGCAATAACGGATGAATATATCCTCAACAGTACTGAAAGTATTATATAAATTGTCTATAAAACGATCTTCCCACTTTTCCGTAATGTTCCTTAATTTGTTTTCGATACGCAAAACTTCGTCATCAGGAACACTAGCATTTTTGGTCTTTAGCACTACATGCAATTTCATCAAATCATATTCATTGATAATGTGATTGTTATAAATATCTGAACTTTCTGCACTTGTCTCATCCTTCAATATGTCACGTATCTTGAACATTAGCCTAGCGCTAGCATAACGCATTGGTATCAGCACTATGCAACTAATAAAATCCCTTACTCTTTTTAAAAATAATCTGACTCTTGGCCTAATCGCAAGAGACATGATCGAAATGCAAATTTTAAATAATTCGTCTTCATTTGATTGGAATAATTCATCACAAGAGAATGCTTGTAAAATAGAAATTAAAGCTTTGTTATTGTGGCCCCCGGTTACAAACCCTGCATTTTTTTCTATAACTTTAACTTTATCTCTTATTATTGGAATAGTTCGAATATCTTGGACCTCCGCTACAGAAGTAAATAGCCCGAAAAAACGCCGTTCCTTTACTACATTACCCTGGTCATCAAATTCTTTTACTCCTATACAATTCATGTATGTACGCCGATGGACTATTGAGATTAGATCTGATCTCAATATGTATAGGGAATCAAGGTTTGCAGAAGGAATCAACGTACTTTGACCTACTCTCAGGCCAAGGTCCTTTTTGCTATCACAGACGAGTTTTTCATCTTTACCAGCAATATATTCTTGATAACCTAGAAATACAAAATTATTGTTTTTTAGCCAATCTAAGAAATCTTTTCCTGGTGTCACTCCAGCATTCGGCGCTGGCTGCTCGATGGCAAAAAGAAGACTTTTTGCTTCATCAAGTTTCTTGAGCATTAAGTGCCAATCTTTCACAACGCAATTAACTGCTTTCAGCGTTTTTTGTAGAGATTCTTTTAATGTATCAACAAAACTGTCACTTATACCTTTGATAATTACATATATAACTGACTCTTTGACTCCATTGCTTTCTTCCAAAGAGTAAATCTCATCTATTAGGCCATCTTTTCTTTTAATGTTAATTATACTGTTGCTGTAATAGCATATGGTTAAATTGTGCGATTTAATAGTTGCAATAACAGAATCAACCAAAAATGGCATATCATCGTTTGTTATCTTAATCGTGGTAAAATCGCCTTCTATTCCTGGTATATCATCTATATTGCTTACTACTAACTTACTTTCATCTTTCTCTTTTTGAGAAACAAAATTGTAAGCATCGTTTACAATATATAGCAAAAACTTATCGTTGGCTTTTAGGTCGCTTTTATAAACAAAACTATAAAAATACTTAATAAATCTTTTAATTTTTTCTTTATCTTGCTGATTTTCTTGATCAACTAACTCAAATAAAGACTCAGTGTCAACATTATGATCTATACACATTTTTTTAACAAAAATACACAGTGAACTTAAACCTTTTTAACTAAGATTTCATTATCAAGAGCGTACACTATTAGCTCATCATTCTCTACTACTTCCCCTGATAAAACTAATTTAGCTAAATTATTTTGAATACACTCTTGTATAACCCTTTTTAGGGGCCTTGCTCCATATTCAGGGTAATAGCCAGTTTGTGCTATTAGTTCTTTAGCTCCCTGCGACAAACTTATACTCAGTTTACGCTTAGCAAGTGTTTTTTGTAAATAAGAAAATTGAACATCTATAATTTTATAGATGTCATCTCTGGTTAAACTGTGGAATATAATAATTTCATCCAGCCTGTTTAAAAATTCTGGACGAAATGCTGATTTAACTATTTGCATCACTTCGCTTTTTACAGAGTTAGCAACTCCTCCTTCCGATGTCATTCCAGCGCGTGAAGCTGGAATCTGCATCTGGATCCCAGTGTCAGCTACTTGGATGACAGGAGGTAGAGTCTCATTTTCTGTAACTCCCTTAAGCATTATCTCTGCACCAAGGTTAGAAGTTAAGATCAGTATGGTGTTGCGAAAATCAACTAATTTGCCATGACCATCAGTGAGTCTACCCTCATCCAAGATTTGCAGCAATAGATTAAATATATCTGGATTTGCCTTCTCTATTTCATCAAACAGAATAACCTGATATGGCCTTCTTCTTACTGCTTCGGTTAATCTGCCACCTTGCTCATAGCCAACATACCCTGGAGGCGCGCCAATTAGCTTTGAAACAGAATGTTTTTCCATATATTCTGACATATCAAAACGCAAAAGCGCTGATTGATCGTCAAACAGAAATTCAGCAAGGGCTTTTGCCAGTTCTGTTTTTCCAACCCCGGTTGGGCCTAAGAATAAAAATGAACCGAAAGGTCGATTAGTATCTTGCACACCAGAGCGAGAGCGCCTAACTGCATTACTTATTGCTTCTATCGCGCCTTTTTGCCCTATTACTCTTCTTCCTATTTCATTCTCCATGTTAAGAAGTTTTTCCTTTTCGCTGTGCATCATGTTATCAACTGGAATTCCTGTCCACTTTGAAACAATGTTTGCAATATCATCTCCAGTCACTTCTTTCTTTAAGAAACTATCAGTAACCTTTTCCTGATTTTTTAATTCATTCTCAAGCTGAGGGATCACACCATACATCAGCTCTCCTGCTTTTCCTAAATTTCCACTCCGCTGAGCCAATTCCAGCTCTTTTCTGGCGTTATCTAATTTTTCAACTGTTTCTTGTATTCTAGCTATTTTATTCTTTTCCATCTGCCATTTGCTGCTCAAGTCAGCAAATTTACTGTTTAGATTTTCGATCTCTTCATTTATCTTTTTTAAACGCTGTTTAGAATTTTCATCACTTTCTTTTTTTAGAGCTTCTGCTTCAATCTTTAGCTGTATAACCTTTCTCTCAAGTTCATCAATAACTTCAGGCTTGCTATCCATTTCAATTCTCACCCTACTTGCTGCTTCATCAATCAAATCAATTGCTTTATCAGGTAAAAACCTATCTGTTATATATCTATTGGACAACGTTGCAGCAGCAATTATTGCACCGTCTGTAATTCTTATACCATGATGCACTTCATATCTTTCCTTCAAACCCCTGAGTATTGAAATGGTATCAGTTTCAGTTGGTTGAGAGATAAACACAGGCTGGAAACGCCGTGCAAGTGCAGGATCTTTTTCTATATGTTCACGATATTCATCTAAAGTTGTAGCTCCTATACAGCGAATTTCTCCACGCGCAAGAGCAGGCTTCAGCAGATTCGAGGCATCCATTGCACCACTTATTGCTCCTGCTCCAACTAAAGTATGAAGCTCATCTATAAACAAGATAACTTTTCCCTCTGTTTTTGAAATTTCATTAATCACTGCTTTTAACCTTTCTTCAAATTCTCCTCTAAACTTCGTTCCAGCGATTAATGCACCAAGATCCAAAGCTAAAACCTTTGCATCACGCAAACCAAGTGGCACATCGTTTGCAACAATTCTGTTTGCAAGCCCCTCGACTATTGCAGTTTTTCCAACACCAGGTTCACCTATCAGCACTGGATTATTTTTTGTCCGCCTCAGTGATACCTGCATAGTTCTTCTGATCTCTTCATCACGACCAATTACAGGATCAAGCTTGCCTTGCATAGCAAGCTCTGTAACATCTTTTGTATATTTCTTTGCCGCGTTTAATTTTTCCTCACTGTTTGGTGAGTCCGCACTGCTGCCTTTTCTCATTTCTGCAATAACTGAGTTCAGTTTTTGTGGAGTCACACCATTCTCTGCCAGAATTTTGCCTACAGTATCATCTTTTTGTGCAGTGAGGCCCTGCAGTAAACGCTCAACGGCAACAAACGAATCTTTATTCCTCCGAGCAATACCAATTGAATCTTCAAAAACTTTTGCTATTTCTCTTGAAAGTTGAAGCCCCCCACTTCCTGGACCTTCAATTACTGGCAACTTTTTTATTGCGCTATCCACAGCATCAGAAATACTTTGCACATTTCCACCACAAGCGTTTATCAAATCCTGAACTAAACCTAATTCATCCTCAAGCATCACTTTGAGTAAATGCTCAGGCATAAAAATCTGATGCCCAGCTCCCAACGCTTTCATCTGAGCACTTTGAATTAGACTTTTTGCTTTTTCGGTAAATTTATTTAAGTCCATAACACCAGTTAAATTCGTATTTGCTGATGTATATAACAACTAATTTCATAAATTTAAACCTAAAGTTGCTTATTGTTAGGTATGGTCTGCAAAAATTTAAAACTTTCTTAGAGCCTGTCTTCAAACTAAGTAGAAAGGAGTTAAGAAGTGTGTTATAAGATATATTTTAAATGTACCCAAGCGATATAAGTGACAAAGAATGGAAGATAATAGAGCTATATTTTGAACCTAAAAAGACCGGCAGACCAAGAAAACATAGTATTAACGCGAATTCTGGATTAAGGAAGGAAGAAAGTATAGGAAATAGAAGGCTTTGTGGATTTGATGGAATAGGAAATGAGAGTAGAAAAGATATGAACCAAAAAATTAACAGGGGATCTATGGCGAGTGTGTTCAATTTCTAGTCTATTTTTTAGGTAACCAAAAACAGTCTCAATGATAGACCTTTTTCTCAGTAAAATCTTCTCATTTAGCGAAATCAATGTATTTTTCATACCTTTTTTCACCTTGGTAACAAGTTTCAAACCTCGGTCAAACAGCTTCTGAAAAAGCTCTTTTGCAATATAACCTTTGTCACCAAACAAAAGACCGATTAATTTTTCCGTCAGATTTGGCACAGGTATCCTATCATCAACATTGCCTTTTGTTAGCGTAAGTGCATGAATTTCAACATTTTCATTGATTACCATATGTAATTTGAAACCAAAAAACCAGCCGTAAGTGCTCTTGCTTAATTTTGCAATTCCAGCAAAAACTTTGTTTTTGGATATTCTTTTTGCATGACAAACTGCAATGGGAGTTGTGTCTATATATGAAATTCCAGTGTTTTCTGACTGTCCACAAAGCCAATGCAACAACATTGCTAAATGCCACAAAACCCTAGGCTTTAGAGCAACAAACCTGGTATATGAAGGTAACTTTGGAAACTCTGATTTGTAGAGCAACGTTAGGTAATGTAGATAGAAAGTTTTACACGGAGATTGTTGATATAGCAGGATTATTGTCATGATTTCGGAGTGCTCAATTTCCGTTGTTCTTGTGGGGTTTTTACCATTTGGCAGTAGTTTATCTGCAAAATTTTTCTCTATATCTCTGCAAAAATCATCGACCAAACAAAACAGTTTTGTTATATCTTCCATGGGTAACCTCATCTATTTTTTTATCACTGCTGAGTTTACCCTGTTTTCTTGCCTCTTCTATTCTCCTTTAATCCAGAATTCACGTTTATCATAAAATTGAAGCTATTTATTTATCTTCTCTGTACAGATTAAATGACAAAAAAACTCACGTATCTGGCGTTTCATGTTTAATTTTTTGCACTATGTGCACCTTATGTCTTTATAAAATTTCTGGTTTTTTACCCACATAAGCTGAAACGCGCTTATAAAGCGTTTAAAACATAAAAAAACGCCAATTTAAAAAATGGATAGTGAATAACTAGCTACCCTAGGGTTTCTTTTGCCTTTTTTTCTGTTTAGTAAATTTCTTAACGTTTATAATTTAGATTAGTTGCGGCTTAAAAGCAACTGAATCGTGGTTATTAAACGTTTAGAATAAAAAAACGCCATACTTGAAAGTATAATGTAAGTAATTAGCCAACCACGGGGCTTCTTTTGCCTTTTTTCTTCGTTTAGTAAATTTCTTAATGTTTATAGCTAAAGTAACTTAGGTTCATCGACAATCGTCATCCCGCTACGTGTTAGCGGTATGACGGTTATCAGTAAACATGAATTACTTTAGCCATGCAATGAGATTTCCTAAAAAACACTTTATAGCTCTTGAGTATAAAAAAAATTTCTTTAATAATAAGGCATGCTAATCAGGAATTTAATCAAACAAGCGACTGAAGTAGGAAGCAGTGAAAATGCAATACGATATATTGAGTATCTCTATCAATTTGAGAAGTTTAGAAACACATTAAACCTCACTTTATCACTAATAAAGCAAAATAGGCTTTCGTTTGAAATATACCAAGAGGGATTAGTGGATATGGAAGAAGGGGTGTGTAAGACAATCAGGTCTTCCGGTGTAAATAGGTATGTTATTGTGCTAAGAAGGTCAAATCCATACATTATAGTGCATGAACTTTCACATATGGTTGAGAATGAGCTTAACTTGAGCCTAGAGCAGGAATTTCTCCATAAGGTTTACCAGGATATTGAGCAGAATTTAAGGCAAGCAAATGTTCTTGTGCAGAAAATTATTAGCCAAGTTATATTTAAGGAGATACAAGCTTATCAAACTGCAAAGTCACGCGCATCTGAATTGTTTGCACGCTATTTTGAGCTGTTTGCTTGGGCACAAGAGGTTTATCCTAAGGATAAAGAATACTTAATTCGCACTCAAGATTTAAACAAAGTGTTCCTTGCTACTGATCAATGGAAAAAGAGCTGCCTGGATCCACAAATGATGGATAGAATAGATAAGGAAATCAAGGAATACAGCAATAAAACCGCCACTAAAGACGTAACCAAAGTGCAAAGCAGTTGGACTAATAAATTTTCTCCTGGGGGCAAAAAAATTAGCTCTATATTTGGAGATGACAATTAGCTTAGTATAGCTAGTGCAGGTTTTCCTACGTCATACCGCCGCGGCGCTAACACGTAGCGGAATGACGGTTGTCGGTAAATCTTTTAGCTGTAGAAGTTAACTTTGCAGTTAACTTCTACAGCGTTTCAAGGTATAGTTTTTATAATAAAGTGCTCGAATATACATGAAAACCATTTTAGCTGTTGAAACAAGCTGCGATGAAACTGCAGTAGCGATTGTAAATAGTGACAAGCAAGTCCTTGTTCACGAAATTCTCTCCCAAGCAGAACACAAAAAACGCGGTGGGGTAATTCCTGAAATAGCGTCACGTGCTCATATGGAGCATTTAAGTGGTCTAATAAAAAGCGCCGTGGAAAAATCTAACCTTAACTTTTGCGATCTTGATGCAATTGCAGCAACATCAGGACCAGGACTCATAGGTGGATTAATAGTTGGTACAATGATGGCTAAAGCAATTGCACATGTAGCACAAAAACCTTTTATTGCAGTTAATCACTTAGAAGCGCATGCATTAGTTATTAGGTTACTGCATGAGGTGAAATTTCCGTTTTTAGTTCTATTAATATCAGGCGGCCACTGTCAATTTTTAATTGCACAAGATGTAGGTAAATATATTAAACTTGGAGAAACACTTGATGATTCGTTAGGGGAAGCATTTGATAAAGTTGCTAAGATGTTGGGTTTAAGCTATCCCGGAGGCCCATTAATTGAAAAGTTAGCTAAAAAAGGTAATGGTGCAAGATTTAAACTGCCAAGGGCGATGATAAAACGTTCTGGATGTAACTTTTCGTTTTCTGGAATCAAGACAGCAGTAAAAAACTTAGTGCAGAAACTCGAAATGAGCGAGCAAGATGTGTGTGATGTGTGTGCTTCGTTTCAAGAGTGTATTAGTGACATACTGCTGGACAGGGTTAGTAATGCGTTTATTATGGCCGAATTTTTAAATATCAAAATCAATGACTTTGTGATTACCGGCGGAGTTGCAGCAAATAATTTCCTGAGAGAGAAATTAAAGAAACACATAAACTTAAATATATTTTTTCCCCCTAATAACCTATGTACAGATAATGCAGTGATGGTTGGATGGGCAGGAATTGAAATGTTAAGGAAAAACTATATCGATTCTCTCAATTTTGCACCAAGGCCAAAGTGGGAGTTGGAGAGTTATTAAAAACTCTCAATTTTGAATTAGGTAATGAAGGAAATATTAACTATACTTCTTTTTACCATTGTTTATATTTCCTATTCACATATATTACTCACTTAAAGCAGGCTAACTGCCGTTATTAATATTTTTGTAATAAAAATTGTATATGGTGCATGTAATCAAATTAAGAGGAAGATTGTGGAAATTACGCCATCAATAAAAAAAGAATTGAAGCAAAGTGCTCTATATATTTGCCTAGAAAAATGCAAAAGTGCATTTTGGTTTATCTTTTGGTTTAGTGCGGGAATCAATTTATTAATGTTATTCCTACCACTTTATACCTCTCAAGTGCTTGATCGGGTGATATCAAGCGAAAGTGTGTCAACACTAACTATGCTGACAATTATCACTTTATCTGCATTTGCATGTTCTGCAATGCTTGAAACTTGTCGATATTTAGCCATGGCAAAAATAGGTGATTGGATCGATAAAACTGCAACACCAGATCTGATAGTAAGGTCAATCAGGCTAACGTCAGTGCAGAGCTCAACTTCAAGTGGTGAAGCAATACGAGATCTCGGGGTAATAAAAAATTTCATTACAGGAAATGGTATATTCTCACTGTTTGATACTCCATGGTCGTTAATTTACCTTGTTGTGATTTTCATGATACACACCTCCACGGGGTTTATAGCTATTGCTGGAATCATTATATTAGTCTCTATGGCAATATGGAATGAACTTGCCACTAAACGAATATTACAAGAAACCAACGAAGAAACTATACGGAATATCAATGCTATAGATGTTGCAACAAGAAATGCAGAAGTAGTTGAAGCTATGGGCATGTCAGAATTCATAGTCTCTGATTGGTGTAAACGAAATGATCAGAATCGAGCAATGCAAATCAAAGCACAAAATCGCTCTAATGTGATCACCGGGATAACTAAGTTTTTACGTTCAACTCTGCAAATATCAGTAATTGGAACAGGTGCATTACTTGCAATTACAGCTCATAAAACTGCTGGCAGCATCATCGCTGCTTCAATTTTAATGGGTAGAGTATTAGCACCATTTGACGCTGCGGTTCATACTTGGAAGTTTTTAAATCAGGCTAGAATGTCATATGGAAGGCTACAAAGACTTATATTAACATCGCCAAAAAGAGAGCAAACGATGGCTCTACCAGAACCTGAAGGAAAATTGGAATTTGATAGAGTATTTTTTACTCCTTATGGAAGCAATAAGCCGACAGTAAAAGGAATATCATTTATTATAGAACCAGGGGACGTAGTAGGTGTGATTGGTGCAAGTGCTTCTGGTAAATCCACTATTGCAAAATTAACTGTTGGTGTATGGAAGCCAATATCTGGTGTAGTCAGACTAGATGGCGCTGATGTATATACTTGGAATCGAGAAAATTTTGGTAATTATGTTGGCTACTTACCTCAAGATATTGAGTTATTTAACACTAGTGTCAAAGCTAATATTGCTCGCATGAGACCAGATCCAAATCCTGAAGAAATAATCAAAGCAGCAAAAATTGCAGGAATACATGAACTAATACTAAGCTTACCAAATGGATATGATACAACAATAGGAGGTCCTGGAGGAGTAACGCTCTCTGGCGGCCAAAAACAGCTTCTTGGACTTGCCAGAGCTTTTTATGGTCACACAAAACTTTTAGTACTTGATGAACCAAACGCTAACTTAGATAGCAATGGAGAGGCATGCTTAATTAATGCAATTGGCATTGCAAGAAAGCAAAATACTACTACTGTTATCATCACTCACAAGCTACCGTTATTGTCCGTAGTTGATAAGGTGATCCTCATGTCAGATGGTGTCATTTACGCTATGGGACCAAAAGATGAGATTTTGAGCAAATTAGTTGCTCCATCATCAAATACCACAGAAGATGAGCGCTCTTCAGCAAATGGTTAGTTTACTTACACTAAATTCTGTATCTGAAATAACAACTGTTCCAGTATTACTAGAAATGTTTACCATTAGAAATAATATTACAAGAATAGTAAATGGATTAATAACTCCTATTAATTAAAGTTAATCGGCAGATAGTGTATATTTCTAATTAATGAGTTTTCTTAATTTATTAATTAAATAGCTTAATATTAGTAGTGATTTTATAAAAAACTATAATATAAATAATGTTGCTGCGAAAATTTATAACAATATTTCCCTCTAACGTTTAATGAATTTCAATAAATTGCCTCTTTAATTCTAGATAAGTATACGTTTTGTTAATATGTTTAGTTCAAAATCCAAAAGTAAGCTTATGCTTTCTATTGGAGAAGAAGGCATAATGTTACTATATTTTAAAAATAATACTTTAAATAAAAGGTATTTTGTTAAGGGCAAAAACGATAAAGCAGTTTCCGATTTAATTTCATGTCTTTCGTCAGATAAAAAAGCACCTTTATACCTAGTGCTTAATCATGCAGATCAAAATTACTCGCTACAGTTTATTACAAGGGCAAACAAGATTAGTGCCTATCTATCAGCAAAAACAAAGATGGAGCATTTTTCTCGTAATAATGACATAAGTTCAGTTTTTTTGGTTGAGAAGCCAAACAAATTCAATCAAAACTGGTGCTATCTTCTTGTTTCATCAAAAGCAAAGCATTTAGTAGAATATTGGTTGAATGTGTTTATTGAGATAGGCTCCAACTTTAAGGGAATATTAATGTTTCCTATAGAAATAAGTAATATAACAAAAAAGATTCTACATAAAGATCCTAATAATTGGAAAATTATAGTTGCTGCAACTAAAACGGGAGGCTATAGACAAGTGGTTCTTAAAGAGAATAAAATGATATTTACGCGTTTAGTACCATTTACTAATGATAATTTACCAGGAATTATTGCTGGTGGAATATATCAGGAAGTGCAAGATACTATTCGATCCTTAACTAAGTTTGGGTTTGAAAAAAATAACCCTATCGACCTTTGCATCATAGTGTCAGAAGATATTAAAGCTAGTTTATCAGTCATAAATTTTTCAGAGAACAGTGTGAACATATTAACTCCATATGAGTTAGGCAAACTATTAGGAGCAGAACTAGCTATAAGTGAAAAAGATAACTTTTGCGATACCATAATTTTGTTTCACAGCTTTAAGAATAAATTAGCAGCTATTTTTAATACAAAGGAAACTAAAGAATTTTATCTATTCAATTATCTTTATTTAAACTCTCCTCAAATTTTTCTATACTTCGCTTTGGTTTTAGTTGTAATTAACGCCCTTTGTTTGCTAAATTTGTATTCAAACTTCAGTGTCGCTGATCATTTATCCGCAAAGCAGAGCACCTTAAATAACCAATTAACAAAACTTAGCCAAAGCTATAATGTAAAAAAAATAGATGAAATTTATGATTTTATTAATATCAATAATATTTTATCAAAAATAGAATACTCTCCTCTTACACAAGTTAAGTATGTAGAAAAGTTAAAAGTACCAGATATAGAGCTTCGGTCATTTGAATGGAATTATAATGAGGCAAAAAGTTATATTACCACAACTTTAAGGTTTAATTTTCGATCCGGTAAAAATATTTCCTATCAATACGAGAAACTACGAAAAAATTTAAACGATAATTTTCGTACCTATGACATTAATATTTCTAACTTACCTGCTGCTAAAGGGCAAAATCTATCTATTGATGTTGAAATAGGAGAGGCAATGTAGATTAATGACTATCTCTCAATTAAAAAGAAAAGCTACAATTCAGTTTATATCGTATTTGTTATTATCTGTTGGATTAATAGGGTTATTAACATATGTTGTTATCTATAACGAAAAGGTTTATAATAAAAACCAAATTGCGATTGATAAAATACGTTCTATTAATTTACAGATTACTGGAATTCAAAAAAAGGAAGTTGTTCTAAATAAAAACCTAGATTTATGGAAAAAAATTTCTTCTTCAAATTTACACAGTAGCAGATACATTGCAAATTTAAATTTCGAGCTTAGCAGATTATATAAAAAGTACTATATATTAGAACCTGAAATATCAATTTCTATACCCGAAGAAGTTGAGCTCCACAACAAAAGTGAACGCACAAAAGTAGTAAAAAGTGAAGTGGTCCTAAATTTAAGTTCAATCAGCGATAAGCATATTTTTTTATTTCTACAGTCTATTCCAAATCTGCCCGGTTATGTTATGATCAAATCTCTTATTTTAAACAAGCAGAGAAATATTGATGCTGCAACTATGAATCAAATTTTGAATGGTAATATGATAGAGATAGTGAGAGTTAATATAGTCTTTGATTGGTATACTATATTAAGTAGATAAGGTGATGAACATAAAGCTGTTTTTTATTTTTACGCTACTCATTTCCAATGTTAATGCATATTGCAGTTGTGAAGATATCATAGAAAGCATAGAAATTTGTAAGGAGTATTCTTGCCGACAATATATTGGCAATGAAGATTTTATTGAGCATAAAATATTAGGATTAAATAGTGGAAATTTATGCGTATATATAGAAAAACAAGGTGATGATGAAATGGTTTGTCATCATTCTCAGTATGGAATGATGATAGAAAAAAGATATTTTGAAAGTATTCTTAAAGTTGGCAATCAAGAAATCGATGATTTTATTGATATAGCAAATTTGCGTGCAAAAGAGTGTTTCTTTATTAACAATCAAAAACTAAGCTATACAGATCGGGACGATATAATAAGAGAAGCAGTGGAAAGTGACTTTGACGTTTTGTCACAATATAGTAACGTAAAAAGCATTTTTTTTGATGAAGAGCCAGTTAATAGAATGGTCAATGAAATGGAAAAGTTCAATTTACGGTCTTCAAGAGCTGCAAAAGAGGAGGTATCAGATAATTTCAACTGTAAGGTAGTGAGTTTAGACTCAATTTTATATCTTTCTTCCGATACATGGAAAATATGGGTAAATGGAAAGCTGTTTATAAATACTAAGGATTTAAAAGTGCACTCAGTTACTGAAAATTATGTAACTTTTGTATGGACCGTAGATCAAAAAGCAATAAAAAAGCATGCGAATGATTCTCAAAATGTATATCTTGGACATGGGAGTATTATGTTTACGCTTTATCCAAAACAAAAATTTGACTTGGATAGCTTATCTATTAAATAATTTAGTATATAGCCAAAGTGACTTAGGTTTACCGACAATTTAAAAAACCGTCATCCCGCTGCTCGTTAGCGGGATCTCAACATAGATACCGCGGGTGGGTAGCTATATATGCGCTTGTAGCTCAGTTGGATAGAGCGTTGCCCTCCGGAGGCAAAGGCCGTGGGTTCGAATCCCTCCAAGCGCACTTTTAATTAAATTTGACAATAGTACTTTCACATAAGATAATAAAGGGATTTATTTAGAGCATAATTATGTCTGGTGGTACCATAAACAAAGTCATATTAGTTGGTAATTTAGGAAAAGATCCTGAAATTAGGACTACACAAAATGGAAAAGAGATGGCAAGTTTTTCAATAGCCACGTCTGAAAGTTGGACTGACAAACTTTCCGGTATGCGCTCTGAAAAGACAGAATGGCATAATATCGTAATTTTTAGTGAAGGATTAGTAAAAATCGTTAAAGATTTTGCACGTAAAGGCAGTAAAGTTTATGTTGAAGGTTCTTTGAGAACTAGAAAATGGACTGACCAAAACGGTAGTGAAAGATACACAACAGAGGTGGTTCTATATAATTTTAATAGCGCTCTTACTCTCCTCGATTCACGACCAAATTCCGATTACAAGCCGAGTGAATACAAGCAAAATGAAACAGAACAAAAAAATAAGCACGAAAGTTCTGACAACGATATAAAAGATGAACTAATCGACGATGAAATACCATTTTAACAATTTAAATTGAAATTTACATTTTTATGGACTGCTTGTGTTACTCCTTTTAATTGCAATGGGGATGGCATAGATTACCGCAGTTTGCAGCGTTTACTTACAATACAAGCTGAAGCTGAAAATGGCGTAGTGTTACTGGGTAGCACAGGTGAAGGCCTATCGCTTACTGATTCTGAAAAGCGTACATTAGTTGAATTTTTATGTAAGCTAAAATTAAATACGAAAATTATAATTGGTGTACCAGGAGTGAATCTGTATCAAACTCTTGAATGGCTTGATTTTTGCAAGGGTATGCCTATTCATGGCTATCTAATGACAACTCCCATTTATGCAAAGCCTGGAATCATGGGGCAAACTTTATGGTTTGAAAAGCTGCTTGAAAAAGCACATGTACCGGCTATGCTTTACAATATTCCATCAAGAGCGGGAATAAATCTTCATCCTGAAACTGTACATAACTTATCTGACCATGAAAAACTTTGGGCTATCAAAGATTCCAGTGGCACCGTTGGTACTTTAGCTCAGTATAAGAAAGTTGCACCAAATATTGAGGTCTTTTGTGGAGATGATAATATGATATCCGATATGGCCGCTTATGGTGCGGCTGGCCTGGTTTCTGTTGCTTCTAATGTTTGGCCACGCATAGCGCGTGAATACGTTAAGCAGTGCTTAAGTGGCAAGAACTTTCAGGCAGATAGTTGGCAACAAGCTTGCAAAGCTCTATTTATTGCCAGCAACCCAATACCCACTAAAGCACTTTTGCATGATATTGGTCTTATAGAACATCAAACTGTCCGCCTACCACTCAGCACAGAAGACTTGCCTTCTGTTGAAGTATTAAGGCAAGCTAATGAGATGGTTCTTGAGTGGGAAGAATTGGCTAATTACTAAGACAAGGACTACGTTTCGTAACACCATCAAATTTCAAACTTCTTATTTCTTCTAGATCGGATTTTGCCTTTTCTAATAACGTTTTTTCTCCTAAAAGGCTATGATAATCCTTTAAAACCTGTTCCCTATCTATAGACGCGAATTCTGGATTAAGGAAGGAAGAAAGTATAGGAAATAGAAGGCTTTGTGGATTTGATGGAATAGAAAAAATGAGAGTAGAAAAGATATGAACCAAAAAATTAACAGGGGATCTATGGCGAGTGTGTTCAATTTCTAGTCTATTTTTTAGGTAACCAAAAACAGTCTCAATGATAGACCTTTTTCTCAGTAAAATCTTCTCATTTAACGAAATCAATGTATTTTTCATACCTTTTTTCACCTTGGTAACAAGTTTCAAACCTCGGTCAAACAGCTTCTGAAAAAGCTCTTTTGCAATATAACCTTTGTCACCAAACAAAAGACCGATTAATTTTTCCGTCAGATTTGGCACAGGTATCCTATCATCAACATTGCCTTTTGTTAGCGTAAGTGCATGAATTTCAACATTTTCATTGATTACCATATGTAATTTGAAACCAAAAAACCAGCCGTAAGTGCTCTTGCTTAATTTTGCAATTCCAGCAAAAACTTTGTTTTTGGATATTCTTTTTGCATGACAAACTGCAATGGGAGTTGTGTCTATATATGAAATTCCAGTGTTTTCTGACTGTCCACAAAGCCAATGCAACAACATTGCTAAATGCCACAAAACCCTAGGCTTTAGAGCAACAAACCTGGTATATGAAGGTAACTTTGGAAACTCTGATTTGTAGAGCAACGTTAGGTAATGTAGATAGAAAGTTTTACACGGAGATTGTTGATATAGCAGGATTATTGTCATGATTTCGGAGTGCTCAATTTCCGTTGTTCTTGTGGGGTTTTTACCATTTGGCAGTAGTTTATCTGCAAAATTTTTCTCTATATCTCTGCAAAAATCATCGACCAAACAAAACAGTTTTGTTATATCTTCCATGGGTAACCTCATCTATTTTTTTATCACTGCTGAGTTTACCCTGTTTTCTTGCCTCTTCTATTCTCCTTTAATCCAGAATTCACGTTTGAAGTTTAGCTCCTTGGATTTCTCCCTTATCATCGTAACGACAGGTTCCCGTAGTTCTACACAATAGCCAAAAATAGATTCGCGCCACCTCTATGCCGGACACTACCTATCCAGTAAACAAGCTCCCGATAGATTTATCCTAAGTGTGTAGAAAGCACTTAGTTTTAATGTCGTTCATGGAAATTTCGACACTTCTTCAGTGGTTCATTTTCATTCGCCTTCCTATTTCATACATGACGCATAATTGCGCCTTTTCCATAACGCTCACTACCTTGACTCTTGACCAAAGCAGCTTATGGTAGTTTGAAGCCTGCTCTTGTAAACCGGCTCCGAGGGGCCCTCCCTCATCTATTGCGTAGCTTTTGCACTAGCTTGTTCTATACAAACATCCTTTGCATCTCTACGGCACACTTCCACACTATCAATTTCAATTTGTAAACTGTCCTTTATAAATTCATTAGCCTGTCCTATGTTCATTAAAACTCTACATTTATTGGAATTTGGCATAAACTTTTTATAACAGCTCTACTTTTCAATAAACTCCATTTGCATTTCTTGTATATTACTTTCTATTTGCTCTATTTGTTCTATCAACCTTTCCTCTAAGTCAAGATTACCGCTCAGCCTCGCTTCGGTTCTTTCTTTTCGTAACGCATTTAATTCTTTTA
The DNA here is from genome assembly GCF_964264715.1 of Wolbachia endosymbiont (group A) of Colletes cunicularius. Lineage (NCBI taxonomy): Bacteria > Pseudomonadati > Pseudomonadota > Alphaproteobacteria > Rickettsiales > Anaplasmataceae > Wolbachia > Wolbachia endosymbiont (group A) of Colletes cunicularius. The sequence continues at coordinate 804,744 of NZ_OZ183471.1, forward strand.
GTAACACTATATTATTCCACACAATTTCTGCAGATTTTCTCTCGTTCAGCTGGCTATTTAGTACACTAGTTTTTTCAAATACATACTTTATAACGTCAAACTGTTTCAATTCTTGTAACAAAGCCTCTTTACCAAGTTTGCTTTTGTTACTTATTACATCAATTACACGCTGTTGTAATCTTTTCATCTCATTAGTAAATTCAAAATGAGAAAATTGCTCAAAAAATATAGGACGGTTCAAGATTTCAGGAAATTCTACGGCTATACGCAAAATTATGGCCTGATTTTGCTCTGCCTCAATTAGCTCTGGAGATTTGTTATGAAGATACTCACCTTTTGTTGCTCTAGTTTTACTATTAAAAATCTGTTTTTTGAAGCTACTTCTTAGATCCTGTCTTCAAACTCAAGAATGAGCTAATTTGTGAAGCATAATAGTGATCATATTAAAGAAGATGTTGTTTTTTGAAGTGAGAGGAGAATGCTCATAATCCTTACTCATACGTCTATAGCCAACCGAAGTAAGATTTCCCCGAGAGCTGAAAGACAAAATCAATAGCCGAATTAATATTGGGCCAAAAGCTTGGCAGCACTTTTCTTATGGCATGCTTAATGGCAAACCAGAACTTCTCAATCGGATTTAAATCCGGTGAGTATGGCGGCGAGAACAAAATTTTACACCCAACATTTTCTATCAAATTTTTCGTTCTTGCAGATTTATGAAAGCTTGCATTATCGAGAACAATAGTCTGTCCAGGTTTTAATATAGGAACAAGTATATTTTCTACATAAGCATCAAAAATCTCGCTGTTGCAGTAGCCCTCAATTACCCAGGAAGCTTTAACTTTTCCCTCATTTAGTGCTCCTATTATGCTTACCCTCTTTCTTTTAAACCCTGGTTTATCGGCAAATAACCTCTTGCCTTTTTGAGACCACCCATATTCATAAAATCTGTTGTCTTCTACTCCAGAGTCATCTATGAATATCAAGTTTTCTTTTTCTATTCCTTCTATTTTTTTTATGAACTCCTTGCGTTTCTCTTCATTCCTTTCCTGATAAAGAAAAGTTTTTTTTATATGTATAGTTTACTTTTTTAAGATAATTGTAGACTGTGCCTTTGCACATGTTGCCAAATTTTTCAATTATTTTTTCAACCGTAATATCTCGGTTTTCATCCAGAAATTTGACAAAGCCATCTAAGTATTTAATTTTATGACTATGTCCCTTTTGGTAGCCTGAAGACGGTTTTATACTTCCTGTTTCTTCTCTTCTTTTCCTCCACCAGTATATAGTTTTTCTATCAATTTTGAACATCTTGCTTACTTCTTCCATAGTCATTTTTTTCTCGTCAACCACTTTTAAAACTCGTTCCCTCAGGTCCTCACTATATGGCTTTGCCATCATTCTACCTTAATTAAAGCAGTATTATACCTTTTTACACTCCTTTGAGGAAACCTTATTTCGGTTAGCTATAAAATTGGAGAGCCAAGCAAAGGTTCTCTCAACAATCCAACGTTTGGGAATAACCTGAAATCCTGTATCAACTATTTTCTTGGTAATCGTCAATAAACATCCAGTTTCCAATAAGCAGAGGTTTTGCAATTTACCTGTGTATCCTTGATCAGCAAAAAACTTATGTAATGTTGGAGCTTTGCATTTGGCTTGAACAAAAAGATTTAGTGCACCATCAAGATCCTGAATGCTTGCACTTTGTACTTCAGCAGCAATTACAAGACCTACAGTATCTACAACGATGTGGCGCTTTCTACCCTTTACTTTCTTGCCAGCATCATATCCTCTGGATCCCCTTTTTGAGTAGTTTTTACTGATTGGCTATCTATTATTCCCACTGATGGAGTTTCATTCTTACCAATTATCTCTCTTACTTTTTTAACTAGAAAATCATGAATCTCTTGCCATATTCCACTTTTTTTCAATCGCTAATTACAACTATACACTGTTTTCCATGGTGGAAAATCTTTAGGCAGTTGTCTCCATTGACATCCTGTTCTCATCACATAGCGAATTGCGTTAATAATTGTTCTAATACTATGTTTTCTTGGTCTACCGGTCTTTTTAGGTTCAAAATATAGCTCTATTATCTTCCATTCTTTGTCACTTATATCGCTTGGGTACATTTAAAATATATCTTATAACACACTTCTTAACTCCTTTCTACTTAGTTTGAAGACAGGCTCTTAGTATTGCTCACCGAAAAAGATGGGGTTTTTTCGTTATGAAATGGACAGAGCCCAACAAAACTATCTCCTCTTTTTATTAGCCTGACTTTTTTAACGTGAATTCTGGATTAAAGGAGAATAGAAGAGGCAAGAAAACAGGGTAAACTCAGCAGTGATAAAAAAATAGATGAGGTTACCCATGGAAGATATAACAAAACTGTTTTGTTTGGTCGATGATTTTTGCAGAGATATAGAGAAAAATTTTGCAGATAAACTACTGCCAAATGGTAAAAACCCCACAAGAACAACGGAAATTGAGCACTCCGAAATCATGACAATAATCCTGCTATATCAACAATCTCCGTGTAAAACTTTCTATCTACATTACCTAACGTTGCTCTACAAATCAGAGTTTCCAAAGTTACCTTCATATACCAGGTTTGTTGCTCTAAAGCCTAGGGTTTTGTGGCATTTAGCAATGTTGTTGCATTGGCTTTGTGGACAGTCAGAAAACACTGGAATTTCATATATAGACACAACTCCCATTGCAGTTTGTCATGCAAAAAGAATATCCAAAAACAAAGTTTTTGCTGGAATTGCAAAATTAAGCAAGAGCACTTACGGCTGGTTTTTTGGTTTCAAATTACATATGGTAATCAATGAAAATGTTGAAATTCATGCACTTACGCTAACAAAAGGCAATGTTGATGATAGGATACCTGTGCCAAATCTGACGGAAAAATTAATCGGTCTTTTGTTTGGTGACAAAGGTTATATTGCAAAAGAGCTTTTTCAGAAGCTGTTTGACCGAGGTTTGAAACTTGTTACCAAGGTGAAAAAAGGTATGAAAAATACATTGATTTCGCTAAATGAGAAGATTTTACTGAGAAAAAGGTCTATCATTGAGACTGTTTTTGGTTACCTAAAAAATAGACTAGAAATTGAACACACTCGCCATAGATCCCCTGTTAATTTTTTGGTTCATATCTTTTCTACTCTCATTTCCTACTCCATCAAATCCACAAAGCCTTCTATTTCCTATACTTTCTTCCTTCCTTAATCCAGAATTCGCGTTTATTGGAAACTGGATGTTTATTGACGATTACCAAGAAAATAGTTGATACAGGATTTCAGGTTATTCCCAAACGTTGGATTGTTGAGAGAACCTTTGCTTGGCTCTCCAATTTTAGACGTATGAGTAAGGATTATGAGCATTCTCCTCTCACTTCAAAAAACAACATCTTCTTTAATATGATCACTATTATGCTTCACAAATTAGCTCATTCTTGAGTTTGAAGACAGGCTCTTAGATATAGCAAAAAAACAAGGAAATAAAGAGTTTTTGGAGTTTATGTCATCTTTAGGCTATTCGGCAACTGTAGACTATATATCAAGCAATTTAAGCAAGAATAATACTGCTCCGCAAAATACAAAGGGGTATGTCATAGCTGCTTCTGCGCTAGCACTAGCTGGAGTTGCTTCGGGAGCGGCTATTGTAGTTTGCCTAGAGATGTTAGCAGTGGGGATAGCAGTTGGAGCTTGTTGTCTTATTGTAGCTATAGTTACCTACTGCTATAGGCCTAAAACCTTAATTGAAAACGATAAGGTCGAAAAGGTTGATGATATGCAAAAAAGTACACCTTGCTGTAGCTGACGATGAATAAATATAGTAGTCTATGTTTAATAATTTATTATAATTATGTTAATTATTAGCGAATAAAAACTTGGTAAACTACGAAGAAATATTCTTAAATAAAATCAAAGATATAAAAGAGGAGGGGCGCTACCGTGAATTTACGCACTTTGCGTCATTGCCAGGTAGGCTCCCCCACATTATGGACTATGAAAGAAATAGGGAAGTAATCGTCTGGTGCAGTAATAACTATTTGGGAATGTCACAGAATGAGAGTGTTATTGCTGCTATTCAAAATTCATCTGTTGGCGCTGGAGGAACAAGAAATATATCTGGTACAACAAAAGAGGTTGTCGAACTGGAAAAATCCCTAGCTTGTTTACATAAAAAAGAGGCTGCTTTAACTTTTGCTTGTGGCTACCTTGCTAACCAGACTACACTTAGCACTTTATCGTCTATTATCCCAAATGTAGTAATTTTTTCAGACGAGAAGAACCATTCTTCAATGATAGAAGGCATAAAATCAGGAAAAAGACCAAAACATATATTTAGACATAATGATGTTGATCACTTAGAGCAGTTGTTAAAGTCCGTAGACACAAAAACACCAAAGATAATAGCGCTTGAATCCGTATATTCAATGGATGGCGATATAGCGCCGCTTGAGGCGATATGCGATCTTGCAGATCAACATAATGCAATTACCTATTTGGATGAGGTGCACGCAGTTGGCATGTATGGTTCACATGGTGGCGGAATTGCAGAAAGAGAAGGCCTGATGGATAGAATAACCGTTATTCAAGGTACACTATCGAAGGCTTTTGGAGTGATGGGTGGGTATATAGCGTCTTCAAAGAGCTTGGTAGATGTAATAAGAAGTTCCGCTCCAGGATTTATTTTCACCACTGCTATGTCGCCTGTTTTAGCAGCGGCAGCAAAGGCAAGCGTTGAACACCTAAAATCGAGCAACATTGAAAGGGAAAAGCAAAAGCAAGTCGTTGAAAAAGTAAAAAACTCACTGAGAAATGCAGGAATTAATTTCATTCCAACAGAAACTCATATAATTCCAATAATAATTGGCGACCCAGAGTTATCCAAAAAAGCATCAAAATTATTATTTGATGAGTATGGAATATACGTTCAACATATAAATTATCCAACGGTGCCAAGAGGAACTGAGCGTTTCCGTATTACTCCTACACCTTATCATACAGATGAAATGATAAAGCATTTGACAGAATCTCTTGTAAAAATTTTCGAAAAGTTGTCTATCTCTGTAGCCTGTTTATCCTAATTTAATATCGCCAGCGATAATCAATCCGTTGTCTTCCGTTAGCCTTCCACCGCTTTCTTGTAGAAAAAGTCTACCGAGCAAGGTTTTATATTTGTTAACTCTAGAGTAAACTATTCCACTGTGCCTTCCTGCCGCAAAGTATGCAAAGCCTAAAATTATTGAACCGATGGAGCGTACATTACTATTACCAGGCAGCAATTTATTTAATAAATTACCACTTACATCTATCAGACCCCCTTCACGGCTTTTCACCCGCATTTTTATATGACGAGATCTAAAATCCTCAAGAAAAGCACCTTTCTTTTCTTCTGCCCAAAAAGTTTCTCTAAGAGCAGGAGCATCAATTACAGCTGCCACAACTTTATTTTTATGAATGAGACAGACTGATACTGCAAAATAAACCATGCAACTAGAAAAGTTCTCCCTTCCCTCTATAGGCATAATAAACCAAGTGTAACCGTTATCTTTTATTTCTTGGTCAGTATCATCTTCGGAAATAAACTCATAGTCTTGTTTGTAGTCGTGCAAGCAATCGTATATGGTTTGCTTGGATTTTGAATAAGTTTTATTAATAAAGTCTGCTGACTTAACATTAGAAATTTGCAATTCATTAAAATCGCGCATAAGCTGCCTGGAAGCACTACGCACAGAATCAAGCATCACATTAATTCGTGGTGATGAAATGGACATTCTTCCTTTTACTCTTTCACTCTTTCATAATAGCTGTCATCTGGAGTATATACTACAATTTTATCCTCTTCTTTTATAAACTGAGGCACGTTAACGCGCATTCCGTTTTCTAAAATTGCAGGCTTATAAGAAGCAGTAGCAGTTTGTCCTTTAATAACAGACTCTGTTTCTTTCACAGCAAGTGTAACATAATCAGGCACATGCGCAGAAATTATTTTGTCTTGATAAGTTACTATTTTAACTTTCATATTATCCTGTAGATAAATCTTTTTTTCTCCCAATAAGTCCAAATTTATAGTGATTTGCTCGTAATTACTTGGATGCATAAGATTTACAATGTTTCCTTCAGTGAAAAGGTAAACATACTCCTCTTCATCTAAAATTGCCCTTCTGATTGTTGCATCAGAGCGAAATCTTTCATAGTGTTTTGCTCCGGTTTTAATGTTTTTCATTTCGGCTTGTATGTATGCACCACCTTTACCAGGTTGAGTATGCATAATACCTACAACCAAAAATAATCCGCCGTTATGTTCCAACACCTGACCTGGTCTGATATCATTAGCTCTTTCTGCCATAATTACATTTTCAACTTGATCTTATAATTATAAATAGCTTTATATAAATATCAAAGTCTTTATTAGTCAATAAATTCTGGCATATTTAATACTATATACCTCCCCCTTATATTTATATGTGGAAATATCTCTTTAGTGAAAGATAGCATAATGCGTTTTTTTGTGCTGATAACCAAAATTTCTAATATATCCCCTGAGCCGAAATTATACACAGATTTTACATTGCCATATAATTCATTACTTTCCAGCCTTACTTCCATATCTACAAGGTCACTTTGATAAAATTCATTCTCATCATTTAGCTTCAGTAGCTTGCTTCTTTCTATATACAGCTTCTTATTCCTTAAAAGCTCTGCTTCATTACGGGAATTTACTCCGCTGATTGTAGCTATTACTAGATTATCACCTATGACGGATACTAAGTCTATTTTATAATTCTCATCACCACTTATTAGCTCACCATATAAGGAGATATTTTCAGGTTTTTCGGTAAAAGTTTTTAATTTAACAGCTCCTTTAATTCCGTGAGGAGAAGTAATCATTCCGAGGCATACCAGATTGTCGTTCATATTAAGATGATAACTAATGTTGGATTTTTTGTCTATAAGGCATAAAATACCTAAAAACGTGAATTATGGATTAAAGGAGAATAGAAGAGGCAAGAAAACAGGGTAAACTCAGCAGTGATAAAAAAATAGATGAGGTTACCCATGGAAGATATAACAAAACTGTTTTGTTTGGTCGATGATTTTTGCAGAGATATAGAGAAAAATTTTGCAGATAAACTACTGCCAAATGGTAAAAACCCCACAAGAACAACGGAAATTGAGCACTCCGAAATCATGACAATAATCCTGCTATATCAACAATCTCCGTGTAAAACTTTCTATCTACATTACCTAACGTTGCTCTACAAATCAGAGTTTCCAAAGTTACCTTCATATACCAGGTTTGTTGCTCTAAAGCCTAGGGTTTTGTGGCATTTAGCAATGTTGTTGCATTGGCTTTGTGGACAGTCAGAAAACACTGGAATTTCATATATAGACACAACTCCCATTGCAGTTTGTCATGCAAAAAGAATATCCAAAAACAAAGTTTTTGCTGGAATTGCAAAATTAAGCAAGAGCACTTACGGCTGGTTTTTTGGTTTCAAATTACATATGGTAATCAATGAAAATGTTGAAATTCATGCACTTACGCTAACAAAAGGCAATGTTGATGATAGGATACCTGTGCCAAATCTGACGGAAAAATTAATCGGTCTTTTGTTTGGTGACAAAGGTTATATTGCAAAAGAGCTTTTTCAGAAGCTGTATTAAATAGGACTTGATCTGACACTTTAAAAAAGTAAGTTAAGAATAATAAAAATAAGGAGTGTTAGAAATGAGTACAATACAAACAAAAATACTAAAACCAAAACTAGGATTACTAGAGCTAGCAAAACAATTAGGAAATGTGTCTCAAGCGTGCAAAGTGATGGGATACTCAAGAGATACATTTTATCGATTCAAGGAGTTATATGAAAATGGGGGAGAAGAAGCATTACATGAAATAAGTAAGAAAAAACCGCTATTAGCAAACAGAGTTTCGGAAGATATAGAAAGAGCAATAATTGGCATAGCTACAGAATTTCCTGCATATGGACAAGAAAGAGCTGCAAATGAGCTGAGAAAAAGAGGTATAATAATTTCCCAAGGAGGAGTAAGATCTGTATGGCTAAGAAATGACCTTGAAACTTTGAAAAAGAGACTTAAAGCACTGGAGGCAAAAGTAGCTCAAGACGGAATCATTTTAACTGAAGAACAACTTGCAGCTTTAGAAAAAGTGAAAGAACAAAGGGAAGCTCATGGTGAAATTGAGACGCAACATCCAGGTTATTTGGGTTCTCAAGATACCTATTATGTGGGCAATATCAAAGGCATAGGGCACATTTATCAGCAAACTTTTGTTGATACTTATTCCAGAGTTGCAATGGTTAAACTTTACACGGACAGAACAGCTATTACAGCTGCAGATCTTCTTAACGATAGAGTTATCCCATTTTTTGATGAGCAGAGAATTCCATTATTACGCATTCTAACTGATAGGGGTACGGAGTATTGTGGCAAGCCCGAAAATCACGCTTATCAGCTATATTTAGGAATCGAAAATATCGATCATTCTAGAACCAAAGCCAACTCTCCACAAACTGATGGCATATGTGAAAGATTCCATAGAACTATGCAAGATGAGTGTTACAATATTATCTTTAGAAAGAAAATCTACTATTCTTTGGAGGATCTACAGATCGATGTTGATCATTGGTTGCGTTCTTACAATGAGACAAGGCCTCACTCAGGCAAATACTGCTATGGCAAAACACCTATGCAAACGTTTTTTGACAGTAAACATATTGCTTTTCAGAAAAATATTAGTAGCATTAAACAACAGCCTGATATTAGTTTTGACTACGTCAATTCTTCTGTCAGTTAATTCTTGTCTGTCAGATTAAATCTTGTCTTTTACAAATCTATACTCACTGTACATTTTCCGTTTTCAGTTTCAAGTACTGCTGGCTAAAGAGATAATTTTACTATCTTTTTTAGCTTGCAGAAGGTACCAGTTAATCGTTATACATGACCTAAACGTGTTATCGAAGCTCAGTTATTTTTAATTGATTCAATAATTAGGTCAAGTTAAAATTCATAGTAGTCGATAAAAATTTGTATTGGAGTAGGCGTTATGGGTAGAAAAAATAAGCAAAGGAAAAATCTCACACCATTACCTTTGGCAAACAAGGTACAACCTGGTCCTCGAAGATCAGGTGGTGTTTGTGAACCTGATCAGATGAAAGGGAAAGATAAGAGTAAGAACAGGAGTTTGGAACAGGAATTTGGTATACCTAACACGGGTAGTCTTCATGAATTAGTTGGTACACCTGGTAGTACTCGTAGTTTTTGTATTTCAATTGGCACACCTGATGAAGTAAGGATGGATGAGCTTCAGTGGGATAATTACTCCCTAGGCTCTACTAATGTAAATCAAGATCTAAAGTTGGGTCAGAAAAATCAAAAAGAGATCTCAACAACTTTCTCCCAGATTAATGAGAGTACTGGCTTGAACATAGTGCAAGAGACATCGGCACCATTAGAGAGTAAAAAAGGTGCTACAATAAATGTACAGTTAGATGGACAAAACAACAATAAAATTTTAGTAGTATCAGATGAGTGGGTAAAAGATTACAAAGAGAACAGTAACAGTCCATTAGGTAGTAATAAAACACCATTATCAGAAGATAAAAGTGATACTTCTAGTAGTATTCAAGAAACCACGTTTGCTAGAGAAAATCATAATGCTACAATAACGCTAAGTAAAGAAGATCTAAACCTGAGTATCAGTAACAATTTTGATATTAATAACTTTAATTCCCTCCACCAGAACAAGAAAAGTGGTAATAATTCAGATACCGAATTTATTGATAGTGATGGTTCAGGTCAGAAAAAAGTTAATAATGGAGCTGAAATATTTTTAGTATCAAAAGAAAATGCATCAAGTCCTATTTTAAGCAAAGAAAGTTTTGTTACTGCTGAAGATGAAAGCGAAACATATAAAAGTTCTGATAATAGTATCTTAACAGATTCAGATGGTATTCGGTTTAATGCAAGTAAAGGTAGTATTTATACGCACGATGATCAGCAAGATGTTTCATTACAAAATGGACAGAGTAGTAGCAAAGAAGTTTCAACAGGAACTTTAGTAAAATTGGATGAAGAAAATAAAAGTATTGAAATAACTAACACAAATACCCCAGGAGCATCGCAGCACAATGAAGATGATAGTAATCAATTATTAAATAGCAGTGAACTACTGATTTCAGCGAGTAGCGTTCCAGGCAATTCACCAAAAGAGGTAAGTAGGGAGAGTATAGATAGTAAATCATCAAGAATTCTTCAAAAAATCTGTTTTAGTGCTATAGATACAAGTGAAGGTGAAGAATTAGTCTACAAAACTTCAAGCTATAATCAATCGCAGAAAAATTCTAAAGGAAAGAAGGTCTCTTTATGTCTTACAGCATTGTCATGTGCTGTTTTTTTTGGATCACTGACTTCTTCATTTTTAGGAAAGCCTCTTATCTCTGATCAGAAAGGTAATCTCATATTATTGGCAGTTTTGGGTGCCGCTTTTGTCATTTTAGGTTCTATTACCCTAGTTCTATATTGTTGTCCTCAAGCTAAAGAAAACAAGCCACTTGATACATTAGATCAAGTTAGCATAGATGATGCTAAAATCAAGATATTGTCATCATAAATTTGTGTAACCATTCACCGAAATACAAGGAGTATTTGTTGATTCATTCTTTGATGATGATATGCGTGATCAAGGAATTGTTCAGTTTGCAGCAATAGTAAACAAGGAACTGATATTGCCAATAAACGTGGAAATCATTGATGTTGAAAGAGGTAAAGAACCTTATTTGTTGCCATATGAACTTGAACCGGTATTGGAACAGCTTTTACAGACCAGTGAGGTAAGAATTAATCCTTATCAAGCTTTCGATCCAGTACCGGCAAAAGTTACAATCACCAAGAACATCGATCACTGGACGGAGGTTACCACGAATTGGAAAAGTCTAGTAACCAGAGTATTTAATACTAGAGAAACAATAGAGCTGCTGTCAAGTACCTCATACGAAGCTGAATTTATGAGAGAAGCAGTACAGAATTTTGAAATTGAAGGTTTTGAGCCAGGTAAAAAGCTTAAGGAAGTAAAATTTGATGGCCTTAGAGCCTGTCTTCAAACTAAGTAGAAAGGAGTTAAGAAGTGTGTTATAAGATATATTTTAAATGTACCCAAGCGATATAAGTGACAAAGAATGGAAGATAATAGAGCTATATTTTGAACCTAAAAAGACCGGCAGACCAAGAAAACATAGTATTAGAACAATTATTAACGCAATCCGCTATATGATGAGAACAGGATGTCAATGGAGACAACTGCCTAAAGATTTTCCACCATGGAAAACAGTGTATAGTTGTAATTAGCGATTGAAAAAAAGTGGAATATGGCAAGAGATTCATGATTTTCTAGTTAAAAAAGTAAGAGAGATAATTGGTAAGAATGAAACTCCATCAGTGGGAATAATAGATAGCCAATCAGTAAAAACTACTCAAAAAGGGGATCCAGAGGATATGATGCTGGCAAGAAAGTAAAGGGTAGAAAGCGCCACATCGTTGTAGATACTGTAGGTCTTGTAATTGCTGCTGAAGTACAAAGTGCAAGCATTCAGGATCGTGATGGTGCACCAAATCTTTTTGTTCAAGCCAAATGCAAAGCTCCAACATTACATAAGTTTTTTGCTGATCAAGGATACACAGGTAAATTGCAAAACCTCTGCTTATTGGAAACTGGATGTTTATTGACGATTACCAAGAAAATAGTTGATACAGGATTTCAGGTTATTCCCAAACGTTGGATTGTTGAGAGAACCTTTGCTTGGCTCTCCAATTTTAGACGTATGAGTAAGGATTATGAGCATTCTCCTCTCACTTCAAAAAACAACATCTTCTTTAATATGATCACTATTATGCTTCACAAATTAGCTCATTCTTGAGTTTGAAGACAGGCTCTAAGGTAGTCAAAACCCTTATTATAAATGGAGCGGATGTTAATGCAAAAATGGATAAAAATGCTACGCCTTTGCACTTAGGGGCACAAATTGGTAATTTAGATATAGTTAGTTCTCTGCTTATGAGCGGAGCATACTTTAATGCTAGAGCTGAAGGAGGTAGATATGTTTTACCATTACACTTTGCAGAAAGAAGAGGAAACCCAGAAGTCATAAAATTACTAAAATTGGTTGAGAAGTTATTTAAAGCTATAGAAGATAATAATTATTTAGAAATTGAGAGTTCCATTAGAGATGGAGCAATCATTGATTCAAAAAACGTGGATGGAAGAACACCATTACATTATGCTGTTAATAATGGGCACATAAAAGTTGTAAATATCTTGCTAGCAAATGGAGCTGATGCTACTAAAGTTACTAATAAAGGTAATACACCATTACACACTGCTGCTTCCAAAGGTCATAAAGAAATTATTGAAGCTTTGTTACAACGTGTAAGCCACAATGAATTGAGTGACTTTGTTAATGCTAAAACAGTAGTTAAAGGCACAACATCGTTGCATGTTGCTACTGAAAATAGCTTTTTTGAAGCTGTAAAATCTTTGTTGAAACATGGTGCAATTTATAACATCAAGAATAAGGAAGGTAAAACACCACTTGATTTTTCTCGAGACCAGAATATTACTAACCTATTGAAATTAGTAGAAGAGCTGTTTGAGAATGCAAAAAATGGTAATGTTGAAATTATCAGTAAGCTGAAAGCAATAAAACCTGATGAGCGCGTAGCTGTAACAAATGCTCGTGATGATCAAGGCAAGTCATTAGTCCAGGTTGCAGTAATCAATAAACACTCAAACCTTGCAAGTAGATTATTAGAAATATTAAAAAGTCCAGATCAGAGTTTACAAGATGTCAGCGTAAAAAATCGAGTAAAGAGTTTGAAGTTATAGCTCTCTTAAATGAAACTCTAATGAGGGTGCCAAGATCTAGATCATTTAGAAAATTACAGTGGGCTTTACATCTTACTAATTATGAATTAACTTACTACCTAATCAATTCCTGAGTCATGTATGAGTAACATTTTGATAATATTAGCAGCAGGAAAGAGCAGTAGAATGAATTCTGAATATTCAAAAGCGTTGCATCAAGTGGGAAATCTTACTCTTTTAGAGCATATAATTTCTAATGCAAAATCGCTGAGTCTAAAAATCTTATCAATTGTTGTTAACAACTCCCTTCTAAAAGATTTAGAAAGGTTTGATACCCTAAAAAGTATAATCGATCAATACAATATAAAACTAATAATTCAAGAAGATATTACAGGTACTGGCACTGCAGTTAAAATTGCTCTAGAAAATCTGGAGGAGTTATCTGATCAAGACATAGTTTTAATACAGTATGGAGACACTCCCTTTATATCTAGTGATACAATTATGAAAATGACTGATTGTTTAAAGTATAATAATTTAGTTCTTCTTGGATTCAATAGTCAAGATGAACAATATGGAAGATTAGTAATTGATAATTACGGCAATGTTCAAAAAATCCTAAAAAATGGAGATAAAATGCTTCTTGCAAACTCTGGAATAATGGTTTCATATGCTAAAGATCTTTTTACCTTAGTAAAAGAAATAAAATTTAATAATTCGACCAATGAGTATTGTCTTAATGATATCATACCCATTGCAGCAAACAATAACTTGAGTGTAGGTTATGTAGTTTCTGATGAAAGAGAAGCAATGGGAGTAAATAATAAAGAGGATTTGATTAAAGCCGAACACTATTTTCAAGAAAGAAGGCAGTCAACTCTTCTTTCATAACTACATTTTTTTATTCATTAATTTAAGTTGACATTTGTTTTATACTGGTTTTATAATACCTTTTGATTCTTACTTGTAAGATAATTGGTACGACAAATTTTCCTAGTTGTAGTGAGAGGGTATACATGGGGATATTAATAACAGGTGCTGCAGGTTTGATAGGGTCGACCTTGGTGGAAAGGTTAGAAAACCAGTGCCATGAAGTAATAAGCTGCGATATTAGGTTTCGCGGCAATCCACTCAGTTTTTTTTCAGAAGATATAGTACCACTACTTGCTAAGTGTACAGGAATTATTCATCTGGCTGCAATTTCTAGAGTTATACATGGTGAACTTTATCCTGCACTGTGTCAAAAAATTAATGTTGATGGTACAATGCAGTTTTTAGGGTTATGTAAGTCACTTCCAAATAAACCATGGTTTATATATGCAAGTAGTAGGGAAGTCTATGGAGAGCAGAAGGAACTGCCGGTTACAGAATCTGCTAGTATTGATCCAATAAATAATTATGCCAAAGGTAAAGCATTTATTGAGGAACAAATAACAAGTTTAAAAGATTTTAATGTAGCAATATTACGCTTTTCAAATGTATATGGTGGTTTACTAGATCATAACAGTAGAGTAATTCCTGCACTCTGTATTAATGCATTAAGAGGTGATCCAATTAAAATAGAAGGTAAAGAATGTGTTTTTGATTTTACCTATTTGGATGATGTTATAGAGGGTATATGCTTAACTGTTAAATATTTACAAAGCGAAAAATCTTCTCTTCCTGCCATTCATCTTACTACTAATAGCCCATGTACTTTAGAAAACTTAGCAAAAACAATATTAAAAGTCACGAAAAGTGATTCTAGAATTGATTTTTATCCTCCAAGAAATTTTGACGTAACTAAGTTCCATGGTGATTTTACTAGATCTAAAGAGCTACTTGGTTGGTCTCCAAAGCATTCATTAGAAGTAGGATTAAGTAAATTTATAAAAAGTCTACAAAACAATACACAAGAATATCCTAACAATATAGATATGGTAATATATGAAAATATTAAAAGTTATTCATGGTTACCCTCCTTATTATAGTGCTGGTTCAGAGGTTTATAGCCAAACTCTTGCTCATGAACTAGCAAATAACAATGAGGTACAAGTATTTACTAGGTATGAAAATAGCTTTTTACCTGATTTTTATTACACTACAGTCCTAGATCGTAGTGATTCCCGAATCTTACTGCATTTAATTAATATACCCACAGCTAAATATCGTTACAAATTTATTAATGAAGAAGTAGATATAAAATTTAAAAGAGTAATAGATAACTTTCAGCCAGATCTTATACATTTTGGTCATCTTAATCATCTATCAATTACTTTACCAGAAATTGCTTTTAAAGAAAATATACCTACAATTTTTACGCTACATGACTTTTGGTTAATGTGTCCAAGAGGAAGGTTTATTCAACGCAATTCTGAAGATTTGTTACGGCTTTGTGATGGACAAAAGGATCAAAAATGTGCAACCCAATGTTACAAGGGATATTTTACAGGAGATGAAGAATTCCTGAATTTAGACATAAATTATTGGGAACAATGGGTTGCAACTAGAATGAAGCACACAAGGAAAATAATAGACTATATAGATTACTTTATTGCTCCATCAAAGTTCTTGATAAATAAGTTTATTCAAGATTTTAATATTCCAGTCAACAAAATCTCTTATCTTGATTATGGTTTTGATCTAAATCGTCTTAAAGGTAGAAATAGAGTGCAAGAGAAAGAGTTCGTTTTTGGCTATATTGGTACCCATACTCCTGAAAAGGGTGTAGATCTTTTATTGAAAGCTTTCTCTAATTTATTGCCTAGAGCAAAACTTAGAATTTGGGGAACAGTAAGAGAAGAAACTCAAGCCCTAAGGGCAATTGCCGACCAATTTCCACATGTTGTTAAAGAAAGGATAGAATGGATGGGAGGTTATGATAATCAAGATATAGTTACTGATGTATTTAATAAAGTTGATGCAATAGTTGTTCCTTCAGTTTGGGGTGAAAATTCGCCATTAGTTATACATGAAGCACAGCAACTTAGAGTGCCAATTATAACCGCCGATTATGGTGGTATGGAAGAATATGTGAGAGATGGAATAAATGGGTTGTCTTTTAAGCACAGAGATGCAAGTAGCTTGTCAAAGAAAATGGAGGTTCTATCTACAGACCAAAAGTTATATAATAAACTGACACAGAGAGGTTACCTTTACACTGAAAATGGCAATGTACCTTCTATAAGTGAACACACCAAGCAACTTAACAAAATTTACTGTAATGTTATTGCAAGTAAGGGTAAATCAATACCTGTAAAGCCTGGTCCTTGGAGAATCACTTTTGACACTAATCCAGACTATTGTAATTTTTCCTGTATAATGTGCGAATGTTTTTCACCATACAGTAAAGTTAAAGAGGAGAAGAAAGTAAAAGGAATAAAGCCCAAGATACTGTCAATAGAAACTATCAGAAAAGTGATTAAAGAGGCAGCTGGAACACCTTTAAGGGAAATCATTCCTTCTACTATGGGTGAGCCTTTAATGTACAAAAGCTTTGATGAAATAATCAATTTGTGCCATGAGTTCGGCCTGAAGCTTAACCTCACGACCAATGGTTCTTTTCCTATTAAAGGAGCTAGAAAATGGGCTGAACTATTGGTACCAATTTTATCTGATGTTAAGATTTCCTGGAATGGGGCAACTAAAGAAACTCATGAAAGAATCATGAAAGGTTCAAAATGGGAAGTAGTGACAGAAAATTTAAAAACTTTCCTTGAAGTTAGAGATAAATACTTTAGCGATACAGGTGAAAGTTGTACCGTTACTTTACAATTAACATTTTTGGAAAGTAATTTACATGAACTCTATGACATAGTTAAGATGGCCATAAAAAATGGCATAGATAGAGTTAAAGGACATCATCTTTGGGCGCATTTTAAGGAAATTAAGGATCTATCTATGAGAAGAGATGAATTAGCAATTAGTAGATGGAATACAGAGGTGAGAAGGTTATATGAGCTTAGAGATAATATGCTATTGCCAAATGGTAAAAAGATAAAATTAGAAAATTTTACAATCCTTTCTCAAGAAGGTATTAAGGATTTGGCTCCAGGTGGTCAATGCCCATTTTTAGGTAAAGAAGCATGGATAAACAATGAAGGAAAGTTTAGTCCTTGCTGTGCTCCAGATGAACTCCGTAAGACATTAGGAAATTTTGGTAATGTTAATGAGGTTAAACTCGAGGAAATATGGCAGAGTAGTGAGTACCTAAGCTTACAAAAGAATTATTTAAATTATAAATTATGCAAAACATGCAACATGAGAAAACCTTTGATCAATTAATCAAAGATAATCTTAAATCTATTAAAATTTCACCGTGTGAGAGGTTTCACGAGTTGCTAGGAGATCCTTTGTATGAAAATAGGTTTATAAAGGTTGGTAAATTTCATGAGCCCGGTCTTGCACCGGTTTATGATCAGACAGGTGCTTATCATATCAATGTAAGAGGAGAAGCAGCTTATCATAATAGATTTCTAAAAACTTTTGGATTCTACTTCAATAGAGCAGCCGTAGAAGATGATACAGGGTGTTACCATATTGATCCATCTGGATGTAGAGTATACAAACAGTCGTATCAATGGATTGGAAATTATCAGGAAGATATTTGTGTAGTTAGAAGACATGATAAATGTTTTCATATTAATTTAAATGGCAACAGGATTTATCAGGAGGAATATGATTATGTTGGAGATTTTAAGGATGGTATCGCTGTAGTCTACGAAGATGGTAAAGCTACACATATTAATCATCATGGAAAGTTAGTACATAATAAATGGTATAAGAATCTTAATGTTTTTCATAAAGGGTATTCTATTGCAAAAGATCAACATGGTTGGTTTCATATAGATATTAATGGTAATCCTGTTTACCAGCAGAGATTTAAAATGGTAGAAGCATTCTATAATGGCATGGCAAAAGTTGAAACTTTTGAAGGTGTGTTAGGACAAATCGATATTACCGGAAATGTAAAGTTTAGTATTTTTGATTTAGGTAAAGAATCTCAAGTGCATAGGATTTCTGCAGAACTTTCAGCCTTTTGGAAAACTTACCTAACAAGCGTTGCTATTGAACTTGATTTGTTAAATATTTTACCTGCAACTATGCCGGTTTTATCTAAAAAGTTAAACATTATCGTACCAAATCTAGAAAGGCTGTTAAGGGCGTTGTGGGAAATAGGGTTTATTGATTACGATAAGAACAAGTACTTATGGCAACTATCATCAAAAGGTAAGTGTTTTAAGGAAATACCATTTCTGCCCAAAGCAGCAACAATGTGGGCAAGAGTTGCCGCTGAAAAGAATTGGTTAAAGATTGCCGATATACTAAAACAGAAGTCAATCTCTTCATTTGAATCTTTTAAGGAAAGAGAAGCATCAGAAGATAAGAAAATAGCGTTTTACCAAGCATTGCTAGGATATTCCATGTTTGACACTAAAGAGTTTAATTCTAGGATTAATATAGATGGTGCTAAAAATATATTGCTATTTGGTGTACACTCTTTATTTCTTGCTTATTCTGATATACACAATAAAGGTTCTATAGGCCTATATTATTATAACGAACATAAAGTGCCAAGACAGTTAGTAGAAAATTTAAAAGTCAAACTTACAACTCAGGAAGAACTATCAGCTACAAATTATGAATTAGGTGTCTTTTGCCGCTTTCTACAGCATTATGATGATGATAAAGTACTATCTTATTTAAAATTGGTCAAAGGAATATCTCGTATTTTATTGATAGAAACTATTTTAGATTACCGCTCTCCAGCTGGAGGCTCTGTAGATATTAATGTAATGGTTGAAACAGGAGGTAAACTAAGAACATTAAGCGATTGGGAAAAAATACTAAAACAAGTAAAAGGATTCAAAATTTTTGCTGTTGTACCTTTAACAGATTACTTATCAGTTATTGATGTCAGGTGTTAATCATATGGAAATACTACAAAAAAATGGTTTTTTTATTATCAAAAATCTGGTTCCTTTAGAGCTAATAACTCAGTCTTTAAGTGATATAACAAATAAGATATCAAAGCTATCCCAAGAACTAAGTGTTTCAACTTCTGACTACTTAAACTGTACCGGCAGATGGGGCACGTCATCTCAAGTAACTAGAATTATCTCTCAAGCATTAGATAAAATTATTAAAAATTACCTTGAAAAGTCACTTCAGTGTCAGATACTGCAGAAAAAATCAAATGTTATATGTAAAACTGCTGATTTAATAGATGCAGTTCCCTTCCATCAAGACATCTCCTATAGTTTCAATGATCCTTACCACTTTTCCGTTTGGTTAGCTTTGAATAATGTCAGTGAAACTTCAGGTGCACTGCAAATTATAGAAAACAGTCATAAATGGGAAATACAGCCTTTAGTTGATTTTTGGTACCCATATTTTTTTGATCAGTACTCAAATAACCGAGAAAATTACAAAATTAAGTCACTACCTATTTCATCAGGAGATGCGATAGTTTTTGATTCACGGTTATGGCATGGTAGTGATAAGAATACAGATGCTAAAGATAGATTTGCTTATGTAACAAGGTGGATTGTAAAAGATCAAGACCTTCCCTATGTGCCAAAACCTCAGCCTTCAGTTTTTGGTATACTCAATTGTGGTGAGTTAACAGAATCTATACTGAGAGAATGCTTGTCATTATTTGGCTACCAGGAAAGTATAAAAGCAAAAAACATGGAAGAACTTATCAAGAGCTGGTTAGCCTTTATTACAGACACAACTACAAATATTTCTGAGATCGACACTACTGAGGCTAAGCGAGATTTATATAAGCTACTTATTCTGAATCAAGCATCAGCACTACATGATGCTGGAGACATCTCAGGAAAAATATACAAAAATTTATGGTTTTCACTACTTGTATTTCTCAATAAAAAAGTCAACGTAGTGGAGCTAGCATTATAAATGAACAGAAGTAGAGTTGATAGCTTCAAATGTGTATTGATGTTCATCTTGAATATAGTATCTAAATTCAAGCTTAATGTACTTATAATGTCTTTAGTTGCCCTGGTGGTAGCTGTTGATTTGTCTTTTAGAAAGTATTTAGTAAAAAATATTCTAGATACAGCTGTAAAATATCAGGAAGGTAATGTAATTGAAAATCTTTTATTACCTGTAAGCGCTTATCTTGGTATGGCATTACTTATCACTACTGCTTTTAGATTCTATGGCTATTTTGTTGACATTCGAATGTTTACCTTAATGCGTCAAAAAATAGCTGATATGTCTTTTTGTAGGCTATTCCAACAAGACCATTCCTATTATCAGAACAATTTATCTGGAAGTTTAGTACATAAGGTCAGTAACTTAATGGATAGTGTGATAGAGTTAATAAGGTTGCTTATAGATTGTTTTTTCAGTTATAGTATAGCATTAGTCTTAGCTATTTATACCTTATCATTAGTAAACATAAAGTTTGCAATTGCTACATTCACTTGGGTAAGCATTTTTATTTTAGTCTCGATTTTCAGCTTTCGTGTACTTACTGAATTAGCTGATAATTACTCTAAACAAAATTCACAAGTAATAGCTAGTATAGCAGATAGTATTTTAAATGTTATATCAGTAAGGTTATTTTCTCAGCAAGCACATGAGAGACACAAATTTTTTCAAATATGCAAGAAAAGAACTATTGCAGAGAGAAAATTACAATGGGCATACTTTTGGCTTTGGTTTATATATGGCTATTCATTTGATATACTCCAAGCAGTAAACTTGTATTTTTTAATTCATGATTATCAATTGAACAAGATTGCAATAGGAGATATTGCTCTTGTACTTGGAATTAATATATCGATTATAGAGTTTCTTAACCATCTAACTAGGAATCTTACCCAATTTTCTACTCATTTCGGCAAAGTTTCAGATGCATTGCCAATCTTGACTACCGTACCAGAAATTCAAGATAAGGAAAATGCTAAAGAATTAAATTTATTAAGTGGAAGAATAACGTTTAATAATGTTTCTTTTTCTTATGAAGGTCAGGAGCCATTATTTCAAGATTTTTCAGTTACCATTAATCCTTGCGAAAAGGTAGGTCTAGTTGGTTATTCTGGAGGTGGTAAATCTACTTTTATAAACTTAATCCTAAGGTTATTTGATGTTAAAAAAGGTAATATACGGATTGATAATCAAATAGTATCAGAAGTTACACAGAGTTCTTTGAGGCAACAAATATCTGTAATACCTCAAGACCCATTGTTATTTCATGATACTATTTTAGCAAACATCATATATGGTAAACTTCAATCTACTATCGAAGAAATAATGAGAGCTACAAAGCTGGCTGGTATTCACGATTTCATTATGACTCTACCAGATCAATATGGAACTATAGTCGGAGAAAAAGGCATTAAGCTATCTGGAGGAGAAAGACAAAGAATAATAATAGCAAGGGCATTTTTAAAAAACGCTCCAATATTATTTCTCGATGAACCAACTAGTCAGTTAGATTCTATAACAGAAAAAACGATTCAAATGAGTTTATTTAAATTGATGAAAAATAAAACTACGATTACTATAGCACACCGTATTTCTACACTTTTACACATGGACCGAATTCTAGTATTTAACAAAGGAAAAATTGTCCAAGATGGTAAACACGCTGAACTAGTTTCTAAGCAAGGTCTTTACAAGGAACTTTGGAATGCTCAAATTGGTTGTTTGAATGGCAAAAAAGAAGATGGAAAAAATTATTGATCTGAGAAGTGACACTACAACTCTGCAGAGCTCCAACGTTATACATGCAATAAGTAATGCAACTGTTGGAGATTTTGCTTACGGTGAAGACAAAAGCTGTAATGACTTATCAGAATATTGCAAACAATTATTCAAAGTAGAAGAAGCATTATTTGTAACCAGCGGTATGCTTGCAAATAGATTAGCCATTGCCAGTCAAACAAGTCCTGGTGATGAACTAATAACTCATTATAATTATCACGTTAATTTTTTCGATAGTGCAGGCAATGCAAAAGTAAATAATATCGTATTTAATTGTATTAGAAATAATAGCGGAATCTTAGATGTTGATGAAGTAGAATATGCTATTAATTCTAAGCCAAGGTATAAAATTTTTGCTCAGGTGAGTCTTATTTCTATAGAAAATAGTATAAACGGTTTTAATGGTAAAATTTATCCTTTTGAAAGACAAGTCGAGTTATATCACTTTTTAAAAGCTCACAATGTAAATCTTCATTTAGACGGTGCAAGAATATTTAATGCTCATGTCGAAACAAATATTGCTTTAGCAGATTATGTTAAATATGTGGATACAATGAGCTTTTCTTTCACTAAAGGACTTGGAGCTCCTTTTGGTTCAATGCTTATGGGTAAAAGAGAGATAATTGAAAGGGCTAAAAAGCTACAGGTTTGGCTAGGTAGTGGTTATCATCAGATAGGGTACTGTGCTAATGCAGCAAAATATGTACTACAGAATAATATCTCTAGGCTCAAAGAAGATAATAAGCTCGCTAAATTATTTGCAGACAAGATTAAAGAAATTCCACATATAAATCTGATACTACCTTATCCAGAAACTAACATAGTAAGCTTTAGTATAAAAGAACTAAATGTGACTAATGAGTTTTTTTTGAGTAAATGCCAAGCCTATGGTTTATTGCTTTTTCCTTGGCTCGAGTCTCATATAAGAGCAGTTACCCACCTTGGCATAAAGGAAACAGATATCATGAAAGCTGCTGAAATTATAAAGGAGGTTGTGTTAAATTTAGTATGAGAATAAAAATAGATTTCTTTAGCGATTCAAACACTGACCCTTCAGCTAAAATGAGGGAAGCAATGGCTAGAGCAAAAGTCGGAAACGAAGCTGCATGTGAAGATCCAACTGTGAATGAGTTAGTAGCAACCACATGTGAAATATTAGGTAAACCTGCAGGAATCTTTTTGATTTCAGGAACGATGTCTAATGTAATTGCTTATAAAGTACACATTCAAAGACCTGGTGATTACTTGCTGCTTGATGAAACTTCACATCCGCTCATAGTACAATCTGGCTTGATCGCAGCCCAGGCACATGCCACTCCTTTGCCCATAAAAGGTACGAGAGGAATATTTACTGGAGAACAAATTGTTGAGTTTATTACTCGTCCTAGCTTAAGAAATATTCCGAGGGTTGGGCTTGTTTCTATCGAACAAACGACTAATTTTGGTGGTGGAGCTGTGTGGCCTTTAGAATATATTCAAGAGATCTCAAGTCTCTGCAAAGAGAATGACGTATTCACTCATTTAGATGGAGCAAGGTTGTTCAATGCTTGTGCTCATACTAAAATATCTCCAAAGGAGTATGCAAATTATTTTGATTCAGTGTTCATTGACTTTAGTAAAGGATTAGGTGCTCCAATGGGTGCAATATTGCTTGGAAGTGAAGAGTTTATTGAAAAAGCTTGGTACTATAAGTTTCAAATTGGCGGAGGTATGCACCAAGCTGGCATTATTTCAGCTGCATGTTTATATGCTCTACGTAATAATGTAAATTCTTTAGAAGAAGATCATAAAAAAATGCAGCACCTTATAGAAGGCCTAGGCTCTATAGATCAAGTTATAATTGATATCGACCTATACAAAACTAATATAGCGTATTTCTCATTACATAATAATTGTATATCTACTCAAGAATTAATAAATGTACTAGTTACAAATTATGGAATTAGAATGGCTAACATAAGAGGTAAAATCAGAGCTATAACACATAGAGATATAAGCTATGAAGATATTAATACTACTGTATCCGCTATAAGAAAGATACTAAGTAAGTAATTTTCTGCACTAATTGTTTGCAAACTTCTTGTCAAACAATATTATACCAATATAGTATTATTCTAGCATCTGCATAGAGCTGTTTGGGAATAGGTGTGAACTTTGTCTTCTTTCAATATTTACTATTCTTCTGTGGATATATGCTGCTTTATTTATCAAGACAAAGTATACCAATTGCTCTACCACTGTTAATAGATACTGACCATGTAAAATTAAGCTATTTTTTTGCCTGCTTTTCTTTTTTTTATGGAGTATCAAAATTCGTTAATGGAATAGTCATGGACTCCAAAAATAATCCATTATTTATGTTTGGGCTATGCAATATTGCAACTGGATTATTAACCATTGGTATAACTTTATCATATAATAATCTAACTTTATTACTGTTAACATTAATATTATTAGCTTGGGCACAAGGGTTAGGTTGGCCAGCTATTACCAAGTTTATGGTTACAAGCTCTAGCATCTCTTCAATTGCATCATCATGGGGAGTTATGAGCGCATCTCAGCAACTTGGTTCTTGTATTACTTTAATTGTATTACCAAGTATAATCAAAATATATGATGCAAAAAGTGCATTTTTGTACTCTGGTCTCTTATGCTTACTTTTTGGAATTTATATAATATTAAAAGCATATTACGAAGAAAGTGCCAACTTTACTACCTATTATAAGGTGCAGAAATCTCAGATAGGTATCAAAGTGAAAAGTTCCATATGGTTTCTATGTTGTGCTACTTTTTGTGCTTATATTATAAAAATGGGAATCTTCTTTTGGTTTCCTATAATTTTAAAGGATAAATTACAAATTTCTCTTGTACAATCCTCACTAATAACAGGTGTATATGATTTAGGTGGAATCTTTGGAACTTTAATCACAGGAAGAATTAGTGATATGTACTTCTTTCAAAATAGAAGCTTGCTGGCATTACTTTACATGTTGGGTATAGCACTCACTTTTATTGCAATGAACTTTGGTCAAAATATAATTCTTATGAACCTTGGCGCAATCTTATCAGGATTTTTTATATTTGGAGTACAAGTATTGACAGGTGTTATAGCTATAGAAATTGCTCCACAAAATAATGTATGTACAATTGTAAGCTTAACAGGATTATTTGGGTATATCGCAAGTTCAATATTCTCATGCGTGGTTTTAGGAGTGCTTGTTAAGCACTGTGGTAATGGCATTATGTTTTCATTTTTTTTTGCTTGCTCTGTTATTGCACTCGTTTGCTTTTCCATATTATCAAGCAAAAACCTCAGAGCCTGTCTTCAAACTCAAGAATGAGCTAATTTGTGAAGCATAATAGTGATCATATTAAAGAAGATGTTGTTTTTTGAAGTGAGAAGAGAATGCTCATAATCCTTACTCATACGTCTAAAATTGGAGAGCCAAGCAAAGGTTCTCTCAACAATCCAACGTTTGGGAATAACCTGAAATCCTGTATCAACTATTTTCTTGGTAATCGTCAATAAACATCCAGTTTCCAATAAGCAGAGGTTTTGCAATTTACCTGTGTATCCTTGATCAGCAAAAAACTTATGTAATGTTGGAGCTTTGCATTTGGCTTGAACAAAAAGATTTAGTGCACCATCACGATCCTGAATGCTTGCACTTTGTACTTCAGCAGCAATTACAAGACCTACAGTATCTACAACGATGTGGCGCTTTCTACCCTTTACTTTCTTGCCAGCATCATATCCTCTGGATCCCCTTTTTGAGTAGTTTTTACTGATTGGCTATCTATTATTCCCACTGATGGAGTTTCATTCTTACCAATTATCTCTCTTACTTTTTTAACTAGAAAATCATGAATCTCTTGCCATATTCCACTTTTTTTCAATCGCTAATTACAACTATACACTGTTTTCCATGGTGGAAAATCTTTAGGCAGTTGTCTCCATTGACATCCTGTTCTCATCATATAGCGGATTGCGTTAATAATTGTTCTAATACTATGTTTTCTTGGTCTACCGGTCTTTTTAGGTTCAAAATATAGCTCTATTATCTTCCATTCTTTGTCACTTATATCGCTTGGGTACATTTAAAATATATCTTATAACACACTTCTTAACTCCTTTCTACTTAGTTTGAAGACAGGCTCTTATAAGTATAATAAGATTATATTAAAATTTACTTACTTATTAATATGCTTGATTAGATATAGATAAAATTTCATACGGGATGGCTTTGTTAACTATTTTAGGTGGTAATAAATGGATAGTCAAGCAAAATTACATTTGTAACTTTGCTTGACTTATCCGTTTTTTTTATATCTTTATTACAATCATAACCTCTAGCTCTGAGTTATACCCCTTTGTTACATTGTTACCCCAGAAGGGATAAAAAGGTATAAAATGGCTTTAGATAAGGTAGAATGATGCCAAAGTGAGAATCTGAGGGGACGTGTTTTGAAAGTAGGTAGCTTGTGCTGTTTACCCAGTCTTACCAGTGTGGGGTTTAGCTATCCTTGGCGCTAATTCTCTCGTATGTTTTGCTGGTGGTTTAGCTTTTCATGTGAAGCATGAGAAAGAATCAGACAATATTGAGGAGGCTGAAGAAGCAGTTAGGAATTATGGACCACCTCCTCCTTACTCTCCTCCAAGCGCTCCTCCTTATAGTGAATTTAATAATTCTAATGCGGAACAGCAGTTTGGGAATTGTGAGGGGTTCTAAACCCACAACTATACGAACATTGCAATTTCAGATCCAGTGCCTTGACTACAAATGTTCGTATGGTTGTGAGCTTGACCATAAAATGATTCTTAAGAAAACAAATGCAATTTTTTGCAGGTTTCACGTATGATAAAAATTAACAGTTTTATTTTTAGCCAAATTAATTGAATCAAGCTACAAAACCTGCTAAAGTTAACTTTATGAAAGCACCCTTAGCTCAGTTGGATTAGAGCATTTGACTACGGATCAAAAGGTCGGGCGTTCAAGTCGCTCAGGGTGCACCACATTTTATAGGAAATAGAAGTCACACTTGAAATTAATATATGCAATACCTATCTTTAAAGGTTAAACACTAAACTATTATATATGAGCAAAAAAGACTACTATGATCTGCTGGAAGTAGAAAGAAATGCCAGTATTGATGAGATAAAAAAAGCGTATAAAAAATTAGCGTTAAAATATCATCCTGATAGAAATCCTGGCAATAAAGAAGCAGAGGAAAAATTTAAAGAAGTAACAGCTGCATATGAAGTTCTATCTGACTCTGAGAAAAGGGCAAGCTATGACCGTTATGGCCACGAAGGTGCTTCTGGTGGGTTTCAAGGCTTTAGCTCTGCAGGAGATTTTAGCGACATATTCAATGACTTCTTTGGTGGAGGATTCGGTGGTGGTGCAAGTAGATCAAGAGCAAAGAGGAGCACAACAGGAGTGTCTGGAGCAGACCTACGTTATGATCTTAAAATTACCTTAGAAGATGCATTTAAAGGAATACAAGCACCTATACATTATGTGACAAATGTAAAATGTGACACATGCCAAGGCACAGGTAGCGAAGGAGCAATTAAACCAGTTCAGTGCCCCACATGCCAGGGAAGCGGTAGGATTAGAACTCAACAAGGCTTTTTTACCATCGAAAGAACATGTACTACATGCTATGGGGAAGGAGAAATAATACAAAATAAATGTAAGAAATGTGGTGGAAGTGGACGTAGAAGAGGTGAAGTAAATATATCCGTTTCAATTCCAAAAGGCATAGAAGAAGGAGCTAAGGTAAGGATAAGTGGTAAAGGAGAAGCTGGAACAAGAGGTGGAAAAAGTGGAGATTTATACGTATACGTGAAAATAATTTCCCATAAAATCTTTGCTAGAAATAAAGCAGATTTACACTGTAAAGTGCCTATAAGAATGACACTAGCAGTGCTTGGTGGCGAAATCGATGTCCAATCAATTGATGGAGCTAAAATAAAAGTAAAGGTCCCTGAAGGCACTCAAACTGGTACCAAACTACGTTGTAGGGAAAAGGGTATGCCATATATGAACTCACATGTTCGTGGTGATTTATATGTACAGGTAATAGTTGAGACTTTAAATCCAAAAAATTTAACTAAAAAGCAAATTGAACTATTAAAAGCACTTGAAGAAGAGGAAAATGCAAGTGTACAACAGCAATCTGAAGGGTTTTTTAGTAAAGTAAAAAAAAAATAAGAAATCTGCTAAATGACATGAAGGAGTAACTGTTTACGGGTTTTCATTTAATCCTGCAATTCTTTGACCTTATTAATGGAAAACTTAACAATAGTGTTGATATCAACATTATTAGCCAACAGAAACTTCTTAGTTCCTTAAAACTATGTAAAAGCAATAAATTTCTTTATTTAAGGTCGAAGTTTTGCTATTCTCAGGTTTTAATAATTTAAATTTAATGAATATAAACAAAAATGAGTTTTTATTTCTTCCGCTTGGGGGAGTAGGAAGAATCGGGATGAATGTTAGCCTATATCATTATCAAGGTAAGTGGATTATGATCGACCTTGGTGTTGGTTTTGCAGATGAAACTATGCCAGGTGTTGAGCTGCTCATTGCTGATGTAGATTTTATTGCTCAAAGAAAAAAAGATTTGCTTGGAATAATAATTACACATGCACATGAGGACCACTGCGGTGCAGTGCCCCACTTGTGGGAAGAGTTGCAGTGCCCCATATATACAACAAAGTTTACGGTTAATTTTCTTAAGGAGAAACTAAAGGAGTTTCGATTAGAAGGTACAGTACCTGTGAAAGAGGTGGACATAAATGGCAGCACAAATTTGGGTCCTTTTACCGTCGAGTTTATAAATATAACTCATTCAATTCCTGAGGCAAATTCAATATTAATTAGCACTGAAATGGGTAGTGCACTCCATACCGGAGACTGGAAATTTGATCCAAAACCTGTTGTTGGATTAACTTCTAATATAGAGCGTCTAAAAGAAATTGGCGATAAAGGTGACCTGCTTGCAGCAATTTGCGATTCAACCAATATATTAAGCAAGCATCACCCTGAGTCAGAAAGTGAAATTTATAATAACATTTATAACATAATAAAGCGGTCTAAAGAATTAGTTGCTGTTTCGCTATTTGCTTCAAATGTGGCACGAATTGAAACGATAAGCCAAGCTGCAAAAGCACTAAATAGAAAAGTAGTTTTACTTGGTAGATCTTTATGGAGAATAGTGAAAGTTGCGCAAGATAGTGGTTATTTAACTGATTCTCCTCAGTTTCTTGAAGCAAAGGAAGCAGTAAATTTTCCAAGGGAAAAACTGGTGCTACTTTGCACAGGTTGTCAAGGTGAGCCACTGGCAGCAACTTCAAGGCTTGCTAATAAGAGTCATCAAGCATTTAAAATGCAGCAAGGTGATACCATGATCTTTTCGTCAAAAATCATTCCTGGAAATGAAACTCGTGCGCACAACATGCTCAATGCCTTTATTGAGATGGGGGTAGAAGTTGTTACTGAAAAAACAGAGCATGTTCATGCTTCTGGGCATCCAACAAGAGAAGAGTTAAAGGAAATGTATTCTTTAATAAAACCGAAGATGTCTATTCCAGTTCACGGCGAATATATTCACACGCATGCACATGTAAAATTTGCTAAAGAGTGCGGTGTGGCAAAAGCAATAATGATTGCACCAGGTGATATTGTTAATTTGGAGAACGGAGAAAAAGTTGATTCAATCAGTGTTGACTACTTTGGTATTGATGGTATGCTGCTACGTCATCCGGAGAGCAGTGTTATAAAAATGCGTAAAAGAATGAGAGATGCCGGAGTTATTTTGGTAACAGCAGTTGTAAACAAGAAAAATAAATTGCTTACTAAACCGAAAGTATTTGTACCTGGTGTTTTTGAAGTGCTAGAAGATGCAGCTATTATACAGAAAATTGTCAAGAAAGTTGAGTCGTTGTTTAGTTTGCAGCCAACAAAAAAAATTAAAAATAAGATCGAAAGTTCAATATTGAGTATCTTAAAGGAATATTTACTAAAAAGACCTATAATTGAAGTCCAGATAGAACAGGTATGAAATGAAAGAATGAAGTTATTCGTTCAATTAATATTGCTTGTTTCGTTATTTATTCCTTATTTTACAAAAGCTGCTTTATATGTTGATATAAAAAAAAGCAGTGTTGGTAACATTGGTCTTGTTGTATCTAAATGTACATGTAAAACAGCGCTGGAAAGCGAATTAAGCGAAAATATTGCAAAGGTAATAGAAACAAATTTATCTAATTGTGGCTTATTTAATGTAAAACGTGGCGCGGAAGCTGAATTTAAATCTTGGAAAAGCGATACTGTAGTCACAGTAAGTTTAAGCGAAGTATCTGGTAGTGCATTAGAGCTATCATTTCGTTTATTTGACACTTTTACAAAAAGAGAATTACTTACTCAGTCAGTTGTTTTTCCAGCAAAAGACTGGAGAAAAATTGGTCACCTCGTTTCGGATGTGATACATGATAGATTGATTGGTGAGAAAGGGCACTTCAACACAAGAATCACGTATATTGCTGAAGAAAAAGATAGCAATTATAAATCCGTACGTAAAATTGCTGTGATGAATCAAGATGGAAGTAATATAAAATACTTAACAAATGGCGATAGATTTGTGTCAACACCGAGATTCTCACCAAATGGAAAGGGTATTGTTTATATCTCATACGCAAATGGTAAAAGTTATATAGTATTAAAAAATTTAAAAGACCACACTGAATCAATAATCAGCGCATTTGAAGGAGTTATTTCTGCACCTAGATTTTCTCCTGATGGTAAATCTCTTTTAATTTCCCACTCATTGGGTGGTGAAACGAATATATTATCTTTGGATTTAAGTAGTAAACGGACAAAAAAAATTACTAAAGGTTCAGCTATAAGCACTTCTCCCTCTTTTTCTCCAGATCAAAAGTATATGGTTTTTAGTTCCGATATGAGTGGGAGTCAGCAGCTGTATGTTATCGATTTTACTAACAAAAGTAAAAAACCTAAAAGAATTAGTTTTGGAAGTGGAAGATATGCTACGCCTGTTTGGTCGCCAAAAGGAGATCTGATAGCTTTCACAAAGATTCAGTCAGGAAAATTTTACATAGGAGTTATGAAGCCAGATGGCAAAGAAGAACGTCTACTTTCAGAAGGGCATAAAATTGAATCTCCGGCATGGCTACCAAATGGTAGAGAAATCATTTTCACAAGAACAGAATCACCAAGCAACTCTAAACTATATTTAGTAGACTTAGTAAAGAAAAATCAAAAAATGGTTTCCACTCCCACAAATGCTTCTTTACCGGATTGGTCTTATTCTTGAACTACTGAGCTGCATGCTCCACAGCATTGATTTATTGCCACATTAACAAGATATCCCGCTACACCACCTACTATAGTACCAGCGATTCCTGACAACACAACAGTTGCAATTACTCCAATAGCAGCAATTTCAGGTATAATTCCCATTGTAGCCAGTGTGGCTCCTATAAACATGAATTCTGGATTAAAGGAGAATAGAAAAGGCAAGAAAACAGGGTAAACTCAGCAGTGATAAAAAAATAGATGAGGTTACCCATGGAAGATATAACAAAACTGTTTTGTTTGGTCGATGATTTTTGCAGAGATATAGAGAAAAATTTTGCAGATAAACTACTGCCAAATGGTAAAAACCCCACAAGAACAACGGAAATTGAGCACTCCGAAATCATGACAATAATCCTGCTATATCAACAATCTCCGTGTAAAACTTTCTATCTACATTACCTAACGTTGCTCTACAAATCAGAGTTTCCAAAGTTACCTTCATATACCAGGTTTGTTGCTCTAAAGCCTAGGGTTTTGTGGCATTTAGCAATGTTGTTGCATTGGCTTTGTGGACAGTCAGAAAACACTGGAATTTCATATATAGACACAACTCCCATTGCAGTTTGTCATGCAAAAAGAATATCCAAAAACAAAGTTTTTGCTGGAATTGCAAAATTAAGCAAGAGCACTTACGGCTGGTTTTTTGGTTTCAAATTACATATGGTAATCAATGAAAATGTTGAAATTCATGCACTTACGCTAACAAAAGGCAATGTTGATGATAGGATACCTGTGCCAAATCTGACGGAAAAATTAATCGGTCTTTTGTTTGGTGACAAAGGTTATATTGCAAAAGAGCTTTTTCAGAAGCTGTTTGACCGAGGTTTGAAACTTGTTACCAAGGTGAAAAAAGGTATGAAAAATACATTGATTTCGTTAAATGAGAAGATTTTACTGAGAAAAAGGTCTATCATTGAGACTGTTTTTGGTTACCTAAAAAATAGACTAGAAATTGAACACACTCGCCATAGATCCCCTGTTAATTTTTTGGTTCATATCTTTTCTACTCTCATTTCCTATTCCATCAAATCCACAAAGCCTTCTATTTCCTATACTTTCTTCCTTCCTTAATCCAGAATTCGCGTTTAGAGCATCGTACAGAAGCAAAGTTACATATGGAATAGGTAGTTTGCTTCAGAAAAAGAATTTGGTATTTTTTTCCTTGTTTTGCAGCAAGTCTAATGTTTTCACTACTTAATGGAATATCTCGCAGAAAGTGGAGATATAACGCTAAGGCAGAGGAGCTCAGACAGTTGCCTTAAAATAGTAAAGGAAAAAAGACATGATTGCGTAATTTGAAAGTTTTTTATAGGTTTGACTTCATCTGATTTACAAATAGAAATTGTTATGCTAGATGTTTGCTATTTATTTTTAAGCTCATTTAAATAGCGTTTTTCTTTTTTTACTATGTAGAGATTTCCTAGGAATTATCCTATTGAATTCTATGATATTATTTTTTGTAACATTGTTATACACATCATGATAAGGGGGCTGGCGAAACTTGTCAAGTAAGTTTTTTCGTTTCTGCGGGCTACTTCTCGACACCAGTGGTGTTAAGTATTCGTACAGTTATTGGTATTATTAAGATACTCCCTAATCTTCTTTAAATCCTCCCAGGCTAAACGTTTTTGCATTGGCTGACGCAGTAGGTAAGCTGGGTGAAATATAGCAGCTGTAGTGATTGAGTGAGATAAATATTGGTTAGTGTACGTATGAAATCTACCACGCAAATTCGATATAGTTTTTGTGCTGTCAAGAAGGCTATAACACGCAATTCCCCCGACCAAAATTAGAATTTGCGGTGAAACCAGTGCAACATGCTTCTCAACAAATGGTCTGCACATATCAAGCTCTAGGTCGGTTGGCTTTCTATTGCCAGGTGGGCGCCAAAATACGGCATTGCTTATGTATACCTTAGTGCGATCAAGATTGATTGCATTTAACATTTTATCGAGCAACATTCCACTTGCACCACAAAATGGTATGCCTTGAAGGTCTTCATTTGCTCCTGGAGCTTCACCAACGAGCATAATTTTTGCGTTTGGATTACCATCGGAAAAAACAGTATTAGTTGCAGTTTTTTTTATCTCACAACCTTCAAATGATTCAACTGCACTTCTTAGTTCATCCACACTACTACATTTACTTGCAAGTTTCCTTGCTTCAATTATCCAATCACTTGGAAACATGTCTTTTCCATCTTTAGTGTCACCCCAGCGCGTATCTGCATCTTTCTTCTGGGTCCCAGTTTGGATAACAGAGGGTTGCACACCCTCTTTGCTCTCCAACTTTTTTTCCTCTTCACCCTCTGTTAGTGTGTAATCAACGCCCACTTCATGGTAAAATTTTAATAATTCTAGGTCTTCATTGCTCATAATGCTTTTTAACCTTTTGTGCTTTTTTCATGGCCATATCATACTTTAATTTAGATAAATGTCTAATATATAATATGCCATTTAAGTGATCTAGCTCATGCTGAATACACCTTGCGAGCCAGCCGCAAGCTTTTAGCGTCTGTTCCTCATTATTTAAATCCTTATATTTCACAGTCAAATATTTTGGACGCTTAATTTCATAGCTTTGCTCTGGAATTGAAAGGCACCCTTCTTTGAGAATTACTTGTTCATCGGATAATTCCTTAACTTCAGGGTTAATCATGTAAAATTTGCCAGTCGATTCATACCCTACTGGCTCGTCTTCAGCTCGAGAGAGCTGAATGTCCATAACAAAAACTCTCCTCAGCACTCCAACTTGCACTGCAGCAAGGCCAAGACCTTCTGCATCGTACACAGTTTCGAACATGTCGTTTACTAATTCTTTAATTTTGTCGTTTATATCTGTTACTTCACTGGCACGTGTGATTAGTCTTTCATCAGGGGCAATTACAATTGGTAATATGGACATAAAATGGACATAAAAATTATAATTCTATGTCTTGCTTTTCCTTTTGTCCAGAATTTAGTGTATATTAAAATGTTGCTATATCTATAATAGAAATATAAATTATTAAAGAAAGCTACAATTTAAATGAAATTGCGTAATAAGGTTAACTAATGTACTCTGCAGTAATAGCAAAACCAAAGAGAAACGTTTTTGCTGTTTTAGACATAGGTACAACAAAGATTATTTGTCTAATCGTTAAGATAAATAGCAACTTCAGCTATAAAGTAACAGGAACGGGCTATAAGATTGCAGAAGGTGTAAACGGTGGGTCGATAACTAATGTAAAACACGCAAATTACTCCATCTCATCAACTATAGGTTTAGCTGAGCAAGTGTCAGAGGAAACTATAGACCAGATATATGTGAACATTGCTGGATGTGGCATCTCATCTTTTAATGTACATAATGAAATTATTGCAGCTAATCATGAAATTTCTGACCGGGATATAAAACGTGTAGTTTTTCAGACGTTTGAGAAATATATTGAAGAAAATGTTATCATTCACAATATACCACTGAAATATCACTTAGATGACATGACTGACATAAAAGAAGTTGGTGGATTGTACGGAAAAAGACTATCTGCTGATGTTAATGTTGTCACTGCTTCGCGTCCAGCGCTTACCAATATTGAAAACTGTATTACCAATAATGGTGGATTAAATATGGCAGGGTGTATTGCTTCTGCATATTCTGCAGGTCTTGCCTGTCTGAGTGAAGATGAAAAAGAGCTCGGGACTGCTATTGTTGATATAGGCGGTGGGTGCACTGCAATTGGAATTTTCAAAAGAGGGAAACTTGTGTATGCAAGCAGCGTTCCAATTGGTGGCGTTCATATCACTCGAGATATTGCTTACGGGCTATGCACAAGCATAGAACGTGCAGAGTATATAAAAATACTGTATGGTAGCACTATCGTAACTTCAATAGATGAGAACGAATATATTACAGTCCAAAATAGTGAAAATGATGAACCTACTCAAGTATTCAAATCTGAGCTTATTAACATCATAAGACCAAGAGTTGAAGAAATACTTGAGATGGTAAGAGAGCAATTTCAAGAGCAGAAAGATCCAATTAATAAAGTAGTGATCACAGGTGGAACTAGTCAACTCACAAGCATGAAGGAAATTGCAGGCTATATATTCAATAAGCAAGTTCGAATTGGGTGCCCTGAGTCTTGTAGCGGTCTTGATGGCGAATATGATAAAAATCCTGTATTTTCTGCTGCTATAGGTTCTATAAAGCTAATAGTTGACACTTTTTATAAGAATAACTCTGGAATGCTCGGTCAAGATGGTAAAATAAGTAAGTTGTACCATTGGGTTAAATCAAAAGTTACAGTTTAATTTTACTGAATGAAATTCTTATATCTATCAAAGGAAACATTATGAATAAAAAACATTGTTTCAAAATTAATAAACTTGTTCGTGATCATACAACTGAAATTATACGTTCCCATGGAATTATTGTTTATGAGAGGGTGATGGAAAAAGATGAATACATTGAACGTCTCAAAGATAAACTTTTAGAAGAAGCAAAGGAAGTTATTGCCTCTAAAACCTCAGATGAAACCCTTGAAGAGTTAGCTGATTTACTTGAGGTCATACATGCATTAGGCAAAGAAAGTGGCCTATCAATAGAACAAATTGAAGAAAAGCGTATCTCTAAGAGCCTGTCTTCAAACTAAGTAGAAAGGAGTTAAGAAGTGTGTTATAAGATATATTTTAAATGTACCCAAGCGATATAAGTGACAAAGAATGGAAGATAATAGAGCTATATTTTGAACCTAAAAAGACCGGCAGACCAAGAAAACATAGTATTAGAACAATTATTAACGCAATCCGCTATATGATGAGAACAGGATGTCAATGGAGACAACTGCCTAAAGATTTTCCACCATGGAAAACAGTGTATAGTTGTAATTCGCGATTGAAAAAAAGTGGAATATGGCAAGAGATTCATGATTTTCTAGTTAAAAAAGTAAGAGAGATAATTGGTAAGAATGAAACTCCATCAGTGGGAATAATAGATAGCCAATCAGTAAAAACTACTCAAAAAGGGGATCCAGAGGATATGATGCTGGCAAGAAAGTAAAGGGTAGAAAGCGCCACATCGTTGTAGATACTGTAGGTCTTGTAATTGCTGCTGAAGTACAAAGTGCAAGCATTCAGGATCGTGATGGTGCACCAAATCTTTTTGTTCAAGCCAAATGCAAAGCTCCAACATTACATAAGTTTTTTGCTGATCAAGGATACACAGGTAAATTGCAAAACCTCTGCTTATTGGAAACTGGATGTTTATTGACGATTACCAAGAAAATAGTTGATACAGGATTTCAGGTTATTCCCAAACGTTGGATTGTTGAGAGAACCTTTGCTTGGCTCTCCAATTTTAGACGTATGAGTAAGGATTATGAGCATTCTCCTCTCACTTCAAAAAATAACATCTTCTTTAATATGATCACTATTATGCTTCACAAATTAGCTCATTCTTGAGTTTGAAGACAGGCTCTAAAAAACAAGAGAGAGGTGGTTTTGAGAATCGTATCTACAATACTTACATTGAGGTGAATTCTAAGAGCATCGATTACTATCACAAAAAACCTTCAGATTATCCTGAGATAGTAGTTGTATAGTTCAGATTATTAAATAGACTTCTTGCTTGACCACCTTTCATACAAATGACTTGACACTAGGATCCATAGGGCTTATTTTCATAATACGTAAAGTTATTACATTTATGTACTTGCAAGTAAGCGTACCAATTACAATAAGACATGGAAAATATGAACATAACTATACACTCACAAGAAGATTTTGAATTTATGCGCAAGGCTGGCAGGCTTGCTGCTGAAACTCTTGATTTCATTGCACCGTACGTAAAGGTAGGGGTGACAACTAATGAGTTAAATGATCTGTGTCATGATTTTATAATTAATGCAGGTGCAATTTCAGCACCACTAAACTATAGGGGGTATCCAAAATCGATTTGCACTTCAAAAAATGCAGTTGTGTGTCATGGTGTTCCCGATGATAAACCGCTTAAAGATGGAGATATTTTAAATATTGATGTCACGGTGATTTTAAATGGTTGGCATGGTGATACAAGTCGCATGTTTTGGGTTGGCAAGCCATCAATAAAAGCAAAACGTTTGTGTGACGCTACTTATCATGCATTGATGGAAGCAATTAAACAAGTTAAACCCGGCAATAAGTTAAATGAAATAGGGCTTGCTATAGAGAAATATATTAGAGATTTTGGATACTCTATCGTACGCAGCTACTGCGGACATGGTATAGGAAAAGTCTTTCATGCTCCACCAAATGTAGTGCATTTCTATGATCAAGATGAAAATCTCATCTTGAAGGAAGGTATGTTTTTTACAATAGAGCCAATGATTAATGCTGGAAAACATGAGACTCTGCTCAGTAAACTCGATGACTGGACAGTGACAACACGCGATCTTTCACTTTCTGCTCAATTTGAACATACGCTCGGAGTAACTAAAGATGGTGCTGAAATATTCACATTATCACCTAAGAATTGGCATTTCCCACCTTATAATTAGATTTTTTTTAATTCTGCTATACTGCAACTATACTTGGTTTACTTTGGGTGATTTTGAAGAAAGCTAATCCTTAATTTGCGATATAGCAACTAGCCCAATTAATGCACAGAAAATCATGTAAAAACTAGCTGAAGTCTCTTGTCCTGTAACCTTGATAATTGTTGTGCATATAAATGGTGCAAGGCCACCAAAAAATCCAGCAGCTATATTTCTTGACAAGCCAAATCCGCTTTACCGAACCTTTGTTGGAAATAATTCACACATAAATGCACTGACAGGACCAAGCGATGCAGCTATTGGAATTATAAAAAGAATATGTGCCGTAAAAGTGAGTAAGTAATTGCCACTACATAACATTGAGAAAACTGGATAACTCACTATTACAAAAGCTATAAATGCAAATTTCATAACTTTTTCTCTTCCTACCTTATCAGAAAGTATAGCAAATAATATTGTCAATCCTCCGAGCGCAATTTGACTCAGTATTTCTACCATATTGTTAAAATGAGTATTTATTGTTGATGTAAGCACATTGAAAAATACCAGATATATGTAAAGAGATGAGTTTTCAACTATATCAACCCCAACTGATATCAGAAAAGATTTTTTATAGCTATTCAATAACTCTTTTAATGGCAGTTTAGATGGATTTTTCTGTCTTTTATACCCTGGGCTTTCATCAAGTATATATCTCATATATATGCTGATTAATCCCATTGCTAAACTGAAAATGAAAGGTAATCTCCACCCCCAAGATTCAAAATCAGATACTTTTTTGCATATGAGTACTGCTATCAGGCTTAATACTGAACCAAAAATTGCGCTTAATGCTTCAATGCTGCCAAAAAATCCTTTTTTGTTTTTAGGAGCGTGTTCTATTAAAAATGGTGCATTTCCTGCTTCTCCTCCAAGGGATATACCCTGCAATAATCTTAAACAAACTACCAGCATTGACGCTAGTATTCCAATGCTTTGATAACCTGGAACAAAAGCAATTAATACAGTTGATAAAGTCATTAATATAATCGAGAGCAATAAGGCAACTCTTCTGCCATGCTTATCACCAATGTGACCAAATATAGCAGCGCCGACTGGTCTCATTAAGAAACCCACTGCAAACACTCCAAAAGCCTTCAATACGCTGGTTAGTTGATCATCCGATGGAAAAAACACACCACCTATTATGTTTATTAAGTGGCCAAAAAGCATGTGGTCATACCACAATAAAGTGTTACAAATCAAACTTGAAAATATTACTTTTGTTATTTGCTGCATAATTTTCTATAGTTTGTTTAGTATTTAGTAATATACATTACTTTTTTTTATATAATAGAAAAATTTGAACATTATATTAATAATAGTATCTTATTAAATCTTAATATTTTTATATCATTGACTATATTCAAGTATTTTTATATTATTGCCTATATATTTCCATGAAATATCATGTTTTAGTGGGAAGCTATTTTTATTTGTATGCACAGAGTCTCTTGATGGAGCACTATGACACACACTCCAGTTTTGTTAAAAGAGATGCTATCACTACTATCACCGCAGGATGGTGGTATATACGTGGACGCCACATTTGGAGCTGGAGGGTATAGCAAAGCAATATTGGAGTCAGCTGATTGCAAGGTATATGCAATTGATAGAGATGAAACGGTAACTAAGTTTTATGATGATTTAAGCGTTAGATATCCCGATAGAATAAAACTATTCATTAAAAAGTTTAGTAATATTAAAGGTATACTAAGCAGCGTTGAGCCATCTCCTGTCATCCCAGTACTTGATACTGGAAAAAATAACTGGTCACGCGCTGGAATGACATCAAACGGAGTGGATGGGGTGGTTTTTGATATCGGAGTTTCATCTATGCAGCTTGATAACGGAGATAGAGGGTTCTCATTTTTACATGATGGTCCACTCGATATGAGCATGGATAACTCTTCTTATATAAACGCTTCAACGTTCGTTAACGCTTTACGCGAAGAAGAAATTGCAAATACTATATATAACTACGGAGGAGAGCATCATTCTCGCAAAATCGCAAGAGCAATAGTAAGTGCACGGAAGAAGAAAACTATCAAAACTACATTTGAGCTTGCGAACATTGTACGTTCTGTGGTGTTCCGTGGAAAAAGCAAAATTGATCCTGCAACCAGAACATTTCAGGCAATCAGAATATGGGTAAACGATGAGCTGGGAGAACTTGAGAGGGGCATTAAAGCTGCATCTGAAATTTTAAATGAGAATGGCAAATTAATTGTTGTCACCTTTCATTCTTTGGAAGATCGTATAGTCAAAACTTTTTTTAAAGATCTATGTGAGCCAAGATCTACTGATTGTAAGACATTCTCTCTTCTAAATAAAAAAGTGATCAAAGCAAGTATAGAAGAAGTAAGTGCAAATCCGCGTTCACGCTCAGCAAAACTAAGAGCTATACAGAAGTTGTCATGAGAACTTTCTGCATCATCTCAATAGTTATGTTTTTTCTTAGCATTGTAGGACTATTTAAGATAAAACTACATGTTCAGTCATTAAATAGAGAGCTAATAAAAATAAAAAGTGAAATTAGTTTAGTACAAAGTGATATAAAAGTTTTACAAGCAGAGTGGAGCTATTTGAATAATCCAAAAAGACTTGCAAGCCTTGTAAAGAAATACCTAAAAAATAACTC
The DNA here is from genome assembly GCF_964264715.1 of Wolbachia endosymbiont (group A) of Colletes cunicularius. Lineage (NCBI taxonomy): Bacteria > Pseudomonadati > Pseudomonadota > Alphaproteobacteria > Rickettsiales > Anaplasmataceae > Wolbachia > Wolbachia endosymbiont (group A) of Colletes cunicularius. The sequence continues at coordinate 844,936 of NZ_OZ183471.1, forward strand.
TTTAATACTGGCTAGCCAGGTTAAAAATCTTGACTCTTTAAATGACCGCAGTGTGTTAGCACAACTTAAAACCCAGAGTTAAATTGGTTATACTAAGCTTTATCTTTTACAGATAAGCACACCACAATAAACCTTACTTTAGTATGAAATTGCTTGCGTAAGATTTTGGCAGCCTCTTAACATTTTTTGGCATTTCAATTACGTATTTAACGTTGCGTTTTTTTGCGTAGAATACTGCTTTTTCAAGAGAATCAAACTTTAATACAATCTGTTTTTTTGGATCTTTTGAGCCAACCCACCCCATTAAAGGTTCAATGTAGTAAGAACCAGATTCAATTTTTAGGTGCCAGAGATTTGTATTACCTAAACCAGATTGTGTTGCAGTTTTTGTTGGTTTATAAATCCTAAAAACTACTTTATCATCAATGCCCATAGTTTTTGTTAAATAAGCTTAAATATATATCTAAATAAATCCTTTCACAAACAATTAGTATGAAAGAATGAAGTTTGAAATAAATATTTTTATGTTATATTATTATTAAATTATATTAAAAGGATTAGCTGAATAGGAGTAATCGATGACGCAACAAGAAATAGTAACAATTAATGCAGAGTTACGTGATATAACAAAAACAAAAGCGATGCATTCTCTAAGGAAGAAAGGAAACATCCCTGGAATCATATATGGAAAGGGTCATGATAATGTAAATTTAAAATTGTCTGCAAAGGAATTCACGAAGCAATATAAATCAGGCTCTCTTTCTGCACACTTGATAGAGCTGAATATTTCGGGCAAAAAGGAATATGCTCTTGTTCGCGATATCCAATTGCATGTAGTAAAGGATACTGTGCAACATGTTGATTTTCAATTTGTTGATAAAGGCAGCGAAATTAAAATAGACATACCTCTATCATTTGTGAATGAAAGTAAAGCTCCAGGGATCAAGTTAGGTGGAGTGCTTAATATTTTGTGTCGTTCTATTACTGTTAAATGCTCTCCTGATAAAATACCTCAGGTTATAGAAGTTGATTTATCTGGTAAAATGATTGGCCAATCTATACATATCAACGATGTAAAATTACCAGAAGGTGTTAAGTTTGTAGCTCATGAAGAAGAAAATTTTACTATTGTTACAATTTCTGCTGCCGATAGTGACGTTGAAGAACCTCAAGCAGAAACAGAGTAATAGTGCATCTGATAGTTGGACTTGGTAACCCTGGTGGTCAATATGAGTTAACTCATCATAATATCGGCTTCATCGTAGTTGATAAAATTTACAAATATTGGAATTTCCAGTCGTTTTCTAAAAAAGCCGATTATCTAATAACCTCTGGCATAATTAATGATAATAAAATCATGTTAATAAAGCCTTATTCATTTATGAATAATTCAGGCATCCCTGTTGCAAAAGTACGGAATTTTTACAAATTTCCGCTAGATAATATCATTGTCATACACGATGACGCTGATTTGGAAATTGGAAGAATAAAAATAAAGAAAGGTGGTAGCTCTGCTGGACATAATGGACTTAAATCCATAGATAGTTTTATTGGTAATGATTATTGGCGCTTGAGATTTGGAGTGGGTAGACCTGAAGGTGAAAAAAGCTTAGCAGATTATGTATTATCAAAATTTTCAAATTTTGATAACGTTACTCCCTTAGTGGAAAAAATAGCAAAAAATGTACACTTAATGCTGCAAGAAGATAATACAGCTTTTATCAATTTGATTGTATAATATTACGAAACACAAAACTAAATTTCACACAATTAAAATAACAGATTTCTTGCACTACCTCCCAAGCCACAACTGTCATTCAGTGGAAACAAAAAACTTCCTTGACAAACTCCGCCAGCCCCCCTATTATGGCAATAAGGGTGTTTGTGACTCAAAACTTGTTTTTGACCTGCAGGCTCAATGACAAAATTCAGTAAAAAACTTAGGGTATTTTTTGGCGGATTACATAAAATTATAGCGGCTGCATGTCTTTTAAATTTTTTCTCAGCCAAATCGCGCTTATTTTAAGCGTTGGCACATTATTACAGCGCCAGTTTAAATTATTATAGGGTCAAAACTCGCACCACGGGGGTTCTTTGCCTTTTTTTTCTACCTGGTAAATTTCTTAAATATTAAAGCTAAGGTTAGTTGCATTTAAAAGCAGCTAAATTGCAGCGTTTAGAGCCTGTCTTCAAACTAAGTAGAAAGGAGTTAAGAAGTGTGTTATAAGATATATTTTAAATGTACCCAAGCGATATAAGTGACAAAGAATGGAAGATAATAGAGCTATATTTTGAACCTAAAAAGACCGGTAGACCAAGAAAACATAGTATTAGAACAATTATTAACGCAATCCGCTATGTGATGAGAACAGGATGTCAATGGAGACAACTGCCTAAAGATTTTCCACCATGGAAAACAGTGTATAGTTGTAATTAGCGATTGAAAAAAAGTGGAATATGGCAAGAGATTCATGATTTTCTAGTTAAAAAAGTAAGAGAGATAATTGGTAAGAATGAAACTCCATCAGTGGGAATAATAGATAGCCAATCAGTAAAAACTACTCAAAAAGGGGATCCAGAGGATATGATGCTGGCAAAAAAGTAAAGGGTAGAAAGCGCCACATCGTTGTAGATACTGTAGGTCTTGTAATTGCTGCTGAAGTACAAAGTGCAAGCATTCAGGATCTTGATGGTGCACTAAATCTTTTTGTTCAAGCCAAATGCAAAGCTCCAACATTACATAAGTTTTTTGCTGATCAAGGATACACAGGTAAATTGCAAAACCTCTGCTTATTGGAAACTGGATGTTTATTGACGATTACCAAGAAAATAGTTGATACAGGATTTCAGGTTATTCCCAAACGTTGGATTGTTGAGAGAACCTTTGCTTGGCTCTCCAATTTTAGACGTATGAGTAAGGATTATGAGCATTCTCCTCTCACTTCAAAAAACAACATCTTCTTTAATATGATCACTATTATGCTTCACAAATTAGCTCATTCTTGAGTTTGAAGACAGGCTCTTAAGACTTAAAAAACGCCAATACTGAAAATAGACAATGACTAGGGCTTCTTTTGCTTTTTTTTATTTGGTAAATTTCTTAATATTTATAGCTTAGGTTAGTTACAAATTAAGAGCAATATTCACTAGGGATGATGTCATCCGAGTAGCTGACACTGGGATCCAGGAAAGTTTGCTTGTGAGCAAGCAAACTATAGCTAACCCAAGTAAGGTTTCCCCGAGTGCTAAAATCAATAGCCGAATTGATATCGGGCCAAAAGTTCTGCAGAGCTTTTCTTATGGCATGCTTGATGGCAAACCATAACTTTTCAATTGTATTTAAATCCGGCGAGTATCTTTGTCTTTGCACATATTGCCAAATTTTTCAATTATCTTTTCTCTTGCTTATCTTCTCCATAGTCATTTTTTTCTCGTCTACTACTTTCAAAACACGTTCCCTCAGATCCTCACTTTGGCATCATTCTACCTTATCTAAAGCCATTTTATACCTTTTTATCCCTTCTGGGGTAACCTTTTTTCAGTTAGCTATATAACCCTAATTATGAATTAACAGACAGTAGAATCGAAAGATTATTACAAGGAAAAGTCTACACAGATCGACCTTTTTGTGAATCTGCGTTTCTGCTTTCTTCAACTTGTTTTGCAAAAGATGTTTCCTGTTTGCTGATATGCTGAAGTGGCTTAGCAATTCCGCGCACAACGGCAGTAACTGCTGCTAAAAATGTTTTTAACAATGCACCTAAAGCTCCACCAACTGCTTCCCTGCCATATATATGAGCTTGCTTTTCGTTATCGTCAGCAGTTTCCCCTGCTCTCCTTCTTGGATCCATCCTATGAGCAATCACCGAAAACAACACTCCCCTGATAGAAGACTTCACTCGTTTTTTTGCTTCATCATCATGTGCTGTTTCATGTCCATGACTTAAGTGTTTAGCGTTCATTAGCTCCTTTTGTTGCTGGGCAAACATGCTACTTAATACTTCTTCTATTGCTTGCTTCCTTCTTTTCTCTCTAACCCTTTTCATAGATTCTGATTTATCGCGAGTATGCTTTGTGGTTTCAAATTCTGCATCAATATCTTCAGACGCAGCCTGACTATATAAAGTCTCTATGAGCCTGTCTATGCTTCGCTTTATTTGCATAGTCCTTTCGTAACTATCCGAATTATCAATTCCTTCGTCGATCTGATTTAAAATATCCTCAAAAGCTTTTAAATAGTCTTGAATATACTGTATCATGTATTGCTTATCTTCCTCTTTGTATTGTTCTTCTTGATTTTGCTGATTTTCATTTTCTAAACTTTTCTCTCTTTTATCATCGTTATTTTCTTCAATATTATCACCGTCTTCCTCGAAAAGGTCTTCGTCGTTCATGATTTTTTTAATTTAGTTAAAATTCTCACCAGTTACTATTGTATATGAAAAAATTAAATTAACATTAATGAAAAGCGTTTACAACTTCAGCACTCGCTAAAATTACAGTAAAACTGTCAAAAGCAGCGGGGTCATAATATCTCTCATACAGTTCAACTGAACACCGTAATCTGATCTTTTCCTTAGTGTTAAAATTAATTTCATAATCATTATTAGAGTTTAATATAGCAGAATTACGTAATAATTCATCAGCTAATACAGAGTCTAAAATTCCATTAATTTTTATCGTAATGTGTCTGCTTCCAGCACAATCGAGCACTTTTCTCCAGCCAAAAGAAGAAATATCTTTCACCTCTTCTCTGTTATTACGCAAAGTAAACCTTAGAGCCTGTCTTCAAACTAAGTAGAAAGGAGTTAAGAAGTGTGTTATAAGATATATTTTAAATGTACCCAAGCGATATAAGTAACAAAGAATGGAAGATAATAGAGCTATATTTTGAACCTAAAAAGACCGGTAGACCAAGAAAACATAGTATTAGAACAATTATTAACGCAATCCGCTATATGATGAGAACAGGATGTCAATGGAGACAACTGCCTAAAGATTTTCCACCATGGAAAACAGTGTATAGTTGTAATTAGCGATTGAAAAAAAGTGGAATATGGCAAGAGATTCATGATTTTCTAGTTAAAAAAGTAAGAGAGATAATTGGTAAGAATGAAACTCCATCAGTGGGAATAATAGATAGCCAATCAGTAAAAACTACTCAAAAAGGGGATCCAGAGGATATGATGCTGGCAAGAAAGTAAAGGGTAGAAAGCGCCACATCGTTGTAGATACTGTAGGTCTTGTAATTGCTGCTGAAGTACAAAGTGCAAGCATTCAGGATCTTGATGGTGCACTAAATCTTTTTGTTCAAGCCAAATGCAAAGCTCCAACATTACATAAGTTTTTTGCTGATCAAGGATACACAGGTAAATTGCAAAACCTCTGCTTATTGGAAACTGGATGTTTATTGACGATTACCAAGAAAATAGTTGATACAGGATTTCAGGTTATTCCCAAACGTTGGATTGTTGAGAGAACCTTTGCTTGGCTCTCCAATTTTAGACGTATGAGTAAGGATTATGAGCATTCTCCTCTCACTTCAAAAAATAACATCTTCTTTAATATGATCACTATTATGCTTCACAAATTAGCTCATTCTTGAGTTTGAAGACAGGCTCTAAGAGGTTCTCACGCAACTCCAGGAGAATTTCGCCGAGTGCAAAATTGGATTGGAAGCCCAGGATGTACGATAGACACAGCAAAATATGTGCCACCAATGCCAGGTGAATTGATGGGTTGCTTGGACTCTTTTGAAAAATTTTTACATGATAGAACATTACCCCCACTTATACATATAGCTCTATGTCATTATCAATTTGAAGCGATTCACCCATTCTTGGACGGTAATGGATGTATTGGACGTTTATTAATAACGTTACTTCTGATCGAAAGAAAATTATTATTATCACCTCTGGTATACTTAAGTGCATTTTTTGAAGCTACAAGAAGTGAGTATTATGACCAACTTTACAATATAAGCAACAGAGGCACGTGGCATGATTGGTTCTCTTATTTCTTAAATGGTGTGTAGTACTGCAATCATTGGATGCATTGTCAAGAGCAGAACGGATTAACATTTTGATTGCAAATTGGCAAACTGAAGTTAGTTCTAAAACTGAAGGAGTTGCGAGTGGTATTGTAAGGTATCTCGCTGTAAACCCTTACTTTACTATAAGGAAAGTGGTTGAAAACTTAGGTGTCGTATTTACAACGGCCCAAAGAGCAATCGTAAAGCTTGAAGATTTAGGCATCGTTTCACAAACTTCTCAAGGAAAGAGAGATCGGGTTTATTGTGCAACTGATCATTTTGAATATTCTAGAAGAACCAACTAAGATTACAGAGAACTTCGATAGCACATTATAGCTATAAAAGCACTTAAATCGGTGAAGAAAAAGGTAGAAAGACACAGAAATTGCTCAATTTGTTTTTGTATCATAAAAATACCCTCCACCTATTTAAATTTTATGTTATTCACATGTACAATATAATCTATAATAACATTGAGTTTATTACCAATACAATATATTAAAAAATATTATGAGCTTTGTGAAAGAAAGAAACACTCCTGTGATGAAGCAATATTTGAACCTGAAAGCTCAATACAAGGATCATCTGCTATTTTATAGGCTAGGAGATTTTTATGAGTTGTTTTTCGATGATGCTATTAAAGCTGCGAAATTGCTGAATATAGTGCTAACCAAGAGGGGCAATTCAAATGGGCAAGAAATACCAATGTGTGGAGTGCCAGCACACAGTAGCGAATCTTACCTACACAAGCTAATAGATTTAGGATTCAAAGTAGCAATCTGTGACCAATTAGAAACTGCTGATGAAGCAAAAAAGAGGGGCTATAAATCCATAGTAAAACGTGATGTAGTACGAGTTGTAACTCCAGGTACAATTATAGAAGATTCGCTACTGGAGGATAAAAGCAATAATTATCTCGCATCCATAGTTGAACAAAATGACGAATATGCTATTAGTTGGCTTGAATTATCAACGGGAAAATTTTTTCACACTTTAACGAATTTGAAAGCTCTAGATAGTGATTTATTGCGTATATCACCAAGAGAATTATTAATTTCTGAAAAATTCACTGAGGACGAAAAAATTAGATCGATTTTAAAAAATTATAAAATATCAATTACACAACACGCACAGAGTTTTTTTGAGTATAGTAAATCTCACAGAACGTTATGCGAGTTTTATAAAATCAGGGAACTTGGGAGTATAGGAAATTTCAGCAAAGTAGAAATCATGGCGTGCGGTGCACTGCTTGAATATGTCAGAGTAACACAAAGGGGCTCCATTCCAAGGCTTGAATTCCCAAAAACCTATAAGCAACAAAATTTCATGCTTATTGATGCTTCAGCAAGGAGAAATCTTGAGTTGTTTTCAACTCAATTTGGTGAAAAGAAAGGTTCACTAATTTCAGTTATTGATCACACAGTTACAGCCTCTGGTGGACGCCTGCTCAAACAAATGCTCGCTTCACCACTTGCTTGCTCTAAGGCAATCAATTTGAGGCTCAGCACCGCTCAATTTTTTGTAAATAATCATGAGCCACGCAGAAAAATACGAGAGATATTATCTAACATTCCGGATATTGAGAGGTCTTTATCGCGCTTAATACTAGGACGTGGTTCACCAAAGGATATGAACCTATTAAAAATAGGCCTAGGAAAAACTTTAGAGTTATCTGAGTTTCTGTCTACCTTGCATAATTATTGTTTAAGTGAAAAACCAGCAATTAACTCTCAGATGTCATTCCAGTGCTTGACTAGAGAAAAGGAACCAGTGTTTACTACTCAGGTGATAAGTAGTGACGAGAGTGAACTAAGCACAATACATAAAAGTCTTGATAATCATAAAGATCTATTCGAGCTTCTAAACAGCGCTACACTTGATAATAACCTCAGTTCCGTGAAAGAAGGGGGATTTATCAATCCAAAATACAACTCAGAATTATCTGAGTTATCTTATATATTGAACAATAGTAACAAGTTGGTAACTAAGCTCCGTGAGTCTTATCGCGACCTAACTGGCATTGCCGCACTCAAAATATTACACAACAATATACTTGGTTATTACGTTGAAGTGTCAGCAAATCACAAAATAACTTCGGACATATTTATTCATAGGCAAAGCTTAGCAAATAGCATGCGCTACACTACTAATGAATTGAAAGAACTAGAAAATAAAATTCTTACTGCACGTGATGCTGCAATCGGCTTAGAAGTGAAAATTTTTAGTGAACTGTGTAGTGAAGTCGCTAAAGAATCTGAAAAAATTGCTCTTGCTGCAAATGCTTTGGCAAAACTTGATATTAGAGCCACGTTTGCGGAGCTTGCAGTGCAAAATAATTACGTAAAACCCATTATCGATGACAGTAAAGAGTTCAATATTCGCAATGGAAGACATCCAGTGGTTGAAGTTAACGATAAATTCATTGCAAATAGCATCAATTTAGCTGGTATACATCTAATTACTGGTCCTAATATGGCTGGAAAAAGCACTTTCTTGAGGCAAAACGCTCTCATTGCAGTTTTAGCTCACATGGGGTCATTTGTGCCAGCAGAGAGTGCGCATATTGGAGTGATTGACAAGATATTTAGCAGGGTTGGTGCAACAGATAATATAACAGCTGGTTATTCTACCTTCATGGTAGAGATGATCGAAACAGCAACGATAGTAAATCAGGCAACAGATCGTTCCTTGGTGATACTTGATGAAATTGGTAGGGGCACAGGAGTGTATGATGGATTATCTATTGCACAGGCAGTGATTGAACATATTCACAATGTAAATAAGTGCCGCGCCATTTTTGCAACTCATTATCATGAATTAACTAAAGTAAGCAAATACTTGAAGAACGTGAAATGTTTTTGTGTAAAAATAAGAGAGTGGAACGGAGAGGTTATCTTTCTACATGAAGTAATTGAAGGCATTGCAGATGAGTCATATGGAATACATGTAGCAAAACTTGCTGGTTTTCCTGATTCTGTTTTAAATAGAGCAAGTGAAGTATTTGAGGAGCTAAAGGCTTAAGAGGAAATTCTGAACTTACCCAGAAAAAGTAGAGAGAACCCTATGATATTATTTTTTGTAACATTGTTATACACGTCATGAAACTGAAGCTATTTATTTATCTTCTCTGTACAGATTAAATGACAAAAAAACTCAACGTATCTGGCGTCTCATGTTTAATTTTTTGCACTATGTGCACTCTATGTCTTTATCAAATTTCTAGGTTTTTACCTATACAAGCTGAAATACGCTTATAACGCGAATTCTGGATTAAGGAAGGAAGAAAGTATAGGAAATAGAAGGCTTTGTGGATTTGATGGAATAGGAAATGAGAGTAGAAAAGATATGAACCAAAAAATTAACAGGGGATCTATGGCGAGTGTGTTCAATTTCTAGTCTATTTTTTAGGTAACCAAAAACAGTCTCAATGATAGACCTTTTTCTCAGTAAAATCTTCTCATTTAGCGAAATCAATGTATTTTTCATACCTTTTTTCACCTTGGTAACAAGTTTCAAACCTCGGTCAAACAGCTTCTGAAAAAGCTCTTTTGCAATATAACCTTTGTCACCAAACAAAAGACCGATTAATTTTTCCGTCAGATTTGGCACAGGTATCCTATCATCAACATTGCCTTTTGTTAGCGTAAGTGCATGAATTTCAACATTTTCATTGATTACCATATGTAATTTGAAACCAAAAAACCAGCCGTAAGTGCTCTTGCTTAATTTTGCAATTCCAGCAAAAACTTTGTTTTTGGATATTCTTTTTGCATGACAAACTGCAATGGGAGTTGTGTCTATATATGAAATTCCAGTGTTTTCTGACTGTCCACAAAGCCAATGCAACAACATTGCTAAATGCCACAAAACCCTAGGCTTTAGAGCAACAAACCTGGTATATGAAGGTAACTTTGGAAACTCTGATTTGTAGAGCAACGTTAGGTAATGTAGATAGAAAGTTTTACACGGAGATTGTTGATATAGCAGGATTATTGTCATGATTTCGGAGTGCTCAATTTCCGTTGTTCTTGTGGGGTTTTTACCATTTGGCAGTAGTTTATCTGCAAAATTTTTCTCTATATCTCTGCAAAAATCATCGACCAAACAAAACAGTTTTGTTATATCTTCCATGGGTAACCTCATCTATTTTTTTATCACTGCTGAGTTTACCCTGTTTTCTTGCCTTTTCTATTCTCCTTTAATCCAGAATTCACGTTTATAGTTCTTTTCATCATATATTCCATTTTTAGACCATAGATCTATTTATAATAGAAAGTTGAATTAGTAAGATAGCAGCTTTTTCTCCTTTTAGATTTATGGGTAATAGTAAGGTTCTGCGAGAGGCTGGCGGGGAAGGTCCGCTGGTCTACTCTCCTACTGAGCGGAAAAAAAGGCAAAGAAACCCCAGGGTAGCTAGTATTCAAATTCTCCCTTGTCTATTTGACGTCTTTTACTGTCTTAAACGCTTTATAAGCGCGTTTCGGCTTGTATAGGTAGAAACCTAAAAGTTTTATAAAGACATGAGGTGCACATAGTGCAAAAAATTAAGCATGATTTACGCCAAATACATTAAGTTTTTTTGTCATTAATCCACTGCAGAGATTGCGAAGATAAATAAATAGCTTCAGCGTTATGATAAGGGGGCTGGCGGAGTTTGTCAAGGAAGTTTTTCGTTTCTATGTTGTCAGCTACTTGCATGACGCCACTTGCCGCCTGTTAATTACAACGTTCGTACAGATGTATGCTTGACATAGGATCCAGAAAATTTAGTTATATATAGGAAAATCTGAGTTAACTACACCAACTCACATTCAGCAAAAAAGAAAGCTATTTCCTTACGAGCATTTTCTGGACTATCCGAGCCGTGAACTCTATTTTCACTAATATCATCAGCAAAATCACCTCTAATTGTGCCCTTATCTGCCTGTTTTGGATCTGTAGCACCCATGATTTGTCTGTATTTACTTACTGCATTTTCACCAACCAAAACTTGAACTATCACAGGACCAGAGGTCATAAATTCCACTAATTCCCCAAAAAAAGGCCTATCTTTATGAATTTCATAAAATAGCTCTGCTTGTTTTTTTGTCAGTAACATCATTTTTTGCGCTATTATCTTTAGCCCAGAGCTTTCAATGTATGAATTTATCTTGCCTGTAATATTATTTTTTACTGAATCAGGTTTTAATATCGAAAGTGTTTTCTCAATTACCATATTATTTCCTTATATAAGATTGTATATTTATAGATTTATTTTATTGTAAATTTTGATTTGATAAAAGTAGTTTTTTATTTATAGTTAAAGATAAACCATCAAGGAGGTATTGCATGGGTGACTGTTGTAAAAAAAATAATAGCACTATTGAACAAACTAAGCCTACCACTGAAAAACAAGCTGAATCTACTACTAAAAAATTAGTAAATAACCTTAAGTCATCAATTTTTTGTGGAACAAAGGGGTTTTTAACTTTTAATTTGGCATTTTTAAGCTATTTGGAATATAGCTTACATCATAATACAGAATTAAAAAAAGGTGCTGCCTTTGCAATGAAAAGGAATACTATTCCATTGCTTGAAATGGCTATCATAGTGCCATTTGTTTGTTTTGCGCTGCCAGTTATGGTAGGCAGTATGAGCCTCATGCAATGCGCACTTTTATGTGCTGCCTTAATGATTGCCACATGTTTTATTGTCAGAACTTTTCATCTGCGTGAGAAGTTAATGGAAAAAATCACTAACCATAGTAGAAAAGAAATAGATGCGGAATTTAAGAAAGATACTATAAAATTTCCTATCTTTGATCAAAATAGAAAACACACCGAGTATAATTCGCCTAACTCAGGGCGACTACTGGATGAAACAAGTAGCACCTCTCTTTTCGTTAAAGTTTTACTTTTTCCCCTCAAGGTTCTTCTGAATGTCCTGCAAAGTTGTATAATGCTATCTTTAGCTGCTGTTGAACTTCTTGAAACGGTACCAAGTCTTTTTGTCGATACATTTTTCGATTGGAACTTCACATCCACCAAGAGTAACCTGAAGAGATCAGGCCACTTATTGTATGCCAGTGTAAGAAATTTAGTGCCTATAACTAAATTTGATGAGTGTGTAGCTAATTTTATAGGCACCCCAGAAGTAACTTGTTGTAGTAGTGCGTAGGTGAAAAAGGCAGTTATCTTATTTAATCTTGGCGGGCCTGATTCACTAAATGCGGTCCGTCCTTTTTTATTCAACCTTTTTTATGACAGGAGAATAATCAATCTACCGAATCCCTTTCGGTTTCTTTTAGCAAAGTTTATATCTGCGAAACGAGAAAATACTGCACGAAAAATATACGAGGAAATTGGAGGTAAATCGCCAATTCTGGAGAATACAAAAATGCAAGCTAATGCTTTAGAACTAAAATTAAATGAAGATAGAAACCATGTACACAAGGTATTCATTTGCATGCGCTATTGGCATCCATTTGCTGACGAAGTTGTTAAAAGTGTAAAACAGTTTGATCCTGATGAAGTAATTTTGCTGCCACTATACCCTCAATATTCAACTACCACAACTTTGTCATCCATCGAAAATTGGCAAAAAAATGCTAAAAAGCACGGCCTAAAATGCAATACAAAAATAATTCATCATTATTATGACAATGAAGACTTTATTGAGGCTCATGCTAACTTGATAGCCAAGTACTACAAATTAGCCAGCAGAATCGATAAGCCAAGAGTCCTATTTTCAGCCCATAGCCTGCCTCTCAGTGTTATTAAAAAAGGCGACCCTTACGCCCTACAGGTAGAAGAAACAGTACAACTAATAGTAAAAAAATTAAATATCAAAGACCTTGATTGGTCAATATGCTATCAGAGCAAAATTGGTCCCGTAAAATGGCTAGAGCCAAGCACTGAAAGTGAGCTATTACGCGCAAAAGCTGATGGTGTACCTGTAGTTCTATCACCTATATCTTTTGTTTCTGAGCATTCAGAAACTCTAGTTGAACTTGATATAGAATATAAAGCAATTATCAAAGATGGATATTATTTTCGCGTACCAACTCTCAGTATTGATTCCTTGTTTATAAAATGCTTAGCCGATTTATGCACAAATCACCCTTAAAGTCCTGATTTATAGGGCTTTTCTTCAAGGCTTTTATGTGATAGAATAAAAGGGAGTTATTATTTTCTTAACTATTTCATGCCAAACAAGCTAAAAAAGAAATCTAACATACTCGCACAAAAGGTGCATGATATTTATGATCATGATTTCAGGAAGGTAATCTGCATCACAACAGGTTTAACAGCCCTATTGTGTAAGATTTCACTGCAATTTTGCTGCGAGTTCATTGACAATAATAGATCCAATATCTTTCTTATACGGAATGTTGCTCGACTAGTAAAGTTTCCGACATCTATTCTATATATTGCCCATTCTGCATTTACTCTACAGGATCTAATTAAGGATTACAGAAACCCTGAGAGTAAAAAAGAGCTGGCAAAAGTTGTGGGTAAATCGGCTAATCTTGCAAGCAGCATCATAGAAGCATTGATGATGTTGAAAGTCATCCATTTTTTTACTAGGGGTAATGCAGACGTAATAAGTCACATTCACTTAACATCAACGATCCTATTTCTGTTTATTTCGGAACCTATAAGCTACTATTATTCATGGAGAAAATACTTAGATAATAAGGATCCTGAAAAGTCTGCTAAGTGTAAGAAGGACCTTATTATCAGCACATTAACTTTGTCATTAGGTTTGTTAAACTTCATATTAAAAAGAATGGAGACTGCAACCATACCAATAAACTTAGGTAATGGTATAATCTATAATTTCAACTTAAGCGTAACAGTTAGCATAATATATAGTGCAGTATTTCTGGCAGTTCAGTTTGACAAATTGTTTCAACAACCTGTCAATGATGATCCTTCCACTGAACTTGATAATGCTGGCCATAACCATATTCAGCCCGGTAATGATGATAATGATCTGCCCGATGGCAACGCTGTGGGAATGTAAGGGTTAGAGGTGAAAAGATTTTATTTCTACTGCCAACGCTAGTACTGCTAATTTGCCAACAATACTCCAAAGTGACAGAATTTTACCTTCCACAACCTGGCTAACATCATGAAACTCACAGTCAGTGGCATTCAAGCTAGAATATACATCTTTCCTGCTATTACATCGGTATAAGTAACATGTTGGAGTATCTCCTATATAGTATATTAGCGGTTCTGCAGAACTGCTTTTAAATATGTCAATGGTTGGTACACCTTCTTGTATAATAACGCTATTGATTGCTATTCCTTCTTTTATCTTTTTCATTTTATGACGCTTTTTTTTATTGAGATTTAATATTTCCTCTCCACTTGTTGCTGTTATAATGCCCATCCCATATGTGCCATTGCTTGCTTTGATAAAAACGTAAGGTTGTGTTTTTATTTCATATTCCTCATATTTTTTTTGCACTAGAGATAATATTTGGTCAACTTTAGTCGCTACTGCTCCTAGTGATGAATCATCATTAAAGTCAACTCCATTACAGCTTTCTGTAAGCACAGAAATAAGCCATGGGTCCATTTTAAATTCGCTACAAAATTCGGACGCTAATTCTTGATAGATTTCAAAATACTTAAATTTCTGTCTGCTATGCCAACCGTATAGTGGGCTTGGTACCATATCTTGCTTTACGTCTTTTAGCGTGTCTGGAATGTGGCTCGTCATATCACGATTCAGTATAATAACATCAGGCACAAATCCTGAAGTTGTCTTTAGCAGAGAGTTTTCTTTCACGATAGTTTCATATGGTTCTATTAAATTATATGCTTCGTTGTGAAAGAGGCCAATTCTAGTTTCAAAACCTGCGAGCTGCAGTACTTTCTCTATAACAAATACGTTTTCTATATACATTTTATTTCGTGTGTAATTCTCCGGTATTATAAGAGTCTTTTTATATTGTTTTGTTTCAAAATAACTTTTTATTAGTTTTGCTGCTGTTGCTCTTGATGTCTCACTTAGATTGTTGAACCCTGCAGGAAATAAATTAGCGTCCACTGGGGCAATTTTGTAGCTGGAGTTTCTAAGATCTATAGAGCTATAAAATGGCAATGTAAGGCCGTTAAATTTTGCCTCAAACCAATTATTTATACTTTTTTCCAAATCTGGGTGAATTATGTTTTGCATCTACACTTTAAATGTTATAAGGAAGGTATTATATTATAAGCTATAATTAAACATATTTAGCAAATTTGACTAAAGATTAAAGTATAATGAGATTCTTATTTAAAATAATAGAAAAATGATTCAACACGATAACAGTAAAATGTATGGAACTACTATACTGTCAATTAGAAAAGATAAAAGCGTAGTAGTAATAGGTGATGGACAGGTTTCACTGGGCCACACTGTTATAAAATCCGGAGCAAAAAAAGTTAGGCGTCTTTCTAGTGATTCTGTAATTGCCGGTTTTGCTGGAGCAACAGCCGATGCATTTACTCTCTTTGAAAGACTAGAATCTAAACTTGACAAGCACCCAGGGCAATTAATGAGAGCATGTGTTGAACTTGCAAAAGACTGGAGGATGGATAAATATCTAAGAAAATTAGAGGCTATGATGATTGTTGCAGATAAATCTATTTCATTAGTAATTACGGGAACAGGTGATGTTCTTGAACCTGAAGATGGAATCGCAGCTATTGGCTCTGGGGGAAATTTTGCTCTATCTGCAGCAAGAGCTTTAATTGACATTAAAGGAATATCAATAGAAGAGATTGCAAAAAAGGCTATGAAGATAGCTGGCGATATATGTGTTTATACAAATCATAATGTAGTTATTGAAAAGATAGAGGAGTGATATGTCTTCCAAGCAAAAAACTTTGTGCACTAATTTTTCCAATCAGCCTATAACCCTTTCAGAAGGGCGGCCTTGTAGTAGTGACACCTATGATGAAAAAAATGACCTCTATAAAGATACTAAGAGTGGTTTTGATTCAAATGACAGCGATATTCAAGTTAATGACAGTACTCAAGTTTTGTTAGATGACCTGCCACCACAGAAGATAGTTAAAGAATTAGATAGATTCATAATCGGACAGGATGATGCAAAGCGTGCTGTTGCTATTGCGCTCAGAAATCGTTGGCGTCGCAATCAGGTTCCATTTCCATTGCGTGATGAAATCATACCTAAGAATATATTGATGATCGGTCATACAGGGGTTGGTAAAACTGAAATAGCTCGCCGCTTAGCAAAACTTGCCGGTGCACCGTTCATAAAAATTGAGGCAACGAAGTTTACTGAAATAGGATACGTTGGACGTGACGTTGATTCGATAATACGTGATTTAGTTGATGCAGCAATAGTTTTAGTTAAAGAGAAAGCCCGTAAAGCCTTAGCTAACAAGGCTTTAATTTTAGCTGAGAAAACAATAGTAAACTCTATGGTAGGCGAAAATGCAACCGAAGAGAGTAAAAAAATTTTTAGAGAAAGGTTGAGGAATAAAGAGTTTGAGGACGGAGAAGTTTCTATTAACGTCAGAGAGAGCAAGAGTATGTTACCTACTTTCGATATACCAGGCATGCCAGGTGGGCAAGTTGGTGTGATGAATGTAACAGAAATAGTGGGCAAGATGTTTAACGGGAACAAAAAAACAAAAACTATTACGGTGAAGGTAAAAGAAGCGCGTGAAATATTAATTAATAAAGAAAGTGAAAGGCTAATGGATGAAGATAAGATAATCAAAGAAGCCATTGATCTTGTTAGTAATGACGGTATAGTATTTTTGGATGAAATAGACAAAATTGCAGCGCGTACAGAAGTAAAAGGTGAAGTAAACAGAGAAGGAGTGCAACGCGATCTGTTACCACTACTTGAAGGAACAACTGTTACAACTAAGTATGGCCATGTAAAAACAGACTATATATTATTTATTGCATCTGGTGCTTTTCATCAGTCTAAACCATCTGACCTCTTACCGGAATTACAGGGCAGATTACCGATCAGGGTAGAACTTAAGGCACTTACTCAAGAGGACTTAATAAGAATATTAAAGGAACCAGAATCTAGTTTGTTAAAGCAGTACATAGCTTTAATGAAAACAGAAAATGTGACGCTTGAGTTCACTGATGATGGTATAAAAACCATAGCTGAAATAGCGTTTACAGTTAATAGGCAAGTGGAAAATATAGGCGCAAGAAGGCTTCACACTATCATGGAGAAGCTTTTAGATGAAATAAGTTTCATTGCTTCTGAGAAAAATAGCGAAAAGTTCATTATAGACAGCAAGTATGTAAAAGATAAACTTGAGTCAATTTCGAAGCAGCTTGATTTATCTAAGTTTATACTTTAGGAAAAACAAAAAGCCTACTTTAAGTAGTATAGAGAGTGTTCAGAAGGTCGTATCCTTTCAGCAGAGTGGTTTAAGAAACAATAGATAGGAGATTTTGGAAAGGGTTTAGCCCATTTTGTTTCCATGTTAAGTATAATGAAATTATCCGCTCAAGGAATGTGTTTCTCCGCTTTGATTGTGTAAAATATGAATTTTTGCGATGAACAACGTAGTGTCGTATCTGTTGCTCAGCACGGTTATTTGTCAGCGGAATATTTTCTGGGTCATCTAAAGGAGAGTAGACCAGCGGACCTTCCCCGCCAGCCTCTCGCAGAACCTTACTATTACCCATAAATCTATAGCTAACCGAAATAAGGTTTCCTCAAAGGAGTGTAAAAAGGTATAATACTGCTTTAATTAAGGTAGAATGATGGCAAAGCCATATAGTGAGGACCTGAGGGAACGAGTTTTAAAAGTGGTTGACGAGAAAAAAATGACTATGGAAGAAGTAAGCAAGATGTTCAAAATTGATAGAAAAACTATATACTGGTGGAGGAAAAGAAGAGAAGAAACAGGAAGTATAAAACCGTCTTCAGGCTACCAAAAGGGACATAGTCATAAAATTAAATACTTAGATGGCTTTGTCAAATTTCTGGATGAAAACCGAGATATTACGGTTGAAAAAATAATTGAAAAATTTGGCAACATGTGCAAAGACACAGTCTACAATTATCTTAAAAAAGTAAACTATACATATAAAAAAAACTTTTCTTTATCAGGAAAGGAATGAAGAGAAACGCAAGGAGTTCATAAAAAAAATAGAAGGAATAGAAAAAGAAAACTTGATATTCATAGATGACTCTGGAGTAGAAGACAACAGATTTTATGAATATGGGTGGTCTCAAAAAGGCAAGAGGTTATTTGCCGATAAACCAGGGTTTAAAAGAAAGAGGGTAAGCATAATAGGAGCACTAAATGAGGGAAAAGTTAAAGCTTCCTGGGTAATTGAGGGCTACTGCAACAGCGAGATTTTTGATGCTTATGTAGAAAATATACTTGTTCCTATATTAAAACCTGGACAGACTATTGTTCTCGATAATGCAAGCTTTCATAAATCTGCAAGAACGAAAAATTTGATAGAAAATGTTGGGTGTAAAATTTTGTTCTTGCCGCCATACTCACCGGATTTAAATCCGATTGAGAAGTTCTGGTTTGCCATTAAGCATGCCATAAGAAAAGTGCTGCCAAGCTTTTGGCCCAATATTAATTCGGCTATTGATTTTGTCTTTCAGCTCTCGGGGAAATCTTACTTCGGTTAGCTATAAAAGGAGAAAAAGCTGCTATCTTAGAGCCTGTCTTCAAACTCAAGAATGAGCTAATTTGTGAAGCATAATAGTGATCATATTAAAGAAGATGTTATTTTTTGAAGTGAGAGGAGAATGCTCATAATCCTTACTCATACGTCTAAAATTGGAGAGCCAAGCAAAGGTTCTCTCAACAATCCAACGTTTGGGAATAACCTGAAATCCTGTATCAACTATTTTCTTGGTAATCGTCAATAAACATCCAGTTTCCAATAAGCAGAGGTTTTGCAATTTACCTGTGTATCCTTGATCAGCAAAAAACTTATGTAATGTTGGAGCTTTGCATTTGGCTTGAACAAAAAGATTTAGTGCACCATCAAGATCCTGAATGCTTGCACTTTGTACTTCAGCAGCAATTACAAGACCTACAGTATCTACAACGATGTGGCGCTTTCTACCCTTTACTTTCTTGCCAGCATCATATCCTCTGGATCCCCTTTTTGAGTAGTTTTTACTGATTGGCTATCTATTATTCCCACTGATGGAGTTTCATTCTTACCAATTATCTCTCTTACTTTTTTAACTAGAAAATCATGAATCTCTTGCCATATTCCACTTTTTTTCAATCGCTAATTACAACTATACACTGTTTTCCATGGTGGAAAATCTTTAGGCAGTTGTCTCCATTGACATCCTGTTCTCATCATATAGCGGATTGCGTTAATAATTGTTCTAATACTATGTTTTCTTGGTCTGCCGGTCTTTTTAGGTTCAAAATATAGCTCTATTATCTTCCATTCTTTGTCACTTATATCGCTTGGGTACATTTAAAATATATCTTATAACACACTTCTTAACTCCTTTCTACTTAGTTTGAAGACAGGCTCTTAGATAAAAATAAATCATAGCAAACGCACGCCATACATTAAAGCTTTTAAGAGGTCTTAGTTTACTTACTTCTTTATTTTCTTTATTATCAGATATCACTTTTAAATAATATGGAGGAGCAAATTGTCAGCAATTGCCATTATTGATTTTGGTTCACAATTTACACAGCTTATCGCAAGACAAGTCAGGGAAATGGGTGTGTATTGCGAAATATTTCCAAGCAACATCAGTTTTGAAACAATATCAAAATTCAATGGGTTTATTCTCTCTGGAGGACCACAATCTGTAAATGATGATTGTTCTGAAACAAGTAGAGTAGTACATGAAATTATAAAACTTAATAAGGCAACAAACGTTCCTATACTTGGAATATGCTATGGGCAGCAACTCATTTGTCATTATTTTGGAGCAAAAGTAAAAGAGAGTTTCAAACAGGAGTTTGGCAGAACTAAAATCAAGATACTAAAAGAATCCCCCATTATAAAGGATACCTGGGATGTTAATTCTGAAGTGGATGTATTAATGAATCATGCGGACAGTGTTGATACTATACCACAGGGATTTACTGTTATCGCATCAGGTGTGATAAATCAAACAATTGCAATGATTGTTAACGAACAGCGGAAGATTTACTGTACTCAGTTCCATCCTGAAGTGAGGCCCACAACAAATGGCAGTAAATTGCTCTCTAACTTCTTGGATATTGCAAATTGCGAGAGAGACTGGACAATGAAATCGTTTATTGAAAAGCAGAAGGAAAAAATCAAAAATGTAGTAGGAGAGAAAAAAGTAATCGCTGCAGTAAGTGGTGGGGTTGATTCAAGTGTTGCAGCGGCTCTCACACATAAAGCTATAGGAAAACAATTGAACTGTATTTTTATCGATACTGGGTTGTTACGCAAGAACCAGACCATTACTATGTTAAAAGAGATTCCGATAAACTACGTTGATAAATCAAATTTATTTTTGAGTAGGTTGAAGGGGATAACTGATCCAGAAGAAAAGCGAAAAATTATCGGTAACGCTTTCATTGAAGTGTTTGAAGAAGAAGCAAAAAAAATAGGTGATGTGGATTTTTTGATGCAAGGTACCATCTACTCTGATGTAGTTGAGTCAGGGCATGCCTCAGACAACACTAGTACAATTAAGTCTCACCATAATGTTGGTGGGTTGCCAGAAAAGATGAACCTGGAGCTAGTAGAGCCTTTACGCTACCTCTTTAAAGATGAGGTAAGGCTACTTGGAAAAGAAATTGGGCTTTCAGACGAGATAATATTTCAACATCCATTTCCTGGACCCGGACTTGCAGTGAGGATTATAAGTGAAGTCGATGAAGAAAAGGTGCGAATATTGCAAGAAGTAGATGAAATATATATTAATACGATGAAAAATTACGATCTATACGATAAGATATGGCAAGCTTTTGCTGTATTATTACCAATAAAAACTGTAGGCGTCATGGGAGATGGTCGTACATACGGATATGTTTGTGCTTTAAGGGCTATAACATCGTCCGATGGTATGACGGCTGATGCATTTCCATTTGAAGATAAGGATCAGCATTCGCTAGTGTTTTGGGACTTTTTACAGAATGTTGGCAGTATAATTATTAATAACGTTTCCGGAGTAAATAGAGTTGTCTATGACTTAACTTCTAAACCACCAGCAACCATTGAGTGGGAGTAAATCAAAAAGTCTAGTCATCCCGCAGCGTGATCTAGAGATACTGCGGCGGTATGAAGGTTCGCGGCGGAATGACGAGTTTGTTGTTTTTCAAATTGTAGGTAAACCTAAAGCTATAGAAAAAAAGAAGAACCAGTTTCTTAGTTCTTCATTGACATAATCCACTTCATATGCCATAATAAAGTTTTATATCTTGGAGGAAAAAATGCAGGAATTAGTTAGAATACTAATGGCGGTCAATTTTAGCCAAGGTCTGAACAAGGAGAACATAGCCGATAAAATAAAAGCTGAAATAGAAGCTAAGCTCAATGAAGAAAATTTAGATAAGCAAACTAAGGAAGAATTAGAGAATTACCTTAAGAAGTGGGAAGGAAATAATTTTGATTTAAAGAAATTTTCGTATTGTAATTTGCTATATTTGGCAGTTAAGTTTGATTGTGAAAAGTTAACAGCGGTTCTTATAGAAAGTGGTTTTGATATTAATGATGGAAAGGACTCACCTTTGCATTGGGCTGCTAAATGGGGAAGTCTAAAAGTAGCAGAGCTTTTACTAGAAAAAGGAGTAAATGTTGACATATAGAATAGCTCAGGAGAAACACCTTTGCATTGAGCTATTAGACATGGGTCAAAAAATGAAGAGATAGTAAAATTTCTGATACAAAAAAGAGCAAATGTTAATGTGGAAGACCGAAAAGGATTTACTCTTTTACATTGTGCTGCTTACCACGAAGCTGTAGAAATAGTAAAATCTCTGTTATAGCTAACCGAAATAAGGTTTCCTCAAAGGAGTGTAAAAAGGTATAATACTGCTTTAATTAAGGTAGAATGATGGCAAAGCCATATAGTGAGGACCTGAGGGAACGAGTTTTAAAAGTGGTTGACGAGAAAAAAATGACTATGGAAGAAGTAAGCAAGATGTTCAAAATTGATAGAAAAACTATATACTGGTGGAGGAAAAGAAGAGAAGAAACAGGAAGTATAAAACCGTCTTCAGGCTACCAAAAGGGACATAGTCATAAAATTAAATACTTAGATGGCTTTGTCAAATTTCTGGATGAAAACCGAGATATTACGGTTGAAAAAATAATTGAAAAATTTGGCAACATGTGCAAAGGCACAGTCTACAATTATCTTAAAAAAGTAAACTATACATATAAAAAAAACTTTTCTTTATCAGGAAAGGAATGAAGAGAAACGCAAGGAGTTCATAAAAAAAATAGAAGGAATAGAAAAAGAAAACTTGATATTCATAGATGACTCTGGAGTAGAAGACAACAGATTTTATGAATATGGGTGGTCTCAAAAAGGCAAGAGGTTATTTGCCGATAAACCAGGGTTTAAAAGAAAGAGGGTAAGCATAATAGGAGCACTAAATGAGGGAAAAGTTAAAGCTTCCTGGGTAATTGAGGGCTACTGCAACAGCGAGATTTTTGATGCTTATGTAGAAAATATACTTGTTCCTATATTAAAACCTGGACAGACTATTGTTCTCGATAATGCAAGCTTTCATAAATCTGCAAGAACGAAAAATTTGATAGAAAATGTTGGGTGTAAAATTTTGTTCTCGCCGCCATACTCACCGGATTTAAATCCGATTGAGAAGTTCTGGTTTGCCATTAAGCATGCCATAAGAAAAGTGCTGCCAAGCTTTTGGCCCAATATTAATTCGGCTATTGATTTTGTCTTTCAGCTCTCGGGGAAATCTTACTTCGGTTAGCTATAGAACCTGTCTTGAAAAGAAAAAAAGGGTATGATGAGGTAAGTTAAAAATAGGAGGTAAGAATTGTATCCAAGCGATATAAGTGATAAGGAATGGGAAATTTTGGAGCCAAATGTTGCACAAGGAGCAATAGGGAGGCCAAGGAAGCACAACATCAGAGCAATTATTAATGCAATAAGGTATATAATGAGAGGTGGCTGCCAATGGCGAATGCTGCCAAAAGACTTTCCGCCGTGGAAGACTGTGTATGATCATTATTTTAGATGGCGTAATAACGGAAAATTGCAGGAAATACATGACACTTTGGTGAAAAAGGGAAGAGAAATGGTTGGTAAAAATGATACACCATCGGTTGGGATAATAGACAGCCAGTCAGTAAAAACGACTCAAAAAGGGGATCCAGAGGTTACGATGCTGGCAAGAAAATAAAAGGCCGTAAACGCCATATTATTGTAGATACATTAGGCCTAATCAATGTAGCTGACGTTCATAGTGCAAGCATTCAAGATCGTGACGGCGCTCTGAATCTTTTTTCTCAAGCTAAACAGAAAACTCCAACATTACAGAAGTTTTTTGCTGATCAAGGATATACAGGTGAGCTTCAAAATCGCTGTTTTCTGAAGACAGGATGTCTACTCACAATTGCCAAAAAAGCTAGTGATTCTGTAGGGTTTCAGGTCATTCCTAAACGATGGATTGTTGAACGCTTGGCTTTCGAATTTTAGGCGCATGAGTAAGGACTATGAACACTCGCCACTTACTTCAAAAACTAATATCTTCTTTGATATGATTACTATTATGCTTGCTAAATTACCCTTTCAAGACATGCTCTAAGCGAAAAGAGTGCTGATAGAGCACTCCGCGATGCAAAAATAGCATCAATACCTTTAGCTGGTAGATATTACCGTGCATAACTAGTTACCTAATACAGGCTGCTATAAATTTGTTTGATCTAGAATTAAAGATTACCAAACACCTAAAATAATGCAATAGAGTCTTTATGTGTTAATAGAAAGGCCTTCTAGGGTAGGAATTGCCTGGCAAACTCTTAATTCTTGATTTAAAAAATACTTTCCAAAGACTCCCCAAATCTAATATGTCATTGCTGTAGGCTGCATTTAGTAATATAATCTCATATTAAATAAGACGTTACTTAAGTTTATGCTAGATTCTCCGCTAATTTTGACAGCCATTCTTATATTTTTCATTTTTACGTTGTCATTCTTTTTTATAAGAAAGATATTTGGGTCAACAAACAAGAAGATAATAAAATCCTTTAGGAAAATTGTTCAGCAAATAAATACATTAGAAACAGAAATGCAGAGCTTATCTGATGAGGAGCTTGCTGGTAAAACTCAAGAATTCAAACGAGAATTGAAAAATGGAAAAACGTTAAATGATCTTCTCGTACCTGCATTTGCAGTTGTGCGTGAAGCCTCTCGAAGGTTTCTTAATATGAGACATTTTGATGTTCAGCTAATTGGTGGAATGGTGCTTCATAATGGCATGATATCAGAAATGAAAACAGGGGAGGGAAAGACACTTGTTGCAACTTTAGCAGCATATCTAAATTCCTTAGAAGGGAAAGGCGTGCACGTCGTAACTGTTAACGATTATCTTGCAAAACGAGACACAGAGTGGATGAGCAAATTATATAATTCTCTTGGGGTTTCTGTTGCGTTTATCACGAATAACTTGACAGACGAAGAGAGAAAAGAGGCTTACAGTGCAGATATCGTGTATTCCACAAATAACGAGCTTGCCTTTGATTACCTGCGAGACAATATGAAATTTTCTCAAGAAGACATGGTTCAGAGAGGCTTTCACTACGGAATAGTTGATGAAGTAGACTCAATACTCATTGATGAAGCTCGCACTCCGCTTATTATTTCTGGCCAGATTGAGGAAAACAATCAGATATATAAGCATATCAATAAAATAGTAACCAAATTAGTTGACTCTGATTATGAGGTGGATGAAAAGGGTAGGGCAGTGTTCCTTACTGAAGATGGTATTTCACGAGTGGAAGAACTACTCAGGTCATACAATCTCATTCCTGAAAATTCCTCGCTCTATGATACTGACAGCATGATAATGACTCATTATATAGACCAAGCATTACGTGCACATAAGCTGTTTACTGCTGATAAAGATTATATAGTAAAGGATGGCAAGGTAGTGATTATTGATGAATTTACTGGGCGTATGATGGAGGGCAGGAGATATTCCGATGGTCTTCATCAGGCACTTGAAGCGAAGGAGAATCTTGAAATTCAGCATGAAAACCAAACTTTAGCATCGGTCACATTTCAGAATTACTTTCGTATGTACAATAAACTTTCCGGAATGACTGGAACAGCAGCAACAGAGGCAGAAGAGTTTCGTGATATATACAGACTAAATGTAGTAAAAATTCCAACCAATGTACCTGTAAAAAGAGTTGATATTGATGATGAAATTTATGGCACAGGAAAAGAAAAATTTAATGCTGTGTTGAAGTTTATAGAAGAATGCCACAAACGCCTTCAACCGGTCCTTGTTGGCACGGTAAGCATCGAAAACTCTGAGAAGCTTTCTGCGCTTTTGCAAAGCCATTCTCTTAAGCATTCAGTATTGAATGCTCGTTATCATGAACAAGAGGCGTACATAATAGCACAAGCTGGAGTGCCAGGTAGTATCACTATAGCAACTAACATGGCAGGACGTGGAACTGATATTCAACTCGGTGGAAACGCTGAAATGATTGCAAAGGTAGAGCTAAAGAAGATAAAAAATGCTGATGAAAGAGAAAAAAAATACCAAGAAATAGTCGAAAGAGTAAAAAAAGATAAGGAAATTGCTATAAAAGCTGGTGGTTTATGCGTGGTTGGAACCGAAAGACATGAAAGCAGGAGAATAGATGATCAATTACGCGGCCGTTCTGGTCGTCAGGGGGATCCTGGACTTTCTAAGTTCTTTTTATCGCTTGAAGATGACCTAATGAGAATATTTGGTTCTGATAGAATGAGAAGCTTTTTACAAAAAGTAGGATTAAAGAATAACGAAGCTATTCATCATCCATGGATCAATAAGGCACTTGAGAAGGCGCAGAAGAAAGTTGAAGCTAGAAACTATGATGTGCGGAAGTCTTTGCTTAAGTTTGATGACGTAATCAACAACCAACGTAAAGTTATTTTTAAGCAGAGAAACAATATCTTAGGCAACGAAATTAATGATTTACTTGAAGTATATAGCGAAGTAAATGAGAGCATAGTAGAAGGTATAATCCAAAGTGGCTATTATGAGGATTATATTGAAGATATAGTCAAAGAATTCCATACAAGGTATGGAATAACGCTTGATAAAGAAGATTTAGCAAAGTTTTTAAACAAGCAAGAAGCTTTGAATTATATAAATGATAAGATACAAGAATTTTTTACTGAGAAAGAAAAATATTTCAACAGTCAGCACACTACAGATTTGTGGAATACGATCGTGAAGCAAGTAATGATCATGACACTCGATCATTTATGGAGGGAGCACCTTTCAACTTTAGAAAGCTTAAGACAAAGCATAAGCTTACGTGCCATGGGGCAGAAAGACCCACTGAATGAATTTAAACGCGAAGCTTTCTTAATGTTTGAGTCGATGCTTGAAAAGTGGAAAGAACTTACCATTCACCGCTTAGCGCACTTTAAGTTGGCAGATAACCAGGAAATAGGCAATAGGTTACATTCTGCGAGAAATAGCAGACTTCCAAAAGTCTCAAGAAACGACAAATGCCCTTGCAACTCAGGAAAAAAATACAAACACTGCCACGGCGCAGTTACTGTGGTGAACTAAAAATTATGGTTATACAGTTTGTTTATTTCCATCAACATTACTGCAGCTAACTTCACTTAGCTTACTGTTTAATGAATGCTCTGATGACTTATACGCAACACCATAAGCAATACCACCAACTATCAGTGCAGATGCTACAGTAATTCCAATTATTGCTAGTGCATGCAGTAGCACAAATAAGTACTAATGGAGCAACAATGGCAGCTAATGTACCCACAACAGTTCCCATTATGATATAGCTAACCGAAATAAGGTTTCCTCAAAGGAGTGTAAAAAGGTATAATACTGCTTTAATTAAGGTAGAATGATGGCAAAGCCATATAGTGAGGACCTGAGGGAACGAGTTTTAAAAGTGGTTGACGAGAAAAAAATGACTATGGAAGAAGTAAGCAAGATGTTCAAAATTGATAGAAAAACTATATACTGGTGGAGGAAAAGAAGAGAAGAAACAGGAAGTATAAAACCGTCTTCAGGCTACCAAAAGGGACATAGTCATAAAATTAAATACTTAGATGGCTTTGTCAAATTTCTGGATGAAAACCGAGATATTACGGTTGAAAAAATAATTGAAAAATTTGGCAACATGTGCAAAGACACAGTCTACAATTATCTTAAAAAAGTAAACTATACATATAAAAAAAACTTTTCTTTATCAGGAAAGGAATGAAGAGAAACGCAAGGAGTTCATAAAAAAAATAGAAGGAATAGAAAAAGAAAACTTGATATTCATAGATGACTCTGGAGTAGAAGACAACAGATTTTATGAATATGGGTGGTCTCAAAAAGGCAAGAGGTTATTTGCCGATAAACCAGGGTTTAAAAGAAAGAGGGTAAGCATAATAGGAGCACTAAATGAGGGAAAAGTTAAAGCTTCCTGGGTAATTGAGGGCTACTGCAACAGCGAGATTTTTGATGCTTATGTAGAAAATATACTTGTTCCTATATTAAAACCTGGACAGACTATTGTTCTCGATAATGCAAGCTTTCATAAATCTGCAAGAACGAAAAATTTGATAGAAAATGTTGGGTGTAAAATTTTGTTCTTGCCGCCATACTCACCGGATTTAAATCCGATTGAGAAGTTCTGGTTTGCCATTAAGCATGCCATAAGAACGCGAATTCTGGATTAAGGAAGGAAGAAAGTATAGGAAATAGAAGGCTTTGTGGATTTGATGGAATAGGAAATGAGAGTAGAAAAGATATGAACCAAAAAATTAACAGGGGATCTATGGCGAGTGTGTTCAATTTCTAGTCTATTTTTTAGGTAACCAAAAACAGTCTCAATGATAGACCTTTTTCTCAGTAAAATCTTCTCATTTAACGAAATCAATGTATTTTTCATACCTTTTTTCACCTTGGTAACAAGTTTCAAACCTCGGTCAAACAGCTTCTGAAAAAGCTCTTTTGCAATATAACCTTTGTCACCAAACAAAAGACCGATTAATTTTTCCGTCAGATTTGGCACAGGTATCCTATCATCAACATTGCCTTTTGTTAGCGTAAGTGCATGAATTTCAACATTTTCATTGATTACCATATGTAATTTGAAACCAAAAAACCAGCCGTAAGTGCTCTTGCTTAATTTTGCAATTCCAGCAAAAACTTTGTTTTTGGATATTCTTTTTGCATGACAAACTGCAATGGGAGTTGTGTCTATATATGAAATTCCAGTGTTTTCTGACTGTCCACAAAGCCAATGCAACAACATTGCTAAATGCCACAAAACCCTAGGCTTTAGAGCAACAAACCTGGTATATGAAGGTAACTTTGGAAACTCTGATTTGTAGAGCAACGTTAGGTAATGTAGATAGAAAGTTTTACACGGAGATTGTTGATATAGCAGGATTATTGTCATGATTTCGGAGTGCTCAATTTCCGTTGTTCTTGTGGGGTTTTTACCATTTGGCAGTAGTTTATCTGCAAAATTTTTCTCTATATCTCTGCAAAAATCATCGACCAAACAAAACAGTTTTGTTATATCTTCCATGGGTAACCTCATCTATTTTTTTATCACTGCTGAGTTTACCCTGTTTTCTTGCCTTTTCTATTCTCCTTTAATCCAGAATTCACGTCTATAGGATTATTGGATCAAAAAATTAGTACTAGACCTTCCTTAGCTGAAGACCTAAAGGAGTTGAAAAGAAGAAGCCATAATACTGCTCTTCCCATAGAAGAGAAAGAAAGCATACGGTGGATAGCATCACTTAAAGACTCTACTAAACATCCTGGATTAAAGGATGTTAAGGTAGTTACCGTTTGTGATAGAGAAGCAGATATTTATGATTTATTTGAAGTTGCTTCCACTAATCAATCTCTTTTTGTAGTAAGAGGAAATCAAAACAGAACAGTAAACAAGAAGTCGACTTATTCTGAAAAAGGTGGTGAAAGATTGTGGGATTTGATGAATCGCATGTCTTGCCAAGGAGAAATACAAGTGAGTATTCCTGCTTGCGATAACAAACCTCAAAGAACAACAGTTTTAGAAGTAAAGTTTAGTAACTTTGTGATGAATGCATCAAAAAACAACGCTAGACGTAAAACGCAAAAACTTCCTAATTTAAATTTAAATGCTGTCTATGTTATAGAAAAATATCCCCCATTTGGCGAAGAGCCCATGAACTGGATTTTGTTAACAAATATAAATATTAATAATTTTGAAGAAGCAGTAGAAAAAATACAATGGTATTGCTTAAGATGGAGAATAGAGGTTTTTCATAAAATTTTGAAATCCGGTCTTAAAGTTGAAGAATGTAGGCTCCAAACAGCAGATAGATTGATCCGCTTTCTTACAATTATGAGTATAATTGCATGGAGAATATTTTTTATCACATTGGTAGCTAGAACAAATCCGAATCTTTCTTGCACTGTCATACTGACTGATGACGAATGGAAGGTTTTATATACCAAAATGCTTAAGACAAAAAACTATCCTGAGACTCCACCACCTATAAGAGAAATTGTGAGGTGGGTGGCCAAGTTAGGAGGGTTTTTAGCTCGCAAAAATGACTTAGAACCAGGCCCTATAGCTTTGTGGAAGGGATGGAAACGTCTCTTTGATTTAGCAGAAGGATGGAGACTTGCTCATTCATTCTATACTTGTGGGTAATAGTAAGTCGTAGAACTGTGCATGAACCTCTCGACTCACACAGCTCCCATTATTCAGCCATCAGTCATATATTTGATGGCCTCGTTTTATTTGTCAGTTCCTCCCATTTCTGGTTGCCCAACTAATAAAACTGAATAACTCAGCCCCTTCGCTCCATTTCCATTACAGAAATTTCTTCACTACTACGCGCCCCTGTTTTTCGCATCGGTACTCTCATCCTTGAAGTTTAGCTTCTTGGATTTCTCCCTTGTCATCGAAACGACAGGTTCCCGTAGTTCCACACAATAGCCCAAAATAGATTCACGCCACCTTTATGCCGGACGCCACCTACCCAGTAAACAAGTTTCCGATAGGTTTATCCCAAGTTAGAAATTACCCCCTGGTTTTGACGTCACCTTTGATGTTTCGACACTTCATCAGTGGTTCACTTGCGTTCGTCTCTCTATTTAACACATGACACATAATTGTGCCTTTTCCGTAACTCTCACTACCTTGACTCTTTATCAAAGCAGCTTACGGTTGTTTAAAGCCTGCTCTTGTAAACCGGCTTTGAGGGGCTCACCCTCATCTATTATGTAGCTTTTGCACTTAGTTTGCTCTTTGTCTGAGCATCCTTTATGCTTCTACGGCACACCAATTCCACATCGTTCTTTCAGATTTCAAAATGTTTTTCGCAACTCGAGAAGCTCCAATTGCTTCAGGTAAGTGGCTTCAAGTAATACCGTGTACGTTTTCGCAATTTTCTGGCACGTCTGGCAAATCTAAAAACATCTATCTCATTTTTTAGTAAAGCTTTTTTTAGTGCAAACAACTCAACGGCAACATCTCTCAAATAACAGCCGAGAATTTTGACCTCAATGTTCCAACTATGGGCTAATCTTTCAAAATCTCTTGATAAATGTGCCCAGCAGATTTGCCTGTTTTTATCAGAAAAATAATTGTATGCTGCATATCTGTCAGTTACTACCAAGCTATTACGATTGCAGCATACACTATTTTTTAAAACTTTCATTCCCCTTGACTCTGTCAACTTCACAAAACTTGCCGTATTGCTTGCAAACATCCAACACCAAGCGAGTTTACCTTTGTTATAATGGCTCGTTTCATCAATATGTAGAACTTTACTCCTACTTATCTCTTGTTCGATCTGCTCATACATTTTTTTGCATTTTGAAGCAACTCTATGTTCACTATTTGATATGCTACCGACGCTTATGTTCAAATTGAAGATATCATTTACGACACTCGCTATTTCGCGTTTTGAATTTTTGTAAAACCCGCTGAATGCTGCAATTATTGACTTAACCCTTGGTCCAAATGTATCTGACGTAACACCTTCTGGTAACTTACTGCTTCTTCTTTTTCCGCATCTCCGACAACGACCATGCTCCATCTGATATTCCACTACATAAGGCTTGATTTCCGGAAGATCAACTTTTTGATGAATGTACGGTCCCTTGCATATTGCAATCCCTCCTCCGCATTCACAAGTAGATGACAACTTTACTTTTATCACCTCATCTGCATCCATTTTGGCGCGAAAACTTCCTTTATGACCAACCTGACCACCAACGTTTCTGTCGCTCTTTGGCTTGTCCTTTTTTATTTTGTACAACTCTCTAGAGCTTGGTAGAGATGAATTTTTCGAGTTTAAACCAAGCCTTTCCTTTAATTCAGCGTTCTCTATCTTTAAAGCCTTGTTCTCTGCTTTTAAACTTTCATTCTCTCTTTCCAGCCTTTCCATTTTTGCTTCTAACTTTTCTGTTCTTTGCTGTAAATTTTTGCAAAGTTCTAAAAGGTTTACCACATTTTTGCTCTATGATTATCTTTTTAGATCACCTTGTCTACCTTATTCTGCCACTCCGCTGAACGGATACGGTCAGAGTATATAGGTCAAGATAAAACTTTACTTTTAATAACCTCAACATCACTAAACTCAAAGGTTTGATTCCCTATGATTTGAAATCTTTCGTGCCCCTTTCCTGCAACTAGCAGAATCATACCCTCGTTATAGGCAATATCTACTCCTTTCTCTATAGCTTCTCTTCTATCTTCTATCTCTAGCGCATTAGGGCAATGTAGTAAAATACCACGACGAATTTCTGCAGGATTCTCATCACGCGGATTGTCATCCGTGATTATCACTTTGTCTGCATATATTTGTGCTACTTTACCCATTTCTGCGCGTTTTGTTTGATCACGATTGCCACCACAACCAAAAACTAGAATTATTTTTTTATTGAAGTGCCATTTTAAAGACAATAGGGCTTGTTTAAGCGCACTTGGAGTATGAGCGTAATCCACAAATGCAAAAGGTTTCACTTTTTCCATTCTTTCTGGTGGAGAAACGAGTTTTTCTACGCATATTTCTCTGTAATTCAGTCCAGACGAGGTAACTATACCCATTGCACACAACAGATTATATGCTTGGAATTGCCCCAGAACCGGAAAAAACATGTCATAAATTTCATCGCCAATTTTAATTGTAAGATATTGACCGTTTGGTGCTGGTATTTGCTTTAACAAAGTAATATCAGAGCCTTTTTTCCCATAGGTTATAACTTTATTACCACGTTCTTCAGCTATTTTAAGCAGCGCATCATATTCACTTATGTCTGCATTTAACACTGCTGTTTTCCCTTTTGGTAATACCTCATAAAATAACTTTTTTTTAACTTCAAAATACTTATTGATATCCTTATGATAATCTAAATGATCTTGCGAGAAATTAGTAAAAGCTGCAGCACTCAACTTTAATCCATGGATTCTATATTGATCAATTCCATGACTTGATGCTTCTAACACTAAGTGTTCTACATTTATACCACGCAATGTTGCGTAAAGGTCATCTGCATCTGGAGTGGTAAGACTGTTGCTATTACCTTTTCTACCATTATTGATGCATGTTCCAAGTGTTCCAATAGACGCAGCATTATAGCCAGAGTTTTGCCAGATCTGGCGGCAAAATTCTACTACTGAAGTTTTACCATTCGTACCCGTTACAGCAGCAACATATTTGGGCTGTTTGAATTGATAAAACCTGCTGACTATTTCGCTGTATATTTCTTGAGGATTTGGGTGGAAAATATGAATT
Organism: Wolbachia endosymbiont (group A) of Colletes cunicularius; assembly: GCF_964264715.1. Taxonomy (NCBI): domain Bacteria; kingdom Pseudomonadati; phylum Pseudomonadota; class Alphaproteobacteria; order Rickettsiales; family Anaplasmataceae; genus Wolbachia; species Wolbachia endosymbiont (group A) of Colletes cunicularius. Next base: position 877,893 of record NZ_OZ183471.1, read on the forward strand.
CCAGCGTCACGCACTGGAATGACACCATTTGTTATGCAATCACTTGCAATTATCGCTTTAGCTCCACAAGATAATATCTGATCTATGTAAATCCTATCCCTTTCTGACACACAAACGAAAAGATAACCTTCCTTGACTCCCTTGGGATTACATGTAACGCCCTTGATTTCAACGTCAAAGTTAACATCAACAATATCATGCAGTAATTCTCTCAGTTTCATGTTCTACTTCATCGTTTTGAAAGTCTAAACATGGTAACCTTTTTAGTGCGTCATTAAGGTCAAAGATTAAATCTTCAGGATCTTCCAGTCCACAAAATATTCGCACGAAACTTCCACCACAATCTGAATTCATTACAGATCTTGACATAGATCTACGATCTACTGGTAATATCAAACTGTCACACCCTCCCCAAGAAGCACCAATACTAAAAATTTTCATATGATCAACCATGCAGCTTAGTTCTTCACATGAATATTCTCTATCCAGTGCTATACTGAATGTGCCGCTTGCTCCTTTGAAGTAACTTTTCCATAATTCGTGTTGAGGATGGGAGGGAAGTGCTGGATATAAAACCTTTCTAACTTTTTGCTGTGCTTCTAGCCACTTTGCCACTTCCATTGCTGTATTTTGGTGCCTTTTCATACGTGTGTGCAGTGTTCTTAGTCCCCTGTGTGCAAGGTAGCAGTCGTGTGATTGAATGGTTACTCCATAATTTTTATAGCTCTCATAAAGCAATTTAAAAATTTCACCTTCAGCAATAATAGCTCCCATAACTAAATCTGAGTGACCGGCTAGATACTTTGTCACTGCATATAGTGCAACATCAATTCCATAATCAAGCGGCTTAAATAACAAAGGAGTGGCCCATGAATTGTCGCAAACGGTTACGATTCCACGTTCTTTAGCAACTTTTACTATATGCTCTATATTCGAAATCTCAAACATTATAGAACCAGGAGTCTCGATCATTATCAATGAAGTATTACTCTGAATTAAATCAGTTATATCCTGCGTTGGATCATAAAAAGTTACTTCTGTTCCTCTTTTTGGTAGCTCATTTTCTGCAAACCTCCTAAGCCTATAATAACTATTATCTTGAATTAAAACGTGCGAGCCTGCTTTAGTGAAAGTCAAAATAGCAAAAGTAAGTGCAAATAGTCCGGAAGGATAAATAAGCGCCTGTCCACTCCCTTCAATTTCAGCCAGTGCATTTGAAAGATAATGGACAGTAGGAGTACCAACATTACTGTAGCTATAATCCCTTGCAACACCATCCTTGATTACATCGTATATACTTTCTCCATTTGCTGCATTTAAGTAGTCCTTGTAAGTAGGAAATAATATGGTAGAAGAATGATAAACTGGCGGGTTCATAGAACCTTTATAGTCATTAAATCTTCTTCCTGCTTTAACTAATATAGACTCTTCCTTCACATTTTTATTATTTATTTTTTAAATTGTACTCGTTTTGCGTATACAAGTGAAGAGAAATTGCATGTATTAGCTCTATCTCACCCTTCAATAACTCATAAATCAACTTATGTCTTTTTAGAATGCTCATTCCAATAAAGCCGTCAGATATTAATATTAATTTAATGTGCGAAGGTAATGTTGAAGATGAAGCAAAATAATGATCAGCATGCTTTGCTGATTCATCGATAATGTTGATATCAATTACATCTATCGAATCGCGTATCTTCTCTTCTATTGTTTTAATAATATCCATAATGGTTTCTTTAAGCAACAATATGCTCCTCTTGTCATCCAAGTAGCTGACACTGGGATGACAGGAAAAGTGATATAACAATACACCCTTATTTATTCTCTTCCTTATTATCTATGTCTTGATAATCAGAATCTACTACTTTTTCTTCTTTATCATTTGGATTCCCTTCTGATGAAAAGCCATTTCCAGCACTATTTTGTTGTGAGGCATTATACATAGCTTCTCCAAGTTTCATAGATAATTGAGAAAGATTAGTAACTTTCTGCTGGATTGAATCAGCGTCATCAATGTTATCAGATTTACTAACTTCTTTTAATTCGTTAACTGCATTTTCAATAGCAGATTTATCTTCTGGTGAAACTTTATCACCATACTCTGTCAGAGACTTTTCTGTAGAATGAACTAAACTATCCGCTTGATTCTTCACTTCAATAAACTTTTTGCGCTTTTCATCTTCTTGCGCTTTTTCTTCAGCTTCTTTTACCATGCGATTTATTTCATCATCAGATAGACCACCTGAAGATTGAATGCGTATTTTTTGCTCTTTTCCAGTAGCTTTATCTTTTGCAGAAACGTGTGCTATTCCATTTGCATCTATGTCAAATGTTACTTCGATCTGAGGAACTCCACGAGGAGCAGGAGGTATCCCTTCCAAACTAAACTGACCAAGTAGCTTGTTATCAACCGCCAATTTTCTTTCACCTTGATGTACCTTAATTGTAACGGCTGTTTGGTTATCTTCTGCAGTTGAAAACACCTGAGATTTTTTAGTGGGAATAGTAGTATTACGTTCAATAAGTGGAGTGAATACTCCTCCTAGAGTCTCAATACCAAGAGAAAGTGGAGTCACGTCAAGTAGTAACACATCTCTTACATCACCTTGAATGATTCCCGCCTGTATTGCAGCTCCAATTGCTACAACTTCATCAGGATTGACCCCTCTATGTGGGTCTTTACCGAAGAATTCTTTAACTTTCTCTATGACTTTTGGCATACGAGTCATGCCACCAACGAGAACCACTTCGCCAATTTGACCAGCAGACAAACCAGCATCCTCAAGAGCTTTTTTACAAGGAGCCATAGTTCTTTCGATTAAACCATTCACTAAGCTTTCAAGTTTTGCTCTCGTTAATTTCATATTTAAGTGTTTTGGACCACTTGCATCAGCTGTAATAAACGGTAGATTTATTTCCGTTTCCATTGCACTTGATAATTCAATTTTCGCTTTTTCAGCAGCTTCTTTGATTCTTTGCATAGCCATTGGATCATTTTTCAAATCAATACCATTACTTTTCTTGAATTCATCTAGTAAATAACTCACTATTGCGTTATCAAAGTCTTCACCTCCAAGATGAGTGTCACCATTTGTAGCCTTTACTTCAAAAACCCCTTCACCTATTTCAAGTATTGAGACATCAAATGTACCACCACCAAGGTCATATACCACTATTGTGTGCCCATGTTTCTTATCAAGACCATAAGCAAGCGCTGCAGCAGTCGGTTCATTTACTATTCTGAGCACATTTAATCCGGCGATTTTTCCTGCATCTTTTGTTGCTTGACGTTGAGAGTCGTTGAAGTATGCTGGCACTGTTATCACAGCATCTTTTACTTCCTCTCCAAGATAAGCTTCTGCTGCTTCTTTCATGTTTTGTAGTATGAATGCACCAATTTGGCTAGGAGAGTATTCTTTATTATCAGTGGTTTTAACCCATGCGTCACCATTTTTTGCTGCAAACACTTTATACGGCACGTTTAGATTTTTCATTTCAGAATCACCGTACTGACGGCCTATTAATCTCTTAGTAGCAAAAAAGGTATTACTTGCATTGGTGGTTGCTTGCCTTTTTGCTGGAGCGCCAATCAACCTTTCTCCTGACGAAGTAAATGCAACTATAGATGGAGTAGTTCTTGCCCCTTCTTTATTTTCTATTACCTTTGTATCCTTGCCCTGCATTATTGCAACACAAGAATTTGTTGTTCCGAGATCTATGCCTATTGCTCTTCCCATAATGAGTACCCCATTGTAAATATTATCTGATATAAGATATATAAGTATAGGACTTATTAATTACAAGCCCAATTTAGGGTTTCTAATTAGTTATTAGAACTTAAAAAGCGCGAAAGCCATTTAGTCAGCCAAAAATTGCCTCGTAGTTTATTTGAATTATCAACCTCTTCATTGCTGCTATCCTCAATTTGGTATCCAGAGTTCTGTAATGGCTTATAACCGTTTGAATTAACATCATCTCCTTGTTTTAAAACAAATGTATTTACATCTAAACTGTTATCAATACTAATGTTCAATGTAATATTAAACTCTTTTTCGATTGTAGAAACTGTATTCCGTTTATTATTAAAAATATGCGCTATAACCGCACTATGCGCTACTAAATCAAAAGACTTATTTTGGTTCCTATGAGCAATGTGTTGTAAATCCCTTAGTATCGATGCAACAATTACTTCGTTCGATTTTACTCTTCCAATACCCTTGCAGTGTAAACACTCTGTAGTATTAATTTCTTGTATGTTTGGTTTAATTCTTTGTCTTGAAAATACCATTAAACCAAAGTCATTTATATAGCTAAATTGAACTTTAGCTTTATCGTCTTTAAACGCTTGCTTTATAGCAGATTCAACAGCTCTGCAATACTGATATTTCAACATGTCAATAAAATCGACTACTATTAATCCTGATAGGCCCCTAAGATTCACCTGTCTTGATATTTCAGGTACTGCTTCCATATTGGTTCTATAAGCTGTTTCTTCTATGCTATCTTCTCCTGTCATCTTTCCTGAATTTACGTCTATTGAAACAAACGCCTCAGTTAAAGTTATTACCAAAGACCCACCAGATGGCAACTCTACCCTATTGCTATATAACTCAGAAATTTGACCTTCGATTCCATAGTAAGTAAAGATTGGGATAGAACCTCTATACAATCTGTAACGCAACTTACTACCTTTTAATGCATTTTTAGTATATTGTCTCACTGCTTCAAAAGCTTCCTTCCCAGATACTATGACTTCTATACCATCGCTACAAAAATCACGAACAGATCTCATAATTACATCTGCTTCGTTGTAAATTAATGATGGAGCATTTACAGAGAAGGCATTTTTTTGAATGCTCTGCCATAATGAGGATAAGTAATTGTAATCCTGCTCAATTTCTTTCTTATCTTTTCCTGAACCAACAGTTCTTACTATTAAACCTGATCTTTTTGGCAAGTTTATTGAACTCAGTATATCCTTTAACTGCTTTCTGACATTAGCATCTTCAATTCTGCGAGACACTCCACCTTTACTCATGGAATTTGGCATGAAAACACAGTATCTACCCACTAAAGTTATGTATGTTGTAAATGAAGCTCCTTTATTGCCTCGTTCCTCTTTAGTTAGCTGGACCAATACTTTTTGATTTACTGAAATAACATCTTGTAATTTGTATTTTTTATATAAAGGTACCTCTCTTACAAAACCACTACCTAACTCGTTGACATTCTTACTAGCTGCAGAATCTGAAGAAACATTTGCTGAAGCTTCTTCTGTACAATCGTCATTTGAGTAGCCCTCAAAGATAGTTTCCTTTTCTTTTTCCGGAATATTGAAGTAATCTAGAGATATCTCGGAAAAAGATAAAAAACCTTGCTTGTTTTTTCCATATTCAATAAATACGGCTTGCAAAGAAGGCTCTATACGCTTTACATAAGCAACGTATATATTACCTCTTAATTGTTTTTTTTCCTTGAATTCTTGTTCAAATTCTACAACCTTATTATTAACTGATAAGGCAACTCTTACCTCATTAGAACAGGCAGAATTTTCTATCAATAATAACCTTTTGCCACTATTTGCCACTTATTTACCGTTTGCTTTTCATTCTGAAGTTAACTTCATGCTACTTAATGCACTGTTGATTGTCAAGAATTTTACGATCTGCATTATTCGGTTGACTTTTAGTGTTTTGCGTAATAAACTCGCATAGAATTTATTATATCATTATAAGTATGGCGAAAAAAAATGCTTCTTTGCTCGTTAAGTTAGTCAGCACTGCAATCAAGATAACAAAAACTGGTGAAGAAAAATCAACTGGCTATTTTTATGTAAAAAAGCGTAATCCAAAAAAGCTCACCAGAAAACTGGAGTTTAGGAAGTATGACCCAGTAGTCAGAAGGCACGTATTATTTAAAGAAGAAAAATTAAAGTAGTTTTTTTATAAGGAATTTTATTATTATGCAAAATTTACAATTAAGTTATCCTATAATAGTAGAGTTGGGGGATGTAAAAGATACAAAACTGAAATTAATAAAGGTCATTGCACAACTAATAAGTAAGAGGTACAAAACACAGAAAAAAGCAGCAAAAGCTCTAAAGATTGATCAACCTAAAGTATCTCAAATCAATAGGTCAAAAATCGAAGGGTTTTCCTTAGAATACTTGCTTAACTTATTGGTTGCATTGGACCAAGACATAAACGTAAGAATAAAGCATAATTCTAAACCTGTATAATATGTAAAGGACAAATGGTGATTTAAATGCAGAACAATAAAACAGTAAGTCAGAGGCATTTTAAAAGGAACTTGTTACTCAACAAAACAAGATTTAAAATTTTGTGCAATGCTATTGATTATAGCTAGATATGCATCTTTTCCAGGCTCTATGTCTGATCCAATAGGATCAAGAACTACCATTTTTGCGTCATTAGAAAGAGCATTAGGCTTTATGCTATCTTCTTGTGAATGAGCAAATATACATTTAACGTTTTCTTCCTTCATTATCTTTTTTAGCTTCATTAAACTCTTCATACCTATGTACGAATCCTCTTCTATAGAAAGAATGGCGCTTGGGTGATTTAAACCAAAATATTTTTCAAAATATTGATAAGCATCGTGAGTGACGATGTATTTTTGATTTTTAAAATCATTCAGTTCTTTCACGATTTCTTTTACTTCTTGGTCTATTTTTTTTATGGCTTTTGTTGCATTAGAGTTGTATCGATGGAAATTTTCTTTATCTATGTTAGACAATGTTGCACTTATAAAAAGTACCATGCTCTTTGCATTTTTGGGACTCAGCCAAATGTGTAGGTCTTTTTCATCTTGAGTATTGGTAATTTTTCTAGAAAATGAATGTGGCCGAGCAGGAAGTAGGTTGATTACCTTTGACAATTGCACTAGTTCTTTATTATTTTTGGCGAAAGTTTGAACAAACGTCTCTAAGTTATCGTCAGTGTAAAATATGACATCACTTGATTCCAAATTACTCGCATCAGACGGCTTTAATATATAATTATGCGCAGATGCTGCATAGCCAAGCAATTCTGGTTCTAAAATCCCTTCTGTCACAGAAGCTACAAGTGAGTGGATAGGTTTGATTGTAGCTACAACTTTTAAATTGGATGAAAAGGCAATATTATAGTATAGTGTAAATGAAAGTAATAGAAAAAAAGCCAGTAAATGTCTCATATAAACGTTGAGAAGAAGTTAAATTTTGCCAAAAAGTTAAATAATGTCAATAATCGTGTTCTAAAAATAGAAAATCTTGCTCTCACATATGATGGTAAAAGAATCCTTGACAATATCAATATGTTCATGGAAAGAGGAGACGTAATTACAATACTTGGTCCAAATGGTGGAGGTAAAACCTCTTTAGTGAAAGCAATTGCTGGCATAAATAAAAGCTGTACCGGTAGTATCGTATTTGCTGACAACATAAAAATTGGCTATATGCCGCAAAATTTTAGTATTAGTAATTTGATGCCAATAACAGTTGAATATTTCCTTTTAAATAGCTCCTTGAAAAGACTAAAGAAAAATCAATCCATTATTACAGAAGCGATAGAGTTGGTTGGTATCGGTAACATTTTGAAGAATCAAGTGTTAGAAATTTCTGCAGGGCAAACACAACTACTACTGCTTGCACGTTGTTTAATTGCAGAGCCTGACTTGATCATTCTAGATGAACCAGTCAGTGCAATGGATATTAACGCGCGGGCTAAATTTTATGATATTATAAATAAAATAGCAAAAAAACGATTGGTATCGATTCTTATGACTTCTCATGATCTTAACTCTGCTCTACTATCCTCAGATTACGTAATTTGTATAAATAATACTATCTATTGCCAAGGCAAGCCTGATGAGATTATGAAAAATAGAACCCTAAATGAAATATTTAGCAGTTACGCAGCAAAATGATTCAAAATATTTTGCGTCTTCTGCACATAACTACAGTGCTGACACGTTACAATATATTACCTTATTTACTTCCACCATCAAAGAAATCAATAAATAAAATACAAGGCCATAAGCTAAAGTGTGCTCTTGAAAAATTAGGTCCGGTGTTCATTAAGTTTGGGCAGTCTATCTCATCACGTACTGATGTTTTAAATGAGGATATAACAAATAACTTGTTATTGATATGTGATAGATTGCCATCATTTTCACATAAAATAGCAGTTAAAACTATAGAAAGTGAGTTTAATTGTAAATTGAGCGACATTTTTTCAAGTTTTTCTGAAAAGCCAATTGCAGCAGCATCGATTTCTCAGGTGCATAGAGCGGTTACAACTGAGGGTAAGGAAGTTGCTGTGAAGGTTTTAAGGCCAAATATTGAGAAAACATTCTCAAGGGATATAAAAATGCTTTCTTGGCTCGCAGAAATTGCAGAAAAATTTAGCGAACAATCAAAAAGGCTGAGGCCAATTGAATTAGTCAAAACTTTTGCTGAAATTTGCCGATTAGAGTTAGATCTACGTTTTGAAGCTGCTCACTCTTCAGAACTAAAGGAAAACACAAAAAATGACAGAGGTTTTTATGTACCTGAAATAGATTGGAATAGAACTGCAAAAAAGGTTTTAACATTAGAATGGATAGAAGCAACACCAATATACGAAGTTGAAAAACTGAATAATCGTAAGCAAATAGCTATCAATCTTATAGAATCGTTTTGTAGTCAGGTATACAGGGATTGTTTTTTTCATGCTGATATGCATCCTGGAAATCTAATGGTTTATAGTAATAACAATATTATTGCCCTGGATTGTGGAATCATGGGTAGAATAGATCGTGAGACATGCTATTACGTTATAGAGATACTCAAAGGCTTTTTAAATCGGGATTATGACCACGTTGCAAAAATGCACTTTAAAGCTGGTTACGTTTCATCACAGCATAGAAATTTTGTCACAGCTTGCAGGGCAATAGGTGAACCCATTATTGGGCAGCCTATACAGAAGATTTCATTTGCTAGTTTACTTGCTCAGCTATTAAAAATAACTGGTGATTTTGATATGAAAGTTCAAACACAATTGTTATTGCTGCAGAAAACTATGATTTTACTGGAAGGGACATGTAGAAAGATCTACCCAGAAATCAATATGTGGAAAGTAGTTGAAGCGTGGATAAGCAGTCAACATGAAAGTAAAATAGGGTATAGGGAAAAAATTAGAAATTCTTATACTGTAAAAACAATCCAAGGGATATTTAGCCTTATAGAAAAATTAAACCTAATAGCTGATAAAAAATTAGAAAACATCCAAGTTAAAAATAAATCAAATGGAAAAGTCTATTTTTTACTGTGGTTTGTAATTATAATTCTAATCGTTAAATTTTTAATTTCTTGAACTATGGGAAAAAACTGCGTCAAACCCAATTTTTAATTCAACTTAATTTTTAATCTGCAGGAGTCGAGTTGAGAATGTCCAATTTTCCACTTTCTTTATAGCATAACATACTTCAGTCCTGATCCGCCTCTTGCTCCTCTTGAAGCCCAATGGCTCACCACTTATGTGTAAATTAATCGTTAATGTTGTACACGTTCTTTTCTTTTTCTACTCTCTCTTGCTCTTCAATACAATATATAGCAAGCGGATTAGCTTTAAGTCTTTCGACTCCTATTTCTTCTCCTGTTCCATCGCAGTAACCATAAGTGCCTAATTTTATTTTTTCTAACGCCTCCTTAATCTTTTCTTTTCTATCTTTTCTGCGCTTGATTAATTCCTCATTTCCACTATCTCCATCAGAATAGTATGTATCAATACTATTATCTTCTAGTTCTTGTTTCTCCAACTCAGCGAGTATTGATTGTAACTTTAAGCTGAAGTATTCCAGTTGTTTTACGCTCATATACTCTTCATCTTCTGAAGGAGTATAATCCTCTGGTGACTTTATTTTCGGTAACTTTTCCATAATTGCATTATCAAAAAAATAATAAAACCTATATAACTTATGAACAAAAAATTATACTACCCTCAAAGTAAACACTATAATTTATAATAAACATTTAAAAGCCTAGTATGATCAACTTAGTAAAAAAATTAGTAATAGATGGTAAGAACCTTACCTATATAGTATGTATTTTTATTATAATGTTAAGTTTATCTTCATTTACACTTGAAAACAACAATAAACAAGAAGTTATGTTAACATTAGCATGGATATGTGCTACATTTGTTTTGCAGATCTCTACAAATAATTTGTTTACATCTGATTATCATGATGGAATATTAGAGCAAATCTTTGTACAGCCACTCTCTTCTAGGCTTATAGTTGCTTATAAAATTTTCGCTCACTGGTTATTATTTGGGCTACCGATTTCAGTGGTTTCTTCCATATTCAGCTTTGCAGTTCTAGGCAATAGTATTGAACACTCAATAGCAGTTGGAGTGTCTTTATTATTTAATACGCTGATAATCATTAATATTTCAGCTACTGGAAATGCATTGATGATTGGTCGAAACAACTTAGCATCAGGAGTATCGCAAATTCTTGTTTTGCCAATGATAATGCCAACCTTTGTGTATTTTAAAATGCTAACTCAATTTGAAAATTTGTCCTTGAATATTTATACACTACTAATCACCATGTTAATTTTTGTCGTTTTGATTGTTAACAGCACTATAACTACTCACATGGCACTAAAATTTGCTGTGGAACAGGATTGAAAAATCTTACTGTTATTCAGTAGGTATCCGTTTAGCAGAGTGGCAAAATAGGTAGACAAGATAAACCAAAAAATCAAGAAAAAGTGAGTTTACAACAAATGGTGTCATGCAAGTAGCTGACAACATAGAAACGGAAAAAGTTGCTTGACAAGCTTTGCCAGCTCCCTTATTGTAGTATTAAGGGTATTTGTGACTCAAAACTTGTTTTTGATCTGCGCAGGTTCAATGACAAAATTCAGTAAAAAAACTTAGGGTATTTTTGGCGGGTTACATAAAATTGTAGCGGCTGCATGTCTTTTTTATTTTTTCTACATTCAGCCAAATCGCGCTTATTTTAAGCGTTAGCACATTATTACAGCGCCACTTACAGTAATATAGAGTCAAAACTCGCACCACGGGGTTTCTTTTGCCTTTTTTTCCGTTTGGTAAATTTCTTAATGTTTGTAGCTAAAGCAGTTTAAGAGCCTGTCTTCAAACTAAGTAGAAAGGAGTTAAGAAGTGTGTTATAAGATATATTTTAAATGTACCCAAGCGATATAAGTGACAAAGAATGGAAGATAATAGAGCTATATTTTGAACCTAAAAAGACCGGCAGACCAAGAAAACATAGTATTAGAACAATTATTAACGCAATTCGCTATGTGATGAGGACAGGATGTCAATGGAGACAACTGCCTAAAGATTTTCCACCATGGAAAACAGTGTATAGTTGTAATTAGCGATTGAAAAAAAGTGGAATATGGCAAGAGATTCATGATTTTCTAGTTAAAAAAGTAAGAGAGATAATTGGTAAGAATGAAACTCCATCAGTGGGAATAATAGATAGCCAATCAGTAAAAACTACTCAAAAAGGGGATCCAGAGGATATGATGCTGGCAAGAAAGTAAAGGGTAGAAAGCGCCACATCGTTGTAGATACTGTAGGTCTTGTAATTGCTGCTGAAGTACAAAGTGCAAGCATTCAGGATCTTGATGGTGCACTAAATCTTTTTGTTCAAGCCAAATGCAAAGCTCCAACATTACATAAGTTTTTTGCTGATCAAGGATACACAGGTAAATTGCAAAACCTCTGCTTATTGGAAACTGGATGTTTATTGACGATTACCAAGAAAATAGTTGATACAGGATTTCAGGTTATTCCCAAACGTTGGATTGTTGAGAGAACCTTTGCTTGGCTCTCCAATTTTAGACGTATGAGTAAGGATTATGAGCATTCTCCTCTCACTTCAAAAAATAACATCTTCTTTAATATGATCACTATTATGCTTCACAAATTAGCTCATTCTTGAGTTTGAAGACAGGCTCTAAGAGACCGAAAATGGTTTCATTCCAGCGCGTGAAGCTGAAATCTAGTCTTTATTATGCAGCCACTTATTTAAAGTTAAGTTTTCTGGATCCAAGTAGTCAAGCTACTCGGATAACACCTTGACAATCGTCATCCCGCTACGTGTTAGCGCCGCGGCGGTATGACCATACGCGTCAAGTTAAGAAAATAAAGGTATGAAGAAGATAGGATAAGAAGATATAAGTTCTCTCGGATATATTTTAGTGAGAGAACTAATGATGAATAAAATAACTTGCTTATCAAATTACCTAAACAAATTTTTCAATGAAAGAGCAAATGAAGTATCAATTGAAACAGGATTTATAAAAAGGAAGAGAAAATTGAGTGGTTCATCATTCATAAAAGCTATAATTTTGGGTAATATAGGAGTTGCAAACTGCAGCATAGATACAATGTGCCAATTATTAAACGAAGCATCTGTAATAATAACAAAACAGAGTCTAGATTTGAGGTTTACTGAAGAGGCAGTGGAATTTATGAAAAGGATGTATAATGAATCTATGGCTTTATTTAAAAATACCCTGCAAATTGATTGTAGAATCTTGCAGCAATTTAAAAGCGTTAAGTTATTGGATAGTAGCTATATTAGCCTGCCTAACAGTATGGAGAATATGTATAAAGGATATGGTACCAGCTACAGCGGCTATGAAAGTAATACCAAGTCCGGGATAAAGTTGCAATTAGTTTTCGACTACTTAAATCAGACATTTGATCAATTAAATATAACGGAGGGAATAAGGTCAGATCAAGGGTATAGGAAACATTTGAGTAATATATCAAGTAACGATTTGCTAATATCTGATCTTGGTTATTTTGTGCCAAGTTCTTTTAAACAGATTAAGGAAATAGGAGCTTATTTTATTAGTCGTTATAAATCTGATACCAATATATATGATATAGAAACAAATCAAAAAATGGAGTTACTGGAATGTTTAGAGGGTAAGCTATTTTTAGAAACTGAGGTATTATTGGGAAAAGAAGCAAAGATTAGAGTAAGAATTATATGTCAAAAGCTAACTGAAGAACAGTCTATAGCCAGGAGAAGGAAGGCTAATAGATTAGCAAAATCACATGGATATACATCTTCCAAAAGGAATCAAAAGTTATTGAATTGGTCAATATTTATAACTAATGTTCCAAAAAGTAAAATTAGTGCTGAACAAGTATTAACAATTTACCGAGTAAGATGGCAAATTGAATTATTATTTAAATTATATAAGAGCCATATAGGACTTGATAAACTAAAAGGAAAACCATATAGGGTATTATGTGAATTATATGCTAAATTGTGTGCAATTCTTATATTTCATGGAATAGTTGGTTGTACAGAACTAAAAAAGGGCACAGAACTTAGTTTAACAAAGGCATTTATTGAGCTTAAAAGGCGAGTTAGAGAGCTATTCTTAACATTAAATTGTGTAGTCAGTAAAGTACAAATTTTCCTCAAAAAACTCATCTCAACCTGGTCAAAATTCTCCTTAAAACGCGAATTCTGGATTAAGGAAGGAAGAAAGTATAGGAAATAGAAGGCTTTGTGGATTTGATGGAATAGGAAATGAGAGTAGAAAAGATATGAACCAAAAAATTAACAGGGGATCTATGGCGAGTGTGTTCAATTTCTAGTCTATTTTTTAGGTAACCAAAAACAGTCTCAATGATAGACCTTTTTCTCAGTAAAATCTTCTCATTTAACGAAATCAATGTATTTTTCATACCTTTTTTCACCTTGGTAACAAGTTTCAAACCTCGGTCAAACAGCTTCTGAAAAAGCTCTTTTGCAATATAACCTTTGTCACCAAACAAAAGACCGATTAATTTTTCCGTCAGATTTGGCACAGGTATCCTATCATCAACATTGCCTTTTGTTAGCGTAAGTGCATGAATTTCAACATTTTCATTGATTACCATATGTAATTTGAAACCAAAAAACCAGCCGTAAGTGCTCTTGCTTAATTTTGCAATTCCAGCAAAAACTTTGTTTTTGGATATTCTTTTTGCATGACAAACTGCAATGGGAGTTGTGTCTATATATGAAATTCCAGTGTTTTCTGACTGTCCACAAAGCCAATGCAACAACATTGCTAAATGCCACAAAACCCTAGGCTTTAGAGCAACAAACCTGGTATATGAAGGTAACTTTGGAAACTCTGATTTGTAGAGCAACGTTAGGTAATGTAGATAGAAAGTTTTACACGGAGATTGTTGATATAGCAGGATTATTGTCATGATTTCGGAGTGCTCAATTTCCGTTGTTCTTGTGGGGTTTTTACCATTTGGCAGTAGTTTATCTGCAAAATTTTTCTCTATATCTCTGCAAAAATCATCGACCAAACAAAACAGTTTTGTTATATCTTCCATGGGTAACCTCATCTATTTTTTTATCACTGCTGAGTTTACCCTGTTTTCTTGCCTCTTCTATTCTCCTTTAATCCAGAATTCACGTTCTAAACATTCCAGTAACTCCATTTTTTGATTTGTTTCTATATCATATATATTGGTATCAGATTTATAACGACTAATAAAATAAGCTCCTATTTCCTTAATCTGTTTAAAAGAACTTGGCACAAAATAACCAAGATCAGATATTAGCAAATCGTTACTTGATATATTACTCAAATGTTTCCTATACCCTTGATCTGACCTTATTCCCTCCGTTATATTTAATTGATCAAATGTCTGATTTAAGTAGTCGAAAACTAATTGCAACTTTATCCCGGACTTGGTATTACTTTCATAGCCGCTGTAGCTGGTACCATATCCTTTATACATATTCTCCATACTGTTAGGCAGGCTAATATAGCTACTATCCAATAACTTAACGCTTTTAAATTGCTGCAAGATTCTACAATCAATTTGCAGGGTATTTTTAAATAAAGCCATAGATTCATTATACATCCTTTTCATAAATTCCACTGCCTCTTCAGTAAACCTCAAATCTAGACTCTGTTTTGTTATTATTACAGATGCTTCGTTTAATAATTGGCACATTGTATCTATGCTGCAGTTTGCAACTCCTATATTACCCAAAATTATAGCTTTTATGAATGATGAACCACTCAATTTTCTCTTCCTTTTTATAAATCCTGTTTCAATTGATACTTCATTTGCTCTTTCATTGAAAAATTTGTTTAGGTAATTTGATAAGCAAGTTATTTTATTCATCATTAGTTCTCTCACTAAAATATATCCGAGAGAACTTATATCTTCTTATCCTATCTTCTTCATACCTTTATTTTCTTAACTTGACGCGTATGGTCAGAAAACACTGGAATTTCATATATAGACACAACTCCCATTGCAGTTTGTCATGCAAAAAGAATATCCAAAAACAAAGTTTTTGCTGGAATTGCAAAATTAAGCAAGAGCACTTACGGCTGGTTTTTTGGTTTCAAATTACATATGGTAATCAATGAAAATGTTGAAATTCATGCACTTACGCTAACAAAAGGCAATGTTGATGATAGGATACCTGTGCCAAATCTGACGGAAAAATTAATCGGTCTTTTGTTTGGTGACAAAGGTTATATTGCAAAAGAGCTTTTTCAGAAGCTGTTTGACCGAGGTTTGAAACTTGTTACCAAGGTGAAAAAAGGTATGAAAAATACATTGATTTCGTTAAATGAGAAGATTTTACTGAGAAAAAGGTCTATCATTGAGACTGTTTTTGGTTACCTAAAAAATAGACTAGAAATTGAACACACTCGCCATAGATCCCCTGTTAATTTTTTGGTTCATATCTTTTCTACTCTCATTTCCTATTCCATCAAATCCACAAAGCCTTCTATTTCCTATACTTTCTTCCTTCCTTAATCCAGAATTCGCGTTGTTGGGGTTGTTAATGAAATATGTTGCTAAGTTAATACTAATTCATTTGATAATAAAAAGAAAAATTGAGGTAATTTACAGCAAAAACAAAATTTAAAGATAGAACGAAGCTCTTCTACAAGCTCAGCTCAAAAACTTAAATAAAACAGCCTGAAGGTAAAATATCAAAATATCTATAAAAGCTACTTGTATTGCCAATTTTATCTACTATAACATAAGATATAGCATTTCTCATAATAGTCCGAATAGGGTAAGATATGTGCTTATGGCTATTGTAGGACAGTAGCATATTATGCTCTGTTCGGATTATTGTGAAAAGAGCTATATTACAATAGTCCGAGGAAACTATAATAATAGTTATTGCACGGTTAAATAAATTAAATAGAATGTAAAATTTAGAAAAACTGTGCATAATAAGCTTTATAATGGGGGGGTTAAATGGTAACTAAATTTAGAACGTCTGATAGGTTTTCTTATTTCTCTGAGGAAACAGAATCTTTACAAGATTGCTCGCCAACTTTTAAAGTTGGTGCAAAGGTTTCTCCCTTTTTTAGTTATGATCCAGAAAAGGATTTAGTCTATAATTTACCAAATAATCCAATTGACGGAAATTCAGAAATAGAAGAGGACTCAAGCTCAGATTGTAATATCTTTGAACAAGAGTCACTCTTAAGAAAGTTAGAAGTGTCATCAGATGCAGAAAGAAAGTTGATTGATGAGTTTTGTAACAAGGTTAAAAATGTAGACGAAATAACTGAGATGTCAGACGCCTTAATGTATATTAAAAATATAACAGATGAGTACATAGAAAAAGGAATCAGGCTCAATCTCATTTATGGGGAAGAGGAAATAACTGTGACAGAGTTAATATTTCAAGTTTTGATAGCTACGATTAATAACGAGGGTCTTGGTCCTGGTGGTAAGACAATTGCATTAAGAAATCACTTGATTCCATATAATAATGGGAAAAGTAATACAGCTGTCAAAGAAATTCCATATTACAGTAGGTATTCTCACGATGACCTTGATCGTAGTGAAAATGATGAAGATGACGGCAGGAATGGAATATTAGAAGGTGAAAATCAAGATGTTGTAAAACATATTATTAATAGTTTATTTTTAACAGGTGGGAAAATACAGACTTTCTACTTGAATTCTGGTGAAATCACACATATAACTCTTCAGCAAGATTATTTGAGTAATGGTACTATCGATCGTACATGTCGGAGAACTAAAAGTAAGATAAGGAGTTTAGCATGTCAAAGTATTGCAGGCAATAGTGACAAGAGCTTGCAGAATAAGTTAAAAGTAGAGCTAGACAATCGATGTCTTTATGTAAAGTACATAGAAGGTAGCATTGTTAAACCTGCAAAGCTTATGTGCAATAAGGAAAAGATGGACCTGGGATTAAAGGCTTGTATATTGGATATTGAAGGAAGTCTAATAAGAATTGAAAATGTAAAAGGAAAAAGAAATTATGTGGATATATTGAAAGGTAGAATTCAAATGTCTTTTACCACTGAGGTAGGAGAGATTAGTATTGATCTAAGTCCTAGTAAGGAAGGTGGTAATAAAATAGAAGTAGAAATTGATGATGAGGGCAAAGCAAGGCTTAACAAGTTAAAAGCTGAGAAGAAAAGTTTAGGAGAAAACTGTCTTTTGGGAGGAAAAAGTGTTCTGGAAGCTATAGAAGATAAAGGTTTTAAGAAAAATGGCAATGTACCTACAGAGTCAATCGAGACTATTAAGGATGTTCCATTTACTGATTTTACGCAAGCTTGTTCGCAGCAAATTAACACAAGTGTTAAAGGCAGATAGTGATTATTGAAATTGTGCCACACAATAATAAGCTCGGGAATGTTCAAAAAAGCATACGCGTCAAGTTAAGGGAAAGTAGCATAAGGAAAAAGAAAAGTGGTAAAGATTATTTTAGATATTAAGTAATAAAGCTAGTAATTTGTAGACTCTTCTAAAAGAATTATCTTATTTTAGATCAAAATTTCCCAAAAAATAAATGTAACAAACAAGATACCCACTTTAAATGGTGCTATATTGGGCCTTAACTTGACGCGTATGGTTCAAAAAAGTGTGTCAAACCGAAAAAAAAGTAATAAATTGATATAAAAAAATGGAGGTTTGACAATGAGTCAGAAAGTAGTAAACAGAACTAACGGATTGGTAGATTATAAAGAGTTGGAAACAAATATCCTGTCGTCTATACGAGAAGGAAGACCGTTGACAGGAAGGGAGGGAGCATTAACACCATTTATAAAAAAGCTGCTGGAGGCAAGTTTGGAAGGTGAAATAGAAAACCACTTATTAGCTGAAAGTGAAGAGAATAATCGAAGAAATGGGAGAAATGGAAAGACTTTACGGACAAGTGCCGGTTCATTTGAACTTTTGACGCCAAGGGATAGAGAAGGAAGTTTTGAGCCGCAAATAGTCAAAAAAAGGCAAACAAGCTTACATCCAGAGCTTGAAACGAAGATTTTGAGCACATTTGCCAGTGGTATGAGCTATAGAGATATAGCGTCACACGTTGAGGAAATTTATGATCACAAAATATCGGCGGCAGAGATATAAAGTATTACCGACAAATTACTGCCTATAATCAATGAATGGCGTAGTCGTCCACTGCAATCAGTATACCCGATAGTATTTATGGATGGGATGTTCTTTAAGGTCAAAGAGAATGGACATTGCGTAAGTAAATGTATGTACAATATATTGGGCATAGACCAAAATGGCAGAAAAGAAGTCCTGGGCTTTTATTTGGCTGAAAGTGAAGGAGCTAACTTTTGGTTGGGAGTGCTAAATGACCTCAAAGAAAGAGGAGTAGAAGATATTCTGATTGCATGTGTAGATGGGCTAAAAAGCTTTCCTGCAGCTATAAATAGTGCGTTTCCTAAAGCAGAAGTACAGCTATGTATAGTGCATCAGATAAGAAATTCACTAAAATATGTATCCAGCAAAGATGTGAAAGTTTTCATGAATGATTTGAAAAAAATATATCGTGCTACAAGTAAAGAAATTGCTGAAAATTACTTACTTGAGCTGGAAGAAAAATGGGGAGAAAAGTATCCTTTAGTTATAAAATCGTGGCAGAACAATTGGGAAAATTTATCTGGTTATTTCAAGTATTCTAGCCCAGTTAGAAGGCTAATTTACACCACAAATCCAATTGAGGGGCTGCACAGACAGATCAGAAAATTCACTAAAACCAAGGGCTCATTTACCAGCACAAATGCCTTGTATAAACAGGTATATTGTGCTATAAAGAAGGTAGAGCAAAAATGGACTATGGCTCTGCCTAATTGGGCTTTAACTATGTCTCAACTTGATATTTTCTTTCCAGATAGATTGAAAATTGAGTTGAACTAAAAATGCGGTTTGACACACTTTTTTGAACATTCCCCAAAAAATCCCAATTACAGTAATTATCACTATGGTAATACAGACCGTAGCAACAATTTGGTGGCTCGCCAAGCTAGATTTACGGGTTCACATGCATGATAAATTTATAGAGCAGAACAACGGATTGACCGTTACGGTATATCGTCTGGAAGAGCGGGTAAAAAATCTTTCTGAGGAACTTGACGAATTCAAAGCCAGCTCAAAGTAGTTATTCTGGTTCATAAGGCTTAGATTGCGATTGACGATTTTTCCAATTTTCCACGTATTGCTCAACTAATAGAAGATCTCCCGTTATAATCAGTAGGTTTTCAGCATTTCTTTTCTGCGCAGAGTCAGAGAAATTAAATGACCCGGTTATGATTTTTTGCTCATCAATAATCATAATTTTACTGTGTGAAATTGCAGGTTTATAGTCTATGTATACCGGTATCTTTTGATAAAACAATTCATTGATGACACTGTATTTTGAGCTGATCTGTGATTCATCTAGAATAACCTTAATATCAACACCACGTTTTTTTGCTCTAATGAAAGATTGTGCAATTGGCTTTGAAGTAAACGTGTATGCCTGAACTAATATGGATTTTTGAGCTTGATCTATAGCATTGGTTATTTGTTCGGCACAATTTCCTCTAGGTGTGAAGCAAACTGTAGTTTTTGGGCAAGTAACACACCCCGATAAAAATGAGCAAATTAATAGAACTAATAAATATCTAACCATGACCAAATACATCCTTTCAGTAGACGGTGGAGGCATAAGGGGTATCATACCAGCCATTATTCTAGCAGAAATAGAAAAGAGAGCAAGGAAGTCTATTTCTCAAATCTTTGATCTAATGGCTGGTACTTCAACCGGTGGGATTGTTGTGGTTGGGTTATGCAAGAAAGATGAACGGGGAAATTCCCAATACTCAGCCAATGACTTAGTTGAGCTTTACCAAGAGTACGGAGCATATATTTTCAAGTCTTCATTCTTCAGGCGATCAATATTATCTTGGTTTAACTGTGCACAATACCCATACGAGAACATCGAGTCAATACTGGACAAATATTTTGGTGAGGATATTCTGAAAAATACCTTAAGTAAGGTACTGATAACAAGTTATGACATACACAATAACTGTCCATTTTTCTTTAAAAGCTGGAGAGAAGACAGGAATTTCATCAAGCTGAAAGATGCGCTCAGAGCGACAACGGCAGCACCAACATATTTTGCCCCTAAGTATTTAGAAGTCAGCCAAAAGGAAAGAGTATTAGTGGATGGAGGAGTATTTGCCAATAATCCAGCAGCATGTGCATATGCGAATAGTAAAAAACTTTTTCCTAATGAAGAAATCGTTCTGGTGTCAATTGGTACAGGTCGGCTATCTAATCGAATCAAGTACAGGAAATTAGGAAAGATAGCATGGATAAAGCCTCTGTTAAATGTGATGTTTGCTTCGAGCCTTGATGTGGTGAATTATCAACTAGGTAATGTAATGGACGACAGATACATCAGGATACAATCACAACTTACAATAGCGTCGGCTTAGATGGATAATGTAACCCTGAAAAACATCAAGTGCTTACAGCAAGAGGCAAATGCAATGATAGAGGACAACCAGGAATTAATAGATAAATTTTTGAAATGCCAAGCAAACTAAAGAAATTATACCACAAAGCAAAGAAAGGTTTAAAAAACATAGTTTCGCCCAAAAAACATACTAAGGGTCAAGAAGCTAACGATAAGCCAAAACCGCTCTCCGAAATTGTGGTGAAACCTAACCTATGCTCGAAAGTAACCTCTAAAGCAAAAAAAGATAAAAAAGGAATAAAAGAAAAAATAAAAAGCTTAAAAACGAAACCCGTAGAAAAAGAGCTGAAAAGAGGCAACGTGTTCAAAAAAGGCTTCAAAAAGCTAAAAGGGAAAATAAAAAAATTAAACCCCATAAAGTCCAAGAAAAACAAGATAATCGGGAGCAAGAAGTTAGCATTTTTACTGACTTCTGGTACGATTGTGGCAATTTTGCCGATGTTCAATTTGGCCCCTTTTCCAGCCTTAGCCATAACTTCGGCATGTGTTTTCAGTATTAACTTCATCGCAGTCAAAACATTGAAGAAAGTTATCAAACAACGCAAATTAGCAGCAGAATCTGAAGAAGAGTCAACTCTACTGGCTAAGCCGGAAGAAGAAATTCAAGATGTATCGGTTGAACCTGTAAAAGAAAAAGCCGCAAGCAAAACTTCAGAGAAATCTTAAATAGATTAACTATTTTCATCTATATCATAATATATTATATAAATTATCATAGTTTTAATTCCGTTGGGAGCGTAAGTTGCGCAATTTCCTCAGCAGTCAAGCTAGTTATTTGAGAAATATTATCAATGGAAATACCTAGTATAAGTAGATTATTCACAACCTTGATTGACTCTACTTTATCAATCTTTTCTTTGTAAATTTGCTTTCTTTGCAATAAAAATTCTACCCATATATTCAGTTCATCTAGTGATTCTTGATTGTCAATTTTTCTATATTCTCTTGCCCAACTTAATAATTCATTTTCTCCTTCACCATCTTCGCAATAATTTTCTTTGTATTCCTTTATCAGATCTTCAGCATCTACTGATAATTCTCTTGCTATCTCCCACAACCTTTCACTGAAAATGGTGACACTCCCTTGTTCATAGTGATGTATCTGTGAGGGCCCTACATTAAGCTTTTTTGCTAATTCTTCTTGCGTATATCCTCTTATTATCCTCCACTTCTTGATCTCTTGTCCTCCGTTTTGGCTTGTACAACCGATACTCTCTCTATCAGCATATTCTTCAATTGATAAGCCCGTTGCTCGATAGATAATCTCAGTATCAAACCCCGCCTTAACTAGATTCTTTGCAATTCTTATTCTTGCTGCTTTTACATTACTTTCTTCCTCAGCTCGGATAGATTTGGTTAATGCGTAAATTGCTTTGCGTCCTCCTGTTTTTTCTATGAAATTATACATTTCCTGGCTCCTAGCTTCATCAAAACAACTGTTTTCTTTTAGTACTTTTCGTCTTGGAAAAAGATTTCTAATAGGGATTGATAACGACTCTGCTATGATTTTTAACTTTTCAACTGGAATACCACATGTTCCTTGCTCATATCTTAGCAGCGTGTGGTAGTTTATGCTTGTTTTGTCTACTAAGTCTTTCAGAGTATATTTTTGTTTTAACCTCCAGCTCCTTACTTTTTGCGCTATTTGGTACCTTATTGAAATATTTGCCATAAATATGGTATAGGTTAATACTACCAAATAAAGATATACAAAATGTTCGCATTTTAGTTGAATATTTTTTCACAATTGTGTATAATTTTTAATGCTTTTTAAGTCGATTTCCTATGGCTCTTTCGAAGTTTCTCGATCCAAAAAATGATATATCGTTCAAGCGCATCTTTGGCACTGAAAAAAATAAGGACATTCTTATTCACTTCCTTAATGATATCCTTGGCTTCACTGGCAAAAGTACAATAAAGGATATAGAGTTCTTAAGTACTATTCAAGACCCTGATATTGCTTCTAAAAAACAAAGCATTGTTGATGTTCTTTGTAGAGATGAAAATGGGCTGCAAGTCATAGTCGAAATGCAGGTCGCTAAAACTAAAGGCTTTGAAAAACGTGCACAATACTATGCTGCTAAAGCTTACTCAAGACAAGCTGATAAAGGTGATCAATATCATGACCTTAAGGAAATTATTTTTATTGCTATAGCAGATTGTATTTTATTTCCTGATAAGTCTGAGTATAAATCAAAGCACACTATTCGCGATGAAGACACTAATGAACATGATCTAAAAGATTTTTACTTTATATTTATTGAGTTGCCTAAATTTATAAAAACCAAAGAAGATCAGCTTTCAAGTATAGTTGAAAAATGGGTCTACTTCTTTAGATATGCAGATGAAACTAGTGAAGAAGAGCTAGAGAGAATAATAGGTAGTGATCTAATAATTAAAAGGGCCTATGAAGAGCTAAATAGATTCAACTGGTCAGAAAAAGAATTTATTGCCTATGAACAAGAGATCAAGCGTATTCGTGATGAACAGGCTGTCCTTGCTCAAAAACTCGATGATGCCACTCAAAAAGGTAGACTAGAAGGTAGACTAGAAGAAAAAATTGAAGTAGCAAAAAACTCACTCAAGGCCGGTGTCTCTATAGATGTTATAGCTCAAATTACCGGTCTCTCTCATTCTGAAATTTTACAACTCAAGGAAAAAACATAATATTCCTACTTATTCACTTCAACATTTATGAAAACCTTCTCTAAGTTAGACATATCCCCTAATTAAGAATCTAGTGAACTGTCTAAAATGGCTATAAAGATTGCACATAGAATTATATAAATTACTATCATAACGTTACCCAAACTTCTATATCAAAGCTACGTGCTGTAAGTTCAATATGGAAAACACATTAACCACTTAGCATTTAATGTCTACTTCATCCATTTTAGTATTAAGACTATCAAACTTGGTCTGGTATCCCTAATTATTTTGGCTAATTTTGCTACCTTCACTTTAAATTTTCCACTACTTGGCATATTATACCTCCACCACTTATATTATAACTTACCTATTGAGATTACCTCTAAGCTTGGCTACTCCTATCTCAGAAAGACAAGTTGATACTTTTGAATGGCTGTGAACTGAAGCATTACTTAAATAACTTTGAGGCTCTAAACTCATTTGCTTTGCATCATCAACTTCTAATCTACCATCTCTGTTGTGTAATATCTGCTCTATTGATTGATTTAGCAGACCCTTATTAAATTGAGCTATAAACTTTTCAAATTTCTTCGGACTTAATTTACCAGCTTCTTCACCAGGACATGCTTTCTCTACATACGATTTTAAAATCCCTGAAATTTCATTAAATTTACCACTCATGACTTTTCTAGTAATCTCTTTCTGCATTCCCATATAATCAATATTTAATCGATGCATTGATAAACCACTTTTTAATCCAGCTTGCTCTACTACTTTCTCAAATCCCTTTGTAATATTGAGTGCATAGCCCTGTGCTTCTAGTGGAGATATAGACTGACCTACTGTAGAAATATACTTTTGACCTGTAACCTTTCTAACGAGCACGTCAATGAACATTATTGTACCATTTACATCGATTGGTGCACTAATTTGTGAGATTGAACTTTGAGTGAATGTTTTCTCAGGTAAAGCAGCTCTAGAACCTAATAACCCACCTATAGAGCTCTTTACCCAACCAAACAAATCATTTATCCATGAAGATGGTCTTGTGCCACTACTTGCTGCTACCTCAGGTTGATTACTTAAATCCATAGCAAGTGGTTTTCTTGACATATGATGATGAGCATGATCCCCATGGTGATGACGGCGTCTGCGTTGTACAGGTTTTTCTCTCTCTTTATTGAGCTCTTCCTCTAAATAATTTACAATATTATTATATCCTTTATCTCTAGCAATATCTAGCGGTGTTCTACCGTCAGCAGTTGAGGCATTAACATCAGCACCTCTCTCAACAAGATGCTCAACGATGTCTAATGAACCCAATGATACAGCCCAATGAAGAGGTGTCCAACCTTCATTATCTTTGACCTTAATATTAGCACTGTTATCTAAAAGAAGTTCAATTATATTAAAATTATTCTTTTGAATGGCCCAAAATAAAGGAGTCCAACCCTGCCTATCTTGAATATTAACATTAGCACCTCGTCTGATACTTTCTCTCACTTTTTCAAGATCTCCTTTTTCTGCAGCAATTAATAATTCTTTATCTAGATTTAATTGTTTTTGTTTCAAAACTTCTACTATATCTTCGTAACCCTTTTGAATAGCTAGGTCTAAAGATGTCTTGCCGTACATGTCTGTAGCCTTTAAATTAGCACCCCTGTCAAGAAGTAGATTTACTACATTCAACCTGTTTGCGTCAACAGCAATATGCAAAGGTTTCCTATTGTATGCATCTTGAGCCTCAATATTAGCACCTTTATCAAGAAGAAATTGAACCATATTTGAATTACCTTCTTGAGCCGCAAAGTGCAAGGGTGTTCCTTGATATGTGATCTCATTATTAAACTTGGCACCCTGAGCTATAAGGAACTTGACCGCATCCCATTTACTTCCCCGAGCGGCATAGATTATAGGTGTCCAACCATTATTACTATCTTGAGTATCTAAGCTAGCACCTCGAACTACAAAATCCTTAACTTCATTAAGATTACCACCTTGTACTGCAGTTAACAACTGCCTATCTAGATCTAATTGTGTTTGTTGTAAGTATTCTACAACATTATTATGTCCTTTATCTCTAGCAAGATTTAGCGGTGTTTTACCATTCCTATCTTTAGTATTGATATTGGCTCCCTTACCCACGAGGTATTCTATTATATTAAGATGGCCATTCCAAGAAGCCCAGTGCAGAGGCATCCAGCCGTCTTTGTCAACCTCATTAACACTTACTCCTTTATTAAGAAGAAATTCTATAATATTTTTATTATCGTGCTCAGCAGCAATGTGTATAGGCTCTCTGCCATAAACGTTTTGAGGATTAATATTAGCCCCTTTGTCAACGAGAAACTTTGCAACTTCTAAACAGCCTTTCGACGCTGTATAATGTAGCGGTGCCCAACCATAGTTACTGGTATCATCAACGCTTACCCCCTTACCGAGAAGGAACTCTATAATATCTTTGTAATTTTTTTCAGCAGCAATGTGTATAGGTTTCCTACCAAAAATGCCCACATCTATAACATTAACATTAGCACCCTGACCAACAAATTTTTTGACTTCAGAGAGATCTCCATTTTCTGTAGCAGTCAATAATTTTTTGTCTAATTCTGTTTGTTTTAAAAATCCTACTATATCTGTATAATTCCCTTGAATAGCCAAGTCTAAAGGTGTTTTTCCATCGCTAGTTTTAGCTTCAATATTAGCCCCTCGACTTGAAAGTACTCTAACTATATCAAGCCTGTCTTTGAAAATTGCATGATGTAAAGGTGTCCAGTCATTTTTCGTTTTAGCTTCAATATTAACACCTTTATTAAGAAGAAACTCAATTATTTTAGGTGTAGTATTATTATGCTGAATAGCCACATGCAAAGGCGTTAAACCATCATTAGTTTTAGCTTCAAGGCTAGCCCCTTTATCTACAAGAAGCTCAATTATTTTCAATTGACCATAAGCATTTGCTATATGTAAAGGTGTTTCCCCAATGTTAGTTCTAGCCTCAATATCAGCATTTCGATTTAAAATTGCCCTAGATATATCAAGCTTATTATCATTGTCAGCAGCACAGTGCAAAGGCGCCCAACTACGTTTATCTCTAATATTAACATCTGCACCCATACTGAGAAGATTCTCAACTTCACTAAGATTATTTCGTCTCACAGCATCAAACAGTTGCTCTGTCGATAGAATTGCTTTTTCCTTATTAAATTCCACTATAACATCTTCTGAGTTACAAATAGAAGCTATACACTTTGAGTTAGAAACTATTGCATCATTAAAAGCAAACATCATTTCTCTTGCCGGTTGATAAGTATTCCAGTTCTCTACTTTTACAAGAGTGTTATTTTTATGTGATAGCAATAAGGTATCATTTATAACTCTCATATTGAAATCTAATATAGACTTATCTTTCAAATCAACTAAACCAATATCATTCTTGTTAACAGGTTGATTATGATAAATCTGTAACCCTTGCTCATCTGGCTTATAATATCTGAAAGAACTAAATTCATCAGCTCTTTCTCCAAATTCTTCTGGTTCCATAATTTTGTCGCTCAACTCTATGGATAAATCCCAGTTTTTATGAACAGAAGAATAGTAATCCGATATTGATAATGCTCCTCTATCTGATAACAATAGCAAATCATTATTTAGCTTCAAAAAAAGAACTTTTTCTGAGTCAAATGTGAAACAATTATGATGATTTAAAAGGTTAGTACCATTAACACTAAATCTTCCATCTACTTTTAAGCTATGAGAGCAATAATCTCGCTCTAATTCTCCATTCTGAAGTTTGTAATATTCTTCCCCATTAAATGTAACTGTAACATCTTTATAATTTGATAGCAGGGTTATATTTAGGCCATTTTTGTTAATCTTTATTTCTCCTTTATTATCTTCTATAAATGGCATATCATTTAACGTACTATTTAGTAGACTAAAATCTAATATACCATTTGCTTGAGCAATCATAATATTAGCGTTTCTGTTATCGAAAAGATAAAGATGGCTTATATTACTTGGAGCTTTCCAGTAAAAATTATGGTGATCCTCATCAGGGTAAAAAATATGATTACTAGAACTACCTACAACACCATGATAATTAGTGTTTAATAATTGCTTTGTAATATTAAAGTTTGAATTGTCCATTTTTTGCAGATTATCCAACTTATTATCTAATTTTGTTATGTGCACATTTGTTACTTTATCAGTATTAATGTCTACTTTTGTTGGAGTTACAAACAAACCATCTGCTGTTTTTACTGATGTTTGTTTATCTACACTTATAAAAGCTCCACTTTTATTGTAGATATTTGTTATATTATTAGCATGAGTCATACTACCTATATCACTAAAATTTATCGGCAATAATACTAAGCCTTTCCCATAAATAGAATCACCAAAATAACCCTTTATTGCAGTAAAGTTTTTTGCTGTTATTACATCGTTGCCACCCTTACCATCAACGTAACCTGCATGAGAAACTTCTATATGATTAGCTTTATCACTGCCAATAATAGAATGTATATTCTCTGAATCTGTAAAATTACCTTGCGTTACAACTATGTTCTTTTGTCCTTCTATTCCTAAATTACATACAAAATTATCCTTTGCTATGTAGAAGAAATTTGTTCCTTGTTTATGAATATCACAATTACTTAACTGATTTGTAAAATAATACCTATTCTGTACACTAGACCCTTGATTATTGATTCCATAACTATTAAGTAATATATTTTTACCATTGAAAATCACATCAACGGTATAATTAGAAGTCACATTTATAAAAGCATTGTTATTAGACATATAAAATAACATCTTTACAGACCCAGAAGGATTATTTCTGTTATATGAAACTGCATTATAGCAATCGGTCATATGTTCTTGTAGAAACCACCTTTCTACTGTTCTACTTAATTTCATATTATTGTACTTCGATGCACTACTGCATGATGCGCCACTTGGTAGACTCGCCAAGGTTTCTTTGCTTACAATTTGTACTGCAATATTGTCGTCATGTGGTCCACAAACAACATTATAGTTTCCAACAGCACTAGGAATTATTCTAGAATTGTGAGCAATGCTACTAGTATAAAATGGGTGTGTAATATTTGTTCTTGATTCAAAATCAAATGTATCATCAACTATCCTTGTTTTAGCACGGCACTCATTCGATACACCATGCAAAGCTTGACCAAATGCTAGACCGTATCCTTCCCATTGTCTTTTATCTCGAGAACGAGCGCTAGTAGCATATTCTTCTTTTGTAACCAGTATAGAAGGCAGTGAAATAGCTATTGTATCATAGTTATTCTTAAATTGATCTAAGATCTTTGATATATACTGTTTATATATTTCTTCTGCTTCCATATCATGTTCTATATAATCTGGTACTTTTTTACCAAGAAAGAAATCCCAATAAAGATCATGTTTTTCCTGATCTGTAAGGTTCATTTGTTCTTCTAATTTTTCTACCTCAAGCCCTGCTTCTACAAACTGTGATATGACAATAACAGCAACTGAGACAGCAGCACCAACTGGACCAGCAAATTCTCCTACTACTCCAGTTTCTAAGCCTGCTACTGACATTGTTTCAGTAACAACCGCAGGGACATCTGCGGCGATAAAGATAGAATTAGTTGCGATGTTTAGGTCAGCAATCTTTATATCTGCAGGATCTGTCGCACTTTGCCTTGCTTTTATTGACTCCGCTAACCCTAAAAATGCCGCAAAATTACCTATAGCACGTCCCATAACTGGAGCAAATCCCTTTAGCATCTGAGAATCAAGCTTTGTTCCTAACTCTAACATTTTTCCAGAGATTTTTTCACCAATCTTTGGCATTACCCAAAGATTTAATGCATCATAACCTAGCCCTTCTACATCTCCATTTGCTATATGTTTACCAACTAAAAATACCGTAAAGGCAAGACCTGCACCTTCTGCTACTTTCCCTATTTTTTCTGCTACTCCAGACCTTCTCAGGATATTTTTCATTTCTTCTTTATTTTCTATGTTGTCCTTCATCTCCTTCACAATATCCCTAATCTCTGGATCTATTGAACTTAGATCTATATTTTTAACTTTTGCGATAAATGCTTCTTCAACATTTTGGTCTATAGTTTCACCTCTAGATATTCGCTCAGAAACCTTGAAAAGCTGATCATAAAACTCAATATTCTTTACTCTTTCTGCTACCTTGTCAGCATTAAACAACTCTTTGATACGTTGTTCTTTTTCCTCTTCTGTAATCTCTTCTTCATCAAACGAATCCTTGCAGGCCATATTTACACTTCTTTCTCTTCTTGGTTTTTTACTTGGTGGATACTCTGGTGATGAAGGTTCTCTTTTTTCTCCTTTAGAACACTGCCCTACAGTAGGTAACATATGAACTGAACTATGAACTACACCAACAGGAATAAATCCTTCCTTAGCTGTCCTACTTGTTAAAATAAGTTTATTTGGATTATTAGATCCTTTATCGAAAACAACACCGATAAATTTCACCTCATCACCATCTGTGAGTGTTTTATAGGTAACGCCCTCTTTATACTCTTCATTTATTTGATCATTTGCTTCCCTCAATAAAGCTTGAGCTCCTTTGCCCTGCCTTGATGTCTTAAGTTCTAATCCTATTGGAGTGTACTCCTCAGCATTTCCACCTTGAGCTACAAACTTAATACCATGAACTAGCATATCAGTGCGTTCCCCTCTACCAGTTTGAAACTCAGTTAAAACTAATGCTCTAGTTTCTGGTGATTCTTGTAATTTTAGGTCGCTATAATAACTAAATACTCCATTCAATATTCCCTGGAAATGAGCTTCTTTATTAACGAGACTCTTAAAAGGAAAGATCCCTTCTCCAATTTTTTCTAACAATTTATTATATTCGTTTGTTGATAAAGACTGAGTATCCAATGCTTGATCAAATGTTTCTTTTAATTCATTAGGATAAGGAACTTCTTTGAAAGCACCTTGAAATCTCTCAGCTCCGTTGTTGTACTCTTGTAAAGAATTGTATTTTTCAGCCCAAATAGTAAGATATCTTTTAAAATCTGACTTGTATCTAGTATCAAAATTAAGACTTAATTCAACTATTTCCCTATTCCTTATTTCTCTATCTAATCTATTAAGAGGGAGCACTTTATCTAGACTGTTCAGAACATCTTTTCTGTTAGCTTCAACAATATTTATCACATAAACCAACTTCTCTGTACTTTCTGGAATAAGTACCATTGTTACAACTGCATGGCTTGCATCAAGGTTAGTTGATAGTCTTTCCCTGGCTCTTTCAGCTGCTGGACGTCCAAGTCTACGAAGATTAGGATGCACTTCGGTAGGTATATTATCTCCATAGATAAAAATGTATTTTTTAAAACCAGTTTTTAAATCTTCAACTCTATTTAGCAATAGTGATTGTCCTAGTAAAAACCTGCTAAAATAATGATTATCCCCCTTCTCTGGTGTACCAGGAAACGTATGATAAATACGTTCTAGATTATCTTTCACCTGTCCTTTTAATTCTATTGTTCCAATCCTTTGCGTATCCCAATCATCAGCAGATTTTAGCATATCTTGAAAAAGAGGAATTATTTCTTCTCCACGATTCGATACTTTAATATCAGAGATAGGAGATGAACTATCAAGATTGACACCAACACATAAAATGTCATCTGCAGTAGTTAGAACTCGCTGAACATTTGGTTGGAAACCTTGTGCATACTTTTCTCCTTGTTGCAAAGCCCTATCTGGAGTAGCATAAGGACCTGTCCCTGCTTTTAACTCAATAATAATCGGAATAGAATCCAGTGCACGATCAGGACCACGAGCCAGCAAGATAATATCTGCATAACCCCTTCCTGCAAATTGCTCTGGGTAGACTCTAAGATTATACCTGTAGTGGAAATTCATGAAAACGCCTACCATAAATCCATGATGTGCTGCTTCACGTGCACTATTATCATAGACTACTGATCCTACATACTCAGAATGAACGTTATTAATTTTTTCAAGAACTTTTTTTAAAGACCTGCTAACTGTTTGCGCATCAGAATCAGATAGCTTCGCTATATCACCTTCCGGATTATTCCATATTCCTTTTTCTATTTCATGAAATTCCTTGCTAGTAGCAGAATCAAGTATCTCTTTAGCTTCCATATTAACAAAAATATCACCCTTTCCTTTATAGATCTGTACTAATCTAGATTTTATTCTATCTTGAATTTCATTCTTAATATTTAGGATCTCATTCTCAACATCCCGATCTCTAATCTTACCCCTATCTATATTCTTTCTTAATATGTTCTCCAACTCATTAACGGTAAACTGATGGCCACGCTTACCTTCTGAAATGGAAAATAAATCTATATTATTAATAGCATCTTCAGCATTTCCAATTTGACCATTTTTAACAATAGCTACTTTTAAAGTTTTTGAAGTATCAAAACTAAAATAAATCTTTTTAATATTTAAATTTTCTGCAATTTTTGTATCTAGCAAAGTAGAAAAGCTCCCTAGGAAGAAGTGTGTAAAAAATCCTGTTTTTTCTACAGAGTGTAAATAAGATGGAATCTGATCCACAAATGATTGAAATCTCGTTTCAAAAGATTTAAAATCCTCACCTTGCCAGCTTATACCAACTTTTTTACCTGCTTCCTCTATTAATAACTGTATTAATTCAAAATCTTGTGGCCTTCCTTTGCCCATGACTTTTTTTAAACCTTTCGCAAGGTCTACATCATTATCAACAGCACCTCTCTCAAGACCAAAATTATAATGGTTTCGGTCGCCTGGAGCACCAACATGAAATAACTGTATTTGAATATTTCCATCACCATATTGAGTTTCAACCTCACCAGAAACACTGATTGTTGCGCTAAGTATTCCACTCATTGCTCTTATTTCAGGTTCGCCTCCCCAAGTATTAGGGTTCCTCATGTTCTCTAAGTAATTCTCAAAATTGCCTTCAACAAAATCTCTGAACTCATTTTCATGATCACGTATATAATCAACTACTCGGTTGCGAAATACATTTCTTACTAAATTTGCAAATGTATCATCATAATTGGCAGCACCTAAATTCCGAACTAAACCTCTCACATAATCTAAATTTTGGGTTATAGCTTCTCCATTTCCAAACAAAGCTGCATACCTTTGTCGAAATAGAGCATCATCGTTTCTGACAGGTATTAAGTAAGCCATAGTAACAGACCAAAATAAGCAACTATTTTCCCCTGGAACATCGACTTTTATAAATCGACTTCTATTATCTTCAGAATCTTGAGAAATAGTATCAAATGATGGATTTTTATAGATTAGCTCTACTTCATCTTCAGTATCATCATCAGATCTACGATAACGTTTAAATTGAGGAAATTTCTTAACTTGCTCTACATATTGAATTTCATCTGATAGCTCAGTAATTTTTGAACTAACGCCTTCTTTTTTTAGATGATCTGTTGGATATTGTATCTTAAACATAAAACCCTCTTCATTACATTATACTGAGCCCACTATTTATTATCAGAGATATCAACAATATAAGCTGTTTTTACCTACATGCTAACTTATATATATAACATTTGTATTACAATGCAACATCTTTTTGACAGAAGCTAGAGTAGTAACAAGAAACCACCACCTGCTTTATAGAATTGCCCTATAATACCTCTTAATTACCCAACTCTAATTGCTCACATGCCTTGCTTAATTCAACCTCAGTTAAGCTAGCAGGCTCTTCAGATCTAGACTTTCCATATGCTAGAAATTTATTTAACGAATTAATATCTCTTTTCTCTAACACAGATCGTATATACTCTGCTTGTCTAGAATCCATAAACTCCTTGATTTGATCAGAATTAGCCTTATCTAATATTGCCCATACCGGTTCCATGTAATTTTGATTTACCCAAGGTACTAATAAACTTGTAACAAGAAAGCAAGATCTATTACAAACTTCTTCCTTCAGCACATAAGTACGATGGCTATCAAACCCCTCCTTTCTCCACATATGCATAAAAAGCTTTGCACCTTCACCAGCATAATATGAGCTGTTCTCTGTTTTTATATGGTGTAGCCAGACAAGATATTTATCTTCTGAAACATTACTTGGCTTCAAATAGTCAAACAATGCTTGAAATTGATCAAAGCGAAGTGCACCCTGTAGCGTGTTTAGACTACCATAATAACCATTTTCAGCTAAGTCTCTTTTTAGAAGTTCTGGATATTTATCAGGACTTATTTGACTAAAACAAAACTCGAATATCTCAGGATAACTATTACAACGACTACCTGCTGCATATACCGCTGTTTTCATCAAGATCTCATCCTTTTTCTGTGCACCCATCTCACTTTCAGGTAATAACTTTATTTTATTCCAGAAAAATTCAACTGCCTGTACTTGTTTAAAATCTATAGCACATTTAAGTCCATATTCGTATAGATGACGACCATCTAAATTTAGCTTAGAGACATAACCACTAACAAAATGTGACCAAAACTGCGCTAAAAGACCAGACCCGCAACACCTAACTAAGTGCTCATACTCCAACAGACTGCTCTTACCTTGAGCCGATAGGCTTTTTTTTCTTTCCTCAAATAAAGCAATAATATCTTCTTCTAAACAGCACCGACAGGCAATGTCATACTTATCAAAGAGATTACCTGAATCTGGCGCAATCAACTTTTTGCCTACCACTTGCCTATCAAGCTTAACTCCGTGTAAATTGTCTACTTTTTTCCAACAATCCTTACTAGACAGCACTTGTGCAAGAAAATTACGTCCTTTCTTGCCGCTTTTTTGATGTAAACGCCAATTTGCATAGCACCAGCGTTCAATTTGAAAAAGCTTAGATGCTCTATAGGGATCATCCTCTTTAATAGACGAAAACAAAACTTTTGGAATATCTGAACGCAGCATGATCACCTCTCTATGAATGGAAAAAAAATGGAAACTGTTACGTTTAACATACACTACAGTAACTTGGTACCATTTCTAGTAAGATATCCCGTTTCTAAGTTTTGTCAATCATCAACTTGAAAAATTTTTTAGACTTGAATAACTCTCAACAAAAGCCTCTTAATATGAGAGATACATGACGTTTTGTTTATTTTAAATTCTGTTTTTTATAAGTTTATCTTAATTATTATTCTAAAATAAACTAATATTAATTTAGTAAAATATATTATTAAGATCTCAAGTAAGATAGCCATTTTCAGCACTCAAAATCAAGAGACGTGAGAAGAGTTTGTTTTGGGATGGATTGGTCTACCGCTGGATTCGTGCGAACTTTTATTTATAATAATTCCACTATACCTTGAAATTAGCTATACTAGCCTGTTTTTACCAAATTTATATACGAACCAATTTGCCTAACTTTGTTGCAAAAATTTCAAGCTTCTATTTTCACAACCGTATTTTTACGCGGCTTGTTCTCACGAATATATGTACTTTTTACGATTTTGGAAAGAGTAAATAAACAAATCTTTTGTGACTCTAAAATCAGGTATTTCTTCTCAACTTATTTTATTCACAGAAGATATTCTATTCTTGTGTTTTCCATCTACCTCATATCTTTAAAAGACTATACAAATAAGCATAAGACTCATACCTTATTGGTTGATTCGAATTTTAGCGATATCTTTATAATTAAAATTATTACATCCAATTGAATCATTCTCTTCTTTAGCACTATAGTAGTTTCTAATCCCATGGCTTAACTGCTTGGAATAATCAAAATTAAATGCTCCTTCATCAAATGATTCTTCCTTTAAATTTCTAAACCAGTGCTTTATTTCTGCTTCTGTTGCTTGTTTGGGTGGTACTGATGTAGATTTTTCGGGATACTGTGCTGTACTATGACATGACAAACACGAAGATTTTTTATTATCTATTGGACCATTAAGCCTACCTAAATATCCTAAAGAACCTTTTATTACATCAGGATTTATCCAACACTCCAATAACCTTTTCCCAATTATGTAATCTGATGTAAAATAATTAGAATCATTACCCCATGCAACTCCTAATAATTTCATATTAAACCATGGATTCTTATTGTTCATCTTATAATCATAAATAAACGTACCTGCAACCCATCCTGTTTCTTCTGACCTCTTATCTTTAACTAAAAAATCAATTTGAAATAACCTCAGTTCCTTAAATACTTTTGGAGTTCCTTTTTCAGATTGATTAATATACCCAGCCCAAGTGATGCTATTTTTAAGAGTTGGAATATTCTCCTCCGTTGCTTCTGTAAATACTAATTTTGTGCTTACTGTACCATCTAAGAATTTCCCTTTAGTAATATCAGGATTGTTTATATCTTTCCATACCTGTCCATATGTATATGCTCCTTGCTCATTAATAATAGAAATTGCCCAATTTTGTATCATGGATTTTTGATCATTATGTAATTCACCTGGCTTAAAGGATCTTTCTCTCGTTAAACCATTAACAAATTCTCTACCATTTACTCCATAATGCATCCATGGTGCATGATACCAATCAGCAATCTTATTACAATGTAAATCAAAATCACAATCGATATTCCCATCATATATATACTTTAAAATTGTATAGGCGTATTCCTGTGGTTTATCTTTAAATGATATGTATTCCCACTGCCTTTCTTTATTACTTGGTTCAGCAGGATAATCAGTCTTAATTTTAAAAATTTTGCCCCTATAACCTGAAGGTATTTCATCACACGAAGATATTACTGTTCTATTGGCATATACAAAACTATTACTTAATATTAGAAACGATAAGATTAACAAGCTCCAAGTTCGCATTTTAAATTCTATATAATGTCTCTAATTTTTGCTAAATTATACCTTCATATCCTGTTATCCTTTTACAAACTGTACTCTTATCCTAACTTTATAAATCCCTTGTATTTCGGTGAATGGTTACACAAATTTATGATGACAATATCTTGATTTTAGCATCATCTATGCTAACTTGATCTAATGTATCAAGTGGCTTGTTTTCTTTAGCTTGAGGACAACAATATAGAACTAGGGTAATAGAACCTAAAATGACAAAAGCGGCACCCAAAACTGCCAATAATATGAGATTACCTTTCTGATCAGAGATAAGAGGCTTTCCTAAAAATGAAGAAGTCAGTGATCCAAAAAAAACAGCACATGACAATGCTGTAAGACATAAAGAGACCTTCTTTCCTTTAGAATTTTTCTGCGATTGATTATAGCTTGAAGTTTTGTAGACTAATTCTTCACCTTCACTTGTATCTATAGCACTAAAACAGATTTTTTGAAGAATTCTTGATGATTTACTATCTATACTCTCCCTACTTACCTCTTTTGGTGAATTGCCTGGAACGCTACTCGCTGAAATCAGTAGTTCACTGCTATTTAATAATTGATTACTATCATCTTCATTGTGCTGCGATGCTCCTGGGGTATTTGTGTTAGTTATTTCAATACTTTTATTTTCTTCATCCAATTTTACTAAAGTTCCTGTTGAAACTTCTTTGCTACTACTCTGTCCATTTTGTAATGAAACATCTTGCTGATCATCGTGCGTATAAATACTACCTTTACTTGCATTAAACCGAATACCATCTGAATCTGTTAAGATACTATTATCAGAACTTTTATATGTTTCGCTTTCATCTTCAGCAGTAACAAAACTTTCTTTGCTTAAAATAGGACTTGATGCATTTTCTTTTGATACTAAAAATATTTCAGCTCCATTATTAACTTTTTTCTGACCTGAACCATCACTATCAATAAATTCGGTATCTGAATTATTACCACTTTTCTTGTTCTGGTGGAGGGAATTAAAGTTATTAATATCAAAATTGTTACTGATACTCAGGTTTAGATCTTCTTTACTTAGCGTTATTGTAGCATTATGATTTTCTCTAGCAAACGTGGTTTCTTGAATACTACTAGAAGTATCACTTTTATCTTCTGATAATGGTGTTTTATTACTACCTAATGGACTGTTACTGTTCTCTTTGTAATCTTTTACCCACTCATCTGATACTACTAAAATTTTATTGTTGTTTTGTCCATCTAACTGTACATTTATTGTAGCACCTTTTTTACTCTCTAATGGTGCCGATGTCTCTTGCACTATGTTCAAGCCAGTACTCTCATTAATCTGGGAGAAAGTTGTTGAGATCTCTTTTTGATTTTTCTGACCCAACTTTAGATCTTGATTTACATTAGTAGAGCCTAGGGAGTAATTATCCCACTGAAGCTCATCCATCCTTACTTCATCAGGTGTGCCAATTGAAATACAAAAACTACGAGTACTACCAGGTGTACCAACTAATTCATGAAGACTACCCGTGTTAGGTATACCAAATTCCTGTTCCAAACTCCTGTTCTTACTCTTATCTTTCCCTTTCATCTGATCAGGTTCACAAACACCACCTGATCTTCGAGGACCAGGTTGTACCTTGTTTGCCAAAGGTAATGGTGTGAGATTTTTCCTTTGCTTATTTTTTCTACCCATAACGCCTACTCCAATACAAATTTTTATCGACTACTATGA
Organism: Wolbachia endosymbiont (group A) of Colletes cunicularius; assembly: GCF_964264715.1. Classification (NCBI taxonomy): domain Bacteria; kingdom Pseudomonadati; phylum Pseudomonadota; class Alphaproteobacteria; order Rickettsiales; family Anaplasmataceae; genus Wolbachia; species Wolbachia endosymbiont (group A) of Colletes cunicularius. Next base: position 915,898 of record NZ_OZ183471.1, read on the forward strand.
ATTTTAACTTGACCTAATTATTGAATCAATTAAAAATAACTGAGCTTCGATAACACGTTTAGGTCATGTATAACGATTAACTGGTACCTTCTGCAAGCTAAAAAAGATAGTAAAATTATCTCTTTAGCCAGCAGTACTTGAAACTGAAAACGGAAAATGTACAGTGAGTATAGATTTATGTTAATTTTTTATGGCTTACCTTCTTTCGATGCTTATAATAATATGATTGCCATTTTACTTGTGAGAAAGAGGTAATGAGGAGTTTACGCAATGAAACCAATAATACACCTTATATTATAGCTAGTGCTTTTGCCACTCTTACATTACTTACATCTGTAGCACTTGCTGCATCCTCTTATTTTGACTTTTTGCCTTCAGTTGAGTTTTTGAACATAGCTTTCACTGTTGCAACGGTTTTATCTATACTATCTGTTTTGGTAGTTGTACTTTCATATAAAATAGTTAGTAATAATAAGGAACTGGGGACTTGGAAAAATAAACTTGCTAAAAGAGAGCTAGAGCTAGAAAACGAGCCAATTCTAGAGCAAGAAGCTAAAGAAACTGCGAATAATCAAATGGAAGAATTAAAGAATCAATTACAGCAGGAAGATAAAGAGCTAATTGATGTAAAACAACAACTTGGTTATAAACATAAGAACGTTTCTAAACTAACAACAGAAAAAGAAAAATTAGAAGTGGAATTAAAAAGCCAAGAAGGAATACAAAGATTAAGCACAGAATTAAAAAACAGAGTTGATTTTAATCAGAAAAAAGAGTTAAATCATCAAGACAGTAAAACCCTGGAATTTAAGGAAAAGCTGTGTAGTAAAGACACTACTATTCTGAATTTGCGTGAGAAAATACTCAAGTTAGAAAAGGAACGAGATTATATTAAAACAAAACTTTCAGATTCGATGGAAAAATTTAGTTACGCGCAGAATAATTATGAAAGACTAGAGTATCTGATGAGGAAAATACAAGAAGAAGATCAAGCTTCCCGAGAAGAATATTATGTTAAACCATTAAAAGAGAAAATACAAGATCAAGTTAAAGAATTATTAAAAAAACAAAAAGTTATAGAAGAAATGAATAATAAAATAGAAGAATTAAAGGAAAAAGTTAACTTGCTTGATCAAAAGAACAAGAATCTTTACGATAAAACCGTCACTCATTCTAATGAGAAGCAAAAGCTGATCGGCTTCATGCATAAGATAATGTCTGATATAGGAGAGCAGATAAAAGATTTAGCACTCTTTTTGGATAAAGAGGAAGAAGAAGGAGGATGTATAAATTCAGAAACAGTGAAATATTTCTTAGACAACTTGAAAAGTTTTTACTCGAGCACAATAAATAGTGTAGAAGTATTAAGTATTCCAGTAGAGCAAAAAGATGAGTTAACTCAACAACCATCACCTATAAGGTGATGGGTTAAAAACTAATCAATTTGAAATTGATCATTGTCGTGAATTGGTTCACCTTCCTGTATCGATATATATGCTTGTATCACCTCATCTGTGATAGTACCAGAACTGACAGCTAAATATCCTTGCCCATAAATGCCTTCCCCAAAACTGCTTAGAACCTGTTCATAATCCCAAGAGAAGAATAAACTAGGAGATGATGTACATAAATGAGATATATGAGAAATGTATACCCAAGTGATATAAACGCGAATTCTGGATTAAGGAAGGAAGAAAGTATAGGAAATAGAAGGCTTTGTGGATTTGATGGAATAGGAAATGAGAGTAGAAAAGATATGAACCAAAAAATTAACAGGGGATCTATGGCGAGTGTGTTCAATTTCTAGTCTATTTTTTAGGTAACCAAAAACAGTCTCCTTTTTTCACGTTGGTAACAAGTTTCAAACCTCGGTCAAACAGCTTCTGAAAAAGCTCTTTTGCAATATAACCTTTGTCACCAAACAAAAGACCGATTAATTTTTCCGTCAGATTTGGCACAGGTATCCTATCATCAACATTGCCTTTTGTTAGCGTAAGTGCATGAATTTCAACATTTTCATTGATTACCATATGTAATTTGAAACCAAAAAACCAGCCGTAAGTGCTCTTGCTTAATTTTGCAATTCCAGCAAAAACTTTGTTTTTGGATATTCTTTTTGCATGACAAACTGCAATGGGAGTTGTGTCTATATATGAAATTCCAGTGTTTTCTGACTGTCCACAAAGCCAATGCAACAACATTGCTAAATGCCACAAAACCCTAGGCTTTAGAGCAACAAACCTGGTATATGAAGGTAACTTTGGAAACTCTGATTTGTAGAGCAACGTTAGGTAATGTAGATAGAAAGTTTTACACGGAGATTGTTGATATAGCAGGATTATTGTCATGATTTCGGAGTGCTCAATTTCCGTTGTTCTTGTGGGGTTTTTACCATTTGGCAGTAGTTTATCTGCAAAATTTTTCTCTATATCTCTGCAAAAATCATCGACCAAACAAAACAGTTTTGTTATATCTTCCATGGGTAACCTCATCTATTTTTTTATCACTGCTGAGTTTACCCTGTTTTCTTGCCTCTTCTATTCTCCTTTAATCCAGAATTCACGTTGAGAAAAAGGTCTATCATTGAGACTGTTTTTGGTTACCTAAAAAATAGACTAGAAATTGAACACACTCGCCATAGATCCCCTGTTAATTTTTTGGTTCATATCTTTTCTACTCTCATTTCCTATTCCATCAAATCCAAAAAGCCTTCTATTTCCTACACTTTCTTCCTTCCTTAATCCAGAATTCGCGTTCTAAGCAAGAAAATTTTCAAGAAAATACAATAAAAAGCTTTACCAGACAAATTTTTTGGTTTCTTAGCAGGTTTAATATCGAAGAAACACAAGAGCTGAACGCCCCTGACAGCCCATCTGCAATTGAAATAGAACTATGTTTTGATAGTAAACCTGGCAAAGGAAGTTCTGTACAAAAAAATTTTCTCAACCAATCGTGGCAAGTATTATCAGTGCAGTATTGTATCGTATAGCATAGAAATGCCTGTAGTGGAAACAGCTGGATTTGCTTATGTGGATTTGCACTGTATAATTCGTCCAAGCTAAGTACTAAGCTTGAAAAAGTTGAAGTGACCTTACCTTGAACCTTACTATTACTCACAAATATAAACATTCGTTACATAGCTCTTAATATGTCTACAGAGACGAAATTTCCTGAATTATTTATACTTAACCCTCAAGATCACATTCTGGGACCATACATCAGAAAACTTTTATATTATTAGTTTTGTAGTAAAATTATATGAGTACATCGTATCTATTAAATCAGAAGCTTTATGGATTACAGACTGAGAGCTTATTTGTTTGGGGTTATCTGGTTTATACTTAGCTTATTTAGTAGTGTAGCTAATGATACTATATCAAAATATCTAAGTTTACATCTTCAGAGTTTTGAAATAATTTTTTTCCGCTTTCTGTTTACCACTATTACCCTTGTACCTTTTATGTTTTACTATGGAATAGAAGCTTTTAAAACAAGTCAAATATCTATTCAAATAACTAGAGGTGCATTGTTGTTTTGTGGAATGGTCTTATGGACCTATGGATTGAGTATTTTCCCAATAGTAACTGCAACGATTATAAGTTTTTCTATACCATTATTTGTTATACTTCTTGCAATCCATTTGCTAAACGAAAATATAATTTGGCAAAGATGGATAGTAACTATTATTGGTTTTGTTGGTATTGTTATTACTACCAAAGCTCATAGTGAAGACTTTAATCCTCAAATTCTTATTTTTATTGTATCTGCGTTAATCTTTGCTATATTAGACATACTTAATAAGAAACTTGTGATAAAAGAGTCAGTAATAAGTATGTTATTTTATTCAGCTCTAACGACAACTATTTTTTCTACTCCACCTTTGTTATTTTATTGGCATATGCCTTCCTTGTTAGAATTAATATTACTGCTGATTTTAGGAATTAATTCAAATCTAATTTTGCTCTTTATGTTAAAAGCTTTTACTCTTACTGATGCTACTGCACTTGCACCTTATAGATACATAGAGCTAATAATTTCTGCAATAGTAACATGCGTTATATTTAATGAATTACCTGATAAAAGTGCTTTATATGGTACTTTGATATTAATACCGTCAACCTTATTTATAGTTTATTCGGAAGGTAAGGCAATTAAGAAAAATAATGTAACAACAAAAGTTTATGACTCTAATTGTTAATGGTGTTTATTTTAGATGCTAAGCTACATTTTTAAGGTGATAGTAAAATGCACATAACTGTTATAGGAGTAGGGTATGTAGGCTTAATATCTGGTACAATGTTATCGGAACAGGGCCATAAAGTTGATTGCATTGACATAAATACTAAGAAGATTGAACTTTTGAAATCAGGGAAAATTCCTCTATATGAACCTGGATTAGCAGATTATTTAGAGAATAATCTAAAGTTACAAAGGATAAGATTTTTCGATTCGTATTCTCAAATAAATCCCAATACAGAAGTAGTATTTGTAACTGTAGATACTCCATCAGACTCCATAGGAAATGCAAATTTAAAGAATGTATATAATGCAGTAAGTGAAGTTTCTGAGAGAGTTAATCAAGATTGCTTAATAGTGATAAAGTCAACTGTTCCTCCTGGTACTGCAGAAAATATACATAATTATTTATCTAATAAGGGCTATAACTTTGATTTGGGGATTAATCCAGAGTTCCTCAAGCAAGGCTCTGCAGTATCAGATTTTTTGTACCCAGATAGGATAATAATAGGAGTAAAAACTAAGCTAGCTAGAGCAAAACTAGAAGTTATATATAGATCATTTATAGATAAGAATATTCCGTTAATAGTCACTGATACAGTTACTGCTGAAATGATTAAATATGCTTCTAATGCTTTTCTAGCAACAAAGGTTGCTTTTATCAATGAGATGGCAGGTTTATGTGAGCTATTAGGAGCAGACATTGACCTTTTAGCTAACAGTATGGGAATGGACCATAGAATAGGTAAGGAATTTCTAAAGGCTGGTCCAGGATTTGGAGGATCATGTTTTCCTAAAGATTTGTCAGCTTTAATAAGGCTTGCTGAAGATCACAATGTCAAGCTACAAATTTTAAATTCAGTTAAGGAATCTAACTATAATCATATAACAAACATTGCTAAAAAGGTAGAATATGTATTAAATGGAGTCCAAAATAAAAAAATAGCGATATGGGGGCTAACTTTTAAGTCTGGTACTGATGATGTGAGAAATAGCCCAGCTATAGACGTTGCAAAATTGCTAGTGAAGAACAAGGCTAAAATTACTGCATATGACCCAGTAGGGATGGATAATGCTAGGCAAGTTCTAAAGGATATAGAGTACGCGGACAATGCTATAGGGGCTGCAAGGGACGCGGAAGCCTTGTTATTGTTAACGGAGTGGAAAGAATTTAAAAGCCAAGATTTTGCAAGTTTAAAGAGTATTATGGCTGCACCTAATGTTTTTGATTTCCGTAATTTATTAGATAGCGAGCTGTTGCTAAGATATGGTTACAATGTTTATTCTCTAGGCAAAAAATCTATCTGTAAAGTTTAGTATTAAGAAATTTTTTCCACATCAACTTTACTCAGTTTTTTGAGAGCCTGTCTTCAAACTAAGTAGAAAGGAGTTAAGAAGTGTGTTATAAGATATATTTTAAATGTACCCAAGCGATATAAGTGACAAAGAATGGAAGATAATAGAGCTATATTTTGAACCTAAAAAGACCGGCAGACCAAGAAAACATAGTATTAGAACAATTATTAACGCAATTCGCTATGTGATGAGGACAGGATGTCAATGGAGACAACTGCCTAAAGATTTTCCACCATGGAAAACAGTGTATAGTTGTAATTAGCGATTGAAAAAAAGTGGAATATGGCAAGAGATTCATGATTTTCTAGTTAAAAAAGTAAGAGAGATAATTGGTAAGAATGAAACTCCATCAGTGGGAATAATAGATAGCCAATCAGTAAAAACTACTCAAAAAGGGGATCCAGAGGATATGATGCTGGCAAGAAAGTAAAGGGTAGAAAGCGCCACATCGTTGTAGATACTGTAGGTCTTGTAATTGCTGCTGAAGTACAAAGTGCAAGCATTCAGGATCTTGATGGTGCACTAAATCTTTTTGTTCAAGCCAAATGCAAAGCTCCAACATTACATAAGTTTTTTGCTGATCAAGGATACACAGGTAAATTGCAAAACCTCTGCTTATTGGAAACTGGATGTTTATTGACGATTACCAAGAAAATAGTTGATACAGGATTTCAGGTTATTCCCAAACGTTGGATTGTTGAGAGAACCTTTGCTTGGCTCTCCAATTTTAGACGTATGAGTAAGGATTATGAGCATTCTCCTCTCACTTCAAAAAATAACATCTTCTTTAATATGATCACTATTATGCTTCACAAATTAGCTCATTCTTGAGTTTGAAGACAGGCTCTCAGACAAGGGAAAAGTTAAAGATGAAGAAATGCAAAAAATAATTAACCAGACTAAAAAAGCTCTGAAGAATATACATTCATACATCATGCAGGATGAGACGTTTATTCTTAATAAGGAGTGTTATTTATTGTATAGGATGTATAATCGCATACCGTTAAGTACATTAAGTAATGATGAAAAGAATGTATCTGGAGTAGTAAAAGTATCGTCCATAGATGGAATGTCTGCTTTGTTTGAGTTAAGTCTCTTAGCTTACCAGGAAGAAGGATTTTTGATGGTGGCAAGAAATAGATACTTAAATGACGCAAAAGCATCTGTAGCATCGCTTCGCAAGAAATTATTAAGTATAAAAGGCGCAGAGTATAGCGATATTAAGCTATTAAGCGCTGAAATAGAAGGTACACGAAAAATTTTTGATGGCAATTATAACAAATACGTAGAAGAATATTATAAAGAATGGGTAAATCGCTTACAGGGGAATGTTCAAAAAAGTGTGTCAAACCGAAAAAAAAGTAATAAATTGATATAAAAAAATGGAGGTTTGACAATGAGTCAGAAAGTAGTAAACAGAACTAACGGATTGGTAGATTATAAAGAGTTGGAAACAAATATCCTGTCGTCTATACGAGAAGGAAGACCGTTGACAGGAAGGGAGGGAGCATTAACACCATTTATAAAAAAGCTGCTGGAGGCAAGTTTGGAAGGTGAAATAGAAAACCACTTATTAGCTGAAAGTGAAGAGAATAATCGAAGAAATGGGAGAAATGGAAAGACTTTACGGACAAGTGCCGGTTCATTTGAACTTTTGACGCCAAGGGATAGAGAAGGAAGTTTTGAGCCGCAAATAGTCAAAAAAAGGCAAACAAGCTTACATCCAGAGCTTGAAACGAAGATTTTGAGCACATTTGCCAGTGGTATGAGCTATAGAGATATAGCGTCACACGTTGAGGAAATTTATGATCACAAAATATCGGCGGCAGAGATATAAAGTATTACCGACAAATTACTGCCTATAATCAATGAATGGCGTAGTCGTCCACTGCAATCAGTATACCCGATAGTATTTATGGATGGGATGTTCTTTAAGGTCAAAGAGAATGGACATTGCGTAAGTAAATGTATGTACAATATATTGGGCATAGACCAAAATGGCAGAAAAGAAGTCCTGGGCTTTTATTTGGCTGAAAGTGAAGGAGCTAACTTTTGGTTGGGAGTGCTAAATGACCTCAAAGAAAGAGGAGTAGAAGATATTCTGATTGCATGTGTAGATGGGCTAAAAAGCTTTCCTGCAGCTATAAATAGTGCGTTTCCTAAAGCAGAAGTACAGCTATGTATAGTGCATCAGATAAGAAATTCACTAAAATATGTATCCAGCAAAGATGTGAAAGTTTTCATGAATGATTTGAAAAAAATATATCGTGCTACAAGTAAAGAAATTGCTGAAAATTACTTACTTGAGCTGGAAGAAAAATGGGGAGAAAAGTATCCTTTAGTTATAAAATCGTGGCAGAACAATTGGGAAAATTTATCTGGTTATTTCAAGTATTCTAGCCCAGTTAGAAGGCTAATTTACACCACAAATCCAATTGAGGGGCTGCACAGACAGATCAGAAAATTCACTAAAACCAAGGGCTCATTTACCAGCACAAATGCCTTGTATAAACAGGTATATTGTGCTATAAAGAAGGTAGAGCAAAAATGGACTATGGCTCTGCCTAATTGGGCTTTAACTATGTCTCAACTTGATATTTTCTTTCCAGATAGATTGAAAATTGAGTTGAACTAAAAATGCGGTTTGACACACTTTTTTGAACATTCCCGAGTTTGAAGACAGGCTCTTACACCTTGCATAAGTTTTCCGTGAATTTCTTTAACCAACTGAAGCGACAGTGGAAAAGATTGTAAACGTTTTAGTCCATAATCGAGCGCTGATATATAATTGCGTACTTCTTGTAATCATCGGGATTGCGATCTACATTAGCACCTGCTTCTTGAGCCAAAATTTCACCAAGAGTTGCTTGAGTTCCCTCGATTCTACTTGAAAGAACTGCTTCACGTGCTATAAAGGGTCGTATGAGAAGATGAGGGTTAGGCAATTTAGCTCCTTCCCTGGATAACATACCCAAAATATGATCTGCTCTGGAAAGACTATTAACTAAATAATTGTCCCATTCAAATTTTGGTGGCAAGGGGTTAGGTATAAATGCCTGATAACCAGCGAATGCTCTAACAACTTTGCCTGATGGTGATCCTTTAATATACATTCATTCAACCTAGCACACTATTTTTATAGTATATATTATTTTCAAATAAAGTCAAAAATGAAAATAAAGCTTTATCTTATTTGCGTGTATGAAAATAAGAAACTCTCTTATTATTGATTTTACTCAAAAACGAAAATAGAAGAAGCTGCTGAACTTTATATTAGCAGTTATCCTGTTTTTCTGGAGAGCTGCTATAAAACTTCTGAGTGAAGTCACTTAATTTTTACACATCTATTGTAGAGTAAGAAGAGCTGAATTTGGGACAAAAATGCTAGCTGATGCTTGGACTTTACTGACACTTACACTACTTGAAACTATACTTAGTGTAGACAATTTAATCTTTATTTCTCTAGCAATAGATAAGGTACCAAATGTGCTGAGAGAAAGAGTGCGCCTTATGGGCCTTGGATTAGCGCTATTAATGCGTTTTGTAATACTATTTTTTACATCATCTATATTGTCAATGCAAAAACCTATATTTCACACTGCATCGCTAAATATTTCAGCAAGGGATTTACTTATGATTGCAGGGGGATTATTCCTTATTGTTAAAAGCTCTATGGAGTTACGAGATGACATCTTCGTATGTAAGAAAAATAAAAAGAAAGCAAACGTTAAATCAAAATTTTTTTTAGTTGTGCTACAAATTATATTAATAGATTTAGTTTTTTCAGTTGATTCGATATTAACTGCTATAGCACTAACTTATAACATGATAATAATTGCCACAGCGTTTACATTTTCCATGCTAGCAATGCTGTTTTTATCAAGTTATACCGCCCAGTTAATCAAATCTAATCCAGGTTTAAAAGTAATTGCTATCTTATTTGTTTTACTTGTCGGTGTGTACCTCATACTTCATGGATTTCATATAGAATTACCAAAAGGATATTTGTATTCTTCATTTATGTTTGCACTGCTTGTGGAAGTTATAAGCAAAATAAAGAAACCGTAGTGTGTAGATATAGCCTCACTCAAGCGAGATTTTCCTGTGGATTTAGGTAATAAGAGGAAGTAGTAATGTTTTTTCGGGGTGAAAGTAACCTCTTGCATACATATTAAAATCTTAGAGCCTGTCTTCAAACTCAAGAATGAGCTAATTTGTGAAGCATAATAGTGATCATATTAAAGAAGATGTTGTTTTTTGAAGTGAGAGGAGAATGCTCATAATCCTTACTCATACGTCTAAAATTGGAGAGCCAAGCAAAGGTTCTCTCAACAATCCAACGTTTGGGAATAACCTGAAATCCTGTATCAACTATTTTCTTGGTAATCGTCAATAAACATCCAGTTTCCAATAAGCAGAGGTTTTGCAATTTACCTGTGTATCCTTGATCAGCAAAAAACTTATGTAATGTTGGAGCTTTGCATTTGGCTTGAACAAAAAGATTTAGTGCACCATCAAGATCCTGAATGCTTGCACTTTGTACTTCAGCAGCAATTACAAGACCTACAGTATCTACAACGATGTGGCGCTTTCTACCCTTTACTTTCTTGCCAGCATCATATCCTCTGGATCCCCTTTTTGAGTAGTTTTTACTGATTGGCTATCTATTATTCCCACTGATGGAGTTTCATTCTTACCAATTATCTCTCTTACTTTTTTAACTAGAAAATCATGAATCTCTTGCCATATTCCACTTTTTTTCAATCGCTAATTACAACTATACACTGTTTTCCATGGTGGAAAATCTTTAGGCAGTTGTCTCCATTGACATCCTGTTCTCATCATATAGCGGATTGCGTTAATAATTGTTCTAATACTATGTTTTCTTGGTCTGCCGGTCTTTTTAGGTTCAAAATATAGCTCTATTATCTTCCATTCTTTGTCACTTATATCGCTTGGGTACATTTAAAATATATCTTATAACACACTTCTTAACTCCTTTCTACTTAGTTTGAAGACAGGCTCTCAGGTCCTCACTATATGGCTTTGCCATCATTCTACCTTAATTAAAGCAGTATTATACCTTTTTACACTCCTTTGAGGAAACCTTATTTCGGTTAGCTATAAAGGTAAACTTGGCTGGTGCTGGGTGTTTGCTAATAATGAAGCAAGCCTTATTAAATTAGAAGACACAAGAGGAGTTAAGTTTCTAGAGAGTAGTACATTTTCTAGTTATAAGAATTTGGTTGTTGCCGATAGGTATGCGGTTTACAACTACTTCAGTGACGAAAAAAGACAGATTTGTTGGGCACACTTGCTAAGGGATTTCGAAAGGCTATCTACCCACTTTAAATGGTGCTATATTGGGCCTTAACTTGACGCGTATGGTTAAATAAACCATACGCGTCAAGTTAAGAAAATAAAGGTATGAAGAAGATAGGATAAGAAGATATAAGTTCTCTCGGATATATTTTAGTGAGAGAACTAATGATGAATAAAATAACTTGCTTATCAAATTACCTAAACAAATTTTTCAATGAAAGAGCAAATGAAGTATCAATTGAAACAGGATTTATAAAAAGGAAGAGAAAATTGAGTGGTTCATCATTCATAAAAGCTATAATTTTGGGTAATATAGGAGTTGCAAACTGCAGCATAGATACAATGTGCCAATTATTAAACGAAGCATCTGTAATAATAACAAAACAGAGTCTAGATTTGAGGTTTACTGAAGAGGCAGTGGAATTTATGAAAAGGATGTATAATGAATCTATGGCTTTATTTAAAAATACCCTGCAAATTGATTGTAGAATCTTGCAGCAATTTAAAAGCGTTAAGTTATTGGATAGTAGCTATATTAGCCTGCCTAACAGTATGGAGAATATGTATAAAGGATATGGTACCAGCTACAGCGGCTATGAAAGTAATACCAAGTCCGGGATAAAGTTGCAATTAGTTTTCGACTACTTAAATCAGACATTTGATCAATTAAATATAACGGAGGGAATAAGGTCAGATCAAGGGTATAGGAAACATTTGAGTAATATATCAAGTAACGATTTGCTAATATCTGATCTTGGTTATTTTGTGCCAAGTTCTTTTAAACAGATTAAGGAAATAGGAGCTTATTTTATTAGTCGTTATAAATCTGATACCAATATATATGATATAGAAACAAATCAAAAAATGGAGTTACTGGAATGTTTAGAGGGTAAGCTATTTTTAGAAACTGAGGTATTATTGGGAAAAGAAGCAAAGATTAGAGTAAGAATTATATGTCAAAAGCTAACTGAAGAACAGTCTATAGCCAGGAGAAGGAAGGCTAATAGATTAGCAAAATCACATGGATATACATCTTCCAAAAGGAATCAAAAGTTATTGAATTGGTCAATATTTATAACTAATGTTCCAAAAAGTAAAATTAGTGCTGAACAAGTATTAACAATTTACCGAGTAAGATGGCAAATTGAATTATTATTTAAATTATATAAGAGCCATATAGGACTTGATAAACTAAAAGGAAAACCATATAGGGTATTATGTGAATTATATGCTAAATTGTGTGCAATTCTTATATTTCATGGAATAGTTGGTTGTACAGAACTAAAAAAGGGCACAGAACTTAGTTTAACAAAGGCATTTATTGAGCTTAAAAGGCGAGTTAGAGAGCTATTCTTAACATTAAATTGTGTAGTCAGTAAAGTACAAATTTTCCTCAAAAAACTCATCTCAACCTGGTCAAAATTCTCCTTAAAAGACAAATATAGAAAAACAAGAATATCAACTTTGAGTGCACTAAATTTGCTCATTTTTCCTTAATTTGACGCGTATGCTTTTTTGAATATTCCCGAGCCAAGCAAAGGTTCTCTCAACAATCCAACGTTTGGGAATAACCTGAAATCCTGTATCAACTATTTTCTTGGTAATCGTCAATAAACATCCAGTTTCCAATAAGCAGAGGTTTTGCAATTTACCTGTGTATCCTTGATCAGCAAAAAACTTATGTAATGTTGGAGCTTTGCATTTGGCTTGAACAAAAAGATTTAGTGCACCATCAAGATCCTGAATGCTTGCACTTTGTACTTCAGCAGCAATTACAAGACCTACAGTATCTACAACGATGTGGCGCTTTCTACCCTTTACTTTCTTGCCAGCATCATATCCTCTGGATCCCCTTTTTGAGTAGTTTTTACTGATTGGCTATCTATTATTCCCACTGATGGAGTTTCATTCTTACCAATTATCTCTCTTACTTTTTTAACTAGAAAATCATGAATCTCTTGCCATATTCCACTTTTTTTCAATCGCTAATTACAACTATACACTGTTTTCCATGGTGGAAAATCTTTAGGCAGTTGTCTCCATTGACATCCTGTTCTCATCATATAGCGGATTGCGTTAATAATTGTTCTAATACTATGTTTTCTTGGTCTACCGGTCTTTTTAGGTTCAAAATATAGCTCTATTATCTTCCATTCTTTGTCACTTATATCGCTTGGGTACATTTAAAATATATCTTATAACACACTTCTTAACTCCTTTCTACTTAGTTTGAAGACAGGCTCTTAGAACTTTTATTCCCTCTCTACAGCCAAATTGAACAGCCGTGTGCAAAGGAGTCTTTCCATTTTCATCTTCTACATTAACGTCTGCTCCTACTTCTAATAGATTATTTACCACACCAATATGGCTCTTTTCAACAGCCAAATGTAAAGGAGTATGTTTATCTTTATCTATTGCATTAATGTCAATGTCTTTTGCTCTCAATAGAGCACTTATTGCCCCTTCATTGCAAAATTGAGCAGCACAATGTAAAGGGGTCTCATCATCTTGATTTTTTACATTAACATCAATGTCTTTTGCTTTTAACAGAGCATCTATTGCTTTCTCACTGCCATAGTGAGCAGCTATATGCAAAGGAGTACATTTTCTGCAACTTTCTGCACTGACATTTATTTTTTCTGCCTTCAGTAGAATATCTATTACTTTTTCGCTGTTAAACCGAGCAGCCCAGTGCAAAGGAGTCCATGCAGATGGTTCATCTATTGCATTAATATCAACTCCCTCTACTCCCAGTAGAGCTTCCGTTATATTTTCTAGGTTATTACGAGCAGCTAAATGTAATAATGTACACTTATCCTTCTCCCGAAGAAATGGATTATCGGGCTTATCAACAGCGTGAAACAGGTGATTTACATTAAAACTAGCCTCATCCCACTCTTTATATTCATCTAAATATCGTGACAATTTCTCTCTAATTTTCTCAATTATATTGTCCTTACTTAAATTCCCTTCTTCATTAACTGTACTTAATATTTCTTTCCATTGCTCATATTCCATCGCCATAACTTTACTCCTACTTTAACAATATTTTAATTATCATATATTACGACAAAAAAGTCAACCCTACCTAATTTTGATTAGTAAGCACACTAACTATGAAACAGTCTATATTACCATCAAAAACAGAATTTATATTACCCACTTCATGTCCAGTTCTTAAATCCTTCACCATTTGATACGGATGCATAACGTACGATCTGATCTGATTACCCCAGCCTATATCACATTTTTTACCATATTCTTCAGCCATCTTTTGTTCTTTCTTTTCCAGTTCAATTTGGTATAAACGTCCTTTAAGTAATTTTAACGCCTCATCTTTATTTCTGTGTTGAGAACGACCATTTTGGCATTGAACTACAACACCAGTTGGAATATGCGTAATGCGTACCGCACTTTCAGTCTTGTTCACGTGCTGACCACCTGCTCCGGAAGCATGGTAGGTGTCGATTTTTAGATCCCTTTCATCCACAGCAATATCAATTGAATCTTCTATCACTGGAGTTACTCCTACACTTGCAAAACTGGTATGACGTTTACCATTTGCATCAAACGGCGATATTCTAACCAGCCTGTGAATTCCACTTTCACTTTTTGCCCACCCGTAAGCTTTTTCTCCAACGATTTTTATCATTGCAGACTTTATACCAACCGACTCTCCTTCTAATTTTTCTACAACTTCAACTTTAAAGTTGTGATAAATTTCTGCCCATCTTGTATACATGCGCATCAGCATTTCAGCCCAATCATTGCTCTCTGTTCCACCAGCTCCTGAGTGGATTTCTAAAAAGCAGTTATTGTTATCTGCTTCACCAGTAAATAAGGATTCTGTCTCTTTAAGTTTGATTAATTTCTCTAGCTTAGCTAACTCACTTTCAACTTCAGAGAAAAATTCTTCATCATTCTCATCAATAGCAGACTTCATTAAGCTAATGGCATCATTGTAATCGCTTTCCAGCTTTAAAAACAACTCTACGTCATTCTTAATTTTAGAACGTTCTTTTAAAATTTCTTGTGCTTTTTGGTTATCTTGCCACAGATTATCATTCGACGCTTGGGAGTCCAGCTCTTCAAGACGCAACTTTAATTTTTCTATGTCAAAGACACCTCCTGATAAGAGAAATACTTTTATTTAAGCCTTGAAAGTATTCGAAAATTTCTGAATAAGTTTTCATTATACTTTAGATTTTAATATATTTACTATTACTAACAATAACAGCAAACAAAATAGAAATTTAACCATATGATAGTTAATTCAAAATAATTTCATTATACTTTAATGTTTAAGGAAATCAAGTGTGTATATTTATTAAAAAACAAGGTAAAGTAATGAATATTAAAATAAGTTCTCATTATGGTTTAGACAAAAAGGCTATTGATGACTTAATAGAGTCACTTGATAACGAGGAGCTAGAAAATGTTCGTAATATTGTAAAAACGATAGATAGCGTTCAGTTAGCTTATTTTTTATCTACTTCAATCAGTGATCACAGGGAGAAATTAGTTAATATCCTCGATCAACATTTGTTAAGTGATGCCCTAGTGCATGTAGTGCCAGATTTACAAAGAGAGATCATAGAAACATTGGGAATAGAAAATACAGCAAAGTTACTAATGCTCCTTGATGTAGAAGATATAGTAACCATAGTGAAAGATTTGGATAGAAAGTCTATAGAAAACATACTTAACTACTTACCCAATGCAACTCAAAAATTAGTAGAGGAATTGTTATCATACCCAGAAGAAAGTGCAGGAAGGTTGATACATAAAAATATGGTTATAGCTCCATATTATTGGACGATAAATCAGCTAATGGAATTCTTGCGCAACTATAAAAAAATACCAGAAAGATTTCACCAGATATTCATTATCAACTCAAAATTAGAGCCTATAGGCAGTGTTAATTTAAATAAGGTAATATCTCACTCAGGAGACACAATAATAAAAGAGATAATGGATCATGACATAAAAATCATTAAAACTGGAGTAGACCAAGAGGAAGTAGCAAGAATATTTAAAGATTACTCTCTATTATCGGCTCCGGTAGTAAATAAGAATGGTAAAATTATTGGTGTGATCTTAATTGAAGATGTGATAAAAGTTGTTCAACAAGAAACAGAAGAGGATGTACTCAAAATAAGCGGTGTATCTTCTAAAGCTGATATAAATGCCCCTATACATAAAACTATAATTAAAAGGCTACCTTGGTTACTGTTTAACCTCTTAGCTGCAACAATGTGTTCCATAGTAGTTGGCTTTTTCGATGATGTAATAAAAAGTTTTATAGTACTGCCAATAATCATGCCGATAATTGCATCAATGAGCGGAAATGCAGGATCCCAAACAGTAACGCTAACCATCCGGGCAATCGCAACAAAATATCTAACTGAGCAAAATGCAAAAAGAGTACTGATGAAAGAATTTTTAATAGGTCTTATAAACGGGGTAATTTTATCTACCATTTCACTCGTAGTATTAGCAATAAGATTTCACGATTTCAAAGTGGAGATGATTTTTGTGGTCTCCATGATTATGATGTCAATTATTGCAACGTTCATCGGAACTTTCATTCCTATAATGCTTCACCGTTTAAAGTCTGACCCTGCCGTTTCTTCTTCAATCCTAACATCGGCAACAACTGATATTCTCTCAGCTCTTATATTTCTTGGTTTAGCTACGATCTTTTTATTAAACAGTTGACAATATCAAGTTTCACAACTTTACCAACTATTTCTTTCTATTAAATAAGAATAAATTACCTATACAAAAATAGATTGGCAATATTTCAAGTCTACCAAGCAGCATCAAAAACGACAAAAATAATTTTACTTCATTACTGAAAGAAGAATAGTTACCTGAAGGGCCTATTAAATTACTAAATCCCGGGCCAGAATTTGTAAGCGTTGCAGAGACTGAGCTGATGCTAGTTATAAAGTCTGCATTGCTTAAGTAAGACATCACTATTGATGAAATGGTAAACGTTAACATGAAAATTGCAAAAAATATAAAGACAGAGTGAACTTCATCATTCTCCAGGGTTTTTCCATTGAATTTTACTCTATCGTCTGCATTAAGGTTTAATAAAAGGCGAAAGTGATTTTCTATAGACCTTAGAAAAATGATCAAACGAAAGATTTTAATGCCACCACTTGAAGAACCACTACATCCACCAACAAAGGTTAGAAAAAAAGCTAAGACTGAAATGAAGCTCCAATCTATATGATCACAGATTGCATAACCAGTTGACGTAATCAAGGAGTTGATGGTAAATGTGCTGCATCTAAATGATAATGACATTCCTAAATCAACATTTTTATACAACCAAAAACAAGCAAATAAAGATGAAACAATAGCTATCTTAACAAAGTAAGAGACCTGTTCATCATAGCAAATGTCTAACCGTCTTATAATTTTTAAATAGCTAAGAAAAGGTAGAGAACCCAAAATCATAAAAATGATCGTTATGACTTCTAACATAGGGTTATTATAGTGCCCTATAGAATCATTATAGTTAGCAAATCCACCAGTTGATACAGCGGACATTCCGTGACATATTGCATCAAACAGTGGCATACCAGCTAGATAATAGGAAAATACGCATAATAAAATTAGGCTATAATATATTGCTGTAACGTGAATCACTACGCTTCGCGTATTCGGCAACTTCCTTTTGGTGGCATCTGAATATTCAGAGTAAAGTAAATTATTTAGGCTGAGAATCTTAAGCATAGGAAAAACTGCAATTCCTAAAGTGATTACGCCAAAACCACCTATGCCATGTAGCATTGTCCTCCACAGCAGTATTCCTGGAGATTGTTTTTCAATATCATCAAATATAGTTGCCCCTGTGGTTGTAAAGCCAGATATCGCTTCAAATAATGCATCAACATAGCTCAGATTATCAAAATAGAAAGGAATAGCTGCAAACAAAGACAAGGCAATCCAGGTGCAGCTAGTAATCGCAAAAATTGCCGGCATGCCATGTAATCTACTTAATTTACCGAACAAAATAAAAGTTACGCCAGATGTGCAGGTAATTATGAATCCAGCGAGAAAATTTTTCCATTCGTAGCTGAGACATTTATTAGTAATAGCAGGAATAAGCATTGCTAAGCTAAATAACAATAGGAATATTCCCACAATAAATACAATTGAACGTAAAGTTTGTAAACGTTGATGATTTTTCATAGAGTTATTTCCTCGCTATACAAAGCCATAAAAGCTATTCTAACGTCAAGCATTTTGTTGGCCTTTATTAACAGTTATTAACAATATACTTGACTTACCCGTAAATATGTGTGACAATTAAATTGTTTATAAATTAGAGGTAAGATATGGTTGAATTAACTGATGCACAAGAAGAAATTCTAGGTTCATTAAGACAGGCAGTCTGTGATGACAAATCTCAAAAAGTCCAGGACATATTCAACAATAATGAACATAATGATATACAAGCAGTTTTGAGCCACGAGGGGACTTTGACTAGTGACAAAGGTACCATTAATGAGCTAATTTGTGAAGCATAATAGTGATCATATTAAAGAAGATGTTGTTTTTTGAAGTGAGAAGAGAATGCTCATAATCCTTACTCATACGTCTAAAATTGGAGAGCCAAGCAAAGGTTCTCTCAACAATCCAACGTTTGGGAATAACCTGAAATCCTGTATCAACTATTTTCTTGGTAATCGTCAATAAACATCCAGTTTCCAATAAGCAGAGGTTTTGCAATTTACCTGTGTATCCTTGATCAGCAAAAAACTTATGTAATGTTGGAGCTTTGCATTTGGCTTGAACAAAAAGATTTAGTGCACCATCACGATCCTGAATGCTTGCACTTTGTACTTCAGCAGCAATTACAAGACCTACAGTATCTACAACGATGTGGCGCTTTCTACCCTTTACTTTCTTGCCAGCATCATATCCTCTGGATCCCCTTTTTGAGTAGTTTTTACTGATTGGCTATCTATTATTCCCACTGATGGAGTTTCATTCTTACCAATTATCTCTCTTACTTTTTTAACTAGAAAATCATGAATCTCTTGCCATATTCCACTTTTTTTCAATCGCTAATTACAACTATACACTGTTTTCCATGGTGGAAAATCTTTAGGCAGTTGTCTCCATTGACATCCTGTTCTCATCATATAGCGGATTGCGTTAATAATTGTTCTAATACTATGTTTTCTTGGTCTGCCGGTCTTTTTAGGTTCAAAATATAGCTCTATTATCTTCCATTCTTTGTCACTTATATCGCTTGGGTACATTTAAAATATATCTTATAACACACTTCTTAACTCCTTTCTACTTAGTTTGAAGACAGGCTCTAAGGAAGGAAGAAAGTATAGGGAATAGAAGGCTTTGTGGATTTGATGGAATAGGAAATGAGAGTAGAAAAGATATGAACCAAAAAATTAACAGGGGATCTATGGCGAGTGTGTTCAATTTCTAGTCTATTTTTTAGGTAACCAAAAACAGTCTCAATGATAGACCTTTTTCTCAGTAAAATCTTCTCATTTAACGAAATCAATGTATTTTTCATACCTTTTTTCACCTTGGTAACAAGTTTCAAACCTCGGTCAAACAGCTTCTGAAAAAGCTCTTTTGCAATATAACCTTTGTCACCAAACAAAAGACCGATTAATTTTTCCGTCAGATTTGGCACAGGTATCCTATCATCAACATTGCCTTTTGTTAGCGTAAGTGCATGAATTTCAACATTTTCATTGATTACCATATGTAATTTGAAACCAAAAAACCAGCCGTAAGTGCTCTTGCTTAATTTTGCAATTCCAGCAAAAACTTTGTTTTTGGATATTCTTTTTGCATGACAAACTGCAATGGGAGTTGTGTCTATATATGAAATTCCAGTGTTTTCTGACTGTCCACAAAGCCAATGCAACAACATTGCTAAATGCCACAAAACCCTAGGCTTTAGAGCAACAAACCTGGTATATGAAGGTAACTTTGGAAACTCTGATTTGTAGAGCAACGTTAGGTAATGTAGATAGAAAGTTTTACACGGAGATTGTTGATATAGCAGGATTATTGTCATGATTTCGGAGTGCTCAATTTCCGTTGTTCTTGTGGGGTTTTTACCATTTGGCAGTAGTTTATCTGCAAAATTTTTCTCTATATCTCTGCAAAAATCATCGACCAAACAAAACAGTTTTGTTATATCTTCCATGGGTAACCTCATCTATTTTTTTATCACTGCTGAGTTTACCCTGTTTTCTTGCCTTTTCTATTCTCCTTTAATCCAGAATTCACGTTAATGGGTCTTGGTTCCAACTTACAAGAAGCAATAATAAGTCTTGATGTTAATCAAGTTAAAGCAGCATTAGAGAATTGTGGTGAAGATGCAGCAAGGGTTTTAGAGCGAGAGGTATATTGGAATAATGGAAGAGTAGATGCCTTTTTAGTTTATCCTCTGAAAGTTAAATATAGTAAAGAATTGAACCAAGAAGATGTGGAAAAGATAAAAGAGATCACTAAACTTCTTTGGGATAAAGCTTCCCCTGATGTTCGTGACTTCTGGCTTGAAAGTTGCATAACTAATGAAGAAGGTCAAGGTACAGGAGATAACTATATAATAGATTCTCTTGAAGAGCAACAAGAAGTGCATGCTGGTATGGCTGGTGAGGGATGGCTTGAAGACTTTATTCAAGAAGTTAAGGATTATAGACGGCAAAGAGACATAAAACTTAATGACCATATTCTTGAGGAAGAAGATAAACAAGCGCTTGAGCTAGCAAAGCAAGAAAGTTTGCTTACTGCTTCTATCTGGAGTAAACACAAAGGGAAGATTGCTCTAGGTGTTACTGGACTATGCGTAGCTGGTGCTGTTGCAGCCTATGTGCTAGCGTATCCTGCAGTTGCACTGGCTTTAGCAGTTTTGGCAGCAGTTATATTAATGGGTGCTGGTATTGCTAAGGTTTTAGAAGATCCAAGTGTAGAAAGAACGTTTACAGAAGTACAACGTTAATAATGTCATCCCAGCGCGCCGCGCTGGGACGCTAGAACAAAGAATATAAAAGAAGTGTTGCCGTCACGTTATATCATAAACCTTTGCTGAAGCTTTCTTTATGTCTTCACTTGAAAGTGGAATTAGACCAAGCCTAGATAGATACCCATCTTCAATGCCGATCGAATCTATAATTTCTTTTATGAATTCTCTTAATCCATCAACAGTATCCAGGTGTTCTTTCTTTATATAAAGGTATAGAGGTCTTGCTAATATATATTTTCCCGATGATATATTTTCGTAAGTTGGCTCAATTCCTGCAATTGTGCTCCCTTGTATTTTATCTTGATTCCTCATTAAAAAGTTAAAACTAAATATCCCTAAAGCGTTCTTGTTACTTTTCAATTTTTGTATTATTATGTTTTCATTAATTCCAACTTCTATATACCTTCCGTCATCCCTTATATTACCACATGCTTTCTTTCTTTCTTCCTGATCTTTATAATTCTCTTTGAAAATTCTCGAGTTCATGCATGAATATTGATTGAACATAATAGAATTAACCAAAGTTTCGTATGTGCCTGTATTTTGATGTGGACCATAAATTTCAATTTCTGTTTTTGGTAAGGCTTGATTTACATCAGACCAAAACTTCTTATTATTTTTTACTAATTTATCATTTTCTTGAGAATATGCAGATAAAGTTTCAAATAAGTCCTTCTTTGTGAAATCAAATCTATGGCTTTGATTTGAATTTGCAATGACAATTCCATCATAGCCAATGATGATCTCTATCACTTCATTAATTTTATTCCTTTTACATAGTTCTCTTTCTACTTCCTTCATAGGGCGAGATGAAGTGGTGATGTCTGGCGTGTCTTCCCCTATTCCTGAGCAAAACATTTTGAACCCTGATCCACTTCCTATCGATTCCACAACTGGAGTCTTAAAAGAGAATACACGATTGAACTCCTCGGCTACAAATGAGATAAAAGGAAAAACGGTTGAAGATCCAACAATTCTGATGTATTTCCTGGCATCAGCATTTGACAGCGGCGTGAATAATACGAATACAAAAATCAGGAAAAAGTTTCTAAGCATTATTTTTAGTTAAGAACATAAATCTAATTATTGTAATAAAAAATCAAACTGAAAAGCTTTAATTGCATGACAAAAGCTACAGTTTACATTTAAATTTTATTTTATATTATTGTAAGTATTACACAACTTTAAGGGGCAATTATGGCAGTTATGCCAGATAAATGGATAAGAGAAAAAGCTGAAAATTTTGGAATGATAGAGCCTTTTGTGGATCACAAAAGCAGCAAAGGTGTTATATCTTTCGGACTATCGTCTTATGGGTATGATGCAAGAGTGGATAATAAATTTAAAATTTTTACTAACGTTAATTCAGCCATCGTGGACCCTAAAAATTTCTCTGAGAATAGTTTCATAGATAAGGAAACAGACGTATGCATAATTCCACCAAATAGCTTTGTGCTTGCAAGCACAGTGGAATATTTTCGTATACCAAGAAATGTACTGGTCATTTGTGTTGGTAAATCAACTTACGCAAGGTGTGGAATTATAGTAAACGTTACTCCCTTAGAACCTGGATGGGAAGGTCATGTCACACTCGAATTCTCAAACACCACTCCACTTCCTGCAAAAATTTACGCTAATGAAGGCGCATGCCAATTCGTATTTTTAAGCGGCGAAAGTGAGTGTGAAAAATCATATGATGATATGAAAGGAAAATATATGAATCAGCATGGTATCACTTTGCCGCTGGTAAAGTGATTACTTTAGGTAAAGCAAGATTGTGCTATTGTACTGAAGATTACTAAGATGAGTTTTAACTAATTTGTCGGATTCTTGATCACCTAAAACTGCACGTGCAGAGTGGTCTTTAAATGACTCGACATAGTTTAAAAAGAATTCTGTAGAAGGATTACTTAAAGCTTCTGCAACTTCTTTTTTTTTTCTTTATCATTGGGAAGCTGATTAAATAGTTCTTCTCCCTTTTTTTGCAGCTCATTTACAAATTCCTGCTTTATAGTATTCTTATCTGCTTTTTGCAAGAAGGAAAACTCTTCAAAAATGTACAAGGAAGAGACAATACTGTTAAAGGTGCCAGTAAAACATGCACTTGAACTACGACCACCATGCACTCCGTATTCTGTTTGCGATTCTACTAAATGTCTAACCAGTTGATATTTTCTCTGTGATATGCGGGTATTAATAGCTATATTATTTGCTCTAGTTTACGCGAATTCTGGATTAAGGAAGGAAGAAAGTATAGGAAATAGAAGGTTTTGTGGATTTGATGGAATAGGAAATGAGAGTAGAAAAGATATGAACCAAAAAATTAACAGGGGATCTATGGCGAGTGTGTTCAATTTCTAGTCTATTTTTTAGGTAACCAAAAACAGTCTCAATGATAGACCTTTTTCTCAGTAAAATCTTCTCATTTAACGAAATCAATGTATTTTTCATACCTTTTTTCACCTTGGTAACAAGTTTCAAACCTCGGTCAAACAGCTTCTGAAAAAGCTCTTTTGCAATATAACCTTTGTCACCAAACAAAAGACCGATTAATTTTTCCGTCAGATTTGGCACAGGTATCCTATCATCAACATTGCCTTTTGTTAGCGTAAGTGCATGAATTTCAACATTTTCATTGATTACCATATGTAATTTGAAACCAAAAAACCAGCCGTAAGTGCTCTTGCTTAATTTTGCAATTCCAGCAAAAACTTTGTTTTTGGATATTCTTTTTGCATGACAAACTGCAATGGGAGTTGTGTCTATATATGAAATTCCAGTGTTTTCTGACTGTCCACAAAGCCAATGCAACAACATTGCTAAATGCCACAAAACCCTAGGCTTTAGAGCAACAAACCTGGTATATGAAGGTAACTTTGGAAACTCTGATTTGTAGAGCAACGTTAGGTAATGTAGATAGAAAGTTTTACACGGAGATTGTTGATATAGCAGGATTATTGTCATGATTTCGGAGTGCTCAATTTCCGTTGTTCTTGTGGGGTTTTTACCATTTGGCAGTAGTTTATCTGCAAAATTTTTCTCTATATCTCTGCAAAAATCATCGACCAAACAAAACAGTTTTGTTATATCTTCCATGGGTAACCTCATCTATTTTTTTATCACTGCTGAGTTTACCCTGTTTTCTTGCCTTTTCTATTCTCCTTTAATCCAGAATTCACGTTAGTTTGATCGTTGCAAGCCTTCCAAACTAAATTTAAAACTTGCTTCAATGTTAACCCGCTTCCACTATGTGTACCAGGGTTATTTTTTATACGCTTCAAGCACTCAAGTGCATGTTTTTTCTCATCTTCTGTAAGTTGATCTTTATCTGCAGCTTTTTGTGTGCCATTTGCTATGCACTCTAACTGATCAATAAATCCTTCTATTTCCTCTATAAACTTATCATCAACATCAGGCTCGCCATAGTTTCCTTTTAGCTTTTGAACGTTAATATTAATTGCATCATTTACATTAGTATCATGCGTTGTTTGTGGGATACGTGCTGCCTCCATAAATGCTTCAGTTCTTTGCTCTAACCATTCCGGCATTTTGCCTCCTGCAAAAAGATATAGCTTACTCAATACCTCGTCGATTAAGAAAAACACCAGGAGAGAAATAGCAAATATTCTATAAAGTACTACATATAAACCTATGATTAGCCACCTTACAGGAGCTAGCAGAATTTCTTTTGTTTGACGGTCTTTGTATGTTGTCTGGTGTATTTACTACTGCTGGCATAATTAGTTTAAGTTAGTATCAATATTTTTAATATACTATATTTTTTCTTATTTTGTCAACTCAAATTTCTACTTCCGCACTTTTTCATTGTTGCTTACAATAATTATAGCTACATCATGTGCTTTTCTTAATTAAAAACTTCAACTATTCATTGTAAGCTGTTGAATTTATTATCATAGCATCTGTCATCCCAGTGCTCAGACACTTGGATCTTTCTCAACAATTTCAAAAAAATCTATCAAAAGGAGGATTATCATGTCCACAATAATTTTATCATCAATTTTTGGTCAAGCAGGCAGCATTTTTGGTCCAATTGGCCGGATTATCGGCTCAGAACTCGGTGCTCTTCTTGGTGCGCAGCTTGATGGTGCGATGTTTAGCCTTGATGCTGAGCAGAAAGTAACGCATGGTGCGAGACTAAAAAATCTGCAAGTTCAAACCTCAACCTATGGAAGGACGATACCAATTATCTATGGCACTGCTCGCATTGCAGGGAACATTATTTGTTCACAGCCAATAAAAGAAGAGGCGATAACCACCAAAAGCAAAATTGGAAGAGGTATGAATGTTGAGTATAATTACTATGCAACGCTTGCAATTGCAATCTGCAAGGGGAAAGTAGAAAAATTAAACAGAATCTGGGCAGATACAACATCACTTAGAGCCTGTCTTCAAACTCAAGAATGAGCTAATTTGTGAAGCATAATAGTGATCATATTAAAGAAGATGTTATTTTTTGAAGTGAGAGGAGAATGCTCATAATCCTTACTCATACGTCTAAAATTGGAGAGCCAAGCAAAGGTTCTCTCAACAATCCAACGTTTGGGAATAACCTGAAATCCTGTATCAACTATTTTCTTGGTAATCGTCAATAAACATCCAGTTTCCAATAAGCAGAGGTTTTGCAATTTACCTGTGTATCCTTGATCAGCAAAAAACTTATGTAATGTTGGAGCTTTGCATTTGGCTTGAACAAAAAGATTTAGTGCACCATCAAGATCCTGAATGCTTGCACTTTGTACTTCAGCAGCAATTACAAGACCTACAGTATCTACAACGATGTGGCGCTTTCTACCCTTTACTTTCTTGCCAGCATCATATCCTCTGGATCCCCTTTTTGAGTAGTTTTTACTGATTGGCTATCTATTATTCCCACTGATGGAGTTTCATTCTTACCAATTATCTCTCTTACTTTTTTAACTAGAAAATCATGAATCTCTTGCCATATTCCACTTTTTTTCAATCGCTAATTACAACTATACACTGTTTTCCATGGTGGAAAATCTTTAGGCAGTTGTCTCCATTGACATCCTGTTCTCATCATATAGCGGATTGCGTTAATAATTGTTCTAATACTATGTTTTCTTGGTCTACCGGTCTTTTTAGGTTCAAAATATAGCTCTATTATCTTCCATTCTTTGTCACTTATATCGCTTGGGTACATTTAAAATATATCTTATAACACACTTCTTAACTCCTTTCTACTTAGTTTGAAGACAGGCTCTAAAATCATTAATATCACCAATTGTTGCAACGAAGACAGCTGCAGAAATTGCACCAATGCCTTTAATGCTGATGAGATTATTAAATCCAGGAAGCTGTTTAGCAAAAGCTATAATTTCCTTTTCAAGTTTTTTGAGACTTTCTCGAATGACTTCCAGATTACTGCTAATCACTTCAATCTCAACCTTTTCCAAGTAACTCCAATCATGTTTACCAAGAGAGCGTTCAAGTCCCGCTTTGGTTGTCAGTACTTCCTTTTTAATCTTTATTCCGTGGTAATTAAAAAGGCCATGCGTTTTATTGATTAAAGATACCCTTGACTTTACTAACTGATCTCTTGTTTTTAGAAGAGAAGCTAATTGTTGGCATTTTCTGCTTTTAAGTTTTGCTTCAGGCAACATATCTTTACTAAGAAAAAAAGCAATAGCTCTTGCATCATGCTTATCTGTTTTGTTTACAGAACGACGAATACCTTCAAACTGCAAGGGAGCAACTATTACAACGCGCTTAACGTAAGGTGACACTTCATCATAGAAGAAACAGCTATTACCTGTTGCCTCAAAAGCTACTTCATCTGTTTCTCGAAGATCTTTAATAAAATTATCTAAATCCTGTAAGCGAAGTTTTTTAATATACTCTGGTTTTTCCTGTTCTATAGCTAACCGAAATAAGGTTTCCTCAAAGGAGTGTAAAAAGGTATAATACTGCTTTAATTAAGGTAGAATGATGGCAAAGCCATATAGTGAGGACCTGAGGGAACGAGTTTTAAAAGTGGTTGACGAGAAAAAAATGACTATGGAAGAAGTAAGCAAGATGTTCAAAATTGATAGAAAAACTATATACTGGTGGAGGAAAAGAAGAGAAGAAACAGGAAGTATAAAACCGTCTTCAGGCTACCAAAAGGGACATAGTCATAAAATTAAATACTTAGATGGCTTTGTCAAATTTCTGGATGAAAACCGAGATATTACGGTTGAAAAAATAATTGAAAAATTTGGCAACATGTGCAAAGGCACAGTCTACAATTATCTTAAAAAAGTAAACTATACATATAAAAAAAACTTTTCTTTATCAGGAAAGGAATGAAGAGAAACGCAAGGAGTTCATAAAAAAAATAGAAGGAATAGAAAAAGAAAACTTGATATTCATAACGTGAATTCTGGATTAAAGGAGAATAGAAAAGGCAAGAAAACAGGGTAAACTCAGCAGTGATAAAAAAATAGATGAGGTTACCCATGGAAGATATAACAAAACTGTTTTGTTTGGTCGATGATTTTTGCAGAGATATAGAGAAAAATTTTGCAGATAAACTACTGCCAAATGGTAAAAACCCCACAAGAACAACGGAAATTGAGCACTCCGAAATCATGACAATAATCCTGCTATATCAACAATCTCCGTGTAAAACTTTCTATCTACATTACCTAACGTTGCTCTACAAATCAGAGTTTCCAAAGTTACCTTCATATACCAGGTTTGTTGCTCTAAAGCCTAGGGTTTTGTGGCATTTAGCAATGTTGTTGCATTGGCTTTGTGGACAGTCAGAAAACACTGGAATTTCATATATAGACACAACTCCCATTGCAGTTTGTCATGCAAAAAGAATATCCAAAAACAAAGTTTTTGCTGGAATTGCAAAATTAAGCAAGAGCACTTACGGCTGGTTTTTTGGTTTCAAATTACATATGGTAATCAATGAAAATGTTGAAATTCATGCACTTACGCTAACAAAAGGCAATGTTGATGATAGGATACCTGTGCCAAATCTGACGGAAAAATTAATCGGTCTTTTGTTTGGTGACAAAGGTTATATTGCAAAAGAGCTTTTTCAGAAGCTGTTTGACCGAGGTTTGAAACTTGTTACCAAGGTGAAAAAAGGTATGAAAAATACATTGATTTCGTTAAATGAGAAGATTTTACTGAGAAAAAGGTCTATCATTGAGACTGTTTTTGGTTACCTAAAAAATAGACTAGAAATTGAACACACTCGCCATAGATCCCCTGTTAATTTTTTGGTTCATATCTTTTCTACTCTCATTTCCTATTCCATCAAATCCACAAAGCCTTCTATTTCCTATACTTTCTTCCTCCTTAATCCAGAATTCGCGTTTGTAATAGTATTACGTTTTGGTAAGCTGTTAGGAATTATCGATTCAAATTCAGCATTAATCGGAAAAGAGATAGTGAAATTCCAGAGTGCTGAACTTATAGATAAAAATAAATATAAGCTTAGCAACCTAATTAGAGGGCAAGAGGGCACCAAAGAGTATCAGCACACCGCAGGTGAAAAATTTGTTCTACTTGATGATTCAATAATATCTTTCGAAGTGCAAAGGGGGAAAAAGTTTTTCCTTAAAGCGGTCACTTACGGTGATTCATTGGATAACACGGAAGCAAAGGTCCTGAACAATTGATGCTCAGTATTTAAACTTAAACCTGAATAATTGAAGATAAGACATTGAAATTCAGGCTTTTCATGATTTTAGCTTAAGATTCCAGTGTCCGCTACTCGAATGACATCGTTTACTATGTAACATTGTACTTATACTAATGAAAAAAATATATTATAATCAAGTATATTTAATCCAGTAAATCATTAAGTGAAAACAGCTCTTTCGCAAAATATCATCTCTCTTATTATGATATTGTCTGTAGCAATTGTCGATATGGCAACTGATTTGTACTCAGTTGCACTACCAAGCATTGCCAATTATTTTAAAGTAGAAGGCAGTATAGTGCAGCTTACAATTAGCTTGAATCTAGTTGGATTTGCGGTATCTGGATTAATTTATGGTCCATTATCGGACCATTATGGTAGGCGTCCAATGATGCTGATTGGTATGACAATTTTTACTTTGGCAAGTGTCATGTGTTATATAGCCGACAGTATTGCGCTCTTGATACTAATTCGCTTCATACAAGGGACAGGGGCTGGTGTTGCAGGTGTTGTTGGGTATGCAGCAATAAGGGATATGTACTCGGGTAGTGAATACTCGAGAGTAATTTCAAAGTTAAATATGGTAGTGGCACTCTCACCTGGAATAGCTCCAGTGGTGGGCAGTTATATAATTTCACATGGGTATAGTTGGAAATTTTTGTTTTTTATTATATCACTTGTGGCAATTGCTATGCTTATTTTTATTTACTTTAAGTTACAAGAAACACTCACTGTGAATAAAAATGAAACCAGTATAACTACTAATATCTGTAAGCAATACATATCAATATTTATAAATTATCGTTTCCTTGGGTTTTCAGCCATTCATGGATTAACTTTCATGTGGCTTTGGGCATATGTTGCTAACTACCCGTTCATATTTGAATCAATGGGCATTGAAGTACAGTATTTTGGCTACCTCATATCGATCATAGTCATATTTTACATAGTTGGAACTTTAATTAATAGAAGGTATGTACCAAAAGTAGGGGTGAGCAAAATGCTAATAATAGGTTTGGTGTTACCGATAATATCCGATAGTTTATTGGTATATTTTTATTTCGCGGACAAGTTAAATATATTAATTCTTCAAGTTGCCTGGATTCCAGCCAATATTGGGCTTGCATTAGTAATCAGCAATAACGTAACTTCTGCTTTAGAAACGATCAAAGGTATAGGGCTTGGTAGTGCAGTCCTCTCATTCTGCAATATGATGTTTGGGGCTATTGGAATATATATAGTAGGAAAATTTTTTCGCTATGGCATTTTACCAAATTTACTATTAACAATAATATGCTCTACAATTGCGATTCTTATGTACAGCCTGCTCAAATATACTGAAAAACACGGGCATTATTTGCGTGATCCAGGAACATAAAGGTCATAGATTATTAACGGCTTTGCCGTGATAATATAATTTTACAGGAGGTGTGGGATGAGTGATAATTTAATTGTAAGTATTACAGAAAAAGAAATACCCTATGATAAAAGTAAATATTTTTCTGATAGCCAAATATTAAACCATGATTACCAAGATAAACTAACTAACATTTTTATAAACTCTCATTGCTATCTAAATGGGGGTGAAAGAACGAGATTAGCTAACAATATTGATCAGGTTAGAAAAATCTTCTCGGAACACACTGACAATAATATCAGTAGTGTGTGGATCGGTGTTTTTGATATTGGAAAGCTTGATATTGACAAGTTCAAAAAAAGAGAAATAAAATCCAGTAAAGAGACGTACTGGAAGAACAGTATTCATGTAAGATTTGGAGACGTTCAAGATAAAGTATTAGTTTACTCATGGCTTGATATCAATCAGTTTAACCAAGATAAATGGAATAATCTCTTATCACAACTTGAGGGAGATTATAAAATAAATTTCATAGGAACTGGACCACTTACATTTAAATATAAAGACTTTAATTATCGTGTATACCCTCCACTCTTTGGCTCTTCGGATGATGAGAAATCTTTCCTTAACAACACTGAAGTTTTTAGCTTTTCACAAACAGAAATAAGTCAGATTATAGAAGATATCAAAGAATCTCATCAATCAATAGAAAAGAAAATTATTGATCATTACCAATCATTAGGAAAAGATTTTGCTGAAAATAACAAAGGTTATATAGAGATAAAGGCTGATATCGGTGAAAACAATGTAAAGAATTTTACTGATGTATCCTACACTAACAGATCCGACGATATTTACAATGAACCGATAAAAGAAGCATTTGTTAAAGATGATGTAGGGGGAATTTGTTACATTCATATGTTTATGAGAACAAAGAAGCTGTTATGAAATATATGTTTAACTTGCACATTTATAATGATGATAGTATTAATGCAGTAAACGCAAATGGCAAGACTCCTTTACATTTAGCTGCAAAATATGGCAGAGGAGCTATGGTGGAAATGCTATTAAATAAAGAGGCGAAGGTTGATATAGCAGATAATCGTGGTAGGACTCCTTTACATTTGGCTGCTCAAAATAACAACAAAGAAATAGTAGACGTTCTAAGAGCCTATCTTCAAACTCAAGAATGAGCTAATTTGTGAAGCATAATAGTGATCATATTAAAGAAGATGTTATTTTTTGAAGTGAGAGGAGAATGCTCATAATCCTTACTCATACGTCTAAAATTGGAGAGCCAAGCAAAGGTTCTCTCAACAATCCAACGTTTGGGAATAACCTGAAATCCTGTATCAACTATTTTCTTGGTAATCGTCAATAAACATCCAGTTTCCAATAAGCAGAGGTTTTGCAATTTACCTGTGTATCCTTGATCAGCAAAAAACTTATGTAATGTTGGAGCTTTGCATTTGGCTTGAACAAAAAGATTTAGTGCACCATCAAGATCCTGAATGCTTGCACTTTGTACTTCAGCAGCAATTACAAGACCTACAGTATCTACAACGATGTGGCGCTTTCTACCCTTTACTTTCTTGCCAGCATCATATCCTCTGGATCCCCTTTTTGAGTAGTTTTTACTGATTGGCTATCTATTATTCCCACTGATGGAGTTTCATTCTTACCAATTATCTCTCTTACTTTTTTAACTAGAAAATCATGAATCTCTTGCCATATTCCACTTTTTTTCAATCGCTAATTACAACTATACACTGTTTTCCATGGTGGAAAATCTTTAGGCAGTTGTCTCCATTGACATCCTGTTCTCATCACATAGCGGATTGCGTTAATAATTGTTCTAATAACGTGAATTCTGGATTAAAGGAGAATAGAAAAGGCAAGAAAACAGGGTAAACTCAGCAGTGATAAAAAAATAGATGAGGTTACCCATGGAAGATATAACAAAACTGTTTTGTTTGGTCGATGATTTTTGCAGAGATATAGAGAAAAATTTTGCAGATAAACTACTGCCAAATGGTAAAAACCCCACAAGAACAACGGAAATTGAGCACTCCGAAATCATGACAATAATCCTGCTATATCAACAATCTCCGTGTAAAACTTTCTATCTACATTACCTAACGTTGCTCTACAAATCAGAGTTTCCAAAGTTACCTTCATATACCAGGTTTGTTGCTCTAAAGCCTAGGGTTTTGTGGCATTTAGCAATGTTGTTGCATTGGCTTTGTGGACAGTCAGAAAACACTGGAATTTCATATATAGACACAACTCCCATTGCAGTTTGTCATGCAAAAAGAATATCCAAAAACAAAGTTTTTGCTGGAATTGCAAAATTAAGCAAGAGCACTTAGAGCCTGTCTTCAAACTAAGTAGAAAGGAGTTAAGAAGTGTGTTATAAGATATATTTTAAATGTACCCAAGCGATATAAGTGACAAAGAATGGAAGATAATAGAGCTATATTTTGAACCTAAAAAGACCGGTAGACCAAGAAAACATAGTATTAGAACAATTATTAACGCAATCCGCTATATGATGAGAACAGGATGTCAATGGAGACAACTGCCTAAAGATTTTCCACCATGGAAAACAGTGTATAGTTGTAATTAGCGATTGAAAAAAAGTGGAATATGGCAAGAGATTCATGATTTTCTAGTTAAAAAAGTAAGAGAGATAATTGGTAAGAATGAAACTCCATCAGTGGGAATAATAGATAGCCAATCAGTAAAAACTACTCAAAAAGGGGATCCAGAGGATATGATGCTGGCAAGAAAGTAAAGGGTAGAAAGCGCCACATCGTTGTAGATACTGTAGGTCTTGTAATTGCTGCTGAAGTACAAAGTGCAAGCATTCAGGATCGTGATGGTGCACCAAATCTTTTTGTTCAAGCCAAATGCAAAGCTCCAACATTACATAAGTTTTTTGCTGATCAAGGATACACAGGTAAATTGCAAAACCTCTGCTTATTGGAAACTGGATGTTTATTGACGATTACCAAGAAAATAGTTGATACAGGATTTCAGGTTATTCCCAAACGTTGGATTGTTGAGAGAACCTTTGCTTGGCTCTCCAATTTTAGACGTATGAGTAAGGATTATGAGCATTCTCCTCTCACTTCAAAAAATAACATCTTCTTTAATATGATCACTATTATGCTTCACAAATTAGCTCATTCTTGAGTTTGAAGACAGGCTCTTAGCATAGATCCCGCTAACAAGTAGCGGGATGACGATTGTCGTTTAGCCATAAATATTTAAGAAATTTACTAAATGGAAAAAAAGGCAAAAGAAGCCCCTTGGTTGGCTAGTTACTTACATTATACTTTCAAGTATGGCGTTTTTTTATTCTAAACGTTTAATAACCGCGATTCAGCTGCTTTTAAATGCAACTAATCTAAATTATAAAAATTAAGAAATTTACTAAACAGAAAAAAAGGCAAAAGAAACCCTAGGGTAGCTAGTTATTCACTATCCATTTTTTAAGTTGGCGTTTTTTTATGTTTTAAACGCTTTATAAGCGCGTTTCAGCTTATGTAGGTAGAAATTTTATAAAGACATAAGGTGCACATAGTGCAAAAAATTAAACATGATACGCCAGATACGTGAGTTTTTTTGTCATTTAACCTGCACAGATGAAGATAACTGAATACCTTCACTGTTATGGTAAGGGGGCTGGAGAAGCTTGTCAAGTAGTTTCTATTGAATATATACAGTGGAATGATAAAATTCACACACACATTTTACTACATGATCGGCGTTGATATTAAAATGCTTATAGAGTGCTTTATAAGGTGCTGATTCTCCGAAGCTTTTCATGCCAATAAATATACCGTTTGAACCTATATATTTATGCCAACCCATTTCACTTCCAGCTTCAATTGCAACTTTGATGCTGTCATTATTTAATATCGCCGCTTTATATTCATCACTTTGCTCATCAAAAAGCCTCCAGCATGGCATAGAAACAACCCTTGTACCTATACCCTTTTCCTGCAATTTCTCCCTTGCTTCAACTGCAATTTCAACCTCGGACCCCGTAGCAAATATTGTCACTTTTAATTCTTTTGAACATTCACACAAAATATATGCACCAAACTTCGATAGATTAGCAGATTGATCGATATCAAAATAGAATTTGCGCATGTAATTGACATTTTGCCTTGAGAGCGCAAACAGTGCAGGTGACTCTTTTTTTTCGAGTGCAATGCTAACACACTCTAGAGTTTCAACTGCATCGGCTGGCCTAAAAACATATAGATTTGGTATAGCACGCAAAGAAGCTAAATGCTCTATTGGTTGGTGAGTTGGGCCATCTTCTCCCACTCCAATTGAGTCATGAGTCATCACATAGATAACCTGCTGTTTCATCAGAGCTGAAAGACGTATAGCAGGACGACAGTAGTCGGAAAATACCAAAAAAGTGCCACTATAAGGAAGAATCGCGCCTTGAAGAGCCATACCATTCATACATGCTGCCATAGCGTGCTCTCTCACTCCATAGTGGACATAAGAACCACTATAATTATTACTATCTATTACCTGCATGTGCTCATATTTAGTGCAATTTGACCCAGTAAGATCAGCAGAACCGCCGATTAATTCCGGCATATGTTGTGTTAAAAGTTCCATTACCATGCCGAAAGAAGAACGTGTAGCTTCATTTGGCATTAGCTCACATATTTGTTTCTTCAGGTCAGCTAAAACACCAGCGATATTATCTGGCAAACGCTTATTGAGTCTTCTTTGAAGTTCTTTATTTCCACTAGATTCCAGTGTCAAGCACTGGAATGACAATGAATTGTAATTTTGTTTTGCTCTCTCAACAGTTTTCTTCCAGGCGTTTTTCACATCTTCTGGTACATGAAATGGTTCATAATTCCAGTTTAATTTCTCTCTCATCTGTTTGATGTCTTCCTCCGAAAAAGCACCACTGTGAGCAGAGGATGTGCCAGCACGGCTTGAAAATTTTCCGATAATGGTTTTGCAACAGATTAGTGTAGGTTTATCAGACTTTTGCGCCTGCTCTATTGCAATGGATATGGCATCAAAATCATGGCCATCAATTTTGTCAACATTCCATCCATACGCTAAGAAGCGTTTCTCTACATCATCAGAGCAGGAAAGGCAAGTAGCGCCATCTATAGAGATATCATTATCATCAAAAAGGGCTATTAATTTATTCAATTTAAGATGCCCAGCAAGTGATGCTGCTTCATGGCTTATTCCTTCCATAAGGCAGCCATCCCCTAGCATTACGTAAGTGTAGTGATTGATTCTGAATTGCTTTTTAAGGATTGATTCAGCAAGTGCCATGCCAACAGCAGCGGCAAACCCCTGACCGAGTGGGCCTGTTGTTGCCTCTACCCCGGAAGTCAAGCCAAACTCTGGATGACCTGGGGTCTTGGATCCCATTTGCCTAAAGTTTTTTAGCTCATCTATGCTAGTATAACCTGTCAAATGTAATATTGAGTATAGTAACATTGACCCATGACCGTTTGATAAAACAAAGCGATCTCTATTGAACCATTTAGAATCATCAGGATTATGATTCAGGTATTTAGCAAACAAAACAGTTGCAACATCTGCCATGCCAAGTGGCATACCTGGGTGTCCAGAGTTTGCTTTTTGTACTGCATCAATTGATAAAAAACGGATGGCGTTTGCCATAGATTCCAAAGGTAGATGATTCATAGAAAAACTTAAAAATAAAGTATAAAAGATTATACCAGCAAAAACAAGTTGACACTGAGTGCTAAAATCCTTAATAATCTAAAGTTAAATCGTGAGAGTTTTTATATGACAACTGTTATCACTAGAAAGTATAGGATTAGCCGTAGACTTGGTGTAAATTTATGGAGTAGAGCTAAAGACCCAGTAAACAAAAGGAAATACCCTCCAGGTCAGCATGGTATTCTTGGATTCAAGAAGTTATCCGACTTTGGTAAGCAGTTTGCTGCGCATAAGAAATTTAAGTTTTACTATGCGATTTCAAGTAAGCAGCTCAGACGTACATTTTTAGATGCTTATAACAGAAGGGGTTATACGGCTGATAATTTTATCGGTATTTTAGAATCAAGGCTCAGTTCTGTTTTATACCACTCTAGTCTTGTGCCAACAATTTATGCAGCGAAGCAGCTCATATCTCATAAGCACGTTACAGTTAATGATAAGGTGGTCAACATATCGAGTTATCGAGTGAAACCAGGTGATATAATAAAAATAAGAGAAAGGGCAGCAAAAATCCCTGTAGTAGTAGAGGCTGAACAAAAACAAGAGCGCAAGGCTCCGGATTATTTAGAGACAGATAGTAAAGAGCATTCAGTGAAATATTTGAGGTCACCTCAATATTCTGAGGTTCCTTATTCAGCAGACATGGAAGTCAATTTAGTAGTAGAGTTTTACTCTAGATAGATAAAAAAAAGCCCGTGTGGCGGAATCGGTAGACGCAGCGGACTTAAAATCCGTGGGTTTTGCGACCTTGGGAGTTCAAGTCTCCCCATGGGCACCAATTTAACTTAGCAGATAAATACAAAAAAGTATGAAATGGCTTGATATAGAAGATATTGTAGAAGCTCTAGAGGAAAAATTTCCAGATGAGAATATAATTAATATCAGATTCACTGAGCTTAAAAAAAAGGTTTTGAGTTTAGAGGAATTTGATGATGATGAAAAACGCTGTAATGAAAAAATACTCGAAGCTATTCAAGCAGCTTGGATTGAGGAAAGATTGACCACATAGCAATAAACCATACGCAAATGTGATTTCTATTGCAGTTTGCATATTGATTATGCTATTTTTTGGATCTAGCCTGGCAAGTTAATAATAATTTAACCAATTACAATTAAAACAGCTATAAGGTTAATTATGAGGCAAAGATGGCAGCACAAAAATTTTTGGATGGAACGTGATTACGACTTGCCTGACAAGTGCTACGTTGAGATAAATTTTACATAAAAATACTGCTTTTTACGGTGTGAGGCCAGAGGGTAGAGTCTTTGTAAAGCAGTTAGAAGGTTGTCATCTAAGTAGCGTGACATGGCCGCGAACACGCCGCGGAATGACGACTATGCGGTATGCGTTGCGGAGTGACGATTATGTATTTGTCGTCATACCGTCACGGTATCTCACAAACATGTAGCAGTAACGACAAAATCTCAAGTTAATGTATACTTTTATATTATCTACCTACTAAAAAAAACAGAAAAATGCTCAAACGTAGCGGTCCAAAAAAATTAAAGTCTATAATTGAAAATTACGCATTAAAATGCATGAAAAATAAGATTAGCAAAAATGAAATACGTCTGATTTTAAACTGGCGAAATATAGTAGGGAAAGAAATAGCAGAGTGTACAAAACCGAAAAAGATCTCATATGCACAGAATGTAAATTCTGGTGTATTGCATCTAGTAGTAACAAATGGCAGTAAAGCATTAGAAATTCAGCATATGATTTCTCTTATAATAGAAAAAATTACGATATTTTTTGGCTACAAAGCAGTATATGGTATAAAAATTAAGCAAGAGAGTATTGACTATTTGACTATATAAGGTAATCTAAGTACATAGAATAATTTGGTATATTGAAGTGAGTAGAGTTTGTGAATTAACAAATAGAAAAAAATCTTTTGGTAATAAGGTATCACATTCGAATCGTAAAACAAAGCGTACCTTTCTTTTAAATTTACATAAGGTTACGTTGACAAGTGATATATTGAATAAAAAGTTTAGATTTCGTGTGGCAACAAGAACTTTGAGAACTATAGATTACAAAGGTGATTTAGATGCTTTTTTGCTCAACACAAGAACGATTAAACTAAGTGAAAAAGCGCAGAAGATAAAAAGAAGGTTGAAAAAAGTTTTAGTAAAGCAAGAGGTAGAGTTAGCCGTTTCAGATGCATAGCAAACCTCAATGGCTCAGAGCAAAAGCTCCTACCGGTGAAGTATTCAATGAAACTTTAAACATCGTTAAACTGCATAACTTACATACGGTATGTGAAGAAGCTGCATGTCCAAATATTGGTGAATGTTGGAATAAACGTCATGCTACTGTGATGATTCTTGGTTCTGTTTGCACTCGTGCTTGTGCATTTTGCAACGTTGCAACTGGCATTCCTGATAAACTAGACCCTCATGAGCCAGAAAATTTAGCAAAAGCGATAAAAAAGTTAAACTTAAAACATGTTGTCATTACTTCTGTTGATCGTGATGATTTACCAGATGGTGGCGCAAATCAGTTTATACAGTGCATAGAAGAAATTAGAAAGATAACTTCAGAAACAACAATAGAGATTTTAACTCCTGATTTTTTAAATAAGAAAGGAGCATTTGAAGCAATTGCTGTTGCATCACCTGATGTCTATAACCACAATGTTGAAACAGTGCCGAGATTGTATGCAAAAATAAGACCACGAGCTCGCTATTTTCATTCACTATATTTGTTGAAGATGGTAAAGCAGATTAATCCTAAAGTTTTCACAAAGTCAGGGCTTATGGTTGGTCTTGGAGAAACAAAAG
Source organism: Wolbachia endosymbiont (group A) of Colletes cunicularius (assembly GCF_964264715.1). NCBI lineage: Bacteria > Pseudomonadati > Pseudomonadota > Alphaproteobacteria > Rickettsiales > Anaplasmataceae > Wolbachia > Wolbachia endosymbiont (group A) of Colletes cunicularius. Next base: position 954,400 of record NZ_OZ183471.1, read on the forward strand.
AGGAAATACTTCAGGTTATGGACGATTTGCGCAGTGCTGAGGTTGATTTTATTACAATTGGTCAATATCTACAACCAACTCCAAAACATGCAAAACTTGATAGGTATGTTACCCCAGAGGAATTTGAGCATTATAAATACGTTGCTTACTCCAAAGGTTTCTTAGTGGTTGCATCAAGCCCACTAACTCGGTCATCATACCACGCTGAAGAAGATTTTAACAGGCTCAAGGCCTGTCGTTATGTTAATTCAAATTAATTTTTACTAATTATAAAGGAGTTGAGCGACTTTACGTAATGTCTACTATAAAAATCGAGAAGAAATCACAATTAGTTAAAGAGGTATTCGATTCCGTGGCAAGTCGCTACGACACCATGAATGATATAATGAGCCTCGGAATACACAGATTATGGAAAGATAAGATGGTAAATAGTGTGCATTTTACAAAAAACTCTAAGATTTTAGATGTTGCTGGAGGAACTGGAGATATAGCAATAAGAATAGTAAGAAAAGAGCCAAGTGCTAAGGTTACAGTATGTGACATAAATCAAAATATGCTAAGCAGAGGACGTGATAAAGCTATAAATTCAAACCAAATTAATTTTGATTGGGTATGTGCGAATGCAGAAAGTTTACCATTTGAAGACTCCGAATTTGATTATTGCACAATAGCTTTTGGCATTCGAAACGTTTCTGACCGCAAGAAGGCTTTAAATGAGGCGCACAGGGTATTAAAACCACATGGGAAATTTATCTGCTTAGAATTTGCCCCTATGCACTATCAAAATGAGATATTTACCAAACTTTATGACTTATATTCATTTAAAGTAATTCCTAAAATTGGCAGCATAGTTGCTAAAGACAGGAGTTCTTATGAATATTTAGTGAAGAGCATTAGAGAGTTTCCAACTCAGGCTGATTTTAAAATGGAAATTGAAGAGGTAGGCTTTAAGAATGTTGAGTTTCATAATATGAGCTATGGAATAGTGGCATTACACATTGGAACAAAATGAATATTAAATTCTGGTATAGAACGCTGGATTATTATCTCATCCTTCCAGTGTTTTTTTTGCTCACTATAAGCTTCATTCTTGTTTATTCAGCAAGCCCTGTAATTGCGCAGCGTCTTTCTTTACCACAAGATTATTTTATACGGCGCCATACAATTTATATAGTCCTGTCACTAATTACCCTGGTGACATTTTCTTTTCTCAACACAAGAACTATACTTAACCTCTCATTCGCAGGTTTCATTTTATTTACTATTTTAGTGGCAGCTGCGATAATACTTGGTATAGAGGTAAAAGGTGCGAAACGATGGTTACATATTGTCAAAATTTCAGTTCAACCATCTGAGTTCGTAAGGCCATTTTTTTCTGTTGTTATAGCTAGTATCTTAGCCAGCGGAATGAAGTTTAAAATGCACATATCAATCATAATATTTCTGTTAGTTTTTGTGTTGTTACTTTTGCAACCTGATTTCAGTATGTCCATGCTTTTAACATATTCTTTTATTGGTCAAATGTTTATTGCATGTATACCACTTTTATACTTTCTATGCATAATAGGAATGGCCACAACTGGAACTACAATAGCTTACTTATGCCTCCCACATATAAAGCAAAGGATTTACAATTTTGTCTTTTTTACGCAACGCGATAACTTTCAAGTCACAAAATCATTAGAAGCATTCAAAAGAGGTCAATTAACTGGAGTTGGACCTGGTGAAGGTAGCGTAAAAACCTCTCTTCCTGATTGTCATACAGATTTTGTGTTTTCTGTTTTAGCAGAAGAATTTGGTTTGATTACGTGCTTAGCCACATTGATGTTATTTGGCATCATTTCCGCCCGCTTGCTTTACGTTGCATATAGAGAAAATGAATTATTCAATCTATTGGTGATTCTTGGTATCTCAATTCAATTCATCACACAATTCATAATAAACACAGGGGTAACATTGAGTGTTTTTCCCACCACCGGCATAACCCTGCCACTACTTAGCTATGGTGGTTCTTCTCTTTTATCTTCGAGCATCGCACTTGGCATAATGCTGTCTTTCAGTAGAAATCAAGCTATCGCATTAAAGTTTCGTGAGCGTGTTATGCTTGTGGACTAGTGGTCACCCGCTCACAACTATTATTGGTATACCTCCAAATGGTTATCTGTTCAGATGAGTGGCAAGAGATATTATGAAATCTGAAAGAGTTATGTGGAAATTGTGTGCCGTAGAAGCATAAAGGATGTTCAGACAAAGAGCAAACTAAGTGCAAAAGCTACATAATAGATGAGGGTGGGCCCCTCAAAGCCGGTTTACAAGAGCAGGCTTTAAACAACCGTAAGCTGCTTTGATAAAGAGTCAAGGTAGTGAGAGTTACGGAAAAGGCACAATTATGTGTCATGTGTTAAATAGAGAGACGAACGCAAGTGAACCACTGATGAAGTGTCGAAACATCAAAGGTGACGTCAAAACCAGGGGGTAATTTCTAACTTGGGATAAACCTATCGGAAACTTGTTTACTGGGTAGGTGGCGTCCGGCATAAAGGTGGCGTGAATCTATTTTGGGCTATTGTGTAGAACTACGGGAACCTGTCGTTTCAATGACAAGGGAGAAATCCAAGAAGCTAAACTTCAAACGCGAATTCTGGATTAAGGAGGAAGAAAGTATAGGAAATAGAAGGCTTTGTGGATTTGATGGAATAGGAAATGAGAGTAGAAAAGATATGAACCAAAAAATTAACAGGGGATCTATGGCGAGTGTGTTCAATTTCTAGTCTATTTTTTAGGTAACCAAAAACAGTCTCAATGATAGACCTTTTTCTCAGTAAAATCTTCTCATTTAACGAAATCAATGTATTTTTCATACCTTTTTTCACCTTGGTAACAAGTTTCAAACCTCGGTCAAACAGCTTCTGAAAAAGCTCTTTTGCAATATAACCTTTGTCACCAAACAAAAGACCGATTAATTTTTCCGTCAGATTTGGCACAGGTATCCTATCATCAACATTGCCTTTTGTTAGCGTAAGTGCATGAATTTCAACATTTTCATTGATTACCATATGTAATTTGAAACCAAAAAACCAGCCGTAAGTGCTCTTGCTTAATTTTGCAATTCCAGCAAAAACTTTGTTTTTGGATATTCTTTTTGCATGACAAACTGCAATGGGAGTTGTGTCTATATATGAAATTCCAGTGTTTTCTGACTGTCCACAAAGCCAATGCAACAACATTGCTAAATGCCACAAAACCCTAGGCTTTAGAGCAACAAACCTGGTATATGAAGGTAACTTTGGAAACTCTGATTTGTAGAGCAACGTTAGGTAATGTAGATAGAAAGTTTTACACGGAGATTGTTGATATAGCAGGATTATTGTCATGATTTCGGAGTGCTCAATTTCCGTTGTTCTTGTGGGGTTTTTACCATTTGGCAGTAGTTTATCTGCAAAATTTTTCTCTATATCTCTGCAAAAATCATCGACCAAACAAAACAGTTTTGTTATATCTTCCATGGGTAACCTCATCTATTTTTTTATCACTGCTGAGTTTACCCTGTTTTCTTGCCTTTTCTATTCTCCTTTAATCCAGAATTCACGTTTATACGTCTAAAATTGGAGAGCCAAGCAAAGGTTCTCTCAACAATCCAACGTTTGGGAATAACCTGAAATCCTGTATCAACTATTTTCTTGGTAATCGTCAATAAACATCCAGTTTCCAATAAGCAGAGGTTTTGCAATTTACCTGTGTATCCTTGATCAGCAAAAAACTTATGTAATGTTGGAGCTTTGCATTTGGCTTGAACAAATAGCTCTATTATCTTCCATTCTTTGTCACTTATATCGCTTGGGTACATTTAAAATATATCTTATAACACACTTCTTAACTCCTTTCTACTTAGTTTGAAGACAGGCTCTAAGTATTTAATTTTATGACTATGTCCCTTTTGGTAGCCTGAAGACGGTTTTATACTTCCTGTTTCTTCTCTTCTTTTCCTCCACCAGTATATAGTTTTTCTATCAATTTTGAACATCTTGCTTACTTCTTCCATAGTCATTTTTTTCTCGTCAACCACTTTTAAAACTCGTTCCCTCAGGTCCTCACTATATGGCTTTGCCATCATTCTACCTTAATTAAAGCAGTATTATACCTTTTTACACTCCTTTGAGGAAACCTTATTTCGGTTAGCTATATCATCTTTAGCTAAATCTCTCGGAGTTTTACCATCTTTATTCTTTAGTAAAGGAGTCCACCCACCTTTATCTGCTATATTAATGTTTGCCCCTTTCTCTATTAGAGTGTTTACTATATTTGTATGACCATAGAATGCAGCATCATATAAAGGGGTACTTCCATCTTCAGCTACTGCATTAACATCAGCCCCTTTTTCTATTAGAAAATCTACCACATTTTTACAGTCTCTTTCGGCTGCAGAATGTAAAGGGGTCTGTCCACTTGTGTCTACTGCATTAACATCAGCTCCTTTTTCTATTAGAAAATCTACCACATTTTTACAGCCTCCTTCAGCTGCCGAGTGTAAAGGAGTCCTGCTAAAGCTATCTTTTACATCAACAGTTGCCCCCTTTTCTATTAGATAATTTACTACCCCTATATTACCGCGTAAAGAAGCCACATGTAAGAGAGTACATCCATATTTATCTACTATGTTGATATTGATTCCCTCTACTTCCAACAGAGCATTTATTGTATTTCCTAGATTATTGTAGACGGCTAAGTATAATAATGTGAGACCATTATCTTTAGGTTGAGTGAATGCATTATCTTCGAAATCCTCATCTTCAAAATCTTCAAATCGAATGAGAGAACCATCTTCACATTGAATGAACACATTACTTTCAACCTCAAACAGGTAATTTACATCAAAACCAGCCTATTCCCACTTTTTATACTCATCTTCTCCATTTTCTGCTTTTAATTTCTCTTTTATTTTTTCAATTACGTTATCCTTACTTAAGCCTTCCTCCTTATCAACTGCGCTTAACATTCTTTTCCACTGCTCATAGTTCATTGTCATAATTTTACCCCTACTTCAATAATATTTTAATTATCATGTATTATGGCAAAAAAATCAACTCATCTCTTCCAAAGGTTCTATATTAAAGATGGAAAGTCCAGAAGCGATGACGTGCGCTAAGGCTTGGACGAGAAACATTCTTGCAGCGGTGAGGTTTAAGTTGTCTTCCAGTATGAACCGCATGTTTAAATCACTCTTGCCATATCCCCATAAAACGTGAAACGCTTCTGCAACTTCAAGTAAGTAGAAAGTAATTCTGTGTGGCTCATAAAGCCTTGCTGCAGTTTCTACCACATCTAGCCACTTTGCTAAGGTTTTTATGAGGAAGAGCTCCCCATCGGTCTTTAAAAGTGAAGGATCTGCTGTTGGGAGCTCTTTTGGAGCATTACGCATTAATGAGTGAGCACGAGCATGCGCATATTGCACGTAAAAAATAGGGTTGTCTTTTGACTGTTCTTTAACTTTAGCAAAATCAAAGTCCAAGACCATATCATTCTTGCGTGTTAACATTATAAAACGAGTTATGTCCCTGCCAACTTCTTCCACTACATCTCTTGCTGTGAGGAAGTTTCCTGATCTTTTGGACATCTTAACAGGTTTGCCATTCTCGAAAAAATTCACAATATTATGCAGTTTTACCTCTATTTTTGCTTGATCATCACTTAGTGCAGAGACGACTGCTTTGAGCCTTTTGACATAACCGCCGTGGTCACTACCAAGCTCTACGATCATATTGTTAAAACCACGTGATATCTTATCAAAATGGTAAGCGATATCCGAGGCAAAATAAGTCCAACTGCCGTCCTCTTTCTTCAATGCGCGATCAACGTCATCACCAAATTTTGTAGAGCGAAATAACATTTCTTTTCTGGAAGTCCAATTTTCACTTTCTTTGCCTTTTGGTTTCTCCAGGTACCCTTCATACACTAGACCCTTGTCAGACAATATCTTTATACTCTCTTCGATTTTGCCACTTTTTTGTAGCTCATACTCTGAAGTAAAAACATCATGACTTACCCCAAGTAAGTTCATGTCTCCCTTTATGAATTCTAAGATAGAACTTAAAGTATATTCCCTAATCACCTGATTATCTTGCTTTTCTAGAATCTCCTTGCCATATTTTTTGGCCAGCCCATTCCCTATCGGTTTTAAATATTCACCTGGGTATAAACCTTTTTCGATGCTGATTTTTTCTCCCAGAGCTTCCTTATACCGCAAATATACTGACTTTATTAGTGTATCTATCTGCGCTCCAGCATCATTAATATAGTATTCCTTAGTAACTTTATAACCAACTTTTTTCAATAAATTTGCCAGAACGTCACCAAATACTGCCCCTCTTGCATGACCAATATGCAGTGGACCAGTTGGATTTGCAGATACAAACTCAACATTGATGGCCTGATTGTTCCCTATATCTAGGGTGCCAAACTCTGTTTTCAGCTCATTTATTTGTTTTAAAATTCCATGCCATACTTCTATTTTTAAGTGCATGTTGATGAAACCAGGGCCTGCTATTTCCACTTTTGCAACTTCATCAAAAGGTTTAAATTCTCTTGCTAACATCCCTGCAATCTCGACTGAATTCTTCTTTTCATGCTTTGCAAGCACCATAGCAACATTTGTATAGATATCACCATGTGCTCTATTGCTTGGAGGTTCTACAATAAAATTTACCGCACTTGTATTTATGACACCCCTTTGCTTCAACTCATTTAATTTGCTGGAAATTAGAGAGGAAACCTGTTTGAAAATGTTCATCAACTAGAAAAACTACGAAAACCTAGAGCAGTATAGCGAATAAGTGGTGCTAGTTGAAGGTTTATCTGATGTAATCTATAGCTAAAGTGATTAGGTTTACCGACAATTTGAAGAACTGTCATTCCGCTACTCGTTAGCGGCCGCGGTGGTATGACGTGTTGCTCCGTGTCAGCTACTTGGATGACACCTATAGCCCTGTCATTCCAACGCGTAACGCTGGAATGACAAAGAAGAATGGGCTATTGGTTTTTCATATGGTTATGCAAGATCTTGATTCCCTTTACCTTTATGTACTAGGTCTTATGTTGTGCAGCAGACCCAACAGTCTTTTCTTTTATGGCATATATTATGTGAAGCCGCATAAGCCTATAACATTACTGACACCTGATTCAAAATATCACTTATATGAAAAACGCTGGTACTACATCCTGAAAATCCCAAATTGTTTCTTTGCAAACTTCACAATCTCCTTTTTCTTCTGCACAACTAGTTATTCTTTTATCACTATCAAAAAATTCTTTGCATTCATCAAGTGTTTTATCACTTATTGTCCCATCTTTTTTTACAAGTTTATGCGTTTTCTTGTCAGCAATAATCAGTGGTTGATTTTGAGAAAGCACTACCTCTGGATTATTTTTGTCGATGCTTCCACCTTTGTAATATACTTTTGCGCTTACTACATGAGCGTCATCATCAAAAATAAGACTTTTACAATCCTCATACCAATCACCTTCAACATCTTGCCGTATATCATAAGATTCTTTGCAAAGATCACTTGGAGGAATAGTAACGCACCATGGATCCATACTTCCTCTATAGCTAACCGAAGTAAGATTTCCCCGAGAGCTGAAAGACAAAATCAATAGCCGAATTAATATTGGGCCAAAAGCTTGGCAGCACTTTTCTTATGGCATGCTTAATGGCAAACCAGAACTTCTCAATCGGATTTAAATCCGGTGAGTATGGCGGCAAGAACAAAATTTTACACCCAACATTTTCTATCAAATTTTTCGTTCTTGCAGATTTATGAAAGCTTGCATTATCGAGAACAATAGTCTGTCCAGGTTTTAATATAGGAACAAGTATATTTTCTACATAAGCATCAAAAATCTCGCTGTTGCAGTAGCCCTCAATTACCCAGGAAGCTTTAACTTTTCCCTCATTTAGTGCTCCTATTATGCTTACCCTCTTTCTTTTAAACCCTGGTTTATCGGCAAATAACCTCTTGCCTTTTTGAGACCACCCATATTCATAAAATCTGTTGTCTTCTACTCCAGAGTCATCTATGAATATCAAGTTTTCTTTTTCTATTCCTTCTATTTTTTTTATGAACTCCTTGCGTTTCTCTTCATTCCTTTCCTGATAAAGAAAAGTTTTTTTTATATGTATAGTTTACTTTTTTAAGATAATTGTAGACTGTGCCTTTGCACATGTTGCCAAATTTTTCAATTATTTTTTCAACCGTAATATCTCGGTTTTCATCCAGAAATTTGACAAAGCCATCTAAGTACTTAATTTTATGACTATGTCCCTTTTGGTAGCCTGAAGACGGTTTTATACTTCCTGTTTCTTCTCTTCTTTTCCTCCACCAGTATATAGTTTTTCTATCAATTTTGAACATCTTGCTTACTTTTTCCATAGTCATTTTTTTCTCGTCAACCACTTTAAAACTCGTTCCCTCAGGTCCTCACTATATGGCTTGCCATCATTCTACCTTAATTAAAGCAGTATTATACCTTTTTACACTCCTTTGAACGTGAATTCTGGATTAAAGGAGAATAGAAAAGGCAAGAAAACAGGGTAAACTCAGCAGTGATAAAAAAATAGATGAGGTTACCCATGGAAGATATAACAAAACTGTTTTGTTTGGTCGATGATTTTTGCAGAGATATAGAGAAAAATTTTGCAGATAAACTACTGCCAAATGGTAAAAACCCCACAAGAACAACGGAAATTGAGCACTCCGAAATCATGACAATAATCCTGCTATATCAACAATCTCCGTGTAAAACTTTCTATCTACATTACCTAACGTTGCTCTACAAATCAGAGTTTCCAAAGTTACCTTCATATACCAGGTTTGTTGCTCTAAAGCCTAGGGTTTTGTGGCATTTAGCAATGTTGTTGCATTGGCTTTGTGGACAGTCAGAAAACACTGGAATTTCATATATAGACACAACTCCCATTGCAGTTTGTCATGCAAAAAGAATATCCAAAAACAAAGTTTTTGCTGGAATTGCAAAATTAAGCAAGAGCACTTACGGCTGGTTTTTTGGTTTCAAATTACATATGGTAATCAATGAAAATGTTGAAATTCATGCACTTACGCTAACAAAAGGCAATGTTGATGATAGGATACCTGTGCCAAATCTGACGGAAAAATTAATCGGTCTTTTGTTTGGTGACAAAGGTTATATTGCAAAAGAGCTTTTTCAGAAGCTGTTTGACCGAGGTTTGAAACTTGTTACCAAGGTGAAAAAAGGTATGAAAAATACATTGATTTCGCTAAATGAGAAGATTTTACTGAGAAAAAGGTCTATCATTGAGACTGTTTTTGGTTACCTAAAAAATAGACTAGAAATTGAACACACTCGCCATAGATCCCCTGTTAATTTTTTGGTTCATATCTTTTCTACTCTCATTTCCTATTCCATCAAATCCACAAAACCTTCTATTTCCTATACTTTCTTCCTTCCTTAATCCAGAATTCGCGTTTTGAGGAAACCTTATTTCGGTTAGCTATAGTAGTGATATAACTGGAGTCTGTGCCATTCTTATCACAGTTAGTTACTTTTATACCAAATTGTTCTACATAATAATCCCCAGCTTTAATTTTGTCAATAATTTCTGCGCTTAAGTCAGGATAAAATTTATCCAATGCTTTTCTTATGTAAAGCTTAGCATCACTACCTACATTAACATATTCACCATCTTCTCTAGCATTCTCACATCCCCTTCGATTACACCCACTCTTGTCAACTTCTTTAGTAATTTTCTCAGTAATTTCTTCTTCAATACATTTACACTTAAGATCTTTTTCTAGTTCACCCTTAATATTTTTCTTCAATTCATTCTTAGTCTCATCATCAATTTCGCACTTAAGATCTTTACCACATTTATTATAGGTCACCTTACTCCTATTGGCAGTATCATCACATGGATCTATAATAAAATTAATTCCTAATGTATCACTGGTACAGCACGTATTAAATGGCAACCGATACATATAATTTGTATTTTCCTGATTCGGACAAGAAAGATTTTTTACTAGCATAAAGTACCTCCATTAGTAAATGAGATTATTAAAAAATTAACTATAAAGTGAAAGTGTGTACTGACAATGTACACACTTCATCACTTTGATATAATATCAACAGCACCCTCTGGTACTGATGGACAGAAAAATAGGTTTTAACCTCTTTTAAATCTAACACAGAAGAGTTTATTACTTCTACACATGCATCACACATGAAGAATTGTTTTCACAGCTGCCCATAAGTTTACCGTTATGCAAGCTGTATCTACAGGAGTGCATGAAGATGAAAAAATTATGGGTCATAATAATCCTTTAAAAAATACTATGAACGCGAATTCTGGATTAAGGAAGGAAGAAAGTATAGGAAATAGAAGGCTTTGTGGATTTGATGGAGTAGGAAATGAGAGTAGAAAAGATATGAACAAAAAGGGAATGTTCAAAAAAGTGTGTCAAACCGAAAAAAAAGTAATAAATTGATATAAAAAAATGGAGGTTTGACAATGAGTCAGAAAGTAGTAAACAGAACTAACGGATTGGTAGATTATAAAGAGTTGGAAACAAATATCCTGTCGTCTATACGAGAAGGAAGACCGTTGACAGGAAGGGAGGGAGCATTAACACCATTTATAAAAAAGCTGCTGGAGGCAAGTTTGGAAGGTGAAATAGAAAACCACTTATTAGCTGAAAGTGAAGAGAATAATCGAAGAAATGGGAGAAATGGAAAGACTTTACGGACAAGTGCCGGTTCATTTGAACTTTTGACGCCAAGGGATAGAGAAGGAAGTTTTGAGCCGCAAATAGTCAAAAAAAGGCAAACAAGCTTACATCCAGAGCTTGAAACGAAGATTTTGAGCACATTTGCCAGTGGTATGAGCTATAGAGATATAGCGTCACACGTTGAGGAAATTTATGATCACAAAATATCGGCGGCAGAGATATAAAGTATTACCGACAAATTACTGCCTATAATCAATGAATGGCGTAGTCGTCCACTGCAATCAGTATACCCGATAGTATTTATGGATGGGATGTTCTTTAAGGTCAAAGAGAATGGACATTGCGTAAGTAAATGTATGTACAATATATTGGGCATAGACCAAAATGGCAGAAAAGAAGTCCTGGGCTTTTATTTGGCTGAAAGTGAAGGAGCTAACTTTTGGTTGGGAGTGCTAAATGACCTCAAAGAAAGAGGAGTAGAAGATATTCTGATTGCATGTGTAGATGGGCTAAAAAGCTTTCCTGCAGCTATAAATAGTGCGTTTCCTAAAGCAGAAGTACAGCTATGTATAGTGCATCAGATAAGAAATTCACTAAAATATGTATCCAGCAAAGATGTGAAAGTTTTCATGAATGATTTGAAAAAAATATATCGTGCTACAAGTAAAGAAATTGCTGAAAATTACTTACTTGAGCTGGAAGAAAAATGGGGAGAAAAGTATCCTTTAGTTATAAAATCGTGGCAGAACAATTGGGAAAATTTATCTGGTTATTTCAAGTATTCTAGCCCAGTTAGAAGGCTAATTTACACCACAAATCCAATTGAGGGGCTGCACAGACAGATCAGAAAATTCACTAAAACCAAGGGCTCATTTACCAGCACAAATGCCTTGTATAAACAGGTATATTGTGCTATAAAGAAGGTAGAGCAAAAATGGACTATGGCTCTGCCTAATTGGGCTTTAACTATGTCTCAACTTGATATTTTCTTTCCAGATAGATTGAAAATTGAGTTGAACTAAAAATGCGGTTTGACACACTTTTTTGAACATTCCCGAATAACCTGAAATCCTGTATCAACTATTTTCTTGGTAATCGTCAATAAACATCCAGTTTCCAATAAGCAGAGGTTTTGCAATTTACCTGTGTATCCTTGATCAGCAAAAAACTTATGTAATGTTGGAGCTTTGCATTTGGCTTGAACAAAAAGATTTAGTGCACCATCAAGATCCTGAATGCTTGCACTTTGTACTTCAGCAGCAATTACAAGACCTACAGTATCTACAACGATGTGGCGCTTTCTACCCTTTACTTTCTTGCCAGCATCATATCCTCTGGATCCCCTTTTTGAGTAGTTTTTACTGATTGGCTATCTATTATTCCCACTGATGGAGTTTCATTCTTACCAATTATCTCTCTTACTTTTTTAACTAGAAAATCATGAATCTCTTGCCATATTCCACTTTTTTTCAATCGCTAATTACAACTATACACTGTTTTCCATGGTGGAAAATCTTTAGGCAGTTGTCTCCATTGACATCCTGTTCTCATCATATAGCGGATTGCGTTAATAATTGTTCTAATACTATGTTTTCTTGGTCTACCGGTCTTTTTAGGTTCAAAATATAGCTCTATTATCTTCCATTCTTTGTCACTTATATCGCTTGGGTACATTTAAAATATATCTTATAACACACTTCTTAACTCCTTTCTACTTAGTTTGAAGACAGGCTCTTACTACAAAAAGAGATTGATTAGTGGAAGCAACTTCAAATAAATCATAAATATCTGCTTCTCTATCACAAACGGTAACTACCTTAACATCCTTTAATCCAGGATGTTTAGTAGAGTCTTTAAGTGATGCTATCCACCGTATGCTTTCTTTCTCTTCTATGGGAAGAGCAGTATTATGGCTTCTTCTTTTCAACTCCTTTAGGTCTTCAGCTAAGGGAGGTCTAGTACTAATTTTTTGATCCAATAATCCTATAGGTAGTCCTTCTGTTGTAACTGCAAACGTTGTATGCATCACTAATCCATGGGTTTTAAAATTAGTTGTTTTAGATGTTAATCTTGCTGCTATAATCCCTAATCCTTCGGTCTTTTTATGATTTTTATATGAAATATAACTCGTGTCCTGGATAGCTAAGATAGTTGAGTATTCTTTAGCTCTTTCAACATTTTTAATTATATGACTGTCTAATATCTTTCTTTCAGAAATGGCATCTTTTTGGAAAAATCTATAAGCTGCTTTACTTTGATGCCAATCTTCACAAGCTTGATTTATTGAACACTCAGGCGATTCAGCAAAACTATTAACTATTTTTAGAAGCCTTTTACTTAATCTTATATCACCAAAATTAACAATTCCAAATTCACTTTCTGCCCATTCGCCAGTTGAGGTATTTATAGTTCTTTTCATCATATATTCCATTTTTAGACCATAGATCTATTTATAATAGAAAGTTGAATTAGTAAGATAGCAGCTTTTTCTCCTTTTAGATTTATGGGTAATAGTAAGCTTATCATGACAGTGAAGCTATTGTATTTGCTTTTGCCAATCTGCAGATTAAAAGGTAAGGATTACTTAATGTATCGGCGTCTTATGTTCAATTTTTTGCAGTATATAGATACTGTATGTCTTTACAAAACTTCATCTACATCTAGGTTTTTATCTAAATAAGCTGAACGCGCTTACAAAGCGTTACAAGACATCAAAAAATGCCAATACTCGACAAAGATAGTAAAAGACTAGCTAACTCGGGGATTCTTTGTCTTTTTTTCTGCTTGGTAAACTTCTTAAACATTTGCAGCGTAGGTTAGTTGCAATTAAAAGCAGCTTAATCTCGCTTGTCAAGCGTTTAAAACATAAAAAACGCCAATATTTTAAAGCGGATAATAACCACGGGGCTTCTTTGCCTTTTTTTCATTTGGTAAATTTCTTAATGTTTATAGCTAAAAGAGTCCAAGAGAGGTCAGTGCTCCTTTTTTTGTCATCCCAGTACCCCTGTGATAGCGCTCCTTTTTTTGTCATCCAACTTCTCTTGTCATCCCAGTGCGTGACACTGGGATCTAGTCTTTATTATGCAGCCACTTATTTAAAGTTAAGTTTTCTGGATCCAAGTAGTCAAGGCACTGGGATGACACCCTTTCCTAGATGGAGATAAATCACAATATTTGTACAGTTATGGAATTGCTCAACAGGCACAGTTTGACATAAAAAGCTTTGCTTTTTAAAATTTTGGGTTATACTTAGCTTAAGATATTCCAGTAGGAGGTTTATTGTGAATAGAAAGGAAGCTTTAAAAATATTAAGCTTTAGTCCAAGTGATAATCCAAGTGAATACGAAATTAGAAAAGCATATAGAAAATTAGCTCTTGAATATCATCCTGATAAACATTCAAGTGCAAGTGAGGGTGTGAAAAAACAAAATGAGGAGAAATTTAAAGAATTAGGTGTTGCATATAACCTTTTCACTGGAAAAGATACGGAAGAAGTTACAAAGTTAACTGACGAAAATTTAGATGAAATTAATTCTCCTGAAGATTTAAAGTTTTACTTATATACAGCTCTCCTTAAGCAGGATATAGCATTCCTCAAAAAGCTCTTTTCTAAGTTCAAGAGCAATAAAGATGGAAAATTTGGTGACTATGTTAACGAAATGTATCTTGAAAGTTATTCACCATTATCTATCGCTTTATCTAACGCTAGAGATTTGGAGGATTTTAGGCTTTTGAATCTGCTTTTAACAAATGGTGCTAACCCTGACATAAAAATATTCCGTGAGTATACTTCATTACATTTTATTGGAATTCTTGAACGTAGTGAAATTGTAGAGCTACTGTTAAAACATGGTGCTAACCCTGATATAAAGAATAAGCAATCCGAGACTCCATTAATTAGAGCTTCCAATCGTGGATATTATGAAACTGTAGAAATACTTTTAAAATATAGTGCTAGTCTTAGTGTACAAAATAAATATGGTGAAGTTCCATTACATAAAGCGTCTTCTAGAGGGCATTATAAAATCGTAGAACTGCTTTTGAAGCGTGGTGCTGGTAAAGAAAGCGAATGTGTCAATGATGCACTGCTTGCGGCAGTGGAATATCATGAACATGGTTATGAAAAAGAAAAAACTGTAGAGCTACTTCTGAAATATGGTGCAAATCCTAATGAAAAGAATTATCACATGAGGTTCATAGAATGTACTCCATATTTCGCTAATAATGATATAATAAATTGCATTAAGACACTTGTTTTGCCATATGGTAGCAATGATAAAGTTAAAAAGTTAATGGCTGAATATGGTGGTGTCGATAGGCGCTATCTACGTGATCAAACAATATTAGCTTGTTCGTGTTTAATAGCAACAGGTCTCTCTATTTTATACGTTGCATCTCCTTGGTGCTATGTACCAACAGCAGTGTTTGCACTTGCTGCATGTTTTTTCATTAAAAATGCTGTGCATGCCGCATTTTTCGCAAAAACAAAAGAGCCTTCTCCTGAATTTGCTGAAGTTATTACTGAAAAAGTAGTAAATAATGTTGGGCTAAATGCCGAGGACAATTCTCAAGAAACCGGTAATGCATTAGCTTAATCTACAGAGATCAAAAAAGTTCTTTTTTAAAAAACTTAAGTTATACTTATAAGTGTTTGATATCTTATATAGTAATTATGTCGAGTTTAAGCTGCCTTTATGGTGATAATGCAGAATTTGTAGAAGAAATGTATAGCCGTTATCTGCAGGGCGATAAATCAATCGGGGAAGATTGGTATAGAATTTTTTCAAGCAATTTAGAAATTAACAAAGCGGAGCCCTGCAATGCAACTAAGGTGGATGATTCAGTTTCTAGTTTGGCAAATTTTTTCAGGTCTTACGGTCATTTTTTTGCAGACCTTGATCCATTATCGCCAAATGAGAATCAATTAATAGATTATCAGAAATATTTGAGTATCTCTCCTACGGGTGACACTAGAATCTACAGAGATATTTACTGCAAGAATATCGGTTTTGAATTTATGCATATCTCCTCTTATGAGGAGAGAATATGGCTGCAGGAAAAGATCGAAAATCAAACCTATACGCTGAGTTCACAAGATAAAAAGGAAATCCTGAGGCACTTGATTGAATCTGAGATGTTCGAGCAATTTCTCCATATGAAATTTCCTGGATATAAGCGTTTCTCTATCGAAGGTGGAGAGTCAGCTATTGTTGCAATTGAGAGAATTATTAGTGATTCCGCGACTTTTAGTATTGAAGAGATAGTTCTTGGCATGGCTCACCGCGGACGACTTAATGTTCTAACCAAAGTTATGGGGAAAGAATATGCGGCAATGCTGTCTGAATTTCAAGGCAATCTTGCATACCCAAGTGGTCTTGAGGTGTCTGGTGATGTTAAATATCACCTTGGTTATTCTTCTGATCGAGCACTTACAGGTGGCAAAAAAATACATTTAAGTTTATGCCCTAACCCATCTCACCTTGAAGCAGTAAACCCAGTGTTAGCTGGAAGGGTAAAAGCAAAGCAAAGTATGAGATCTGCGCTTGGAATATCAATTCATGGTGATGCGGCTTTCATTGGTCAAGGAGTGGTTGCTGAAACTTTAACCTTAAGCAATATTGAAGGCTATAAGGTAGATGGTACCGTGCATATTGTCATTAATAACCAAGTTGGTTTTACTGCAAGCCCATGCTGCGCACGATCCTCTTTTTATTGCACTGACATAGCAAAATCGATAGAAGCCCCAGTGTTTCACGTTAATGGAGATAACCCAGAAGCTGTGAGTTTTGCTACAAGTCTGGCGATGAAATATAGGCAGAAATTTAAAAAGGACGTAGTGATTGATATAATATGCTACCGTAAATACGGCCATAATGAAGGCGATGAACCGAATTTCACTCAGCCACTTATGTATAAGGCGATATCAAAGCATAAAACTCCAGGAACACTGTATGAAGAGAAGTTGATCGCAGAGAAAGTATTAAGTGGTGATGAGGTAAATAAATTGCGCAGTGAGTTCAGGGCAAAATTAGATAAAAGTCTTGCTGAATCAGTGACTTACACTCCAAAAAAAGCTGACTGGTTTTGTGGAGTGTGGTCAAAATTAAGAAGAGCAAAGCTGAACGATTTGAGCGAATACTACACGGATTCTGGTGTTCCGCCAGATGAGTTGAAAAAATTAGGTGTGCATATAAATAGCAACATCCCAAGTCACTTTAACATTAACAATAAGGTTAGAAAAATACTCGATGGAAGAATAGACAGCATAAATTCTGGTAGCAATATAGACTGGGCAACTGCCGAAAGTCTTGCATTTGCATCACTGCTTGCAGAAGGAATAGGAGTGCGTTTATCAGGACAAGATTCTGGTCGTGGAACTTTTTCGCACCGTCATTCAAGGCTTGTTGATCAGGCAACAGAAGAAGCGTTTATTCCGCTAAACAATATAAATGAAAAGCAAGCTCACTTTGAGGTCATAGATAGCGCTTTATCAGAGTATGCTGTAATGGGCTTTGAATATGGATATAGTCTTGATTCTCCGTATTCACTGGTGCTCTGGGAAGGACAATTTGGTGATTTTGCAAATGGTGCACAAATTATGATCGACCAGTTTATCGCATCTGCAGAAACAAAGTGGTTGCGATCAAGCGGTCTAGTTTTATTGTTGCCCCACGGTTATGAAGGGCAAGGACCTGAGCATAGCTCCGCACGTATAGAGAGATTTTTGCAACTCTGCGCAGAGGATAATATGCAGGTAGTTAATTGTTCCACTCCGGCAAATTACTTCCATGTCTTACGCAGACAAATGCATAGAGACTTTCGTAAGCCTCTGGTAGTGTTTACACCTAAATCACTATTGCGTCATAAAAGAGCAGTTTCTAACCTATCTGACTTTGAAGGAAAATTCCTCACGGTAATTCCAGAATGTAGAACAGGTTTAGTTTCAAATAATGAAATACGTAAAGTTGTAATATGCAGTGGTAAAGTTTATTACGATATAATTGAAATGCTTGAAACACAAAAAATAAACGATATAGCAGTGATACGTTTAGAACAATTCTATCCGTTTCCGGCCGATAAATTAAGCAGCGAACTTGAAAAGTACAAGAACGCTGAAATTATATGGTGTCAAGAAGAACCAAAAAATATGGGGGGGTGGTTTTTTGTCAACCCATTGATAGAAGAAGTGTTGTCCAATCTCGATATTCAAGCAAAAAGATCTAAGTATATCGCAAGACCTGCTGCTGCATCTCCTGCATGTGGTTATGCTAGTGTTCACACTCAGCAACAGGAGGAAATTTTAAAGCAGCTTAATTAAACTTCATCTCTACTAGTGGAATGTTATTCCAGCTATTGCTTCCATAGTCATCAATAGAAGCGTTTAAGTAATCTGTATCAAAGCGCACGGGCACATCAAATTCGAAGCTCGCAGTGATTATTGCATCTTTTACTGGTGGCTTCATAAATGTTATTTCTCCCGTTGAATAATTTACTGAATATTCACTCTCTTCTTTACCATTTAAATAAATCTTTACTGTCCCATGTACTGGCTTTTTGATCATGCGTATATGCTTATCTTCCCCACTTACATAAGTTTTGATTAGCTGAAAAGTCGTTTTTTTGTTATCTCCTATACCAATCTTTTGATTAATGGCTATAAAATCTGACCAATCCTTAAAACGAAACCCTATTGCTTTACCTTTTCGTGCATGAAAAAATGTTATGAGTTCTGTTAGAGCCTGTCTTCAAACTAAGTAGAAAGGAGTTAAGAAGTGTGTTATAAGATATATTTTAAATGTACCCAAGCGATATAAGTGACAAAGAATGGAAGATAATAGAGCTATATTTTGAACCTAAAAAGACCGGTAGACCAAGAAAACATAGTATTAGAACAATTATTAACGCAATCCGCTATATGATGAGAACAGGATGTCAATGGAGACAACTGCCTAAAGATTTTCCACCATGGAAAACAGTGTATAGTTGTAATTAGCGATTGAAAAAAAGTGGAATATGGCAAGAGATTCATGATTTTCTAGTTAAAAAAGTAAGAGAGATAATTGGTAAGAATGAAACTCCATCAGTGGGAATAATAGATAGCCAATCAGTAAAAACTACTCAAAAAGGGGATCCAGAGGATATGATGCTGGCAAGAAAGTAAAGGGTAGAAAGCGCCACATCGTTGTAGATACTGTAGGTCTTGTAATTGCTGCTGAAGTACAAAGTGCAAGCATTCAGGATCTTGATGGTGCACTAAATCTTTTTGTTCAAGCCAAATGCAAAGCTCCAACATTACATAAGTTTTTTGCTGATCAAGGATACACAGGTAAATTGCAAAACCTCTGCTTATTGGAAACTGGATGTTTATTGACGATTACCAAGAAAATAGTTGATACAGGATTTCAGGTTATTCCCAAACGTTGGATTGTTGAGAGAACCTTTGCTTGGCTCTCCAATTTTAGACGTATGAGTAAGGATTATGAGCATTCTCCTCTCACTTCAAAAAATAACATCTTCTTTAATATGATCACTATTATGCTTCACAAATTAGCTCATTCTTGAGTTTGAAGACAGGCTCTTAGCTGCTCGTTTGATCTGACCCCGTAAGCTATGTTGTATCTAGTGCGTGCATGAGACCAATTGATGTTGCGATGTTCACAACCGTTATGAGTTGTTACAACGTCAGTGGAAAATTCCGGTCCTCCAGTGGAACCATAAGATATATTTTCTGGAAATCTAATTTCTGTGAATGACATATGTCCTCCTATGAAAGTAAAATTAAAGTAATTTGAGCTAAATAACACCAGGTCATCCTGATTAAAAAGTACAATTATTGATGTCTGTGCTTGAGAGAAAACTTGCTAATTGAATGGTACCTTAAGTGTAATTTAAGCACCACGCCTACGGTACATTGTACTCAGGTTCGTTTACGTTGTCAAGTAAAAAAAATAAAATTTTATAGCAAATTAATCGCTGAAGCTAGTCTTTGCTTGCGACTTAATTCATCTACTTTTTTGCGTAATACATTCAAATCAGTTGCTCCTACAAACAGACTATCCCCAATTATTAAAAAAGGTGTGCCACCTACTCCCAAATCTCTTACTAGGAGCTTACTGCCATTTATCATTTGCTCAATTTTGTCTGCATTATTTTTCATGGAACTATTAAAATCGTCCTCATCAATCCCTATGCTTTTCACTACATCCAATATGCTTTCGTCTGAAAATCCTCCTTTGTGACTTAAAGCAGAATAGTGAAAGTCGAAATATTTTTCTTTATCAATAAAGTAAACAGCTAAAGCGCTTTTTGCTGCCCTTAAAGAGTCATTACCAAGTATTGGAGCATCCCTAAAGATATACTTAATTTTACCGTCGTTAATTAACTGTTTTATATTGTCTTTTATAGTCTTGCAATATCCACAAGAATAGTCAAAGAAACCTACAGCTATAACACTACTATTTTCATTTCCGGAGTAAGGATAAGTAAGGTCAAATATTTGATCCTTGTATTGTGAAATTTTACTTTTGGTCACATTATCTCGAGCAGCGTAACTACTTTTAATCGACTCCTCTTTGAGAGTTTTTATGATCTTATCAAAATTTCTACTTATATAATTATCTAATTTCTCACCTATATAATCATCGCTTAGCATTTGGCTGCGATTTGAAAGCCAATTGTTTATTACTGGTAAACTTGCTACTGCCAGTATAAGGATCAATAAAAACGATATTCTAGACATACACTTACTTAAAGAATAATCAGACACATTATATTAAATAAATGTTCAATCTTAAGATATAAAAACATTTATATCAAGAAATGCAAACTTTATAAAGTGAAATTTAAGCATATTGTTGTAAAGTTCATTAGAAGATTTGGTGATGAAAACTTGTGCAGAGTTGGGGATTTGAGAGATTTGGATGGTCTTTACCGCCACGTCTAGCAATTGTAAGTGTGGTAGTAAAAAGTTGATTATCTTGTAATTGCCGCATATAATACTGGTAAACGCGGCGGTAAATTATATGAATGATTGGTAAAGAAATAGCCATCCTAGAAAGTAAACTTCTTTCCTAATCAGCTGGCTGTTTGTATTATAGGCAGCATTGTGTAAGTCTAATAAAATGATTTTTCAGTAAATATGGTGACGTAATGAAATTTTTAAAAACTCTCTTTAACTTAGCATTATTAGTACTTTTTGTAGCTTCTACAGCTGAAGCGAGGTGGAGCAAGTATGAAGATGCTTCCGTTGAGGTCAAATTTTCTAATGTTAACATTAGTGTTAATAAGGATGGTACCTATGAAGTGGAAGTTGAACAACTAGTAAAAATACTCAAGGAATCTGGGCGTAGCAGATTCTCTCCGTATAGTGTTATTTATAATGGTGATAGTGCAGAATTGACTGTTTTAGAGGCTAAAACAGCTTATAACGGAAAGGAATATATAGTCACTGAAGACATGATGGAGGATAAACCATTGGCTAGTCCTGGCAAAAGTTTCGATCAGTTAAGGCAAGTAACCATATCATTTTCTAAAATAGAAATTGGTACCGAAGTATATTTAAGATATAAAAGTATTAACAAAAAAGTCCCTGTTGATAATTTTTATAGCTTGAGCTCTTCTTATTATGGGGATTACTTCCAAGCAGAAAATACTAAAATCAATTCTAAATTACCTCTAGAGATTAAAGTTAATGATCCAAGAAACGTATTAAAGATCGTTGAGAAAAAAAAGAATGATGTACATTCTATAAGTATTACTTTAAAAAAAGCAGTTTATGAAAACACAATAAATGAGCCACATAATGGAATATTGAATATTAAACATAATACTTGGGTATCATTGTCAAGCTTATCTAAATGGAAGGATTTAGCTAAAAAATTAGCGCCTGGATATCATAGCGTCATTAATCAGCCACTTCCTGCAACTTTTACAGCTATAGTAGGATCTGCTGCCAATAAGAATACTGATGAGGAGAAAATTAATGCTGTTACTTCTTTATTGAACGAAAAAATCCAATACATGGGAGATTGGCGTACAGTATCAGGAAAGTATTTTCCGAGAGATTTAGAGAAAATTGCTGATTCTCAAGTCGGGGATTGCAAAGACTTTTCTGCCAGCACGGCTGCTATTTTACAAGAACTTGGTTATAAAGTTCAACCTATTTTAGTTATGAGGGGAACTACTGGCATTTCCAATCCTGAAGCGTTACCTAATATGGGTAATTTTAATCATGTGATGCTTAGAGTAACAAATAAAGGTGGAAAAATATATTGGATTGATCCAACTAATACTGTCAGTATGGCTCAGGGTATTTTCCCAGACATTGCTAATAGGAATGCTCTAGTACTGGATTCTGAGGAAGCTAGTTACATAAAAATTCCTGCTGTGCAAGCTGAAAATTCAAAAGTGATATCCTATAGTGAATTAACTATAGAAGATAATGTTGTAAGTGAACGCGGATGGCTTACTGTTCAAGGGGAGTCAACTCTAGGCTTAACAGGTGTTGGATTATATTATTCAAACGAACAATTAAGAGATTCTGTTTTTCGTATGATTAGTGGAGTATATCTTGATGAAGAAGAAAAGAAGTTCTTAGAGTTACCTGATCTTACTTTGCGTAATGTAGAGGGTCTTACAATTAAGTATGAATTTCAGCAAAAAAATAAGGTTTTTAAGACAAATCTAGGGCCTGCTTTGAATTTAGGAAATAATTGGCTTAATGATGTTGTGAATACAGCTTCTGATCAAGTATCAGACCTTTTTATCGGTATTCCTAAAACGAAGGAAAGTCATATGATAATAAAAGATATTAAAATTAAAAACTGTGAAAGTTTGAATTTTGAAATAGATACTCCTTGGTTATATGTAAATAGGTTCTGTAAATATAAAAATGATGGAACTGAATTTAGCAATGTAATAGCTATAAAGAAAAGTTTTATTACTAATGAAGAGTTAAAGACTGCTGAATATAAAAACTTAAAAAGCGAGCTGGAGAATAATTTTTCTAAGGCCTCTATAGTAATCAGTGAATAGATAATTGTCTTATGTACTTATTGTGCTGGAATCTGGGGAAAAGCACTACTTAGTAGACTTAAATACTCAAATATGTACAACAACTTACGTGACTTCATCAAAGCCTTAGAGGGAAAAAAGGATCTGATTAGGATTAAGGAGGAAGTTTCAACAGTTCTTGAAATGACAGAAATTCATCGCAGGGTTTTGTCAAATAAAGGACCAGCTATTATCTTTGAAAATGTTATCACGGAAAACGGTAAAAATTCGATTCCAGTTTTGGTGAATTTATTCGGTACTATTGAAAGAATTGCGTTGGGACTGAACATAAACCCTGATGAACTGAGAGATTTGGGTAAACTTCTTGCATTTTTGCGATCACCTGAG
This sequence comes from Wolbachia endosymbiont (group A) of Colletes cunicularius, assembly GCF_964264715.1. Classification (NCBI taxonomy): domain Bacteria; kingdom Pseudomonadati; phylum Pseudomonadota; class Alphaproteobacteria; order Rickettsiales; family Anaplasmataceae; genus Wolbachia; species Wolbachia endosymbiont (group A) of Colletes cunicularius. The sequence continues at coordinate 977,559 of NZ_OZ183471.1, forward strand.
CCACCAAAAAACTTCAAAGATGCCGTGAAAATGTTTCCTTTACTAAAAGTTGTATTGTCGATGCGAAGTAAAGTTGTGAGCAAAGCTCCATGTCAAGAAGTGGTGCTAACTGGAGATGAGGTAGATCTTAGTTTGCTACCTATTCAAACATGCTGGCCAAATGAACCTGCACCACTTATCACCTGGCCAATTGTGGTGACAAAAGGCCCAACGGAAGACAAGCAAGATAATTTCAATCTTGGAATATATCGTATGCAGGTTATAGATAAAAAAACGACTCTAATGCGCTGGCTTGCACATCGTGGTGGTGCAGGTCACCACAAACGATGGAAAGAGAAGGAACAAAATATGAAATTTCCTGCTGCTGCTGTGATCGGTAGTGATCCTGCAACAATTATTGCTGCGGTAACTCCAGTGCCAGAAACATTGTCAGAATACCAATTTGCTGGGTTGCTGCGCAAAAAACCGCTCGAGCTTGTAAATTGTAAGACTATTCCGCTTCAAGTGCCAGCTCATGCAGAGATTGTTCTGGAAGGCTATGTAAGTTTGGATAGATATCAAGATGAAGGGCCATACGGAGATCACACCGGCTACTATAATTCTGTTGAGCAATTTCCAGAATTTAATATTACTGCAATTACTATGCGCAAAAATCCAATTTATCTCAGCACTTTCACTGGCAAGCCACCTGATGAACCATCAATTCTTGGTGAAGCGCTCAACGAAATCTTTGTGCCCATTCTTATCAATCAATTTCCAGAGATAGTGGATTTTTATCTACCACCAGAAGGTTGTTCATATAGAATAGCGGTAGTGTCGATAAAAAAATCCTATCCAGGGCAGGCAAAAAGAATTGTTATGGGCATACTTTCTTTTCTCAAGCAGTTTTTATACACGAAGTTTATTATCGTTGTTGATGATGATATAAATGTACGTGATTGGAAGGAAGTGATGTGGGCAATATCAACTAGAATGGACCCTGTGCGTGACACAATCACAATAGAGAACGCACCTATTGATTATTTAGATTTTGCTTCCCCTGAAAGTGGCCTGGGAGGTAAGATGGGATTTGATGCAACAAATAAAATCCCGCCTGAAACCAAACGAGAATGGGGAGAGAAAATTGAAATGAGCGAAGAAATAGTAAGAAAAATCACGGAGAAGTGGGAAGAATATGGATTGACAGGTGATTAAATTATGATGTAGCCTATCGCCGTATATCCGGGGGTGGGTTGTTGTGAGGCTTTTTCACTTTTTATTCTTGTTAATGTGTTTTTCTCTGTATTACTATGCGGGTTTTATATTTTCGCCCTGCCCAAAAGCTAAGGTTTGCTTTTCACCTGGAGAAGATTGTGCTGTACCGATAATCAGCGTAATAGATCCATACGCGTCAAGTTAAGGAAAAATGAGCAAATTTAGTGCACTCAAAGTTGATATTCTTGTTTTTCTATATTTGTCTTTTAAGGAGAATTTTGACCAGGTTGAGATGAGTTTTTTGAGGAAAATTTGTACTTTACTGACTACACAATTTAATGTTAAGAATAGCTCTCTAACTCGCCTTTTAAGCTCAATAAATGCCTTTGTTAAACTAAGTTCTGTGCCCTTTTTTAGTTCTGTACAACCAACTATTCCATGAAATATAAGAATTGCACACAATTTAGCATATAATTCACATAATACCCTATATGGTTTTCCTTTTAGTTTATCAAGTCCTATATGGCTCTTATATAATTTAAATAATAATTCAATTTGCCATCTTACTCGGTAAATTGTTAATACTTGTTCAGCACTAATTTTACTTTTTGGAACATTAGTTATAAATATTGACCAATTCAATAACTTTTGATTCCTTTTGGAAGATGTATATCCATGTGATTTTGCTAATCTATTAGCCTTCCTTCTCCTGGCTATAGACTGTTCTTCAGTTAGCTTTTGACATATAATTCTTACTCTAATCTTTGCTTCTTTTCCCAATAATACCTCAGTTTCTAAAAATAGCTTACCCTCTAAACATTCCAGTAACTCCATTTTTTGATTTGTTTCTATATCATATATATTGGTATCAGATTTATAACGACTAATAAAATAAGCTCCTATTTCCTTAATCTGTTTAAAAGAACTTGGCACAAAATAACCAAGATCAGATATTAGCAAATCGTTACTTGATATATTACTCAAATGTTTCCTATACCCTTGATCTGACCTTATTCCCTCCGTTATATTTAATTGATCAAATGTCTGATTTAAGTAGTCGAAAACTAATTGCAACTTTATCCCGGACTTGGTATTACTTTCATAGCCGCTGTAGCTGGTACCATATCCTTTATACATATTCTCCATACTGTTAGGCAGGCTAATATAGCTACTATCCAATAACTTAACGCTTTTAAATTGCTGCAAGATTCTACAATCAATTTGCAGGGTATTTTTAAATAAAGCCATAGATTCATTATACATCCTTTTCATAAATTCCACTGCCTCTTCAGTAAACCTCAAATCTAGACTCTGTTTTGTTATTATTACAGATGCTTCGTTTAATAATTGGCACATTGTATCTATGCTGCAGTTTGCAACTCCTATATTACCCAAAATTATAGCTTTTATGAATGATGAACCACTCAATTTTCTCTTCCTTTTTATAAATCCTGTTTCAATTGATACTTCATTTGCTCTTTCATTGAAAAATTTGTTTAGGTAATTTGATAAGCAAGTTATTTTATTCATCATTAGTTCTCTCACTAAAATATATCCGAGAGAACTTATATCTTCTTATCCTATCTTCTTCATACCTTTATTTTCTTAACTTGACGCGTATGGTCAGAAAACACTGGAATTTCATATATAGACACAACTCCCATTGCAGTTTGTCATGCAAAAAGAATATCCAAAAACAAAGTTTTTGCTGGAATTGCAAAATTAAGCAAGAGCACTTACGGCTGGTTTTTTGGTTTCAAATTACATATGGTAATCAATGAAAATGTTGAAATTCATGCACTTACGCTAACAAAAGGCAATGTTGATGATAGGATACCTGTGCCAAATCTGACGGAAAAATTAATCGGTCTTTTGTTTGGTGACAAAGGTTATATTGCAAAAGAGCTTTTTCAGAAGCTGTTTGACCGAGGTTTGAAACTTGTTACCAAGGTGAAAAAAGGTATGAAAAATACATTGATTTCGTTAAATGAGAAGATTTTACTGAGAAAAAGGTCTATCATTGAGACTGTTTTTGGTTACCTAAAAAATAGACTAGAAATTGAACACACTCGCCATAGATCCCCTGTTAATTTTTTGGTTCATATCTTTTCTACTCTCATTTCCTATTCCATCAAATCCACAAAACCTTCTATTTCCTATACTTTCTTCCTTCCTTAATCCAGAATTCGCGTTTAAAGCACTGGAGGCAAAAGTAGCTCAAGACGGAATCATTTTAACTGAAGAACAACTTGCAGCTTTAGAAAAAGTGAAAGAACAAAGGGAAGCTCATGGTGAAATTGAGACGCAACATCCAGGTTATTTGGGTTCTCAAGATACCTATTATGTGGGCAATATCAAAGGCATAGGGCACATTTATCAGCAAACTTTTGTTGATACTTATTCCAGAGTTGCAATGGTTAAACTTTACACGGACAGAACAGCTATTACAGCTGCAGATCTTCTTAACGATAGAGTTATCCCATTTTTTGATGAGCAGAGAATTCCATTATTACGCATTCTAACTGATAGGGGTACGGAGTATTGTGGCAAGCCCGAAAATCACGCTTATCAGCTATATTTAGGAATCGAAAATATCGATCATTCTAGAACCAAAGCCAACTCTCCACAAACTGATGGCATATGTGAAAGATTCCATAGAACTATGCAAGATGAGTGTTACAATATTATCTTTAGAAAGAAAATCTACTATTCTTTGGAGGATCTACAGATCGATGTTGATCATTGGTTGCGTTCTTACAATGAGACAAGGCCTCACTCAGGCAAATACTGCTATGGCAAAACACCTATGCAAACGTTTTTTGACAGTAAACATATTGCTTTTCAGAAAAATATTAGTAGCATTAAACAACAGCCTGATATTAGTTTTGACTACGTCAATTCTTCTGTCAGATCAAATCTTGTCTTTTACATGCATATCAAGCTCATACTCAGTATGTAAATCTTTGACCAAAGCTACAACGTATTCTTTTTGAACAATTATACTGATTTTGATTTCGGATGTTGTGATAGAAAGTATTTCTATCTTTTTTTCGCTTAAAACCTTGAGTGTGCGGTGCATCACTTCAGTGTTAGACATAACACCAATACCAATTATTGAAATTTTAGCTACATTATCGTTTATAGCATAATTTTTATTCTTATTCAGTAACTTTTCCATTAAATCAATATCAAATTTGGAGATAACAAAACTTGACCCATGTATCATATCAATTTTAACGTTTGCCCCTACTATATCTCTTAAAGTACGCAAGTTATTTGCAAGGTTAGTGAAAGTTACAAGAGCTTCATTAGTGCTATAAGCTATTCCAGTAATTAAGTATCTCTCTAGTACATCCCTTTTGTGTAGTACTGTGGTGCCTTCTACTTCTTTAAAAGTGGATAGCACTTGCACTTTAATATTATGCTTCATTGCAAGTTGTACTGAACGATTATGCAGTATTTTAGCACCAGATGACGACATTTCCAACATTTCATCGTAAGAGATAAATTTGAGCTTGCGTGCCTTTGGAACAATTCTCGGGTCTGCTGTATATATTCCATCAATATCAGTAAAAATTTCGCAAGTTCTAACACCAAAGGCTACCGTGAAGGCAACTGCTGATATATCAGAGCCTCCTCTTCCAAAAGTAGTGATTCTATCATCATTTATACCCTGAAAACCAGCGATGATCGCAGCAGTATAACCCTCAGCAAAAGATCTTTTCACACGGTCAATCTTTATTGTTTTTATTTTAGACTCAGAATAAAAATCATCAGTTACAATTGGTAACTGCCAGGCAAGCCACGATTTAGCATTAACTCCGATCGATTGGAGAGTGATAGCTAATAGACCGCAAGAAATTTGTTCTCCTGCTGAAAGCATAACGTCATACTCTGATAACTCTTGTCTGCAACTTAAATTTGAAATTTGCCTAGCCTGAAAAGCCATTTGGTCAGTAAATCCTGCAGCAGCAGATACAACAACGATTACATTACAACCTTTCTCAATATCGTTTTTTATCAAATTTGCAACTCGGTTTAAATCAGTTAGCGAAGTCCCACCAAATTTTTTTATGATTATTTTGTCCATAGTTACAATATAACTCTCTTCTGAAGAAAAATATAGTTTTTGTAGAGATAGAGGTTGTCCGAAAACTAGAATTAAGGTAGAGTATAAGATGTATGGTTCCAGAGTGTGATGGCGTGGATCTATTATAAATAATTCAGGAGACTTTGTCAACTGAGAACATATAAATTCAAAAGGTGTAAGAGCCTGTCTTCAAACTCAAGAATGAGCTAATTTGTGAAGCATAATAGTGATCATATTAAAGAAGATGTTATTTTTTGAAGTGAGAGGAGAATGCTCATAATCCTTACTCATACGTCTAAAATTGGAGAGCCAAGCAAAGGTTCTCTCAACAATCCAACGTTTGGGAATAACCTGAAATCCTGTATCAACTATTTTCTTGGTAATCGTCAATAAACATCCAGTTTCCAATAAGCAGAGGTTTTGCAATTTACCTGTGTATCCTTGATCAGCAAAAAACTTATGTAATGTTGGAGCTTTGCATTTGGCTTGAACAAAAAGATTTAGTGCACCATCAAGATCCTGAATGCTTGCACTTTGTACTTCAGCAGCAATTACAAGACCTACAGTATCTACAACGATGTGGCGCTTTCTACCCTTTACTTTCTTGCCAGCATCATATCCTCTGGATCCCCTTTTTGAGTAGTTTTTACTGATTGGCTATCTATTATTCCCACTGATGGAGTTTCATTCTTACCAATTATCTCTCTTACTTTTTTAACTAGAAAATCATGAATCTCTTGCCATATTCCACTTTTTTTCAATCGCTAATTACAACTATACACTGTTTTCCATGGTGGAAAATCTTTAGGCAGTTGTCTCCATTGACATCCTGTTCTCATCATATAGCGGATTGCGTTAATAATTGTTCTAATACTATGTTTTCTTGGTCTGCCGGTCTTTTTAGGTTCAAAATATAGCTCTATTATCTTCCATTCTTTGTCACTTATATCGCTTGGGTACATTTAAAATATATCTTATAACACACTTCTTAACTCCTTTCTACTTAGTTTGAAGACAGGCTCTTAGCAACCCATTTATAATAACCACCAGCAGATATGTCTAAAACCCTACATAGTTCCTGTACTTTATAGCAATTTCTATATAAAAGAATACTTTACTCTTTTTGTTTGGTCAGGGCTTTTTTTTAAATGTCTCTTTCTCTTGTTACTCTTGCTAGTTCTTTTTTTAGATCAAATCTCTCTTTGTCATAAGGAGCCTTTGTCTGGAAATGCGTATGCTTTTGACATTTTTCCATCATATTTTCTTACCCATTTACTTAACATACTGCCATCTATGCCTAGATCCTTTGCTATTTTTGTACTTCTGTTTCTTTAACCAGCTTAACAGCTTCTAATTTGAATCCTGCTGTATATTCCCTTCTATTTGCCATATTTTGAAAAAACGTTTCATTTTACTCCAAAAAAGTCTTAACTTTCTCTCTACCTTTTCTGGGTAAGGCCACTAGACACTTATGCAGCTGTGCATAGAATGACAGAAGAGACTTGCGTTAGATATTGTTTATTTACTTTCGATCTTTTCTATCAATTTTTTAACTAAGCCTCTTAGCTTTTTACTGGATTCATCAAGCTCTTGAATCTGCGAGCTATGCTCTTTCATTAGTTCCTTATAGTTACCTCTTATGTAGTCAATCATTTCCTTCATCTGAGCAATCATCTTGTTAACATCCATACTACCCAAATCAGATACCATGCCAGGCATAGCCCCTTCTAACATACCGCCAGCCATAAGCTGCTGGGACATTTGCATAAATGGTTTTAAAGTCTGATTAAGCAATTCAGGATCCTTGGCTAATTTTTCTATTTGCTCTTTGCAAGTATCCATATACTGCTTCATAAATTCATCTTCTTGTCCTTTGTTTATCATAATATGTCTACCTAAAAATACGTATCCTTTATTATATATCGTTTTTAAATTAAAAACAATACAAAATACCTATCACAATTGCATTAATACTTTTTGAACAATAAAAAATGCTCCTTTGCTTACAAATGGTCACATACCTTCTTTAACCATTCCTTATCTTTTACGCTATTTTCTAAGTTTTCATAGACAAATTGATGATAGCTATTTATCCATTCAATTTCATCTTTAGTAAGCATTTGCACATCTATTAGCCTTCTATCATATGGAATGAAGGTCAGTTGTTTGAAATGTAAAAAGCTATTTTCTTGTCTGTCGACATACATCAGATTTTCAATTCTTATTCCATACTCTCCCGGAATGTAATAACCAGGTTCGTTGGAAAGTATCATTCCTGGCGTGAGTTTCACTTTATTGCCCTTTGATATTGCTTGTGGTCCTTCGTGTACTGATAGGTAACTTCCTACTCCATGCCCTGTACCATGCATATAGTCCATTCCAAATTTCCATAAATGTGTACGTGCCAATATATCCAATTCTCCACCAGTAGTGCCAGAAGGAAAGATGACACTTGCTACAGCAATGTGAGCTTTCAATACTATTGTATAGTGGGTTATTTGCTCACTAGTCGGATTACCAACCACTACAGTTCTTGTCACATCAGTTGTGCCATTAAGGTATTGGCCACCAGAGTCAATCAAATATAGTCCACTTTTCTGAATTACCTTATTCGTCTTACTGCTTGCACGATAGTGAATTATTGCACCATTTTCATTAAATGCGGAAATTGTTGGAAAACTTGGTTGCTTAAACAAATTCTGTTCTTTTCTGTATTCTAAAATCTTTTCTTCAGCTTCAAGTTCTGTACCAACATTACTTTCAAGCCAATGTAGAAAGTTTGTAACTGCCACTCCATCTCTGATATGCGCATTTATAGCCCCAGCTATTTCAGTTTGGTTTTTTACTGCTTTATAAATTAGACAAGGATCTTCTCTTTCAGCTACCTGTTTATCTTTTATTACAGCCATGATACTCATTGGAGTTGTGTTTGGATCTATAACTATTGAATTTAGCTTGTGCAGCAAATTTTCTAGCTCACTAATATCAAAAATATTTATATGATTGCCCAAATTTGCTTCTATAGTTGAATGTTCTTTATCTTGAATAAACAAATCAACATTACCGCTTTTATACAATATAGCACGGCCAAATATACATGGAGTATATTTGGCATTTTCATTTCTTAAATTTAATAGCCATGAAATTGAATTTGGATCAGTTAAAAGCACTGCTTCAGCTTCTTTATCTATGCTTTTAGCGACTTTTTCACATTTATTCTTGCTACTTTCACCAGCATATTTAATAAAATGTAAAACCACTGCTTGTTTTCGATAGTCACTTTTTTTTCCAGCTAAACAGGGTATTAATTTACAGATATTCTCATACTTTCTTATATCTTCTATGGTAAAATATTGCAAATAGTAACCTAGTGAGGTGGTCAATGTTAAGTTTGCTTTTACCCATTCGCGTGGATCCTCTTCTTGTATATTATATACTTGAAAATTGCCCCGATCGAGCTGATTGCGAGCTTGTGTGATATAGCGTCCATCCGTAAAAAATGGGCACTTGTTGTCTTTTGTAACGATAAGTAGCCCATTTGTTCCTGTAAAGCCACACAGCTTTGTTAGCTCCTCTGAATACTCATTTAAATATTCATCTTTAGTATGCAACATAAATGCGTCAACATTTGTTTCACACATAAAAGAACGAAATTCTTCGATTTTTGACATATACCTCACGCAAAACTAGCAGCTAATTTCGTTTTCTTATTCCTAAGGTACACTAATATGCTCACTATCGCTGCGGGAGTGATGCCTTGTATTTGCTTTGCAATGCCAATCGTCGCTGGTTTTATCGTCTGCAACTTTTCTATTACTTCACTTGACAGGCCTTTAACTTGTGAATAGTTAAAATCAATTGGAATTTGAGTGTTAATTTCCTCTCGTAAAAACTTCATATCTGCTTCTTGTCTTATTAGATAAGGTTTGTATTTTGCTTCAATTTCAACTGCTTCGCATATTTCATTCTTAGTTATGCTACCCATTGCGGCGTCATTCCAGTGCGTAACGCTGCTTTTTTCCTGGATCTTAGTGTCAGCTACTCGGATGACATGAGAGTGTCCTGAGATGATGGAAGAGGATCCAGTATCCGTTGTGCAGCGCGTGATGCTGCTTAACTCCTGCCATATTTCTTGTAATTTATTCCAGTCGATGTTTGGATAGCTGAGTAAATCTAGTGCCGTTTTTCTTATCCCATCATAAGATATTTTAATACCATAAGACCTAAGCTGCTCAGGAGTAATCGTCAGACTCCCTAACTTCTCTTCAAGCTGCTTAATGGATTTAAGTTTATTCTGTAAAACAGAGTATCTCTCATGCGAAACAAGGGAAATATCATAACCTTTTTGTGTTAATCTTCTATCCGCATTGTCTGACCTGATAGCTAGCCTATATTCTGCACGTGAGGTAAATAATCTGTAAGGCTCGATCACCCCTTTGGTGACCAAATCATCTATCATTACGCCAATATACGAATCTGTGCGGTGAAGAACAAAGCTCTCTTTTTTTTCAGATGCAGAGAGTGCTGCGTTAATTCCGGCAATAATTCCTTGCCCTACTGCTTCTTCATATCCAGTAGTGCCATTAATTTGGCCGGCAAAATATAGACCTTTGACTTTCTTGGTTTCAAGAGTATGAAATAGCTCTCGTGGGTCAATATAGTCATACTCAACTGCATATCCAGGTCTCAATATTTCTGCGTTCTCAAGTCCTTTAATACTCTTTATCATTTCACGCTGCACTTCAATAGGTAATGAATTTGAAATTCCGTTTGGGTATACAGTATCATCATCCAGCCCTTCTGGTTCTAAAAATATTTGGTGACTACTTTTTTCTGCAAATTTATTAACTTTAACTTCAATGGATGGGCAGTATCTTGGTGCAACAATGTCATCCAAATACGAAGAAGCTGACCTATGAAGATTTTCTCTAATTATTTTATGCGTATTTTCATTAGTATGGGTAATAAAGCATGATACCTGAGGTTGGTTAATTTTTTCTGTGAGATAAGAAAACGGCACAGGTGGGTTATCACCCACTTGTTCTTGCAATATTGACCAGTTTATAGTATTACGATCAAGCCTTGGTGGAGTTCCGGTACGCAGTCTACCTAATCTAAAATCATACTTCTTCAACGTATTTGCAAGTTCTACTGCAGACTTATCTCCCATTCTTCCTGAAGGAGTTGTTTGTTCTCCTATGTGAATCACACCTTGCAGAAAAGTTCCTGTGGTTAAAATGACTTTACCTGTTAGTATACTTTCACCAGAACTTGTTATTACAGCTTTAATGCACGGTTCTCCATTGCCATTACTTTCTATAAGAAAATTGTCAACTGACTCTTCTTTTACCGTCAAATTGTTATAATTTAGAATAATTTCCTGTATTGCCTGCTTATATAATTTTCGGTCTGCCTGTGCGCGTGGTCCCCATACTGCTGCACCTCTGCTGCTATTTAAAATGACTGAGTGTATGCTTGCTTGATCGATTGCTCTTCCCATTATTCCATCAAGAGCGTCAACTTCCCTGACTACAACACCCTTTGCAACTCCTCCAATTGCTGGATTGCAGGACATTTCTCCTATAGTTGAAATTTTATGAGTTATAAGCAGCGTGTTTGCACCAAGGCGAGCTGCCGCAGCAGCCGCTTCGCACCCTGCATGACCACCACCTACTACTACTACGTCATATTTATGCATGCTTTTTTGAGTAATTCTACTCTACTAATATTCCGATTATCAACGGTTAATGTCAAATCTTGTTATTCCAATGTTACACACTGGAATAACAGAAACCTTACTTGATTATCTTAAACTTTCTTCCTTCCCTTTTGAAGAAAAGCGCTCAACTATAGGAGAGATAATATAATCGTTCACTTTGTCAGCTACAAAGTACCCTGCAATTGGCGCTATTACTACTATTGCTCCTATTGTTGCACCTGCTAAAACTGCAGATCCGGCTCCAAGCATTATACCAGGAGAAATAGCAGCTGCAGCTGCAGCAAGACCAACTCCAATTGCAGCACCTGTAAAAATTATAATACTGGACACAATGGGAAGGATTTTATCAACTTTTTCAATAAGATCTTTGTTGTAAAATTTATGTAGCAAACATCCTGCAAAAAAATTGTAGCCGCTGCTGGAATTATAGAACCAACAATTCCACCTATGGCTAAAGGTGAAAAAGCTGTGACACTTAATCCCAAACCTGTAAGTGCCCCTATTGCAGTGCCTATTAATGATGCTCCAATCGCAAATATTAAAGTCTCTTTGTCCATGCAACCCCCTTAATTATTTTTTTTGTAAGCTTTTAAAATTTCTCTATTATTATAATTAGATTAATTGAAACAGGCAAGTGATTTTGGAAAAAAAGCGGGAGAAGGGCCTCAACTTACAACCATTCCAGTACCCCCTCTTGTCATCCAAGTAGCCCCTTCTCCTGTCATCCGAGTAGCCTCCTTTTTTTTGTCATTCCAGCGCGTGACGCTGGAATCCAGGAAACTTGGCTGTACATTAGGTTTGATAAATGTAGGGTTTTATGTTAAGAGGGAGTGTTTTTGATGAATTGCAAAAAACCAGTGTCTGGGCACTGGGATGACGAGAAGGGGTAGCGCGTGACGCTGGAATCTAGGAGTATAAAAATGACGAATAAAATTTATACTAAAAAATATAAAAAAAGTGCTTGCACTATAATTTATTTTTAGTATATTATTTACATAATATTTTTACTGAAGGTTAATATGCATGGTAATAACGATAAAGAAAGTAGGGGTAATAGGGTGATTCCAAGTGACAGGTTTGAAAGAGTTGGTCCTGATAAGCATGAGAGAGAAGCACGGCAACGTGAACGTGAAAGTAGCAAGCCTGCTACTCAACCATACGCGTCAAGTTAAGAAAATAAAGGTATGAAGAAGATAGGATAAGAAGGTATAAGTTCTCTCGGATATATTTTAGTGAGAGAACTAATGATGAATAAAATAACTTGCTTATCAAATTACCTAAACAAATTTTTCAATGAAAGAGCAAATGAAGTATCAATTGAAACAGGATTTATAAAAAGGAAGAGAAAATTGAGTGGTTCATCATTCATAAAAGCTATAATTTTGGGTAATATAGGAGTTGCAAACTGCAGCATAGATACAATGTGCCAATTATTAAACGAAGCATCTGTAATAATAACAAAACAGAGTCTAGATTTGAGGTTTACTGAAGAGGCAGTGGAATTTATGAAAAGGATGTATAATGAATCTATGGCTTTATTTAAAAATACCCTGCAAATTGATTGTAGAATCTTGCAGCAATTTAAAAGCGTTAAGTTATTGGATAGTAGCTATATTAGCCTGCCTAAGAGCCTGTCTTCAAACTCAAGAATGAGCTAATTTGTGAAGCATAATAGTGATCATATTAAAGAAGATGTTGTTTTTTGAAGTGAGAGGAGAATGCTCATAATCCTTACTCATACGTCTAAAATTGGAGAGCCAAGCAAAGGTTCTCTCAACAATCCAACGTTTGGGAATAACCTGAAATCCTGTATCAACTATTTTCTTGGTAATCGTCAATAAACATCCAGTTTCCAATAAGCAGAGGTTTTGCAATTTACCTGTGTATCCTTGATCAGCAAAAAACTTATGTAATGTTGGAGCTTTGCATTTGGCTTGAACAAAAAGATTTAGTGCACCATCAAGATCCTGAATGCTTGCACTTTGTACTTCAGCAGCAATTACAAGACCTACAGTATCTACAACGATGTGGCGCTTTCTACCCTTTACTTTCTTGCCAGCATCATATCCTCTGGATCCCCTTTTTGAGTAGTTTTTACTGATTGGCTATCTATTATTCCCACTGATGGAGTTTCATTCTTACCAATTATCTCTCTTACTTTTTTAACTAGAAAATCATGAATCTCTTGCCATATTCCACTTTTTTTCAATCGCTAATTACAACTATACACTGTTTTCCATGGTGGAAAATCTTTAGGCAGTTGTCTCCATTGACATCCTGTTCTCATCATATAGCGGATTGCGTTAATAATTGTTCTAATACTATGTTTTCTTGGTCTACCGGTCTTTTTAGGTTCAAAATATAGCTCTATTATCTTCCATTCTTTGTCACTTATATCGCTTGGGTACATTTAAAATATATCTTATAACACACTTCTTAACTCCTTTCTACTTAGTTTGAAGACAGGCTCTAAGACTTAAAAAAACGCCAATACAGAAAATAGACAATGACCAGGGCTTCTTTTGCCTTTTTTTTCGTTTGGTAAATTTCTTAATGTTTGTAGCTAAAGCAATTTAAGAGACCGAAAATGGTGTCATTCCAGCGCGTGACGCTGGAATCTAGTTTTCCATATAATCTCATCGAAAACGTTGTGTTTTAACAACCACTTTCTATGCTAGTTTGCTTGCTTACAAGCAAACTTTCCTGGATTCCAGCGTCGCGCGCTGGAATGACAGGAGAAGGTACTAGCCTGACAACCTTCATCCCGCTACGTGTTAGCGCTTACTATTACCCACAAGTATAGAATGAATGAGCAAGTCTCCATCCTTCTGCTAAATCAAAGAGACGTTTCCATCCCTTCCACAAAGCTATAGGGCCTGGTTCTAAGTCATTTTTGCGAGCTAAAAACCCTCCTAACTTGGCCACCCACCTCACAATTTCTCTTATAGGTGGTGGAGTCTCAGGATAGTTTTTTGTCTTAAGCATTTTGGTATATAAAACCTTCCATTCGTCATCAGTCAGTATGACAGTGCAAGAAAGATTCGGATTTGTTCTAGCTACCAATGTGATAAAAAATATTCTCCATGCAATTATACTCATAATTGTAAGAAAGCGGATCAATCTATCTGCTGTTTGGAGCCTACATTCTTCAACTTTAAGACCGGATTTCAAAATTTTATGAAAAACCTCTATTCTCCATCTTAAGCAATACCATTGTATTTTTTCTACTGCTTCTTCAAAATTATTAATATTTATATTTGTTAACAAAATCCAGTTCATGGGCTCTTCGCCAAATGGGGGATATTTTTCTATAACATAGACAGCATTTAAATTTAAATTAGGAAGTTTTTGCGTTTTACGTCTAGCGTTGTTTTTTGATGCATTCATCACAAAGTTACTAAACTTTACTTCTAAAACTGTTGTTCTTTGAGGTTTGTTATCGCAAGCAGGAATACTCACTTGTATTTCTCCTTGGCAAGACATGCGATTCATCAAATCCCACAATCTTTCACCACCTTTTTCAGAATAAGTCGACTTCTTGTTTACTGTTCTGTTTTGATTTCCTCTTACTACAAAAAGAGATTGATTAGTGGAAGCAACTTCAAATAAATCATAAATATCTGCTTCTCTATCACAAACGGTAACTACCTTAACATCCTTTAATCCAGGATGTTTAGTAGAGTCTTTAAGTGATGCTATCCACCGTATGCTTTCTTTCTCTTCTATGGGAAGAGCAGTATTATGGCTTCTTCTTTTCAACTCCTTTAGGTCTTCAGCTAAGGGAGGTCTAGTACTAATTTTTTGATCCAATAATCCTATAGGTAGTCCTTCTGTTGTAACTGCAAACGTTGTATGCATCACTAATCCATGGGTTTTAAAATTAGTTGTTTTAGATGTTAATCTTGCTGCTATAATCCCTAATCCTTCGGTCTTTTTATGATTTTTATATGAAATATAACTCGTGTCCTGGATAGCTAAGATAGTTGAGTATTCTTTAGCTCTTTCAATATTTTTAATTATATGACTGTCTAATATCTTTCTTTCAGAAATGGCATCTTTTTGGAAAAATCTATAAGCTGCTTTACTTTGATGCCAATCTTCACAAGCTTGATTTATTGAACACTCAGGCGATTCAGCAAAACTATTAACTATTTTTAGAAGCCTTTTACTTAATCTTATATCACCAAAATTAACAATTCCAAATTCACTTTCTGCCCATTCGCCAGTTGAGGTATTTATAGTTCTTTTCATCATATATTCCATTTTTAGACCATAGATCTATTTATAATAGAAAGTTGAATTAGTAAGATAGCAGCTTTTTCTCCTTTTAGATTTATGGGTAATAGTAAGCTTTATGCCAGACGCCACCTACCCAGTAAACAAGTTTCCGATAGGTTTATCCCAAGTTAGAAATTACCCCCTGGTTTTGACGTCACCTTTGATGTTTCGACACTTCATCAGTGGTTCACTTGCGTTCGTCTCTCTATTTAACACATGACACATAATTGTGCCTTTTCCGTAACTCTCACTACCTTGACTCTTTATCAAAGCAGCTTACGGTTGTTTAAAGCCTGCTCTTGTAAACCGGCTTTGAGGGGCCCACCCTCATCTATTATGTAGCTTTTGCACTTAGTTTGCTCTTTGTCTGAGCATCCTTTATGCTTCTACGGCACACAATTCCCTTATCATCATATTTTACAATTGTAGCTATTTTTCGATACAACCCTCTAATATCATCATTACTATATACCATAACTAAACCTACTACTATATGTTAGTTTATTATAGCAACTTTCCCACAACCAGTCAAGACATATTGCAGTTTCAAGCAGCATGATATATATTGAATGCTTTATTTATAGTTCTTAAAGTAAATGATGGAAGATTTAGCCTATAAATTAGTTAAAGTGACCGAAGCTGCAGCACTTGCTGCATATAAATTGGCAGGCTTTGGTGATGAAAAAAGGGCTGATCAAGTTGCAGTTGATGCAATGCGTACAGTATTAAATTCAATGGAAATAAATGGTACTATCGTAATTGGTGAAGGTGAGAGAGATTCAGCACCAATGCTATATATTGGCGAGAAGGTTGGCACTGGAAATGGTCCTGAAATCGACATCGCTGTTGACCCACTTGAGGGCACTACGATTTGTGCTCACCATAAACAAGGGGCAATGTCCGTTCTTGCTGTAACGAAAAAAGGTGATTTTTTACACGCACCTGATGTTTATATGGAAAAAATAGCGGTAGGAAAAAATCTTCCAGAGGGTGTAGTCTCACTAAAAAATAGCATTGAAAAGAATCTAGACAATTTAGCCAAGGCAAAAGGATGTAAAGTAAATGATCTTACAGTAACTATACTTAAACGTGAAAGGCATAATGAATTAATGCTGAAAATCAGGAAGTTAGGAGCAAAAGTTAAACTAATAGATGATGGTGATGTTGCGGCCGTAGTTTCACTAGTAAATGGCAATCACGATATGTATATCGGAATAGGAGGGGCACCAGAAGGGGTGCTTGCGGCTGCAGCGCTGAGTTCAATCGGTGGGCAGATGGAGGGAAGATTAATATTTGACACAGATCAGTTAAGAGAAAGAGCAAAAAATTTAAATATTGATGACCCAGAAAAAATCTACACCATAAAAGATATGGCAAGAGGTGAATCAGTGTTTATTGCAACTGGAGTAACAAGCGGAGAACTTGTGGATGGAGTTGAATTTAGTCATAACGTCTGTTCAACTAGTTCTTTAATAATTCTACCTAACAAGCTGATAAAGGTGCAAGTTATAAGTTAGGTTAATTATTTTTCAATATATTATGTAAGAGTTAAAGGGAGTGTTAAAATGTTAGATTCATTTTCTCAAGAGAAACTAATTGTACAAGAAGCTCCTCAAGACGGACATAAAAAGAAGGCTGACCCCTTTTCAAAACCTTCTATCTATTGTTTCTTAAACCACTCTGCTGAACGGAGACAGTTTAGGCTGTTATGCCTGGCGGCTTTGTTGGAATAAGTTTTTCAACATTGCTAACAATAAAATTGATTGTATCGTCAGCTACCTTATCGAATTTATCATTTATCTCTTTTCCCATTTTTTCATTTTTAACATATTCGTGTAGAGCTAAAGCAGTTATAGCTGCACATGCTGCAATTAAGCCAGTTTTTGCTATAATGAGCATTGATAATCCTCCTGCAAATATAAATGTTAGTCCAATAGCTAGGTTTATAATTTTACTTTGTGTTGTTTGTTGTGCTGCCTGATTCTGATCTACTTTTTCTTTTTCAAGAGCGTTTGATATTGTTTTTGAGAAAATTTTTACCGCGATTGTTGCAATTGCGATCATAGCTAATCCTATGGCTATTTTTGCTAAGAGAAAAAATGATGGGAACACCATCGCAAAGAATAGTAAGCCAGCTCCTGCAATTAGTAACTTGTGTTTAGGATGAATTTCACTTGTAAACATAATAACCTCTCTATTTTCTAATACTAAATTGTATCTAATATAAAATACGGAGATAGTCAACATATTTTATGAAAGGGCACGTTAAAAGTTTTTTTCATGTTGTTCTTCGCCGCCTCGTGGTTAAATTTGGAATTTTAGAAAGAGTTACGTATTATTTAAAATTCTTGTATACTGTTTTGAATCAGTTAAATAGATAATGAAGTGCAGGACGCAGTTTTAATTTTACAAGATGGTAAATGCTTTTGGGGAAAATCAGTAGGTAAAAAAGGCAAGTGCATAGGTGAGGTCTGTTTTACCACTGGTATCACCGGTTATCAGCATACTATAACTGATCCTTCTTTTGCTGATCAAATTATAACGTTCACTTTTCCTCATATTGGTAACATTGGAATAAACCATAAAGATAATGAAGGAGAGAAAATTTTTGCAAGTGGTGTGGTTATGCGTGAACTTTCTTCTATGTCCCACCCTTCTTCATATATCAGTTTAAATGATTGGTTAGAGAAAAATAACGTGGTTGGGATATCAGGAGTTGATACTAGAGCTTTAACGAGACATTTGAGAAAACATGGATCTCAAAGTGGAATGATATGCCCGTCAAGCGAGACGCATGTGTTGGATGAATTGAAGAAATACAAACCTGTAAATGGGATAGAAATAACCAATAAAGTTAGTTTGCATAGTAATTTTAAAAGTGACCTTAATGCAAAATATAGGGTTGTAATCGTTGATTTTGGCGTAAAAATCAGTATAGTTTCACGCTTAATAGAATTTGGTTGTACAGTTGAATTAATCAGACCAAGCACAGGTTTTGCTCAAAAAGTGTTGAGTATGAATCCAGATGGTATAGTGCTTTCAAATGGTCCTGGTGATCCGCAAGAAATAGGAGAAAGTGTAGTTTCAGAGATAGACATTATTATAAAATCTAAAATACCAATTTTTGGCATATGCATGGGTCATCAATTACTTGCGATTACTTTGGGAGCAAAGACCATCAAGATGGATATTGGTCACCGAGGGAGTAACCATCCAGTTTATGATGTAATTAGTGGAAAAGTTGAGATCACTAGCCAAAATCATGGTTTTGTTGTTGATTCAGCTTCTCTTCCAAGTAATGTTGAAATTACTCACATTTCTCTATTTGATAATAGTGTAGAGGGAATAATGATGAAGGATTACTCAGTCTTTTCTGTGCAATATCATCCAGAAGAAGCTCCAGGTACGCATGATTCGCATTATTTATTTAGACGTTTTATTGGCAATATTGTGTTGTATAAAATGAAATCTGCATGATTTTAATCAGGATAGGTTTTATTGCTTGATTTTTTAATTTTAGGCGTTTAGTATTAAATACAATAAAAGCTTGAGTTAAGGTATTAAAATAGCGTTCTCTTAACAAATTTTTGTGGAGGAGTGACCGAGTGGTTAAAGGTAACAGACTGTAAATCTGTCCGCATTGCGTACGTAGGTTCGAATCCTACCTCCTCCATTGTGCGGGTATAGCTCAATGGTAGAGCTCTAGCCTTCCAAGCTAGTGACGTGGGTTCGATTCCCACTATCCGCTCTTTTTTTTTGTTGTATTTTTATAAAATCAACATATTATTTATTGATGTATTTGTATTTTAGGTAGAAAAGTTTAAATTATGACAGCAGTAGTGGAAGCATTTGGAAAGCCGCATGTAAATGTGGGAACAATAGGACATGTGGATCATGGGAAGACAACGTTAACGGCGGCGATAACAAAGCATTATGGAAATTTTGTAGCGTACGATCAGATAGATAAGGCGCCAGAAGAAAGGAAAAGGGGGATAACGATAGCAACAGCGCATGTTGAGTATCAGACGGAAAAAAGGCATTATGCACACGTTGATTGTCCTGGACATGCTGACTATGTAAAGAACATGATAGTAGGTGCAGCACAGATGGATGCGGCGATATTGGTAGTGTCGGGGGTTGATGGGCCAATGCCACAAACGAGAGAGCATATATTGCTAGCGAAGCAGGTAGGTGTTGGATATATCGTGGTGTATATAAATAAAGCTGATGTTGCTGATGCTGATATGATAGATTTGGTAGAAATGGAAGTGAGGGAATTGCTGAATAAATACGGATTTCCAGGGGATGAAGTGCCTGTAGTAGTGGGGTCTGCATTGAAAGCGCTGGAAGATGACAGTAGCGAATATGGAAAGAAATCAATAGATAAATTGATGGAAAAGTTAGATGAGTATGTGGCGGTTCCACCAAGGCCTGTGGATTTACCGTTTTTATTGCCAATCGAGGATGTATTTTCGATATCGGGGCGAGGAACGGTGGTAACAGGAAGGATAGAGAAGGGAGAGATAAAGACGGGAGAAGAGATAGAAATAATAGGTCTGAAAGCGACGCAAAAGACGATATGCACAGGTGTAGAAATGTTTAAGAAGTTGCTGGATAAGGGGAGTGCAGGACTCAATGTAGGAATATTGTTAAGAGGAACAAAAAGAGAAGAAGTGGAGAGAGGGCAAGTATTAGCAAAACCGGGGACGATAACGCCGCATAGAAAGTTTAGGGCGGAGGTTTATATATTAAAGAAAGAGGAAGGAGGAAGGCATACACCATTTTTTGCGAATTACCAGCCACAGTTTTATTTAAGGACAACGGATGTAACTGGGAGCATAAAATTGCTAGATGGAAAGGAGATGGTAATGCCAGGAGATAATGTGAGTGTAGAAGTAGAATTGCAAGTACCGATAGCAATGGATAAGGGATTGCGTTTTGCGATAAGAGAAGGCGGTAGAACTGTTGGTTCTGGTGTTGTTTCTGAAATTTTGGAGTGAGTGTAGTAACTAAGATGAAGCAAGATATATATATTAACATTAAGGCTTTCGATTGTTCTTTATTGGAGGAGTGTGTTCGAAAATTTGTTGATGAATTAAAGCGGTCCAATGCAAAATTATCTGGTCCGATTGCGTTGCCAAGAAAAGATTCTAAATTTATTGTTAATAGATCTCCTCACGTTGATAAAAAATCTCGTGAACAGTTTGAAATGAGAACTTCTAGGCGTTTGATTGTTTTACATGATCTTACTCCTACTATGATGCAGATGCTTACAGGTTTATCTTTTTCTGCTGGCGTAGAAGTGGATTTAAAAGTCAAGGAAGTTAAGGTTTAGGAGAAGGAAATGAAGAGAATAAATTCACTGAGGAGAATTGGTTTATTAATGACGAATATTGGTCATACTGCTATATACTCTGACAATAGTCGCATGGCTGTAACTTTATTGCATCTCAGCGAAACTCATATTGTTGATATAAAAGGACAAGATAAATGTGGCTATAATTCAGTCATTTTAGGCACAGGAGATTTTAAAAATATAGCAAAACCTCAGTTGGAATATTTAAAGAAAAAGGGTATAAGTAATAAATGTAAGTTATACGAAAGTAGATTAAATGACCTGTCGGGAATAGAATGTGGTAAAAAAGTGGGAATCAATCATTTTGTGGTTGGTCAATATCTTGATATTACGGGTTATTCTATAGGTAAAGGATTTGCTGGTGTGATGAAGCGGCATAACTTCAGTGGGCTTAGGGCATCTCATGGTGTTTCTATTGCTCACAGATCACAAGGTTCCACTGGTCAATGTCAGGATCCTGGTAGAGTATTCAAAGGAAAGAAAATGGCTGGTCATTTAGGTAACAGCAGAATAACTGTACAAAATATGAGGATATTATCCATTGATCATGAAAATAGTATAATTGCTGTGAAGGGTAATAATGTTCCTGGGTTTAAAAATTCCTATGTTTTTGTAAGAGATGCAGTTAAAAAATCTTTACATAAAGATGTTCCTTTTCCGGTAGGTTTACTGTTAGATGTAAATGATGATGCTAGTAATTTGGTAAGTTAGTTATGGAATGTAATTTAGTTAATCTATCTAATAATAATGTAGGTACTACTCAGCTCAATCCTTTGATATTTTCTGCTAAGCAAAAATTGAGTATTTTGCATGATATAGTGAGATGGCAATTAGCGAAGAGAAGAGCTGGTGCTCATAAAACAAAAGGTATCAGTGATGTCTCTGGTACAACAGCTAAACCTTATGGTCAAAAACGTACCGGTAGGGCAAGACAAGGGAGCTTGCGATCTCCTCAATTTAGAGGTGGTGGGATTATTTTCGGCCCTGTTGTGAGGAGTCATACTTATTCTCTTAATAAGAAGGTACGCAAATTTGGTTTAAAAATTGCTTTATCTCTAAAGTATTTAAATAATCAAGTGGTTATCCTGGATAATTTAAATATTGATGTGAAGAAAACGTCTGAAATGTATAAATGTATTAAAATTTTTAAATTTTCTTCCTTTTTGATAGTTGGTGATTATGGAGATGATTTGTTGCGTGCTGTTAGAAACTTGCATTATGTAGACTTAATCAAACCTATTGGGTTAAATGTCTTTGATATATTGAATCACGAATGCGTGATGTTGACAAAGGATACTTTAAAGCATCTTGAAGGTAGATTGTTATGATCAAGTATAATAATATAATAAAATCTCCTATAATTACAGAAAAGGCCTCTTTTTTGAGGGAGAAGTTTAATAAATATTCTTTGTATGTTTTTGTAAATGTAAATAAGCGTCAAATAAAGTTGGCAATAGAGTCTCTATTTGATGTTAAAATTTCTTCTATAAATGTTGTTAGAATTAAGCCTAAATATAGGCGTTTCAGGGGTGTGATTGGTTGTGAAAAACAGAAAAAGAAAGTTTATTTTTCTTTGATAGATGGTCAAAAATTAGATATAATGAGCGTTTAATATGGGTATGAAATTTTTTAATCCTGTTACTCCGTCTTCTCGTGGGACTGTGTTAGTAAGTAAAGTTGGTTTATCAAAAGATGAGCCAGAAAAGTCTCTTACATCCGGTAAAAAGTCCAGTGGTGGAAGGAATAATTATGGTAGAATTACAACTCGTCATAGGGGTGGTGGTCACAAAAAGAAGTATAGAGTTATAGATTTTAAGCGTAATAGAAGTGGTCAGGGTATAGTTGAAAAAATAGAGTATGATCCAAATAGAAGTGGGTTTTTAGCGTTAATATCATATAAGGAAGATGATATTAAGTCTTATATATTAGCTTCTCAAGGTATGAAGCCTGGTGATATTGTTACAGCTGGAAATGATGCTGATATTTTGCCAGGTAATTGTTTGCTACTCAAGTATATACCTGTTGGTTCTTTCGTTCATAATGTTGAGCTGAAGCCAGGTAATGGTGCTGCGATTGCTAGAGCTGCTGGTTGTTATGCGCAAATCGTTGGTCGTGATGGCCAATATGTTTTATTAAGACTCAGGTCTGGTCAAATTAGGTTGATTTTATCTTCTTGCAAGGCTACTATTGGTGTAGTATCTAACCCTGACCATAAGAATAGAAAGCTGGGTAAAGCTGGAAGAAGTAGGTGGCTTGGAATTAGACCTACTGTGCGTGGGGTTGCAATGAATCCGGTTGACCATCCTCATGGAGGTGGGGAAGGAAAAACCTCTGGTGGTCGTCATCCTGTTACTCCTTGGGGTGTTGCAACAAAAGGAAAGAAAACTCGGAGGAAAAATAAATCTAGTGATAAGTATATAAAACAATTGAAAGGTTAGTTTATGAGTAGATCTGCGTGGAAGCCTCCTTTTTGTCATCCTTCTATATTAAAGTCGGTGAATAATGCTTTAACCAAGGGGTTTGTTAACATGGCTATAAAAGTTCATTCCAGGGCTTCTGTAATTCTTCCTAATTGTTTAGGTTTAAAGTTTGCTGTTTATAATGGTAAGGATTACATTCCTGTTAATGTTAATGATCAGAATATGATAGGTCATAAGTTTGGTGAATTTTCGCCCACTCGTAAATTTACTGGGCATAGTGGTGATAAAAAGGCGACAAGAAGGTAATTGATATGAAAAACAGAGATGTAATAGTTAAAGCTGGTTCTAGGGTTTTAAAATCAACTCCTCGTAAATTGAATTTGGTTGCTGGTTTAGTACGTAATAAAAAAGTTTCTTTTGCCACTGTGCAATTAAGATTTTGTGAAAAGAAAGCTGCGAGTCTTGTAAGGAAGGTATTGAATTCTGCGATTGCTAATGCTCAATATAATTATGGATTGGATATCGATAATTTATATATAAAAGAAATTTCAATAGGTAAGTCTCTTACTTTGCGTAGGGTATGTCCAAAAGCTATGGGTAGAGCTAATAGAGTTAGTAAACGTTATAGTAATATAACTGTAAAATTGGGGGAAATTATATGATTCATAAAAATAGAAAATTAATAAGGAAAGTGCAAAAGTATGGGAAACGTTAATCCTAAAGGATTTAGGTTAAAAATAATTAATACTTGGTTGTCTGTTTGGTATGTTGAGAAGGGTTATAAACAAGGGTTGCATCAAGATTTATCTATTCGCAGTTATATAAATGAATCTTTTAAGCATGCTGGTGTTTCTAAAGTAATTATAGAGCGTACAATTGATTTGGTGTCTGTAATAATACATTCTTCTAGACCTGGAGTGATAATAGGTAAGAAAGGCTCAGATATTGAGAAGATAAAGCAAAAAATAGCTGAAAAAGTAAAAAATAATGTGGAAGTGAATGTAGTAGGAGTTAAAAGGTCTGAAATAGATGCAACTTTAATATCAAACAGCATTGCGCAACAGTTAGAAAAAAGGGTTTCATTTAGAAGAGCGATGAAAAAAGCTATTCAAAGTTGTTTGAGGATGGGTGCTAGAGGTATTAAAGTAAGTTGTTCTGGGCGCCTTGGGGGAGCTGAGATAGCTCGTACTGAATGGTATAAAGAAGGTCGTTTGCCTTTACACACTTTACGTGCTAATATAGACTATGCTTTTTGTGAAGCAAAAACTATATATGGTATTATAGGAGTTAAGGTTTGGGTTTATATTGGTAATTAAGGTATATTGAGATGTTTGTTCCCAAAAAGAGTAAATATAAGAAGGTATTTAAGGGGCGAATTAAGGGTAATACAAAAGGTGGTAGCACATTATCTTTTGGAGATTATGGCTTAAAAGCTGTAGAAGCAGGTAGGATTCAGTCTAAGCATATTGAAACTGCAAGGCGTGTAATATCTAGAACATTAAAACGCTCTGGTAAAGTGTGGATAAGAATTTTTCCTGATACCCCTGTTAGTAAAAAGCCGGCAGATGTACGTATGGGTAAGGGAAAAGGTAGTGTTGAATTTTGGGTGTTTAAAGCTAAGCCCGGTAGAATGTTGTTTGAAATTAGCAGTGATGTTCCCATGCATTTAGCAAGATTGGCGCTTGAAAAGGCAACCGCTAAGCTTCCTATGAAGTGTAAATTTGTATCTAATCATAATTAAATGGAGTTGCAATGGATATAGCTGACATTGAATCGAGGTCTTCACAAGAATTGCATGAAATTCTTGTAAATTTGAGAAAAGAGTTTGTTAATTTGGTTTTTCAAAAGAAGTTGGGGCAGTGCAACAATATTTCGCGTTTTAGCTTAATAAGAAAGAGCATAGCTCGTATTCTAACTATATTAAATAAAAGAAGAAGAGAGGAAAAGAATGCCTAAAAAGGTTTTTTGTGGTACTGTAACTAAGGCTAAGTGTGATAAGACTGTAAAGGTTTCGGTATTACAAGTGTATAAGGATGAGCTGTATAAAAAGGTTATAAAAAAGTACAAGAAGTATACAGCACATAATGAGAATAATAGTTGTAAAGAAGGGGACAAGGTTTTAATACAAGAACACAAGCCTATTTCTACTACTAAAAAATGGGTTGTTGTTAATAGCTCACATTGAATAGGATATTTATATGATTCAAAAAAATACATTGTTGGAAGTGGCTGATAATTCTGGTGCGCGTGCAGTGCTTTGTATTGGTTTATTGGGTGGTAGAAAGTCTGCATCTATAGGTGACACAGTTATTGTATCTACTAAATCTGTTACTCCAAGAGGGAAGGTTGAGAAGGGAAAAGTATATAGAGCAGTTGTGGTGAGGGTGAAAAGCCCTATTAGAAAATCTGATGGTTCTGTAATTCGTTTTTCTAGCAATGCTGTAGTTTTGATTAACGATCAAGGTGAACCACTTGGCACTCGGGTATTTGGTCCGGTAAAAAAGTTATCATCTGGTTCTTTTATGAAGATAATGTCATTAGCTGTTGAGGTTTTATAATGAGTGCTAAAATAAAAAGTGGTGACGACGTTATAGTTTTAACTGGTAGAGATAAGGGAAAAATTGGTAAAGTGATTAAAGTTGTGGCATGTGATGCTAAAAAGAAAGTAATTGTTTCTGGGGTAAATGTACATAAGAGACACACTAAACCAAAAGCTGGTAGTAGTGGTGGTATATTAAATAAAGAGTTAGCTATTGATATATCCAACGTTGCAACATTGGACCCTAAATATAAAACTCCAACTAGAGTGGGGTTTAAGGTTATAGACGGTAGAAAAGTGCGTTTTGCAAAAGTTTCTGGAGAAGTGATAGATTAGGTTGATATGTTTAAAGAATTGTATAAAGATAGCATAGTAAAGTCCTTAAAGGATAAGTTTAATTACGGCAATATAATGCAAGTGCCTAAACTTGTCAAGGTGTGTATCAATATGGGCGTTGGAGATGCTGCTACAGATAGTAAAGCAATAAATGAACCACTTGATAGCCTATATTTGATTGCTGGGAAGAAGCCTTTATCAACTTTTGCAAAAAAATCTATTTCTGGCTTCAAGATCAGAAAAGGTGCTACAGTAGGTTGCAAAGTAACTTTGCGTAGAGATAAAATGTATGAGTTTTTAGAAAGATTGATATATATTGCTTTGCCAAGGGAAAAAGATTTTAGAGGATTTAGTGTGAAGCAATTTGACGGTAATGGTAATTTTTCCTTTGGTATAAAGGAACATATCTCGTTTTTAGAAATAGACTATGATAAAATAAGTAAAATTAGAGGTATGGATATTAATATTATAACAAGTGCAGTTAGTGATAAGGAAGCAAAGGAATTATTACTGGCTCTTAAATTTCCTTTTTTTGATTAATTGAGAGAAGAAATATATGGCAAAAAAATCTATGATAGAAAGAAATCTTCGCAGAATAAAGCTGTGCGATCAATATAAAGAAAAAAGAGAGGAATTGAAATCTATAATAAATAATAAGAATTTGTCTATTGTAGAAAGGTTTACAGCTCAAAATAAATTAATTAAAAAATTGCCTAGAAATTCTTCTAAAACCAAAATTAGAAATAGGTGTGCTTTAACTGGGAGACCAAGAGGAGTATATAGAAAATTTGGTTTATGTAGAATTGTTTTGCGTGATTTATGTTCTTTTGGGCAAGTTCCAGGAGTTACAAAGTCTAGTTGGTAAATATAATATAAGGAGTATATTGTGGCGTTATCTGATAGTATTGGTGATTTTTTAACAAGGATACGTAATGCTCAATTGGCAATGCATAGAACAACAAGAGTGTTGTTTTCTAAAGTGAATTCTTCTATACTGAAGATTTTAAAAGATGAAGGGTATATCCTTGATTATGAAAAGCAAGTTGTAGATAATTTACCTTCTTTCATTGTAAAATTGAAGTATTATGAGAAGTCACCTGTAATTAGTGACATAGTTAGGGTGTCAAAGCCTGGTTGTCGTTGTTATTCTAAGTATAAGGACATTTCTAAAGCATATAATGGTCTTGGTATTTTTATTATATCGACACCCAAAGGGGTGATGACTGATTATAATGCACATAAGTTAAAGGTTGGTGGAGAAGTTTTGTGTCGTGTGTTTTAAATAATAGGAGAAATTCATGTCTCGTATAGGTGCTGCTCCTATCAATATTCCTGCTGGTATTTCAGTTGAATATAATAATGGTAGGATGTTAATAAAGAGTGCTAAGGCTGAAAAAGAGCTTAGCTTAATCAGTGATGTTGTGTGCCGGATTGTTGATAATCAGCTACTCCTTTCTGTGGATCAAGATAAAGATGATTATGATGAAATAAAGCCTATGTGGGGCACTTATAGGAGTAATATTAATAATATTATTAACGGCATGGTTGATGGTTTTTCTGTTAATCTTGAGATTAACGGTGTTGGATATAAGGCAGAGTGTGATGGTAAGTATTTGACTTTGTATCTTGGTTATAGCCATAATGTTAAATATAAAGTGCCTAAAGATGTTGAGATTAAGTGCATAAAGCCAACTCACTTAGTAGTTAGTGGTATGGATAAGCAAAAAGTCTATATGGTGGCATCTGATATATGCAGGATTAGGAAGTACGATCCTTATAAAGGTAAGGGTATTGTAATAAAGGGTAAATTTATGTTGCGTAAAGTTGTAAGTAAAAAGAAGTAATTAAGATGAGAAGGTTATATAATTTTTTAAGTAACTATGAAAAAAGGAAGTTGCGTAATAGAGCGAAGCTTGACAAGAGCGCTGAACGTTTGCGTATATCCATATTTAAATCTAATAGGCATTTTTATGTCCAGTTAATTAATGATGTAAAAGGAGTAACTCTCACTTCAGCTTCTACTTTGGATGCTAAAATTAAGGATGTATGTAAAGGAAAAGTCAATGCTGAAACTATAAAACAGGTTTCTTCTTTAATGATTGAGCGCTTATCTGGTCTGAAATTAGAACAAAAGCTAGTATTTGATCGTGGAGCGTATAAATATACAGGATTAGTTTCTCAATTTGCTGAGGCTTTAAGAAGTTCTGGATTTGAATTTTAGAAGGTTTTGAATATGGCTATAAAGAATTTACAAAATAATGATGATTTATCAGAACTTTTAGTTTCGGTACGAAGGGTAACAACGGTTACCAAAGGTGGCAGAAGATTTTCATTTTCAATTTTGGTTGTTGTTGGCGATGGGAAGGGTAGGGTAGGATGTGGAATAGGTAAGCACGCAGAAGTTGCTGAAGCAAGAGTCAAAGCTGTAAATGCTGCAAAGAAATCGATGATTAGAGTGTACTTGCGTGAAGGTAGAACTTTGCATCATGATATTAAAGCTAAATTTTGTTCTGGTGAGATAGTTTTAAGAACCGCAAGAGCCGGAACAGGTATTATTGCTGGTGGAGCGATTAGATCAGTTTTTGAGGTGTTAGGTATAAAGGATGTGGTGGCTAAATCCACTAGATCAAATAATCCTCATAACGTTATATGTGCGGTATTTAAGGCTTTTGATAGTATCTTATCTCCTCGTCAGGTAGCAAGCAAAAGAGGCAAAAAGATTAGCGAGATAGTTGGAAACAGGTAAAGTATGAATAATGCTATAAAATTAAACTCTATATTTACTAAGTTATCTAAGAAAAAGAAGCCTAAGTTGCTGGGTAGAGGTATCGGTTGTGGTAAAGGTAAAACATCCGGTAGAGGGCATAAAGGGCAAAAGGCTAGAAGTGGAGTTTCCATAAATGGTTTTGAGGGTGGACAACAGTCTATATATACTCGTTTGCCTAAAAGAGGTTTTAAGCCTATACGTAGGAACATATATTCTATAATCAATGTTGGCGATATACAGCGCTTAATGGAAGCTAAAAAAATAGTGAAAGACTCTGTTATAGATAAGGAGAGGCTGTATAGATTAGGTTTTATAAAGTCTATTAAGGATAAAATTAAACTTCTTAATAAAGGTAAGTTGAGCGAAAAATTTGTGTTTCATGTTGATTTTGCGTCAGAAGCTGCAAAAAAATCTGTAGCTTCAGTTGGTGGTAGTGTGGAAATACTATCGTAAATCATGGGCAATAAATCCGCATTTAATAGCTTGGATCCTACGTTGTTATATAAAGGCGATTTATTAAAACGTATATTTTTTACGCTAATGGCTTTAATTTGCTATCGCTTGGGTACTTATGTGCCTATTCCTGGAATTAATCTTAATGTAATTAATGATATATTTCCCAAAGGGGGCTCAGGTGTTTTTGGAGTATTTAATTTATTTTCTGGTGGTGCATTGGCTAGAATGACAATTCTAGCATTGAACGTTATGCCATATATAATGGCTTCTATCATTATTCAGTTGCTTTCTTCTGCGATTAAAGGAATGAAGGAAGTTAAGAATGATGGAGAGTCAGGCCGTAGAAAGATGAATTCTTATATACGCTACCTGACCATAGTAATTTGTGTATTTCAATCAATTCCAATTTTGGTTGGATTGGAAGGGATGAATAGGGAAGGGGTATTGGTTGTAATCGAACCTGGTGTTATGTTTCGTACAATAGGTGTTTTCAGCCTTTTAGGTGGAACTATGCTTTTAATATGGCTTGGTGAACGAATCAGTGCTAGCGGTATAGGCAATGGTATCTCATTAATCATTTTCACGGGCATAATATCAGAGTTACACAGCGCTTTGTCATCTCTGTTAACGTTAAATAAAAACGGTAGCGTATCGTTATTTATTATCCTTTTTGTTTTGGTATTGTTTTTTTTGCTGCTAGTCTTAGTCATTTTTGTAGAGTCTTCTTATAGAAAAGTTATTGTTCAACATCCTAAAAAGCAATTTAAAAGATTACATAATGACGATTTTACTTATATTCCATTGAAGATTAATTTATCTGGTGTAGTACCAACCATTTTTGCTAATGCAATTTTATTGACACCTATTTCAATTGCAAATTTCTATAAGGGGCAAGCTTTTTCTGATTTTATTTTAAATTACTTTATGGCAAATAAAGTAGTATATATTGTAGCCTATTTGGTGCTGATAGTATTTTTTAATTTTTTCTATACCAATTTTATATTTAATCCAGAGGAAAACGCAGATTTTCTTAAAAAAAATGGTGGTTTTATACCTGGTAGAAGGCCTGGGAAACATACTTCTGATTACCTTCAAGATATAGTTTTTAAGTTGACATTCATTGGCTCTGCGTATTTGGTAGTCATATGTACTGTACCTGAAGTTATGAGATATTATTATGATATACCATTTATTTTTGGTGGGACGAGTTTACTGATTATAGTGAACGTTATTACTGATACTATTATGCAAATACAATCTTATATTTTTTCGAATAGGTACGATAGCTGGATAAAGAAATATGAGTCTAAAACGAGGAAAGTAAGATGATCATTACGATTTTTGGTCCTCCAGGTTCTGGTAAAGGTACTCAGTCAAGCTTGTTAATAGCAAAATATAATTTAAAATTAATTTCAGTGGGGGATTTATTAAGGAATATTATATCTGATGGCGGTGAGTTAGGTAAAAAAATAAAGGGTACCGTGGAATCTGGTAATTTAATTCAAGATGAAATTATATGTGGATTATTGCATGACCAGCTTGCATTAATGGGTGATAATTGCTTATTAGATGGTTTTCCGAGAAATTTAAACCAGGCTCATTTTTTGACTCAAGTTTTGCAAGAAAAATATAATAGGGATGTTGATATTGTAATTGAACTGCAGCTTGACGATAATATTGCAATCGATAGATTAAAAAATCGTCTCGCGTGTTTGGACTGTAAAAGCATATATAGTGTATCTTCTTTTAAGAGTACTACTTGTGCTAAATGTAAAAGTACGAGGTTAGAGAAAAGAATTGATGATGCTGATATGTCTGCAATTAATAAGAGAATAAGTGAATATCACCTTCAAATGAAAGGTTTACGCGAGTATTATAAAGGCAAATTATTGACAATTGACGCTAATTTGAGTGTTGATGAGGTAACGCAAGAGATTGAAAGTAAAATTTCTTGTAATTTGGTTTGACTCTGAGTTGTTTTATGGTATAAATTAAGAGTTGTTATTAATAAAGTATCGAGGTACCAGTGGCACGTATTGCAGGCATAAATATTCCAGTGAGGAAATGTGTTCCTTTTGCATTAACTTATATATATGGTATAGGTATTGCTACTGCAAATGTAATTTGTCACGCTTGTGAAGTTGATAAGCGCAAACGTGTTTCAGAATTACGAGATGAAGATATAGAAAAGATCAGCAGTTTCATTAGACAAAATTATGTTATAGAAGGTGAGCTCAGAAAAGAAGTGGCTATGAACATAAAATCTTTAGTGGAAATGGGATGCTATAGAGGAGTGAGACATAGAAAAGGTTTACCTGTGAGAGGGCAAAGGACTCATACTAATGCTAAGACTCGTAAAGGTAGATCTCGGTTGCCTATTGCTGGGAAAAAATAAAATTTATTATTATTGTGAGTTTTAATGAAAAAAGTCAAAACGGTTGGTAAGAGTACAAAGGAGTTTATTACTGGTGTTGTTCATATTCGTGCAACTTTTAATAATACCTTTGTAAATGTAACTGATGTTCATGGTAATACGCTATGTCAAACTTCTGTGGGTGCATGTGGTTTTTCAGGTTCGAGAAAATCCACACCTTATGCTGCAGGTAAGGCTGCGGAGGCTGCTGCGAAGAATGCAATGGAGAGATTTGGTATGAAGGTTGTCTCTGTAATAATTCGTGGTCCTGGCTTTGGTACCGAAGCTGCGGTTAAAGCACTTCAGAGCTGTGGGTTGACTGTGACTTCAATTGCAGATAAAACCGCAATTCCCCATAATGGGTGCAGGTTAAGAAAAAAAAGAAGAGTATAGGATATTCGAAAAGGTTGTTTTATGTATTATAATAATGATGTTTCTCTCTGTAGCAATTTAGATAAATTGATTAAACCTAGTTCAATTAAGGTAATATCAGATGATTCAAGTGAAAAAAGTGATATAGTCCTAGAACCGTTGGAAAGTGGTTTTGCTTTAACATTAGGTAATGCATTAAGACGTGTAATGTTATCTTCTCTTAAAGGTAGTGCTGTTTATGGAATAAAAATTGAAGGTGTAACTCATGAGTTTACTTCAATTCAAGGGGTAAGAGAAGACGTAACTGATATAGTATTAAATATGGGCATGTTGAGGTGTAAATTAAAAGGTGCTTCTAATAAATGCTTAAATTTAAACGCTAAAGGGCCTTGCCAGGTATTAGCTGGGATGATAGAAACTGATGATCAATGCTCTATTGTTAATAAAGATTTGTTAATATGTACGCTGGGGCAAAATGTAGAGCTTAACATGACCATATATGTGGCTAGCGGAAAAGGTTATCTTCCTGTAACTAAGTATAAAGAAAATGAACTTTTGAAGCTTATGAGTGAACAGGATTTAATTGGTTTTATTCCAGTTAATGCTTTGTATAGCCCTATCAACAGGGTTTCGTACAGGGTAGAGAATAGTCGTGTTGGCCAAGTTACTGATAAGGATAAGCTGATATTGTCAGTTGAAACTGATGGTACAATCTCTCCAAGTCAAGCTGTTGACTCTGCTGCAAGAATATTACAGGAGCAACTTCAGCCCTTTATTAGTTCTGATGTAAGTTATAAAAAATCGCAGGTTTCTTCGTCTAGTGGTGCTAAAGATTTGGGTTATGACCCTGTCTTATTGCGTAAGGTAGATGAAATGGAATTATCTGTCAGGTCTCATAACTGTCTGAAAAACGAAAACATCACTTATATAGGTGATCTTGTGCAAAAGACAGAAGGTGAAATGTTAAGAACTGCTAATTTTGGCAGGAAGTCTTTGAATGAGATTAAGGCAGTTTTGGCTAATTTTGGCTTGTCTTTGGGTATGAATGTGCTAAACTGGCCGCCTAAGGATATAGATGAGTTGGCTAAACAACATACTGATGAAGATTAGGTGATATATGAAACATGGAATAAAAAAACGTAAACTATCTCGTTGCACTGAACATAGATTATCGACGTTAAAGAATCTATCTATCTCATTAATTAACCATGAGCAGATTGTAACTACTTTACCAAAAGCTAAGGAACTTCGTCCATATGTCGAAAAGTTTATTACAATTGCTAAGAATAAGAATACTTTACATGGTAGAAGACTTTTGCTTTCACGCCTTCATAATAGTAAGTTAGCAGTTGATAAGTTATTAAACGTCTTAGCCAGCCGTTATCAAGATCGTAAAGGTGGGTATTCTAGAATAATAAAATTTAGCACTCGAAAGGGTGATTGCGCTTCAATGGCAGTGATAGAACTGGTTAATAGGGATATTGCAGCAAGAGGTAAGGTTTATAGTAAAAATAGAGAAGGAGGCAAAGTAGTTACACAAAGTTAATTGTTATCATAATTGTTCTTCTTATGGTAAGTAGGTTACGCTACTTTGTAGGTTACTTTGGCGAATTGTTAGTTTTGGCATATTTAAAGCTGAAATGGTATAATGTTATAAAACGCCGTTACCGTTGTAAGTTCGGTGAAATTGACTTAATTGTATCTAAAAAAAAGGAGCTGATTTTTATAGAAGTTAAAACAAGTTTACTTGGAAAAGAAATACCGATATCTCATCTTCAATGTCAGTCTATTATAAATTCTTCTAAGTATTTCTTAAGTACAAACCTTAGTTTTTTAGATTATTCAGTCAGATATGATTTATGTTTTCTTTCCTTAAAGAGAGGACCTGTTTATATAAAAAATGCTTGGATTGAAGAATGGAAGATTTGTAGCTGAATTAATTTAGATTTACTGGATTTAATATGAAAAAGACCCAATACAATAATTTAGTTTCATCTTACGCTAGAGTGCTGTTTCATGTCTCAGGAAGCAGGTTAGGTGTTATAAGGAAAGAAGTAGAATTTTTATTGGCTTTTTTTAAGGATCAACGTGATGTTTTTGTGTACCTATCTCATCCTATGATTTCTTTTGCACACAAAAAAGAAGTGATGCTTTCTATAAATGAGCACTTGAGTGAAAATTTAGTAAAATTTATTATGGTTATATTTGCAAACAAACGCTCTAGTTTATTGATCCTTATATTAGAAAAATTCTTAACCCTTGCAAAAGAAAATGAAAATGAATTCGAAATTACTATAAAGTCAGCAGAAGCTTTAAAGGAATCTGATATAAAAATAATTACTGAATCTTTGAGCTTTCTTGGTAAAATAATA
Organism: Wolbachia endosymbiont (group A) of Colletes cunicularius; assembly: GCF_964264715.1. Classification (NCBI taxonomy): domain Bacteria; kingdom Pseudomonadati; phylum Pseudomonadota; class Alphaproteobacteria; order Rickettsiales; family Anaplasmataceae; genus Wolbachia; species Wolbachia endosymbiont (group A) of Colletes cunicularius. Next base: position 1,011,871 of record NZ_OZ183471.1, read on the forward strand.
AAAGTAAGCAATGTGGTTGACCCTTCTATACTAGGTGGCTTCGTAGTTAGGTATGGTTTTAATTTGATCGATGCTTCGCTAAAAAGTTACTTAGATAGGTTAGTTGACTTAAGTAAAATGGAAATATTAAAAGTAAGGAATTTTGTATGAAGAACAGTATGAATGTTTCTGAGATAGCAAGTGTAATAAGGGAAAAAGTTGAGACGTTTGATAATCCTATAAAGCGGGAAAATATAGGTGAAGTAATTTCAGTAACAGATGGTATCGCATTGGTTTATGGGCTGGAAAAAGCAAAATTCGGTGAAAAGGTATTTTTTGCAAGCGGTGTAGAAGGAATAGTTCTTGATTTAGATCATGATACGGCTGGAATAGTTGTGCTTGGTAATGACCGTGATGTGAAAGAAGGGGACGTTGTAAAATGTAGTGGTGATGTTGTGCAGGTGCCTATAGGGCATGAATTGTTAGGGAGAGTTGTAAATGCGTTGGGCCATCCTATAGACGACGGTGGGGAAATTAGAGCCAAAAACAGAATGGATATAGAATCTAAAGCGCCAGGCATTATTGATCGTAAGTCTGTGCATGAGCCACTGCAAACAGGAATTAAAATTATAGATTTGCTAATTCCAATAGGTAGAGGGCAGCGTGAATTAATTATTGGCGATAGACAAATTGGTAAAACTACTATTGCGCTTGATACTATTATCAATCAGAAGAAGATTAACGATGAGGTAAACGAAAATCAAAAAATTTACTGTGTTTATGTTGCTATTGGACAAAAAATTTCAACAGTAGCAAAAGTGGTAAATAAGCTGAAAGAAAGCGGAGCATTAGAGTATACAACTGTAGTTGTGGCTAGTGCATCTGACTGCGCGCCTATGCAATTTTTAGCACCTTATGCTGGTTGCACTATTGGGGAATTTTTCCGTGACAATGGAATGCATTGTTTGATTATATATGATGATTTATCTAAGCATGCTGTGGCATATAGGCAGATGTCTTTATTGCTCAGACGTCCTCCTGGTCGTGAAGCTTACCCTGGAGATATATTCTATGTACATTCTCGCTTGCTTGAAAGAGCTGCTAAAATGTCTGATAAAAAAGGGCAGGGGTCTTTAACTGCTTTGCCGATTGTCGAAACTCAAGCTGGTGATGTATCTGCATATGTGCCAACAAATGTTATTTCAATTACCGATGGGCAGATCTTTCTTGAGTCTGAATTATTTTATAAAGGATTTCGACCTGCAGTAAATATAGGTTTGTCAGTTTCACGGGTTGGTTCTGCTGCACAACTAAAGTCTGTGAAGAAAGTTGCTAGTTCTATAAAGCTAAGCTTAGCTCAGTATAGAGAATTAGAAGATTTTGCAAAATTTGGTTCTGATCTTGATGCTAGTGTTCAATTATCCTTGAATAAGGGTAAATATCTTGTCGAGTTATTAAAGCAAAAACAACATTTACCTATGTCAATAGAAGAGCAAGTAGTGCTGATGTATATTTTTTCTAACCTATATAATCAGTTAAGTAAAATACAAATAAGTTACATTAATAAATTTGAACATGATCTTATTAATTATTTTCATACTGTACACCCTGGGGTTTTAAAAAAGTTGTCAAATGACATGAGTGATGATATAAAAGGTGATATTTTTAACATTGTGAGTAATTTCGTTACTCAATTTAATTGCGTTTAGGTGGTGATTATGGCTTCATCCATTATTAATAAATTTCCTATGACGAGGGAAGGTTTTGAGAATATGCAAGCCGAACTTGAAAAATTAAAGGAAGAAAAACCTTCTGTGATACAGGCTATTTCTGATGCTCGTGATCAAGGTGATTTGTCTGAAAATGCAGAGTATCATGCAGCACGGGAAAGGTTAGGTTTTATTGAAGGCCGTATAATGGAGATAGAAAGTAAGCTCTCACATGCGGAAGTAATAGAAGTAAAAAATTTGTCTGGTGATTCAGTAATGTTTGGTGCAACTGTGACATTAAGCATGTTAAGTGATAATAACAGTGAAGTGGAATATGTTTATAAGGTTGTAGGCGAATATGAAGCTGATGTTTCAAAGCAGTTAATATCTACTAGTTCACCACTCGGGAGTGCCTTAATCGGCAAAAAAGTCGGTGAGTATGTGGAAGTGACAGTGCCAAATGGAGAGAAATTATATAAAATAGTTAAGATTGAATTTAAGTAAATTATTATGGTACAGGCCACTTATGCTTCAATGAGTCTACCAGGTATTTCTTCTGTGGAAGATGTATTAGAGGATGCTCGTTCCGGTAAATTATTCATTTTAGTTGATGATGAAAGTAGAGAGAATGAAGGTGATTTGGTTGTCTTAGCTGAAAAAGTAAAACCAGAACATATGGCTTTTATGGTTAGGTACGGTACAGGGGTTGTGTGCTTAGCAATGACTAAATTTCACATGAAGAGGTTGGGCCTTAATTTCATGGAAAAGAAAAATATTGGTGAAAATCATACCGCATTTACTACATCAATTGATGCACGTTATGGCATTACAACCGGTGTTTCAGCAGAGGATAGAACGAAAACTATACATGCTGCTATCAACAAGGATGGCACTCAGGATGACATCATAACTCCAGGTCATGTTTTTCCTGTAATTGCACATAAAGGTGGGGTGGCACAACGTGCTGGTCATACTGAAGCGAGTGTTGAAATGGCGAAGTTAGTAGGGTTTGATCATTCAGCAGTTATTTGTGAATTAGTAAATGATGATGGCTCTATGATGCGCTTACCTCAGTTACTTAAATTTGCTGAACAACATAAAATTAAGTTAACTACCATCGACAAACTTATCAGTTACGTTAAAAAATTAAACTAGCGTTTATAAATTTGTATAATTTAAGTGTTAAAATATAGAATTCCTATAAATTATATAAGCACAGAATTTCCATGTTTAGAATTGCTAAGTTTTTGACCTTATTGTTCTTTTTTGCATATTATAATAATGCTTACTCTATTAACATTATTAGAGATAGTGAAGTGGAAGCAATAGTGAAAGAGCTAGCGCAACCTTTATTTTTTGCTGCAAACATTGATAGTGACCGAATGAAAGTTTTTATAATTAATGATAATTCGATTAATGCTTTTGTAATTAACAACAACAGTATCTTCATTCATTTAGGACTTTTACAATACTCGGCTAAACCTTATGTCCTGCTTGGTATATTAGCACATGAGATTGCTCACATATCTGCTGGTCATATATTGCAAATGAGTAGTGCTATGGGTTATTTTCAATCGATAGCAATGATTAGTTATATGGTAGGATTAGTTTCTAGTATTATCATTAACCCTCAGGTTGCTGGTGCAATTTTGCTTAGTGGTGTAGCACTCAGTTCAAGGCTATTTTTTAACTATTCTCAAGAGCAAGAAAGTGTAGCAGATAGCTATGCTTTAAGGTACCTTGATGAATCTGGCTATGATAATTCAGGTATGAAAGAGATTTTTGATTATTTTAAAAGTATTGAGCATGAGAACACCGAGGAATATTTCCGCACTCACCCACTTAGTGAGAAACGCATATTTGCTGTACAAAATTATAAGGTCAAAAACAACGTAAAACCAATTTTTGCGGATAAGTTACTAAAGTTTGAGCGTGTGGTTGCAAAGCTAGACTCTTTCTTTGCTCCTATTCATGTGTTATCTAATAAATATGAAAATAATTCTGAGTATGTAAATGCTATAGTTTGCTATAGGCAAGGAAAGATAGAAGAGGCTATTGCTAAAGTTAATTCATTGATTCAAGAGTCACGCAATGACCCATACCTATATGAATTAAAAGCAGAAATGCTATACAAGGCCGGAAATTTAAGTGAAGCAATAAAAATGTATGAGGAATCGCTTAGGTATTTATCTGAGAAAAACAGTTATTTAGTGAAACTTGCATTATCTCATACTTTATTATTACACGGTGATGCAAAAAAGGCGATTTTTTACCTGGAGCAGATTTTGAATGTAGAACCAAATAACGCTTTTGTCTGGAAATATTTAAGCATTGCATATAAATGTGAAGCTGATACGGCAATGCATTATTTTGCCTTGACAAAAAAGGCTTGTATTGAAGGTGATTTAAAGCAATTTACAAAATACGCTGACCTAGCTGTTAAAACTCTACCAAAAGATAGTCCTTATTTGTTGCAAGTTGAAGATATGAAGCGATTTAATGGATAACAAAAAAGCATTTCTGCACTTTTATGGGTTATTTTCCACACTTTTCCAACATAGCTTTTGTTTCATCACTTAAGTTGGGCATAATTTTCGTTATGATAGTTTTAGCGCCAAAAAATACACCACAGAACATGCCTAGAGCAAAGAGGGCTGGCCACGGCATCCTGCCAAATATTGCAAGCAAAGCTGCACCAATTATTACTACCGTCATAAGTGGACCGCCTATTCCCCAAACGTAACCAATAATATTGCATATTACTTTAGTTGTGTCATCCATATCAGGATCAGTGGTAGTTGCATAACCTGAGAAAGAGAAAAGTAATACTACACAAAAAACACTAAAAAATCTTTTTATTATAGAGCTCATTTTCTTGCCTTTAAACAATAAATTAACGCAAACGCAAACCTAAACCTACACATATTTTTATTTTAAAGTAAAAATTATAATTTGTCCATACATAAGTGTTGCTACATAAATAACCCACCATTAATGTTAAGCACATGCCCTGTTATATATTTTGCTTCATCACTTGCTAAAAATAAGACCCCTGCTGCTATTTCTTCCCCTGTTCCCATTCTTTTCATTGGAATATTATCTAATATTTTTCCCTTTTGTCCTTCATTTAAAACTTCAGTCATTTTAGTATCTATAAACCCAGGAGCAATACAATTTACTGTTATATTACGACTTGCAACTTCTTTTGCTATAGATTTGCTCATAGCTATTATTCCAGCTTTAGACGCTGCATAATTTGCTTGCCCGGCGTTTCCTGTCAGCCCTATTATTGAGGAAATATTTATAATTCTTCCCCAATTATTCTTAATTAGTCTCTTACATGCTTCTCTACTCAGCTTAAATGTAGAGCTCAAGTTAATATCAATTACTTTTTGCCATGCTTCATCTGTCATTCTCAATAATAAACTGTCTCGCGTAATGCCCGCATTGCATATAAGCCCGTCAAAGCCTTCCATCAACTCACTTGCTCTATTTACTAGTTGATTTACTTCCTCAGCATTTGATAAGTCACAAGGGAGTATGTGCATATTTTTTTCATATTGTTTAGCAACTTCTTCGAGCACTTCTTTTTTTGTGCCAGAAATACATAAAGTTGCTCCGGCTTTGTGCATAATTTTTACAATTGCTTGCCCTATTCCGCCTGATGCGCCAGTGATCAGGAACTTTCTGCTTTCCAATCTAAACATAATAACTTTATATTATCTTAATTCCTAACAGAATATTGACTGGTTGGCAATAGATTTCTTACATAATATAAGTAACTCAGATATTCACAAAATAAAGGAAAAGTTATAATAAAGTTAAACGTCAAAAAATTTTAAAAACATAGTTGATGCAGGAATTGTTACTAAATAGTTTATTCTGGTGCTCTGCAGTCTAAATGGAATGCCTAAATTATAGATTCTTTGTTTTTGTGTGTTATCTTGAGTTAACACAAATTCACAGTAGTATTATGATAAGTAAGTTGAAAAAGCTTAGCACTGGATTTTCTTTGACAGGCCTGATTGGCCATAGTGATAATATAAATATGCAAGGAGCAAAAAATAAAAAGAAGAAGTACCCAAAATTTTTGGATAAGACGTTTGCATTGATTGATGCAGTGATAAATTTTATTTTAAAACGCGAAAGTAATAACGTAAATGAAGTTCTGAGAGTAACATGGGGACCACTATTTTTTGGTCTGGTAGTAATACTCATCTTTTTTGGGATAGGTGGTATTTGGTCGGCTATAGCTCCAATTGACGGTGCGGTGCATGCAAGTGGAGAAGTTATTGTATCTTCAAATAGGAAAATAGTTCAACACTTGGGCGGAGGAATAATAAGCAAAATTTTAGTCAAAGAGGGCCAAGCAGTTAAAAAAGATGAGCCTCTAGTTTTGTTGAGTGATGTTAACGAGAAGGCGAATTTAAGTATTATCAAAGAGAAGCTCTTATCATTTTTAGCAACAGAAGCAAGGCTTATTGCAATCAGAGGAGATTTAGACACGCTCGAGTTTCCTGATGAGGTTAAAAAATTATCTCACGATGAACTTGTAAATAAAGCGATAAAGAATCAAGTAAAGTTGTTCAACTCTCAGAGAAAGAGCATATTGGGAAAAACAGACATACTGCAACAACGTATAAAGCAGTTAAATGATGAATTAGCTGGGCTAAACTTTCAACTAAATGCAGCTCATAAGCAATATGACTTGATAACTGAGGAGTTGGAAACAAAAAGACAATTACTTGATAGTGGCCATATAAGCAAACCACACATTTTAGCTTTAGAAAAACAGTTTGCTGAAATTGAAGGCAGAGTTGGACATTACCGTTCTGCAATATCTCAAGTGCAGCAAAAAATTGGAGAGAACGAATTAGAAATTATAAACGTGAGAAATGATTCTCAAGAAAGAGCAAACGCTGAACTTAAGGAAGTTAGTACGTCTATTGCAGACTTGAAAGAGAGGCTGATGGTTGCTGAAGATTCATTAGCACGTACAATAATTAAATCCCCTCAAGATGGGATAGTCACAGATATAAGATACCATACTGAAGGTGGTGTTATACAATCTGGAGTTCCAATCATGAGCGTAGTGCCATCGGATGATGACCTAATAATAGATGCTAAAATTCAGACCAGAAACATAGAAGAGGTACTGTCAGCACAAAAGAAAGATAGCAACATAGTCTCTATTGATGGGCTAGAAGGGCTAAAGGTTAAAGTCCGGCTGAGTGCTTACAGTGCACGACGTTTAAGTTTAATTAGTGGTATAGTAAGCCATATTTCTCCTGATGCTCTTGATGATCCAAGACTAGGGCGTTATTATTCAGTGCGCGTAGTGATACCGAAGTCAGAGCTTGCTCAATTTAAAAATGTATACCTATACCCTGGTATGCCAGCAGAAGTGTACATAGTTACTCAATCCCGTACTCTTTTATCATTCTTGTTTACACCTATAATTGCAACAGTCGATAGGTCTTTTATAGAAAGGTAGCTCTATTTGGCTTCTCTAAGAGCCTGTCTTCAAACTAAGTAGAAAGGAGTTAAGAAGTATGTTATAAGATATATTTTAAATGTACCCAAGCGATATAAGTGACAAAGAATGGAAGATAATAGAGCTATATTTTGAACCTAAAAAGACCGGCAGACCAAGAAAACATAGTATTAGAACAATTATTAACGCAATTCGCTATGTGATGAGGACAGGATGTCAATGGAGACAACTGCCTAAAGATTTTCCACCATGGAAAACAGTGTATAGTTGTAATTAGCGATTGAAAAAAAGTGGAATATGGCAAGAGATTCATGATTTTCTAGTTAAAAAAGTAAGAGAGATAATTGGTAAGAATGAAACTCCATCAGTGGGAATAATAGATAGCCAATCAGTAAAAACTACTCAAAAAGGGGATCCAGAGGATATGATGCTGGCAAGAAAGTAAAGGGTAGAAAGCGCCACATCGTTGTAGATACTGTAGGTCTTGTAATTGCTGCTGAAGTACAAAGTGCAAGCATTCAGGATCGTGATGGTGCACCAAATCTTTTTGTTCAAGCCAAATGCAAAGCTCCAACATTACATAAGTTTTTTGCTGATCAAGGATACACAGGTAAATTGCAAAACCTCTGCTTATTGGAAACTGGATGTTTATTGACGATTACCAAGAAAATAGTTGATACAGGATTTCAGGTTATTCCCAAACGTTGGATTGTTGAGAGAACCTTTGCTTGGCTCTCCAATTTTAGACGTATGAGTAAGGATTATGAGCATTCTCCTCTCACTTCAAAAAACAACATCTTCTTTAATATGATCACTATTATGCTTCACAAATTAGCTCATTCTTGAGTTTGAAGACAGGCTCTTAGAGCAACAAACCTGGTATATGAAGGTAACTTTGGAAACTCTGATTTGTAGAGCAACGTTAGGTAATGTAGATAGAAAGTTTTACACGGAGATTGTTGATATAGCAGGATTATTGTCATGATTTCGGAGTGCTCAATTTCCGTTGTTCTTGTGGGGTTTTTACCATTTGGCAGTAGTTTATCTGCAAAATTTTTCTCTATATCTCTGCAAAAATCATCGACCAAACAAAACAGTTTTGTTATATCTTCCATGGGTAACCTCATCTATTTTTTTATCACTGCTGAGTTTACCCTGTTTTCTTGCCTTTTCTATTCTCCTTTAATCCAGAATTCACGTTTTTAACCTTTCAAAAAAGTTCTGCAAGTCGAGTAAAGTTAATTCAGATGTTTCCATAAAACCCTCCAGTTTTATTATCACGTATCAATAATACATCTAGTATACTTAAATATCTTTAAGAAAGGCAACTCTGACCCTCAGGTAGCTAATGTTAACTACCAATATCGTATGTAAACCAAAATCAATAATGGCAATTGCTGACAACTTACCCCTCCATATTATTTAAAGCAATATCTGATAATAAAGAAAATCATGGGGCAAGTAAACTATAGCTAAAGTGACTTAGGTTTACCTACAATTCGAAAAACAACAAATTCGTTATTCCGCTACTTGTTAGCGCCGCGGCGGTATGACGTAGGGAAACCTTCTTGGGTTAGCTATACCTGTTTTGCCACTCTGCTGAACGGATACTTTGAAAGTAGATCTATTATAGAATTGATATGAGCCTTATTTTACCCTAATCGTTTATAACCTTTGGCACTACGAAATACCCATGCTCAGGTTTTGTATTGGACAATATCTCTTCTTTAATGTTTTGAGAACTTATAACATCATCGCGTACATGAATGTCCTTGTCTATACTGCCATAACGCATAGGAGAAACACCTTCAGTATTAACTTGCAATAAAGTATCATATATCCAATCCAGCATTGTCAGTTCTTTGGAGTAGTGATCAATCTCGTCATTTGATAACTTAATCCTTACAAGCTGTGCAATTTTAAGCATTTCTTCCTTGGTAATTGTTATTTTTCTCTTATTTGCAAATTCTATTAGTGAAGTAATAACGTCTCCTGTTGACTTAGCTGGCATCTTTACCTCCTTGGATGAAGTGAGTTAAAATATCTACGACCGAAACAACTTCTATTTTACCAGTTTTTTCAAGTTTGTGAAGTATAGTATCCGTAATCACTAATTTATCTAAAGAAGAGGAAGAAATTTTTTCAACTGCACTTCCTGAAAGCACGCCATGTGTGATGCATGAAATTACGGACTTTGCTCCGCAATTTTTTAAAGCAAGGGCTGCATTACACAATGTTCCACCAGAGTCAACTATATCATCAACAATGACACAATTTTTATTCGCAACTTCTCCTATTATGTTCATTACTTGAGATGTGCCTGCTTTCTCCCTATATTTATCTACTACAATAATCTTATCACTTAACCCTATCTTGTACTTTTCCTCTAAAGTCTTTGCAAAAGCACGTGCTCTGCCAATTGCTCCAACATCAGGTGCAACAATTGCCAAATTTTCCGTGTGTATACAGTCAACAAATGCTTCAAAGCAGTTCAAATTAGTTATCGGTACATCAAAGAATCCTTCAATTTGACTTGAGTGCAAATCAATCACTGCAACACTACTTGCACCTGCAGTTTGAATAAGATTTGCAACTAATTTGGCATTTAAAGCAGATTGCATATCATTATTCTTGATAATTCTATCTTGTCTGCTATATCCATAATAAGGAATAATTACTACTATCCTTTTGGCTCCTAATCTATTTACTGCATCAATTATAAGCAGAAGCTCCATGAGGTTATCATTCACAGGGGGAGAAAGAGATTGTACTATGTATACTTCTTGATTATATAGATCATTTGCTACTTCTACATTTACCTCGCCATCGGTAAACTTTGATATCCAAGCAGAGGATGGTTGAACATCTAGCCGGTTAACTACTGATTCCCCTAATTCTTTACTAGCATTACCTATTATTATCTTCATAATGTACCAATTGAGCTTGTAAGATTATACAGAAATTATAAAATAATTGAAATGTAAGTTTCTTTATCTAGCATTCTTGTCGGCAAATTAGGTACCTCTTGTACAATGACCTGTCATTTTCACGCATTGTTTCAATATACAGACCCAAATTGAAACAACTATACAAAATCCTGCTTATGTTTCAAGATAAATGACTTTAATGAAATATAATTTACCTTACCACTTCGTTTTGATTCTCCAGTTCAACATAGGATAAATTACTCATACATTCTCCTAGTATTTCCTCCTTTTTATCATTATCTAGTCCACTGCTAAACCCCTGACACTTTTTCTCAAGAGCTAAGAGCCTGTCTTCAAACTCAAGAATGAGCTAATTTGTGAAGCATAATAGTGATCATATTAAAGAAGATGTTGTTTTTTGAAGTGAGAGGAGAATGCTCATAATCCTTACTCATACGTCTAAAATTGGAGAGCCAAGCAAAGGTTCTCTCAACAATCCAACGTTTGGGAATAACCTGAAATCCTGTATCAACTATTTTCTTGGTAATCGTCAATAAACATCCAGTTTCCAATAAGCAGAGGTTTTGCAATTTACCTGTGTATCCTTGATCAGCAAAAAACTTATGTAATGTTGGAGCTTTGCATTTGGCTTGAACAAAAAGATTTGGTGCACCATCACGATCCTGAATGCTTGCACTTTGTACTTCAGCAGCAATTACAAGACCTACAGTATCTACAACGATGTGGCGCTTTCTACCCTTTACTTTCTTGCCAGCATCATATCCTCTGGATCCCCTTTTTGAGTAGTTTTTACTGATTGGCTATCTATTATTCCCACTGATGGAGTTTCATTCTTACCAATTATCTCTCTTACTTTTTTAACTAGAAAATCATGAATCTCTTGCCATATTCCACTTTTTTTCAATCGCTAATTACAACTATACACTGTTTTCCATGGTGGAAAATCTTTAGGCAGTTGTCTCCATTGACATCCTGTCCTCATCACATAGCGAATTGCGTTAATAATTGTTCTAATACTATGTTTTCTTGGTCTGCCGGTCTTTTTAGGTTCAAAATATAGCTCTATTATCTTCCATTCTTTGTCACTTATATCGCTTGGGTACATTTAAAATATATCTTATAACATACTTCTTAACTCCTTTCTACTTAGTTTGAAGACAGGCTCTAAGCATGTAGCTATCTTACTGTTTCAGACGATAATTCCGGCAACTCATTACGAATCTTTTCCTGCTCTTCCTCAGAGAAATTGCCAAGGTTTTCCCTGGCCATTTCAGAAAATTTTTGAGTAATCGTTTCTTTTATCATTCCACCAACTTCCTGTTTATTTAGTGTAATAACTACCGATGGATGCAAGCCAGATAAATACTCAACCATTTTATTGTATGTTCCACCTGAAGTAAGTAAAATAGCGAGGTTTAAATGGCATTAAGATCAAAATTATTGGGTGAAAAAGTGGTTCACTAATAATGAGAATTGGTATTAGCTATAGAAAACTTGTATAGATTTTTTCTACTTCTGTGATATCATAAGCCTGTAATAATAAAATAAGCAAATATGGATAAGTCAGCGTATGAGATCATAGAACATGAGTATGATGTGGTAGTAGTGGGTGCAGGTGGAGCAGGGCTCAGAGCAACGCTTGGGATGGCTGCAACTCATTTTTCAGTTGCTTGCATTTCTAAAATTTTCCCTACACGAAGTCATACAGTTGCAGCACAAGGCGGAATTAGTGCAGCTTTAGGTAATATTGGTGAAGACGATTGGCGCTGGCATGCATATGACACAATAAAAGGTTCAGACTGGCTTGGTGATCAAGATGCAATAGAATATATGTGTAAAAACGCTGCTAAAGCTGTTATTGAACTTGAAAATTTTGGCGTACCTTTTTCTCGTACAGAAAATGGCAAAATATACCAGCGTTCCTTTGGTGGAATGACAACTCACTTTGGTAAAGGAAAATCAGCGCAGCGCACTTGTGCGGCAGCAGACAAAACTGGGCACGCAATCCTTCACACTCTATATCAGCAGTGTCTTAAATTCAACGCTGAATTTTTTGTTGAATACTTTGTGATTGATTTAATTATGGATAGCGAAACTGGAGCATGCTGTGGAGTTCTTGCTTGGTCGCTATGCGACGGTACATTACATAGATTTCGCGCACATTCGGTGGTGCTAGCAACAGGTGGATATGGACGTGTTTATTTCTCTGCAACAAGTGCGCATACCTGCACAGGTGATGGTAATGGCATGGTAGTGAGAGCTGGGTTACCACTTGAAGATATGGAATTTGTACAATTTCATCCAACAGGAATATATGGCTCAGGGTGCTTGATGACAGAAGGGTGCCGTGGAGAAGGGGGGTACCTCGTTAATTCTCAGGGCGAAAAGTTTATGGAACGTTACGCACCAAAAGCAAAAGATTTAGCTTCCCGTGATGTGGTAAGTCGTGCAATAACAATTGAAATTAGAGAGGGAAGGGGAGTTGGACCGAAAAAAGATCATATGTATTTAACTATAGCGCATCTTGATCCGGAAGTAATAAAACTCAGATTGCCGGGCATCAGCGAAACCGCAAGAACTTTTGCTGGAGTTGATGTCACTAAAGATCCAATACCGGTCATTCCGACTGTTCACTATAACATGGGTGGCATTCCAACCAATTATCATGGAGAAGTGATCACGCTGAAGCAAGGTAAGGAAGAAGTGGTAGATGGACTATTTGCAATTGGAGAAGCTGCGTGTGTCTCTGTGCACGGTGCAAATCGACTTGGTTCTAACTCGCTTCTTGATCTTGTGGTTTTTGGTAGAGCTGCAGCACTCAAAGCAAAAGAGAAACTAAAATCCTGTACATCACATAAAAAATTGAGCTCAGATTGTACAGATTGGATAATAGATAGGTTTAATAAAATGCGATTTGCTTCTGGGAAGCTCAAAGTAGCAAAAATACGCAGCGAAATGCAGAACACTATGCAAAAGTACGCATCAGTGTTCCGTGTTGCTGAAGTTTTAGAAGAAGGTAAAAAAGCTATAAAAAAGGTAGCAAAAATGATGCCTGATATTTCACTTGAGGATCGCAGTATGATATGGAACAGTGATTTAGTTGAAGCACTGGAGCTTGCTAACATGATCCCACAAGCGGTTATTACCATGGAATGCGCAGCCAATCGAGAGGAGAGTAGAGGTGCTCATGCTCGTGAAGATTTTCCTGAGCGTGATGATAAAAACTGGATGAAACACACCATAGCGTGGCTTGAAGAAAAGAAAGGTCAAATTAATGTAAAAATTGATTATAAAAAAGTGGCTGAAAAAACTCTGAGCGATGAAATTGACTTCATCGCTCCGGAAAAGAGGGTATACTAGTTATATTGTTAACCCATCTGCGGGAGATTTTGTTGATGTATCTTTCATTTCACTTTTTGGATTTCTTGCACGCTTTGTCTGTCGGTCATTGTCAGTAGAGTTCTTTGTTTTATTAGTTAGTTTTTCAAAACATTTCTTAACACCACTAAACCCTAAAGTAAGAGCAAGACATGTAGCTATAGCAATAGCTGCGAGGAATAAAGCGGCAAGGGCCCCAATGTAACCCTGAGAGACACCATATGCTACAGCTGAAATGAAAATAACCGTTGTTATGGATATTAATGTTTGACGGGTTCTCTTTGCTGGATCTATGTACTTTCCAGCAGCAGATAATGCTTTTCCTGTAGTAGATGCTGTTTTTTCTATAAAAGAACCTGCTTTTTCAATGCCAGACTGACATTTTTTTGAAGCAGTTTTACAGTGGTATTTTTCCTCGAGTTTCTCCTTTAGCTCTCTAACCTTTTTTTGTGTTTCTTGTGTAATTCTTGGATATTCTTTTAAATTAAGTAAAGTTAGATAATACTTTTTAGTATCAAATGTTTGACCTTCCAACTCTAGAGAACAGGGATCAGCGCCCATTTCTAGCAGCATTGCACAAAACTTTGTTGTATTGCTACAACTAACTGTTGAATCAAAAATTGTTCCTTGCTTTAGAGCCTGTCTTCAAACTCAAGAATGAGCTAATTTGTGAAGCATAATAGTGATCATATTAAAGAAGATGTTGTTTTTTGAAGTGAGAGGAGAATGCTCATAATCCTTACTCATACGTCTAAAATTGGAGAGCCAAGCAAAGGTTCTCTCAACAATCCAACGTTTGGGAATAACCTGAAATCCTGTATCAACTATTTTCTTGGTAATCGTCAATAAACATCCAGTTTCCAATAAGCAGAGGTTTTGCAATTTACCTGTGTATCCTTGATCAGCAAAAAACTTATGTAATGTTGGAGCTTTGCATTTGGCTTGAACAAAAAGATTTGGTGCACCATCACGATCCTGAATGCTTGCACTTTGTACTTCAGCAGCAATTACAAGACCTACAGTATCTACAACGATGTGGCGCTTTCTACCCTTTACTTTCTTGCCAGCATCATATCCTCTGGATCCCCTTTTTGAGTAGTTTTTACTGATTGGCTATCTATTATTCCCACTGATGGAGTTTCATTCTTACCAATTATCTCTCTTACTTTTTTAACTAGAAAATCATGAATCTCTTGCCATATTCCACTTTTTTTCAATCGCGAATTACAACTATACACTGTTTTCCATGGTGGAAAATCTTTAGGCAGTTGTCTCCATTGACATCCTGTTCTCATCATATAGCGGATTGCGTTAATAATTGTTCTAATACTATGTTTTCTTGGTCTGCCGGTCTTTTTAGGTTCAAAATATAGCTCTATTATCTTCCATTCTTTGTCACTTATATCGCTTGGATACATTTAAAATATATCTTATAACACACTTCTTAACTCCTTTCTACTTAGTTTGAAGACAGGCTCTTAGGCTAGCTATAGAACGTTCCCTACTAGCTTATTCATGAATTGACGTAGTATTGATATATCGCTCATTTTAGTAGCTGGATTTTCTGTATATTCTGATTGATTTTGTTGTCTTTTTGCTGCTAGGTCTTCAGAATCATTTCCTAAATTCTGTTGATCATTTTCAATAGGGTTCTTCGAAGCTTGATTCTGCTCTGTTGTTGAATTAGAGCGATTTTTGTCGTTAAATGTGTCCTGTGCTTTGTTGGTTGATTTTTCAAAAAGTTTCTTAATACCACTAAATCCTAAAGTTAAAGTAAGACATATAACTCCAGCAGTAGCTATGATAGGAATGGCTGCTCCAATTGCCATTTGACCCTGAAAGAAAGCAAATGTTACCATTGCAATAACAGTAATTGTTATCGTGATTGCTAACAGTTCGCGGGTTCTTTTTGCTGGATCTATGAATCCTGCTACAGCAGATGCTGTTTTTTCTATAAAAGAACCTGCTTTTTCAATGCCAGACTGACATTTTTTTGAAGCAGTTTTACAGTGGTATTTTTCCTCAAGCTTCTCTTTTAGTTCTTTAGCTTTCTCCTGTGCTTTCTGTGGAGTCCCTGAATAATCTTTTAGATCTCGTAAAGTTAAATAGTACTTTTTAGTATGGAATTTTGGATCTTTCAGCTCCAGAGAACAGGGATCAGCGCCTATTTCTAGCAGCATTGTACAAAATTTTGTTGTATTGTCATAAGCAGTTGCTGTATCAAAAATTGTTCCTTGCGATAGGTATTTGATACTTCTTTTTTCTGCTTTTTTCTTTAATGCCAATTCTAGGGGTGTGTTCTCTTCTCCATTAGGTGCATTCACAGCCTCTCTTAATTGATCTTCAGATATTTCTCTTTCTTTTACTAAACCTAAAATCAATTCCAAACATGCAACTTTTTGTCTTCCTTTGAATGAAGCAATATAGTGAAGAGCATTTTTTCCATCTTTATCTTGCACAGTAATATCTGCACCATTTTTTAGCAATAGTTCTAGGGTTCCATACCTTTTAGTTTTTTCAAATTTTCTATCTGTACATGATCGATCCTCATTCTTTTCTTTTATATGCTGAAGCAACTGATGAAGAGGTGTTTGTTCTTCCTTGTTAGTAGTATTTACAGCATTACTAAATCTATCTTTATCTGAAATCAACTTCAAACATGCAACTTTTTGTTCTCCTTTGAATGAAGCAATATAGTGCAGAACATTTTTTTCATCTTTATCTTGCACAGTAATATCTGCACCGTTTTGTAGTAATAGCTCTAGGGTTTTATATCTCTTAGTTTTCTCAAATTTCTTAAGTGATCGGTTCTCACTCTTCTCTTGTATGCGCTGGAGTACCTGGTGGAGCGGTGTTTGTCCTTCTTTTTTATCATTTACAGCTTTTATAAATTGTTCTTTTTGGCTTGCTTCTAGCAAAAGTTTAAGTTTTTGTTTTGTTTCAAGTTTAACAATCAAGTGTAAAGCATTATTACCATCTGTGTCTTTAAGGCTAATATCTGCCCCTTTTTGCAATAACTCTTCAAAACGTTCTTTATCATTATCTTTAATTGCTAAATGTAATTGATAATTATCATTACTATCTGGAGTATTTATGGTACGTGGTATAATTTCTTTAATTTTTGCTTCTGTATTGATTTTTATTTCTGGCTTTAATTTAGATTTCTTTCCTTGCTCTGCTAATTTTTCTAAGAAATTACGATAGTATGTCTTTTGCTCTTCTTTTAAGTTTTGTAATTCTTTTGTAGATAATCCTAAATTATCAGAGCTGGCTCCATGCTCTAACAATTTTGTAAGAAACTTAAGTGTGTTATCGTTACTTCGAATTGTATGAGACTCATGTTTTTCTTTTGTTATCTTGTTAATTAGTCCCACCTGAAGAGCGTCCTGATTTTCACTATTAATGAGTTGTGCTAAATCTTTCTCGGTGACCGTTTTTATTAGGGTACCCAGAAACTTGCATTTCTGTTTCTTTTCGAGCGATGCAATGAGGTGTAAAATATTATTTCCTCCTTTTTCATCTTTTATGCTGCTAATATCCGTGCAATCTTTGAGATATTTTTTAAATTTCCTGTTATTTCCATTTTTGATCGCTTTTAGTAATAGAGCATTGCTATTTGTTATTTCGTTGCTTTTCTCTACTTCTTGATCTTCATTTACTGTATTAGGGTTACTGATTGAATGTTTCTCATAATCATCACCAGCATCTCTACTGTAGTCACTTTCAATTCCACTGTCTTCACTATTTCTACGATCATTTTGGTTGTGGGTAAAACAATATTTGCTATTATAAGTAATTTCTGAAATTACTTGTCCTATTTCCTCTTTTTCTATAGGGTCTAGTCCTTTCGATATTTTTCTATTCAATACCGGAAGAAAGCACTGGACATAGTGCCTATAATATTTTTCTTGTTCTCTAAGTGATTCTTCTAATTTAGTTAATACTTCAGGACTAGCACCTTCCTTGAATAACCTTTTACACTTCTTGAGGGTTCCATCTCGACTTCTTGGTTTTTCACGCTTATGCTCTTCTTTTTTTACCTTTCTCTCTATAATGCCATACAATTGCTCGTCTTTTCTATCCTGCTCTCGCTTTTCATTTTTATCTATGTATTCATCTAATTTTTTTGCATTAGTAGCTAGTGCACTTAGATCTGTACTCATACTAAAACCTCAATATTAAAAGCTATTTAAGTTGTCAGCACTAAACTAACAACCAAGAAGTTTGACTTTTAATTTGAGCTAAACGTTGTATATGTGATCGAAATATAGGTGGAAAGGCAGAAAATTAATTTCTGTAAGAAAGTTTGCCGTCATAGTTAAACCTCACTTGAACAGTTGTCTACTATTTTAACCATTTTGTCTTAAAAAATAATAAATATAGCTAAACTGCAAAACGTGCTATTGGCTAAAATAGGATAAGAAATTATAGCTGCAAATTGATGTTTTTACAGACTTGGTTTTTCTTTTAGTTTTTTAAGTCTTTCTTTATTTAGTATGGAGCTTATCTCTTCTACACTTTTATCAATATCATCATTGATTATTACATAATCATATTTATCACGTTTGCTTATCTCTTTTTGAGCTTCGGCTAATCTGCGCTCTATTTCGTTTGCATCATCACTATTACGCTTTTGCAAACGCAACCTAAGCTCTTCCATTGAAGGGGGAAGTATAAAAACACTCACAACTTTTTTTCTCATGAGCTTGAATAAGTGAAATGCTCCTTGCCAATCTATGCTTAGTAAAACGCTTATTCCACTGCTTAAGTTTTGCTCTATAAAATCTCTTGGTATACCATAAAAATTCTCAAAAACTTTGGCGTATTCAAGCATCTGACCAGCTTCGCATAACTCGTGAAATTTTTCTTCGGTAACGAAAAAATAGTCTTTTCCATTTATTTCGCCAGAGCGAGGCTTGCGCGTAGTCGTAGAAACAGACCTAACTAAATTAGTTGATCGCTCAAGTAATTTTTCTGATATAGTAGTTTTTCCAGCTCCAGAAGGAGAGGATAGAACCAATAATACGCCCTCACTTTTTACGGTCATTTTTCTTTGCATTTTTTAACATGGCACTTTTTGGATCAGAGTTTAAAAAGCTAGAACCTTTTAAATTAGAATTTGATAAGTTGGTGCCAATGAGAGAAGAGTTATCAAAGACAGTATAGCGCAAATCGGTTTTTTCAAGATTTGCCTTATTCAAATTAACGTTTACAAACTTTGCTCTACTCAATGTTGAATTAGAAAAATCAGCATTTTCTAAATTCATATTCTTAAATTCAAAGTAAGAATAATTTACATTAAATTTTTCACCCTGTGATATTTTCTCTTGCAAATCTCCAATTGAAGTTATAGCATTTTCTAACCCTGCAAGTTTTTTCTGCCCTTGATTGTCAATCAAAATTGAATTATCAAACTTGCAATCTGTTAAATGAGCATCAGCAACTGAACTTTTATATATGCTTGAAGAGTGAAAAGACATATCACTAATTGTTGAATTGCTCAAATTGCTAAGAAAAAAGCTAGTTTTCCTAAAGGCATTAGCGTGAAGCAAAGAAGATCTGAAATCGCTTTCAATAAAATTTGAATTAGTTACTTTTAAATTGGACCAGCTCGAATTATCAGCTAATAAATTAAAGAATGTTGAATTTTCTATTTCACTGGAATCAATATTATGGTGAAAAAGTGTACTGTTATAAACTTGAGAGTCTTGGATTTTTATCTTATACATTGAAGTTGTAGAAAGGTCTGAATCTTCTATCTTCGCAGAGGTGAATAGTGAATGGTCAAAAAATGAGCCATTCATGTTAGAATTCGCAACTTTAGTATTATGAAACTTTCCGTGACGAATGTCAGCATTAGAGACATTAACTTGATGCAGTTCACTAAAACTAAAATCAATATTGGATAAATCAGCATCCTGAAGACTTGCTCCAGAAACATATACATGTTTTATCTTGGAACCATTTAGTATAGATTGAACAAAACTTGAATTATCGTCATTCACATAGGAAATTTGTGTGTTGCTTAAATTAGCTTCGTCGAAGTTACTGTTAATTATGATAGAAGAATTAAGGCAGGCATCAGAAAAATTGCTACCTGTAAAGTCTGATTCTTTTAACTCTGCACCATATATGTTAGCATTTTTTAATGAAGAAAATTGTATCTTTAATTTATATGCATCCAATCCAAAGAAACTTGCATTATCAAGGTTATTTTTCTGCATAACAGTATCGTTTATTTCACTATCATTAAAATTTACGTAGCTAACATTCGAGTTTGATAAGTTGGAGAGATTCATTTTCACATTCGAGAAATTAGTATGCAAACCAATTACGTTGTGCATACTTACTTTTTTGAGATCGGAACTGATAAAATCAGTATAACTAACATTAGACTGATCAAATACGATATCTGTTAAGTTTGCAGAAACAAATTTTGTAAAACTCAAATTTGTACCTTTTATTTTAATGCCATGTAAATTAGCATTGGAGAAATTAGCACCACGTAAATCAACATCAATGAAAGACACATCGGATAAATCAGTATTAGAAAAATCAGCACCAATCAGACTTACTCCATCAAAAACAGATCCACTTAGGTACAATTGGCTAAAATTAGCTCCATTTAAGTTAGAGCCAAAACCTTTCTTAAAATCTTCTGGCACGCCATTTTTGTGGCACTGCACCAAAAATTCAGCAAAGTCTTTTTTGCTGTAAGATACATATTTTACATCATGCAGAGCGTTTAAAAAATCACTAATCTGATTTTTTTCATCATTTGTTTCGTTTCCATAACATAAATGACCAACTAAAATTAATATCAAAAATCTAATCATCTTGCTTATCGCACTGCGACTCATTGTTTTCTTTCGTTTTCACAGCCCAATCGTACATTGCTGAGCTTTCTTTATTGTCTATTTTTCTATCCTCCAAAAGGTGTGGCATCATTTCGGCAATCGCATTTATTATATTGATCTGCTTTTTTTCGATTGCTATATCAATTGGGGATTGAAAATTATTATTAACTACTCTAAGATCAGCGCCTTGTAATAAGAGAAAGCGCACTATGTCTACCTCACCTTGTTTAACTGAATAAATGAGAGGAGTATCACCCAATTTATTTCTAAACCTTAGTATCTCTTGAGTTGTTAATCCAATTTTTTCTAGCTTACTCATTATTCCTCTTAAGCAAGGTAAGTTATTTTTCTTAATACAGTAAAAAAATTGCTTACTGTAATCATCAATAAATACAGTTGTAGGAAGATGCTCATTAAGGCTATCATATTGTCGTTTATATATTGACTTGCTTTGTATATCTTTACGACCCCATTCTTTTATTGGTTCTCTGTTTAGCTTTGTCCATTTTTGTAAATTTTTCTTTTCACTTTGCTCTTCTTCATCTTTTTTAGTTATAGGTTTTACTCTATTGCGGTACTTAGAATTATTGTTTGTTTCTTTCACTTTTTTTTCTTCGAACTGATTCTCTACTTTTTCTTTTTTTCCCTCTAATAATTGACTCGCATCACTTTTTGAAAGTTCATTATCTTTTATATCAATCTTCTGATCAGCTTGTAGATTTTTTTGCGGGTCAGTTGTATTCTCATTTAAATCAGCACTTAAAGGCAAAGGCTCTGGTTTCAAATCTTTATTCACTTCTTTATTGGCCACATTTGGTAAATTTCGAGCAAATTCGCCTGTACTTTCTTCTAGCTGGTCATTTGGCAAATCTTTATCAATCCTTTCACCTTCACTTTGTGTTTGTTTAGCATCGACGTTGCTTTTCAACTCATCTTTTTGATTTGTGCTATCTTGCTTCCTTACACCTACATTTTCGTTTTTATGAACTGATTCAATTTTCTTTTCTTCAAATTGCTCTACAGCAAATAGGCTCAGTGATCCAAATACAACAACTAATAATACAAAGTATAAAATACTCTTCATAAATATTCCAAGCATAAGCTTAATTAAGATGATACTATAATCAAATGATTAATCTACAGTAAAAAATGCCTTAGGATTTTATTTATAAAAAACCAACAGATTTTTTGCATTACTTTTTCTGGGTAAGGTCAATTGTTTCTTAAACCTCTCCCCTAAACGAATACACTGTAGAAGGAGGAGTTTCTTCTCCCCAGAAAGCTACACATTAAACCTAAAGTGCATTATATCACCATCTTGTACGATATAATCTCTGCCTTCAAAGCGAATTTTTCCTGCGTCTTTGCAAGCTGATTCACTTCCATACTTTATGTAGTCTGCAAAGCTTATAGTTTCTGCTTTTATGAAGCCTTTCTCAAAATCAGTGTGGATTACACCTGCTGCCTTATCAGCTGTTGATCCTATTTTTACTGGCCATGCCCGTGCTTCTTTGGGGCCCACAGTAAAGAAAGTTATCATACTCAGCACTTCATACATAATACGCGCTACTCCATCAAGGCCTGATTCTTGTAAGCCAAATTCTGACAAGAAACTCTGTTTTTCCTCTTCACTATCAAGATTTGCAATATCTGCTTCAAGTTTTGCTGAAATGCAATAAAATTTGCTTTTATTTTCCTCCGCCATTCTCTCTACCTTTTGAGATAATTCATTGCCAGTTATAACATTTGTATCTTCAACATTGCAAACGTACATAACGGGCTTTGTTGTCAGCAATTGAAGTGACTTCATTTCAGCTTCGTCCATGTTTTCCAAACTTCTTGCAGGTTTACCGAGTTTTAAAGTAGCTAATACCTCTTGCATTAATTCAAGTTGTCTCTTTAGCTCTTTATCACCTTGTTTTGCTTTCTTTTCCAATTGAGGAAGCCTTTTTTCTATGCTGTCAATATCAGCTAGAATTAACTCCATTTCCACCACTTCAGCATCTGATATTGGATCTATTTCATTGTGTACATGGTTAATATCATCATTTATAAAGCACCTGAGCAGATGCACGATGGCATCAACTTCTCTGATATGGCTTAAAAATTTATTGCCGAGTCCTTCACCTTTGCTTGCGCCCTTTACAAGACCTGCAATATCCACAACTTCTAATTGATTATAAATTATCTTCTCTGAACCGGCAATTGCTGCGATTTGTTTCAAACGCTGATCTTTTATCGAAATCTTGCCTATATTTGGCTCGATTGTGCAAAAAGGATAATTTGCAGCTTCGGCTGCACTTGACTCTGTAAGTGCATTAAATAAAGTTGATTTTCCTATGTTTGGTAACCCAACTATACCACAGTTAAAGCTCATATTTGCTATTTAAAGCCATAATTATTGCACAATTTAATAATTTCTGCTATACTTAATTAGTTACTTATTGACAGTTTTGTTGGTATAGTAATATATAGCTTAAATTAAGGTAAAAACTATGCTTCAATCTAGGGAACGGAAATTACCAATTAATAGCCAAGTAGTTAAGTATAATACTGCGGGCGATGGCAATTGTTTTTTTCATGCTGTGTTTGGTGATAATAGCTCTGGTCCATATAAAGCTGAAAGAGCGCAAGATATGAGAATGGAATGGCACAAATTTTTAAGTCAATTTACATCTTTAGATGATGTAAGTATGCCAGCTCCTTTAAGAGCTCAGCTAGAAAAGGTTTTTAATATGTTTTTAAACAAGCCAGGGGATTTAACTGGTAAGTCTGATAGAATAAAGGAGTTGGTTGAGCAAACAAATAGGAAAATTAAAAATGCTGAAGGTAATGTGAAGAGGTTAGTAAGTAAAGCTGTTAGCAAATTTAATATATCGCATGATCAAGCTATGCGTGATTTAAGAGAATATGCAGAGGCCCTTGGTGAAAATGAGTACGATGTCCAATATAACAGTGAATTTATTACACGCTCATTTCTTGATAAACCTGAACTCTATCAAGCCTATCTAGGAGCAATAGAAAATAAAAGGTATTTTCCTTTCATTGAAGAAGTTCAGATATTAGCTTCTTTAGCTAATATTGAAATTAATGTCCATTGTGAAGTTAGCGGTAGAGAGAAGCAACAAAAGTTTGAGCCAGATCCACAAATGATAAATAATGATGATCAGTTAAATCAGGTATTTAATCGTGAGAGTTATAAATTAAATGACGAGTTATGGGGTAGTAAAGAGCGAGAAACAATATATCTTGGAGGGAATCATTACTCTAGAGCTGAAATTGTAACTCAAGAATTAATAAGGCAGCAGCAAGAAGACTTTCTATTAGCAAAAAAACTGCAGCTAGATGAGATCTTGGAATATTGTAACCTTTCAAAGGATATCTCTGAGAGAGCAGAGGTTGAAAAGAGATTTGATGAGTTATTGGCAGAAAATGCTAATGGAAAAATTTGTGATGTTGTAGAGCAGTGCGTTAGTGATATAAAGCAGCGCATAGAGCGCTCTGAAGAGCAAAACCCTTCAAGTTTACTAAGTTCAAGATGTGGTACGGGATCGATGGCAGAACAACCATTTCATCAGCAGCAACCAATACTTGCACAGTAAATTTTCATAGCCCTGTATATTTTTATATAGGGCTTTTGCAAGCATTTCATATAATATGCACTTGCAGTACGTACTAACCTAAATGCAAGTTGACCATGAAACTAGTTTAATCATCGATGCCATAGAGAAATTTGGTGGTAAGGCTAGGCTTGTCGGCGGGTGTGTGAGAGACTCAATTTTGCAGCGTGATGTCCATGATATTGATCTCGCTACCAATTTGCTTCCTGATCAGGTGATGAAAGCGCTAAAACTCCGTAATATAAAAACTATTCCAACTGGCTTAAAACATGGGACTATAACTGCGGTTCTAAATCAAAGATCTTTTGAGATCACAACACTAAGGCATGATGTGAAATGTGATGGCAGGCATGCGAAAGTAGAATTTACTAATAATTGGCAAGCTGATGCTTCAAGGCGTGACTTTACATTTAACGCTCTATATGCAGATAAGCATGGCCATATATATGATTACTTTGGTGGTATAGAGGACTTAAAGGTGCGAAGGTTAAACTTTATAGGCAACGCTGAAGATAGAATTAAAGAGGATTATCTACGTATTTTAAGAGCATTTCGTTTTCATGCAAAAATATGTGTCGGAGATTTGAGTGATGAAATACTAAGCGTATGCAAAAAGCATTCGCATATGATTCAAAACCTCTCTGGAGAGAGAATAAGAGATGAAATACTTAAATTGCTGGAGTGCAATGATCCTTTTCCAACACTTAAGAGCATGCAAGAATCTGATGTTTTGCAAAAGATTATCCCAAAAGAAGTAAAATGCGAAATTCTGTCTTCGTCACTTCTTTTCGGCACTGATGCACTAGTAAAATTAGCGTTACTCCTTAGGACCACCAAAAATGACAGGCTAAGTCTTGGAGAATATGTAAGTAAGTTTCTACGTCTTTCAAACAAGCAAAAGAAAAAGCTGTTATTTTTATTATCCAACGATATCAAAACAGAACTCTCAGAAAAAGAGCAAAAAAAATACATATCTTTATTTGGTAGAGAATTATATTGTGATTTAGTAAAAATTTGTGGTGTTGAGTCTGGAGAAAATGTTGATAAATACATTTCTTTTGCTAACACATTCAATATTCCAAAATTTCCTTTATCTGGCGATGATTTAATAAGTATAGGTCACCAGCCAGGAAAAAGTTTAGGTAGGAGCTTGGAGTTGCTAAAACAACATTGGGAAGACAGCTCCTACACTTTAACAAAAGAGGAGCTGGTGCTTTATGCTAAGGGTCTACTTTAGGCTACTCTCTGAACGTGAATTATGGATTAAAGGAGAATAGAAGAGGCAAGAAAACAGGGTAAACTCAGCAGTGATAAAAAAATAGATGAGGTTACCCATGGAAGATATAACAAAACTGTTTTGTTTGGTCGATGATTTTTGCAGAGATATAGAGAAAAATTTTGCAGATAAACTACTGCCAAATGGTAAAAACCCCACAAGAACAACGGAAATTGAGCACTCCGAAATCATGACAATAATCCTGCTATATCAACAATCTCCGTGTAAAACTTTCTATCTACATTACCTAACGTTGCTCTACAAATCAGAGTTTCCAAAGTTACCTTCATATACCAGGTTTGTTGCTCTAAAGCCTAGGGTTTTGTGGCATTTAGCAATGTTGTTGCATTGGCTTTGTGGACAGTCAGAAAACACTGGAATTTCATATATAGACACAACTCCCATTGCAGTTTGTCATGCAAAAAGAATATCCAAAAACAAAGTTTTTGCTGGAATTGCAAAATTAAGCAAGAGCACTTACGGCTGGTTTTTTGGTTTCAAATTACATATGGTAATCAATGAAAATGTTGAAATTCATGCACTTACGCTAACAAAAGGCAATGTTGATGATAGGATACCTGTGCCAAATCTGACGGAAAAATTAATCGGTCTTTTGTTTGGTGACAAAGGTTATATTGCAAAAGAGCTTTTTCAGAAGCTGTTTGACCGAGGTTTGAAACTTGTTACCAAGGTGAAAAAAGGTATGAAAAATACATTGATTTCGCTAAATGAGAAGATTTTACTGAGAAAAAGGTCTATCATTGAGACTGTTTTTGGTTACCTAAAAAATAGACTAGAAATTGAACACACTCGCCATAGATCCCCTGTTAATTTTTTGGTTCATATCTTTTCTACTCTCATTTCCTATTCCATCAAATCCACAAAGCCTTCTATTTCCTATACTTTCTTCCTTCCTTAATCCAGAATTCGCGTTTTTAGATTTATGGGTAATAGTAAGCATGATAAGGGGGCTGGCGGAGTTTGTAAAGCAATTTTTTAGCCCTGTCTCCTTGCTATAATGTTCATATCGATAGAAAAGCAAAAGAATAGAATGAAATATCAAGTGATATCCTCTATAATTAAATTTTTTGAATGAAGAGATGACGATTCGTGTAGGAATTAATGGTCTGGGTAGAATAGGCAGAGGCGTATTGCGTGCTATTTTCGAAATAGAAGAATATAGCAAACAAATAGAAGTTGTAGCTGTGAATGGATTGCTCAGTGCAAAGCAGCATGCACATTTGATTAAATATGATTCTGTTCATGGCAAATTCAGTGGTGATATTGACTTTAATGAGTCTCAAAATTGGCTATCTATAAATGGCAGAAAATTTTCTTTATATAGAGAACGGAGCCCTGAAAATATTCCTTGGAATGTTGATGTAATACTTGAATGTACTGGTGCATTTAACAAGCGTGAAGAAGCAATAAGGCACAATGCAGAGAAAGTGATTGTCTCTGCTCCAGTTCCAGATGCTGATGTAACTATAGTTTATGGTGTGAATAATGATATGCTCAAAAAAGAGCATAAAGTAATATCAGCAGGTTCTTGCACTACAAATTGCCTTGCTCCGATTGTGAAAGTCCTACACTCTAATCTAGGTATAAAAAGTGGCTTTATGACTACTATACACGCCTATACGAATGATCAAAATGTTCTTGATGGCAATCATAGAGACTTATGCAGAGCAAGGGCTTGCGGATTATCTATGGTGCCAACTACAACCGGGGCAGCAAAAACAATTGGTTCTATAATTCCTGAATTAAAGGGAAAGCTAGATGGCACTGCCGTCAGAGTTCCAGTTAGCAATGTTTCTATGGTTGATTTTAAATTTACGACTGATAAGAAAGCGACCGTTAAAGAAATAAATGAAATGTTTAAGGATGCAGCAAGCAATGTGCTTTCTGTATGCACGGAACCTTTAGTTTCAATAGACTTTGTGCATAACCCTTATAGCGCAATTGTGGATTCAACTGGCACATATGTTACAGGCGACATCTGTAGAGTTGCAGCGTGGTATGACAATGAGTGGGCTTTTTCGCTGAGAATGTTAGACATAGCATTATTGAGCCATAGTAAAGTATGAATGGAAACCCAAACAAATATGCTTCATTTTGTGAGCACTTTGCGGAACTCAGAAAAAGAGTTATCTTTTGCTTTCTATTTTTTTGCGTTGCTTTTGGTTTTTGTTACTACTTTAAGGAAAATATATACCGTTTTTTACTTGCACCTTTAATAGAAGCAACAAAAGATAGCGAAGGTTTTTCTTTAATTTACACAGACTTAACAGAGGCATTTTTTGTGTATCTTAGAGTTGCAATGATGAGTGCACTTTTGCTCTCTTTTCCTGTGTTTGCATGGCAATTCTATATGTTCTTAGCACCTGGGTTATATAAAAGTGAAAGGGCAGTGTTGTTGCCATACTTAATTGCAACCCCGGTTTTATTTGTAATGGGAGCTACTGTAGTCTATTACTATATATTTCCTTTAGCCTGGAAGTTTTTTATCAACTTCGAACACAGTGGTAAATCCTTCGATATACCGATAGAGTTTATGCCATCAGTTAGCGAATATTTAGACCTCGTTCTCCAATTTATGTTTGCATTTGGCACTGCATTTCAAATTCCAGTAATACTCACATTGATGGTGAGGGTAGGGTTACTCACTACACAAAGTTTGTCAAATAAACGCAGAATCGCGATAGTGGTAATTTTTATTATCGCTGCAATCTTAACTCCACCTGATGTATTAAGCCAAGTAGGGCTTGCAATACCTATGCTGATTCTATATGAATTGTCCATTTTGATATGTAGGTATATTGAGAAGAAGGCAAAGGTTTGAATAAATATGTATTTGTAACGTTCTTTTTCGAGCAAGAGCACCTTTTTCTTGCTTAAGCGTGTGTGATCATTACTAATAAGACTTTGTGTATTTGACTCTTTACATAAAATATAGAATAATTAAACTTAAGTTTTTATGGAGGTAGCTATATGTCAGGTTTAACAAAGGAACAACGGGTATTATATAATCAATTACAGAACGCAATTGGGGATTTTGTCGAGAGTTTTGCCAAAGGTTTTAATGATAAAATGAAATAGAAACATGAGATAGAAACTAAACAAGTAACTAATAAAGCAATAGGAATTGGTATCACTTGTGGTGTTATAGCTGCATTGGCAGTCGGTGTTGGATGTGGTGTTGCCGGTGCTCAATTATCAATATTGGCTATAGCTGGTATAGCTGTAGCTGCTGCGCTGGCAGTTGGACTTGTTGCTGGTGGTATTACATATGCAGTATAAAACCTAGTGGTAGACTAGAAGAAGCTCACGCACAAGAACAAGAAGAAAAAGAAAAGGTACCTGCTTAGAGCCTGTCTTCAAACTCAAGAATGAGCTAATTTGTGAAGCATAATAGTGATCATATTAAAGAAGATGTTGTTTTTTGAAGTGAGAGGAGAATGCTCATAATCCTTACTCATACGTCTAAAATTGGAGAGCCAAGCAAAGGTTCTCTCAACAATCCAACGTTTGGGAATAACCTGAAATCCTGTATCAACTATTTTCTTGGTAATCGTCAATAAACATCCAGTTTCCAATAAGCAGAGGTTTTGCAATTTACCTGTGTATCCTTGATCAGCAAAAAACTTATGTAATGTTGGAGCTTTGCATTTGGCTTGAACAAAAAGATTTAGTGCACCATCAAGATCCTGAATGCTTGCACTTTGTACTTCAGCAGCAATTACAAGACCTACAGTATCTACAACGATGTGGCGCTTTCTACCCTTTACTTTCTTGCCAGCATCATATCCTCTGGATCCCCTTTTTGAGTAGTTTTTACTGATTGGCTATCTATTATTCCCACTGATGGAGTTTCATTCTTACCAATTATCTCTCTTACTTTTTTAACTAGAAAATCATGAATCTCTTGCCATATTCCACTTTTTTTCAATCGCTAATTACAACTATACACTGTTTTCCATGGTGGAAAATCTTTAGGCAGTTGTCTCCATTGACATCCTGTTCTCATCATATAGCGGATTGCGTTAATAATTGTTCTAATACTATGTTTTCTTGGTCTGCCGGTCTTTTTAGGTTCAAAATATAGCTCTATTATCTTCCATTCTTTGTCACTTATATCGCTTGGGTACATTTAAAATATATCTTATAACACACTTCTTAACTCCTTTCTACTTAGTTTGAAGACAGGCTCTTAGAAATTCGCCATATAGTTAAGTTAAAAACAGTAGAAGGAAGAAGCCTTCTTCCTTGTCTTTTACCGAAATACCAATTTTCTTATTTAAGCATATATTGAGGTTATTCACGGCATTGTGAATAACTTGGTTGATAACCCAGTGGAATACATGGTTTACGCGTTATGAGTACTTTGGAGATCTATAATAAGTATGATCTCCAAATACTAATATATAATACTTAAAGAGATACTTTAACACTTTCTCTTAAGTACTAATCTGGAGGTTCGACAAGTTGCTGTTTAAAAGGTTAGGAAGTAGTTTTATTAGCATTGAAAATTACATAATGTATATTATGGAAAATAAAATCACATAATACAGCAAACTATAGCTAACCCAAGAAAGGTTTTCCTACGTCATACCGCCGCGGTATCTCTCAGCCGCTAACAAGTAGCGGGATGACGAGCTTATCGTCATCCCGCCGCGAACCGTCATACCGCGATTCATTCGCGGTATCTCGGCATAGATTCCGCTACTAGTAGCGGAATGACGAATTTGTCGTTTTTCAAATTGTCGGTAAGTCTAAGTCAGTTTAGCTATATAAACATAGTATAAAAAGAGCTATTTTAGCAAAATTTTAAACAAATAAAATTCATTAGCTTCACAATTGGCGCTTTATGAGAAAAGTACACTTGATATACAGATTTAAAATACAAGTTAACGAATTATTATGATTTTTACCAAGATAATAATATAGTAAGGTTTAGTAGTAAGGTATCAAAATGGAAAAATACACCAACGCATGGTTTCATAAGAAGAATGACCCAAATCATCACGATTGTGCAAATGATAGCACTTGCGGGCAATCTATAACGGATTTTAGGATTGGTAATTCTGATATTTTCTTCTATGATAGTAATGGAACAGCGATTGCGCAGATACCTAAGTTGCCTAACGGAAACTCTATTACATACCGTAATAATTTATATAAAACTGCACAATCAAAAAACTTTGGTGAGAGTACAAAATACGTAGGATTACAAGATGTGCTGCCTAATCAATTTAATTTTGAACACGGAAAGTTGAATTGCGTAATACATTATGACAATGTATCGCAACAAGAGCAGGAGCAAATGAAGCTCGATATTAAAAATGCTTATGAAGCATATAAAGCAAAGTTTTGTATTGCTAGTAATATTCAAGTTACTGTGCATACCTATATTTTTAATAATGGAGATGATTATAGGAGCTATGGCACTTCGGTTCCTGGGTTTTCACGGAGTCAATCTTCGCTCAATATTTCTGGTGGGATGACGAACGGAGAAAGCGTATTGCTCTATAAAAATGTTTATACGGACAACGTTTTAGCCCATGAATTCGGTCATGTGTTTCAATTTAAGCTTTCCGAAGCAAAAGTAAGAAAATTGGACTTTGTAAATGGTCAGCTGATGGCAAATGCAATTGGACTTGAGGTAGAAGAAAAAAATTATAAAGCTATTTGCAAGCAGATGGGTGTAGATGAATATAAAGACCGTGGATCGATGTTTCAATTTAAATATAGGGATACAACTGGTCGTATATACCGTCAGGACCTTTCAGAAGAAGAGAAATTTCAAATTATACAACGTGTCAAGAATTCTGGACTAGATGAATATGAAGATCGTGGATGGATGTTTAGTTTTAAATACGAAGGTACAACTTATAGTATATACCGCAAGGACCTTTCAGAAGAAGAAAAATTTCAATTTATTCAAGATATAAAGAACTCTCATGAATCGCTCGTTAGTGAATGTGATGGATTGGGGAATGAGAATACAGCTTTATCGATTTACGTTGATGAAAATAAGGAGATAAGTCGAATGTATTTTCAAAACTCCGACAAAAATATATTCAAACAGCTAGATAAGACGCTTATAAGCAGAAGTAAGTCTAAAGAAGAGGCAAATGAAAACCGCACGAATCCAGAACCAGAAGAAGAACAAAAAGGCAATGAATACACAGAGTTTACAGGAGTGTTGCAATTTAAGTACAAAGGGACCAATTATGATATACAACACAAAGGTTATCTTTCAGCAGAAAAAGAAAAACTTCAATTTATCAAAGACATTAAGAACTCTCATGAATCGCTCATTAGTGAATGTGATGGATTAAATGAGGGGCCATTAAGTCAGAATGCAACTGTAGTAATTTTTGTTGATGAAAATAAGGAGATAAGTCAAATGTATTTTCATAATCCAGACAAGAATATATCCGAATGGTTAGATAAGACACTTATAAGCAGAAGTAAATCTGAAGTGGATGTGGATGAAATAGAGCAACCCAGTAATTTCTTATCCAATATTTTTCCAGCAATTAAATCCGTTATTGATTCTATCTTATCATTCTTTTCATGGTTATTTGGGTCTAAAGAGGAAGAACAATCCGATGACAATCTTTCTTTGCTTAAACCTGATGTTAATCACGATGCTGACGAAAACTACGTAGGCAATTACTCACTATGTAATCATGATCATCACCAACATGATGACCTAATATAGTAAAATAACGAACTTTTATCCCCTACCCTTCTAACGCGAATTCTGGATTAAGGAAGGAAGAAAGTATAGGAAATAGAAGGCTTTGTGGATTTGATGGAATAGGAAATGAGAGTAGAAAAGATATGAACCAAAAAATTAACAGGGGATCTATGGCGAGTGTGTTCAATTTCTAGTCTATTTTTTAGGTAACCAAAAACAGTCTCCTTTTTTCACGTTGGTAACAAGTTTCAAACCTCGGTCAAACAGCTTCTGAAAAAGCTCTTTTGCAATATAACCTTTGTCACCAAACAAAAGGCCGATTAATTTTTCCGTCAGATTTGGCACAGGTATCCTATCATCAACATTGCCTTTTGTTAGCGTAAGTGCATGAATTTCAACATTTTCATTGATTACCATATGTAATTTGAAACCAAAAAACCAGCCGTAAGTGCTCTTGCTTAATTTTGCAATTCCAGCAAAAACTTTGTTTTTGGATATTCTTTTTGCATGACAAACTGCAATGGGAGTTGTGTCTATATATGAAATTCCAGTGTTTTCTGACTGTCCACAAAGCCAATGCAACAACATTGCTAAATGCCACAAAACCCTAGGCTTTAGAGCAACAAACCTGGTATATGAAGGTAACTTTGGAAACTCTGATTTGTAGAGCAACGTTAGGTAATGTAGATAGAAAGTTTTACACGGAGATTGTTGATATAGCAGGATTATTGTCATGATTTCGGAGTGCTCAATTTCCGTTGTTCTTGTGGGGTTTTTACCATTTGGCAGTAGTTTATCTGCAAAATTTTTCTCTATATCTCTGCAAAAATCATCGACCAAACAAAACAGTTTTGTTATATCTTCCATGGGTAACCTCATCTATTTTTTTATCACTGCTGAGTTTACCCTGTTTTCTTGCCTTTTCTATTCTCCTTTAATCCAGAATTCACGTTTCTAGTTGTATTTATAACTTTGCAGATATGGTAGGCGATAAAGGGCACTTAAACAACTAGATAAAAAACTAGGTGGATCATTCGGAAATTCTTGCATTTTTTGTCTATAATTTTGTAAAGAAATAACTTTTACTTTATCATAATCAAGTTTCCAGAAAGAGAGTGGTATTGCTTAAATAATTAGATAAAAAACCAGGTGGATCATTCCGAAATTCTTGCATTTTTGTCCATAATTTTGTTAAACAACTTCCCTTTTGGTCATGTCGAACCAAATTTCTTTTTCACACCACCTTTTAAGCCACCGATGACAGCTTCGTTAGTTTTTGTCATAATGCGATCAAACACTCCCAATAACCTCTTTAATAGGTTTGGAGTTAGCGAAGAGATAAGATCAACAGATACGTTATTGTTTTTGTCATCACCACTTGCTTTATAGTCTATTGAAACGATTCCCCTACTTTTCCCGCCAGTAAGAAGTTTCCCAATTATAGGAATTTTTAACAAAGATTTATTAATTGAATATGCTGGTATTACCTGTCCTTCAACTTGGAATTTATAATTTCTAACGTCAAGCTTACCGCTAGTGCTAATGCCTAATTCCGCCCCTTCAAGCCAAGATTCTTCAATTTCGACAGAGCCATCTTTGTATGAGAAAGGTACATTACATTTATAAAAGTATACACCTTCATCCTTTATAGCATTTACAATACCAGGAAGCGAAGACATCGATAATAAAGTAGTGAGTAGTGGAGCATCTTTGATATAAAAATTACTAATAGATAACATGCCATAATGTTCTTCATTTTCTCTTTGAGGAGATAGATAAAGAGAAAGTTTACCATTTTTGACTGATTTACTAATACCTAAGGAACACGAAAGTATACCTGCATTATCCGCATATATTTCGAGCCCTATTCCACTGTATTCCGCTAGTATGTTGCTGCTATCTTCTAGAAACTGTCCTGTAAATTGACTTCCATTGCAATTACCTTTGGTACAGGTTACATTCAGCTTAGCATTTTTGATAACGACGCCTTCTTTCATAATTACATTGTCAACATTCATACTAATTTCTATATCTTTGTTTAATCCATTATTGTTTTTGCCAAGCAAGCCTAAAATATCACTCAAATTGATTTTCTCACCATAAATAGTTATGGCATTTTTTTCCTTACCTGATTCAATTTCTATACTAAAATCATTATCAGGCAATTTAAAACTACTAGAATTTAAATATAAATTTCCATTTCCTACTCTTCCGCTGAATTTTATATCTAGGTCATTTCCTATAACATCTAATTTGTCTATTAACAATTCATCGGCACCTTTTAATTTTACAGAGAACAAAACTTTATTGTGATCTTCAAAACGATTTTTCCACCCAAAATAACTTGAACGTGATTCAAGCTCTGATAAATCCATATTACCATTAACATGTCCCGTCTTATCTTGATTTATCACCGATTCTATATTTGTATTGACATAGCCACCTATATTTTCATCAAAATCAAGTATTTGAGCGGGTAAATCTCCAGTCAAATTCCAGGCAAAACTTTCATTCCTATTGCTACTTTTCAGGTCAAATAATAGCTGTGTGTTATTCACCATACCACTACCATTTAAATCTATAAAGTCACTGCCAAAACTAAGCTTAATGTCATATTTACCAAGACTTGCATTATAGACGGCCAAATTGTCAATTTCAGAATGAAAATTTGCTGAGAAGTCTACTTTTTTGTCATCAGCATTTAGATTAAAAATGCGAAAATTAAATACAGATTTTGCCATTCCACTTACTTTATCCCTTTCAACCTTCACCACATCATCCAGCTTAAATCTTATAGGCTCATATAAACCATACGCATCACTTACAGCTTGGCCATTAATGGTTAGAACTGAATTTTCCTTATTGAGAGATTTCATTTCAATATCACCACCATTAATAGTGAAATTCTGAAACTTAGCGCTATTTACAGTAATCTCAAGATCGTTATTCTTGATGATCAAATCACCCTTTAGTTCCTTTACTTGCTCAAAATCTTCATCAAATTTTACGCTACCATTTTCTATATCAGCAACAATTACAATGTCTGACAGATCGTCATCAACCAAATTGTTAATTTTGCCATTGAAACTTACAATGGTATTTAAAACATCCCCATTAATATTATCACAATACCAGCTTCTAAATTTACTATTCACTACACCATCTGGTACATAAGTACATAAATCCTTTGCAGCAAACTTGCTAATATTAATTCTAAGCAAAGCATGACTTGTACTAAAGTTCATCTTGCCTATTAAAGAGAGATACGTGTCATTTAACTTAAAATGGAAGTTTTTTACACTAATAATTCCATCACTATATGTTAAATTTATATTTACATTAGTTAAGGCCAAATTTTTGTTCAAATAATTTTCTGTATTCAATACGTATATATTTCCATCTACAATTTCATCCTTTTTATTAATTTTCACTGAGAAGCTTCCTTTGAATCCTATATTTTTGTCCAAATTGTAGCTTTTAACTAATGTAGAAAACTCGCTCAATAGTCCCAATTTTAGATTATAAAATGTCCCGTATACATTTAGCAAATTGTTGCGATTTTTTATTGTAATTGATAAATCATCCAAAAATCCCTTTCCATCTTTTGTATTCACATGAATATCTAAAACATTAAAATCTTCCCCCTTCCCTATATATAATTTATCAATAAAAAATTCATCTTCTGTGCTTTTATCAATAGCGATGTTAGTAAATTCAATTTTTGAATCCGCATTTAAGTCAAAAAAAAATTCCCTTATTGTTTTTAATAGATTTTTTGCACTGCTTTCTGTCATCTTGAAATTCTTTCCTGTCATTCCAGCACTCGTCCTTGTCATCCAAGTAGCTTGACTACTTGTTTCTTTTTTTCTAGATTCCAGCGTCACGCGCTGGAATGACACCGAAGGAAGGCGGTTACTATTTAAACAATGATTATCCAAAAGGTCTAATGAGTTTTGCGGATTAACATTAGTTTCTTCTCTCTTGATACATACATGCACATTATCAGCTGAAACCTGAGAGAGATTTGTGCTAGCTTTAAATAAGGAACTTAACTTAAAATGTACAAAAAGCTCAGGAACTTTTATAGTAAAATTAGGGTTTGCTATTGCCAAATCTGTAATGACTAAATACGGATCTTTGCCATCTTTCTGCCAAACAACTGAGGTATTCTCCATATTAACGCTTGAGCCAACAAATACTTTTGATATTTTATGTTTAACATAAAAATTAATATAATTAATATTGATTTCTAAAGGCTTTAAAAAAATAAAGAAGCACAATATGAACAATAAAGCTACGGAAAATAATATAGTAATTTTTTTAAGCATCGATTATTGCTTTTCTTGCTAAAATATCAGCCTCCTCATTATATTTATTGCCACTGTGTGCTTTAACCCACTTCCAATCAATTTCGTGTTGTGAAGCAACGTTGTCTAGCTCTTTCCACAATTCCATACTTTTTACTGATTTTTTATTACTTGTTTTCCAGCCATTCATTTTCCACTTATTTATCCACTCTGTTATGCCATGCTTAATATAAAGACTATCCGTATATAAATTAATATTACAAGAAAATTTCAATACTTTTAGCCCATTGATCACCGCTGTTAACTCCATTTTATTGTTTGTGGTATTTTCTTCTCTACCATAAATGTCTTTTCTATAATCTTGAAATAATATGATAGCTGCCCATCCTCCCGCTCCAGGATTACCAGAACACGCCCCATCCGTGTATATTGTCACTTCCTTTTTGCTCATCTTTAACTGTAATGAATTAATTAAAGTATATAGTTGCTTTTATGAAAGCACAATTTCTAAAGGTAGTTTAAGCTGCACCTTTAAATTTTATTATAGAAACAAAAAAAAGTGTGACAACGAGCATTACCAAAAGGAAAAGTAAAAAATAGTTTTTATGCTTCTGCCGTTCTTTCATAACTAAAATAAATCAATAGAACAAAAAATAATACTGGCGAATAGGGAAAATAGATAAGAAATTGAATAAGAAAACATTTGTTTCTGTGAGTTGTGGTTCTTGAATCTGAGAATTGATATAGCGTACCAAATAAAGATGCAACCTGCAAAAATTGCCATGCTTAGATAAAGTAAAGCCTTTTTCAAAAATAGAGCTGGAAGCAAGCTGGTTAATACCAGCAACACACTATAAATTAATATATATTTTCTTGTTTTTTCCGGACCATAAACAATATTGAACATAGGAATCGATGCTCTTGCATAGTCTTCAGACTTATTTAAAGATAGGGCCCAAAAGTGTGGTGGAGTCCACATAAAAATTACTAAAAATAAAATGAAACTTTCCCAACTGACAGAATTAGTCACAGCTGCCCAGCCAATCATTGGAGGAAAAGCACCTGCTGCACCACCGATAACGATATTCTGTGGAGTACGCCTTTTTAGCCAAATTGTATATACGAAAACGTAAAATAATATGCTAACTGCAAGCAAAGCAGCAGAAATATAGTTTACTGTTATTGCCATGATAAATACTGACAATATTCCAAGAGTTATACCAAATTCAAGCGCACTTTCTGCAAGAATTCTTCCTGAGGGTATAGGGCGGTTTTTTGTCCTTTCCATGAGCAGATCTATGTCTCTGTCATACCACATATTTATAGCACCTGCAGATCCTGAGCCAAGAGCAACACATATAAGAGATATTAGTGCTAGAAAAGGGTGCATACTACCTGGTGCAGTAACCATACCAGCAACTGCAGTAAATACCACAAGATACATTATCCTTGGCTTCAGCAAACGCCAAAAATCCAGTATTGTCGATTCAACATTTAGCAAAACACTTGTGTACATTCTATTTTACCACTGGTGGCTTTTCGAAAGTATGAAAAGGTGGTGGTGAAGATACCGTCCATTCCAAGGTGTCACCTTCCCAAGGATTATCTCCAGCTTTTTTGCCCCATTTAAAGAGATGTATAACTATAAACACAAAAAACATAACTGAAACAAAGGACATATATGAACCAATTGAGGATATATAATTCCAAGGGATAAACGCATCAGGATAATCAGGTATACGCCTTGGCATACCAGCTAATCCTAAGAAATGTTGAGGTAAAAAAGTGGTATTGGTACTAATAAAAGTAAGCCAAAAGTGGATTTGACCTAAGCGCTCATTATATTGTTTACCCGACATTTTACCAATCCAATAATAAAAGCCAGCAAAAGCTCCAAATAATGCAGCAAGTGACATGACATAATGGAAGTGAGCAACAACATAGTAGGTATCATGCAGAAGCTTATCTATTCCACCATTAGAAAGAATTATTCCCGTTATGCCACCGCCAACAAACATGAAAATAAAACCTAGTGCAAATAGCATAGGGGTCTTAAACTCAATTGCTCCACCCCACATAGTTGCAATCCAGCTAAAGACTTTTACACCAGTTATAACACCGATAAAAATTGTGGTAGTGCTAAAAAATGCAGCAGCGTCAGCACTAAGCCCAACAGTGAACATATGATGAGCCCAAACCATAAAGCCAAATACTGCTATACCTATCATAGCATAAACCATCCCTATGTAACCAAATACAGGTCTGTGAGAAAAAGTTGATACAACCTGACTTATGATGCCAAATACAGGAAAAATAATTACGTAAACTTCTGGATGACCAAAAAACCAAAATAGATGTTGAAATAACACAGGATCTCCGCCACCGGCAGGATCAAAAAAGGAAGTACCAACATTGCGATCAGTAAGAAGCATAGTTATAGCACCGGCAAGCACTGGTAAGGCAACAATCAACATAAATGCTGTTAGCAAGACAGACCAAACAAACAGTGGCATCTTAGTTAATGACATTCCTTTTGTGCGCATGTTAAATATAGTAACTATAAAGTTGATCGCCCCAACAATTGACGACATACCAGCAACATGAAGTGCAAGTATAGCAATGTCAACTCCTGCACTTGGATGGGACATTACCTGTGATAAAGGTGGATATAAAGTCCAACCCGTACCTGGACCTTCACCAATAAACACTGAGAGAATGAGCAAAATAAAAGATGACACTAATAACCAAAAACTTAAATTATTCATACGAGGAAATGCCATGTCGGGTGCACCGATCATAAGGGGTACAAACCAATTACCAAATCCTCCCATTAAGGCTGGCATTATCATAAAAAATACCATTATCAACGCATGCCCTGTAACCATTACGTTATATAATTGATAATTATTGTTAAGTATATTAATGTGCATTAGCTGAGTGCGAATAATCACCGATAATAATCCACCAATAATTCCAGCTAATATGGAAAAAATAATGTACAGTGTCCCTATGTCTTTATGATTAGTGGAAAACAACCAACGCTTTATGCCCTTTGGTACGTCACTCATATCTATACTCCAAATTTAACTCACTAATTTTCTATTTTCAATCCACTTATTAAAATCTTCTTTTCTTACTGCTTCAACAACAATTGGCATAAATCCATGGCCTTGACCACACAATTCGTAGCACTGCCCGTAATAAACACCAGGCTTTTTGATATTAAACCACGCCTCATTCAGCCTACCTGGTATCGCATCAATTTTTACACCGAAAGCCGGTACTCCCCAGCTGTGTATCACATCTCCTGCTGTAACTTGTAAACGAACGTTAGTATTAATGGGTAAAACGACGTTGTTATCAACAGAGAATAGCTTTAAATCTCCTTCGATAAAGTCTTCTTTTCCCTTAATATAACTATCAAATGACACACCTTGATATTCTGGATATTGGTAACTCCAATACCATTGATGGCCAATAACTTTCAGTGTTATATCAGCTTTCGGTATTTCTTCCTGTAGCTTCAGTAATTTAGCGTTTTCAAAGGCTAATATACCAACAATAATCGTTGGTATAACAAACCAAATAATTTCTAAAAGGACATTGTGGTTAGTTTGGCTTACGTTTGCCACTTTGCTTTTACGAAAGCGAAATACTACATAAGCAAGCAGCGCCCACACAAAAAGCATTATTGCAACCATCACAACCATTACAAACGAATGTGACCTAACTACAGCCTCCATTACTTCAGTTGCAGGAGCAGGAAATCCAAATTGCCAGGAAGTAGGAGCAGAGGCAACAGATATATTTGAGTAAAATATTATCAATAGTGCAAATAACTTCACCATATCTTTTGTTTGTTTGCTATAAAACTAAATGATATACTGTATAATAGTATATATAAACTTACTATGCAAATAGAGATTAGTGATGGTTAATAATTTTTTAGTATTCAACAAGTATAATAGTACAATACTAATTTGAGGAAAAAAGCATTTACATAAATCTATTGTAAGTAATAATATTTTAAATTAAGTATTTACTTTAAGTAAATTCTATAATAAGTTTAATAGTGTCTGTTACTGCTAATAACCCTCTAGCCTCACACCTAAAAGCAGTAACAGACACTATTAAACTTTATGACAAGTTTATAATCTGTAAGATCAAAATCTTACAAGTTTCTTTATTTTATTATACATTGCAGTTTGTTAATTAACTTTTAATGCCTATGGTAGCATTTACAGCTTGGACCAAAGGTTTACGCATTATAGAAAATAATTATAAAAAAACACACTATATTTGTATACCATACAAACTTTTTTCATTCTGCATAGCTGAGTTACTAGATTCTGTAAACGAAATCTTTAGAGCCTGTCTTCAAACTCAAGAATGAGCTAATTTGTGAAGCATAATAGTGATCATATTAAAGAAGATGTTGTTTTTTGAAGTGAGAGGAGAATGCTCATAATCCTTACTCATACGTCTAAAATTGGAGAGCCAAGCAAAGGTTCTCTCAACAATCCAACGTTTGGGAATAACCTGAAATCCTGTATCAACTATTTTCTTGGTAATCGTCAATAAACATCCAGTTTCCAATAAGCAGAGGTTTTGCAATTTACCTGTGTATCCTTGATCAGCAAAAAACTTATGTAATGTTGGAGCTTTGCATTTGGCTTGAACAAAAAGATTTAGTGCACCATCACGATCCTGAATGCTTGCACTTTGTACTTCAGCAGCAATTACAAGACCTACAGTATCTACAACGATGTGGCGCTTTCTACCC
Organism: Wolbachia endosymbiont (group A) of Colletes cunicularius; assembly: GCF_964264715.1. Lineage (NCBI taxonomy): Bacteria > Pseudomonadati > Pseudomonadota > Alphaproteobacteria > Rickettsiales > Anaplasmataceae > Wolbachia > Wolbachia endosymbiont (group A) of Colletes cunicularius. The sequence goes on from NZ_OZ183471.1 coordinate 1,052,928, forward strand.
TTTACTTTCTTGCCAGCATCATATCCTCTGGATCCCCTTTTTGAGTAGTTTTTACTGATTGGCTATCTATTATTCCCACTGATGGAGTTTCATTCTTACCAATTATCTCTCTTACTTTTTTAACTAGAAAATCATGAATCTCTTGCCATATTCCACTTTTTTTCAATCGCTAATTACAACTATACACTGTTTTCCATGGTGGAAAATCTTTAGGCAGTTGTCTCCATTGACATCCTGTTCTCATCATATAGCGGATTGCGTTAATAATTGTTCTAATACTATGTTTTCTTGGTCTACCGGTCTTTTTAGGTTCAAAATATAGCTCTATTATCTTCCATTCTTTGTCACTTATATCGCTTGGGTACATTTAAAATATATCTTATAACACACTTCTTAACTCCTTTCTACTTAGTTTGAAGACAGGCTCTAAGACACAAAGCCTAATGGAAAAAACTGCGAACGCCAGTGAAAAACATAGCAATTTTATTTTCATTTGCAGCTTTTATCACATCTTGATCTTTCAGCGAGCCACCAGGCTGAATTATAGCTGTAATTCCATGTTTTGCACTTTCTACTATGCTATCTGGGAATGGAAAAAATGCATCTGAAGCAAGCACTGCACCTTTACATTTTTCACCTGCTTTTTTTACTGCAATGTTCACACTATCTATTCTGCTTGTTTGCCCTGCACCGATGCCAATAGCACAACCATCTTTTGCTATAACTATTGCGTTGGATTTCACATGTTTACATATTTTCCAGGCAAAAATAAGATCTTCCTTTTCTTTTTCTGTTGTAGTGCATTCTGTTACTTGTTCTGCTTTTATTGTGTGGTCATTATTTTCTTGCACCAAAAACCCACCAACAACATTTTTAGTTTGGTATTTCACATTTTGTTGAAAAGATTTATGAATAATCACTCTTAAATTTTTCTTTCTTTGCAAAATTTTTAGTGCTTCATTGCTGACTGAAGGTGCTATCACTACTTCCAAAAATATCTCGTTTAATTTTTCTGCTAGCTTTAAATCTATCTCCCGATTTAAAGCTACTATACCACCAAAACTGCTTACTTCATCACACGATAGGGCCTTTTCATATGCCTCCAAAGCATTATCACCAACAGCAGTGCCACATGGGTTATTGTGCTTTATTATCACTGCTGCAGGCTCTTTAAACTCAGAAATTATGTTAAGTGCGGACTCTATATCTACTATATTATTATAACTCAACTCTTTCCCATGTATTTTTTCTAGCGGATATTTGGTAAATTGATTACTATAAAATGCAGCTTTTTGATGGGGATTTTCACCATACCTGAGTTCTTGTACTTTATGTCCATATAGTGCAAAAAACTCTGGCAACTCATTATTTTTACTCTGGGATAAAAACCAACTGTGAATATTAGAATCATAGTGTGCAGTGAGAGCAAATGCTTTGGTTGCTAAATGTTTTCTATATTCCAATGTTGTTTCATTGTTATTTTTTATCATCTCAGCTTTTAGTGCTTCATAGTCTTGAATGCTAGAAATAACTGAAGTAAAACAAAAGTTTTTTGCTGCGGCTCTAATTAACGCCACTCCGCCGATATCAATTTGTTCTATAATTTGATCTTCATTTGAGCCGCTACTTACTGTCTCCCAAAATGGGTATAGGTTAGTTATAAGCAGGTCTATTGGCTCAACACTTAGATTTTGCATTTCCGTTTTGTGCTTTTCTCTATTGCAAAGTATTCCTCCATGAATTTTAGGGTGTAAAGTTTTTACTCTACCACCCAGTATCTCTGGAAATTGTGTGTAATCTGAGACCTCTTGTGTTTTTATTCCGGCATCAGATAGTGCTTTATAAGTATTTCCTGTTGAGAGAATTTCTATTTGTTGCTGCATTAAAAACGATGCAAGATCAATTATATTCGTTTTGTCGTATACTGATATTAAAGCTCTTTTTATTTTCATTTTTGTACAGAAAGTTTTTTAAGATTATATCTAAGAAAAGGAAATTTAGCTATTACATTTCTACACTAATTTAAAGCAGTCTATTCTATAAATTTTTTTACCATGCTTGATTTCAAGCCACGAATAAAATCTTCAATACTGCAAGGATTTCTCCCTTCCATTTGTACAACTTTAGGAATTAAAGTGCCACCTTTTAAACTTATGTGCATATTATCGTTAACAATCTTACCTTGTTCTGAAGCGAGAGCTTCAAAGTCAGCATCAAGTATCCTAATACGTTTATTCTCTATCTTGATGAACGCTTTTGGGTAAAACGCTTTAACCTTTCTATAAGCAACCTCACAAGCATCACTTGCATAAATTTTATAGTCTTCCACTTTGTCAGCGTAACATGAATCATTATCGTTCTGTTTTAAGGGAACCTGTTTTTCAATTTCGTTTAGCACTTTCAGCAGTAAATCACTGCCTAATTCAGACAATTTATCATGCAATGTCTTGTAGTTATCGTTCTTTTCGATAAGAAATTTTTCCTGTTTTAAAATAGGGCCGGAATCTAATCCTTCATCCAATTGCATAATGCTAACCCCGGTTTCTTGATCTCCTGCTAAAATTGTGTGCTGTATCGGAGCTGCACCACGCCACCTTGGTAGTAATGAAGGATGAATATTAATACAACCATATTTAGGAATATTCAAAATTTTTCTTGGAAGTATCAACCCATACGCAACAACAACTGCAACGTCTGGTTTGAAATTTCTAAATTTTTCTTGCTCTGCTAAAAACTTTAGAGAGATAGGAGTACATACCTCTATGTTACTTTCTTCAGCGATAACATGTACTGGAGATTTCGTTCGCTTCTGTCCACGTCCTGAAGGTTTTGGAGCCTTGGTGTATACTGCTACCACTTCGCTCTTTGATTTCAGTAACAAGCTCAGAGAATTAACAGCAAATCCTGGTGATCCCATGAAAATAATTCTCATGCTTTCAAGTGTTTTTGCTTTAAGAATTCTTCGCTAATTTACCACTTACAGCTTCTACTAATTTGGCAAAATCATCCTTATAATTAACGGCCATCTCAGCAAGAATTTTTCTATTTAAATCAATGCCGGCAAGTGTAAGACCATGCATAAACCTACCATAAGTAAGCCCATGCTCTCTTGCTGCTGCATTAATACGTATTATCCATAAGCTACGGAAATCACGTTTACGGGTTCTTCTGTCTCTGTAAGCATATTGCAGTGCTTTTTCAACTCTTTGTAATGCAATTCTATAACAGCTTTTTGCACGTCCTCTATAACCCTTTGCCAGTTTCAATATTTTTTTATGACGAGCGTGAGTAGTGACTCCACGTTTTACTCGAGCCATTTTATTTTACCTCCATTTTGTTAAATACCATAAGGCATATAAAGCTTAACTATACGCGAGTCAGATTTACCAAGAATCGTTGTACCGCGCTGATTACGAATATTAGATTTACTTCTCTTTACCATGCCATGCCTTTTGCCTGACTGAGTAGAAATGACTTTACCCTTAGCTGTAAGGTGAAAGCGCTTTTTAACAGAAGATTTGGTTTTTAATTTTATTCTCTTCATATTCCAAATAAATTTACAAACACTACTATTGAGTTCTTTAATAGTAATTAAGCATTAGTATAAATAATTTTATTAAAGAATCAAATTAAAATTGTATATTAAAGGAGTTTAAAAGTAATTACGCCCAATATGTGTGTTATACCTTCTTTATTCCCAAGTGGCAACAATACCTGCCTCATTTTAACACTTTCACTTTCTTCCTCTTCATTGATTGGGCATTTACTCTCTATTACAGCATCAAGTTTATCAATAACTGCATCTATTTTATATAGTCGCAAAAATGGTGCATCAATTGCATACTTATTATCAATGCGCGTCTTTTTCTCAAAACCATAGAATTCAACAGCCTTTTCTCCTGCATTTTCACAAATATAACCTTGATCCTTGACTTCAATGATAAAACAATGCTGCCATGACTCCATTATTTCTGCAGTGTCTATTTCGTGCCTTTCTGGCCAATCTCTGTCTGGTCCTTTTATGTCACTCCAGTGCTCAGTTACCACATTTGCTATTCTTTTTTCTTTGCCTACATAAATTTCCATTCCAATTTCCACATATAAAACACAGATATGAGGTGAATTTATCGTGAATATATTGATTTTTCCTTACCACAAGGTGCATATCACTAGAAGTTCTGAGATCTAGAGAGTGGTGGTATTGTAATTGATTTTATTTCCATTGCAGCTTATTATGCATGAATAATCTCAATAAAAATAATGAAGTTAAGTGAAATCAGAGAAAGATTTATAAAATTTTTTTTAAGTAATGACCACGAGCAGGTTTCTTCTTCTCCTTTGATTCCAGAACATGACCCAACGCTCATGTTCACAAATGCTGGTATGGTGCAGTTTAAAAATATTTTTACTGGTGCTCAAAAAACTGAAATGAAACGTGCTGTCTCAAGTCAAAAGTGCCTAAGAGCAGGCGGTAAACACAACGATCTTGAAAATGTTGGCTATACAACTCGGCATCACACATTTTTTGAAATGCTCGGAAATTTTAGCTTCGGTGATTACTTTAAGGAAACTGCGATAGAATTTGCGTGGAAATTTATCACTAACGAGTTATCTCTTGATAAAAACAGACTATCCATAACCGTCTACCATACTGATGATGAGGCGTACGAGATTTGGCGTAAGATAAGTGGCTTTTCAAGTGATAAAATCATGAGAATTACAACGGATGATAACTTTTGGAGTATGGGAAGCACTGGTCCATGCGGTCCATGTTCTGAAATTTTTTATGACCATGGGAGTCCTAATTTGCAAGACGACGATAGAATTGTTGAAATCTGGAATCTGGTATTCATGGAGTTTAACAAAGATGAAGAAGGTAATTTACACAAATTGCCGAAAAAATGCATCGATACTGGAATGGGTCTTGAGAGAATAGCTACTGTAATGCAAAATGTCCATGATAACTATGATATTGATCTATTTTCTGCTCTGATCAATAAATCTCAAGAGTACTGTGGAAGAACGGAAAATAAAATAGCGCATAAGATCGTAGCAGATCATCTTCGCGCGGCTGCATTTCTCATCGCAGAAGGAGTGCTTCCTGGAAATGAGGGCAGGAATTACGTATTACGCAGATTAATTAGGAGAGCCGCGCGTTATATCCACCTGCTTGGATATAATGATTCTCTACTCCATCGCATTTTTCCGGCGCTGATAGATAGCACGAGTTCGGCTTATATGGGAGATGTTTATCCTGAATTAGTCAGAGCCAAAAGCTTAATAGAAACGACGTTAAAATCAGAGGAAGAAAACTTTAAAGACACTTTGATGAAAGGTATCAATCTTCTGGAGAAATTCACTACAGATTTAAAATCGGGCGATACTTTACCTGGAGAATCAGCATTTAAGATATATGACACCTATGGGTTTCCTTTGGATATTACACTTGATGTTTTAAAAGAGAAAAAAATAAATTTTGACCAGAAGGGTTTTGATGATGCAATGGGAGAACAAAAAGAGAGAGCACGTGCTAAATGGGCTGGATCTGGTGAAAAATCTGTTGAGCAAGTATGGTTTGATTTGATCAATAAACTTGGCAAAACAAAATTTGTTGGTTATGAGTTCAATGAAGTAAGTGATGCGAAAATACTAGCTATAGTTTCCTCTAAAAATGAAGTAATTGATTCTGCAAAGGAGGGAGAAAAGATAACCATTATACTTGATAAAACACCTTTTTATGGCGAGTCAGGTGGACAGGTGGGGGATACTGGAAGTTTCATTGTCCCTTCTGTCATCCAAGTAGCAGACACTGGGATCCAGAAAGAAGAAAACACGTGGTCAAGCGCTGGAATGACGACAGATCGCATTGCTGGAAGTATGGTTATAGTGGAAAATACCAATAAGATTAATGACCTATGTTTGCACAGATGCATAGTTAAATTCGGCTCAATTTGTAAAGGTGATGTAGTTACAGCAAACATCGACAAGGAAAGAAGGCAAACCTTAAGAAGAAATCATTCGGCTACGCATCTTCTGCACTTTGCATTGAGGAAAATCTTGGGTGATCATGTCACTCAAAAAGGTTCCCTAGTTGCACCAGATAGACTGAGATTCGACTTCAGCCATAACACTCAAGTGACTCAAGATCAGTTATTCTGGGTAGAGGATATGGTAAACTCTCTAATCAGAGAAAATCTTTCTGCATCTACAAAAATTCAAAGCATGAATCAGGCAATAGACGAAGGAGCCATGGCGTTGTTTGGTGAAAAATATGGTGATCAGGTTAGAGTTGTAAATATTGGAGATTCGAAAGAGCTATGTGGTGGCACGCACGTTGAACATACTGGAGAAATCGGTTTATTTAAGGTAGTAACAGAAAGTTCTGTTGCTTTTGGAGTGAGGAGAATTGAAGCTTTAACTGGTCAGGAAGCAATCAATTATGTACGTGATAATGAAATTAACTTAAAAAAAGTTGCAGAATTCGTAAAAGTACCAGTAAGTGAAATAACAAGCAGATTAAGTGTTTTAAGTCAAGAACACAAAAAATCCGAAACCAAAATAAGAAACCTATATAAAAAGCTTGTGAGTGCAGAGAATATAAAAAGCACTGAAATAAATGGAATAAATTTTATAAGCCACACTTTCACTGATATTCCAGCAAATGTAATAAGAGAGTTTGTTTTGCAGCAACAAAAACCAAAAACGGTAATAGCTTTCACGGCAACAGAAAAAGATAAAACAGTCTTGATTATTAAAGTAAGTAAAGACTTAATCAATAAGATTAGCGCAAAAGAACTAATATCAATAGCAGTTGAAAAGAACTGTGGTGGGAATGCTGAACTTGCACAAACAGGCTGTGATAGCAATAAAATAGATGATGCCATTACAGCCATTTATAGCAAAATAACCGCTTCTAAGCACTCTACATCATACCGCCGCGGTATCTCTAGATCCCACTAACACCTTACTATTACCCACAAGTATAGAATGCATGAGCAAGTCTCCATCCTTCTGCTAAATCAAAGAGACGTTTCCATCCCTTCCACAAAGCTATAGGGCCTGGTTCTAAGTCATTTTTGCGAGCTAAAAACCCTCCTAACTTGGCCACCCACCTCATAATTTCTCTTATATAGCTAACCGAAGTAAGATTTCCCCGAGAGCTGAAAGACAAAATCAATAGCCGAATTAATATTGGGCCAAAAGCTTGGCAGCACTTTTCTTAACGTGAATTCTGGATTAAAGGAGAATAGAAGAGGCAAGAAAACAGGGTAAACTCAGCAGTGATAAAAAAATAGATGAGGTTACCCATGGAAGATATAACAAAACTGTTTTGTTTGGTCGATGATTTTTGCAGAGATATAGAGAAAAATTTTGCAGATAAACTACTGCCAAATGGTAAAAACCCCACAAGAACAACGGAAATTGAGCACTCCGAAATCATGACAATAATCCTGCTATATCAACAATCTCCGTGTAAAACTTTCTATCTACATTACCTAACGTTGCTCTACAAATCAGAGTTTCCAAAGTTACCTTCATATACCAGGTTTGTTGCTCTAAAGCCTAGGGTTTTGTGGCATTTAGCAATGTTGTTGCATTGGCTTTGTGGACAGTCAGAAAACACTGGAATTTCATATATAGACACAACTCCCATTGCAGTTTGTCATGCAAAAAGAATATCCAAAAACAAAGTTTTTGCTGGAATTGCAAAATTAAGCAAGAGCACTTACGGCTGGTTTTTTGGTTTCAAATTACATATGGTAATCAATGAAAATGTTGAAATTCATGCACTTACGCTAACAAAAGGCAATGTTGATGATAGGATACCTGTGCCAAATCTGACGGAAAAATTAATCGGTCTTTTGTTTGGTGACAAAGGTTATATTGCAAAAGAGCTTTTTCAGAAGCTGTTTGACCGAGGTTTGAAACTTGTTACCAAGGTGAAAAAAGGTATGAAAAATACATTGATTTCGCTAAATGAGAAGATTTTACTGAGAAAAAGGTCTATCATTGAGACTGTTTTTGGTTACCTAAAAAATAGACTAGAAATTGAACACACTCGCCATAGATCCCCTGTTAATTTTTTGGTTCATATCTTTTCTACTCTCATTTCCTATTCCATCAAATCCACAAAGCCTTCTATTTCCTATACTTTCTTCCTTCCTTAATCCAGAATTCGCGTTTTTAGATTTATGGGTAATAGTAAGGTGTCATCCCAGTGCGTGACACTGGGATCTAGCCTTTATTATGCAGTCACTTGGTTGAAATTAAGTCTTCTGGATCCCAGTGTCAGTTACTTTCATGACATCATCATAAAGTAAAATGAGATCCCAGTGTCAAGCACTGGAATGACATCATAGGGGCTACTTTCATGACATCATTCTTTTTCCTGGATCCCAGTGTCTGGGCACTGGGATGACAAAAAAGGGGCTACTCGGATGACAAAAAAAAGGATGCTACTGGAATGACAGGAGAATGGGCTACTTGGATCCTAGAGGGAAGCGTTCGTGCAATTATTGTGCATGAATTTAAATGGCACAACTTATGACAATTATCTTCGCACCAAAACGTTTGTGAGACTCAGTGTTTAGATTTACTTCGCCTATTCAGCTAATTTTTATTACAATTACAACAAAATAATTTTGGCTTTGATGAAAACTGTATATGTATGTCAATCCTGTGGTTACAGCACTGGTAGGTGGGTAGGAAAGTGCATTGCATGTGACAATTGGGATACAGTTGTTGAAGAAATAGCAGTAAAAACGGGCAAAAGAAGTATATCTGCGCCAATTTTAATAAAGACGTTATCGGGTAGCGAAATTATCACTCCAAGTCGTTTTCTAACAGGAGTAGAAGAATTAGATAGAGTTTTTGGTGGGGGTATCGTTCAAGGTGCTAGCATTCTAATTGGAGGCGAACCTGGTATTGGAAAATCCACCCTTTTGCTTAGAATTGCAGCTAATGTTGTGCAACTTTCCTCTTTTGAATGTCTTTATGTATCCGGCGAGGAATCTTTAGAGCAGGTGAGCCTCAGAGCAAAGCGTCTTAAGATAAATGAACCTAAAATTAAGCTTTTATCTACAGTGTCTTTAACTGATGTAGTAGCAACAATAAAGGAAAATAAAAGTATTAAATTCTTAGTAATTGACTCTATACAAACAATGTATGATAGCAGAATTACATCGGCACCAGGCACTGTAACCCAGGTTCGTACTTGCGCTCATGAATTAACCATTCTTGCGAAACAATATGGTATTTCTCTTTTAATAGTTGGTCATATAACTAAGGATGGACAAATAGCTGGACCTAAAACTTTGGAGCATATAGTAGATACGGTATTATATTTTGAAGGTGAAAATAGTAATCAATATCGCATTTTACGCACTATTAAAAATAGATTTGGTCCTGCAAATGAAATTGGTGTTTTTGAGATGTCTGAAGCAGGACTTGTGCCTGTTGATAATCCATCATCATTGTTTCTGATGGCCCATGACAGAGAAGTAGTTGGCAGCGCCGTATTTGCAGGAATTGAAGGTTCAAGACCAATTTTAATGGAAGTTCAAGCGTTGATAGCAGGGACTAATATGGCAACCCCAAGAAGGGCAGTAGTTGGGTGGGATATTAATCGATTGGCTATGATCATCGCGGTGCTAAATGCTCGCTGTAAAATGTTTTTGCATGATAAAGAAGTGTACCTAAACATCGCTGGAGGATTGAAAATACAGGAACCATCGGCTGATCTTGCTGTTGCTGCTTCCCTTATTTCAAGTGTAGTAAATTTACCGCTGCCAACTTCTTCAATAATCTGCGGTGAAGTTGCACTTTCTGGAGAAATTAGGAATGTCTCGCATGCTGATCTTAGACTAAAAGAAGCACAAAAGTTAGGATTCAAAAAAGCAATTATGCCTAAAAATGGTAATTACTCTTCTCATGATATTGAGATAATTAAGCTTGGTCACGTAAGGGAATTAAGAGAAGTCTTTAATTACAATTAAATAACGCTTCAGCAAACTCTTTACTAGTAAACTCCTTTAAGTCCTCTATACTTTCACCAATTCCTATAGCATGTAACTTTACCTTATAAGCTTCTGCAAGTCCAATTACTACTCCGCCCTTAGCAGTGCCATCTAACTTTGTTACGATTAGCCCGGTAACATTGACCATCTTACTAAATGCCTCTAATTGGCTATAAGCATTTTGGCCGGTAGTTGCGTCAAGAACTAAAATAACATCATGAGGGGCAGTGTCATCCAATTTCTTTATCGTTCTATATATTTTTGATAACTCCTCCATAAGGTTCACATTATTTTGCAGCCTTCCTGCTGTGTCAATTAGAACAACATCAACGTTATCTTTCATAGCTTGACTTACAGCTCTATATGCCACACTCGCAGAATCGCTACCGTACTCTCCAGTAACGATAGAACAACCAGAGCGTTCTGCCCAAATGTTTAATTGTTCACTAGCAGCAGCTCTAAATGTATCGCATGCAACAAGCATAACGGACTTTCCCATCTCCTTATATTTATATGCGAGCTTACCTATAGTTGTGGTTTTACCATTACCATTTACTCCACATACCATTATTATGTGTGGTTTTCTGTTTAAAACTAACGGTTGCACGACAGGGTTTAATATAGCTTCTATTTCGTTCATTAACTGCTGTGTGATGATATTATGCTCAACTTCCTTGTCAAATTTGATGCTTGCGAGCCTATCGATAATCAACTTAGAAGTTTTATGACCAATATCCATGCTAATTAGCAATTCTTCTAGCTCATCTAAAAGCGACTGATCTAATTTTTTTTTGCCAGAAAAAATACTTTTCACCCCGTCGCTAAAGCGAGAAGAAGTTTTTAACAAGCCTTTATAAAGGTTACTAAACAAACTCAAGGGAATACTCCTTTTTAAATTATAAACTTAATTACAATATAGAGAATGACACGCACTACGTGTATTTGTAAAGTAAAATGCACTCACTTTGCGGGTATTTTGTGAGTAAAATATACCGTTTGCTAGTGTATTTTACTTTAGTTTTTAACCTAAATATGTTATAATATAGAACAGTGGTTTATAGGTAATTTTATGAGTTATAATGAAAAAATTTTAGATCATTACGAAAATCCAAGGAATGTTGGTTCTCTGGATAAAAATGATCCAAATGTTGGTACTGGTTTAGTTGGTGCACCATCGTGCGGTGATGTAATGAAATTGCAGATAAAGGTCAATGACAAAGGTGTTATTGAAGATGCAAAATTTAAAACTTTTGGTTGTGGTTCTGCCATTGCTTCAAGTTCCTTGTTAACAGAGATGATAAAAGGAAAAGCTATTGAAGATGTAACACAGATAAAGAATACTCAAATAGTGGAAGAGTTGTCTTTACCTCCAGTGAAGATACACTGTTCGGTGCTTGCTGAAGATGCTATAAAGGCTGCTATTCATGACTATCAAAACAAACAAAGTAAAGGTGGACATTGAGAACTAAAGCATGAGTGAATATCAAGGAGTAAATGCTATAAAGAAAGATAAAAAACTTATCACTATAACTGCAAATGCAGTGGAGAGGATAAGGTATTTATTGGACCAAAAGAAGCATACTAACCTTGAGAAATCAGAAGAAGCAATAGGAATAAGAGTGCTAATTAAACAAAAAGGATGTTCTGGTTTAAAATATGATATTGAATATGCGTATGATACTCGTCCTTTAGAGTCGATAATTGAGGAAAACTGTAGTGATGGCCAAAAAGTTAAAGTGTTGATCGATCCAAAATCTGTCATGTTTATTCTTGGCTCTGAAATGGATTATGTAGAAGAAAAATTTTCATCGGGTTTTGTTTTCAAAAATCCTAATGAGAAAGGAAAATGTGGTTGTGGAGAGAGTTTTCATGTCTAGCAGCTATTTTACATTGTTTGAAATTGAACCAACTTTCAATATCAGCTTTGATGAGTTAGAGAAAAAATATATTGAGCTAAGCAGGACTGATATAAACGAAGGACAATCTAAAAATATAATTAATATTAACAAAGCTTATCAGGTGCTAAAGTCACCTCTAAAACGTGCCGAGCATTTGTTGAATCTTTTTGGTGTGGAAAGCCCAAAGGATCATCCAAATTCTGAAATATTAAATGAATCAATGGAAATAAGAGAATATTTGCTGGACTGCGATGATCTACAATTTGCAAGTAGGATGGTTGATGAAAAAATAAAAGATTGCGTTAAAAACCTAATTAACACTTTTGCTGTAAAGAATTTTGATGGAGCTGCTACACAAGTCTTAAGATTGAAATATTTATATAAGTCATTTGAGGAGGTGAAAAAGAATGCAACCAATTCAAATTTCTGAACCAAATTCAAGTGAAGTAGTTTTTGGTATAGATCTTGGCACTACTAACTCTTTAATTGCTATGGTAAATAAAGCTGGCAACGTGGAGATATTTAAAGATGAGCAGGGAAGAGAGCTACTGCCTTCTGTTATTTCGTATGAAAATAATACATTGAAAACTGGCTGTGACGTCGGTCAAAATGCAATCTACTCAATAAAGCGTTTAATGGGTGAAAGTGTTGAAGAATTAAATAAAGAAGGCCTCAATTTTGAAATAGATAACGAAAGTGAAAAAGTTATTAGAGTAAAATGCTCAGAGGAAAAGTATCTTACTCCTGTTGAGATTTCTGCTGAGATATTAAAAGCTTTATGCGAGAGGGTAAAAAAATCCACAGGGATAAAAGTGAAAAAAGCAGTAATTACTGTGCCAGCTTACTTTGACGATTCAGCACGTAACGCAACTAAATATGCAGCAAAATTAGCTGGCATAGAAGTTCTTCGCCTCGTTAACGAGCCAACCTCTGCAGCGCTTTCTTACTCCATTGAAAAGAACAATAACAGTGGAATATATGCAGTTTATGACCTTGGTGGAGGAACATTTGATATTTCAATATTGAAATTACATCAAGGAGTGTTTCAAGTCCTTGCGGTTGGTGGTGATACCAAACTCGGCGGTGATGATTTTGATCACCTACTAAGTTCAATTGTACTTGATAAGTATAGAGAAGAAGTAGGTTTAAACAAGGAGTCGACAACACACCTTAATGTCATTCCAACATATAACGCTGGAACCTGCAATATCCGTACCGCGAAAGAATACTTAAGTGAAAATGCATCAGGCACTTTTGGCTTTAACATTAACGGCAAGCCATTTGAATGTGAAATAACTAGAGAGAAGTTCGAACAGGCAATAAGTCCTTTAGTTAATAAGACTATCAATATAGTCACTCGTACTATAAGCGACATAGATCTTAAAATTGATGATATAAAAGGAGTAATTTTAGTTGGTGGTGCAACTAGAACACCATTGGTTCAAAATTCACTAGTCAAACTCTTTGGAAATAAAGTACTAAGTGACGCAGATCCAGATAAAGCAGTGGTCATTGGAGCAGCTTTGCAGGCTCATTCTGTTCTCCTTGATGTTTTACCTTTATCACTTGGCATAGAAACTATGGGAGGCATAGTTGAAAAAATCATACCAAGAAATACACCACTGCCAGTTTCAGAAACAAAAGAGTTTACAACTTATGTTGATGGGCAAACAGCAATGAAAATTCACGTTTGTCAGGGAGAACGTGAAATGATAGAGGATAACAAATCTCTAGCGCAGTTTGAACTAAAAGGTATACCGCCACTGCCTGCAGGTTCTGCAAGAATTGAAATAGAATTTACAGTTAACGTTGACGGGATCTTGACTGTTACTGCAAGAGAAAAAGCTACTGGAATTGAGCAGACAGTTGAAGTAAATTCAAATTTTGGCTTGAGTGAAGCTGATGTTCAAAATATGGTTAACCAGTCAATAAACGGCTTTGATGAAGATATGAAGGCTCGTTCCCTTGCAGAGGCTAAAATTAACGGTAACAAGTTCATACATCTAGTTGAAAATGTTTCCACTGATCAAAAGTTGAAAAACCTATTACAAAACGCAAAAAAAGCTTTACAAGGCAATGACTTGAATGAAATTAACAACGCTATCGCCGAGTTAGAAAATTCTTCTTTAGAGTTGTGTGAATTAACAAATAGGTAGAAAAAGCTTACACAACCTTGTGCAATACTCTATTTAATCTCAGAGCAACAGGTAGTCTGAAATTAAATGGTAACCAATCGACCTTTCCTAATTTAAATGATAAACCAACTATGCTTACACGCCCAATGATATTTTCCATTGGTACAAAACCAACTTCAGGAAACCTGCTATCCAAAGAATTATTTCTATTGTCTCCCATAACAAAAAATTGATCGTTAGGCACATAATAAACTGGAGTATTATATGATAGCTTATTAGAGACGTTATCTATCAAAATCTCATGTTCCTTGCCACTTAAAAGCGTTTCTATATATCTTGGTATGTTACGATTTGACTCATAATCAAAAAAACTTTCAATTTGCCTTCGCTCTACTTTCTGATCATTTAGGTATAATTCTCCCTCTATCATTTGCACTTTGTCACCTGGTGTTCCTATTACTCGCTTAACAAACCTGATGCTGTCATTTCTCGTGGGTTTGAAAACTACTATGTCGCCACGCTTTGGAGGGGTATAAAAAATCCTGCCGCTGAAAATATTAGGGGAAAATGGAAATGAGTGTTTACTGTAACCGTATGAATATTTACTAGTAAAAATGTAATCCCCTTCAAGCAGAGTGCTTTTCATCGAACCAGAAGGGATATGAAATGGCTCAAATAAAAAACTTCGTATTGATAGCGCAATCAACAGTAAAAAAAACAATGAAGATAAAAATCTTCCCGTTCTTATCACCCAGTTTTTGCTTAGTTCTTCCAACTTTTCCAACTTTGTTTTTCTTATAGATTAAGCTTATTATAATACATAAATTAAAAAATGGTAATATGAAATTTTACTTGTGAATGTTATTCCTCTATTCAAAACAATTTTGAAAAGGCGGTTCATTTCTTTCAACGGTGTCATCCAAGTAGCGTGACACATAACTGTACGAACATTGCAATTTGCAGGTGGCAGATGAAAGTAGCTGACACTGGTTCCTGCAATCTCATCGAAAACGTTGTAACCACTTTCTATGCTAATTTGCTTGTAAGCAACCTGGATCCCAGTGTCGGCTACTTGGATGACACCATTATAGAGTGAACCAGTGTCAGCTACTTTCATGACACCATCTGGATGCAAATTTCCTTAAACGTTCGTAAACTTAAAACTTTACTTTAGGTCAAACTGCTGTATAGTGGCTTTATAGCTTTAGTTTTACAATGAATATACCTAGTATAGAAAATTGTGATCTTCACAATAAAACCGTCTTACTCAGAGTTGACTTCAATGTTCCTATAAAAGATGGAGAAATTCGTGACGTCACTCGTATTTTGAGAGAATTGCCTACTATTGAGTATTTAGTGAATGCAAGTGCAAAGATTATTATTATATCGCATTTCGGACGCCCAAAGGCCAGAGACAATAATCTGTCGCTAAAAAATGTAATTGACACTTTATCGCAGTTACTAAATAAAAAAGTGAAATTCATTGATGATTGCGTTGGTGAAAAAGTGCAAAAAGCAGTGAGTGCTATGGATGCAAGAGATATAATATTACTAGAGAATCTAAGATTTTATAAAGAGGAAGAGCAGAGTGACTCAAATTTTGCCAAACAACTAGCATCTCTAGCGGATATATATGTAAATGATGCATTTTCTTGCTCTCACAGAGCTCACGCTTCTATTTCACGCATTACAGAGTTTTTACCTTCCTACGCGGGATTTTGCTTACAAGATGAGCTAAAGTATCTTGAAAAAGCTGTATCGTTTAAAGCTAAACCTATTACTGCGATAGTTGGGGGAGCCAAAATGTCAACTAAGATAAAAATGCTTATAAAGCTAACAGAAAAGGTTGATCACCTAGTTCTCGGAGGTGCAATTGCTAATAATTTTTTGTTATTTAGCAAAGTAAATATAGGAAAATCTTTCTTTCAAAATGGTGTTGACGACCTTCTACATAATATTGTTGAAACAGCAAATAAAAACAATTGCAAAATAGTTGTGCCAGAAGACGTTCTGGTTGCAGTAAACTCTGATTACAGCACTAGTATTTCAAGAAGAACTGAGTCCATTTTGGACGGTGATATAATTTTGGATATCGGACCACAAACTTTGAGTACAATAAGCAGTATAATAGCAAGCAGTAAGACTCTGCTGTGGAATGGACCTATTGGTGTTTTTGAACATTCAGCTTTTGCAAGTGGTACAATAGGGGTAATGAAAGTCGTAAGTGACTTAACGCACAAAGGAAAGTTAACCAGCATAATAGGGGGAGGTGATAGTCTATCTGCAGTAAGCGCTGCAGGCCTTACCGATAAGGATTTTACATGTGTTTCCACTGGTGGAGGAGCGTTTTTAAGTTGGCTGGGTGGTGATGAAATGCCAGGAGTTGCTGCTCTGCAAAAATGATTAGATTAAAACTTTTTTAAATTGTTTCTTATAGGCTAGCTTTTTTGTGAACGTGATTATGTCGAAGACAGTTAAACTAGTTTTATGTTTAATAATACCAATAATAGGATTGATTTTTTATATTAAGGGTCATTATTTTCACACCGGCTATGTAGAAGAAAATGTTAAGGTCAATTTTGAACCATTTTTCAGTTCACAACCAGGTTATATACCACCGTTTCCAGAATTAACTGACTTCGATGGAGGAGTGTTGAAAGTTTGTGGAGATTGGGGAGCACATCCAGATAAAGAAGATTTCAAAATTTTACTTAGTTGTCCGCAGCATCAAGAAGTAGTGAAAGGAATATATGATAAGCTTGATCATCAAGTGATTACGCCAGATGCAGATTTGGAGTTATTTAAAGATGAACTGGCTAACATTTGGTTTACAAATAGTGGAAGTGAAAAAGAAACTATAGGGTTTGGACATATTTTTTGTGGTTAGCCAAACGATAAATTAGGTGGTATGCATTTTGTAGGTAGATATGTTGAAGCTCAAGAAGATAAATGGGCAGGTGCAATTTGGAATGATAAGTCCCTATGCAATAAATCAGATATTAAGCTACCAGTTTATACATTTGGAATGAAATATTTGGGTAAGGATGGGGAAGTGAAAGTTAAATGCCCAAATGGATACGCATATAACCTTCATGCCGATGATATTTTAATTTCTGCAACTAAGGCGTTCAAGGAATTAGGAAAAGATGGAATGTGCCTATATGAAATGGAAGATGACAATTATCAATCAGTGTTTGTAAGAAAGAATGATGCTATACTCACGTTCTATCCCGACTTAACACCAAAATGTGATGATAAGAGTACTAATTGTAGCTGCAATAAATCTTAATTTCAAAACCAATAGGGTGAACAAATGATAAAAATGTTATAGCCAATTTATGCTGACCCAAGCGGGAGTGTTAAATAAACCATACGCGTCAAGTTAAGAAAATAAAGGTATGAAGAAGATAGGATAAGAAGATATAAGTTCTCTCGGATATATTTTAGTGAGAGAACTAATGATGAATAAAATAACTTGCTTATCAAATTACCTAAACAAATTTTTCAATGAAAGAGCAAATGAAGTATCAATTGAAACAGGATTTATAAAAAGGAAGAGAAAATTGAGTGGTTCATCATTCATAAAAGCTATAATTTTGGGTAATATAGGAGTTGCAAACTGCAGCATAGATACAATGTGCCAATTATTAAACGAAGCATCTGTAATAATAACAAAACAGAGTCTAGATTTGAGGTTTACTGAAGAGGCAGTGGAATTTATGAAAAGGATGTATAATGAATCTATGGCTTTATTTAAAAATACCCTGCAAATTGATTGTAGAATCTTGCAGCAATTTAAAAGCGTTAAGTTATTGGATAGTAGCTATATTAGCCTGCCTAACAGTATGGAGAATATGTATAAAGGATATGGTACCAGCTACAGCGGCTATGAAAGTAATACCAAGTCCGGGATAAAGTTGCAATTAGTTTTCGACTACTTAAATCAGACATTTGATCAATTAAATATAACGGAGGGAATAAGGTCAGATCAAGGGTATAGGAAACATTTGAGTAATATATCAAGTAACGATTTGCTAATATCTGATCTTGGTTATTTTGTGCCAAGTTCTTTTAAACAGATTAAGGAAATAGGAGCTTATTTTATTAGTCGTTATAAATCTGATACCAATATATATGATATAGAAACAAATCAAAAAATGGAGTTACTGGAATGTTTAGAGGGTAAGCTATTTTTAGAAACTGAGGTATTATTGGGAAAAGAAGCAAAGATTAGAGTAAGAATTATATGTCAAAAGCTAACTGAAGAACAGTCTATAGCCAGGAGAAGGAAGGCTAATAGATTAGCAAAATCACATGGATATACATCTTCCAAAAGGAATCAAAAGTTATTGAATTGGTCAATATTTATAACTAATGTTCCAAAAAGTAAAATTAGTGCTGAACAAGTATTAACAATTTACCGAGTAAGATGGCAAATTGAATTATTATTTAAATTATATAAGAGCCATATAGGACTTGATAAACTAAAAGGAAAACCATATAGGGTATTATGTGAATTATATGCTAAATTGTGTGCAATTCTTATATTTCATGGAATAGTTGGTTGTACAGAACTAAAAAAGGGCACAGAACTTAGTTTAACAAAGGCATTTATTGAGCTTAAAAGGCGAGTTAGAGAGCTATTCTTAACATTAAATTGTGTAGTCAGTAAAGTACAAATTTTCCTCAAAAAACTCATCTCAACCTGGTCAAAATTCTCCTTAAAAGACAAATATAGAAAAACAAGAATATCAACTTTGAGTGCACTAAATTTGCTCATTTTTCCTTAATTTGACGCGTATGGTTGTAGATACTGTAGGTCTTGTAATTGCTGCTGAAGTACAAAGTGCAAGCATTCAGGATCGTGATGGTGCACCAAATCTTTTTGTTCAAGCCAAATGCAAAGCTCCAACATTACATAAGTTTTTTGCTGATCAAGGATACACAGGTAAATTGCAAAACCTCTGCTTATTGGAAACTGGATGTTTATTGACGATTACCAAGAAAATAGTTGATACAGGATTTCAGGTTATTCCCAAACGTTGGATTGTTGAGAGAACCTTTGCTTGGCTCTCCAATTTTAGACGTATGAGTAAGGATTATGAGCATTCTCCTCTCACTTCAAAAAACAACATCTTTTTTAATATGATCACTATTATGCTTCACAAATTAGCTCATTCTTGAGTTTGAAGACAGGCTCTAACAGTGAACGGTTACAAATAAACTATTTTGATAGTTAATGGGGTCTAGTTTTGACGTATGGACTATCCAAAGAAAAGGGTGGTATCATAACCTCAAAAATTTTTATGCTTTCTTCATTCAGAAATTCATACTTACCCTGCATTATTCCTGAAGGTGCATTTAAGTATGTTCCACTTGTGTATTTAAATACCTCTCCAGATTTTATCACAGGTTGTTCTCCGATAACACCAACTCCGGCAATTTCATTTATTTTTCCCTTATAATCTATTATTTGCCAATGACGACTTAATAATTGAATAGTTGATTGGCTTTTGTTTTTTATCTTAACGTTATACATCCATACATAGCAATTTTCATAAGGAATGGATTGCTCTTCAATATAAATTGGTAAAACTGTAACTTCAACAAAGTTGGTAGTTAGTGTGTACTCTATCATTATAGAATATTCATGATAAAAAGATAGTATTTTAATTATATACTTTTTTCATAGATTTTTCAAGTATACTTTAATTAGGAAATATCAATTTATAGTATGAAAGAACCAGATGCGCTTAGCAAAAAAGTAATAGGAATAATAGGTGGTGGACAATTAGGTAAAATGACTGCTATCGCTGCAACAAAACTTGGACAAAAAACACATGTTTTTGCCAGTGCTAAGGACGATCCGGCTTGCTCTGTTGCTGATGATTTCACAATAGCAGATTTCTCTGATAAGAAAGCGCTTGAATCTTTTGCACAGAGTGTGGATTTGGTCACTATTGAGTCTGAAAATATTCCATGTAGTGCAATTGATATCGATGTAAATTTTTATCCGGGTAAAAAAGCGTTACACATTGCGCAAAATAGGCTTAGAGAGAAAGATTTCATTAGAAGCTTGAGTATAAAAACTGCTGAATACAAAAGTATACAAAATTATAATGAGCTATTAGAAAGCAGTAGAGCTTTTGGCTACCCAATAAGGCTGAAAACAACAGAAATGGGTTACGATGGAAAAGGGCAATATGTGCTTGAGAATGATTCTGAAGTGAAGCAATTTGCTTCCTTTGATTGGAATACAGAGTACATTCTTGAAGCAAGTGTTAATTTACTGAAAGAGGTTTCAATAGTCGTTGCAAGAGATAAAAACGGTAAAGTAGCTTTTTTTCCTATAGCAGAAAATTACCACGTTGATGGAATACTTGATACTTCAACAGTGCCAGCTAAAATAGATAGCAAATTAACTCAAGAGGTACAACGAGCTGCAAAGAAAATAGCAAATGCGCTTGATGTAATAGGAATTCTGGCTATTGAATTTTTTGTTACTAAAGATAACGAGTTGTTAGTTAATGAACTAGCTCCAAGACCTCACAATTCTTGCCACTGGAGCTTGGATGCATGTAACGTTAGTCAATTTGAACAGCTGGTTAGGATAATATGCGGGCTACCTATGCAGGAAGTAGTATTACGCTTTCCTTGTATGACGAAAAATATAATAGGTAACGATATATATGATTCTCATAAGTATTTGAGCAACGAAAAAGCTAGTTTAACCATATATGGGAAAAAAGAGGTTAGAGATAAGCGTAAAATGGGACATGTCAATATAGATTTAAGTTAATAGTTTTTCTACGTCATACCGCCACAACTGTACGAACATTGTGATATGATGAGATGTTACATAGTAAACGGTGTCACTCTAGCACGTATTTGTACGAACATTGTTATTTGAGCACACCAGGAAGGATGTCATTCAAGTAGCCCCTTTCTCGTCATCCCAGTGTCAAGCACTGCCTTTGTGTTTGTACGAACATTGAGGTATAAGAGTCAAGAAAAAAGATATCATCCCAGTGCCCAGACACTGGGATGGATCTGTTGCAAGGTGATGTTTTACTCGCTTCCTTTGCCAGTTCTTTTACATATTTTTCTGCTTTCTCAATAATCTCATACTTTATGGCAAGATCATTATCTGGATCAACAGAGCCGTTCTTTACTGGAAGATCTCTCACATGTCCAAAGGATGCAGCTACTTTGAACTCTTTTGCATCTCTACGGCACACCCCTACAAATTTCCTCTGATGTAAAATTAGCAACTCCTGTATTAGGACAAAAGCCAACGGCTCCTCTATTAACGTGAATTCTGGATTAAAGGAGAATAGAAAAGGCAAGAAAACAGGGTAAACTCAGCAGTGATAAAAAAATAGATGAGGTTACCCATGGAAGATATAACAAAACTGTTTTGTTTGGTCGATGATTTTTGCAGAGATATAGAGAAAAATTTTGCAGATAAACTACTGCCAAATGGTAAAAACCCCACAAGAACAACGGAAATTGAGCACTCCGAAATCATGACAATAATCCTGCTATATCAACAATCTCCGTGTAAAACTTTCTATCTACATTACCTAACGTTGCTCTACAAATCAGAGTTTCCAAAGTTACCTTCATATACCAGGTTTGTTGCTCTAAAGCCTAGGGTTTTGTGGCATTTAGCAATGTTGTTGCATTGGCTTTGTGGACAGTCAGAAAACACTGGAATTTCATATATAGACACAACTCCCATTGCAGTTTGTCATGCAAAAAGAATATCCAAAAACAAAGTTTTTGCTGGAATTGCAAAATTAAGCAAGAGCACTTACGGCTGGTTTTTTGGTTTCAAATTACATATGGTAATCAATGAAAATGTTGAAATTCATGCACTTACGCTAACAAAAGGCAATGTTGATGATAGGATACCTGTGCCAAATCTGACGGAAAAATTAATCGGTCTTTTGTTTGGTGACAAAGGTTATATTGCAAAAGAGCTTTTTCAGAAGCTGTTTGACCGAGGTTTGAAACTTGTTACCAACGTGAAAAAAGGAGACTGTTTTTGGTTACCTAAAAAATAGACTAGAAATTGAACACACTCGCCATAGATCCCCTGTTAATTTTTTGGTTCATATCTTTTCTACTCTCATTTCCTATTCCATCAAATCCACAAAGCCTTCTATTTCCTATACTTTCTTCCTTCCTTAATCCAGAATTCGCGTTCAAAGAGGTAACTGAAAAATTGGAGGGCATAGATAAAGAACAAATGAAGAGATATCTTATAGAGAATACCATATTTCCAAAAATTGGAGAAAGATTAAATGATGAACAAGTTGTGAATTCAAAGTTTGATGTAGAAAGTGTGCAAAAGTATAGTGGAAAAAATTCAGGTCATTCTCAAATAAATTGTTATTAATTTAACAATATATATTACTAAAAACCTAAACAATACAACCATTTCCAGCGCCCAAAACCAGCAAGTGTGAGAACAAGTTTTTTTGGAATCTTATGGTCTACCATGTAATACTTGTCCCATAATTCTTCTTTTGATGGTATCTCTTTTTCACATTTTATCATATCATCACACTCTGGGACCATACATTTATAAATAATTCATATTTATAAAATATAGATCTAAAGTACTGTATCTAGAAGTAGCTAAAAATGCGTTTTAATTTCAAACTAGGTGATATGTTTCTTCAGAACAAAGATCTATTTGCATCTGTTGTAATAAATGAAGAAGTAAGAATCAATTTGCCCTATACATTTTATGCTTTTGATGACTCTGGTTTTCTTATATATAACTTGTCATTTGTCCCGCAAAAATGGAAAGTAATCCCACTTAGAGGGTTAAAAATAAAGCTAGATGGTGATCAACTAGTTTTAGTTGATGATTCTCTAGAATATTACAATTACAATAGAAAATGGATCAGTGATTTGTATAAAGGGTCTAGTACTATAATAAGCACCAACATTTCTACTAGAGATTTCATGCCTAGTGAATTTACTTCTATCGATTGCCAGAATTATTTTACCCAAAATGTCTATATAGATCAAAAAGATATAATAAGTAGTAAAAACATAAAGCTTATTATGCGAGATCTTGAATATTATAATTGTACACTTTCAATACGTCCTGGAAACAGGATATTTCCAAAAAGAATCTCAACTGAGGAATATGTAGGTTATATAAGAGCTGAAATATTTGATTGCGATGATAATAGAATCGGCATGCTAAATAGTGTTGCTACAACATTTGATGCTGTAAATAAAAATCTCAAATTTTTCCCTACTTTTGGAACGGAAATGTTGACAGACGTCTATTTTACAACAGAAAAGTTAGGCGATAACTATGTTGGCTGCATATCAGATAAAAATGACAAATGTAAAAATTTTTATGATTTTAAACCTGAGTTTAAAGAATATAACTATGACCACAACTCAGGCTTATATCCTTATTACTATAATTTAGAAAATTTTGGTAACTTTTTGGAGGCTAATGTGATTAGTGTTAGAGAATTTATGGACTTACAACAAAAGATTAAAACTTTAGAAAACGGTTTTGAAGCATCAAGGTACGGGTTGACTAAATATGTAAAAGGCTCTCCTGGATTACCAGGTATTCCTGGTCCTCGAGGGCTACAAGGACAAAAAGGTGATAGTGGTGTTCCAGGTATTGGCCCAAAAGGTGAGCCAGGCATTCCTGGTCCTCAAGGGCCACAAGGACAAAAAGGTGAGAGAGGTTATCTAGGTCCAAAAGGACAGAGAGGTGAAATTGGAGAACCAGGATTAAATGGATTACCAGGCATTCCTGGTCCTCAAGGGCCACAAGGACAAAAAGGTGAGAGAGGTTATCTAGGTCCAAAAGGTGAAACAGGAAAAACAGGATTAATAGGTTTTCCTGGTCCAAAGGGTGATCAAGGAATACCAGGATTAAGTATAGTGGGCATGAAAGGTGAACCTGGAAAAACAGGGTTAAAAGGTGAAAAAGGAGATGTAGGCGTGGGTCTTCAGGGTCATAAAGGTGACAAAGGTGAGCAAGGTCCTGCAGGTTTACAAGGCAAACAAGGGAACCTAGGACCTAAAGGACTACAAGGACCAAGAGGTTGGAAAGGAGAAAAAGGTGAGCGTGGTGTGGATGGATTACAAGGAGAAACTGGCCCTAAAGGTAATCAAGGAGATACAGGTCTGGTAGGTCCTAAAGGCGATATAGGTGGAAAAGGAGATGTTGGATTGCCTGGAGCGAAAGGTGAGACAGGTAATAGTGGTCCAGTGGGTACTGAAGGAGACAAAGGTGAACAAGGTATTCAAGGTTTGCAAGGATTAAAAGGTGAGCGTGGTGTGGATGGATTACAAGGAGAAACTGGCCCTAAAGGTAATCAAGGAGATACAGGTCTGGTAGGTCCTAAAGGCGATATAGGTGGAAAAGGAGATGTTGGATTGCCTGGAGCGAAAGGTGAGACAGGTAATAGTGGTCCAGTGGGTACTGAAGGAGACAAAGGTGAACAAGGTATTCAAGGTTTGCAAGGATTAAAAGGTGAGCGTGGTGTGGATGGATTACAAGGAGAAACTGGCCCTAAAGGTAATCAAGGAGATACAGGTCTGGTAGGTCCTAAAGGCGATATAGGTGGAAAAGGAGATGTTGGATTGCCTGGAGCGAAAGGTGAGACAGGTAATAGTGGTCCAGTGGGTACTAAAGGAGACAAAGGTGAACAAGGTATTCAAGGTTTGCAAGGATTAAAAGGTGAGCGTGGTGTGGATGGATTACAAGGAGAAACTGGCCCTAAAGGTAATCAAGGAGATACAGGTCTGGTAGGTCCTAAAGGCGATATAGGTGGAAAAGGAGATGTTGGATTGCCTGGAGCGAAAGGTGAGACAGGTAATAGTGGTCCAGTGGGTACTAAAGGAGACAAAGGTGAACAAGGTATTCAAAGCCCAAGAGGCTTCAACGGTACACAAGGTATTCCGGGTTCACAAGGATTAAAAGGTGATCAAGGGAATACTGGAATTCCTGGTCCTAAAGGGGATAGGGGTAAAATGGGATTACCAGGACCAAAAGGAGAAATTGGCCCTCAAGGTCCAAAGGGAGAAGATGGAATAGGATCTGAATTGGTCGATAAGTTTTTGCTTGAGATCAATAAAACAAAAATTGAAATTCAGGTTGCTCAAAAAGCAGCAGAGGTAGCTAAAAATGCTTCTGAAAAATCTGCTAAAGAAGCTCAAGAGGCTGAAAATAAGACTATAGAATTACATAGTGAAGTAGTAAAGTTGAAAAACATAACTGAAATTATAAAAAAGGATGCCGAAAAATTTGCAAGCAATGCACAGGTATTCAAGGCCAATACTGAAGCCCTTTATAATCAAATAAAAGATATCTTTTGTAAGCCAGAATTGAGAGATCAAGTTTGTGCTGTTCCTAGAAAGAAAAGGGAAATTGGAAAATCAAATAATCTACCAGTGAAAAGCGGAGCAAGCAGGTCAACTTCATTTATATCAAAAGTAATAAATTACTTTTATCCTTTTGTAGTAGAAGATGAGTATAAAGTAAAGAATAAAATACAGGAGCTTAATCAAGTGGCAAAAATAGTAAATGCAGCAGATATTGTGGTAAGATTTGAAAAGGTATTAAGAGAAACAGCTTTAAAATGTGGAATTGCAAATAAAAGCTTAAATTTTGATCCATTAAAACTAGAGAAAAAGATTCTAAGTAAGGTATTATTTAATGATGAAAATCTTAATGAGTTATCTAAACTCTTGCGTTCAGCTGCAGCAGAAGCTTGTCCACACTATAAACAAACAGATAAATTTTTGGATACTTTTGAAGATAGTATGAAAAGGGAATTAAAAAACAATAAACAACAAATAGGTTGTATTAATACTGAGAAAATAGCAACAGAAAATGAAATGCCAAGAAGTTTTATTAGTGATATAGCGCCTCCGAGGAGCTTAAGTGCTATTAATCATAATATTGTTGGCTATTTAGGGTAACAAAAGTTGTTAGAGTAATTTTGAATGGAGATATTATGGCAAAATATGAATTCATTATAGATAAAGATAACCAGGATAAAACTGCTATTCCATATTATAGATTATTTTTGGATAATAATGATTATGTTATTCATTCACATCTTGGTAGGGTAAAAATACCGAATTTTGATGGCTTAAAATTAAGGTGGAACAGTGGAAAAAAAACAATAGTTTTATATCAAAATGAATCACCTCTGAAATTAGATGGTGATCGGGACTTTATTATAGGTCAAGACGATATTATAGGTGATAAAGATCGTATCATTTCAATTCTTCAGAGTACAGAGCAAGGGATAGATATTATACTGCACGAGATATCTGGTAATAATTCATTTGGTATGAGTTTATTATCCCCTTATAAGCCTAATCAGACTTCTGAGGAGCTTGGGCTATTAAAATTTGTCGATTATAATGACAAAAATGATCAATCATTACAATACCTCAAAAAAGGAGCAGGCAAACTTAATATTAGAATAGTAGATAATCAAATCGATATATCACAATCTGAATTAGACAAAAGTTCAAAAGATTCTCCACAATCAACTAATTATTCAGAAACAGATGATCAAGATAAAAACACAGAAAAGAAAAATCAGGAAGATATTGATGCAAAGACTAAAGCTGTAGATTACATTAGCACATCTAAAGAGTATAATGCACCTACGCAAACAGAAGAACAGACAAGCACTTCTGAAAGTTTTTTTAGCATGCTTATGCATACTATTCCATTGTTTATAATATTTTTCAGTAGTCTTTTCTCATGTTTGTTTTGGTTTATTGGAGAAAAGACTGATGAACCTCAACAACAGGATTGTGATCAATTGTTTAGCAAAGATGACAGTAATAACGATGATCAGATCGATCCGTATCTTTTTTAATATATTCTTTAATTTCAGAATATATTTTATTAAAAAGTCAATAATCTTGCTATTTCCAACAACGGAACAATCTGTTGTGAGAACTGTTCGTTTTGGAGTGGATTGGTCTACCGCCGGATTCGTGTGAACTTTTATTTATAACAACTTTGCTATACCCTAAAACCACCTATATTATGCTACTTCCACCATATTTACATACGAACTAACTTGTTTGGCTTTGTTGCAATAACTTTGCACTTTTATTTTTATAAACCTATTTTTACACAACGCGTTCTCACAAATATACGTACTATTTTTATATTTTTGAAAAAAGTAAATAATTCAACTTTTCATGGCGCTAAATGAGATGTCTGTTTAAAAACATTCTGTCCATAAAAAACACTTTTCTACTATGACTGGCAGTTTGTTTCATACGTCCAAAAACTATTCAGGCAAATTTACATTACTGAACGGATATTTTAGGAAAAACCTGCTCCACTACCTTTACCCATTCCTACACTTATACCTTGACTGACGTCTATATCACTAAGCGAAGTACCCTGATTCAATAAACTTCTTATACCTGCCTCAATTACTCCAACACTTACTTTTCCTTCTTTTATTATTTGCTCTCTATTAATCTTTATTTCCTCTATTATTGCATTAATTACCTGTTCTGGAGATCCACTTGTACAACCTACAGCTGCTTCTACAATTTTGTCTTCACTTTCCTCATTTACTGCACTTTGTAGTTCTTCATCAAGACCTGCTAATTTACTAGCACAAACCTTAATTGCTATCCTCTCTAAGCTTTTTTCTTCTAATGCCTGCTCTAGCTGTTTTACTCTTTGAGCCACTTGTTCTGCCCTTTGAGCCTCTTGTTCTGCCCTTTGAGCCACTTGTTCTGCCCTTTGTTCTGCCTCTTGCCTTGCCTGCACATCCTGCTCAATCCTTTCCTGCAACTCTCTTAATTTTTGTTCCCTCTCTTTCCTCTCTGCTGCTATTCTTTCTTCTTCTCTTTCCATTAACGTCTTCCTTTCCTTAAATTTCTCTTCCAACAACTTTGCTCCACGCTCCAACTTAAATAAAACTTTTCCTAGTTCTTTTGTTCTGCTCTCTCTTCCCTGATTTGATAACTCTACCCTCTTATCTCTCTTTAACTTGCCTGCTAACTCATTGCAACTATCTGATGCAGACTTTAACAACTCTTGATATGAAAGCTTTTCTATATTCTGCTTCCCTTCCTCACTAATTCCATTCTTCTCCATAGAGCATTCGTTTATACCCTTTCCACCTGTAACGTTGAAAAACTTAAAATAGATATTCATTAAATTACAATACTCTAATATTGGCTCTATAAACACTCTATCCGCCTTTCCTTCCAATAATCTTTGATTTCCTGCTAATATTTCATACTGTTCTTTACTCTCTTTCAACAACATATCTACATCGTTTTTCACTACCTCTAATTCCTTCTCTCTTACACAATTTCTACTTAGCTCCTCTAGATTCTTTATCCACTTTTCTTGATATAAATTTCTGTATCTTTTATAACTTTCATCAAATCCCTTTCTCACATCATTTATTACATTTCCATCTTTTGGCAGTTTGCTCAATACTTCCAAACAACTTCTTACACTACTTAAATACTCATTTCTTCCCCTCATTAATATTTCACCTTCCCAAAAAGCTATGCTACTTAATTCACTTTTTGCCACTTTGTTCCCTACTTTTAAAGCATCACGATCTATTACATTTTTTATTGGTGCATCCTCAAACAACCTATACACAACACGGTTTTCAACCATGCTTTTATCCTTCGTAATATAATCGTGTATATTCCTTAGTGCCTGAGTCACATTGTTAATTAAAATCTGTTCACTATTTTTATTAACTTCTTGTTCTTGCTTGTCTGGATGGTAAACTTTCGATAGCTTCAATATCTCTCTAACTTGCTCATTAAAGTATTTATTATGATCTTCCATAGTTTTTGTTCCATCTCTTACAGCTCCTAAACTCCTGTCTAAATATAGCAGCAACCACTCCATTTTAAATGACTCAAGTCCTCTTTTAACCGTAACAGTAGTTTCATCCCCTACGCTGAAGATTCTCCTTATTAAGTTACTTGACCTTGCTTCCAGCTTATCTGCAATTTCTTCATTTTTGACTGTAGAAAAAATAATTGAACCTACACCACTTGCAGCTTTACTCAGGCCATCACTAATCGCACTGTAGGCTTCTTGAGATTTATTTTTAGCTTTTTTAAATCCATCCTTAACAGGTTTTGGAATAGAAATGTTAGGCATTTTTCCCTCCATTAATTCTTGATAATTATAAATATAACCATACTTTGCAATATAAAGTTGGTGTAGTTTTACATTCGTAAACAGCGAATACATCACTCGTGCAATAAATGAATTATCACTATAGCTTAAAGCCCTTTCTACTTTCTCCTCAGTTACTTCAATATCTTTTACCTTCTTACCCCACGGCCACCACCAATACTTTGGTACTTCATCAAGTCCTTCCAGTAATCTAAGGCAACATTCTTGACTTGCTACTCCGCCAGTATCTTTTCTTTTCGTCTTCTGATAATCAATAGCAACTGTAATTAGCACCCCAAATAATATTACCCCAAGAGTTGCCGCTGCAGTAAACATTGCTCTACGTGTCGATGCAAATGAAATTACTGCAACAACGGGAGTAATACTGTAAGTTATAATCAATCCATTTTTTGCATAATCTGGCTGCTTATTTTCTCTTACTCTGTACAGATAATCTAACAAAGTAGGACCAAACTCCCACCCAAATATTCGATACTTTCTATGGTTTGATAAAAACTTAACAACATCTTTTTGCCACTCAGGTAAATTAGATGCATACTTCATCAATTTCTCCCCATTCCTGCATTTACACCATGACTTACGTTTACATCACTTAGTGAAGTACCCTGATTTGAGAAACTTCTTATACCTGCTTCAATTACTCCAACACTTACTTTCCCTTCTCTTATTATTTGCTCTCTATTAATCTTTATTTCCTCTATTATTGCATCAATTACCTCTTCTGGAGACCTTATCCTACAACCTATCGCTGCTTTTACAATTTTGTCCTCACTTTCTTCATCTATTGCACTTTGTAGTTCTTCATCAAATCTTGCTAACTTTTTCACACAACTCTTTATTACTTTGCTCTCTAAATCTTTTTGCTCCAATGCTTGCTTAAGCTGTTCTGCCCTTTGAGCTTCCTGTTCTGCCCTTCGTTTTGCTTGTTTTGCTTCCTCTTCTTTTTTTATTGTTTCCGCTTTCAGCTGCTTAAATTCCTCATCTTGCCTTTGAAAGGCTGTCTTCTTTACTTGAAACCTCTTATCTAACAACTCCTCTAAGCTCCTCAACATAAATACTACTACATTCCCCATCTCTTCCTTACTTGGCACTTCACTTGCCTCAGAACCCTTATAAGACCTTTTTACTTCTTCACTTAATTCATTATCATCATTCTTAACATATGCGTTTACCATGGCTCTTGTATGGATTAGTAATCCTCTGTAGGATAACCTATTCTCCTTTATATTATCTTTATAGGATAACCCTTTCTCCTCTTCTTTGCTTTTTTCTTCCAAAACTTCTTTGCTCTCTTTACTTTCTTTTAATATGGAACTTATCTTATCAAGAGCATCTGAGTTAGAGCGCCAACCACGCAAACTATAACAACCCTTTTTATCCTCAAGCAACTTAGTGGCAAACTCATAGTATGCTTCCATTAAAGTAAAGTAATCTAATATAGGTAGTACAAAGTTCTCGTCTGGATTCACACCATAAGATTTTATCACTAGCATTTCATATTGTTCTTCGCTCTCTTTTAGCAACTTTTCTACTCCTTCCTTTATTACCTCAAGCAACCCGGATTTTTCACAACGAGTACTGAGACACTGTAAGCGATTTACCCATTCTTTATAATATTCTTCTACGTATTTGTTATAATTGCCATCAAAAATTTTTCGTGTACCTTCTATTTCAGCGCTTAATAGCTTAATATCGCTATACTCTGCGCCTTTTATACTTAATAATTTCTTGCGAAGCGATGCTACAGATGCTTTTGCGTCATTTAAGTATCTATTTCTTGCCACCATCAAAAATCCTTCTTCCTGGTAAGCTAAGAGACTTAACTCAAACAAAGCAGACATTCCATCTATGGACGATACTTTTACTACTCCAGATACATTCTTTTCATCATTACTTAATGTACTTAACGGTATGCGATTATACATCCTATACAATAAATAACACTCCTTATTAAGAATAAACGTCTCATCCTGCATGATGTATGAATGTATATTCTTCAGAGCTTTTTTAGTCTGGTTAATTATTTTTTGCATTTCTTCATCTTTAACTTTTCCCTTGTCTGAATGGTACGTTAATGATAACTTCGTCAATTGTTTAATAAGACTTTCAAAATATTTGTTATGTTCCTCTTCACTCTTTGTTTTATTTCTCACTCCACCCAAGCTTTTATCAAGATACAATAGCATCCACTTTGTTTGCAATAAATCAAGTGCCTGACCTAAACTCATTTCTTTATTATCAACTCTGTATATTGTCTTGACTAATTTATCAATTCTACTTGTCTCTTCCAATCTATTTTCTTCCCTATATGTTTCTTGTACAGTTTCAGGTACTTCTGTTAGTGCTAATTTTTTCTTAGATAGCAAAATTTTTTGTTTTTTCCACTCATTCCATATACCAGACCCTAATACCATTTTCCCTCCAAGTTTATAATAATTATAAAGGTAACTTAGCCTTGCAACATAAAATTGATGCAACACAACATTAGTGAACAAAGAATAGATTAAACGTGAAGCAATCGAGTAATCATTGTAGTTCACTGCTCTATTTATTTGTTCTTCAGTGATCGTAATATCCTTTATCTGTTTACCCCACGGCCACCACCAATACTGCGGTATTCTCTCTAGTGCTTTCAGCAATTCAACGCAATCCCCTTGGCTCACCACCCCGGCCTTTCTCCTTGTCATTTGATAATCAACAGCAAGTGTTGTTATAATCCCTAGCACTATTATGCTAGAAGTTATTGCCACAGCAAGGTTTACCCTGCGTGTTGATATAAATGAAACAAGCCCAGCCGAAAAAGCAACTATAGGAGTGAAAAAAACTCCAACTTTTATATAGTCATAGCCTGTATGATAATAGCTTATCCCATATAACTCATCAAGTAAGGTTGGACCAAACTCCCACCCAAATAATCGATACTTTCTACGACTAGATAAGAACTCAACAACATTTTTTTGCCACTCAGGTAAATTAGATGCATACTTCATCAATTTCTCCCCATTCCTGCATTTACACCTTGACTTATATTGACATCACTTAGTGAA
This sequence comes from Wolbachia endosymbiont (group A) of Colletes cunicularius, assembly GCF_964264715.1. Lineage (NCBI taxonomy): Bacteria > Pseudomonadati > Pseudomonadota > Alphaproteobacteria > Rickettsiales > Anaplasmataceae > Wolbachia > Wolbachia endosymbiont (group A) of Colletes cunicularius. The sequence goes on from NZ_OZ183471.1 coordinate 1,085,238, forward strand.
GTACCCTGATTTGAGAAACTTCTTACACTTGCTTCGATTATCTCATCACTTACTCTTCCCTCTTTTATTATTTTCTCCCTATTAACTTTTATCTCTTCTATTATTGCATCAATTACCTCTTCTGGAGACCTTATCCTACAACCTATAGCTGCTTTTACAATTTTGTCCTCACTTTCTTCATCTATTGCACTTTGTAGTTCTTCATCAAATCTTGCTAACTTTTTCACACAACTCTTCATTACTTTGTTCTCTAAATCTTTTTGCTCCAATGCTTGCTTGAGCTGTTCTGCCCTTTGAGCTTCCTGTTTTACCATTTGCTCCGCCTGTTTTTTCCCCTCTTCTGCTGCACGTGCTTTACTCCTTTCTTCCAGATTTTTAAAAGCTCTTATCCTTTGATCAGTGATTTTTATAAAATTGTCTAACTTTTGCTCATTAGGTGTATCTTTCCAGATATATTTCTCTTTTTCGCTTTTTGTACGACTCAAGACACGGAATATATCTCTCCATCTCTTATCAGTAACAATTTTATATAGCTCATAAACATCACTATTTTTCTCATGTTTCATTCTTTCTCTAGCATCTTCAATATACTCTTTCATCATTCCTTCATTTCCAACTGCAATAGAGTGTGTAGCCTTACATAAAAACTCTCTAATCTTTTCATCTATAATCTTACCCTCCTCAGTTGAACTTGGAGTATGTCCTACAAAAAGACCCTTAGTAAAATCGTAGAAAGTATACCACAAAGATGGAATGCCCAAGAACCCTCTTACTCGGTTCAATCCTCCTACTTCCACCAATTTTTCCACCTCATCCATAAACTTGCTTACTTTACCTATCATTTCCTTATATCTTTCATTACCTTCTAAAATAATGTTATTCTTACAACTTTGAGTGTAACTACCATCCTTGTTGGGGAGAAATGATACCAAACTTACATCTACATCTATATCTGGAAAGTGCCTTTCGAAGTTGAATAGTAAATTATGTACATCAATCATTATTGTATGAAAAGACCTCTTCATTAATCTCTCCACGTTTCTGTTCACATTTGGATCTGTACATTTGTATGAAAATAGAGGAGCAGAATTAACGATTAGCACACTAATTACATCAAAATTAGGATTAGACTTTTTAAGTGCTCTATTTAAGAAATTTTCAAACTTTTCATAGTCTACCGCATTAACTTTCCCTAGAATTTTATCAGCTACTATTTTGATATTACCATTCTCCATTTCTATATCGTGATACAGTAAATTAGATCTCTTTCCACTCGCACCATCGAGATAGTTATATAGAAATGCTCCATACATATCCCTTACAAACTTCTTGTCGATAAATTTACCATCATTCATTCTTTCTACTACTTGACTCTCTATCTTATTTCGTGTTGCAACCAGCCTGTCGCTTAAGTCTTGTTTTTCTTTTGCTATACTTTCAATCTTATGAATAAATCTTTCTATTTCTTCCAGATTATTTTTTACACAAGCTGAGGAATTAACGTTATCATACACACTTTCTTGTAACTTCAGCAATGGAGCAGGAATATACCTAAGTACAGTTACAATACCACTTGCAATAGCTCCCAAGGGTAAAAGCGTACCTCTAACTCTTACATTATTTGGAACAGTACCTAAAGCTTGATCAAGCAACTGACCATTTTCACCACTAACAGCATTTTCCACTCCATGCACTACCTTACCTAAGTAATATGAAACCCTAGTACTAATATCACTTTCCCCCCAAATTTCACTTTCAATTTGATTACTAACCTCACTAATGACACCATCAATTTCCTTGGTTAAACTTAATCTTTCTGCTGACGATATTGTACTTATTTGTTGAATTGCACAATTCAGGTCATCTAATTGATCAATAGTATCTCCTTGTGTGTTACTATTCTTTAATAGATTATCAGGTACATAAAATGAACGATAGTCGACCTCTTTGTTCGATTCCTCTACTATACTATTCCTGCACTCTATTGCTGCATCTCGTATAGCAACCAGCAAATCTCTTACAAAATGTCTACTCTTTTTTATCTGTTGATTACCTCCTTGGTTTAAACCTTGCGTGTTTTGTTCATCTTTACTCTCTAGTAGTTTCTGCTGCTTCTCTAGTAAATCTTTCTGCCCCTCAAGAACCTTCACTTGCTTGCCAATAATACTCAAGAACAGCTTAGAATTGACAATTCTTTCCATGTTTAATACTTTAGATGTAACAATGCCATGTACTAACCAATACTGCCAAAGTTGACAATACTTTGGTCCCAAAAGAACCTGCACTAGTTCGGCATCATCAGCATCTATTGCTGCATTAACCTGTTCCTCAAACGATTTATACTTCTCAAAGAAACCTGGCATATCATCCCCTTAACTATCAATTAGGCATACCTTAGTTATCATTAAGTCACAAGTCAATATCTTTTTTTACATAAAATTCTAACACTTTGAGTAAAATTTGATACTCACTAAAAACTTCTAAACCACACCTGCATAACTTAAACTTCTCTATTGTTGCCTATCTTGAAATATTAAGGCGAAGGTTACTTTGGCAGAAATTCAATTCCACTAACGAAACTTATTCATTAGTAGTATAACGAGGCTTATTATAAAGCTTATCAAAATTGAAGTAGTGATCGGAAAATAAAACACCTTTTTCAATATAGATATCGCCTGCTATGCCAAGTTTTTGTATTAGAGGATAAACAAGACCTATCCCTGTAATCAGAAAACCAAGTATTACTAAAAAGCGTGACATCAATTTAGTTTTAGAAAATATTGTCCACGTTTATTTTAACTACATCACACAGTATTGAAACTAGTGAATAGAATGATTACATAATGCATGAGTAATGATAAGGAGGTATAACATGAGTAATCTAGTTCATTCAAATAAAAACAATAATCGCGATAATTTTAGCTTAAGAGGTCTGCAAAAAGCTGTTGACGACATGTTCAATAGCTTCTTTATGGGAACTAACCCTGGACTTCTCAGAAGAGATGGCAGTGTATTGCCAGCTTGTGACTTGTATGAAACAGAGCAAAACTATCGCCTATCTTTAGAATTGCCAGGTATCCCTAAAGAAAATGTAGATATTAGTACATCTGGCGATAATCTCATAGTGAAAGGTGAAAAGAAATGCGAAAAAGAGTCAGAAGATAAGCAATATTACCATCGTGAGAGGTATCATGGTTCTTTCTATAGGTCTTTTCAACTTCCAGCTAATGTAGACCAAGATAAAATATCTGCTAATTTCTCAGACGGAGTATTACATATAAGTGTACCTAAGTCGGAAAAACATGTTAAGAAAATTGATGTAAAGTAACCAATAGCAGGCTTCCAGCTTGGAGGCTTGCTGTTTTAATCACTATATACAGACATTGATGACATCATTATGTAATACTGAAATTCATTATTGGGAAGACAAGTAGAACGTTCGATAAATTAGCTTAAACCTTCGTTTATAGATAGAAAGCGCTCTTTTTTATTTGTCTCATTATCATTGAAAATTGGTATAACATTGTAAGTTTAGAAGTATCTGTATAAATTCAAATCAAGGTGTATATCGAGACACCTATAGTTATGTTTTACATTCTTGAGAAAAATTAAATAATTTACTTGATTAAATTACTATTTAGTGCTAAACTGGACTAAGCTTATCTATATTAAGGATAAACATGACAAGAGGTAAAATTATTGGTGTTGCAAATCAGCAAGTAGATATTCACTCTTTTCCTGAGAAAGATCAGAATGAAGTTCACTACAGTCCTAACACAATAACCAAATTAGAGTTTAAACTTACGCAACGTCTACTCAGTAAGGTAAAAGCAAACGAAAGTAATAAAGATGCAAATTCTGGTAAACAAGCTTATAAAGACCTACCTAGAATGAGTTTTATGATTAACGATAAACCTATAGATAGTCGTTTTGTTACACAATTATACGATGAACTCAATCAAAATGATAAACGTCAGGTTGCAAAACATGTTTTTATAAAAATGTTTGAACATGCCGGAGCAGAAGTGCCAAACGGTCATATACTGGAAGAATTAATTACTCATTGTAATCAAGCAGGATATGAGTTTGCAATGTATGAACAGATGCATTCGATATTTGCCAATTATAATTTGATACCAATAGTTTCTGAAAAAACAATACATATTTGTGATAGTAATGCAGATTCTGTAAACATTGAGTACCGTAAGATTACATGTGTAGCAGAGTTGAATAATCCAGAGAAAGAAATATGTAGGTCAAATAGCTCACTGAAATTCACACTTAAATTTCAAAGTGATCGAGTAGACTATGAAAATGGCAAAGTAATACTTACTATTCCTGAACAATTAAGCAACTACAAAGCAAACGACAACAGCCTACTTGACGATATTAATAAACATTTCAAAGATGCTGATAATGCAGTTGTTGAGTCCCTCATTGCAAATATTGGTGAAGGTCCTCAGTCGTTCATTGCAGATCAAGAAGATTTAAATAATGATGAAGAATCATCACTTGTTATTATTCCTGAAAATCCAACTCTCGACCTAAAGAGTGTAGTAGAATCGGTAAAAGGAGCAATAAATGCTAAAAATGTTGATGCTTTGAGTAATTGTGTAGATGTTATTCAGGATAATGTTATTTCTGTATCGCCTCAAAAAGGTTTGAAAGTAGTAGAAAAAATATTAGAAATGGTAGGTAACTTCACTAAGGAACAAGGTAGGGCATGGAACGCTTATCCTGGTATGCCTGTTATCAAAACTATGTATTCTGCTAGTCAGTGCTATTATAACGGTTATATTTCTCAAGAAGATTATAAAAAAGTTAAAAGCCTTGAGGACATTTTGTGTAAGATTCAGTCCGACCTAATAAAAGGAATGAACAATAACTCCAATAAAGGATCACCTATCATAAATGTTGAAGATGTTTCATTGACTATAACAAATCAATCAGTTTCAGATGAAAAAAGTGTGTTTACAGAAAAAGCAGAAAGTGACACTATAGTAGGAACAGGGCGTTCTCAACAGGAACCAATAAGCGATAGTTACAAGGAGGTAAAAATGCCTAATTCTGGTCAGTTTATTAAAGTCTTATGCAAAAATAATGAAAACGAGAGCCCAAATATAATTAAGCCAGTAGCTAAACAGCCCACTCAAGTAACTAGTAGAGCGGTGATCCCTAGGTTATATAAAGAAAATTCCAATCCTTCCTCACGGTCAGAAAAACCAAACAAAGTTTCAAGTTTGAGAAACCCAAATATAAATCACTCTCTTATAAAGAGAAGATTTTCTGTAAGTACTTATACAACCTCAAATGTAGAAAAAAATAGTCATAGGTTAAAGCCGAAGTCGAATAATCTCCAGCAAAGCTTGAATAAAAAAACTAATGAACCTATGAGCATAAAGGCTCAGCTTACGGAGAAGGAGCTGAATAATGTAAACCAAAGAGTTTCACAACTAGAACACGGGCATAATGTCACAAAACACAAGCTAGAAGAACTTCAAAATATTAAGACCAAACAATTAGTAGTAGTTGAAAGTAAAAATAATGATCTGAAAACACAAGTACAGAAGTCTGAGAGCACAAATGAACAGTTAGAGAATCAAATCAAGAATCTAGAAAAACAACTAAAAAGTAAAAATAAAGATATCGAAGGCAAAAAAGAAAAAGACCTAACCGTGAGTGCTAGAAAAATAAAAGATAAGATAAGTTACGTATCTGCGTTTTTTATACTTTCTGGGGTATGTGCTGTTGGTGCAAGTTTAACAATGCCTTACTTAGCAATATGTATTACGCTTGCTATAGTTGCATTTATTTTTCTTGCAACAGGATGTTACTGTTCATGTAAAGCAAATACAGCACTTAGTAATATTGAAGTTGATCAAGTCTTAAAAGATCCTGAATGTGTAGTTTCTCAAAATAGTGTTTAGAGTCTTAAATTTGTACCCGTTCAGCTTTTAGCAAGTTCAAAGGTGTGACCCATAAGCTTAAGTTAAGAGGAGGGGGTGTAGAAGAAAAGAAAATGTACATTCTCCATGTAATATGTAGAGTATCTTAGAGCCTGTCTTCAAACTAAGTAGAAAGGAGTTAAGAAGTGTGTTATAAGATATATTTTAAATGTACCCAAGCGATATAAGTGACAAAGAATGGAAGATAATAGAGCTATATTTTGAACCTAAAAAGACCGGTAGACCAAGAAAACATAGTATTAGAACAATTATTAACGCAATCCGCTATATGATGAGAACAGGATGTCAATGGAGACAACTGCCTAAAGATTTTCCACCATGGAAAACAGTGTATAGTTGTAATTAGCGATTGAAAAAAAGTGGAATATGGCAAGAGATTCATGATTTTCTAGTTAAAAAAGTAAGAGAGATAATTGGTAAGAATGAAACTCCATCAGTGGGAATAATAGATAGCCAATCAGTAAAAACTACTCAAAAAGGGGATCCAGAGGATATGATGCTGGCAAGAAAGTAAAGGGTAGAAAGCGCCACATCGTTGTAGATACTGTAGGTCTTGTAATTGCTGCTGAAGTACAAAGTGCAAGCATTCAGGATCTTGATGGTGCACTAAATCTTTTTGTTCAAGCCAAATGCAAAGCTCCAACATTACATAAGTTTTTTGCTGATCAAGGATACACAGGTAAATTGCAAAACCTCTGCTTATTGGAAACTGGATGTTTATTGACGATTACCAAGAAAATAGTTGATACAGGATTTCAGGTTATTCCCAAACGTTGGATTGTTGAGAGAACCTTTGCTTGGCTCTCCAATTTTAGACGTATGAGTAAGGATTATGAGCATTCTCCTCTCACTTCAAAAAACAACATCTTCTTTAATATGATCACTATTATGCTTCACAAATTAGCTCATTCTTGAGTTTGAAGACAGGCTCTAAAGCCTGATTTAAAGCTTGATTATTATTTATATCAAATGATCCTGTATTCTTGAAAGACATAGTCTTTGAAAAGAATTTTCTAAAACTATTTAGTGCATCGTAGAGACTTAGAGTCAGTTTAACACCTTTTATGTCATTGTTTTTGACAGATTTAATTAAAAAATTATCTATTATACCCATGATTATATCCCCTATATAAAAGCTCACTATCATGGTACAACTTTAAACTATGATGATTTATTTTCTGCTAATAGCAGCTCTCTATAACCACTTAACAAGTGGTGGCATTGACATCATAATTGCATCTGGATTGCCGTCAGTCATTAAACCAAACCTTGTGCCACGATCGTATAACAGATTGAATTCTACATATCTGCCACGTTTTATTAATTGATTTTCTCGTTGTTCTTTTGTCCAAGATTTTTGTATATGTTTACGTATGATGTGCAAATAAATTTCCAAAAAGGCTTCACCTACTGCTTTTGTGAACTCAAAATCATTTCTCCAATTGCCAGAACTCAGATTATCATAGAAAATACCACCAATGCCACGCGGCTCTTTTCTATGTGGTAAGAAAAAATAGTTGTCACATTGCTCTTTAAATTTCGGATAATATCCGGTGTCAAATCTATCACATGTCATTTTGATTGATTCATGAATATACTTGCAATCTTCTTCATTTTTATATATTGGCGTAAAATCCATCCCTCCACCAAACCATTGTTTTGAAGTATATATCAGCCTTGTGTTCATATGTGCTGCAGGGATAAGGGGCGATTGCATATGAGACACTAAAGATATACCGCTTGCCCAAAACTCTCCGTTACTTTCACTTGCACCAGGAATTTCATTAATGGCTGAATCTGCAAATTTTCCGTGTACTTTTGAAACGTTTACTCCAACTTTTTCAAAAACATTGCCAAAAATAATTGTAGATTCACCACCTCCACCACCTGGTCGATCCCACTTTCTTTTTTCGATCTTTGGCTCTGCGGATGATTGTTTTTCAATTAATAAGAAAGATTCTATGATCTTATCCCTTAGTGCACAGAACCACTTAAATGCTTGTGTTCTTTGTTTTTCCATAATATCCTCTCGCTAGCTTATTAACATTGTTATATCTGATATTTAAGGAACTTAATTAGATTTGGATGATAATTATCTATCAAAGACGTTAATAAATCTATAATAATTAAATCAATATAATAAAACATTTTCGTATGTACAACGATGCCAAGTAACAATAATGAGTAAAAGATACATAGATAACAAAAAAGAGAACAGGGTTGACTTCATACTAAGAAATTATGGAATGTCAATTGTTGTGATGGCAGTTATTATGCTCTTACCTCCAGTAGCAATATCGATACTCTACTTTTTTGATATATATAGTCAGCATATTAATATAGAGATTAATTTATTAGTTAGCATTCTAACAACTCTCTTTATGATATATAATGTAAAACGCTACAGACACCTACTTAATACTATAGAATTTCAAAATGCAATATTTGCAAATGCACTAAATCATAATACAGAATTTTGCCTTATTTTACATAGAGATGAGGGTATTATTTATGCTGATGCAAGGTTCTACGAAAGGTTTAAAGATCATATAGATGATGACATTACGTTAGGCAAGATTTTTGAAATAGGAAATGTTTCAGAAGAAGACAAAAAAGTACTCTATCATGCACTAAAAAATAACTCTTCTGTACAAGTATGCATTTCCTTAAACAAGAAGAATAGAGTATCTAACTTTCTTTTGCTCTTTGAGCCGATACCAGATAATCCCCAAATTGCTATAAATAGTAATAAGATTTTAAATTTATCATTAGTGCCAATAGCAAGGCCAGATGGGTATTTTGTGTTAAAAGCAACACAGATAAACAAGGAGCAGATATATGAAGAGTTAATAGAAAAACACAGTATAGGAACTTACATTGCAAATGCCAAAGGGGTGATTTTATCTGTAAATAAAAGATTTTTAGATATATTTGAACTGAAAAAACTGGAAAAAGGTAGCTCAATCAGTGATTTTATATCTCAATCTAAATATAACAATACAACAACCGATAATGAAATTTTGTTTTTTACTATAAGTGGTATTCCATTCAAGGCTTATATGAGCACTGCTATATTTTGTGATAAATACAACCATAGCTATATATATGGCTTTATAACACCAACCGAATCAAATATTGTTAATTATCAATTACACCCTTGTTTTGCAAATTCATCAATTGCTATTGCACAATGTGACATAAACGGCAACTTTGTAAAGAAAAATACGGCACTAATAAAGCTTGCAGGGTCAGATAATAATTCAATCTTTACATTGATATTAGATAGTTATCATGTGAAAATACGTGAATATTTTTCGAGTAATAGAATAAATAATGCGTCCTTTGATGTACAGCTCAACGGCGATAATAACATAAAAATATATTTCAATAAGTTTCTTCATAATAAAATGATCTTCATACTTTGTTATTTTATTGACAATACTGAACACAAAAACCTAGAGATAAAGCTTGAGCATTATCAAAAGATGCAAGCTATAGGGCAGTTAGCAGGTGGTATTGCGCATGATTTCAACAATATATTGACTGGGATAATAGGATTTTGCGATTTGCTTTTACTCCAACATTCAGCTGGTGATCCATCTTTTGGAGATATAATACAGATACAGCAAAATGCAAAGCGTGGATCAAATTTAGTAAGACAATTGCTTGCTTTTTCAAGAAGACAGACCTTGCAGCCAAAAATTATTGATGTAAATAGTACTATAGCTAATCTTTATGAAATGATAAAAAGATTAATAGGTGAAAATATAAAGTTTAATATTTATTATGGTAGAGACTTGGGTGCTGTTAGGGCTGATCAAGGGCAATTAGAGCAAGTTATACTTAACTTAGCAGTCAATGCTAGTGCTGCTATGGAAAAGGGCGGGGAATTAACTATACGAACCTTTAATCAAAAGATTGACTCATTAAATTCTACATCTCAGGACATGTTTTCTCCAGACAAGGAAACGATCGAACATGGAAATTATGTTGTGATTGAAGTAATTGATACTGGATGTGGAATGACAAGTGATACAATTGAAAAGGCATTTGACCCATTTTTTTCTACCAAAGATATTACCTCTGGTACAGGTCTTGGCCTCTCTACTGTATATGGCATTATTAAACAAACTGAAGGATACATCTATGTTGCTAGCAAAGTAAATCATGGAACTAAATTTAGCATATTTTTGCCCATGGTTTACATATCAGATGAAAATCTGAGAGAGGAAGATAGTGAAGAAATAGAAAGACCGGTAGTAAGTGAAATTAAAGGTAATGGTGTAATTTTATTGATTGAAGATGAAAATTCAGTAAGGGAATTCATCTCTAAAGCACTCAAAAGAAAAGGATTTGATGTAATAGAAGCGAGCATAGGCAGCGAGGTGCTAGAAATAATCAGTAAAAAAAATCAACACATAGATCTAATAATCACTGATGTAATCATGCCAGAGGTGAGTGGTCCAGAAATAGTTAAAGAAGCATTGATCCATAGGCCAAATATCAACGTTATTTTTATTTCTGGGTATGCAGAAGATGCTTTTTTAAAGAGTGATGACATCAATATAGAAGATTTTCACTTTTTGCCAAAACCATTCACTCTGAATGAATTAGGAAACAAGGTTCAAAGTGTGTTACACAAAGCAAAAAAGACAGTCCAATTTTAGTGTGATTAGCAACAAAAAAATTTTCTAATGCAAAAGTTTCTTGCATATATACAATAGAGTTATTTTATACATAAGATAAAAGGCGTGAGCAAGATTATTGCAATAGTAAATCAAAAGGGTGGAGTTGGCAAAACCACAACTAGTATAAATTTATCGACAGCCTTTGCTGCTGTGGGAAAAAGCACTTTATTGGTAGATCTTGATCCTCAAGGAAATGCTAGCACCGGACTCGGGATTTCTTATCGTAGTAGGGAAGAAAAAAATATATACAAAATACTACTGAGCAGAGAAAATAAATTGATAGAATCGGCAATTTTCAATATAAAGGAAATTCCAAATTTATCACTAATTTCGTCAGTAGTTGATCTGTCAGCTGCAGAAATTGAATTATCGCAACTTGAGCGAGGAAAATTTGTGCTAAAAAGCGCATTAGAGAAGATACGCGATAATTATGAGTATATAATCATCGATTGCCCTCCATCACTTGGGCTTCTAACCATAAATGCTTTGACTGCTGCTAATTCTATTATTGTTCCTCTTCAGTGTGAGTTTTTTGCTCTGGAAGGATTAAGCCATTTAGTTAAAACTGTAGAACTGATAAAAAGGAATAACCTAAACCCTTTTTTGGCAATAGAAGGGATCGTGTTAACAATGTATGACAGGCGCAACAAACTCAGTGAACAGATTAAAAACGATATTTGCCAGTATTTAAATGATAAAGTATACAAAACTATCATCCCATTGTATGAGACTGTTATTCCACGTAACGTACGGTTATCAGAAGCGCCTTCTCATGGAAAACCCGCTATTGTGTATGATCTTAAGTGTCCTGGTGCACAAGCATATATAAGTTTGGCAAGGGAAATTTTAAAAAAGCACGCGAGCAGTTGTAAGGAGAAGAAGCTAGTGAGTGAGGGCGTGGTATGAAGGATGATAGACGCCTCGGCAGAGGTCTTGCCGGCCTCATAGGCGATAATTATGATAATAAAGAAGATCGACAAGAGTATTTGCCTATTCCATTACTGCACCCAAGCAAATTTCAACCGAGGAAACATTTTGACGAGGAGTCATTAAGAGAACTTGCAAATTCGATAAAGAAAAGTGGCATTATACAGCCTATCGTGGTACGCAAAGATTCAAATGATGATGGTTACGAAATAATAGCTGGGGAACGTCGTTGGCGAGCAAGCAAGATTGCAAATCTTGATAGTGCACCCGTTATCATAAAAGATCTGAGCGACAAGGAATGCTTGGAAGTATCCATTATTGAAAACATACAAAGGCAAGATATTAATCCAATAGAAGAAGGTGAAGCGTATAAGAAACTGATAGATGAGTTTTCCTATACACATGAAGAATTAGCTTCAACTATAGGCAAAAGCCGCAGTCACATAACCAATATGATTCGGATGTTGTCACTTCCTGATGGAGTAAAAACAATGATCAACGAAAAAAAGCTATCTATGGGCCATGCAAGAGCGTTGATTAATGTTGAAAATGCGGAAAGTATTGCAGAAAAAATAATTTCCCAAGGCTTAAGCGTTAGACAAACTGAAAAATTGATAAAAGACTTACATCAAAGTAACAACCAAAAAGAGCAGAGATACACCAAAAATCAAGATATGGCAGCACTAGAAGGTGCTATATCTTCTCAACTTGGTTTAAAGATCAAAATTAATGACAGTAATTCTAAGGGTAAAGTTATGATACGGTATAATAATCCAAATGAATTGAATTTAATATTAAAAATTTTAAATAGGAAACTTGAGTGCTAGTAGAGCAAAAAGATAATATAAAATACAACTGTTGGTGTCACCCAAGTAGCATGGAGAGACAAAAATCACTTGACAAACTCCGCCAGCCCCCTTATCATGGCAGTGAAGCTATTTATTTATCTTCTCTGTACAGATTAAATGACAAAAAAACTTACGTATCTGGCGTCTCATGTTTAATTTTTTGCACTATGTGCACCTTATGTCTTTATAAAATTTCTGGTTTTTTACCCACATAAGCTGAAACGCGCTTATAAAGCGTTTAAAACATAAAAAAACGCCAACTTAAAAAATGGATAGTGAATAACTAGCTACCCTAGGGTTTCTTTTGCCTTTTTTTTATTTGGTAAATTCCTTAATATTTATAGCAACATGAACTGGGCAGGAAGGTGTCATTCCAGTGCTCCTTTTTTTGTCATCCCAGTGCCCAGACACTGGGATCTATAGCTAACCGAAATAAGGTTTCCTCAAAGGAGTGTAAAAAGGTATAATACTGCTTTAATTAAGGTAGAATGATGGCAAAGCCATATAGTGAGGACCTGAGGGAACGAGTTTTAAAAGTGGTTGACGAGAAAAAAATGACTATGGAAGAAGTAAGCAAGATGTTCAAAATTGATAGAAAAACTATATACTGGTGGAGGAAAAGAAGAGAAGAAACAGGAAGTATAAAACCGTCTTCAGGCTACCAAAAGGGACATAGTCATAAAATTAAATACTTAGATGGCTTTGTCAAATTTCTGGATGAAAACCGAGATATTACGGTTGAAAAAATAATTGAAAAATTTGGCAACATGTGCAAAGACACAGTCTACAATTATCTTAAAAAAGTAAACTATACATATAAAAAAAACTTTTCTTTATCAGGAAAGGAATGAAGAGAAACGCAAGGAGTTCATAAAAAAAATAGAAGGAATAGAAAAAGAAAACTTGATATTCATAGATGACTCTGGAGTAGAAGACAACAGATTTTATGAATATGGGTGGTCTCAAAAAGGCAAGAGGTTATTTGCCGATAAACCAGGGTTTAAAAGAAAGAGGGTAAGCATAATAGGAGCACTAAATGAGGGAAAAGTTAAAGCTTCCTGGGTAATTGAGGGCTACTGCAACAGCGAGATTTTTGATGCTTATGTAGAAAATATACTTGTTCCTATATTAAAACCTGGACAGACTATTGTTCTCGATAATGCAAGCTTTCATAAATCTGCAAGAACGAAAAATTTGATAGAAAATGTTGGGTGTAAAATTTTGTTCTCGCCGCCATACTCACCGGATTTAAATCCGATTGAGAAGTTCTGGTTTGCCATTAAGCATGCCATAAGAAAAGTGCTGCCAAGCTTTTGGCCCAATATTAATTCGGCTATTGATTTTGTCTTTCAGCTCTCAGGGAAATCTTACTTCGGTTAGCTATAACCTACGCTGCAAATGTTTAAGAAATTTACCAAGCAGAAAAAAAGACAAAGAATCCCCGAGTTAGCTAGTCTTTTACTATCTTTGTCGAGTATTGGCATTTTTTGATGTCTTGTAACGCTTTGTAAGCGCGTTCAGCTTATTTAGATAAAAACCTAGATGTAGATGAAGTTTTGTAAAGACATACAGTATCTATATACTGCAAAAAATTGAACATAAGACGCCGATACGTTAAGTAATCCTTACCTTTTAATCTGCAGATTGGCGAAAGCAAATACAATAGCTTCACTGTCATGATAAGGGGGCTGGCGGAGTTTGTCAAGGAATTTTTGCATTTAATTCGTTTCTGCGAGCTACCTGGATAAGAAGTTTTCCTACTGAAATTTTGAAAAATGTAATCTACTTCTATATTCAAATATATCAAGCAGTAATTCAAAATCAGCCATTGCACCTTTTGCGTTATTGTACGCGAGGTTGAGCAGCTCTTTGTCCTGATATAAATCAGCAAATTTAAATTCCATACATCCTGATTGTTTTGTGCCTAAAATATCTCCACTGCCTCTTAGCATCATATCCCTTTCAGCAATGTAAAATCCGTCCTGTGACTCACACATGATCTTTAACTTTGAAGATGAGCTTTTACTTAAATTATCGTATAATAATACACAAAAAGATGGCTTGTTTCCTCGCCCTACTCTGCCTCTTAACTGATGTAATTGCGATAACCCAAATTGCTCTGCATTTTCTATAATCATAATGGTTGCATCTGGCACATCTATACCAACTTCTATCACAGTGGTTGCAACAAGCAAAGAAAATTCATTTCTTTTGAAGGAAAACATAACTTGATCTTTCTGCTCCTGAGTCAATTTTCCATGTATTATACCAACTTTATCAAGAAATGTTTTTTGTAATTCCTGAAAGCGCATCTCTGCTGCAGCAATATTGGTCTCTTCGTTTTCTTCTATATATGGACAAATCCAATATGCTTTTTCGCCCCTGTTTATAGCACCTTTTAGCTTTTCAATAACATCTGGCACCCTACTAATGTTCATAGTTACAGTTTTTATTGGCAATCTGGATTTTGGTTTTTCTCTCAAAATTGAACATTCAACGTCACCATACATAGCTTGCTGCAAGGTTCTTGGAATGGGAGTTGCAGTAACGAAAAGTATATCGGCATTTTCTCCTTTTCCTACCAAGCGATTTCTCTGCATCACTCCAAATCGCTGTTGCTCGTCTATGACTGCAAGCCCTAAATTTTTAAATGTAACGTTAGCTTGAAATAACGCGTGGGTGCCAATCACTATATTTAAAACACCACTTGCAAGTTCGTTCATGATAATCTTTCTTTCCTTGCGCGAAGTTTTACCAGTAAGCAGCGCAACTTTTATATCGGTACAGGATAAAACTTCCTCAATCCAATTATAATGTTGCTCCGCCAAGATAGTAGTCGGTGCCATTAGAGCTGCCTGCATGTTGTTTTCTACCACATTTAGCATCGCAAAAAGTGCAACTACGGTTTTGCCACTACCAACATCACCTTGCAGCAAGCTCATCATGCGATACTTGGATTTTTGCCTCTCTGAAATTTCATCTATTGCACGAATTTGATCGTTTGTTAATTGAAACGATAATTCATTTAAAACTTGCTCTTTATATTTATTCAATACTATAAATTCTCTTTCCCTTTCTTTTACATGATTTTCTCTTGCAAGTTTCAGTGCTAGCTGATACGCAAACAATTCATCATAAGCAAGCCTTTTTCTACAAACCTCGGCTTCCGCCAATGAGCTTGGTCTGTGCAACTTTATGATGCTTTCCCTCCAACTTAGCCATTTTTTTTGCTTGATTAATGTATCATCTATCCACTCTGGCAAATCAGGCAATTCTTTCAGGTTAGAGCTTATCATGTTTTTAATGTTCTTATTAGTAATACCACGACATAATTGGTAAACTGGCTCTATGCAAGCTATTTCTTTAAATTGGTTGATGTCAAGCGACACGTAATCTGGATGAGTAATCTGCCAATGCTCAGCAAATTTTTCGAGTTTGCCACTGATGATTACAGAAGCTCCAATTGGAAATAGTTTATATAAATACTTAACTGAGTAATTAAAAAAGACTATGAACATATACTGACTCTCACTTTCAACGACTATTTTATATGGTCTACCTCTAAAAGTGGGCGGCTGATGTTCATAAACTTTTGCAATAAAAGTTATAAATTCTCCAGCTTGAGCATCGGGCAGTGACTTACTTCTATCTACGTAACTAAGTGGCCTATAAAATAGCAGGTCCATCACTTTGTCCCCGCCACAAAGTTTAGGCAATATTGCGT
Source organism: Wolbachia endosymbiont (group A) of Colletes cunicularius (assembly GCF_964264715.1). Classification (NCBI taxonomy): domain Bacteria; kingdom Pseudomonadati; phylum Pseudomonadota; class Alphaproteobacteria; order Rickettsiales; family Anaplasmataceae; genus Wolbachia; species Wolbachia endosymbiont (group A) of Colletes cunicularius. Next base: position 1,101,391 of record NZ_OZ183471.1, read on the forward strand.
TAGGCAGATTGCTATTTAGAAAAGTCAGCACATCTGATTGCTCATTGAGATTCATACATGTGTAAAACTGTTTATCAATAATAGAGTCTTCTTAAGATCCTGTCACCTTATAGTCAAACTATTTGCTGTCATAGAACTTGCGTTTATATAAAATATTTTTATTGACTTATTAATCATTTTTATGTACTATTATGCTATTAGTAATTCATATACAGGGTATTAACAATGAATAGCTTTATACCAGAAGAAAAGGAAAATCCAATAGTTACACTAAAAGCTCAAGCAGAAAAGTTTGGTTTTAGCAGGTTAAGGGCTGGCAAAGATAATGCTGAAGCGAATTCTGGTGCAACTATGTACGTAGATCTTCCAAGAATGAAACTTGTTATTCAGAACAAAGTTATAACAAAAGAGCTTGTTGATGAATTATATAATAAACATACCAACCTCATTTCAAATGACAAAAATAAGTACCGACAATTTGTAAAACAAGTTTTTACAGAGCTATTTGAATATGCTGAAGCAGAAGTTCCAAGTGATTCTATTCTAGAAGAACTAATCACTAATTGTAACCAGGCTGCTTATGTGGGTGCATTGTATGGTAAAGGAGCACCTATTCTTCATTTAGCTGAAACATATGGGTTATTGTTTCGGTCTAATCATGTAATACATATTAATTGTAGTGATCCAAGTCATGCGGCAATCAGAATTGAAGAAAAAATTGCAGTTCGCACTTTTGCAGAACTGGAAGAAGAATTATGTAAATTGGATAGCTCGCTAGAATTCACACTTAAGTCTCAAGGTGATAAAAGTGTAACATATGAAGATGGTAAATTATCCCTTACTATTCCTGAAGAACTAAAAAACTTTCCAGTTGTCAATGAAATGCAACAAAGTAAAAGTTTATCTGATGTCATTAAAGAGATTTTCCTTCAATTGATTGAGAAAGTTTTTGGCCATACTAATGACATAAAAGTAACAGAAGAAGACGGTACAATTACAATGATAAGCAGCTTTAGTAAACCATTGAAAGTAAATAGTACCTAAAAGAAATCAAGCCACCAATTAATAGCATTGAGACTATATTGGACAAATAGTAGTAAAAAAACTGCACCTATTCAAAAGAAAAGTGAAAATTCTTCCACAAAATCAATCACTTCAGAACTTGGGAACTGGTTTTTAAACCAAGTGTACTGGCGTTTTGCGTAGTGTCTTGTGTTTGTTTGAGCAATCTGTATCGCTTCGTCTAAAGTAATCTCACCTTTCAAATACTTTACAATTTCTGGCACTCCATGTGCTTTCATAGCTGGCAAATGTGGAGCTAAGTTCATACTAAGTAGCTTTTTTACTTCATCAATTGCTCCATTTTCGATCATTTTGATAAAACGAGAATTTATTTTTTGGTATACATCCTCACGTTTAGGCAAAATTGTATATATCTTAAAATTATCGAATAAAGGAGGCTGTCTATTTTCTTGCCATACAAAGATTGTCTTACCAGTTTCAGTGATAACTTCAAGTGCCCTTGAAAGGCGGTGCGAGTCATTCATGAATACTTTACCTTGAATCCTTGGATCTTTGCTTAGCACTAATTTGTAAAACTCCTCTTTACTTAAATTTTTCCTTAATTCGCTTACATTTTTCCTTACTTTCTGACTTATTTGTGGCATTGATGATAAGCCTTTGATTAAACTGCTGATGTAAAGCCCGCTTCCTCCAGTGATGATAGGTATTTGAGCATTTTCTAATGCGTGATTAACTTCTTTTTCTAAATCCTCTAACCATAGACCCACGGAATAATTTTCTTTTGCTGAAACATAACCATATAATTTATAAAACTCTTCTTGCTTTAGTGGTTGAGCAGTAATTATGGGAATTTCTTCATATACCTGCTTTGAATCACAATTTATTATGCTGATATTATTATATTTTTTTATCAGGTTATCACACAATTCTGATTTACCTGAAGCTGTAATTCCTGTAATAATTACTATATTATTTTTCATTTATATTAATTTAATTAACATATGATAGAGTGTAGTAAAAATTTGGGTACTACAATCTAAAGTTTGGAGATTTTTATGGCAGAAAACAACGACAATAATTCATTTATTAAGCGTTTCACAAACAGAACTCCTGGCGGTACAGGGGAAGGTTTTTCCAGTAAGTATTCGTCTCAAAACACCAAAGAACGGGCATTAGGGGAAAAAGGGGGAATTTCTGAATTAGCAAACAAAAAAACCGAATCCAAGGAAGCTTTTTCTGAAAGTGGCGGCATAAAAAGTAAAAGCAGAACTGTCAATGAAAGATCTTTTGCTGATGCAACAAAAAGAAGTAGGTCAGATCTTATATATTTAGTCCGTGGTAAAGATCGTGGAAGATCAGCGTGGCATTATGTATTAGTTGATAAAGAGAAAAGAGAAATGTTTCTAGCAAAAAGCAGAACTGGCTCTATAGATGTTGCAGACTATGGAGAGATTTTGTATTCAGGATGGGGAGAGGATCCACCACAGGCAATAGTTGATAAAGTCAATGAAGAGTTTGGGTTGTAGCAAGTCTGCATAACAAATGGTAAGCTGCGTTGCATTACGTTCACAAAAACTAGCAGTTACTATATAAGATACAATGCAACAAAACTGATCTAGTTGTTATGAATAAGTTTTTAGCTATATGGTATCTAAAATAATAAATGCAATACAGAACAACTTGTTAGTGTGTTTTCCAACAGAAACAGTGTATGCTCTTGCTTGTAATGCATTAAATAATGAATCTATAGGAAAAATATATCAGATAAAGAAACGCTCTCAAAATAAACCACTGTCTATATTTGTTAGTGATATTTGCAGCTTGATGAGAATAGCAAAGCTAGAGAAAAAGTATATTGGTTTAGTAAATCACTTTTCTCCTGGACCGATTACCTATATTTTACCACTTAAAAACAATAATATATTGCCAAACGAATTCTTTAAAGATAGTATAGGCATCAGAATCCCTGAGCATCCTATTGCAATTTCAATACTAAACAAACTGAAAGTTCCAATAGTTGCAACTAGTATAAATATTTCAGGAGAAAAAAGTGTATGTAAGGCAGACGATATACCACAATCCATTAAGCAACATTTATCTGCAGTGATTGAAGATGATGAATTAGTTTCTGGTATAGAATCTACTATTATTGACTTAACCGAAGATAAGATTAAGGTTTTAAGGGAAGGTGCAATTTTATTACAAACAGTAACCAATGCATTTTCAAACTAAGATCTATAGGAGAAAGAATGAAAAAAGTAATAGGTCACAACCAGGCCAAAAAAAAATTAATGAACAACTTATCTGTTCAGTCTTGGCTGATCTGTGGTAAAAAAGGTATAGGAAAAGCAACACTTGCAAAATCCTTCTCCAATTGGTTACTCATAAAAAGCTATAATGAAGTAGCATTGGACTTACACATTGTTGAAGGTGATACTATCGGAATAGAAAAAGTCAGAGAAATGAAAAACTTTCTACACTTAAGTCCCATTCAATCAGAACACAAAATAGCTATAATAGATAGCTTAGAGGCAATGACTAATAACGCTAAAAACGCAATATTGAAAATATTAGAAGAGCCGCCAAAAAATTCTAAGATATTTATAATTAGCCATAAGCCATATGATATACAAACTACTATCCAGTGTAGATGCTTTCAGCTAAATTTACTTCCATTAACTTATGACGAAACAAAGCAAGTTGCTTCATCTCAATGTAAATTTGATGATCAAACGTTTGACGAAATGATTACTTTATTTCCTGGAACGCCAGGAATGATAATAAATGCAATAAGTAGTGATGCTTATGAAGCATATAAATGCTTTTATAAATTTCTTCATGATTTAAAGAATCCAAATATGATTAATAAAGTAATTAATAGCGAAATCGAACTAGAACTAGCATCATATATAATTCAGGCCTTCATTTTAGAAAGCATAAAGAGAGAGGTAAATGATGTTGAAATTCTGCTAAGTCAGTGGGAAAAAATAGATGAACTTTTTGTTGTTGCTAAGCAACTCCACTTAGATAAAAAGCATGTTTTAGCTAATGTAGTTAATATCATGACATAAGTTTACGAAGTATAATACTTTTAACATAAATTCATGATAAAATTCTGTTAATTTAATACTCGAAGTATATAATTTGACTGATAACAAATTAACTGTATGGCAATCAATAGAAGTTTTGACGAAAGCTATACTGAACATGCAGAAAGAATTAAGTTCAATCAAGAATATAGCTTTAGACCAAGACGTCACCTTAGAAAAAGGAAAGGAGTTATTAAGTGGCATTTATGAAGCAAATTTTAAGCTAAACAAGGCAATCAATATAGCTACTTTGCCAAAAATTGGCTATCATATGCTAAATGGTGGGCTTGTTGTACGCAATCATATCACGGAAGAGGAAGTAAAGATTCCTAGAGATTTCCATTACCTTAAAGTCGTAAAATCCGATCATGATGATTATAAATTAACGTTTTGTAATTTTTTAGGTAATGAGTTTTTTGAATATAAAAAGTATGATCCACAATATTCTGGCGTTTCAGATGAATATAAGTTTGTGGATTTTGGTAGTGTAAAAAAGACTCATAATCTCAAATTTAAGGAATACGTTGGTCATGCACCTAAGTTTTTGCTGCAGAAGGGCCTATTGAGCCTGGATCTCAAAACCATGCAATTGATCTATTTGAGCTAGTCAAAAGTGGTAAAGGTGGCAAAGTGGGAACCCTCGCTGATGAATTTGGTTATTTTGATGATCAAAATAACCTACATTATTATAATTATCACAAAAGTGCTGAAAGTAATATTTACAATCCTGAAAATTTCAGTGTAAAAATGATAAATGTAGATGTTAGCAAAGTCGATAAATTCTACCTTATTGCGGAACAAGGTGATATAATCATTCATCCTATTTTGGAAAATTTAGACATATTTTAAAGTTTTTTTCAGAGTATCTAATCTTATTGTTATTATAATTGGGTTATTGTGTTATGGAAGATAAATTGCTTGAATCAGTAAAAAACAAAAGTTATTTCAGTAAAGCAGTCGAATGGTACTGCCATAGATATCTGTTTTGTGTAGCAGAAAGATCTTGGATGGCATTAATATTATCACTTCTCCTAGTATGCTTATGTTTATTATTACTGAATATATACCTGTTATTTCCTGTTAAAAAAGATTTAAATTTTGTGAAGTATATGAACCACGCAGAAGATGAGTTCTCTGCAATGCATAAGCTTAGTTTCAGTAAAAAGGAAGATGAATACACTTCCACAGCGAGGTACTTAATAAGTAAATATATTGAAATATATGAGTCCATTAATATCGTTGAACCGAAGTACCAAGAAAATTTTATAAGAAACAATTCTATACATAAGATCTATCAAGGCTTCCAGGAAAAAACGAATAATGAAGCTGGTAATTTATCTTTATCTAAAAGAAAAATTGCCAACATAAATGTAATAAAATTATCTATTGATCGATCGACCAAGGATTTAGTTACATTTGCTGGAAATGCTACTGTAGTTTTTACAACCAAGCAAAATAAGGAGGATACTGTGGAGATTAGCTTCACTTTGTCGAATATAAAAGCAACTCTGGCTGGTATAATACCATTTAAATTTATTGTTAATGGTTATAAATATAGATGATCACATTCAAAATATTACTTGGTAGCTAAAAAAAATAACCAAAGTGCATGTAGCAGTAATAACTGGAGGTAAAACTAGAAGAATTGGCGTTTTTTTAATAAAGTAATTCTGAGAAGGTTTTAAGAAAAAGGCATTGTAAATTATCGGTAAAAAGTACAGAGCGTTAAGTATAGTACTAACAATTAACACTAGAGTTACAAACACAGAAAGTATTACATTGCCAGAGTTGAAAACAGCTTGAAAAATGAGAAATTTACCCCAAAAAGTCGGAGCAGGCGGCACCCCTATCATAGACAATGCACCTATAGCAAATGCTGTCATGCTAATTGGCATACTGCGTCCTATACCGTGAATCTTATCTATATATTTCTCACCTGTTTTCGTTATTATTGCTCCGGCAATGAAAAACAAAGTGATTTTTGCAAATGCGTGGCAAACTAATTGAAAAATTGCAACCCTCATGCTGAGCTCACTAAAAATTGAAGCAAATAATATAATATACGACAATTGAGAGATGGTAGAGTAAGCAAGCAATTTCTTTAATTCTTTTTGCTTTAATGCAATCAATGATGCAGTAACAATAGTAAATCCAGCAGCGTACGGAAGCCACCCTCCAGCGAACCAATTTTGCTGCACAAAACGTTGCATGTTATCGACGCCGAAAGTGTATAATATAACTTTTATGATGATGAAGACTCCGGATTTCACAACAGCAACAGCATGCAGTAGTGCACTCACAGGAGTTGGTGCAACCATTGCTTTTGGTAACCAAAAATGCATTGGCATTAATGCAGCTTTTCCTATTCCGTAAATCAGCATAGCAAAACACACTGCAATGAAAGTGATGAGTGAAGTATCAAATTTGAATATTCCACCACTTATAAAGTCTAAAGTATGAAATTCATTATATAAAAGGCCTATTGCAGGAAAAAATAATACCAAAGAAGAGAAAAATAGCACACCAAAGTAATAGCGTCCTGCAATCATTGATTCATTTGTTGAGTTGTAAGTAACCAGAGGATATGTACTAATAGTTAGAAGCTCATAAAAGACAAATGTAGTGAGCAAATCTCCAGAAAAAGCAATAAACATTGCACAGCTAATCGATATTGAAAAAAAGCATAGAAAACTTGAGCGATTACTATCAGCATAGTTATTCTGCATATAACATATTGCATATATACTGGTTAGTATCCATAAAAACGATATTAATAAACTGAATATTACTCCGGTAGACTCTAGCTTTAAACTAATGTGCAAATTATTACCAAAATCCATGAGAATAAATTGAGAATGATCACCATATACCCAATATAAAGTGCATAGAGATGTATACACAAACAGAAGCATAGAAGAAGCAACAGTAACGCTACTGCTTACTTTTGGCCATTTACTAGTAAAAAAAATAGCTAACGCACTTAAAAGTGGGATCAATGCAGTAATTAATAAATAATTCTCAGTAATAAAAAATGGTAAGGAAAGATACGTTAAGATATAGTCCATTAAATTTTCTGCTTAGGTAAAGCTAGAATTATACTCAAATCATAGAAAAACTGCTATGTTTTTTTGGCAAACTAGTTGTTTGTGTATGCTATAGCTAACACGTCATACCGCCGCGGTATCTCGGCATAGATTCCGCTAACTAGTAGCGGAATGACGAATTTGTTGTTTTTCAAATTGTCGGTAAACCTAAGTCAGTTTAGCTATATAGATAGCATAAAGTCAACTGCATAAATTGAAACAATATCTGCTAGACGCAAATTATAACAAATGCAGTAGCGTAATCTCCATCGTCACTCAGAGAAAGATGAATCTTGTAGTCCTTTGAGATGAAATCCTTTCTGACAGCAATATATGGTTTTCCTCTTACATCGCTGTATATTTCTATATCTTTCATTATAATGCCCTGGCTAAATCCAGTACCTCGTGCTTTAACAAAAGCTTCTTTTGCTGCAAAGCGTTTGGCAAAATACCTTGCTCGCATTTCTTGACTATTATACTTTCTACTTAGCTCTATTTCTTTTTCAGTGTAGATTCTATTGAGAAATTTTTCCCCGTATTTTTGTAATATTCTCAATACTCTTGGTATATATACTATGTCAGTGCCGATACCGCGTATCATTTTGTGCTAAAGCGATTTATTGCTTCCTCAATCTTTATTTCCTCTATTTTCCCAGTTGCTCTATTTTTTATTTCAACTATATTTTCGCTTACCGCTTTCTTTCCGACAATTATTTGCCACGGCAAGCCTATCAGATCCATTCTAGAAAATTTTACTCCTACACTTCCTTCCGTATCATCGTAAAGCACTTCATCGCTTTTCAAAGCTTTGTATATTTTATCTGCAGCCTCCGTTACTTTCGTTTGTAAATTGATTAAACCAATTCTGAAAGGAGCTACCGCTTCTGGCCAGATAATTCCTTTATCATCATGAAAAGCTTCTATTATCGCACCAACAAGTCTTGAAACCCCAATGCCATACGAACCCATATGTATATTGACATTTTTTCCATCTTGAGAAGTAACACTTGCCTTCATAGGCTTTGAATATTTGTCGCCAAAATAAAAAATATGCCCTATTTCAATACCCTTGCTAACATTTAACTGTTCTTGCAATATAGAGCAAGTTTTAGGGTCGTGCATATCATCTGCAACTGCATATATACTTTTTAAACTTTCAATATCTTCACTCTCTAGTAGTTCAAAAAATTTATTGTCATAATATAAAGTGCTTTCACTAGTGTTTGCCAATATATGAAACTCGTGGCTCAAATTTCCTCCAATTGGCCCCGTATCAGCTCGAACTCCAATTGGAGTAAGTCCCATGCGTTTGAAGATTTTTACGTAAGTTTTGTACATCAAATTATATGAATTCAGTGCACCTTCGTAATCTACATCAAAACTATACGCATCCTTCATCAAAAATTCCCTACCTCTCATAACGCCATAACGTGGTCTTACCTCATCACGGAATTTCCACTGGATATGATACAAACAAAGTGGCAAATCTTTGTAACTTTTTACCACATCTCTAATTAGATCAGTTGCTACCTCCTCATGCGTTGGACCGAAAAGCATATCTTCCTCATGCCTATCCCTTATACGTAGCATTTCCTTACCGTAATCATCGTAACGTCCCGATTCTCGCCAAAGATTTGCTGGTTGCACACAAGGCATTAATGCTTCAATTGCACCAGATTTATCCATTTCATCTCTGATAATATCTTCAATATTCTTAAGCACGCGCAGACCAAGCGGCAACCACGTATAGATGCCAGATGCTACCTGTTTTATTAAACCTGCACGTAAAGAATATTGATGGGAGATAATTTTAGCATGGGTAGGCTTTTCCTTTAGAGTTGGCAAATAATATTTGGATAAACGCATATAATAGATCTGATTGCATTAAACAATCTTAATACAATCAGACCTGTAGGTAAACTTATTTTAAGAAGAGAAGACCGGGCTACCCCCCAAATTGTTAAACATCTCCGTGAGACCCTTAACAGAACGAGTAGATGAGTTTTTCACTTCAGTCACTGTTGTTGCAGGAGGAGCTTCAGATTTCGTTTTTAAATTAACAGGCTTAGGCGATATCAGTGGCTTATCTGCCTTTGGCGCAGAATGCGGCTGAGGTGTGGATTTAGGTTTTACATTATCATCAGATCCATGACCACTGTCAAGACTCCCGCTTCTTTCTCTATCTTACTATTACCCACAAGTATAGAATGCATGAGCAAGTCTCCATCCTTCTGCTAAATCAAAGAGACGTTTCCATCCCTTCCACAAAGCTATAGGGCCTGTTCTAAGTCATTTTTGCGAGCTAAAAACCCTCGTAACGCGAATTCTGGATTAAGGAAGGAAGAAAGTATAGGAAATAGAAGGCTTTGTGGATTTGATGGAATAGGAAATGAGAGTAGAAAAGATATGAACCAAAAAATTAACAGGGGATCTATGGCGAGTGTGTTCAATTTCTAGTCTATTTTTTAGGTAACCAAAAACAGTCTCCTTTTTTCACGTTGGTAACAAGTTTCAAACCTCGGTCAAACAGCTTCTGAAAAAGCTCTTTTGCAATATAACCTTTGTCACCAAACAAAAGACCGATTAATTTTTCCGTCAGATTTGGCACAGGTATCCTATCATCAACATTGCCTTTTGTTAGCGTAAGTGCATGAATTTCAACATTTTCATTGATTACCATATGTAATTTGAAACCAAAAAACCAGCCGTAAGTGCTCTTGCTTAATTTTGCAATTCCAGCAAAAACTTTGTTTTTGGATATTCTTTTTGCATGACAAACTGCAATGGGAGTTGTGTCTATATATGAAATTCCAGTGTTTTCTGACTGTCCACAAAGCCAATGCAACAACATTGCTAAATGCCACAAAACCCTAGGCTTTAGAGCAACAAACCTGGTATATGAAGGTAACTTTGGAAACTCTGATTTGTAGAGCAACGTTAGGTAATGTAGATAGAAAGTTTTACACGGAGATTGTTGATATAGCAGGATTATTGTCATGATTTCGGAGTGCTCAATTTCCGTTGTTCTTGTGGGGTTTTTACCATTTGGCAGTAGTTTATCTGCAAAATTTTTCTCTATATCTCTGCAAAAATCATCGACCAAACAAAACAGTTTTGTTATATCTTCCATGGGTAACCTCATCTATTTTTTTATCACTGCTGAGTTTACCCTGTTTTCTTGCCTTTTCTATTCTCCTTTAATCCAGAATTCACGTTATTAACTATTTTTAGAAGCCTTTTACTTAATCTTATATCACCAAAATTAACAATTCCAAATTCACTTTCTGCCCATTCGCCAGTTGAGGTATTTATAGTTCTTTTCATCATATATTCCATTTTTAGACCATAGATCTATTTATAATAGAAAGTTGAATTAGTAAGATAGCAGCTTTTTCTCCTTTTAGATTTATGGGTAATAGTAAGGCTTTTAAGCCCCCTTACGGATGATGATCCCTCGTGCATCAAGTTGCTTTATTGCTGCAGCTTTTTGCTCTTCTGTTATATTTGCTGGCCACACCACTGCATGATCCGCTACATTGCTATACGTGTAATGATTACTGCTTTGGTGGTTTCCGTTGCATTTACATCACTTGTTATCACTCCTATAGCTATCTGCGTACCATCCGTGGCTGCTAAGTTTATAATTTTAATTAGATCATCTTTATCACGACCAACAACCATGCCAAGCTTTAGGTTTTGCCCCTTTGCTACTGTTATTTGGTCTCTTGAATATAGACTTGATGCCTCATATTTTAATAAGTCACCTAGATTATTTTGTTCGATTATACAACTCATAAAATTTCCTCCTTTATTTTCTCCTATGATAGTTGTGCAGTAAAAAACTTAAATCTTGTAAAATCTGTGAATATTTTGAAGAATATAAAAATTCTTCCAATTTGATTGGATTGAGGAGCTCGCGATACAACTCTGAAATAAGCGGTGAGTTTTTGGGTTTACGAAAATATCTACAATTGTTGCAATAAAAATAGCTGAGAAATTGGGCCGACTCCTTTTTATGTATAAGATCCGAAAATAAGTTTTTGAGGCTTTTCGTATAGCTTCTAGGTTCAATCTTTCAATTTGTCTTTGAGCGCAGAACCCCCCCCTAGAAATCACGCTTTTGAACTCTATATTATTTTTTGTAACATTGTCGTAGGCGTTAGATCCTGCAACAAATTTAGCCTTTCTAACGCCCTTGCAAACTCTTCTTCTGATAACTCACCACTGTCTAATTTCTCCTTCAATTCTTTTATCTCTTTGTCCAACCTCTTGTCCCAACTCAAATCTAAATTATTTGTGAAGATCTTCTTGATTAACTCCTTAAGCTTGTCACGCAAAAACTTAATTATCGCAGCAAGCCAGTTTTTCTCTTTCTTCTCCTTGAGCATTTGGTAGTCTTGCGGACTTACATTTACTTCAAAAAGGTTGAAGAGAGGTTCAAAGAAACTCCAGAAATCTCCGAGTACTCTTTCTCTTTCACCATTGAAGTAATCCTCATCATCTCCTCCTCCGATATGTAGCTCTGCTTGAGATGACATTTCATTGACACAACTAGAGGCCTGACGCTCACACTCGGTTCTTCTGAGCAAATCTTGTCTGTCAAGCTCCTCTATGGCTGCTTTTAGCTCGTTTAGCTTTTGCTCTGCAGAGAAATCTTGCTCCCTGATTTTTCCTTGGAAGATTGAGCTACCGTTTTTGTTATTATCTGAAAAATTTTCCATTATTTTTGTCACCTCAATAAAATTAGTGTCTTTATTACTATCTGAAAAGCTTTCCACTATTTTTACTCCCTTTATAAAACTTAATAATTTAATTCTACAGTACTAAACATTTAAGAACTATTAATGTAAAGATGTCAATAAAATTATTTATATCTTTACACTATACATACTATATCATACGCCATTTAACCTTTCAATAATATTTTTTATTCTTGCTGCTTTTTCAAGCTCTAGCATGCGCTTTCCTTCTTATTAATGTTCACTTTTGCCTCTACCACCACTTTTTCTTGTAAAGTATTTGATATAGGTTTTATTATACTCTCTGGCATAATATTTGCAACATATTGTATTCAGAGTGTATTGAACGAGCCTGAAAGGCTGATAAACGAGTATCAACAAAGACTGTCAGAGAGCAAAGATAAAGCTACGTTAGATATATCTTAGCCACTTAAGTAGGGTTGGGCCTGACCCTGAAAGCACACCCATTGTAAATACTGTACTATCCACTGTGGCGAGCTTCCGGAAAGATTAAAATCTCATACTCAAAGCCATACCGCTTGGTGCGGCAAAACAACCCTGCCTAAATCGGAACAATTTTGAGTGAGCTTATTATTGTGTGGCACAACTTCAATAATCACTATCTGCCTTTAACACTTGTGTTAATTTGCTGCGAACAAGCTTGCGTAAAATCAGTAAATGGAACATCCTTAATAGTCTCGATTGACTCTGTAGGTACATTGCCATTTTTCTTAAAACCTTTATCTTCTATAGCTTCCAGAACACTTTTTCCTCCCAAAAGACAGTTTTCTCCTAAACTTTTCTTCTCAGCTTTTATAGCTAACCGAAATAAGGTTTCCTCAAAGGAGTGTAAAAAGGTATAATACTGCTTTAATTAAGGTAGAATGATGGCAAAGCCATATAGTGAGGACCTGAGGGAACGAGTTTTAAAAGTGGTTGACGAGAAAAAAATGACTATGGAAGAAGTAAGCAAGATGTTCAAAATTGATAGAAAAACTATATACTGGTGGAGGAAAAGAAGAGAAGAAACAGGAAGTATAAAACCGTCTTCAGGCTACCAAAAGGGACATAGTCATAAAATTAAATACTTAGATGGCTTTGTCAAATTTCTGGATGAAAACCGAGATATTACGGTTGAAAAAATAATTGAAAAATTTGGCAACATGTGCAAAGACACAGTCTACAATTATCTTAAAAAAGTAAACTATACATATAAAAAAAACTTTTCTTTATCAGGAAAGGAATGAAGAGAAACGCAAGGAGTTCATAAAAAAAATAGAAGGAATAGAAAAAGAAAACTTGATATTCATAGATGACTCTGGAGTAGAAGACAACAGATTTTATGAATATGGGTGGTCTCAAAAAGGCAAGAGGTTATTTGCCGATAAACCAGGGTTTAAAAGAAAGAGGGTAAGCATAATAGGAACGTGAATTCTGGATAAAGGAGAATAGAAAAGGCAAGAAAACAGGGTAAACTCAGCAGTGATAAAAAAATAGATGAGGTTACCCATGGAAGATATAACAAAACTGTTTTGTTTGGTCGATGATTTTTGCAGAGATATAGAGAAAAATTTTGCAGATAAACTACTGCCAAATGGTAAAAACCCCACAAGAACAACGGAAATTGAGCACTCCGAAATCATGACAATAATCCTGCTATATCAACAATCTCCGTGTAAAACTTTCTATCTACATTACCTAACGTTGCTCTACAAATCAGAGTTTCCAAAGTTACCTTCATATACCAGGTTTGTTGCTCTAAAGCCTAGGGTTTTGTGGCATTTAGCAATGTTGTTGCATTGGCTTTGTGGACAGTCAGAAAACACTGGAATTTCATATATAGACACAACTCCCATTGCAGTTTGTCATGCAAAAAGAATATCCAAAAACAAAGTTTTTGCTGGAATTGCAAAATTAAGCAAGAGCACTTACGGCTGGTTTTTTGGTTTCAAATTACATATGGTAATCAATGAAAATGTTGAAATTCATGCACTTACGCTAACAAAAGGCAATGTTGATGATAGGATACCTGTGCCAAATCTGACGGAAAAATTAATCGGCCTTTTGTTTGGTGACAAAGGTTATATTGCAAAAGAGCTTTTTCAGAAGCTGTTTGACCGAGGTTTGAAACTTGTTACCAAGGTGAAAAAAGGTATGAAAAATACATTGATTTCGCTAAATGAGAAGATTTTACTGAGAAAAAGGTCTATCATTGAGACTGTTTTTGGTTACCTAAAAAATAGACTGGGAATGTTCAAAAAAGTGTGTCAAACCGCATTTTTAGTTCAACTCAATTTTCAATCTATCTGGAAAGAAAATATCAAGTTGAGACATAGTTAAAGCCCAATTAGGCAGAGCCATAGTCCATTTTTGCTCTACCTTCTTTATAGCACAATATACCTGTTTATACAAGGCATTTGTGCTGGTAAATGAGCCCTTGGTTTTAGTGAATTTTCTGATCTGTCTGTGCAGCCCCTCAATTGGATTTGTGGTGTAAATTAGCCTTCTAACTGGGCTAGAATACTTGAAATAACCAGATAAATTTTCCCAATTGTTCTGCCACGATTTTATAACTAAAGGATACTTTTCTCCCCATTTTTCTTCCAGCTCAAGTAAGTAATTTTCAGCAATTTCTTTACTTGTAGCACGATATATTTTTTTCAAATCATTCATGAAAACTTTCACATCTTTGCTGGATACATATTTTAGTGAATTTCTTATCTGATGCACTATACATAGCTGTACTTCTGCTTTAGGAAACGCACTATTTATAGCTGCAGGAAAGCTTTTTAGCCCATCTACACATGCAATCAGAATATCTTCTACTCCTCTTTCTTTGAGGTCATTTAGCACTCCCAACCAAAAGTTAGCTCCTTCACTTTCAGCCAAATAAAAGCCCAGGACTTCTTTTCTGCCATTTTGGTCTATGCCCAATATATTGTACATACATTTACTTACGCAATGTCCATTCTCTTTGACCTTAAAGAACATCCCATCCATAAATACTATCGGGTATACTGATTGCAGTGGACGACTACGCCATTCATTGATTATAGGCAGTAATTTGTCGGTAATACTTTATATCTCTGCCGCCGATATTTTGTGATCATAAATTTCCTCAACGTGTGACGCTATATCTCTATAGCTCATACCACTGGCAAATGTGCTCAAAATCTTCGTTTCAAGCTCTGGATGTAAGCTTGTTTGCCTTTTTTTGACTATTTGCGGCTCAAAACTTCCTTCTCTATCCCTTGGCGTCAAAAGTTCAAATGAACCGGCACTTGTCCGTAAAGTCTTTCCATTTCTCCCATTTCTTCGATTATTCTCTTCACTTTCAGCTAATAAGTGGTTTTCTATTTCACCTTCCAAACTTGCCTCCAGCAGCTTTTTTATAAATGGTGTTAATGCTCCCTCCCTTCCTGTCAACGGTCTTCCTTCTCGTATAGACGACAGGATATTTGTTTCCAACTCTTTATAATCTACCAATCCGTTAGTTCTGTTTACTACTTTCTGACTCATTGTCAAACCTCCATTTTTTTATATCAATTTATTACTTTTTTTTCGGTTTGACACACTTTTTTGAACATTCCCTCTCAGGTGTAACATTTAGTATAGGTGCTATTCTATTTATAATGTTCTTTACTATAGGCGCAGCAATTATTCCCCCGGTGTGGTGCATTCCTTGAGGTTCATCAATAGCAATTAGCACTATATACCTTGGGTCAAGCATAGTTAGCACTCCTATAAATGACGCTATGTTTGCATCTTTGCTATATTTACCATCTACAACTTTTTCCGCCGATCCAGTTTTTCCTCCTATTGAATATGCCTTCATTTTTGCTTTTCTGCCAGTGCCATCTGTTACTGCTGCGCGTAATAATTTTCTCATTTCCCTGGAGGTTCTTCTTGAGATAATTTGCTCTCCTATACTTCTTTTATTCAACATCAAGGTTGCGTTATGAAATATCCCATTGTTGATTAATGCTGCTGCAGTTTGTGCAAGATGTATAGGAGTTACAGCTATACCATAACCATAAGATGCTGTTATTAAAGTGTTTTCACTCCATTTATCCGGGATTATCGGTGTAGATTTTTCTGGTATTTCTATTTTTAAAGGAGAAAATAGCTTCATAGCTTTAAAGTATTCTACCTGTTTTTCAATACCTAATTTGACTGCAATTTTTGCTGCACCAATGTTGGATGATTTTACAAATATATCTTGCACAGTAATTTTTGGAATTTTAGATTTGTGAAAATCCTGAATTTTATACTTTCCAATGGTGATTGGTGTTGATACGTCATATAAATCGCTAGTTTTTGTAACGTTTGCATCAAGCGCTGCGGCTATTGTAAAGAATTTTAATACCGACCCCATCTCATACACCCCAAGACTGGCGCGATTAAACTTTTGTACGTCTTCCGCCTTATTCTGTAGGTTAGGATTAAAATCAGGTAGACTGACCATCGAGATGACTTCACTATTTCTCACATTTAAAACAATTCCTACTCCGCCAAGTGCCTGATATCTGCTTACAGCTTTAGTTAGCTCTTCATGCACTATGCTTTGCACTCGTGTATCTAAGGATAGTTGAATACCCTGGTAAGGTGTTATTCCAGCGCGTAATGCTGGAATCCACGTATTTTTTTTCTGGACCCCAGTGTCAGCTACTTGGATAACAGAATATTGTTTGTTTTTACTTATATATGCCTCAACTCCTGCAATACCGTTGCCATCTATGTCAGTGTAACCAAGCACGTGTGAAAATAAATTACTGTGAGGATATATACGTTTTACATCGTTATAGAAGTTTATTCCTGGCACGCCGGCATTTTTTATTGCTAACAGTTCTTTTGGAGTCAAGTGCCGCTTTACCCAAGCAAATTTCTTTTTTGAAGTAAGTACTCTATATGAATTCTCGTATTCAAGATCATTCAAAATAGAACACAGTTGTGCTGCTATACTTTCCGGATTCTTTACTTTGGTTGCATCTGTATATAGTGATGTTGTGGGCACATTTGTTGCTATTACCACTCCATTTCTATCTAAAATATCAGGTTGTTTATATACTGTATTATCTTTTCTAAAATTTTCTGAAGTAGTAGGTTGATCAAATGTTAAAGAGAATATGCGAAAAATAATTATTATATAAAACGTAAATAATGGTACTATAAAACACAGTGAGCGGAGCTTATTTTTAAGTAATGCTTGCATATTTACTTGATTTGACAAAAATGGAAATTATCTTAGCTGAGCCGCGAGGTTTTTGTGCCGGGGTAAAAAGAGCTGTGGACATATTAGCTATTACTTTAGAAAAATACAAAAACAAGTGCCAAGTTTATGTGCTACACGAAATTGTTCACAATAAATATATAGTAGAGGACTTTAAGAAACAAGGAGTGGTTTTTGTGAACAGTATCGAGGAAATTGAAGATAATGGAGGAATACTGATCTTCAGCGCGCACGGAGTATCAAAAAATATAGAAGATAAGGCAAAAAGAAAGGGTATTCAAGTGATTGATGCAACATGTCCTTTAGTCAGCAAAGTGCATAAAGAGGCAAAAAGGTATGAAAACAGTGGTAAAGAATTAATTCTCATTGGGCATGAAAACCATCCAGAAGTTAAGGGAATTAGAGGAAGAGTAAATAATCCTATCATTTTAGTGCAAACTGTGCAGGATGTACGCAATTTAAAAGTTAAAGATCCAGATAATTTATCTTATGTTACACAAACCACGTTAAGCATCGACGATACCCGTGAAATTATTGTTGCCCTGAAGCTCAGGTTTACAAGCATAACAGGTCCAGATTTAAAGGACATATGCTATGCAACGCAAAACAGACAAAATGCTGTTAAAAAGCTAGCTGAAATTGTAGACATGGTGTTAGTTGTAGGAAGTAAAAATAGCTCAAATTCAAACCGCTTATTAGATCTGTGCACTGCCAGAGGAAAAAGAGCCTACTTAATTGATAATTACAGCTGTGTGAATAAAAGCTGGTTTCAGGGCGTAGAAAAGATAGGAATCACTGCAGGTGCTTCTGCTCCTGACATGTTGGTTGATGAATTAATGGACTACCTAAAAGTAAACCTGAGTGTAAAAATTTCAGTTATGCCAGGTGGTATTATTGAAAATGTTCAGTTTAAAATACCGAATCTGGTTTAAAACACAACTTATCTACTAAGCTTCTCTTGAAATTACTTGGAGCACACAAACCAGCATCTATAGCTAAGACGTCATACCGCCGCGGCGCTAACAAGTAGCGGGATGACGGTTGTTGGTAAGCCTAAGTCAGTTTAGCTATATGCTTTTAATTCCCCCAAAAACGCGAATTCTGGATTAAGGAAGGAAGAAAGTATAGGAAATAGAAGGCTTTGTGGATTTGATGGAATAGGAAATGAGAGTAGAAAAGATATGAACCAAAAAATTAACAGGGGATCTATGGCGAGTGTGTTCAATTTCTAGTCTATTTTTTAGGTAACCAAAAACAGTCTCAATGATAGACCTTTTTCTCAGTAAAATCTTCTCATTTAGCGAAATCAATGTATTTTTCATACCTTTTTTCACCTTGGTAACAAGTTTCAAACCTCGGTCAAACAGCTTCTGAAAAAGCTCTTTTGCAATATAACCTTTGTCACCAAACAAAAGACCGATTAATTTTTCCGTCAGATTTGGCACAGGTATCCTATCATCAACATTGCCTTTTGTTAGCGTAAGTGCATGAATTTCAACATTTTCATTGATTACCATATGTAATTTGAAACCAAAAAACCAGCCGTAAGTGCTCTTGCTTAATTTTGCAATTCCAGCAAAAACTTTGTTTTTGGATATTCTTTTTGCATGACAAACTGCAATGGGAGTTGTGTCTATATATGAAATTCCAGTGTTTTCTGACTGTCCACAAAGCCAATGCAACAACATTGCTAAATGCCACAAAACCCTAGGCTTTAGAGCAACAAACCTGGTATATGAAGGTAACTTTGGAAACTCTGATTTGTAGAGCAACGTTAGGTAATGTAGATAGAAAGTTTTACACGGAGATTGTTGATATAGCAGGATTATTGTCATGATTTCGGAGTGCTCAATTTCCGTTGTTCTTGTGGGGTTTTTACCATTTGGCAGTAGTTTATCTGCAAAATTTTTCTCTATATCTCTGCAAAAATCATCGACCAAACAAAACAGTTTTGTTATATCTTCCATGGGTAACCTCATCTATTTTTTTATCACTGCTGAGTTTACCCTGTTTTCTTGCCTCTTCTATTCTCCTTTAATCCAGAATTCACGTTATTAGCAAACAGAGTTTCGGAAGATATAGAAAGAGCAATAATTGGCATAGCTACAGAATTTCCTGCATATGGACAAGAAAGAGCTGCAAATGAGCTGAGAAAAAGAGGTATAATAATTTCCCAAGGAGGAGTAAGATCTGTATGGCTAAGAAATGACCTTGAAACTTTGAAAAAGAGACTTAAAGCACTGGAGGCAAAAGTAGCTCAAGACGGAATCATTTTAACTGAAGAACAACTTGCAGCTTTAGAAAAAGTGAAAGAACAAAGGGAAGCTCATGGTGAAATTGAGACGCAACATCCAGGTTATTTGGGTTCTCAAGATACCTATTATGTGGGCAATATCAAAGGCATAGGGCACATTTATCAGCAAACTTTTGTTGATACTTATTCCAGAGTTGCAATGGTTAAACTTTACACGGACAGAACAGCTATTACAGCTGCAGATCTTCTTAACGATAGAGTTATCCCATTTTTTGATGAGCAGAGAATTCCATTATTACGCATTCTAACTGATAGGGGTACGGAGTATTGTGGCAAGCCCGAAAATCACGCTTATCAGCTATATTTAGGAATCGAAAATATCGATCATTCTAGAACCAAAGCCAACTCTCCACAAACTGATGGCATATGTGAAAGATTCCATAGAACTATGCAAGATGAGTGTTACAATATTATCTTTAGAAAGAAAATCTACTATTCTTTGGAGGATCTACAGATCGATGTTGATCATTGGTTGCGTTCTTACAATGAGACAAGGCCTCACTCAGGCAAATACTGCTATGGCAAAACACCTATGCAAACGTTTTTTGACAGTAAACATATTGCTTTTCAGAAAAATATTAGTAGCATTAAACAACAGCCTGATATTAGTTTTGACTACGTCAATTCTTCTGTCAGTTAATTCTTGTCTGTCAGATTAAATCTTGTCTTTTACAAATCTATACTCACTGTACATTTTCCGTTTTCAGTTTCAAGTACTGCTGGCTAAAGAGATAATTTTACTATCTTTTTTAGCTTGCAGAAGGTACCAGTTAATCGTTATACATGACCTAAACGTGTTATCGAAGCTCAGTTATTTTTAATTGATTCAATAATTAGGTCAAGTTAAAATTCATAGTAGTCGATAAAAATTTGTATTGGAGTAGGCGTTATGGGTAGAAAAAATAAGCAAAGGAAAAATCTCACACCATTACCTTTGGCAAACAAGGTACAACCTGGTCCTCGAAGATCAGGTGGTGTTTGTGAACCTGATCAGATGAAAGGGAAAGATAAGAGTAAGAACAGGAGTTTGGAACAGGAATTTGGTATACCTAACACGGGTAGTCTTCATGAATTAGTTGGTACACCTGGTAGTACTCGTAGTTTTTGTATTTCAATTGGCACACCTGATGAAGTAAGGATGGATGAGCTTCAGTGGGATAATTACTCCCTAGGCTCTACTAATGTAAATCAAGATCTAAAGTTGGGTCAGAAAAATCAAAAAGAGATCTCAACAACTTTCTCCCAGATTAATGAGAGTACTGGCTTGAACATAGTGCAAGAGACATCGGCACCATTAGAGAGTAAAAAAGGTGCTACAATAAATGTACAGTTAGATGGACAAAACAACAATAAAATTTTAGTAGTATCAGATGAGTGGGTAAAAGATTACAAAGAGAACAGTAACAGTCCATTAGGTAGTAATAAAACACCATTATCAGAAGATAAAAGTGATACTTCTAGTAGTATTCAAGAAACCACGTTTGCTAGAGAAAATCATAATGCTACAATAACGCTAAGTAAAGAAGATCTAAACCTGAGTATCAGTAACAATTTTGATATTAATAACTTTAATTCCCTCCACCAGAACAAGAAAAGTGGTAATAATTCAGATACCGAATTTATTGATAGTGATGGTTCAGGTCAGAAAAAAGTTAATAATGGAGCTGAAATATTTTTAGTATCAAAAGAAAATGCATCAAGTCCTATTTTAAGCAAAGAAAGTTTTGTTACTGCTGAAGATGAAAGCGAAACATATAAAAGTTCTGATAATAGTATCTTAACAGATTCAGATGGTATTCGGTTTAATGCAAGTAAAGGTAGTATTTATACGCACGATGATCAGCAAGATGTTTCATTACAAAATGGACAGAGTAGTAGCAAAGAAGTTTCAACAGGAACTTTAGTAAAATTGGATGAAGAAAATAAAAGTATTGAAATAACTAACACAAATACCCCAGGAGCATCGCAGCACAATGAAGATGATAGTAATCAATTATTAAATAGCAGTGAACTACTGATTTCAGCGAGTAGCGTTCCAGGCAATTCACCAAAAGAGGTAAGTAGGGAGAGTATAGATAGTAAATCATCAAGAATTCTTCAAAAAATCTGTTTTAGTGCTATAGATACAAGTGAAGGTGAAGAATTAGTCTACAAAACTTCAAGCTATAATCAATCGCAGAAAAATTCTAAAGGAAAGAAGGTCTCTTTATGTCTTACAGCATTGTCATGTGCTGTTTTTTTTGGATCACTGACTTCTTCATTTTTAGGAAAGCCTCTTATCTCTGATCAGAAAGGTAATCTCATATTATTGGCAGTTTTGGGTGCCGCTTTTGTCATTTTAGGTTCTATTACCCTAGTTCTATATTGTTGTCCTCAAGCTAAAGAAAACAAGCCACTTGATACATTAGATCAAGTTAGCATAGATGATGCTAAAATCAAGATATTGTCATCATAAATTTGTGTAACCATTCACCGAAATACAAGGGATTTATAAAGTTAGGATAAGAGTACAGTTTGTAAAAGGATAACAGGATATGAAGGTATAATTTAGCAAAAATTAGAGACATTATATAGAATTTAAAATGCGAACTTGGAGCTTGTTAATCTTATCGTTTCTAATATTAAGTAATAGTTTTGTATATGCCAATAGAACAGTAATATCTTCGTGTGATGAAATACCTTCAGGTTATAGGGGCAAAATTTTTAAAATTAAGACTGATTATCCTGCTGAACCAAGTAATAAAGAAAGGCAGTGGGAATACATATCATTTAAAGATAAACCACAGGAATACGCCTATACAATTTTAAAGTATATATATGATGGGAATATCGATTGTGATTTTGATTTACATTGTAATAAGATTGCTGATTGGTATCATGCACCATGGATGCATTATGGAGTAAATGGTAGAGAATTTGTTAATGGTTTAACGAGAGAAAGATCCTTTAAGCCAGGTGAATTACATAATGATCAAAAATCCATGATACAAAATTGGGCAATTTCTATTATTAATGAGCAAGGAGCATATACATATGGACAGGTATGGAAAGATATAAACAATCCTGATATTACTAAAGGGAAATTCTTAGATGGTACAGTAAGCACAAAATTAGTATTTACAGAAGCAACGGAGGAGAATATTCCAACTCTTAAAAATAGCATCACTTGGGCTGGGTATATTAATCAATCTGAAAAAGGAACTCCAAAAGTATTTAAGGAACTGAGGTTATTTCAAATTGATTTTTTAGTTAAAGATAAGAGGTCAGAAGAAACAGGATGGGTTGCAGGTACGTTTATTTATGATTATAAGATGAACAATAAGAATCCATGGTTTAATATGAAATTATTAGGAGTTGCATGGGGTAATGATTCTAATTATTTTACATCAGATTACATAATTGGGAAAAGGTTATTGGAGTGTTGGATAAATCCTGATGTAATAAAAGGTTCTTTAGGATATTTAGGTAGGCTTAATGGTCCAATAGATAATAAAAAATCTTCGTGTTTGTCATGTCATAGTACAGCACAGTATCCCGAAAAATCTACATCAGTACCACCCAAACAAGCAACAGAAGCAGAAATAAAGCACTGGTTTAGAAATTTAAAGGAAGAATCATTTGATGAAGGAGCATTTAATTTTGATTATTCCAAGCAGTTAAGCCATGGGATTAGAAACTACTATAGTGCTAAAGAAGAGAATGATTCAATTGGATGTAATAATTTTAATTATAAAGATATCGCTAAAATTCGAATCAACCAATAAGGTATGAGTCTTATGCTTATTTGTATAGTCTTTTAAAGATATGAGGTAGATGGAAAACACAAGAATAGAATATCTTCTGTGAATAAAATAAGTTGAGAAGAAATACCTGATTTTAGAGTCACAAAAGATTTGTTTATTTACTCTTTCCAAAATCGTAAAAAGTACATATATTCGTGAGAACAAGCCGCGTAAAAATACGGTTGTGAAAATAGAAGCTTGAAATTTTTGCAACAAAGTTAGGCAAATTGGTTCGTATATAAATTTGGTAAAAACAGGCTAGTATAGCTAATTTCAAGGTATAGTGGAATTATTATAAATAAAAGTTCGCACGAATCCAGCGGTAGACCACGCGATTCCAAGAAAACTTCTTCTCACGCTAGCTGATTTTTGTTGCTGGAAATGGTTGCATCGTTTAAATTTATTAATGTTATACACTACCAAATTAATAGTTGCTCATTTAAGAACCTCCTTCAACTTTACCCAACTCGACACATATACTTTTTGAAACATTGCTGCAAGTAGAAAAAAACAGGTTACCCACCTTAACTTCTTTAAATTTGCTCACAATCTTTACTTGATGCATAAGGTTTTTGTTACACTCCTTTCATCTACCGATTACCTCTACCTACCGCCTTTACCTTTGCTAAGGTCAGAAACACGACTAGCTTCAGGACCTTCTAAACTCGACTGTGGCAGGTCACCAAAATTACTGGAATCACTAACACCAAGCGATATAGGTGCTTCTACTAATCCATACCCTCCTCCTACTCTGTGATATCCTAATTCTAGATAAGTACGTAGTAATGGATCAATTTGTTCTCTATTTTGAATGTATGCTTGCAATTGCACATCTTGAAATCCCGGATCATTCCTGAATAATTGCGAAATGCCCACTCTTATGTTCTGAAAGTAATTTCTATCTCTGTTTGGGTGGCCTCTTCCAAGAAAATCGCGTATTATATTTATGATATTCTGCACTTGCCCAACAGGATTTTCGTTTAGAACTTGATTAATATCACTAGCATTTTCTAATGCCCATAAACCACAATTCCAACCATCTGTTTGCTGACTAACAGAAACATTATTAATCCTGATATTATTTCCTAAGTTATTTTGAATGATATCGGTAATACCATCTGGAACAGCAGTAGCAGTTGAATCAGCATAGTATCCAACATAGTTCCTATTTTGACGTTCAATCACTAGTGTAACCCAATGAGTATTATTTAAAGTAATGATTAAAGTTAAACGCTGTTGTTCTTCATTTTCCCTAAATTGATTTAATACTCTAACAATGTGCTCGTTACCGTCATTCCTTGCCAAATTAGCTACTTCAAAAGTGTGATTACCTTCAGTACGAAGCTGATATCGCAATCTTCCAGCGTGAGCTATATCAATTTGTTGAAGCCAGTAATCATAATGTCCATTTCTCGTCGCAAATTCTAGTGTAAGTAGATCATTTACTTCTATCCCTTGATTTCTAAGAATATCTCTTATTTGTCTTCTTATCTCTTGTGCTGTAGGAATGGAATTATCACCTCCCCTTATTCTTGACCTTAGTATTTCTAGGAGTTGTTGTATACTACCTTCGAAGGTAATAATACTAACACATCGATTATCACCTAGATCAAACGGTAAAATCCGGTTCCGTCGGGGATTTTCTCGAATATAATTTATTAAATTTTCACGAGTCTGATCTGATAATAGACCCTCTGGTGGATTTTCATCAATAACACTTTCAGGTCCCACTAATACTCCTGGTCTTGAGTCACGACCACCACGATCAAGTCTATGTACATACTCTTCTCTTCCTATTCCTTCTGGAATAGATATAAGACCTTCTACTCTCCCTGCACCTGCATTAAATATAAGAGGAAATAAAACCACCTCATTTCCAGAAGTAATAAGCAAATATCCTCTTTGCTTGTTCATAAGTTCTTTTATTCGATCTTTTGCGTTATTCTCCTTTTGTGCTACTTCTTCTGCATTATTAGCAAATCCTAATACATATACAATCGGATGAGTATCTGGAGCATTCTCCGTAGATTGTCTTAATAATAAAAGGTCTAATCTCTGTTCTGTAATTCTTGTGAGTATTGCCCTTTCTCCTTCTTCTTCCTGACCCCTTTTCAAACTATATGTTTGACCAACTTTATACATAGCAAGCACTTTATAAGGATTATCACTAGCATAAAATGTACCATGTAGTATAGAACGAAACTTATCCTCACTATTAACATTTATTGCGTCCCTAAGTGGCATCAATATTCCAGAGATCTCTTGAAACAGCTCTCCATGCTGACCTACATCTTGCCAGCCATCATCCATAACTCTTTCTGAAATACCATGTACATTTTCAACATTAGGCACTTGTATAAGATCACCATCAAGAAAATTATTTGCATTATTATTTTGGTAATCGTGATATAAACCAAGGTCATTTGGTTGATCAATATCTAGCTCAAATTGGTCATTAAGTGTGCATGAAACTTCCCATACATGAACATTATTTCTATTAACATTAAGAGCTTGTAAATCGATAGCTTCTTGCTGTTGCGCATCGTAAGCTCTAATATGAAGTGTAACTATATTATAACCCTGAGCATAAAAGACCATAGTTAAAGTATGTCTTCTTAAATCTCCATCACCGTATCTAAATATATACTTTCTTACACGTACTCGATCTTCTCCTTCTTCCAGCTCTAAATACTCTCTAGCAAAAGCACTACTCCCAAAAGCAAAACCAGTTATACAATCAAATATTCTGTTATAATTCTCTGCATTTCTTGGTATTTCACCAGGAAGATGTTGAAGCAAGAAATCTCTAATATTCTCTCCAACCTCTTCATCTTCTATATACTCAAACAATCTTTGTACTAAAGGAAACCTACCCTGTTGAAGCCCTACTGTATCAACCCTAAAAGGAATTCGATTTAAATTAAAATTTAATCCAACACAGACAGTATTTCTTGATTCAGTATGGATAGGTATAAATGAAAAAACATGCAATCTTTCAGCGTGACTTCTGGCGCGGTTTAATGCGATATTGGACGGTGCCCTTGTAGCAAGATTGACAACAATAGGAACATTTTCTCTTTCTGCTTGATGACGTACAAGAAATGCAACATGTAAGTTTCTAGGAGATAAGTCAAGATCGATGCCTATTGTGTAGCGATGACTAAAATTTGCTAAGAAACCTAATAAAAACCCGTGACTCTCAAACTTTTGACTGCGATTTTCAATATTATTTTCTAGCGCTTGTCTGCAATTATCATAGATGTCAGTGATGTATGGCAAAACTTCCCTGTGCATTCTACGTTCTACATTTTGTCTTTGGTTATTTGCTAGTATTCCCATAAAGTTGTCAATCCTTTGTTGACCTTGTGCTACCTGTGCAAAATTGACTGATCTATCAAGTTGTCTGAGCTGATTTTGATTGAGTTGTCTTCCTTTTATTTCCTGAATTGTCAATCCGTGATCTCCTAAGAATTGTCTAAGAAGACTAATCTCAGATGCTGAATACTTGACAAATTTATCTCTACCTCTAAAATCCTTTTCACGAATCACCTCGAATACTGTTGCAATTGCCTCTCCCTGACTCTTGCCCTTTCCATGCATGCATACTTTGTATTGCTCAAAATTTAAGTCTTCTTCCCTTAAATTTGGATTTTGCCGTTTAATCTCTCGCACTAGAGCATTTCTCTCCCTTGTACTAAACCTTAACCCGTCACTGTTAGGGCGATCAGAAATGCTGTAACACTTGACAACTCCCTGTCCGTTACGACTACGAGTTAAAACAGCAACCTTTAAGTTTCCTGTATTTCTATTCCTAACATCTGTATCAATACCATGATTATCAAAACGAAAATAGACTCTCTCATTTGCATCCAAGATATCAGCATCATGTGCAGTAGCAAACATGCTAAAAAAGAATACAGGAAGGAAACGACCTGCACTCACATGATACAAGAAAGATGGACATTGATCTAAAAAAGATTCAAACCTTTGTCTGAAACCTTCAAGATCTCCATCCACTAAACTCCTAATAAGTCCATCACCATTATTCATATAAGATACCCCTCTATTTTCTACGGCTAGAAACACCACTCACACTAGGAGCTTCAAACTTGGACTGTGGACCATCACCAGAACCATCAAGTGGCAAAGATGTTTTCTTACTATCATGAGCTTGAGATCGTGTCCGTAAATTATACCTAGGACCATCACCTCCAGGAGGTAAAGTTGTTTTCTCTAACTCAGAAAACAATTCTTTCGCCAAATCATCGTAGTTTATACTTTCTTCCATTCCTTCCCTACCACATAATCTAAGATTTCTTGTTATTAATTTTTTAAAGAACTCAAACTTTTCAGGAAAGCAATCTTTAGCAAATAATATTACATCTAATATTTCTCTTTTCTCTACTTCTTTTTCCTCATCAGACTTATAAATGTCTTCTCGTTTCCAGTTAATTATTAACCCTGCAAGCATGTCCTGTATAGGAACTATATAATTAGAAATATTAACAGAAGCCTTTCTGTATTCAACAAAGCGGCCACACTTCCAAATTTCCATAATAATAGACCTAGCTTGAACGCTTGACTCAGGATTTTTCAACATCATATTTGAAAGTGAGTAAAGAAGGAGGTCATACTCATCCTGTGAGAATATTTTGTCCGAACAGTCTCCTCCTGCTGAAACGCCTTTATAACACCAGCACTGTACCAAATCATGAACCGTATCAAAAAAACATGACTCTATTAATTCAGCAAGAAGGGAATATACTCCCTTATCTTTCTGCAGCAATTTCTGTAAAAGAGTATCTTTATCACCTATATTCCTTACACAAAAATCTAAAATAGGAGCATCTTTCTCAACAGATTGAACGCGAGACAGAGCAATAATAGCTTCTGTAAGTTTCTTTTCCTTATCTTCTTCTTTTAAATGATTATAAAAATACTCTACTCCTTCACTCCACTTAAGTTTTACAGCACTGTCAAAACCTTCTACTGCATTATACTTCTTTAATTCCCCAGATTCTCTATCGATCCAGAAATCAAATACAGGACCTTTCCTTCCAATGCCACCCAAAAGCGAGTTTCGTATGTACTCATCAGTTATAGGATTACCTCTACTATCAAGTTCATCAGAAGAAAATCCATTTTTGTAGGATTCAAATGCTTTTTGAAAGAGTGGATGAATTTTATCTACCACACAGT
Source organism: Wolbachia endosymbiont (group A) of Colletes cunicularius (assembly GCF_964264715.1). NCBI lineage: Bacteria > Pseudomonadati > Pseudomonadota > Alphaproteobacteria > Rickettsiales > Anaplasmataceae > Wolbachia > Wolbachia endosymbiont (group A) of Colletes cunicularius. The sequence continues at coordinate 1,129,850 of NZ_OZ183471.1, forward strand.
AACTACAAGCCATCTCATATTTGCGAAGTGGATTATCTATTCCACCTATTTTTTCTTCAGTAAACCTTTGACCTAAAGCAGCATTATCTAACCTTACACCTGACCAGCAACCTTCATCTTGGAATACATTGTGCAAAAACTTCAACTTATCACCCTTAAAGTATTTTATGTGCTCCATAAAGTTATCTTGAAGGACTCCCACCCATCTCTTGATAGCTGACTTCCTCCCGGCAGCAACTGCTGGATCTGGATGTTTAATAGCTTCCTGTAATTTTTTGGACATCGTAGCCCGAAGCTCTTTCTGTGTTGGCATTAACCCCTCCTATTAAGTATTTATATAAAAAGGGCATTGTACAGACATTAGAATGGATTGCAATATTAAAATTACTATAGCTAACCCAAGAAAGGTTTACCTGCATTGCGAAATGGGTTAGAATGGCATAATAAGTAATTAGAAGGAAAATGATGCCAAGCCCATATAGTGAGGATCTGAGAGACCGTGTTCTCAAAGCAGTCAGTGAAAAAACAATGACAATAAAAAAAATTAGTCAAGTATTTAAAGTAAGCATAAAAACGATATATTTGTGGAGGAAAAGGAAAGAAGAAACAGGAAGCAAAAAACCATATTCAGGTTATCAAAAAGGATATGGTCATAAGATTAAAGACATAGATAGATTTACCAAATTTCTAAATGAGAATCTGGATATTACAATTGAAAAGATAATAGAAGCATTTGGTAATATGTGCAAAAACACAGTATACAATTACCTTAACAAAGTAAACTATACATATAAAAAAAACTTTTCTCTATCAGGAAAGGGATGAAGAAAAAAGAGGAGAATTCATAAAAAAAGTAGCAGAAATAAATGAGGAAAGTTTGGTATTTATAGATGAGTCAGGCATAGAAGATAACGAATTTTATGCATATGGATGGTCTCTAAAAGGCAAAAGGTTATTTGCTGATAAACCAGGATTTAAAAGAAAAAGAGTAAGCATAATTGGAGCGCTAAATGAAGGAAAAGTTAAAGCACCGTGGGTAACTGATGGGTATTGCAATAGCGAAATATTTGAAGCGTACATTGAAAATAGGATTGTTCCAATATTAAAACCTGGACAAACTGTCATTCTCGACAATGCGAGCTTTCATAAATCTGAAAGAACAAGAAAATTAATAGAAAGTGTTGGATGTAAAGTTTTATTTTTGCCCCCATACTCGCCGGATTTAAATCCAATTGAGAAATTCTGGTTTGCCATCAAACATTCGATAAGGAAAGCTCTACAAACCTTTTGGCCAGATATTAGTTCTGCCATTGATTCCGTTTTTCAGTATTCAGGTAAACCTTTCTTGGGTTAGCTATAGAATAGAGGGTTTAATAAAAAAAACGTTATGGCTAAAACTTCTTTTCTTGAATTTTCTCAATATAATCAACAGAAAACCCTGTTATTTCAGCAATAACATCTATAGAGACACCGGCCTTGAGTGAATTTTTAGCTGCTGCTATTTTAGCCTATTTTTCGCCTTCTTTTTCCCCTTTTTCCTGACCGATTTGGATGGCTTTTTTACCCATGAGCTGTATTGTTGTAACATTGTATAGTGAAATTTTCTGTTATCCAATCTGGTGCTTCTCTACCCTTTTCCCACTTAGCAAATCTCATCTTTTCCTTCAGGTAATATTCTCTGTAGGCTTTTATAGCGCTACTACATTTATATCGATCAGGGAGTGCTTGCACGAAAGCTTGTATATCGGTTGACTGAAAAATGAGGAAATTCTTGTTACTATCACACCAATCTATTACTTCCTCTGACTTATGCTTTCTTTTGTATCGCCAGGTGTACTCTTTACATAATTCTCTTCCGTACTCTATCAACCAACAAAAACTCCCTTTCGACTGTCTAGCCCATAAAGAGCAAGGATGGTTTTTGTGAGTAAGTTTATATGGAACTTCTATATTTTGGTTTGTGATACTGACAAAAGGATTTGGCGCTTTTAATGCGATTGAAAAAACACTACTAAGTAATTGAGCAGTTTCTAATGGCATTTTCACTATGTGCTTATCGCATAACATTCGTGCTGCAATTACTGGGTTTTCATGTAATATAAAGATATTCATCTTTTGAAAGACAAAATCAACTTAAGTTTTTGATCTCATCAACTGTAAGACCAGTAGTTTGAGCTATAATATCAATAGAAACACCTGCTTTTAGTAGATTCTTTGCGACCTCAATTTTCTCTGCTTTTCTGCCTTTTTCCTGGCCGATTTGGATGCCTTCTTGTCTACCTTCTAGTCTACCTTTTTGAGTAGCATCATCAAGTTTTTGAGCGAGGACAGCCTGTTCATCAAGAATACGTTTTATTTCCTGTTCATAGGCAATAAATTCTTTTTCTGACCAGTTGAATCTATTTAGCTCTTCATAGGCCTTTTTAATTATTAGATCACTACCTATTATTTTTTCCAGCTCTTCTTCACTAGTCTCATCTGCATATTTAAAGAAGTAGATCCATTTCTCGACTATACTTGAAAGCTGATCCTCTTTGGTTTTTGGAAATTTTGGCAACTCAATAAATATGAAGTAAAAATCTTTTAGATCGTGTTCATTAGTACCTTCATCGCGAATAGTATGCTTTGATTTATACTCAGATTTATTAGGAAACAGTACACAATCTGCTATAGCAATGAAGATAATTTCCTTAAGGTTATGGTATTGATCGCCTTTATCAGCTTGTCTTGAGTAGGCTTTAGCAGCATAGTATTGGGCACGTTTTTCAAAGCCTTTAGTTTTAGCGACCTGCATTTCGACGATCACTTGCACCCCATTTTCATCTCTGCAGAGAACATCAACAATACTTTGCTTTTTAGCGGCGATATCAGGGTCTTGAATAGTACTTAAAAACTCTATATCCTTTATTTCATTTTTACCAGTGAGGCCAAGAATATCATTGAGGAAGTGAATAAGGATACCTTTATTTTTTTCAGTACCAAAGATACGCCGAAATGCGACATCATTCTTCGGATCGAGAAACTTCGAAAGAGCCATAAGAAATAAAGTGAAAAAACATTAATAATTATACACAATTCTGAAGAAATATTCAACTTTTTTATATTGAAATCTTGTTTTTTTAAGCTTCGAGAAAAAATGACCTTCAGAGGTGGGCTTAGAATCGCATTCTCTGCTTTAGACGTCCTTTTGTATATCTTTTATCAACCCTTCTGTAAAGTACCTAAAAACCCCAGCTCATGAGTTTAGTGGTCATACCTATTTTAAGTGTGAAGTTCTCATTTTAGCTTGTCACGGCATAGGCATTTAATATACTAGTTTTTAACAGGCATCTGAGAGTATGTGAAAAAGAGTAACCCTGCAAGATACAAAATAGCACAAAAGGTAAGAAGCTGGAGGTTAAGAAGAAAATGTACCGTAAGAGATCTAGCAGACAAAACAGGTATAAAATATTATACGCTGCTAAAATATGAACAAGGGGTACAAGGTATTCCAACTGAAGACTTAAAAAGACTAGCGGATGCATTATCAATTAAGGCTGGAGGTCTATTTTCTAGACAAAAAGTACTAAGAGAAAACTGTTGTTTTGATAAAGCCAAGGAACAAGCAATATACAATCTCATGGCACAAACAAGAGAACGCAAGGCAATTTATGCATTGACCCAATCTATTTGAGCTGAAGAGGAAAGTGATGTCAAAGCAGGATTTGCTAATGATATAATCTACCGAGCAACAGGCTTATCAGCTGATGAATATGAAAATAAAGAAGAAAAAAGTTCTAAGCATCGAAGCAAAAGACAAGAGATGAAAAAGTGGAGAATAATACAAGGGTATACGCAAGAGGAATTAGCGAAGGAGCTTGGTATAGGAGGTCCACAGATACATTACTATGAACAAGGAAGCACCATGTTCGGTGAGAGGTTATGGGAAATAGCAAGAAAATTATCAGTGAATGTTGAAGATCTGGTAACGGAAGAAGAATGCTATGAAGATAAGGATGGTGAAGGAGAAAAAGAGCTATTAAGTTGGGCGAGAGAGTCTAAAAAAATCAGCAATCAAAAATCACGAGATGAACTAGGCATATGGATAGAGTTTTTATTCCAAAGGAGACAAATTTATGAGGAAAAAATTAATAAAATTGAGGGAATTAAAGTCGCAAATAATTTAATTAGAATGGGTGTTTCTATTGATGTCATTTCCCAAATAACAGGCCTGACTGCTAAGGAATTTGCGTAATTTGATAGCAAAAATTTCATAACCTGCATATTTTTTTGCAAAATATTCGTGTTGCTAGTGCATTTTATTGAAAGGATAATATTTAAATAGAAATAGAAAGTTATTTAATAAATATATTAGTGGAGATCTTTGGAAACTCGTTTAGATTCTTCTTTTGCTGGCTCAACTGAAACATTTTCCAACTTTTCTGGCTCAGCTACCGTTTTGGATTTTGCTTTGCGTTGTGTGATAGCTTTCTTTAGTGTCTTGACTGCGATAAAATTGATACTGAAAACACATGCAGAAGTTATTGCAAGTGCTGGAAAAGGGGTCAAATTGAACATTGGTAAAATTGCTACAATCGTTCCAGCTGTGAGTAAAAATGCTAACTTCTTGCTCCCGATTATCTTATTTTTCTTAACCTTTATGGGGTTTAATTTTTTTACTTTCCCTTTCAGCTTTTTGAAGCCTTTTTTGAATATGTTACCCTTTTTTAGCTCTTTTTCTACGGGTTTTGTTTTTAAGCTTTTTATTTTTTCTTTTATTCCTTTTTTATCTTTTTTGATATTTTCTGCTTTAGAGGTTACTTTCGAGCATAGGTGAGGTTTCACCACAATTTCGGAGAGCGGTTTTGGCTTATCGTTTGAAATTTTAGCTTCTTGACCCTTAGTATGTTTTTTGGGCGAAACTATGTTTTTTAAACCTTTCTTTGCTTTGTGGTATAATTTCTTTAGTTTGCTTGGCATTTCAAAAATTTATCTATTACTTCCTGGTTATCCTCTATCATTGCATTTGCCTCTTGCTGTAAGCACTTGATGTTTTTCAGGGTTACATTATCCATCTCAGCCGACGCTATTGTAAGTTGTGATTGTATCCTGATGTATCTGTCGTCCATTACATTACCTAGTTGATAATTCACCACATCAAGGCTCGAAGCAAACATCACATTTAACAAAGGCTTTATCCATGCTATCTTTCCTAATTTCCTGTACTTGATTCGATTATAGCTAACCGAAATAAGGTTTCCTCAAAGGAGTGTAAAAAGGTATAATACTGCTTTAATTAAGGTAGAATGATGGCAAAGCCATATAGTGAGGACCTGAGGGAACGAGTTTTAAAAGTGGTTGACGAGAAAAAAATGACTATGGAAGAAGTAAGCAAGATGTTCAAAATTGATAGAAAAACTATATACTGGTGGAGGAAAAGAAGAGAAGAAACAGGAAGTATAAAACCGTCTTCAGGCTACCAAAAGGGACATAGTCATAAAATTAAATACTTAGATGGCTTTGTCAAATTTCTGGATGAAAACCGAGATATTACGGTTGAAAAAATAATTGAAAAATTTGGCAACATGTGCAAAGACACAGTCTACAATTATCTTAAAAAAGTAAACTATACATATAAAAAAAACTTTTCTTTATCAGGAAAGGAATGAAGAGAAACGCAAGGAGTTCATAAAAAAAATAGAAGGAATAGAAAAAGAAAACTTGATATTCATAGATGACTCTGGAGTAGAAGACAACAGATTTTATGAATATGGGTGGTCTCAAAAAGGCAAGAGGTTATTTGCCGATAAACCAGGGTTTAAAAGAAAGAAGGTAAGCATAATAGGAGCACTAAATGAGGGAAAAGTTAAAGCTTCCTGGGTAATTGAGGGCTACTGCAACAGCGAGATTTTTGATGCTTATGTAGAAAATATACTTGTTCCTATATTAAAACCTGGACAGACTATTGTTCTCGATAATGCAAGCTTTCATAAATCTGCAAGAACGAAAAATTTGATAGAAAATGTTGGGTGTAAAATTTTGTTCTTGCCGCCATACTCACCGGATTTAAATCCGATTGAGAAGTTCTGGTTTGCCATTAAGCATGCCATAAGAAAAGTGCTGCCAAGCTTTTGGCCCAATATTAATTCGGCTATTGATTTTGTCTTTCAGCTCTCGGGGAAATCTTACTTCGGTTGGCTATAGCTAAGTTAGTGAGTGTAAAAGTAGCCAACCTTACGTTAAAACACAACGTTCTTGATGAGATTGCATAAAAACTGGATTCCTTACATCATAGAGGCACTGCCATTATAGAGTGAACCAGTGTCTGGGCACTGGGATGACAAAAAAGGGGCTACTCGGATGACAAAAAAAGGAGCACTGGGATGACATTATAGGAGCACTGGAATGATACTATTATAGAGTGAAATGAGATCCCAGTGTCAGCTACTCGGATGACATTATAGGAGCACTGGGATGACATTATAGGAGTACTGGGATGACACCATCATGGTGAGAATTGCTCTCAAATCATAAGTTCGTATAATTGTGAAATAATGGTGCTCCTTTAAGAAGCACCATTTAGCTATGTTTTTGAAACTTTAGCTTCTATTATTTACACGTTCCTGTTGCCGCATCCCACGTTCCACCGTTAGCAGCACACCCTGCTGCGGTGCAAGTTGTCTCTTTTCCTGTTATTGCTTTCACAACTGCAGGGGCACCAAAAAACACAGCAGTAAATGCACCGAGTGCAAAAAGTGCTGGCCATGGCATTCTGCCAAATATTGCAAGCAATGCTGCACCTATTATCACTATTGTGATCATCGGCCCACCTAAGCTGTGAGTATAGTTTATTATTTTGCATATCACTCCTGATGTTTCATCAGCATTTGCATCAAACGCAAAGGAGAGAATTAACGCCACAAGTAGAAGAAAATTTTTCATTATGCCTCCTATAGTTTCTATTTCACTAGATTATCCTTCACTTTGATTAAGTTTAAGTAAATGATACAAGAAGTATAACTTACCCAATACTTTTTAAGCACACTTATAATTTCCTTTTCCATCATCTTTCAATGTTTGCCCAAGAGGACACGTCTCGCACTTACTTGCTGTACCTGGTGCTATTTTTGAAACGACGGCAGGCGCACCGAAGAACACAGCAGTAAATGCACCGAGTGCAAAAAGTGCTGGCCACGGCATTCTGCCAAATATTGCAAGTAAAGCTGCACCTATTATCACTATTGTGATCATCGGCCCACCTATGCCGTGAGTATAACCAATTATTTTGCATATTACTGCTGATGTTGCATCTAGATCAGCACGTGCATCAAATGCAAAGGAGAGAATTAAAGCCACAAGTAGAAGAAAATTTTTCATTATGCCTCCGATAATTTCTATTTAATGCTGGATTATCCTTCACTTTGATTAAGTTTAAGTAAATGGTGAGGATTTTTTGCTTAAAAGTATCCTTTATTTCATTTAGAATACTTTTCTTGGTTTGTTTATATTACAGTGCTACAGAAATTTTACAGCATCGTTTATTGCCTTTATCGTGCTTTGATTGACACAATTCATAATGATGGAGTGGAGCATGCAGGGTATCTATCATTTTTAATCCTGTTATCGATATTCCCTTTTCTTATTGTTTTAATGGCTGTGGCGTCAACATTCGCAAATTTCTTAGAGCCTGTCTTCAAACTCAAGAATGAGCTAATTTGTGAAGCATAATAGTGATCATATTAAAGAAGATGTTGTTTTTTGAAGTGAGAGGAGAATGCTCATAATCCTTACTCATACGTCTAAAATTGGAGAGCCAAGCAAAGGTTCTCTCAACAATCCAACGTTTGGGAATAACCTGAAATCCTGTATCAACTATTTTCTTGGTAATCGTCAATAAACATCCAGTTTCCAATAAGCAGAGGTTTTGCAATTTACCTGTGTATCCTTGATCAGCAAAAAACTTATGTAATGTTGGAGCTTTGCATTTGGCTTGAACAAAAAGATTTAGTGCACCATCAAGATCCTGAATGCTTGCACTTTGTACTTCAGCAGCAATTACAAGACCTACAGTATCTACAACGATGTGGCGCTTTCTACCCTTTACTTTCTTGCCAGCATCATATCCTCTGGATCCCCTTTTTGAGTAGTTTTTACTGATTGGCTATCTATTATTCCCACTGATGGAGTTTCATTCTTACCAATTATCTCTCTTACTTTTTTAACTAGAAAATCATGAATCTCTTGCCATATTCCACTTTTTTTCAATCGCTAATTACAACTATACACTGTTTTCCATGGTGGAAAATCTTTAGGCAGTTGTCTCCATTGACATCCTGTTCTCATCATATAGCGGATTGCGTTAATAATTGTTCTAATACTATGTTTTCTTGGTCTGCCGGTCTTTTTAGGTTCAAAATATAGCTCTATTATCTTCCATTCTTTGTCACTTATATCGCTTGGGTACATTTAAAATATATCTTATAACACACTTCTTAACTCCTTTCTACTTAGTTTGAAGACAGGCTCTTAGAAAATATTGTCCACGTTTATTTTAACTACATCACACAGTATTGAAACTAGTGAATAGAATGATTACATAATGCATGAGTAATGATAAGGAGGTATAACATGAGTAATCTAGTTCATTCAAATAAAAACAATAATCGCGATAATTTTAGCTTAAGAGGTCTGCAAAAAGCTGTTGACGACATGTTCAATAGCTTCTTTATGGGAACTAACCCTGGACTTCTCAGAAGAGATGGCAGTGTATTGCCAGCTTGTGACTTGTATGAAACAGAGCAAAACTATCGCCTATCTTTAGAATTGCCAGGTATCCCTAAAGAAAATGTAGATATTAGTACATCTGGCGATAATCTCATAGTGAAAGGTGAAAAGAAATGCGAAAAAGAGTCAGAAGATAAGCAATATTACCATCGTGAGAGGTATCATGGTTCTTTCTATAGGTCTTTTCAACTTCCAGCTAATGTAGACCAAGATAAAATATCTGCTAATTTCTCAGACGGAGTATTACATATAAGTGTACCTAAGTCGGAAAAACATGTTAAGAAAATTGATGTAAAGTAACCAATAGCAGGCTTCCAGCTTGGAGGCTTGCTGTTTTAATCACTATATACAGACATTGATGACATCATTATGTAATACTGAAATTCATTATTGGGAAGACAAGTAGAACGTTCGATAAATTAGCTTAAACCTTCGTTTATAGATAGAAAGCGCTCTTTTTTATTTGTCTCATTATCATTGAAAATTGGTATAACATTGTAAGTTTAGAAGTATCTGTATAAATTCAAATCAAGGTGTATATCGAGACACCTATAGTTATGTTTTACATTCTTGAGAAAAATTAAATAATTTACTTGATTAAATTACTATTTAGTGCTAAACTGGACTAAGCTTATCTATATTAAGGATAAACATGACAAGAGGTAAAATTATTGGTGTTGCAAATCAGCAAGTAGATATTCACTCTTTTCCTGAGAAAGATCAGAATGAAGTTCACTACAGTCCTAACACAATAACCAAATTAGAGTTTAAACTTACGCAACGTCTACTCAGTAAGGTAAAAGCAAACGAAAGTAATAAAGATGCAAATTCTGGTAAACAAGCTTATAAAGACCTACCTAGAATGAGTTTTATGATTAACGATAAACCTATAGATAGTCGTTTTGTTACACAATTATACGATGAACTCAATCAAAATGATAAACGTCAGGTTGCAAAACATGTTTTTATAAAAATGTTTGAACATGCCGGAGCAGAAGTGCCAAACGGTCATATACTGGAAGAATTAATTACTCATTGTAATCAAGCAGGATATGAGTTTGCAATGTATGAACAGATGCATTCGATATTTGCCAATTATAATTTGATACCAATAGTTTCTGAAAAAACAATACATATTTGTGATAGTAATGCAGATTCTGTAAACATTGAGTACCGTAAGATTACATGTGTAGCAGAGTTGAATAATCCAGAGAAAGAAATATGTAGGTCAAATAGCTCACTGAAATTCACACTTAAATTTCAAAGTGATCGAGTAGACTATGAAAATGGCAAAGTAATACTTACTATTCCTGAACAATTAAGCAACTACAAAGCAAACGACAACAGCCTACTTGACGATATTAATAAACATTTCAAAGATGCTGATAATGCAGTTGTTGAGTCCCTCATTGCAAATATTGGTGAAGGTCCTCAGTCGTTCATTGCAGATCAAGAAGATTTAAATAATGATGAAGAATCATCACTTGTTATTATTCCTGAAAATCCAACTCTCGACCTAAAGAGTGTAGTAGAATCGGTAAAAGGAGCAATAAATGCTAAAAATGTTGATGCTTTGAGTAATTGTGTAGATGTTATTCAGGATAATGTTATTTCTGTATCGCCTCAAAAAGGTTTGAAAGTAGTAGAAAAAATATTAGAAATGGTAGGTAACTTTACTAAAGAACAAGATAAGGCGTGGGGTACTTATCCTGCTACTCCTATTATAGGGTTTATATATTCTACCAGTCAGTACTGTTATGGTTATATCTCTCAAGAAGATTATAAAAAAGCTAAAAGCCTTGAGGACATTTTGTGTAAGATTCGGTCTGACCTAATAGAAAGAATGAACAATAACTACAATAAAGGATCACCTATCATAAATGTTGAAGGTGCTTCGTTGGCTGTAACAAATGACGCTGCATCTCCAGGCCAAACAATCAATGAAGCAAGTGATGTACGATTACAAAGCCCAGAATTTAAGAGTCAACAGATAAAAGAAGATGTCTTTACAGGAAAGGAAGGGAATGATATACTAAACGGTATGGGCTTTCTAGCAGAGCAGTCTATTAGTAATAGTTATGAGGAGGGTAAAGCGCTTAGCGGAAGGCAAAACACTGAGGTAGAGAACACTAGCGACACACGAGATAAAGCTTCTGGTCAAAAGAAAAATAAAGAGCAAAATCAAACTTTTAATACTGAAGCAAGACCGGTAACTAGCAGTATTTTCGTACACAAAAGTAATAACAACGAAAAAGAGCTTGATTTAACAAGTGTTACAGCATTAAACACTAGCATGGAACCAGAGGATTTGTTACTATCATCTACCTATTACCTTAGCTTCAGCAATGAGCTTACAAATAAAAATGTTACTAATAATGAACATTCTATGGTAAGTACAACAAATAGTGAGGAAGATTCTATATTCAAAAATAATAGCAGTCTGCAAAATGGGCAACCTAAAACTTCAGGACAAGAGAACGTGACTCAGAGCAATCAGCACATACAAGCTTCTACTGGTCAAGAAGACTCTAAACAGGTGAATAATGTTCAGGATAACAGCAAAAAGCCTAGTGAAATAGACAAAAGTAATCCGGTTCTACAAAATGCGCAAAGCAGTAAGTTGCCTATTATAGTTTCTTCTGCATTCGCAATAGCTGGAGTCATTTCTGGGTTAGCTATTGCATTCTACTTGGAAAAGTTAACATTAGGAATAACAGTTGGACTGGTTTGTTGTCTCGTTGCTTTCGCAATTATATACTGCTGCAATAGGCCTACAAATTCACTTGAGACAAGCAATGTTCAACAATGCCATGGAAATACTCAAAATACTATATCATGTTATATTTGATCCAAAGAAAACTGAGGCCTGTTCCACACCTTTCACTTTCTCAAATTTGGTATTTGGCTTATACAGTGCAAAACCTATACACGCTAATCCAACAATCCCGCCAATTACGGCTATTACATGCATTTTCATAATATAGGATGCAACACTACCCACCAATAATACTACTCCAGCACTGCCAGCCAGGATTGCTCGTTTTTGCTGTATTGCTTTTGTTGATGGATTTTCTTCTTTGCCTCCAGCATCACTATTAAAACATTTTCTAAAAGGAAAGCTACCAGAAATATTGCGTCCTTGCACAGCATTTTCTATTGAGGAGTTTTGGGCTTTTTTGGTGTTTTCAAATGTCAGTTGAAAGTCTTTGTTATCTTCATTGTCTAATAATGACCTATCTACTTTTATCAGTCTTCTTGTTGACATCGCTTTTTCTTCAGCATGTTCTATCATTGTTAGATTAACATTACCTATATATTCGTCGTCTAATAATACTGGATCTAATGGTATTAGTCTTTGTGTTGACACCATTTTTTCTTTACGAAGAGGAACCTCGGTTTCAGCTCTCTCCTTGTTTTCAAATGTTAGGTGAAAATCTTTGTTATTTTTATTAATATCCTCATATGATTGAGTGCCAGTTTCTGTAACTTTTTGCTCTTTGAAATCAAAATTATTTCTATAATCATCAACAACTTCCCCAATATCTTCTTGCATATCACAAGCCCTTGATTCTTCTATAGCAGTTTCTTTTGAGAAATTTTTACTTCCTTCGCTACTTTCACATGGTTCAGTTTCAGTTAATATACCTACAGCAGCAGTACCTTGGTTTATTGTAATTAGATCCGGTACTTTTTCATTATTCTTATCTTCAGCTATAATAGTTCCATTGTTAGGAGTTTTTCCTCTTGGTGTTAAAGTTTTTCTGTGTACTGCACCATTTTCACATACAACAGTACTGTAAGTTCTGTTTATTGGCTCTCCATGATCACCTAAATGCTCTGAAACAATTCTCTTACCAGAAATCTTTTCAAAAAGTTTGTATTCCTCAGCTCTTTTAATAACATATTCCAAAGTTGCATTGTGACTATAAAGTAAAGCTTGCTGTAATAGCGTAAGTCTTTCTTTTCTACCTTTACATTTGCGAACTATTTCTACCATTAAAATCTCCTCTATTTTATCAAGTTTTTTGAGTTCTTTGACAACACTTGCATCTTTCTCTATTTTCTTTGCCAAATTAAGAATTTTTTTGTCTTTACTTGTTAATTTACCCTCATTACATGCTAACTCATAGGTTATATTTTTCCTGTTTTCGGTATTTTTGAACTGTAGCATTATATTTCTTCCTCTATAATATTTACTTCTATATACTTTTTTCATTAATAACTTATTAATTTCTCAATCAAGCACTACCCATAAAATTTCTCCAATTGCTCACTCCATAACATTGGTATTTCCCTTAAATCAGCTAATCTTAAACCTCTCGGTTGTCTCCCATTTACTATGTCTTCTTTTATCTTTGGAGCTAAATAATTTAACCTTAAAATTTGTTGTATACGTCTTGTACCTATATTAATTTTAACGCTCAGCTCTTTCACACTTCCATATTTCCCTTCCTCTAGTTGACGTTTCCACAGATGGGCTCTTACCACTGCTTTCAGTAGTGCATTGTTTGTTTTACCTTCTGGTTCTACTACCGTGCATTTATTTCCTTTCTTTTTTAAACTCATTGGTATCAATTTTTCCTCTGACTCAGAACAGACATCTATTCCATCCTCTCTCATCCATACTGTCTTTATTAATTTCTTCACCACTTCTTTCTGTTTTCCAAAACTTAAATTTTTCCACTCTTCCGCTTTTTCTTCCAAATTTTCATATAGGCGTTCTGCTCTCTTCATCACTTCTTTTTCTACTTCTCCCGCTACTACTGTTCGGTTCACTGATCCACAATCTTTTCCTCTTAAATGGTTATTGCATATATAATATCGATACCTCTTATTCTCCTTTTTCGCATACGTCAGTGTCATATTCACATCACAGCTCTTGCACTTGATTATTCCCTTTAGTAGTGCCTCTTCATATTTTTTCCCTTGATACGGTTGATTCTTTATTAATTCTTGCGCTTTTTGCCATTTTTTTTCTTCTATTATTGCTTCATGTTTTCCCTCATATTGCTTCTCATAATGCCGTATTTTTCCCATATATATTGGATTTGTTATTATTCTCCTTACCGTTGCTTTTTTAAAGATTTCTCCTCCGTATACTTTTCCCGATTTTGCTTCAAACCTCTTCTTTCGTTACCCCTCGCTATTTAACTCTCTTGCCAATTCTGCCATTGATTTTATCTCCATATACCTTGCAAATATATGTTTCACCGTCTTTGCCTCTTTTTCATTTATTATTAATTCCTTTTCTTTTACATCATACCCTAGCGGTAAAGTTCCTCCCATCCATAATCCTTGCTCTTTTGATGTTGCTATCTTGTTTTTTACTCTCTCTACTATCATTTCTCTTTCTAGTTGTGCCGCCCCTGATAACACTGTTTGCACAAACTTTCCCATTGGCGTATTATTGTCAAATATCTGCGTTACTGCTACAAAATTTACTCTGTGCCTTCTAAAAAATGATGTCACTTCTATACTATCTTTTGTTTCCCTTGATAGTCTGTCTAATGTATATACTACCACACAATCTACTTCTCCTGCCTTTACGTCTTCAAACAACTCCTTTATCGCTGGTCTATTTAAATTACTCCCTGAAAAGCCTCCATCATCGTACCTTTTGGCCAATACTACCCAGCCTTCTCGGCTTTTTATATACTTCTCACATGCTACTCGCTGCGCATCAAGACTATTAAACTTTTGTTCTAGCCCATCCTCATTTGATTTTCTCGTATATATCGCGCACCTTACCTCTTTTAACATTCTCAACTTCCACTTTTATCACGCATTCCAAACAATAAAGGTCCGTTGTAACTCATTCCCATTATTTTCCCTGCTACTGCTGACAATGACGTATAAAACTCTTCTCTGTAGATTAAACCCCTATCTGTTACCATTACCGCATGCATCTCTTCTCCTCTTTCTAATATTAGCTCTGTTCCTGCTACCGGAAGTTTGTCACTACTTATTCTTTTTCCCTTCTCTAGCCGATCTGCCAGATACTCTAGTCTTTTTGCTCCTTTTCTTGATATTTCTCCATACTCCTCCTCTTGCAACCTATATGCTAATCTTGGTACCAGATATTTCTTTGAGTATCTAGGCGCTTCTTTCTCATATACCTTTTTCCATATTTTCCTCAGCTCTTCTAATGATTCTTTCTCTAAATCCTTTACCTTTTTTTCTATTTCTTCCTCCATATTTTTAGCCTCTCGTAGATGGTTTTCCCCTTCGCTTTTCAAATAACTTTTCAATTCTGTCTGTTTCTTTCTTTAATACCTCAGTTACTTCTTTACTGTTTTTTGCATAATCCATCGCTTTCAGCCCAAACTTATCCTCTTTCTCTATTTCTCCTCCTGCTTCCACTAGCTCTTCCACTATCTCTTTTTCACCAATCATACATCCTAGGTGTAATGGCGTATTCTTACTCCCATATTCCTCAGCATTAACATTTGCTCCTGATCTTATTAGCTCTTTTACATTTTCTAGATTCTGGGCTGTTACTGCCAAGTGCAATGGTGTATACCCTCCTACATCTACTGCATTCACATTCGCTCCTTTTTCAGCTAATAACCTCACTGTTTTTGCATCTACTGCATAATGTAGAACTGTTCTTCCATTTTCGTCTCTTTCATAAACACTTTTAAATGAGTTCTCTAATAGAGATTTATTAAATGCCTCTTTCTTACCAAGCTTTATCATAATCTACCCCACCTTTCTTTAAAATTAAGTCCCTTTTTTAAGCTTTCCTTCTCACCACCTCATCAATCATTTCGTTCACTTTGCACATTATCTTGCTTGCTAAATTTTTACACTCTTCCCTTATTAGCGCCTTATCTCTCTTTCTTATTTCTTTTATCTCTATTATTTTTAACTCTGGTAAATAGCTTCTATCTAACATATATGCTATTTCTTCCACTAAATTCTCTATTTCATAGCATGTCACTTTTCTACTTTTTGTTATTCCACCTTGTTCTCTCAAAAATTTACTTGCCTTTTCATTCTCCCCATTATCCCATAGGCAATACCTTTCACTCTCCCATATATAATACATTGGTGTTGCACCATATTTATCCAGTTGATTAATGGCAGCTCCTGCTTTTACTAGCTCTTTTATTATTGCAACTCCTGCTCCTATTTTGCATGCAGAGTGCAGTGGCGTACATCCACTGACATATTGAGTGGCATTTACTTCTGCTCCTCCCCTTATCAGCAATTTTACATTTTCTAAGCTTTTCGCAAATACTGCACAGTGTAGTGGCGTATAACCCTTTTTATCTCTTGCATTGATCTCCCCTCCTTTTTTTATTAATAACTTCACTGTTTTGTGATCGGAGATTTCTACTGCTTGATGCAATATCGTCTCTCCTTCTTCATTTTTTTTATTAATGTTTTTAAACCCGTTACTTGATACTTCTTTAAAAAACTTACTAAAAGCTTCTCTCTTTTCCTTGCTAAACTTCATTGTGTACCTCACTATAAAAACATACATAAAATGGCCAATTTGGCTCATTCTAGCGTAAAGTAAACTTCTTATGTTTACCCACTACTATTCTAGTTATGCCTGTTTTGATATCAAAAAGCAACTTCTTTTTTTTCAAAAAACACACATTTTTACCGAATGTTAATGTAATATATGAAGATATAAATATAAGTACTTAGCGTATTAAACATATGACCTGTTTTTCTTCCCAACTTCTATTCAAATGTCGATGTTCGTGCCAAGTTAAGACACCTCCGTACAATACTAAAATGTAACTTTCTAATTTATGTATTGAATCCTTTTGCTCTGAATTTAAATCGCTTTCAAAATGAACATTGTGTTCTGCTAAACCAAATCTTATAACTTTCTGGTTGGTAAAATCTTCTACCTTGTAGTGGTGAGTAACGCTAAACCTTTCTAAAATTGGCTTGTATTTTAAATTCCACAGTTGTTCGGATAGTTTATCACTTCCTAGTAAAAATTTACTTCCTTTCTCTTCTGCACTCGTAACCGGAAAACATGCGTTTATTTCTCCTAAACTCCAACTGTCCGATAATACTATCTGCGCCTTTGCAAACTTAATTGCTGGTAATAAGCTCTGTGGTAGCGGATATAACGTTTTTAAATTATTCCACTGATGACTTCTTTCATAAATACCGTTACAATTCTTTGTGTTAGGCTCGGTTTCTCCAAGTACTGCTACATCTAATCGATATATGTCATTACTAAATGTTTGTTCATAATGCTCTCTTAAATAGTTGTCTACAATCTCTACTAACGGACCTCTAGAACTGAAAAAATTTACTCTTCCAAACGATAACACTGGCCCATTTTTTTCAACTTTTATACCAGAGTAGTCTGATAACAAACTTCCAAATAAACTTTCATCTAAAATAAACCTATCAACGTTGTAGTGGTCATTAAAAATCCTCATTAGCCGCGATCTTGCTGGTAGTGATAGTTTTGCAAGTTCTACTACTGCATCTACAAAAAAGTCATTTGGAACATCTTTTATTCCTATTTGCAGTTCAAAAAAATGTTTACCAGGTGGTTCTTCGATAATTGTAATATCTTCTATATTTGCCCATTTTAGTGCTATCTTAAGTGATGCAGGCGTTCCACGTAGCCTTTGAAATTTTACTCCTTCTATTACAGCTTTTCTTTTATCCCTTACCCAACGTAGAATTTCCCCCAATTCATATTCCTCAATCAACCACGGCAATTTTTCTTCTTCTAATCTAAATTTAAACCCTCTAATACAGCTTGGATCAACCTTATAATCTGTTGCATCTGCCAATGCTTGTTCTTGCTTTGTTGCATTTGGTGGCAATAACATTAATTCAACTCAATCTTTAAATTTCTCAAATTTGCACATTCATTTCCCAGAACCACAACATCCTCTTTTGGTTCTATTAATTCTACGTTTTCTACACCATCTACAAATAGATTCGCTATTATCCATGATCTTGTAATGTTCCATCCCAACCTTTTGTTTGCTTCAAACTTCTTGATGAACTGTTCCTTAATTTCCTCCTTTGATATTACAGAACTTATGCTCATTCTGCTGTGGATATCTATTTCCGTAATATTGCAACTAATTACTGTTATCGTATCTGTTAAAACCCTTATATCATCTCTCGTAACCTGCTTTTTTACAATTTCAAGTAGTTCTTCTGATGCTGTTGATAACTCCGTGGATAAAATTGAGATCTCTACACTTCCTGGCACTTTTGACTCAACCAGCGCATCCTTTACTCTTCTATCTGCTGACAGTGCATGATACCTATAATACTCCTTGCTCCCACATGTGCTCCAACCCATTATCTTTGCTTTAATTCTTTTTCTAAATCGTTCATCCTCTTCTTCTTTCTGCCTCTCCACTCCATAAAACTCAGCTAAATTATCAAGATCTTCTCCCGTTGCAAATTTTAGTAAATTACTCTTTACTGATTCATTTATTCTTTGTCTTAGTAACAATTCCCTCCATGCTGCTACTTCTAATACCTTCATCGCTGGGTCACTTTCTACTAATGCTGTAAAACTTGCATCA
Source organism: Wolbachia endosymbiont (group A) of Colletes cunicularius (assembly GCF_964264715.1). Lineage (NCBI taxonomy): Bacteria > Pseudomonadati > Pseudomonadota > Alphaproteobacteria > Rickettsiales > Anaplasmataceae > Wolbachia > Wolbachia endosymbiont (group A) of Colletes cunicularius. The sequence continues at coordinate 1,148,140 of NZ_OZ183471.1, forward strand.
CACTTCACTAACTCTTCCTTCATCCGAGAAAAAATCTCTTCAAAGTTCAGTGGTTCGATAATATTTGGCTGCTGCATTTTTAAACAACTACTCCATTAATATTTATGAACTTACCTTCTGAAAGATAGACACCTTCTAAATTCAATGTTACTCTCCCTTCTTTTACTCCTTCAACTTTTACTTTTTCTAACTTAAATCTCTTTTCCCATTTTTCCAAAGCTTCTGCAGTTGCTGCATAGATTTCCAAAGTTAAATCTCTATTTATTGGCTTATCCACTAACTCAAATAATCTCGACCCATAATCCCTTCTCATGATCCTACTGTTAATAGGGGTGGTTAATATATCAATTATTGATTGTTTTAAGTGTTCCAAACCTTCTAATGCCTTACCTGTTTTAGCATCCATTCCCTTCATTTCTATTTTGCAAAGACGCTTTCACTGCCTTTTATTACTTTAAACCCACATGAAACTATATCTCCTACTCTTCCTACACTAAGACCATTTGCAAATACTGTTTTTGATCCTTCAGTTAATGCTCTTCCTTCACTAAAACTGTCTCCTTGTCTACATATTGACTTACCGTTTACAAAAACATTATTACTGCCGCTAATGCAGAAATGTGGTATAGCTTCTCCACAGTAGTCTCCTAACCTTACTATTCCTTTGTTCAATTTAAGTCAATCCTTTCTGCTTTCAGTTTTATTCCACTTTTTGTCATTTCTATACTTGATTTCCCAGCCTTCAGTGTTATTTTGTCCACTACTTCAATCTCTAAATGATGCTTCCCTTTATCATATAACAATCTTGTTCCATCTTGAAATTTTATACTATTTATTTCTTTTTTATTCTCTGGTGCAGGGTATTTTTCCTGATATATTCCTCCTAATACCACTCCTAATGATAGTTCACCAAAAGGAGAAAATATCATAACCTGTTCACCGATATCTGGTGGAGACCAATCTCTGTCTTTTCCTGCTTTGCTCGTTACCCATGGCAGATAATCTGTTAAAAATTCTCCTATTTTCACTCTTACTTTTGCTTTTTCATAATCTATTTCTTTAATAATTCCGATACGAATAATATTCGCTACTTTTCTCTGTAACTCTGCAATGGCAAAATTATTTTCCAACATGCATTTCTCCCACTGCTATTTTATGTGGCTTAATTTTCCCCTCTAACCAGACTGATTCTCCAAAATGCAGATAGTGAACCCATTCAACCAACCACACTAAATATGCATCGAGCTCTGGCCTAAAATCATCTCCTCCTCCTGATATAAATTCTCCTGGTGAAACATTTTTCACGTTCCAAGTATTTTTATTTACTACTCTTGCTACTTCTGCTGCTAATGACCTTACAACTAACGAGGAATACTCGACTGTTCCATCAACTACAATTCTCGCTTCAAATCTTGCTTTCAGCGCTAATTCCTCTGTTCCAGGATCTTTTCCCGATTCTAAACTCACAAGCTCTACAAATAACGCTGGCGCTAATAATTCTTTCCTTATTGCTGGATAAATTTCACATGTCTGTATAGACGGTATTTCTTCCTTCAGTGTGCTGCAAATTGCTTGATGTAAATCTTTCCAGAACTTTGTCATGCATATAATTTAACTCATGTAATGTATAAAATATTTTTCAAATACCTTTTCAACTTCATAATTAACAAGATTCCCTATTATCCTTGAAGCCTCAGGTTTCAGTGGCAACTTAACTTCCTTTATTGGCAATGCTGCCCTTCCTTCACGTTTAAACATACCGCTATTTCCTTTTGGCATAACTGCTGCAAATCCTCCTATAAACTCATGCTTTCCTACTTTCGATCCTCTTCTTGTTTTTTGTATCTTGCCAATTGTCGATGCTCTAATGTCATAGAGATTTGCTCTAATTAACACTTCTAATCTGCTAGTTTTCGCCTTAAAAATTCTTAATCTCTTTCTTATCAAACTTAATTTTATCTTCTTTTCCTCACTAATTTCTTTTGCTGTCTTCAATTTTAGCCATAGTGCTGTTCTGTTTAACGCTCTCACTATTGCTAATTCTATTTTTTTTCTTTTAGCATTTACACTTTCTATTACCTCAACTTCTATATGAACAGACATTTTACACCCCATACGCTTCGATTCGCCAGACCATTCCAGATTTATCTCTAAGTGGTGGTGTGTGTATTTTGTATTTGCAATCACCTATAACAAAAATATCTCCTACAATTGGCCTCAGTATATCAAAAATGCTTACCTCAAGAAAAAGCATCTCTCCCACAAATTGTCCTTCACCAATCTCGTATAATTTATCTGGCTGTTGCTTTAATACCTGTACCATATATGACTTATCCTTTGATTTATATAAAGCCACTTCTCCTAAATGGGCAAAACAATCTTTAAATAATCTCTTAATATTCTCTTGCACGTTTCTCCGCTATATACTAACATTTATATGCTAAGAAGAGGTAAAGCATTCTTCTGCCTCACACCGCTTTATATTTGCTCTACCTATGTTGCAACGATCTTGACTAGTATCGCTGGACGGTGGCACATTGGCAGAGGGTTTGACTGCGTATGCAAATCAGTCCCTCTATCAAATCTTCTTGGCTCTTGTTTTGCATAGAGTGGCTGTCCTAGTGTATTTACTGTTTCATTAAAATCTGCTGGTGCAAAATATGTTGTAAATGTGCTCGCTGTTCCTACTGGAAAACAGTGTCCTGTATCTCTTTCTATAAACCTTCTTACGGTTCCTTCAGGATCAGTTGCTTGCCCTCTATATTCCTCAAATGTGATTCCGCAGAATGTAAATCCTGACCTCATATCATTCCTTAGCGCTGCTCCTTCTTGCCATCTCTCATATGCCTCTTTCACCTTACTATGGGAAGTTAATGCATCAAAAAACTCAGGGCTTACCAGTGCATGAATTCCCGTCATATATTCACCACTTAAGTTATCCTCAATATGTCGCAATACCTCCAAGCACTTACGCTTTACATCAGTTGTTGCTGTTCCAAGGGCAAAATTTACTACTTTTGGTGTTATTTCAAATTCGTTGTACAGATTTAATAATTCCGACCCATCAGCATCTAAAATTATTCCCTTCAGCGCTCCCATACGCAAATGCTCTAATGTTATTGCGTGCTTGTTTCTCATTAGCTGTAAATGGTCAGTTATTACGTCTGCCAGCGCTTTCAGTTCACTTTCTGATCCAAATGCTCTTATTCCCTGCACTTCTTCTGGCAGTACTACATCATCATGCGGAATATGCGGAATCGTAAATGTTCTTATTTTCCGTTTTCCTCGTTTTCCCACTGTTGCTGGTGCTCCGGGTACTTGCGTTGGTAGTAAACTTAACACTCCGTTGTGTTCTTCTATCGTAATATGTCTAAATCTTACTGACCTACTTGGAAATAAATTTAAATTTTCAACACGTCCATAATTTATCGGCAATATATTCATCGCATTTGTTAGTGCCGTCATGCTAAATGCTGTATTCGTAAATGGATTTTGCATTCTTTTTCCCCCTTATTAATTTAAGTTACACTCCCTTGCGGATAATGATCCCTCGTCCTTCAAGTTGCTTTATTGCTTCAGCTTTCTGTTCTTCAGTGATATTTGCTGGCCACACCACTGCATGATCTGCTAGTATTGCACTGCGAGTAATAATTACTCCTTTCATATCAGAATCTTTGCTATGTATATCGGTTGTAATTACTCCTACTGCTGTTTGTGTGCCGTCTGTTCCAGTGGGGTTCAGCACTCTAATAAAACCATCATCTGTCTTCTTGGCAACTACTGTACCAAGTTTAATATTTTGACCTTTCGCTACATTTATCTGGTCTCTTGAATATAGACTTGATGCCTCATACTTTAATAAGTCACCTAGATTATTTTGTTCGGTTATACATGTCATATTTTCTTTTCTCCTTTTTTTCCTTTAGTTTTACCGCCATGTTTGTAGTTATTGTACGCGGCGGTTATAAAAAAACTTAAATACTTGATTGTGCTCTAGCTTTAGCTACCTGCATCATCAATTCTTCTCCTGAATTCTGTGGTATTGCACTCAGTATCTCTGTCTTTTTCGTTCGCTCTGCAAGTAACTCCATTAAAACTTCCCGTGCTTGCTCAACACTTACGCTTTGCTCAATAAATTCTCCTATCTTTTCTGGCATCTTTGATACATTACATAATCTTATTATCTCTAAAATTTCTCTACGACAGTTCTCGTAGCTTTCCTCAATAGTTGTCATACTAACACTCCTACTTTTATGATTGTTGATAAATTCAAAAAATGTTGTAACTCCATCTGCAAGACCTATTTCTATTGCTTTCTCCCCAAAATATAGCCCTGCCTCTGTTGATCGAATCTTTTCAATTGAAAGACCTCTGTTCCTTGCTATCAGCTGCACAAACATTTCATATAGTCGGTCTACTTCTTTTTGTAAGCTTCCCAGACTTTCAGACGTCATTGGCTCATGCGGATTTAAATCGTTTTTTCTCTTTCCTGCAAATACTGTGGTATATTTTACCCCCTGTTTTTCATCAAATCCACTTTGATCAACGTGACTTGCTATTACTCCTATACTTCCTACCCCTGATGTTCTGCTTACAAATACTTTTTCAGCACTTGACGCTATTGCATACGCTGCAGAATACGCATCATCATTTGCTATTGCTACGATCTTTTTCTTTTCCGACTTTCTTGCCTCATAAATAAAATCAGCAAGGTCAAATAAACCGTTTACTTCCCCTCCAGGGCTGTCTATGTCCAAAATTATTGTTTCTACTTCTTCATCTATCAAAGCTTCTTCTATCTCTTCACGTATCTTCTCATACGATGTCATCCCCAACACATTATCAAAAGCTTCTGACTTTTTCGTCAAGATTCCATGTATCGGTATAACTTTTATTCCTTTTTCACTATTTTTTACTGCATGTTTTATGTTTTTAAAAATTGGCTGCTTTCCTGCTTGTAATGACAGTAACTCAAACTTCTTGGCTCTACCATCATTGGTTTGTTTATTTGTTGTTTCATATCATTTCCACATTAGAATCAACACTACTGACATCGCTGTCGAAGCTTAAGTTGAGTGAACTAGCACGTCTTTGATCCTCAGCAATTTCCTGATCGATTTCTTCTATATCGTAACCTAGCTCTGATACTACTTCTGACCTGCTCTTAAATCCATTTCTTACCGCCATTTGCTGTGCTTGCTGATCTTTCAGCGGGTCCACCCAATCAAACCCTTGCGCTATCCATTTTACTTCTTTTGCCCCTTTTTTTGTCCATTCTTCTCCTATATCGAGTTCTCCTGAGAGTAGGGCTAATTCTAACCACCTATCCCATACTGGACGGCAAAATTGAAATACTACCACGTTATGCTGTAACATCGCGCACCTCCTACGAAACTCTATTAACCCAGCTCGGATTGATGAATAATTGACACCCGTTAAATCCCCTGTTAGCTGCTCATACGTTATCCCTGTGCCTACTGCTATCGCCCTGAGCTGCTGTTTCATGAATGCTTCATAACTTCCTCCAACATCTGATGGTTCTGAAAATTTTATATCCTCTCCCGGGTCTAAAAGTTGCATAGTTCCTGGTTCTAGTCCTGAAAGTGCTACCCCTTGTTCATTGCTTTCACCTTCTCCTAAAATATTTGCTTCTGGATCAAGTCTGGTAATAAATCCCGCAAACATCGCTGCTGTCTTTTTTCTCACTAATTCCGCATCGTCATATTGATCAAGTTCATAGAGCTTTAACAGTACACTGGACAACCACGGTACTCCTCGAATCTGCCCAGGTCTTAGCGGTCTATAAATATGTAAAACATCATTTGCTGGTACTCTAACTGACTCTCCAAATGATCCTTCACCCGGATGTTCTCGAAAAAGGTAATACGCTTCTCTTTGCCCAAGCCTATTAAACTCAATCCCGTTTCTAATTACATTACCGTTGGCAAGGGTTTGATTACTCTTATTGTCTAAATGTTCAGATTCAAGTACTTGTAATTGCAAAGGTACACATAAACCATCTCCAGATTTTCTCGTCCTCAGTCGTACAAAACATTCACCCCCTTCAACCATGCTCCTACAAACCAATGCCTGCAGCCCGTAAAAATCACTCACTCCGCTACTGTCTGCTTCATCTGTCCATCTCAGCCATAATTCTTGTACTTTCTTTCGAAATTCTCCATCTCTTGCTTTTGATTGTGGTTTTATTCCTGTTCCAATAGAGTTACTTACTATGGTATCAATGATATTTGCTGCATATGGATTTTTTCTTACCATATCACGAGAGCGGCTACGTAAGTGCTCAAGGCTTTGAGAAAGCAAATTATTTATGCTTCCTGCCTCCGGTTGCCAATACATTACCCTTCTTCCTGAGCCTGATGCATCCCAGGCTGAGCTTTTTATCTTTAGTTTGTTGAATAATTGTTTGAACGATTTTAATAGCATTTTGCCTCTTTGATTATGCAGCAGTTTGTTGCGCAATTTGACATTAAAAAATTACAGCAAGCTGCTGGAGAGTCTGGCTGTTAACACTTTATAAATTATGCATGAGGCTCTTGCACAAATACCAACGCTTATTCTGGGCTGCGTTCATAAATGTCCTTCCGATGTCCCATTGCAGTAATAGTTACTGTGTGTTTTGAGTAATTTATCCTATAAATTACACGATAATCACTTACTCGTATCCTAAAATACCCTTTGAATTCATGCGATAATGCTTTACCTATTGCTTTAGGGTTGGTTGCAAGACGACTATCTACAGCTCTTCTCACTCTAGATCTTATCGTTGGTGGTAATGCAAGAAAGTCTTCCTCAAGAACTCTTTTTGAATAGATAATATCGTATCCCAGCTTGTATCTCCACTTTTAGACTGTTTTTGCAGATAATATTCTATTCCAGTCTACATCCTCACTTCTAATTTCTTCATCACCTCTAGCATCACGCTCAAGAGAAAGCTTAGCTAACTCTATATCTACTTCATCTATTTCATCATCTTCTTCAGATAATTTACTTGCTTCAATTTCTTCTTCTACTAGGTCCTTTACAACTTCTTCTATAGTTCTATTTTGAACTTTCGCCATTTCTGTAAGGTACTGAGCAAATTCCCCCTCAAAATTTACATTAACATTAAGCCTTCCTTGACTTTGAGCCATATTATTCACTGTAAGATATCAACTGTAAACTATAACATTTTTACATAATTTTGTCAATCCCCTTGCTCGTTGAAAAAACAATTTTCCTCTTTGGCTTCACACCTGCAACTTTTAGCTCAGCCTTAATACGTTGCCGTAGATTCAGCAGGTCATTTATCTGAACTTCAGCATATCTCACAACATGATCACCATATGCAATTGATACTACTCTTTCGCCACTCTGAAGCTTCTTTATTGCTTGTTCAACTTGAATTAAATATTCTTGATTGTACATTTCACTTCTCATTCAACCATCTGCTTTGTCTCACTTTTTTAGGCTTTTTGCTTTCCATTTTTCCACTCAAACTATTCCATTTACTCTCTGGCCAACGATCGATTCCAAGTGCAATAGATGCTGCTCTTGCGTAAATTCGGCAATCTAGCACTTCATTTCTTTCTCTTACCTTTTGCCATTCTTGTTTGGTGTATCCTTTTACCACTTTGCTGACTAATTGCTCTGCCGTTAGCTGCTTAAAATATTCAGGTGGATACTCTGGAAAATGACAGTATCCAGGTAGAGCTTTTCCCTCTTCTTCTTTTAAAATATTAAGTAATTGAAAAAGCTCTGACTTTAATATCGATACTCCTACTGGCCAGAGCTTTATTCCTCTTTTCAGCTTTTGCCCTCCAACTGTTACATCTACTCTACTTGGGCTGCTCAGTGGCACTAGCGCTTTGTTTGCCCCTTTTACTGCCATTACTCTCCCAGAGCCTTGGTGACCTCTTACCCAGTTGTATACTTCCTGTGTTGCATATCCTACATCAACTGCCATCATACTTATCATATATTCAAGCCCATTTTTACCGATAAAATGATGACTCAGAAGCTCCGAAAGCTTTTTCCATACTTCTCCACCTCCTGTATCTCCTTCAAATACTCGGTAGTCTATTGACCAATTTTCACGGCTTTTTCCCCAGGCTACAACTTCCACCTCTAGACGATCTTTTTGGACATCTACTCCTGCAGTAAGTACTACTTCTCTCCTAGGTACTGTGCCTACAGGAAAGAATTCTCTCCTGTTAAATAATTGCTTCCAGTCTGGTACTTCTCCCTTATCTACCCAGGTTTCTCCAAGCGTTGTGTTGATCCAAACTTTTAGTAATTGTTCACTTTCTTTTGCATGAAGAAAATCTTCTACTGCTTGAGTCCAGCTATACCAGCCTACTGGGCTATACAAGCTTGAAAGGTGGAATCCTATTTTTCCCCCTTCTTTTGCCCCTTCACCTGTAGCTCTCCATTCACCTCTAGCTAGCATCTCTGTTTTCTGATGATTTTTTATTTCTCCCCTACACTCTATGCAAACGTAGTGGGCTGTTGCTGGGTTCTTCTCTTTCCACTTTATCTGTGGCCATTTCAGTACCTGATAGTGATCACAATGTGGACAAGGGACAAAAAAGTAACGTTTGTCTGAACTCTCAAATTCCCTCTCTATTCTACTTATTCCATGTACCGTTGGCGTTGAAACCAAGAATATTTTTCTCCGTGTAAAAGTATTAGTTCGGGCTATACTGAGTAAAACTGGATCTCCTTCTCCTCCTGAATCCCCTGGATACGCATCTACTTCATCAAGAAAAAGATATTTTACCGGCATTGAACGCAGACCCACTGGACTGTTTGCACCTGTTACTACTACCGTTCCTCCAGGAAATTCCTTACTTTGTACAGTGTTCCCTGAATCTCTCGACCTTGGATCTTTTATTTTACTCCTTAAACATGGCGTATCTTCAATCAGTGGCGCAAATCTTCCCTTGGACCAACGTTTTCCCATTTCAACTGTTGGCTGTACTACCAGCATTGGACCAGGAGTCTGATCTATGATGTAGCCAATCCAATTGTTACCAGCTTCTGTTCCACCAATCTGCGCTCCTTTCATGAATACTACTTTTTCTGCTGGTGAGGACGGAGAAAGTGAATCCATTATCTCCTTAAGGTACGGCGTCCTCTTTGTTCTCCATTTCCCTGGCTCTGATGCTGCTATCGTTGAAAGTTGACGATTCTTATCTGCCCACTCCGATACTTTTAGCGGTGGATCTGGCTTTAATCCTGCATAGAAACTACTACTATATATCATCTGCTGTCATTTTCTATTTTTTACGGCTAATACTAAATCTCATCGGTAATAGCACTTTTTGCCCATGTATCGAAGTTTCCCAATAACAAGTATAAAAGTGAACTTTGATTAAAAGATGTTACAGTAGACTTCTTTTATAGCTGTTACAGTACAGAAACCTCTTTGTTGGCTCTGTTAACCAATACTATACACAGCATCCTTACAATTGTGAGATTCAACCACTACTTGCTTTAGCGTTAAACTGCTACACTTAGCTTCCTTGCCGTGATTTTCTTCAAGCACTTTTGTCCTTTCTTCTTTGATTTCTTTAATGAATTTCTCATTAACCTTTTCAGGCTCAATCCTTTCTTCAGAATATACAAGGTTAGTACAATTTGTTTTTCTGTAGTAATGTACTCCAAGGCATACAATTAGTAATGCAGCCATACTCGAGCCTATTAGTAATGATAATCCTATATTATTACTTAAAGGATTTTGATAAAATATTTTTACGTTATTAACTCCACCTATTGCAAGTAGTCCTAATGGAAGTGCTATATTTGTAGCTACTGCTGCTGTCAATAACACTGTAAATATTGGCCTATCTTTAATTACTGCTTCTACTTTATTCCTTCTACTAATTACTTTTTCATCAATGTTAATGAAGTTTTTTTCACTTTTCCAAGCGTTAAGTGTAAAATTTGAATGAGTACCGTTGCTGTATTCCAGTCTTACTGATTTTATCACTTTATCCTTTCGCTGGTACTCCAACACTTTATTCAAAGCTTCATTCGCATCTTTTCCCTGTATTTGACATTCTTCAGTACTTTTAAATTGCTTTACTGCACAAAGTATCGGACTAATTGTAAGTGATGAAGCAATTGCAATAATTGGTATAGTTATATAGAAAGGGTTGTTTGCAAAAAACGCAATAAATTGCGCTTTATCCTGTAAATATACTAAAGCTGCAGATGTGCTAAGTGCAAGAGCAGTGACACTGAAAATTATAAATCCTTTCTGCTGCACTGCATACTTTACTCTCGGCAAAATTCTATTTGTTTTCTTTTCTGTTTTAATTAATGGAGTTTCTGAATTTACTTCTCCATCACTTTTTTCTGTTGAGCTAGTTGAAAGTATAACTGGACTATCATGATTTAATGGTATATCCTCCCATTCTTGACTACCGTAAAACTCACTCGTTTCTGTTACTTGAGAATTTGACCTTGTCACCTCTGCACTTCTATTATCTATTCCACTATCACCTTCTAAACTCCTTTTTGAAGATTTTTTACTTTGATCTTCTGTACTCGGACAAATGGTTTGTATTGACTCATCGCTACTTAATTCCGTTTCATCATCTAATGCCTCTTCAAATGTGTCTTCATATGAGGTACCATTGATACGTGGTGGCTTTGGTGGTTCAATAGACCGTAAAATATTTACCCTATCCTTTTCTGCTGTTCTAGGCGGAGGTGGATTGCCACTATTTGCTCTCAATGGTATTCTTCCAGTGAACTGCATGAGCCCGAATTCTCGACTGTCCATTATATTTGATCCAAAATTGATTATTATGCTGCGTTTATTACGTTACATTTATTAAAATATAGTAAATATCAGTAATTTTATTTTACCATTAACATCTATAGTTCTTTTGCACATTATAACGCTATCTGCCTCAACTTTTGCACTTTTATGTCTTTCAGCGTAAAAGGTATTCTCTATCTACATCTGCTGATGCCTTACTTAAAATTATTATTACAATCAATATAAGAATTAAGCTCGCTAAACTAATACGGCAAAAAAAACTTTTTCAGTAATTTAAAGTTGTATGTTATCCCCACTTTCCACCAATCCTTCCAATGTTGTTCTGATTTCCTCAGTCAGTGTCTCATGGATCTTCTCTGTGTCGTTCATCGATGCCAGTAATGCTGATACTCTGTCTGGTATATTGAGGAGATTATTTCTTACTACTCTTGCCACATTAAATGCTTCTGTCTTTACTTCTTCTACTGAGATAAGTTCACCAATTTCAGCTTTTGCTTTTGCCTCAAGCAGTCTTCCCCGCTCCATCTCATTTTTTATCCGCGTTTTAAGCAACATCGTGGAAAGATCACTTGTGCTTCTTTCTTCCCCTCCTTTTCTCCTCAGTGGCTGACTTGGATCTCTTATTGCTGCTATAGCTAACCGAAATAAGGTTTCCTCAAAGGAGTGTAAAAAGGTATAATACTGCTTTAATTAAGGTAGAATGATGGCAAAGCCATATAGTGAGGACCTGAGGGAACGAGTTTTAAAAGTGGTTGACGAGAAAAAAATGACTATGGAAGAAGTAAGCAAGATGTTCAAAATTGATAGAAAAACTATATACTGGTGGAGGAAAAGAAGAGAAGAAACAGGAAGTATAAAACCGTCTTCAGGCTACCAAAAGGGACATAGTCATAAAATTAAGTACTTAGATGGCTTTGTCAAATTTCTGGATGAAAACCGAGATATTACGGTTGAAAAAATAATTGAAAAATTTGGCAACATGTGCAAAGGCACAGTCTACAATTATCTTAAAAAAGTAAACTATACATATAAAAAAAACTTTTCTTTATCAGGAAAGGAATGAAGAGAAACGCAAGGAGTTCATAAAAAAAATAGAAGGAATAGAAAAAGAAAACTTGATATTCATAGATGACTCTGGAGTAGAAGACAACAGATTTTATGAATATGGGTGGTCTCAAAAAGGCAAGAGGTTATTTGCCGATAAACCAGGGTTTAAAAGAAAGAGGGTAAGCATAATAGGAGCACTAAATGAGGGAAAAGTTAAAGCTTCCTGGGTAATTGAGGGCTACTGCAACAGCGAGATTTTTGATGCTTATGTAGAAAATATACTTGTTCCTATATTAAAACCTGGACAGACTATTGTTCTCGATAATGCAAGCTTTCATAAATCTGCAAACGTGAATTCTGGATTAAAGGAGAATAGAAAAGGCAAGAAAACAGGGTAAACTCAGCAGTGATAAAAAAATAGATGAGGTTACCCATGGAAGATATAACAAAACTGTTTTGTTTGGTCGATGATTTTTGCAGAGATATAGAGAAAAATTTTGCAGATAAACTACTGCCAAATGGTAAAAACCCCACAAGAACAACGGAAATTGAGCACTCCGAAATCATGACAATAATCCTGCTATATCAACAATCTCCGTGTAAAACTTTCTATCTACATTACCTAACGTTGCTCTACAAATCAGAGTTTCCAAAGTTACCTTCATATACCAGGTTTGTTGCTCTAAAGCCTAGGGTTTTGTGGCATTTAGCAATGTTGTTGCATTGGCTTTGTGGACAGTCAGAAAACACTGGAATTTCATATATAGACACAACTCCCATTGCAGTTTGTCATGCAAAAAGAATATCCAAAAACAAAGTTTTTGCTGGAATTGCAAAATTAAGCAAGAGCACTTACGGCTGGTTTTTTGGTTTCAAATTACATATGGTAATCAATGAAAATGTTGAAATTCATGCACTTACGCTAACAAAAGGCAATGTTGATGATAGGATACCTGTGCCAAATCTGACGGAAAAATTAATCGGTCTTTTGTTTGGTGACAAAGGTTATATTGCAAAAGAGCTTTTTCAGAAGCTGTTTGACCGAGGTTTGAAACTTGTTACCAACGTGAAAAAAGGAGACTGTTTTTGGTTACCTAAAAAATAGACTAGAAATTGAACACACTCGCCATAGATCCCCTGTTAATTTTTTGGTTCATATCTTTTCTACTCTCATTTCCTATTCCATCAAATCCACAAAGCCTTCTATTTCCTATACTTTCTTCCTTCCTTAATCCAGAATTCGCGTTTTTCGTAATTTTTCATCATTAGAGCCTGTCTTCAAACTCAAGAATGAGCTAATTTGTGAAGCATAATAGTGATCATATTAAAGAAGATGTTGTTTTTTGAAGTGAGAGGAGAATGCTCATAATCCTTACTCATACGTCTAAAATTGGAGAGCCAAGCAAAGGTTCTCTCAACAATCCAACGTTTGGGAATAACCTGAAATCCTGTATCAACTATTTTCTTGGTAATCGTCAATAAACATCCAGTTTCCAATAAGCAGAGGTTTTGCAATTTACCTGTGTATCCTTGATCAGCAAAAAACTTATGTAATGTTGGAGCTTTGCATTTGGCTTGAACAAAAAGATTTAGTGCACCATCACGATCCTGAATGCTTGCACTTTGTACTTCAGCAGCAATTACAAGACCTACAGTATCTACAACGATGTGGCGCTTTCTACCCTTTACTTTCTTGCCAGCATCATATCCTCTGGATCCCCTTTTTGAGTAGTTTTTACTGATTGGCTATCTATTATTCCCACTGATGGAGTTTCATTCTTACCAATTATCTCTCTTACTTTTTTAACTAGAAAATCATGAATCTCTTGCCATATTCCACTTTTTTTCAATCGCTAATTACAACTATACACTGTTTTCCATGGTGGAAAATCTTTAGGCAGTTGTCTCCATTGACATCCTGTTCTCATCATATAGCGGATTGCGTTAATAATTGTTCTAATACTATGTTTTCTTGGTCTACCGGTCTTTTTAGGTTCAAAATATAGCTCTATTATCTTCCATTCTTTGTCACTTATATCGCTTGGGTACATTTAAAATATATCTTATAACACACTTCTTAACTCCTTTCTACTTAGTTTGAAGACAGGCTCTCAGATTTCAAAATGTTTTTCGCAACTCGGGAAGCTCCAATTGCTTCAGGTAAGTGGCTTCAAGTAATACCGTGTACGTTTTCGCAATTTTCTGGCACGTCTGGCAAATCTAAAAACATCTATCTCATTTTTTAGTAAAGCTTTTTTTAGTGCAAACAACTCAACAGCAACATCTCTCAAATAACAGCCGAGAATTTTGACCTCAATGTTCCAACTATGGGCTAATCTTTCAAAATCTCTTGATAAATGTGCCCAGCAGATTTGCCTGTTTTTATCAGAAAAATAATTGTATAAGGTCAAGTATCCCGCTACGTGTTAGCGGATGAGATACCGCGAATGAATCGCGGTATGACGTAGAGTCAGCGTTAGCTATACTTTTATACTCACCAAATCAGTTTGCTTGCTTACAAGCAAACTTTCCTGGATCCAAGTAGTCAAGCTACTCGGATGACACCATTATAGAGTGAACCAGTGTCAGCTACTTGAGTGACACCCTTTCTAGCAGAAACTGCTCCTCAAATCACAACGTTCGTACAGCTGCGTTTTAGATTAGGCACTAATGCATTACTTCCAATACCTTCTTACCAATCACTGCAGGGGTTTCAGCAATTGCAATCCCGGCGCTCCGCATAACTTCTAGTTTTGCACCAGCACTTCCACCACTGGAAGAGATGATTGCTCCAGCGTGTCCCATACGTCTTCCTGGAGGTGCTGTTTGACCTGCTACAAAACCAACGATTGGCTTTTTAGTTTTTTCTGTTTTCACAAAATGTGATACATCTTCTTCTTCGTTTCCACCTATTTCACCAATAACTACAATACCATGAGTATCGTCATCTTTTAAAAAGAGCTCCATACAGTCGACAAATGTCATACCATGAACTGGATCCCCCCCAATTCCGATACACGTGGATTGACCAAGACCAACAGCGGTTGTTTGTGCTACTGCCTCGTAAGTTAAAGTTCCGGAGCGAGACATAATTCCTATGTGTCCACGCTTATGGATATGGCCAGGCATAATTCCTATTTTGCACTCTTCAGGCGTAATAATTCCCGGGCAGTTGGGACCAACCAATCGACTTTTTGAATCAACAAGCGCGCGCTTAACTTTCACCATATCAAGTATAGGAATGCCCTCTGTAATACAAACTATCAATTCTATTTTTGCATCTATTGCTTCAAGTATTGCAGCAGCAGCAAATTTAGCAGGTACATATATTACCGTAGCATTCGCATCAGTTTTTTCTCTAGCTTCTGCTACAGTATTAAAAACCGGTAAATTAAGGTGAGTGCTACCACCCTTTCCAGGAGTTACACCGCCAACCATTTTCGTCCCGTAGTCAATAGCTTGCTCTGAATGAAACGTACCTTGTGCACCAGTAAAACCCTGGCATATTAATCTTGTATCTTTATTTACTAAAATGGACATGCTTTATTTTACCTCTTTTACTATCTTTTGCGCAGCTTCATCTAGCTCATCTGCAGCAATAATATTTAATCCCGACTCTTCTAAAATTTTTTTTCCTTCTTCAAAATTAGTACCTGATAATCTAACCACTAGAGGAACTTTAATGCTCATTTCTTTTACAGCCGCAACAATTCCACTTGCGATAATATCGCAACGCATTATACCACCAAATATGTTAACCAAAATTCCTCTTACGTTGCTATCAGACAATATGATTTTAAATGCTTCAGTTACAGTTTCTTTACTCGCTCCACCACCAACATCCAAAAAGTTAGCAGGCTCTGCTCCGTAGTATTTTATTATATCCATTGTTGCCATAGCAAGGCCTGCACCATTTACCATGCAACCAATACTGCCATCCATTTTGATGTAACTGAGCCCATACTTTGAAGCCTCTATCTCTTCTTTCACTTCTTCATCATAATCACGAAGTTCCATAATTTCTGGGTGACGATATAAAGCATTGTCATCGAAATTAATTTTCGCATCGAGCGCAATAAAATCTCCAGAACTTGTTTCAACCAGTGGATTAATTTCAATTTGGCTCGCATCAGTTGCAATAAACGCATCATATATATTTTTTGCAACATTTGTTATTTTTTCTATTTGTTCTGAACTCAAATTAAAACTGCTGCTTAACTTGCTGCTATCAAAACTTGTAGCAAGATCAATATCAAATTTCACAATTTTTGCGGGAGAATTTTTCGCCACTTCTTCGATGTCCATTCCACCTTCTGAGGAAAATATGAATATTGGCCTACTGAGCTTCGGGTCAATTACCAGGCTTAAGTAATACTCTTTCTTAATGCTTGAGCCTTCTTCAATATATACTCTTCTTACTTGCTGCCCGCTTGGCCCTGTTTGATGAGTAACTAAAGTCATACCAATCATGTCTTTTACAAACTGTTGAGCTTCTTCAGCTGACTTTGCTAGCTTTACGCCACCGGCTTTACCCCTACCACCTGCATGAATTTGAGCTTTAACCACAAACACGTCAGATTTTAATTGACTTACTTGAGTCTTTACTCCTTCTGCAGATATAGTGACAAAACCTTTTGGCACCGGGACATTAAATTTATGCAAAATCTCTTTTGCTTGATATTCGTGAATATTCATAAAACAACCAATGATAAACTATTAAAAAATTACCAACCGTAACGCTGCCTTCTGCATTCTTGCTGGTGCCTCTTTTTTCTCGCTTCAGCTTTCTTTTTAGCTCTTTTTTCTGATTTTTTTTCATGATATTGTTTTTTCATTTTCAACCCTCTTCCTTCCTTTTGAATTGTTTTTTTCAATACTGGAAAAGCTCTGTCTACATCACCATAATGGACTGATACTTCAATCAAACTCTATACCTCCTTCGGTAATCATTTCAAAATTTATTTATAAATTAAAAAATTGACATTGTCAATTATTTTATAAACTTGAGCGTTAAACTGCAATATGAACGAAATGCCTTTAAAAGCTCTAACTATTAAAAGCGTTAAAACTTCTGCTAGCATCGGGGCGGAGAGATTTGAACTCCCGGCCCTTTGGTCCCAAACCAAATGCGCTACCAGGCTGCGCTACGCCCCGACTTCTTTACTCAGAGTATCAATAACTCAGGCAAAATGCAAGATTCATTTGTTTATTTTAGAAAAAATATAATATAAGATTTAATATTATTTTAGAATATGTTTTTTATTAGCTCCTCTTTAGTAGCAAACTGCTTCGCAGGCGGCCTATAGAGTTTGTACAGTTAGCGCGTGCAACACTGAATCAGATTTCTCTATGGCCCAAACCTTAGCCATATTTAAAAATCTAGCTACACCAATTGGTGAAAGTTAGTGCAGCAACCACAGCAGTATCGACCCTTAAAATTCTTTTTCCTAGACTCAATTTTTGACAAAACTTATCGGCAAGATCAAGTTCATAAGATGAAAAACCACCTTCAGGGCCAACAATAATAGCAACATTTTTCTTACCTTTCAGCACTTCATCAGCTTTACCTGTTTCATCACATAAAACAAAATTTTTACTCTGGGAATCAGGTAACTCACAAAAGTTAATAGGAGGCAAAATCTCTGGTATACTCATCCTACCGGATTGTTCCGCAGCTTCGATTGCCTGTAATTTTGCTCTACTTAGGTTAATGTTTTTTACTACTGTACGTTCCGTTGAAATAAATTG
This sequence comes from Wolbachia endosymbiont (group A) of Colletes cunicularius, assembly GCF_964264715.1. Taxonomy (NCBI): domain Bacteria; kingdom Pseudomonadati; phylum Pseudomonadota; class Alphaproteobacteria; order Rickettsiales; family Anaplasmataceae; genus Wolbachia; species Wolbachia endosymbiont (group A) of Colletes cunicularius. Next base: position 1,165,721 of record NZ_OZ183471.1, read on the forward strand.
AATGCAGGTTACTCCCATTTCAGTTGCCTGTCTTACTATGTTGCCTAAAGCACCACTTTTTACCATGGCACAATATAAGTATAAATTTTCCTCATATTGCTGTTGTTTAGTGCATTCTTTGAGTGTAACTTTTGTTAATTTACGCGATATATTAACTACTTCTCCTAACCATTCTCCATCCTTTCCATTAAAAAGAGAGAGATTATCATACTTCTTAAGCCGCATTACATTGCAAATATAGTGACTTTGTTGTGGATTAAGTGCTAAACTCACGCCTTGTGATAAAGCTTCTTCAAAATAAAGCCTAATTTTTCCCATTCAAAACTTTAATTATATTCTACTTGAGTGACTCTTACGGGATTTGAACCCGTGTTACCACCGTGAAAGGGTGGTGTCCTAACCACTAGACGAAAGAGTCAATGCGAATTAACTCAAGTTATATTGATTATGCACATAAAGTCAATTATTTTATGGCGTAAACGTCTTTCTCTATTCCATATTTAATATTCACTGAATTTATTTCAGATTTAGGAGTTTTAGATCCTAATTCTAATTGTTGTTCAACTTTTGTATCGTAATCATAGCCAGAATCGTAGCCAGAATCTCTACGCTCATATTTCTGCTTTATTTCTTCTACACTAAAGCCAGCCTTGGTCTTAATTTTTTGATCATTAGTCTGTTGCTGACTTATCAGCTTATTAGCACTTAGCTTCACTTGCTCTTGCCAATCATTCACTTTATCCTGCACTAACCCATGGTAAGTTCCAGAATTGGCTTTTATATCTTTTGCTTTTTTTTCTGCTCTTTTCTTGGACAAATCTACCCTAGCATAAATAGGTTCTGACGATTGTTCTGGCTCTTTCTGTTTTAGGCTAGCAGGCTTTTTTGTTCTGAAAGATCATCTATAGTGCAATAAATAGGTTCTTCTGATATACTCAAATAACCACTATCGTCCAATGATGAATTTTCAGTAGATTTTTTATGTGAATCATATATTTCAGCATAAATAGATTTTTCTGATACGTTCAACTCCCCTAATGAGTTACTAACCTTAGTGTCATACACCTCAGCGTAAATAGACTCTTTTAAAAGAAAATTACCATGGCCAGTACTCTTTAACTCATACTCAAAAGTTCTAGGAGGTTTTTGAGGTGGTATTACATTGTTGCTCACCTCAGCGTACATAGTTATTGGCTCATATTCAAAGGTTCTAGAAGGTTTTTGAGGTGGTATCATGTTATAGCTAACCGAAATAAGGTTTCCTCAAAGGAGTGTAAAAAGGTATAATACTGCTTTAATTAAGGTAGAATGATGGCAAAGCCATATAGTGAGGACCTGAGGGAACGAGTTTTAAAAGTGGTTGACGAGAAAAAAATGACTATGGAAGAAGTAAGCAAGATGTTCAAAATTGATAGAAAAACTATATACTGGTGGAGGAAAAGAAGAGAAGAAACAGGAAGTATAAAACCGTCTTCAGGCTACCAAAAGGGACATAGTCATAAAATTAAATACTTAGATGGCTTTGTCAAATTTCTGGATGAAAACCGAGATATTACGGTTGAAAAAATAATTGAAAAATTTGGCAACATGTGCAAAGGCACAGTCTACAATTATCTTAAAAAAGTAAACTATACATATAAAAAAAACTTTTCTTTATCAGGAAAGGAATGAAGAGAAACGCAAGGAGTTCATAAAAAAAATAGAAGGAATAGAAAAAGAAAACTTGATATTCATAGATGACTCTGGAGTAGAAGACAACAGATTTTATGAATATGGGTGGTCTCAAAAAGGCAAGAGGTTATTTGCCGATAAACCAGGGTTTAAAAGAAAGAGGGTAAGCATAATAGGAGCACTAAATGAGGGAAAAGTTAAAGCTTCCTGGGTAATTGAGGGCTACTGCAACAGCGAGATTTTTGATGCTTATGTAGAAAATATACTTGTTCCTATATTAAAACCTGGACAGACTATTGTTCTCGATAATGCAAGCTTTCATAAATCTGCAAGAACGAAAAATTTGATAGAAAATGTTGGGTGTAAAATTTTGTTCTTGCCGCCATACTCACCGGATTTAAATCCGATTGAGAAGTTCTGGTTTGCCATTAAGCATGCCATAAGAAAAGTGCTGCCAAGCTTTTGGCCCAATATTAATTCGGCTATTGATTTTGTCTTTCAGCTCTCGGGGAAATCTTACTTCGGTTGGCTATAAAATCTAAAAGTGCTTTTAATCCTAACCATATCAAAAACTACAGAGCAAAGATGTTGGAGGACGGTTTAGTACTTTAGAATCAAAAATGCTTCCTTTCTATCTTATGTAAAATGGTATCTTATAGAAATTTATTTAATGTAGTTGGTTAGTGTATATGTTGATAAGTAAATTAATTTCATATATACAAAACAACAGAAATTTACTCATCAACATATACATTAACTATAATCTGTATACCACTACACAGAATATGAATAGGAAGTGTTTTTTGACTTTACAATACAGCTTAAGATTCAATTTTTATAATTTTCTTGTTGACTTACAAGACGGCATCTTTCTATTAGTGAGATTGAAGAATTAAGTGGAAATCTGTGAACGGTTACGTTTATTTTTTATCCTTATCATCAAGTGTAAATAAGGTTATTGTAGAGATTAAGCCTATTATAACTATTATCAACGAAAATGGGGCAGCTTCTCTATAGCGCTCATCGCTTACAAGTTCATATATTCTAGTTGATATAGTTTCAAAATTAAATGGTCTTATAATGAGTGTTGCTGTGAGCTCCTTGATAATATCCATAAATACGAGCAAAAATCCCGATAATATACTCTTCTTGATGAGAGGGATATGAACATTCAAACATGTGGAAATAGTCCCATGACCCATGGTATATGCAGTCCACTCAATTTCATTTGGTGTTTTTTTGAGCCCTGATTCTACCGCCTTGAAAGATATAGCAAAAAAACGAAATAAATATGAGTAAACTAATGCGCCAATAGTTCCTACCAAGCTAATTTCCACAATATATTGAGTAATGAAAGAAGATATTCTGCTTAAAAATATTATTATGCTAATTGCGATAATTGCATTTGGAATTGCGTAGCCTAAAGAAATGAGACGTGCTACATTATTGATTACCTTACTTTTACGCGCCGTATACCCAATCATTATTGCAATGCTAATTGAGATTAATGCGGTGATAAATGATAAACTAACGCTATTTGCTATTATATTATAGAACCTTGCTTCGTATATGAAAAACCCCTTCTCTATGCTCCAATATATGAGCGGAATCATTGGCAAAATAAAACCTATTAATATCGGCAATACACACATAAGATAAGCAAAGATCAATGGTATAGTGCCACTTACACTCCGTTTGTTGTAATAATCTGCATTAGTGTTGATTGAAGAGTAAGATATTCCTTTTTTTTGTAGTTTCTTTTCGATAGCTATTAGTGTTGCAACGAAAATCAATTCTGCAACTGCTAAAACAGTAGTTGAATATTTATCATGCAGTAAAAACCAGGTGCGATATATTCCTGTCGTAAAAGTATCGATAGCAAGAAACTGTGGTGTGCCGAAATCCGTAATTACCTCCATTAGTACCAAGGACAACCCAGCTATAATTGATGGACGTATGGAAGGTATGATGACAGAAAACAGGCTCTGTAATGAGGAGAACCCAAGTGTTGACGCAATAGTGACTGAGTTACTAACATTCTTTAGACTTGAGCGGACTAGCATATAAACGTATGGATATAAACTAAATCCCATTACTAATATTCCACCACCTAGGGATTTTATTTCAGGAAACCAATAGTCACCTTTGCTCCACTCTAAAATGTCTCTTAATGAGCTCTGCACCGGACCTGAAAATTCTAGTGTATTTACATAGACGAACGCTACTATATATCCAGGAATCGATATCGGAAAGAACAAAGCAATCTCAAAAATTTTACTTCCAGGAAATGAAAAAAATGTGGTGAGCCATGCTGGAATCACTCCAAATATGAAGGATATCCCCCCCACTCCTATCATCAAAATTAGCGTACTCAGTATATATTCAGGGAAAAGTGTGCTGATTACCCATCCAGAATTTGCTGATTCTGTAAATAGAATCGATATTAACGATAGTATAGGACAGACGAATAATATACTTACTAAAAATAAGAATATATTTTTAAATACTCTCAAAAACATTAATTTGGATCTATATTTGATATTAAAATGTTATATGTAAAAACTGAAGATATCCAGTAATTAACAGCCGTACTATTGAATATCTTTATAATTTTGTATATCATGTTTTTAGTTGATAAGTGAATAATCATGAGCTTCGTCATTGCAACTTTCTATCACTTTGTAGAACTCTCTAATTATTATGACATGAAAGACGAAATAAAAACCGCATGCGATAACATTGAATTAAAGGGTACTATACTCCTTGCAGAAGAGGGTATTAATGCAACCGTATCTGGTGAAAGAAACGCGATTGATAAAATATTCGATTTTCTACGTTCTGATTATAGGCTAAGAGACCTTACATGGAAAGAGAGTGCAGCAGAATATCAACCATTTAGCAAGATGAAGGTAAAATTAAAAAGAGAGATTGTGAATCTTGGTGTAGACAATCTTGATATTTCCCTTAAGGGTAAATATGTTGATCCAGAGCATTGGGATGATTTTACTTCTCAACCTGACGTTTTAGTAATAGATACACGAAATGAGTATGAAGTGAAATTAGGCAAGTTTAAAAATGCAATCAATCCACATACTCAGCGTTTTCGCGATTTTCCTGAGTGGGCAAAGTCTTTCTCTGAGAGTAAAGACCTGAAAGTAGCTATGTACTGCACTGGTGGGATTAGATGCGAAAAATCAACAGCGTACATGAAAAATCTTGGATTTAACGATGTGTACCACCTGAAAGGCGGCATTCTTTCTTACCTTGAAAAAACTTATAATAAAAATGGTAATTGGGAAGGTGAGTGTTTTGTTTTTGATGATAGAATTACTGTTGATAACTCACTTACTCCAAGCAACACAATAAAATGTATATTCTGCTCAAATCAAGTTTCAACGGACAAGCTGAAGTCAGTTCCACGTGGCCAAGTGGTTTGTTCTGATTGTAAACTTCAGTGTTATAGCTATAATAAGTAAGATCTCTCTACGTCATACCGCCGCAGTATCTCAGCCGCTAACAAGCAGCGGGATGACGAGGTCTTGAAATAGTCTTGTGTTAGCTATAGAAGAAAGCCCCTGTGCTAGTATTTAATACAGATCTTCAATAACTCTTGTGAGGTTGCATATTTTTAACTTCAGTGTTTTCAAGATATGTACTCACAGCATAACCCACCCCAGCTCCGAGTAACGCGCCAACCACAGCAGATGCAATAAACACTGCAACAGAGACGCCAACAGGAGTTAAAGCAGCAGCTCCTAAACAATATGCTGCAACTAAACCAACTGCTTTGCCATAATACTTATAGTGTTTGCCACTACTTTTAAGTTTTTCTTGCGAGTTTGATACCTGATTTACATTTCCACTTTTATTGCTAGTATTGCATCTTTCTAAATCATTCTCTAAATCATCTTTTAAACCACTTTCTAAATAACTTCCCAAACTATTTTTTAAATCATCTTTTAAATCATTGGCTAACTCTTCTTCATTGCAATCTTCTATTATTACAATACCTCGTTCTAGTAATTCTTCTTCATATTCATCGTTAATACTGTTCCTACCAAGATTAAGCACTTTGATTTCCATTTTTTGTTTAATAAAGTCTAATAACTCGGTTGTATCTACGTTATCCAACTCATGTAAATCTAAAGTTTTACCTCGGATATATCTATTAAATTCTATTGCCATTCTTCCTAAGCATTGTCAAATATATTTCAATTTTACCTAATATTTCAACAAAAGTCTACTTTTTATTCTTAATCAACTCTAAAGCCTTCTTCAAATCTATGCTTTCAATATCTGCATTCTTACCCAAAGCAACGTTTGTTCTATCGCATTTTATATAGAACCCGTACCTTCCTTTGCAGATAAAGACTTCTTTTCCTTTTTCATTAACCCCGAGAGACTTTAACTCTTTGCGTGGACTGTTTGCAATAATTTGTACAACTTCGCTCAATTCTGTATTCAGCACCTCTTTAGAGCTTTTTTTAAGAGAAAAATATCTACCATCATAAAAAATATAGTACCCAAATCGTCCAAGGCCTATTTTTACTTCCTTTCCAGTTTCTGGGTGTTCTCCAATTATTTTTGGCAAGGAGAGCAACTGAGTAGCGGTATTTAGATCAATGTCATTAACATTTATATCTTTTGGTATGGAAATCGTTTTTTTCTTTTTCGATTCGTTATTGAACTCCAGGTAAAGCCCAAAAGGGCCTTTTTTGATCATCACCTCTTGCCCTGTCACATCGTCTATACCCAAACTTTTTGGATATTCTGAGTTGTCATTACTACCTGTAATTTCTTTTGTATGGCTGCATGCAGGGTAGTTAGAACATCCAAGAAATACTCCCGCTTTTCCAAAATTCAATTTCAATATGCCATCAGAGCAAATAGGACATTTCGTATTCACCTCTTTTTTTCCTTCTTCTGAACAAAACCAATCGATTACCAAATCGTGAATGCCGCTGAAAACTTCATCATGCGTCATTTGCTTGACAGAATTTACATGACCAAAAAATGGCACCCAAAAGTGGCTCAATTCTTTTTTCCAATCTGCATGTCCATTTGAGATTAAATCAAGCTTTTCTTCCATTTGTGCTGTGAAATCATACTCTACACAACGCTGAAAAAAAGTTTCTAAAAATATAGTAACGATCTTACCACGACTGCTTGGAATAAATCTTTTATTATCCAGTGTAACATACTCACGATCCTGCAATACCGAAATAATTGTCGCATAAGTTGATGGACGGCCTATACCGATTTCTTCCATTTTTTTAACGATACTTGCTTCACTATAACGAGGTGGCGGTTGAGTGAAATGCTGTTTTGGCTCAACTGAAATCAGCTTACACGCTTCCCCTTCCTTCATGGCAGGTAGCAGGCCTTCATTTTCGGCTTCCATGTTATCTTGATAGACTTTATAAAAACCATCAAAGAATATACTTGATCCACTTGCTCGCAGAATCACTTTCTGATCAGTAGAACTAATTTCAACTACCACTTGATCAAGAATCGCCGATTCCATTTGACTTGCAATGGTTCTTTTCCAGATTAAATCGTACAATTTAAATTGCTCTGGCGTTAAGTAATCCTTAACACTACCCGGCGTTCTATTGATATCAGTTGGACGAATTGCTTCATGTGCTTCTTGAGCATTTTTGACCTTTTTTACATATTTACGAGGAGACTGTGGTAAATATTTATCACCATATAACGACTTAATTGACCCTCTAATTGAGTTTATAGCCTCATCTGCAATATGAAACCCATCTGTACGCATGTAAGTTATCAACCCTACAGTTTCACCACCAATATCGATACCTTCATATAAATTTTGCGCTATGCGCATAACATTTTTCACGTTAAAATACAGCTTATTCACTGCATCTTGCTGAAGACTTGAAGTAATAAATGGAGGAAGTGGGTTTCTCTTAACTTGCTTGCGTTCTACTGTGCTTACAGCATATTGCCTTAATTCAATCTCCCTGACTAAGTTCTTTGCCTCTTCTTCATTCTTAATATCAAATTTTTCCAGCTTTTTATTGTCATAGTGGCTTAGCATAGCAAAAAAAGCCTCATCTTTGCTATTTTGCATTTCTGCCTTTATGCTCCAATACTCCTGTGTTATAAACTTACTGATTTCATCTTCTCGTTCGCATATAAGCTTTAATGCAACAGACTGCACTCGCCCTGCAGACTTGCTCCCCGACAATTTCTTCCATAACAGTGGTGACAAACTAAATCCAACTAGATAATCCAAAGCTCTGCGTGTTTGCTGTGCGCGCACTAAGTCCATATTAATTTCACGTGGATTCTTTATTGCTTCTTGAACTGCTCTCTTTGTTATCTCATTAAAGACTACTCTATAAATGTTGTTTTCATTACTGATTGCTTTCTTTTCTTTTAATGTCTCTATCACATGCCAAGCCATTGCTTCCCCTTCTCTGTCTGGGTCTGTTGCAAGATATATATCTGATGCTTTACTCGCTGCTTTTACTAACTCTTTTATATACTTTTCTGCTTTTTCAATGGTTTCATACTTTATAGCAAAATCATTATCCGGATCGACAGAACCGTTTTTTGCTGGAAGATCCCTCACATGTCCAAAGGATGCAGCTACTTTGAACTCTTTACTTAAATATTTGCCTATTGTCTTTGCTTTCGCAGGTGATTCAACTATTAATAATGCCATATTGTTAATTATTTTAGTATTTAAAGATAATATGTTGAGAAATATACGATGAAAAGTAAAAAAATATTTTAATAGGTCTTGTGAATTTTACAGAGTAGGTTGTTCATGGTTTCCAGAAAACCCTTGGACCTTGCTATTTTCAAGTGAATTTGAAGGTCTATTACAATAGTATATGATTGCAGCAGCAACCAGACAACAAGCTCCAACTACTATTCCCACTGCTATAGCTAACCCAAGAAAGGTTTACCTGAAGGATAGAATAGGTTATAATGGCATATTAAAGAGATGAAAAATGCCAAGCCCATATAGTGAAGACCTCAGAGAACGAGTTCTCAAAGCAATTGATGAAAAAACAATGACGATAAAAAGAATTAGTGAAATATTTAAACTGAATATAAAAACAATATATTTATAGAGGAAAAGGAAAAGGAAAAGAGAAACAGGAAACATAAAGCCATCTTCAGGCTATCAAAAAGGTGACTGAGCCTCACCGGTGGCAGAATCTGGGTCACGAGGTCTTCTTCCTACACTCCATGTAAGAGCAGAAAGTGCCTCAAAGAAGTACCAACCTGCCACCTATCCACTCTAAGAGCCTGTCTTCAAACTAAGTAGAAAGGAGTTAAGAAGTGTGTTATAAGATATATTTTAAATGTACCCAAGCGATATAAGTGACAAAGAATGGAAGATAATAGAGCTATATTTTGAACCTAAAAAGACCGGTAGACCAAGAAAACATAGTATTAGAACAATTATTAACGCAATCCGCTATATGATGAGAACAGGATGTCAATGGAGACAACTGCCTAAAGATTTTCCACCATGGAAAACAGTGTATAGTTGTAATTAGCGATTGAAAAAAAGTGGAATATGGCAAGAGATTCATGATTTTCTAGTTAAAAAAGTAAGAGAGATAATTGGTAAGAATGAAACTCCATCAGTGGGAATAATAGATAGCCAATCAGTAAAAACTACTCAAAAAGGGGATCCAGAGGATATGATGCTGGCAAGAAAGTAAAGGGTAGAAAGCGCCACATCGTTGTAGATACTGTAGGTCTTGTAATTGCTGCTGAAGTACAAAGTGCAAGCATTCAGGATCTTGATGGTGCACTAAATCTTTTTGTTCAAGCCAAATGCAAAGCTCCAACATTACATAAGTTTTTTGCTGATCAAGGATACACAGGTAAATTGCAAAACCGCTGCTTATTGGAAACTGGATGTTTATTGACGATTACCAAGAAAATAGTTGATACAGGATTTCAGGTTATTCCCAAACGTTGGATTGTTGAGAGAACCTTTGCTTGGCTCTCCAATTTTAGACGTATGAGTAAGGATTATGAGCATTCTCCTCTCACTTCAAAAAACAACATCTTCTTTAATATGATCACTATTATGCTTCACAAATTAGCTCATTCTTGAGTTTGAAGACAGGCTCTAAGATTCTATTAACTCTCCTACCTTACACTAGAAATAGGAGAAAAGAGGTTTCTTCTTTCTCTAAATATGTGCACCACGACTGATAAGGTACTCCTTCACGTCCTCTTTAATATCTTTATCTTGATATTCACTATCTTGAGTAGCCAAATATAGCGGTGTATTATCACTCTTGTCTCTGGCATTTATATTTGCCCCATTTATTACAAGACATTTGACCATGTCAAAGTTACAATGTTCAGCAGCTATATGTAATCCAGTGGTGCCATCTTCTGTTGTAGCATTGACATAAGCTCCTTTCTCTATTAGGTATTCTACTACTTCAACATTATCTCGCTCAACAGCATTAAGTAAAGGTGTCCAGCCGTTTTCTCCCACAAAATTTACATCAACTCCTTTCTCCCCTACCAAATATTCAACAACGTCCAAGTGGCCATTTAATATCGCTATTTCCAATAGATCATTGCAGTCATAAGTGACATCTTTTCGGCTCATCAGATATTCTATAGTATCCAAATCACCACCTACAATAGCTTCACCAAATAAAGTACTGCCATATTCATTAATTGGTGCCATAGGATCAATACCCTTTTCTTCTACAAAATATTTGACTATTCTAACATGGCCATATTGAAATGCATAATATACGGGAGTACCTTCATTGTCAGTAATATTATAATCAGCACCCTGATCTATTAAAAATCTTACCACATCAATGTTTCCTGAAAAGGCAGCATAATGCAAAGGAGTCCAACCACCTTCATCTTGAGCATTTAAGTCAGCTCCTTCACTTAGAAGAAGATGTGCGGTTAGATACAAATTACCTTTTTCAGCAGCTGAATGTAAAGGTGTTTTGCCTGCAATACTAGTATCTATGGGTTTGCCATTTAGATATTTTGTACTTTGATCAGACGTTTCTTTAACATTATCCCTTTTTTCAACATATTTTTTTGTCATAATGACCTCACTAAATTAATAAAACTATTCCATTCTACAGACACAAACATTATTTTTTTTATTAACTGCAAAACCTGTATAAATTCCTATATGCACTGCTCATTCTCTCTCATGAGGGCATTCATAATTATGCTAATATCTTATATATATTAATTAATAACCTCACTTTCTTCCCTCTTCAATGGCCTCTTCTATAACAGCAGCTATTTCGTTCAGCTTCTTCAACTGACTCACTTCTGGGTTTTTACGCATTTCCTTCAGCACCTTTTGATAAAGATTTTGTCTTTTCTCATTATCGAGCAGTTTGCAGTATAGTTTTAGCTGCTCAGGGGTCTTTGATAGTAGTCGTGCTAACACTGATTCTCGGTTATTGTCTCATGTAAAAATCCTCTATGTCACATACTAATGTCAGTTTTGACGTTTTCATAATGTTTTTCCCCTATTAAGATTTATTGATTAGTGGTAGTAGTTGAAATAGCGCAGTTGCTCGCTCCATAGCTTCGGTATCTTCAATAAGCTATGTTTTATTGTTTAAAGTATCTTCGGCTTTGTTGCATATGAAGAAGCGTAGATGGCAAATTTGAAGATAGGCAGAATTTTAAGTTAAGCAAAGTAAGATTGAAGGAAGCTATAAAAATTAGAAAACTTGGTTGAAATTAGTAACAACAAAAAATCTTTTATTGACTCAATTCTATTTTATTCTACAAATTTGCTTTAATTTTTCTTGCAAGTTCTCAACTGGGTGTGTATCCTTACGTGAGTGAAGATTAATAAAACGCATTCTATATCGTTAATTTTGTCAAATTGACAAGCAAGCGTGAGAGGAGTTCTTTTTTAGTGTTACTCCTTCACTCACAAATTTTGAAAAACATGCTAAAAGAACAAGACAAAATATTCACCAACCTAAATGGTAAAGAAACTCCACTACTTAAGGGTGCAAAAAAACGTGGTAGCTGGCAAAAAACAAAGGAGTTACTAGATTTAGGATCAGAAAAGATCATTGATGAAGTAAAGAAATCTGGTTTGAGAGGTCGAGGGGGTGCAGGATTTTCCACCGGCCTTAAGTGGAGCTTTATGCCCAAAAATCTCCCAAAAGCATATTTAGTAGTCAATGCAGATGAGTCAGAACCTGGTACATGTAAAGATAGAGATATATTGCGATATGAGCCACATAAGTTACTTGAGGGAATTCTCCTAGCCGGCAAAGCGATCAGCGCATCAGTTGCGTATATTTATATCAGGGGTGAATTTTATAATGAATATTTAGTTCTAAAAAAAGCACTTGAGGAAGCCTATAAAGAAAACTTAATTGGAAAAAATGCCTGCAAATCAGGTTATGATCTTGATGTGTTTATCCATAGGGGTGCAGGAGCTTACATATGTGGGGAAGAAACAGCTCAACTCGAATCAATTGAAGGAAAAAAGGGCTTTCCTCGCATGAAACCTCCATTTCCCGCAGGTGTTGGACTTTTTGGCTGTCCAACCACAATAAACAACGTTGAAACTATAGCCATGGTTCCAGATATTCTAAATCGCGGAGGAGAATGGTTTGCATCTCTTGGTAAACCAAATAATACTGGTACTAAGATTTTTTGTATTTCAGGACATGTAAACAACCCGTGTAATGTTGAAGAAGAGCTCGGAATTCCACTACGTGAATTGATTGAAAAATACGCAGGTGGAGTGCGAGGGGGTTGGAATAATTTACTTGCTGTAATACCTGGTGGGTCTTCAGTGCCATTAATTCCAAAATCTATATGTGATACTATTGAAATGGATTTTGATTCATTAAGAACCGCACAATCAGGGCTTGGTACTGCTGCTGTAATAGTGATGGATAAATCAACTGATATAATAGCTGCAATAGAGAGATTATCACACTTTTACATGCATGAGTCCTGTGGACAATGCACACCATGCCGTGAAGGTACTGGGTGGATGTGGAGGATTATGAAGAGGATGGTGGCAGGAGATATTAAGCCTGATGAAATAGATAAGCTGCTTGACCTTACAACTCAAATAGAAGGACATACAATTTGCGCGCTTGGTGGTGCTGCAGCTTGGCCGATTCAAGGATTAATAAGACATTTTCGCCATGTTATCAAAGAGAGAGCGATAGTTTAACTCTACTTATACTTCTTAAGCCGTTTTGCTACTTAGCAACCAGAGCTAAAAAATATTGATTCCCTTCCCTTTTAGGTGCCAATTCTACCTTTGCAATATCTTCAGTGTCTCTAATTAGCCGTTCTAATTTTTCCAGTCCGACTTCAGTGTTTATAAGCTCTCTGCCCTTAAATCTCATTGTAACTTTGATTTTATGTCCGTGGGCAAGTAAGTCTCTTGCTTGACGCAATTTTGTTTCGTAGTCGTGATCACCAATATTAGGACCCAGTTTAATTTCTTTTATAGTTAATGTTTTTTGTTTCTTTTTTGCTTCACTTGCTTTCTTTTTTATATCATACTTTTGTTTGCTATAATCCAGAATTTTACATACTGGAGGGGTTGAATCAGGTGCAATTTCCACCAAGTCTAAACCAACACCCTGTGCAAATTCCAAAGCTCGTTCTATTGGCACGATTCCGACCATTTCACCACTATGATCAACTAAGCGTACCTCCTTAGCTGTGATGAATCCATTAATTCTGTTTTTATTGTTCTTTTTAACTTGCAAACTTTAACTCCCTTAATTTAAATTAATACTTTTTAACAGCGATTCAGTAGCCTTTTCCAAAGAAAAAGACTCCTGTCTTTCCGATCCTAAATTTCTCACTGACACAGTTTTACTTGTAACTTCATTTTTGCCTACAATCCACAATATAGGAACCTTGTTTGAACTATGCAAGCGTATCTTATAACTAATTTTTTCATTGGTCAAATCAGTCTTGACTCTCACACCTTGTTCTTTTAAAATATTGCTAATTTCTGTGGCGTAACCGTCAGCTTCATTTGTAATGGTCAGAATAGCAAGTTGCGTTGGAGCAAGCCAAACTGGAAATTTTCCTGCATAATTTTCTATCAAAATTCCGATAAAACGCTCAAAAGTCCCAAGAATTGCCCTATGTAACATGACAGGGTGATGCTTGTACCCATCTGCCCCTATATAAAAAGCTCCCAGACGTTCTGGTAAAATGAAATCAACTTGTAATGTTCCACATTGCCAATTTCTGCCTATTGCGTCTTTCAAAACGAACTCTAACTTTGGACCATAAAATGCACCTTCACCAGGGTTAAGTTTATAACTCAAGCCCGCTTCTTTAACGGCTTCAAGCAGCGCTTTTTCAGCTCTATCCCACACTTCATCATTACCTACTCTAATATCTGGACGGTCTGAAAATTTCACAGAAATTTCATTGAATCCAAGCTCTGAATATACTTCTTTTAAAAGGTCACAAAACTTTACAGTTTCAGAATTTACTTGTTCTTCCATACAAAAAATGTGTGCATCGTCTTGCGTAAAACCACGCACTCGCATCAGTCCGTGCAATGAGCCTGAGCTTTCATTTCTATGGCATGTGCCAAACTCTGCCATACGTATTGGTAGATCGCGATAGCTTCTGGTGTGAGAATTAAAAATCTGCACATGACAAGGGCAATTCATAGGTTTTATTGCTAGCTTTTTGCTTTCAGATTCATCAACAATAAACATATTTTCACGAAATTTATCCCAATGTCCCGACTTTTCCCACAGTTCCTTGCTTACTAAAATAGGGGTTTTTACCTCAAAATAGCCATTATTTATTAGCTTCTTTCTGATGTAAGACTCAAGAACATTATATAAAATATATCCTTGTTCATGCCAAAAAACCTGCCCGACAGCTTCCTCTTGGATGTGAAATAAATCCATATCCTTGGCAATTTTGCGGTGATCACGTTTCTCTGCTTCTTTGAGACACTCAAGATAAGCGTTTAATTCATCCTTATTTCTCCATGCTGTGCCATATATTCGCTGCAACATTGGGCCCTTTGCATCACCTCGCCAGTATGCACCCGCTACTTTCATAAGTTTAAACGCTTTAACTCTGCCGGTTGATGGTGAGTGCGGACCACGGCATAGGTCTACAAAATCGCCTTGTCTATAAACAGTTAGGTTTTCACTCTCTGATATAGAGGATATAATTTCAACCTTATATTTTTCGCCTATACCACTAAAGAAATCAACTGCCTGCTTGCGAGTCCAAACCTCTCGAACAAATCTGTGATTACTTTTTACAATCTCTTTCATTTTCTTTTCTATTGCAGCAAGATCATCCGTAGTGAAGGTACGATCTGTAGCAAAATCATAGTAAAAACCGTCCTGAATTGTTGGGCCAATAGTAATCTGAGTATTAGGAAATAGCTCTTTCACTGCCTGCGCCATTATATGAGCAGCATCATGCCTTATTATATCTAAACCCGCTTCTTCACTCAGTTGTATCACCTCTATCTCTGCATCAGATTCAATTTCACGTGAGAGATCATACAACTCACCGTTTACTTTCAATGCAACTGCTTCTTTCAAAACATCCGGTTGTAATATATCAAAGCTAGTGACTCTACCACTGTATTCTTTTACTTTTTGTTCGGTTGAAAAGGTAACTTTTATCATTCATCAGACCTTTTGTCATCCCAGTGCGTGACACTGGGATCCATGTTTCTTTTTTTTTCTAGATTCCAGCGTCACGCGCTGGAATGACACCAAAAGGTGAGCTACTGATCTTTCACTTAAATAACAGTTGTACAAGAGATCTATTACATACTTGCTGTAAGAAATTTTAATTGTTGACATACCTAGTTAATAATACGGTCTATTCTTTTTTAACCTGAGTGCAATTGCGTCTTCCCAAACTTCACCATTACGCAATAACTTTTCTTTATTGTACATTAGCTCCTCTCTTGTTTCAGTAGCAAATTCAAAGTTAGGACCCTCCACAATTGCATCAACTGGACATGCCTCTTGGCAAAGTCCGCAGTATATGCATTTTGTCATATCAATATCATAGCGCGTGGTGCGACGACTACCGTCTTCTCTTTCCTCTGCTTCAAT
Source organism: Wolbachia endosymbiont (group A) of Colletes cunicularius (assembly GCF_964264715.1). Lineage (NCBI taxonomy): Bacteria > Pseudomonadati > Pseudomonadota > Alphaproteobacteria > Rickettsiales > Anaplasmataceae > Wolbachia > Wolbachia endosymbiont (group A) of Colletes cunicularius. The sequence continues at coordinate 1,181,494 of NZ_OZ183471.1, forward strand.
AACTATTGCTTGAGCAGGGCAGATAACTTCGCATAATTTACAAGCTATGCATCGTTCTTCACCGTTTGGATACCTACGCAACGCATGCTCACCACGAAACCTTGGACTTAAAGGGCCCTTCTCCATAGGATACCTCAAAGTAACCTTTGGCTTAAACATATATTTTAATGTAATAACAAACCCTTTAATTAACTCTACAAAAGACCAATACCAAGCTAATTTCTTGAGCATAAAATATTCAAAACCTATGTTGATAATTATAAATCATATTATCAGTTTTCAAAATAAATATTTTCACCTGAGTGACCTTTGCAGTTTTTTATATAGTGTATTTATTAATATGATATTACTATAAACTAGCAAGATAGATAAAAACTTTGAATATTTTCAAATTAGGTATTTTGGTTTCTTAAGTGTAATATTGCTAAGTAGTTTATATAAATAATGACAAACACAAATGAAACTATTTTCGCTTTATCGACCGTATTGGGTAAGTCAGGAGTTGCAGTAATCAGAATTTCAGGCAACTACGCGCTTAAAGCTTTAAATCATTTTCATATTAAGAAAGAAATTAAACCAAGATTTGCTACTTTAGTTGATCTATATGATGATTCCAATCAATTGATAGATAATGGAATAATCATCTATTTCCCTGCTCCAAACAGTTTCACTGGCGAGAACGTTATAGAGTTACAAGTGCATGGAAGCAAGGCAGTCATAAAAATCATCTTGGAGGAATTATCAAAAATTTTTGTTATGGCCAGGCCTGGAGAATTCTCACTTAGGGCTTTTCTAAATGGTAAATTTGACTTAACGCAAATAGAAGGGATTGCAGACTTAATTGATGCTGAGACGAAAATGCAAGCTAAACAAGCGATTAAGCAGATATCGGGAGAATTGGAGAGACTATACAGCAATTGGAGGCAAAGATTAATAACGATACAATCCAAAATCGAAGCATATATAGACTTTCCAGAGGACATTTGGGCAGAAAAAAGTGAATTGAAAAAAATTAATAATGAAGTGCAATCTCTCGTGCAGTTGATACAAGAGCATTTAAATGATAATAGACGGGGCGAAAGGTTGCGTGAGGGTTTACATATTGTAATAACTGGTGAACCAAATGTCGGTAAATCAACTCTGTTTAATTTCTTAGCCAAGCGTGATATTGCTATTGTTTCTGAATATGCAGGCACAACAAGAGACGTGCTTGAAGCTCATATTGACATTGGCGGATACCCAATCATTCTCTCTGATACTGCTGGAATTCGTGAGAGTTCAGACCCGATAGAATCAGAAGGCATAAGTCGAGCAAAAAAGAGGTCTTTTGAAGCTGATCTAAGAATAGAACTATTTCCTTTTGAACAACGTTATAATATCAATTGCAACGTTGTAAATAGCGATACTATTTATGTATTGAGCAAAGCTGACGATGCAATTAATGACAGAAATATACTGATTGGCAGTGTAGATTTTCTACCTATTTCTATTTTAAAGGGAATAGGTACAAACAAGTTGATCTCTCTCATAAAAAAGAAGGCAGAGGAAAAATTTGGGCATGATAGAGACACTCCTGTGATTACTCGGCAAAGACATAGGAGTCACATGCAGAAAGCACTGGAACATTTACAACGTTTTAATATCGATAATCCAATTGAGTTGATATCTGAAGATTTGAGGCTTGCTGCATTTGAACTTGGTGCGGTGATTGGAATTATTAATGTTGAGGAAATATTGAGTAGTGTGTTTAGCAACTTTTGCGTGGGCAAGTAAAGCTTTTATAGATTGCTTAAAATCAAATGTTGTGATAGAAAAGAAATGGACGGATGGCCGAGCGGTTTAAGGCACCAGTCTTGAAAACTGACGTACGTGATGAGCGTACCATGGGTTCGAATCCCATTCCGTCCGCACGCTACTTTTAGCATCCCGCTATGTTAGCTGATTTTTAGAGCTTATTTGGACTATGTGGTTCATAACGCTGGAAATCCTATCTAATCTAGCCACATCTTTTAAAAATACATCCCTTTGTAAATTGACCTTATTAGCGAAGAAAGCTAATATCTATAAATAGATTACCATCTGAATATGAAAACCGATATAGTAATAATAGGTGCAGGGCCTATTGGAATATTCACTGCTTTTCAAGCGGGAATGCTTGATATGAGATGTCATATAATAGATGTTTTGGATCAAGCAGGAGGACAATGCACAGCTCTTTACCCAGAAAAGCCAATATATGATATACCTGGTTATCCTGTAATTACTGCCCAAAAATTGATTGAGCAATTAATGGAGCAAGCTTCACCATTTGAGCCTGTTTACCATTTAAGTCAAAAAGTGGAAAAGATTTCGAATAACTGTGATCAAAGCTTTACTATCATAACTAACACAGGTACAGAGGTAAAATGTAAGGCTGTTATTGTTGCTGCAGGTAGCGGAATGTTTGAACCTAACCGTCCACCCTTAAGTGGTATATTAGAATATGAAAATCAATCTGTATTTTACAGTGTAAATAAAATTTCTGATTTTCAGGACAAAACTATAGTCATTGCAGGGGGGGGTGATTCTGCAGCTGATTGGACTGTAGAACTTTCTAAAGTTGCAAAGAAAATTTATGTGATACATAGAAGAAAGGAATTTCGCTGCACTCCTGAAACTAGAAATAAATTAGAATCACTTGAAAATGATGGAAAGATAGAACTGGTAGTGCCATATCAATTACACGAACTAGCAGGAGGTAATGGGCAGTTGAGCGCAGTGATAGTAAAAAACATTGCCTCTAAGGAAGAAAAAGAAATATCCGCTGATTTTTTGCTGCCATTCTTTGGATTGTCAATGAATCTTGGTCCAATAAACAGTTGGGGTATAGAGTTAGAACATGGCCGCATAATTGTCGACCCAGCTACACTTAGAACCAGTAGAGATAGAATATATGCAATCGGAGATATAGCTACTTATTCAGGCAAACTCAAGTTGATACTAAGTGGTTTTGCCGAGAGTGCCATGGCTTGTTATGACATATACAAAGTAATCCACAACTCTCCAGTCAATTTTCAATATTCAACTTCAAAGGGAATTCACGGGAAAGAAAAACTTACTTGACACCCTTCGCCAGCCCCCTTATTATGACAGTGAAGCTATTGTATTTGCTTTCGCCAATCTGCAGATTAAAAGGTAAGGATTACTTAATGTATCGGCGTCTTATGTTCAATTTTTTGCAGTATATAGATACTGTATGTCTTTACAAAACTTCATCTACATCTAGATTTTTATCTAAATAAGCTGAACGCGCTTACAAAGCGTTACAAGACATCAAAAAATGCCAATACTCGACAAAGATAGTAAAGGACTAGCTAACTCGGAGATTCTTTGTCTTTTTTTCTGCTTGGTAAACTTCTTAAACATTTGCAGCGTAGGTTAGTTGCAATTAAAAGCAGCTTAATCTCGCTTGTCAAGCGTTTAAAACATAAAAAACGCCAATATTTTAAAGCGAATAATAACCACGGGGCTTCTTTTGCCTTTTTTTTTCATTTGGTAAATTTCTTAATGTTTATAGCTAAAAACGCGAATTCTGGATTAAGGAAGGAAGAAAGTATAGGAAATAGAAGGCTTTGTGGATTTGATGGAATAGGAAATGAGAGTAGAAAAGATATGAACCAAAAAATTAACAGGGGATCTATGGCGAGTGTGTTCAATTTCTAGTCTATTTTTTAGGTAACCAAAAACAGTCTCCTTTTTTCACGTTGGTAACAAGTTTCAAACCTCGGTCAAACAGCTTCTGAAAAAGCTCTTTTGCAATATAACCTTTGTCACCAAACAAAAGACCGATTAATTTTTCCGTCAGATTTGGCACAGGTATCCTATCATCAACATTGCCTTTTGTTAGCGTAAGTGCATGAATTTCAACATTTTCATTGATTACCATATGTAATTTGAAACCAAAAAACCAGCCGTAAGTGCTCTTGCTTAATTTTGCAATTCCAGCAAAAACTTTGTTTTTGGATATTCTTTTTGCATGACAAACTGCAATGGGAGTTGTGTCTATATATGAAATTCCAGTGTTTTCTGACTGTCCACAAAGCCAATGCAACAACATTGCTAAATGCCACAAAACCCTAGGCTTTAGAGCAACAAACCTGGTATATGAAGGTAACTTTGGAAACTCTGATTTGTAGAGCAACGTTAGGTAATGTAGATAGAAAGTTTTACACGGAGATTGTTGATATAGCAGGATTATTGTCATGATTTCGGAGTGCTCAATTTCCGTTGTTCTTGTGGGGTTTTTACCATTTGGCAGTAGTTTATCTGCAAAATTTTTCTCTATATCTCTGCAAAAATCATCGACCAAACAAAACAGTTTTGTTATATCTTCCATGGGTAACCTCATCTATTTTTTTATCACTGCTGAGTTTACCCTGTTTTCTTGCCTTTTCTATTCTCCTTTAATCCAGAATTCACGTTAAGAAAAGTGCTGCCAAGCTTTTGGCCCAATATTAATTCGGCTATTGATTTTGTCTTTCAGCTCTCGGGGAAATCTTACTTCGGTTAGCTATAGCGGATTGCGTTAATAATTGTTCTAATACTATGTTTTCTTGGTCTGCCGGTCTTTTTAGGTTCAAAATATAGCTCTATTATCTTCCATTCTTTGTCACTTATATCGCTTGGGTACATTTAAAATATATCTTATAACACACTTCTTAACTCCTTTCTACTTAGTTTGAAGACAGGCTCTAAGTTGGCGTTTTTTAATGTTTTAAATGCTTTATAAGCGTATTTCAGCTTGTATAGGTAAAAACCTAGAAATTTGATAAAGACATAGAGTGCACATAGTGCAAAAAATTAAACATAAGACGCCAAATACGTTGAGTTTTTTTGTCATTTAATCTGTACAGAGAAGATAAATAAATAGCTTCAGTTTCATGACAAGGGGGCTGGCGGAGTTTGTCAAGCAAGTTTTGGTTTGTATGAGCTGCCTGAAATCACAATATTCGCACAGTTGGAAAATGGTTGCGGGAGTAGGATTTGAACCTACGACCTTCAGGTTATGAGCCTGACGAGCTACCGAGCTGCTCCATCCCGCGTCGTTGTTTATTTAGCTATTATACTTGCAATTATAGGATATACAAGGATAAAATCCGCTATGGGTCGTATGTTAGTATATTTATTAACTTTTTTTGACATAATAGTTAGCTATATACGTCATAACCTACGTAATGAAAAATATAACTTGATACTGTGGTTTCCTGTGTGTCAGTGTGTAGGGATTTTAACCTATTTTTCCCTAAGTTTTGAACCAAGCTGCATTTTCACTATATCTATTTTTCTTTTGCTTTCACCTACACTAACTCTGATTGCGATACTGCACAAAAGGTACATAATACTATGCATTGCTTTAATTGCAGTGCTCATAGGATTTACAGCTAGTAAATTAAGAACAGCTTTAGTTGATACTCAAATTCTTAATAAAGAGAGATACGTAAAAGATATAATTGCCACAGTGAAGGACATTAATGACAGGGGCTCATACAAACAATTTCTGCTTTCTGTCTCTACTATCTCAAAATCCTCTCCTGTCATCCCAGCACCCCCTTTTGTCATCCCAGTACTTGATACTGGGATCCAGAAAAAAAGGATATGGATTCCAGCGTTACGCGCTGGAATGACACCGTATAGAGCTCTAGATAACATCAGAATATCAGTTAGAACCAAAGTGGAAAAAGGCATTAAAATAGGCGATCAAGTAAAATTATCAGCAAAACTCTTCCCTCTAAAGATTGCGCCCTCGGAGCATGCATATGATTTTGCAAGAATAGCATATTATCAGAAAATAAGTGCAACAGGTTTTGCAACAAGCAAAATAGCTTTGCACAAAAAGGCTGAAGCAAGGAAATTTCAAGAATATATAGAATCTTTCCGTCAATACATTTATGAAAACCTGCAGCAAAATATTAAAAAACCACATGCAGACATAATTTCTGCATTACTAATCGGCAAAAAGGACGGAATAGACCAAAAAACTATGGATGCGATAAGAGATTCAGGTATAGCACATTTGTTTGCCATATCTGGTTTGCATTTATCATTCGTTGCTGGTCTGTTTTTTATAGTGTTTCGTAATTTATTCGCAATATCTGAAACTTTGACTCTTAAGAGCATGTCTTGAAAAGATTTAAACGGGTAATTTAGCAAGCATAATAGTAATCATATCAAAGAAGATATTAGTTTTTGAAGTAAGTGGCGAGTGTTCATAGTCCTTACTCATGCGCCTAAAATTCGAAAGCCAAGCGTTCAACAATCCATCGTTTAGGAATGACCTGAAACCCTACAGAATCACTAGCTTTTTTGGCAATTGTGAGTAGACATCCTGTCTTCAGAAAACAGCGATTTTGAAGCTCACCTGTATATCCTTGATCAGCAAAAAACTTCTGTAATGTTGGAGTTTTCTGTTTAGCTTGAGAAAAAAGATTCAGAGCGCCGTCACGATCTTGAATGCTTGCACTATGAACGTCAGCTACATTGATTAGGCCTAATGTATCTACAATAATATGGCGTTTACGGCCTTTTATTTTCTTGCCAGCATCGTAACCTCTGGATCCCCTTTTTGAGTCGTTTTTACTGACTGGCTGTCTATTATCCCAACCGATGGTGTATCATTTTTACCAACCATTTCTCTTCCCTTTTTCACCAAAGTGTCATGTATTTCCTGCAATTTTCCGTTATTACGCCATCTAAAATAATGATCATACACAGTCTTCCACGGCGGAAAGTCTTTTGGCAGCATTCGCCATTGGCAGCCACCTCTCATTATATACCTTATTGCATTAATAATTGCTCTGATGTTGTGCTTCCTTGGCCTCCCTATTGCTCCTTGTGCAACATTTGGCTCCAAAATTTCCCATTCCTTATCACTTATATCGCTTGGATACAATTCTTACCTCCTATTTTTAACTTACCTCATCATACCCTTTTTTTCTTTTCAAGACAGGTTCTATAGCTAACCGAAGTAAGATTTCCCCGAGAGCTGAAAGACAAAATCAATAGCCGAATTAATATTGGGCCAAAAGCTTGGCAGCACTTTTCTTATGGCATGCTTAATGGCAAACCAGAACTTCTCAATCGGATTTAAATCCGGTGAGTATGGCGGCGAGAACAAAATTTTACACCCAACATTTTCTATCAAATTTTTCGTTCTTGCAGATTTATGAAAGCTTGCATTATCGAGAACAATAGTCTGTCCAGGTTTTAATATAGGAACAAGTATATTTTCTACATAAGCATCAAAAATCTCGCTGTTGCAGTAGCCCTCAATTACCCAGGAAGCTTTAACTTTTCCCTCATTTAGTGCTCCTATTATGCTTACCCTCTTTCTTTTAAACCCTGGTTTATCGGCAAATAACCTCTTGCCTTTTTGAGACCACCCATATTCATAAAATCTGTTGTCTTCTACTCCAGAGTCATCTATGAATATCAAGTTTTCTTTTTCTATTCCTTCTATTTTTTTTATGAACTCCTTGCGTTTCTCTTCATTCCTTTCCTGATAAAGAAAAGTTTTTTTTATATGTATAGTTTACTTTTTTAAGATAATTGTAGACTGTGCCTTTGCACATGTTGCCAAATTTTTCAATTATTTTTTCAACCGTAATATCTCGGTTTTCATCCAGAAATTTGACAAAGCCATCTAAGTATTTAATTTTATGACTATGTCCCTTTTGGTAGCCTGAAGACGGTTTTATACTTCCTGTTTCTTCTCTTCTTTTCCTCCACCAGTATATAGTTTTTCTATCAATTTTGAACATCTTGCTTACTTCTTCCATAGTCATTTTTTTCTCGTCAACCACTTTTAAAACTCGTTCCCTCAGAGCCTGTCTTCAAACTCAAGAATGAGCTAATTTGTGAAGCATAATAGTGATCATATTAAAGAAGATGTTGTTTTTTGAAGTGAGAAGAGAATGCTCATAATCCTTACTCATACGTCTAAAATTGGAGAGCCAAGCAAAGGTTCTCTCAACAATCCAACGTTTGGGAATAACCTGAAATCCTGTATCAACTATTTTCTTGGTAATCGTCAATAAACATCCAGTTTCCAATAAGCAGAGGTTTTGCAATTTACCTGTGTATCCTTGATCAGCAAAAAACTTATGTAATGTTGGAGCTTTGCATTTGGCTTGAACAAAAAGATTTAGTGCACCATCACGATCCTGAATGCTTGCACTTTGTACTTCAGCAGCAATTACAAGACCTACAGTATCTACAACGATGTGGCGCTTTCTACCCTTTACTTTCTTGCCAGCATCATATCCTCTGGATCCCCTTTTTGAGTAGTTTTTACTGATTGGCTATCTATTATTCCCACTGATGGAGTTTCATTCTTACCAATTATCTCTCTTACTTTTTTAACTAGAAAATCATGAATCTCTTGCCATATTCCACTTTTTTTCAATCGCTAATTACAACTATACACTGTTTTCCATGGTGGAAAATCTTTAGGCAGTTGTCTCCATTGACATCCTGTTCTCATCATATAGCGGATTGCGTTAATAATTGTTCTAATACTATGTTTTCTTGGTCTACCGGTCTTTTTAGGTTCAAAATATAGCTCTATTATCTTCCATTCTTTGTCACTTATATCGCTTGGGTACATTTAAAATATATCTTATAACACACTTCTTAACTCCTTTCTACTTAGTTTGAAGACAGGCTCTTAGGAATTCGATTCCAGATATTGGAGAAGCTCCTCCATTATTCCATATTACTGGTGAAGAGAACGGATTGCTTTAATAAAAAAGGTAACAGCTTGCTAGCAGGCTGTTACTCTCTCTACATATCGTTTCAATACAGCTGAATTAGGGAATCTATTTTAAAACTTTCGGCATATAGTTCTCATCATGTTTTGCAAACACTGTATCTGCAAGAAAAGTACTATTATCAAACATTTTACCTTGCACAACAACACCACTTTTTTCTGAAAACATTGGTGGAAGTATTCCCTGATATTTCACCATAACGCTCTTATTAAAATCTGTCATTTGAAAAATCACTTCACTTTCGTTGCGTATCACGCTATTTTCAACGACCATTCCACCAACACGGATTGGCTTTTGATTATTTGGTAAAACTATTGCCTCACTTACTGTATAGAAAAATGAGATATTTTCTTTGAGCGTCGTTAAAATAAAAAAGACTATGCAGCTTAAAAAGCAGAAAATTCCTGAAGTTATAAGTAATCGCTTATGTTTCTTCTTCATTATTATCTTTCAGGCTTTCTAGAATTTTTTTACTTTTAGTATAGCAAGAAATGGTAAAAATCAGTTCTCCGGTAATCAACGTAAAACTAATAAGGTAAGCAAAAATTACATATGTATTCATAATGCATTATCAATAAATAACTCACCTGCATCAAAATAAATTAAGCTTCCATCCTTTTGCTGCAACACCAATTTACCACTTTTATCTATATCAGCAAAAATTCCTTCATACAATTTGTCAGCTAACTTTACACTGATTTGCTCATTCATTTTGAATGCTTTTTTTAACCACATTTCTCTTATAGCATAAAACCCATCAAATAGCCATTGTTTTCTTAGCTTATTAAAATTTATTATTAATTCCTTTAACAGATCCATGTTAGACACAGATTCACCGTAATTGCTAATGCACGTTGTTCCTGGAAGTGGTGCATGATTGAAATTAATTCCAATTCCTATAATGAGCCAATTCGAATTGGACTTTCTTTCAAGCAATATTCCACTGATTTTTTTACTATCAACTAGGACATCATTTGGCCATTTATATTGAATGTTACTATCATTCATAAATGACAGTAAAGTATTCCCTACAGCAAGAGCAGTCACAAAAGTCAATTCTGTTAATTTGCTGATGTCTTTAACTTGACTCGTTAAGCCTACTGTTATCCCAGTACCATCCGATGTCATCCCAGTGCTTGACACTGGGATCCATGCTTCTTGATTCCTAGATTCCAGCGTCACGCGCTGGAATGACACCGAAAGCGGGCTTTTATCGAGATAATTGTTAAAGAGGTTTACTACCAAACTTGCATAAAAATTATCCTCGGGAGAAATCCAGCTTTTTCCAGTGCGTCCCCTACCTTCTGTTTGTTTATCGGCAATAATAATAGTTTCATTAGATATCCCTCTCTCAATTAAACCCAACGCTTCTTCGTTAGTGCTTGAAACTTCTTTGTAATGATGAATATGAAAGCCCTCAGGGATCACCTTGTCAGCCCTTTAGTTCAATGAGTGAGTAAAGATCTTCTACATACAAGAAAAGAACGAGGTTGATCAGTGAAGCCACTGAAGTAATAATGAATAGACCCTTAGAATAAGCAACCTTATTACCACTAGCTTTATCAAAATACATAACTTTCATGATATTTAAATAATAGTAGCATGATATCACACTCGCTATTACAAGGATCAAAGACAGGCTGATAAAGCCAGAATTTATTAAACTTTTGAATATAAAAAATTTAGCGATAAAACCTGCAAGTGGAGGTATTCCCGACATCGAGAGTAATAGTATAGAAAGATGGAATGCTAAAATTGGTTGCTTTTTTCCTATACCAGATAAATTTGCAATATCACAATCGTCATCGTCAATTTGTACGAGATATGAGAATAGCCCTATGCTTGTGATGATATATATCACCAGATACATTAAGGCACTATCTGTTCCTGCTTGTGTAAAAATAGAAAGTGAAGCAAATATAAAACCAATGTGACCAATTGAACTGTAAGCAAGCAGCCTTTTTAAGTTTTGCTGACGCAAGGCCCCAAAAGCTGAGATAAGCACAGACAATGCTGAAACGTATAAGAAAATAGGCTGAACATAACTTTTTACATTTACTAACTCTTCATTCATCAATCGAATTAAAAATGTTACAAGTGCAGCTTTTGGGGCCGTAGAAAAAAACGCAGTTACTATGGTAGGTGCACCTTGATAGACATCTGGAGCCCACATATGAAAAGGAGCAATAGCAAGCTTGAAACACAAACCAATAAGGATAAAAACTAACCCAAAAACTATTCCATAAGTTATCTGATGGTTTTGTAAGAATGAACCGAGCTCAGAGAAATTGACTTGTCCTGTATATCCATAAAGCAGCGACATTCCATATAGCATAATGCAGGAAGATAGTGCACTAAGTGTAAAATATTTCACTCCTGCTTCACATGAATAAGCTGAATCTTTATTAAAGCTCGCAAGAACATACAAAGATATACTCATCAACTCAAAAGCTAAATAAAAAGAAATCAGACTATTTGCTGAAACCAAAGTTATCATGCCAAATAGCGCAAAAAGAATCAGTATTGAAAATTCATATTTATAGTCATATTTTGATAAATTCAGCATCAAAAGTATTAAAATTCCTGTGCTGAGAATTAAACCTTGGGCTGACCTGATGTATAAATTGAGTTTTAACAACGAATTAAAGAGAAAAATTTCATTGTTTTCTGCCGAAATAATTAAAATAATCAAAGTTACCACTGTGCAGCCAAGTGCTAATAAGTTGATAGTTCGGCGGTTAAATATAATTCCAAGCAGTAGCAACACTAACGAGGAGATAATAGAGAACGTTTCCGGCAATATCTGTATATAATTCATAGCGCATTATATTTGACTAACAAATTTGCCATATATGGCTTCAAATAATTCAGTGCAAGGGTTGGGTAGAATCCGAGCAAAATAACAAACACTGCAAGCAGAATTAAGACAGAAAATTCTATGCTATCCAAGCGATTATTTAATAATTTAGAATAGCTAACCCCCCATATTATTTGCTTACATAAATTCAGCATATAAACTGCGCTTAAAATAGTGCCAAGTGTGATAAATCCTGTAAAAAACCCTATGCTCTTAAACATTCCAACCATAGCCAAAAACTCACCTATGAATCCAGATGTTCCAGGTAGCCCTATTGAAGCCATTGAAAATAAAATGAACATAAAACCAAATTTTGGCATTGTGTTTACTATGCCAAAGTACTTTGCAATCTCCAAAGTTCCAGTTCGAGTATATAGCATTCCAACACACAAAAATAAAGCAGCAGAAATAAGGCCATGACTAATCATTTGAAATATGCTACCCAGTACTCCTTCCTCACAAAATGAAAAGAGGCCAGCGGTAACGATCCCCATATGTGCTATTGAAGAATAAGCTATTAACTTCTTTATATCATCTTGAGCAAACGCAACTAGAGAAGCATATATCACCGCAATAATGCTCAGCACAACAACGAAATTTGAAAAATACAAACTTGCCTGAGGAAGCATTGGAATAGAAAACCTTAAAAATCCATATCCCCCCATTTTAATAAGCAAGCCAGCTAAAATCACAGATCCAGAAGTTGGTGATTGCACATGCGCATCAGGAAGCCAGGTGTGAAATGGAAACATAGGTACTTTTATTGCAAAAGAAATAAAAAATGCAATCCACAGCAATGACTGCACTTCAAGATCAAGGCTTGGCACTAATGTAGCTAATTTTTGTATACTAAACGTTCCAAAAACACTATAGATGTATACCAACCCAAGTAGAAATAATAATGAGCCAGTTAATGTATAAAGAAATAACTTAAACGTCGCATATATCCTTTGCTTCCCTCCCCAAATGCCAATAATAAAGAACATTGGTATTAAGACAGCTTCAAAAAACACATAAAAGCTTATAGCATTCAGTGAAACGAAAAAACCGACTACAAAACTCTCAAGCAGTAGAAATAATGCCATATATGGCTTGAGGGTCGTATAACTCATTTTGCAATTATAGAGCATACAAATAACAAACAAGAAGGTCGTAAGTAGAAGGAAAAGCAACGATATTCCATCCACCCCTATTCCAATATTTCTAATTGGGTAGCTGACAAACTGAAAGTCCGTATTGTTATAATCAAATTCTATACAAGCTACAATGCTAAGCAAAAATGGAAGTACAGCAAAAAATAGGGCAAGGAATCTTAGGTGTATAGATTGATGATTAATCCTGATCGAGGATAAAATCAACGCTCCTATCAGTGGAAGCAAGAATATACTAAGTAACAACACCTTCTATTTAATTCCAATAATATATAAAGCACCGATTATTAAAGTAACAAACATAATAAATGCATAATCAAATATATAACCAGTTTGTAACTTTATAGAACTTTTTGAACATTCATTAACCAACCTTACAACACCATTTGGCCCAAATGAATCAATAGCCTTAACATCAAACTTCCATAGAAGCCTAGACATAAATCTTATCGGTGCAATGATAACAAACTCATACACCTCATCAAAGTACCATTTATTCTGCAAAAACTTAAGTAAAAATTTACTCTTAATTTGCCTAATTACTTGATATTGGTAAATTAGGTACGCAAGTGCTATTCCACTTAGGCTTGCTAAGGTTGGCAGTAGTTTTATAAAGAAATTATGAACTCCATGCTCATCAATCATCACTAAACTTGATTTCCAAAACGCATTACTAGTTATGTTCAAAATATTTGCTCCCCATATTCCAGAAAATACTGATCCAAAAGCAAGTATCAGTAATGGTATAAGCATAATCTTCGGTGCTTCATGTATATTAATTTTACTTTGTTTTTGGCTATGGAACACAAGAAGCAATAACCTCCAAGAGTAAAACGCTGTGAAGAATGCAACAACTAAGCTTATTACAAAAGCAAAGCTATCCTTGCTATAAGCATGTTCAATTATCAAATCCTTTGAGTAAAAACCTGCAAATGGAAATATTCCAGAAAGCGCAAGAGACCCAATCCACATGAGAGTGTAAGTGCAAGGGATTTTCTTCCAGCAATTTCCCATTTTCTGAATGTTTTGCTCATGATACATTGCATGAATTACATTGCCAGCACCAAGAAATAGTAGAGCTTTAAAAAAAGCGTGTGTCATTAAATGAAAAATAGCAACATTGTAAGCAGAAAGCCCACATGCCATGAACATATAACCAAGTTGGCTGCAGGTTGAATAAGCAATTATTTTTTTTATATCGTTCTGAGCAATCGCAACCGTAGCTGCAAAAAAAGCAGTAAGTGCTCCAACAATAACTATTAATCCTCGTGCCACATTTGATAGCTCAAACAATGGAGAACATTTTGCTACTAAAAATATACCTGCTGTTACCATCGTTGCTGCGTGAATGAGTGCAGAAACAGGGGTTGGCCCTTCCATTGCATCTGGCAACCAAACATGTAAACCAAGCTGTGCAGATTTACCCATACAGCCAATAAAAAGTAATATGCATATTATATGAATTATTTTAAATTCACAGCAGAATGCCCTAATGTTCTGTGCGCCAAGAAGATCAGCTGTGTCAAAAACTTCAGTAAATTTCAAAGAGTGAAATGTATAATAAATGAGAAAGATCCCAATCAATAGTGCAAAGTCTCCTACCCTATTCACAACAAATGCTTTAATTGCTGCATTATTTGCAGAATATTTTTGGAACCAAAATCCTATGAGTAAATAAGAACATAGGCCAACCCCTTCCCAGCCAAAAAAAAGCTGCACGAAATTATCGCTTACAACCAGCACAATCATGCAAAACGTAAATAGCGATAGGTAAGAAAAAAACCTCGACTTCCCTTTGTCATGCTCCATATAACCGATAGAATAGAGGTGGACTACTAGTGAAACGGTGGTAATAACAATAAGCATTAAGGATGAGAGAGCATCCACACTAATTGCCCAATTTACTTTTAATACACTTAATGAAAATAGAGGAAATAAACTCAAGTGATAATTTTCAGAGAAGGTGAAAAAAACATACCAAGATAAAACTGCAGATATTCCAATCCCTGCCGTTGTAACTAACTGACTTTTTCTAAAAAGTGCTGCAAATAGCGAACCAAAGAGTGGCAAAAATACTATTAATTTCAGTATATCCATCATACTTTCATTCTTTCATTAAGTTCGCTTGTTCAACATCTATATTGCCACGACTTCTATAATATACAACCAATATTGCAAGCCCAACTCCTGACTCTGCTGCCGCAACAGTCAACACAAACATCACAAAAATTTGCCCAACTATATCATTCATAAAGGCAGAAAAAGCAACTAAATTGATGTTAATCGCCAGCAATAATATTTCTATTGATAACAGTATATTGATTATGCTCTTACGGTTAATGAAAATACCGCACACCCCAATAGTGAACAAAATAGCAGCAACTATCAAAAAATGATTTAATCCTATTTCCATTCTACTCCTTTTCCAAATTTAGCCTTAATCAATTTTACAGATGAAGATTGTGTCAATTGCTTTAATACATTTTGTTTTTTAACTCCTTTTTTCTTGTCCTGCAAAGTAAGAGCAATTGCACCGACAATTGCAACAAGCAGCAGAATACCAGAAAGATGAAAAGCGTACATGTAGTCAGTGTAGAGCAAATTACCGATAGCTTTCACGTTATTGGCATTATAGTTTATAACATTACTTATATTCAGCGTTGAGCTGCGGATTACAAAACTGATAATCAGAAAAAACACAACACATAATATAGCACCAGGAGTGAAATGCTTCGCAAAACCCTGGCGCAACCTTATGTAGTCAATATCGAGCATCATAACTACAAAAAGGAATAACACTGCAACCGCACCGATATATACTATCAGCACCATCATAGCGATGAATTCAGCTCCAAGGAGAATAAAAAGAACTGCAGAATTAACGAAGGTGAAAATTAAAAATAATACTGCATGCACAGGATTTCTTACACTAATCACACAAACAGCAGATAAAATGCTAAGAATTGCAAAAAAATAAAAGAAAAAAGGCATTGATACTTTAACTGCAACAACAATTACTAATTTAAAGTGACTATTGTTGTAAAGTCAATATTATATTAAACATTTAAAACACTGTACTACAAAGCCATTTTAAATTATTATAAAGCTGAAGAAATAGAAATGAAGGCGTACATATGCCATTCCAAACTCCACCTATTCACCCAACAAGCAGAAATTCTGGTGCCAATACCTCAAATCAAGTTGTTGCTATTCGACATACACCTGAAACTACTAAAACAAAATAGATGTAAAACCTTACATTTAAATATGTAGTACTTGAGTGAAGCATTCTTTAACTGTTCTATTCGATAAAACCTTTACAATATTTCGATCATAGGTTTAACTTTACGAAGTTATAATCTATAGAGCTGCAAATGAACAATTATCTCTCACTGCTAAATCCAGAACAACAATTAGCTGTAACTAACATAGACGGACCGGTTTTAATATTGGCAGGAGCCGGAACCGGAAAAACAAGAACGATCACTTCAAGAATAGCGCACATAATTAGGAACGGTCACGCTTATTCTGATGAAATATTAGCAGTGACATTCACAAACAAAGCAGCAAATGAGATGGTATCAAGGGTACTTGAGCTAACAGGCACAAACATACCATGGCTTGGCACTTTCCATGCAATTGCAGCAAAAATTCTACGTCATCGTGCTGAAGTCGTGGGGCTAAATTCCAATTTTACAATTATTGGTGTGGATGACCAATTACAGGTAATAAAAAACATCATGAATGAAATCAGCCCTGATTACCTATCAGAAAAATGTAAGACCATTATGAATATTATTCAGCAATGGAAAGAGAAGTGTTTGTTGCCATCTGAAGTGGAAGACGTTCAATCATTTAGGCCAGTGTACGTAACTGCACTCAAAGTCTATCACCAGTATCAGGAAAGGTTAAAGTTCCTTAACTCTGTCGATTTTGGTGACTTATTGCTATATAACATACAACTCTTTAATCAAAAGACCGAAGTTCTGTCCTACTACCAAAACAAGTTTAAGTATGTCATGGTAGATGAGTATCAAGATACAAATGCAATACAATATCTTTGGCTAAAATACCTTGCAAAAAAGCACTCAAATATTTGCTGTGTGGGAGATGACGATCAGTCGATATATAGTTGGCGTGGTGCAGAAGTTGAAAACATTTTAAAATTTTCTGATGATTTTAAAAATGCAAAAACTGTCAAACTAGAGTGTAACTATAGATCAACATCTCACATACTTGCAACTGCGTCATATGTTATCAATCACAATAAAACTCGGCTAGAAAAAAAATTGTGGACAACAAACATTGAAGGGGAAAAGGTAAATCTAATAAAATTATGGGACGGAAAAGCTGAAGCAAGGTTCATAAGTGAACAGATATTAAAGCTTAATAAATACAGATTTAGTGACATTGCAGTGCTGGTAAGGGCCACTTTTCAAACTAGAGTTCTCGAAGAGTATTTTATAAAATATTCAATTCCCTACAAGATTATAAGTGGCGTAAAATTCTACGAACGTCAGGAAGTCAGGGATATAATTGCATATTTAAGACTTGTTACAAACAATAACGATGACTTAGCTTTTGAAAGGATCGTAAACCGGCCAAAAAGAAACATAGGAGCTACAACTCTAAAGAAAATATACACGACTGCTCAGGATAATAAAATTTCTTTTTTTGAGGCAGCAAAAATATTAGTTAATAGTAATCAAGTAACCGAAAGAATTAAACTCTCACTAAATGATTTTTTAAATAAAATTAAAGCTTGGGAAGAAATAGTAAGCGTAAAACCACTGCATGAATTCGTTAAAATCGTAGCAAACCAATCAGGGTATATTGAAATGCTTGAAAATGAGGAGTTAACAGGCTTAGCACGAATAGAAAATGTCAAGGAGCTCATCTCATCTTTAAAAAATTTCGATAATGCCACAACTTTCTTGGAGCATATAAGTCTAGTGATGGAAGTGGATAATATGAATAACGATGACACCGTATATGTTATGACTCTTCATGCAGCCAAAGGACTTGAATTCCCGTGCGTGTTTCTACCTGGTTGGGAAGAGGGATTATTTCCTCATCAAAGATCTTTTGAAGATAAAAGTGGTAAAGCTTTAGAAGAAGAAAGGAGACTTGCATATGTTGGCATAACCAGGGCAAAGGAAAGGTTAATCATTTCATGTGCAGATAGGAGGGAAATTAACAACCAGTGGCAACCGATGCGCACTTCTCGGTTCATTAAAGAATTGCCAAGAGAAAATGTTGAAGTAATCAAGAGTAACGCCTACTGTTGAAGCTATAACTGCAGATAAACATATCTTACAAATCTGAATTACTTCA
Organism: Wolbachia endosymbiont (group A) of Colletes cunicularius; assembly: GCF_964264715.1. NCBI lineage: Bacteria > Pseudomonadati > Pseudomonadota > Alphaproteobacteria > Rickettsiales > Anaplasmataceae > Wolbachia > Wolbachia endosymbiont (group A) of Colletes cunicularius. The sequence goes on from NZ_OZ183471.1 coordinate 1,199,640, forward strand.
ACTATATGTGTAACCAGACTGCATTCTGTGAAAAACACGATCTTTCATTTGAGCTTTCTTCAATTTAAAATAAATACAGAAACTAGCTATCTTCAAAAATATGGTTGAATAATTGTTAATAACAGTGTATAATTATTAATATTTTCAAGCATTTTTGCCATGGCTCTTTCAAAATTTCTCGATCCTCGCAATGATTTGTGTTTCAAAAAAATCTTTGGAACGGAAAAAAATAAGAATATCCTGATCCACTTTTTGAACGATATTTTAGGGTTTACTGAGATAAATGCAATACAAGAAGTTGAGTTTCTTAGCACTATTATGGATCCTGAGATTGCTTCTGATAAACAAAGTATTGTTGATGTTCTCTGCAAGGATTCTCACGGAAATAGATATATAGCAGAAATGGTGCGACCTGAAAGTCTTCGGTCATATTGTTTAAAAGGAGAGGAATTCCTCCAGAAAGAAACTGAAAGGATTCTAAAACTTATTAAACCAGATGTTTTGCCATCTGAGTCTACTCATTAGTGCGAATCGGGCAACCGGTTGGTGCCAAGCGATGCGGACAATGAACCTCCTCTTGAAAAAGAAGATGCTCAATCGTGAGAGGAGCATAAACTACAAGCATCATGTGGTTGGAGAGCTAGGCTAGTGGTATGGTGAACGTAAGTGAAACTTCAAAGTATCGTAATTATGAAAGAGCTAAAGATGCTGATAAGCTCTAACCAAAAAGGTAATGTGGATAAGTTACATTTTTCATTTCTAGATGTACGCAAATAATAACTCCACCGGTATAGAGAAGTCACCTAACCCACTGTTGTATGACAGAAGGAACAGGGTAAGCCTGTATTTTCGCCTACATGGCAAGCAAACCGCAAGGAATGCTGATGGAAGTGCAGGTAAAGGAGAATGGAGAAAGCGAATGCCATTTTGTAACGAAATGGATAGAATTTGTAACATTAATTCGCGTGAAAACGAGCAGACTTCCATTTGGTCCCTCGTGACAAGAAACTTTGTTAACCACTTAAGGTAGGAAAGCAGATGATTACAAGTAAACCTGTAAGTGCATCTACCGAAAGCATGGAAGCAATTGCCATGGAAGAAATGCCAGAAAGTTATTGTGAGGCTACAAAGACGTATTGTTAAGGCTGTCCAAGAAGGAAGATGGGGTAAGGTAAAAGCTTTACAACATCTTCTCACACGCTCTTTTAGCGGAAAAGCTTTGGCTGTTAAGAGAGTAACTGAAAACCGAGGAAAAAACACAGCGGGTGTAGATCGTCAACTATGGTCAACTTGCAATGCTAAATTTCAAGGAATAAAGCAGTTAAAACGCGAATTCTGGATTAAGGAAGGAAGAAAGTACAGGAAATAGAAGGCTTTGTGGATTTGATGGAATAGGAAATGAGAGTAGAAAAGATATGAACCAAAAAATTAACAGGGGATCTATGGCGAGTGTGTTCAATTTCTAGTCTATTTTTTAGGTAACCAAAAACAGTCTCCTTTTTTCACGTTGGTAACAAGTTTCAAACCTCGGTCAAACAGCTTCTGAAAAAGCTCTTTTGCAATATAACCTTTGTCACCAAACAAAAGGCCGATTAATTTTTCCGTCAGATTTGGCACAGGTATCCTATCATCAACATTGCCTTTTGTTAGCGTAAGTGCATGAATTTCAACATTTTCATTGATTACCATATGTAATTTGAAACCAAAAAACCAGCCGTAAGTGCTCTTGCTTAATTTTGCAATTCCAGCAAAAACTTTGTTTTTGGATATTCTTTTTGCATGACAAACTGCAATGGGAGTTGTGTCTATATATGAAATTCCAGTGTTTTCTGACTGTCCACAAAGCCAATGCAACAACATTGCTAAATGCCACAAAACCCTAGGCTTTAGAGCAACAAACCTGGTATATGAAGGTAACTTTGGAAACTCTGATTTGTAGAGCAACGTTAGGTAATGTAGATAGAAAGTTTTACACGGAGATTGTTGATATAGCAGGATTATTGTCATGATTTCGGAGTGCTCAATTTCCGTTGTTCTTGTGGGGTTTTTACCATTTGGCAGTAGTTTATCTGCAAAATTTTTCTCTATATCTCTGCAAAAATCATCGACCAAACAAAACAGTTTTGTTATATCTTCCATGGGTAACCTCATCTATTTTTTTATCACTGCTGAGTTTACCCTGTTTTCTTGCCTCTTCTATTCTCCTTTAATCCAGAATTCACGTTATTAGAACAATTATTAACGCAATCCGCTATGTGATGAGAACAGGATGTCAATGGAGACAACTGCCTAAAGATTTTCCACCATGGAAAACAGTGTATAGTTGTAATTAGCGATTGAAAAAAAGTGGAATATGGCAAGAGATTCATGATTTTCTAGTTAAAAAAGTAAGAGAGATAATTGGTAAGAATGAAACTCCATCAGTGGGAATAATAGATAGCCAATCAGTAAAAACTACTCAAAAAGGGGATCCAGAGGATATGATGCTGGCAAGAAAGTAAAGGGTAGAAAGCGCCACATCGTTGTAGATACTGTAGGTCTTGTAATTGCTGCTGAAGTACAAAGTGCAAGCATTCAGGATCTTGATGGTGCACTAAATCTTTTTGTTCAAGCCAAATGCAAAGCTCCAACATTACATAAGTTTTTTGCTGATCAAGGATACACAGGTAAATTGCAAAACCTCTGCTTATTGGAAACTGGATGTTTATTGACGATTACCAAGAAAATAGTTGATACAGGATTTCAGGTTATTCCCAAACGTTGGATTGTTGAGAGAACCTTTGCTTGGCTCTCCAATTTTAGACGTATGAGTAAGGATTATGAGCATTCTCCTCTCACTTCAAAAAACAACATCTTCTTTAATATGATCACTATTATGCTTCACAAATTAGCTCATTCTTGAGTTTGAAGACAGGCTCTTACTACACCATCTTCAACAGCACTATGGGTACGTATTGGTTCTCCATTACTCCCTAAATATTCTGAGATTATTTTCTTATCATTAACTTCCTCAAAAATACCATGTTTTTTGGCTTCTTCTAAAAGATCCTTTACAGCTTGGTTGTTGTTGCAAAGTTTAGCATAATTTAGTAGTGTAAATACGTCTTTTCTACCTTCATGTTTGTAAACTACTCTTGTCAGCAGAATCTTTCTTGTGTTGTAATCAGATTTCTTAAATTTTTCACTAATACCTTTACTCTCTCCTATCTTTTTTAATAGCTTAAAAAGCTTTTCTTTATCTTGATTTGTTAACTTACCATCATCACTTGTCAACTCATAAGTTATGTCTGCTCTATTAGCGTTTTTTATTGTTCTCATACTATTATACTCCTACTGTTGTCTTTATAAATGAGTTATGTTAGTAAAGTATTAATTGTGCAATTTTTAAGGCGCTAATTTGTAAAATCTCTCCAACTGCTCACTCCACAACATCGGTATTTCTCTTAAATTCACTAACTTCAAGCCTCTTGGTTGTCTCCCATTTATTATGTCTTCCTTAATCTTTGGTGCTAAATAATTTAACCTTAAAATTTGTTGTATTCTTCTCATGCTTATCTTAATTTTTATGCTTATCTCTTTCACACTTGCATATTTTCCCTCCTCCAATTGACGTGTAAAAGACAAGATTTAATCTGACAGACAAGAATTAACTGACAGAAGAATTGACGTAGTCAAAACTAATATCAGGCTGTTGTTTAATGCTACTAATATTTTTCTGAAAAGCAATATGTTTACTGTCAAAAAACGTTTGCATAGGTGTTTTGCCATAGCAGTATTTGCCTGAGTGAGGCCTTGTCTCATTGTAAGAACGCAACCAATGATCAACATCGATCTGTAGATCCTCCAAAGAATAGTAGATTTTCTTTCTAAAGATAATATTGTAACACTCATCTTGCATAGTTCTATGGAATCTTTCACATATGCCATCAGTTTGTGGAGAGTTGGCTTTGGTTCTAGAATGATCGATATTTTCGATTCCTAAATATAGCTGATAAGCGTGATTTTCGGGCTTGCCACAATACTCCGTACCCCTATCAGTTAGAATGCGTAATAATGGAATTCTCTGCTCATCAAAAAATGGGATAACTCTATCGTTAAGAAGATCTGCAGCTGTAATAGCTGTTCTGTCCGTGTAAAGTTTAACCATTGCAACTCTGGAATAAGTATCAACAAAAGTTTGCTGATAAATGTGCCCTATGCCTTTGATATTGCCCACATAATAGGTATCTTGAGAACCCAAATAACCTGGATGTTGCGTCTCAATTTCACCATGAGCTTCCCTTTGTTCTTTCACTTTTTCTAAAGCTGCAAGTTGTTCTTCAGTTAAAATGATTCCGTCTTGAGCTACTTTTGCCTCCAGTGCTTTAAGTCTCTTTTTCAAAGTTTCAAGGTCATTTCTTAGAGCCTGTCTTCAAACTCAAGAATGAGCTAATTTGTGAAGCATAATAGTGATCATATTAAAGAAGATGTTGTTTTTTGAAGTGAGAGGAGAATGCTCATAATCCTTACTCATACGTCTAAAATTGGAGAGCCAAGCAAAGGTTCTCTCAACAATCCAACGTTTGGGAATAACCTGAAATCCTGTATCAACTATTTTCTTGGTAATCGTCAATAAACATCCAGTTTCCAATAAGCAGAGGTTTTGCAATTTACCTGTGTATCCTTGATCAGCAAAAAACTTATGTAATGTTGGAGCTTTGCATTTGGCTTGAACAAAAAGATTTAGTGCACCATCACGATCCTGAATGCTTGCACTTTGTACTTCAGCAGCAATTACAAGACCTACAGTATCTACAACGATGTGGCGCTTTCTACCCTTTACTTTCTTGCCAGCATCATATCCTCTGGATCCCCTTTTTGAGTAGTTTTTACTGATTGGCTATCTATTATTCCCACTGATGGAGTTTCATTCTTACCAATTATCTCTCTTACTTTTTTAACTAGAAAATCATGAATCTCTTGCCATATTCCACTTTTTTTCAATCGCTAATTACAACTATACACTGTTTTCCATGGTGGAAAATCTTTAGGCAGTTGTCTCCATTGACATCCTGTTCTCATCATATAGCGGATTGCGTTAATAATTGTTCTAATACTATGTTTTCTTGGTCTACCGGTCTTTTTAGGTTCAAAATATAGCTCTATTATCTTCCATTCTTTGTCACTTATATCGCTTGGGTACATTTAAAATATATCTTATAACACACTTCTTAACTCCTTTCTACTTAGTTTGAAGACAGGCTCTTAGATGACCCAGAAAATATTCCGCTGACAAATAACCGTGCTGAGCAACAGATACGACACTACGTTGTTTATCGCAAAAATTCATATTTTACACAATCAAAACGGGGAAACACATTCCTTGAGCGGATAATTTCATTATACTTAACATGGAAACAAAATGGGCTAAACCCTTTCCAAAATCTCCTATCTATTGTTTCTTAAACCACTCTGCTGAACGGATACCTTAAAATAAGCGCGATTTGGCTGAATGTAGAAAAAATTTAAAAGACATGCAGCCGCTATAATTTTATGTAATCCGCCAATAAATACCCTGAGTTTTTTACTGAATTTTGTCATTGAGCCTGCAGGTCAAAAACAAGTTTTGAGTCATAAATACCCTTATTGTCATAATAAGGGGGCTGGAGGAGTTTGTCAAGGAATTTTCTTATTTCATTTAAATTGCTTGTAACCTTCTTATACACTCGTCTTTACCAAGAATCACCATGATATCGATGATTCCAGGTGCATCCATTACTCCAGTTATAGGGGCACGTAATGAGTGGTATACACCGCTTATTTTCATATCATGTGATTTTGCACATTCCTTGACCTGAGAAGATAAAAAACCCTTATTCCAATTTTCATCACCGATCTTTGACAGAAATGATGCGAGTAACTTAATTATATTGAGGTTAGATTTGACAATTTGACAAGCTTCTTCACTTAAATCAAGTGGCGGATCTTGAATATAAAATTTTGCTAAATCCAATAATTCGGTCAGGTAGTTTGCTCTTTTTTTCAGCTCCGTCAGTCCCTGCAGTAAATAGCCCTTTTTTTTGTCAGTTAGAGTATTTTCTCTAAGCATTAGAGTCAGAATATCTTCATTGCTCATATTACTAATATAGTGGTTATTCAAATGCTCCAGTTTTTTGAAATCGAGTCGTGCAGGTGAACGACCAATACTTTCTAAATTAAACCACTCTATTGCTTGCTCATCGCTAATAATCTCATCGTTGCCGTGACTCCAGCCAAGTCTCAGCAAGTAATTACGCATCGCTTTTGGCAATATTCCCATCTTTTCATAATCGCAAACGCTTGTGGCACCATGCCTTTTGGATAGCTTATTCCCATCTTCTCCATGGATAAGCGGCACATGTGCAAAGCGTGGAATGTCAAAATCAAGAGCCTGATATATCAGCAATTGCTTGAAGGTGTTAGTTAGGTGATCAGAGCCACGTATTATATCAGTTATTCCAGCATCATGATCGTCAACCACTACGGCAAAAATATATGTTGGAGTGTTATCAGAGCGTAAGATCACTATATCATCAAGCTGCTCGCTACTTACTTTGATTGGGCCGTATATTTTATCATCAACGACGATCTCTTGCGAGTCTGGCACTTTGAAACGGATAACTGACCTCACACCCGATGTCATTCCAGCGCGTGACGCTGGAATCCACATATTTTTTTCTGGATCCCAGTGTCGAGCACTGGGATGACAAGAAGGAGGTTTTGTAGTACATTTATGCTTGTATATCTTGCCCTCTTCTCTTGCTTTTATTTTCTTTTCTGTAACTCCATCTTCAGGGCAATAACAGTGATACGCCCTACCCTTCTCAACCAAAAGGTTTGCTACTTCTTTATGCCGCTCTATTCTTTTTGACTGATATACTATTTCTCCATCATAGCTCACACCGAGCCATTTTAGCCCTTCTATAATTGCATCAATTGCTTCTTGTGTTGAACGTTTTCTATCGGTATCTTCAATCCTTAGCAAAAATTTTCCGCCATGACGTTTCGCATAGAGCCAATTAAATAACGCAGTACGAGCTCCTCCAATGTGCAAAAACCCTGTTGGTGATGGAGCGAACCTCGTGACTACGTCTGGCATGTTATCGTTACAGTAAAGTATAGGCTATGATACCCAAAATCCACGTTCGTAACAATGTAGAATTTATTTATCCTGAGAGATTAAATTTTATTTATTTTTAATAAATCGTGTTGTATAATTTAGTATTGGTTAAATATAGCGAGGTATGTTATGGATGAAGATATAGCAATGCTGTTCTCAAATAATAAAAATAATGTTCATTGGCGTTACACCGGCCCATTTGATAAAACAAGACGAATAGTACAGGCAGATAATCTCTTGCATCTAGCTGCAAGAATACAAAACAAAGATAAATTTGTAGACATTTGCAGGGAGAACATTGCTTCTGTAACTGCGCATAATGAATATGGAAATAATCCATTTCATGAAGCAGCAAGAAGTGGAATTTTGCTGCCTGCAGTAAAAGAGATTGTGCATTACTTAGAGACGGAAGCTGATAACAAAATTACAAAAGCAGAAGAAGCTGGAGATCGGAAAGAAGTAAGCAGATTGAAAGAGGAACTCAAATGTAATAAAAAATATATTAAAGGTGCGCTCTGCAGTAAAGACCATGCTTTTAATAAGAAAAGGGAAACTCCTCTTTATTACTTAGATGCTGCACAACAGAAAGAAATTAAGCAAATCGCAGGCATGAAAGACAGCTTTATATGTAATCAGAAGTTTCACCTGTGTTTGTATATAGTAGGAGCTATAGCGTGTATTGCTGCCTTGTGTTTATCTTTATATTTTCTGTATCTATCTTCTCAGACTTTTGCACTAAGCTCGATGGTTGCAATAGCTTCTGGTGGAGTCACATACCTGTCAGTTAAAGCATGTAGCGAGATACATGCCTTGCATAACGAAAGCACTTTAGCGGAAGTTAATGTTAAGGTTATACAATTTGAAGAAGGTTTGGCTGTTTAACGAAGCTAGAAATTACTTGCAGGCAATGATATAGAAATTTACTTTCTTAACTTAAGAAAGTATACTCATACAATGACGGAAAAGAAGTACAATAAAATTTTAATAGCAAACAGAGGAGAAATTGCCTGCAGGATTATCAGAACTGCTCGTAGGATGGATATATCTTGTGTCTGTGTATATTCGGATGCAGATGTAAATTCTGTACATGTAAGACAAGCAGATGAGTCAAGATATATCGGCCCTTCGCCTTCTTGTCTCAGTTATTTAAACATTGAAAAAATATGTGAAGTAGCAGTTGAAACAGGTGCGCAGGCAGTTCATCCTGGCTATGGCTTTTTAGCAGAAAATCCAGATTTTCCACGTGCTCTTCAAAAACATAATATAGACTTCATCGCTCCCAGTGCAGAAACAATAGAAGTTACAGCCAACAAAATAACAGCAAAAGAAGCGGCAAGAAAAGCTGGAGTGAATGTAGTGCCAGGATATATGGGTAAGATCAGCGATGCTGCCCACGCAGCTCAAGTTGCTGAAGAGGTCGGTTTTCCCGTTATGCTCAAAGCTGCATCAGGCGGTGGTGGCAAAGGAATGCGAATTGTAAATTCCAAAAAAGAAATTGAACTAGCGTTCACATCAGCAACAAATGAAGCAGAGAAAAGTTTTAAGGATAGCAGTATCTTTATAGAGAAATATATAGAACTACCAAGACATATTGAAATACAAATCATAGCAGATAAATATGGCAATATAGTGTGTCTTGGAGAAAGGGAATGCTCGATACAAAGGAATAATCAGAAAATAATAGAAGAAACGCCAAGTCCATTCATTAGTGAAGAAGTAAGACAAAAAATGTATGTCCAATGTGTTTCTCTAGCAAAGCAAGTTGGCTATTTTTCAGCAGGCACTGTTGAGTTTGTTGTAGATAAAGACCAAAACTTCTATTTTCTTGAGGTAAATACGAGATTACAAGTTGAGCATCCAGTAACAGAATTTATAACTGGAATAGACATAGTAGAAGAAATGATTAGAACTTCCTGTGGAGAGAAATTGAGATTCAATCAGGATGATATTAAACTTACTGGTTCTGCAATAGAAAGTAGAATTTGCGCTGAAGACCCATCAAAGAAATTTTTCCCTTCCAGCGGAAGAATAAAATATTACGATAAACCAGGTGGAAATGATTATGTAAGAATAGATGATGGAGTTGCTGCAGGTTCAGAAATTAGCACGTTCTATGACTCAATGATTGCAAAAGTTATAACATATGGAAAAGATAGAGTAGAAGCGATCAGCAGAATGCAAAAAGCATTGTCTGAATGCTATATAGAAGGAGTAACAAATAATATAGAACTTCTAGAATCCATCTTCCATCACCCAAATTTTATTGCAGCAAAGCTCCACACGAGATTCATTCCAGACCATTATCCCAGTGGGTTTCAAGGCGATTTTATTACAGAGGAATATATTAAAATATTTATTTTTGCTGCACTGTATGTTCATTTAGAAAATGAAGAAAGGTACTATTACGAAGCAGTGAATAAAACATCTCCGATGTCATTCCAGCGCGTGACACTGGAATCTAGTAAAAAAGAAGGGGCACCAGTGTCAGCTATTCGGATGACACCTTATGGCATTGAAACGACAGATGACCATGCAAGAGATTTATTCATAGTGAAAATAAATGATAATGAGTACTCCATAAATGCAAAATACCAAGATAATACATTAACAACAGTATATAATCACAATAAATACTCCGTGGTGGGTAAGTGGAAATCAAGTCATAAGTTACTATATATTACAATTAATGATGATGCTGATATAACATTTAAAGTAGAAAAACAAGGCAGCAAATACTTCATAAGGCATGCAGGCATGAAAGCTGAGTGTTGTATATTTAAGCCTCATGTAGCTGAATTAAGTAGGTTAATGCTAAATAATGAAACAGAAGGGATTTCAGCAGATGCTGTAAAATCCCCAATATCTGGCTTATTAGTTAAGTTGCACGTAAACATAGGAGATCAGGTGGAAATAGGACAACCTTTATTTGTGGTGGAGGCAATGAAAATGGAAAATATTATATGCGCTGAAGCAGCAATGGTGATAAAAAATATTCCCGTTCAAGAAGGAAAAAATGTGCAGATTGGTGATGTAGTCTGCTTTCTTAAATAACACAAGAAGTATAAACTTGACCCAAACAAGATAAATGAAAACACTTGATGAGCTATGGCAATGGCTATTGGTATGTGCAATAATAGAGTAATTATACCTAAAATGATCTGAATGATAACGGAGAGCAGCATAATATATGCCGGTTTTACGCTAGCATTTTTTACTGTGAGTATTACTACCAAAGCTAGTATTAGCAATGCCAGTGCTCGATGTATAAATTGCACTGTCGCTCTGTTCTCAAAGATATTCAGCCATATAGGGTGTAAGAAAAATAAATCTTCTGGAACAATTTGTCCGTACATTAGTGGAAAGGTATTGTAAATCAAACCAGCATTTAATCCCGCAACAAACGCACCGAAAATTATTTGTATTACAATTAGGGCCAAAATCATCCCTGTGTAGTATATAGCGTCACTACTAATCTTAAGTTTAGTTTGCTTTGGCCTGATTTGGTAATCAAAAAATTGATATGACAATAATGCAAAGACAATTAATGCTAATAATAAGTGAAGTGCAAGCCTATAGTGGCTAACATGAGGTTCAGTTACTAAACCACTTTTAACCATATACCAACCAGCAAAAGCTTGTAAAGCTCCAAATAATAATGCCACAAATAGCCTTATTACTACCTTTTTAGATATTTTTCTTCTTAATGTAAAATATATAAATGGCAGGACAAAAACTAAACCTGTTAGTCTTGCAACCAATCTGTGTACATATTCTATTAAGTATATAGCCTGAAATTCCTCCATACTCATACCATAGTTGAATGCTTTATACTCAGGTGTAGTTTCATATTTTAATCTTTCTTGTAGCCAATCTTGTCCACTCAGTGGTGGCAATGTTCCAGTGATGGGTTTCCACTCCGTGATTGACAATCCTGCTTTTGAAAGTCTGGTAAATCCACCAATCCCCACCATGAGAATTACCATAATACAGCAGAGAAAAAGCCAAATAGCTACAGGTTTTGATTGCTTTTGTTCCATAAACCATGATGAGTTTTGTTCCATCGCTCAGGGTAAAGAATAAATTCCCACAAGGCAAGAAAAGCTGCAACACTATGTAGCAGACTATAGACCGGAAAAAATATCGATACTATATAAAAATAAAAAGGCATCTTTTGCTGTTTGACAGCTATTACCAAAAGAATCAGGTTAGTAACGTATACCACTACAAAGTAGTACAAAAATAATTCATTTAAAACTTTAGTTAATATCAATGAAAGCAGTAAAAATGGAGTAGTAAAAAATATAAAAGCTGCAGAGCCAACAAAAAGATTCAATAGCAAAATTCCCTTAAATCCAGTGTGTTTATAAAGAGACTTTATATTTTTTAAATGAACAATATAAGTTTGCATATAGCCTTTGATCCAGCGCGCTCTTTGCTTAATCCAAGCAAATACAGCAATTGGTGACTCTTCCAATGTTTCTGAGTCAATCATCCTGGTTTTATATCCCATTTGCGCAAGTCTCAAACCAAGGTCAGCATCTTCGGTAACACTATAAGCATCCCAGAAAAACAATTTTTTTAGAATTTTTACTGAAAAATGATTACTGCTACCACCCAAAGGCATTGGCATGTTCATTTTTTGGAATCCAGGCAATAAGTATTGAAACCAGTTCATATACTCCAGAAAAAAGGATTTTGTGAGAAAATTATAATCACAATTATAGTAATTTAATTTCGCCTGTACACAGGCAAGCTTATCGTCGCCCTTATTAAATTCAATCAGTGCTTTTTTTAACTGCAATGGGTCTGGTTTATCGTCCGCATCATATATTACTGCATACTTTCCTCTAGCAAAGCTCATAGCATAATTGCATGACTTGGCTTTTGTTCTAGGCAAAGAATGAGGCACTTTTATTACTTCAAAATACTGTGGTAAAGTGTACTTTTCTATAGCTGCTAGCGTTTCCTGATCATCACTTTCTACCTGAAGCTTCACATCTAATTTCGATTTTGGATAATCCAAACTTTCAATGCTTTCGATCAATTGCTCTATCACTGCACTTTCTTTAAAAGCAGGCAATAAAATAGTATATATAGGAAAATCTTCTTCATTCAGCTTACTATAATCCACTTTTTGGTTGGAGGTTTCACATAAGTTAAAAATTGTAGCTATAAACTTGAATAAATAACTAGAACATCCGATTATAAATATCAACATCAAAGCAAAATATGTATATTTCTCTGTTAGTGTTAAAATTGAAGTTACAATAAAGAAAGAAGCAAAAAATATTGAGCTTAGTTTAATGCTTTTAGCTGAAAAATTAGCATTCTTGTAATATAAGTAGTTGCTTGCAAATTCTGAAATACCAAAGTGCGAGTTAAGAAGATTTAAAATCTGTTCGCTATCCACTTTTATTAATACATAGTCAATACCGTAATGAGCTTCGACCCAACGGTTGATATCTCGGCTTGTGTCTTCAACCATAAAAAAAGTAGTATCATTTAATTTTTGCCAAGGAACCATATTAAATTTATAGTAAAAAAGTTTCTCTGGCTCTTTGCACAAACTAGAATCAAACTTAATTTTTTCTACATTATCAGCTTGAAGTATAGGCAATTGTTGCATTAAACCTAATGCAATTTTTTATTTAAGTCACGTGAAAATGAAGATATGACCTCGCTACTACGCTTATCATCTTTACGTTCATGCATTATTTTTTTTACAGCATCAGCAGCTATATTCGCTGTGTTAGCCTGTAAATCTCCAAGAACTTTTTCAACTTGGTCAGTGACTTTCTTCAAGTTAGAATGGGCATTGTCATCTAATGTCTGATCTAGCTGCTGTCTATTGTGCTTAATGATACTATTAGCTTTATCAAGTGCTTCATTCATCATTTTATTAACTTCTGCATCTAATTCTTTGTATTTTTCAAAAGATTTTTTGTAATACTCCAACATATCTTTCCTGAATTTTTCAGTTCCTTCACTTGAAAATTTGCTTTTGTTACGCTTATTGTTAAGCGCATTTTTTATCACTTTCTTTAGCAATTTATACGAAAGGAAAAAACTTACCAAGAAGGCAAGACCGATAATCAGTGATGTAGACATAAAAACCCCTAAAATTCTTTGGACACCAAGTCAGCAACAAACTCCTCTTCAATTTCAGAATTGGTCAATTTAGTATAATAAATTAAAGCAATACTAGTAGCCATTTGTTTTAACTGATCAGTATATTCAGATTTAAATTCTGCCACTTTTTCTTCAATAAGCTTGCTCTTTTTTTTGTCTTCCTCTTCTAATATATTCTTAACATTAGCTCTCATTTCTTCTACCTGAGCAAGTGCATCATCTATGATTTTTTTTGCCTGTATTCTAGCTTGGTTTAAAGCGGCATTATACTTGGCAATCTGACCTTCCGTAAGTCTTAAAAGATGAACAGAACTATTAAAAGAATCCAATACTTCTTTACTTCTAGTGCTTATTATTTTATCTAACTTTGGTAAAAATAAACAACTTACTACGAAAAAAAGTGAAGAGAAAAAAATTAAAAACCAAAAAACTTGAGAAAAGAAGGTTGAAACATCAAGCTGTGGCATCTGTTAAGCAGCAAATATTAATAACATTGCAAGTACAAACGCAAGCAATCCCATGATTTCAACCATGGCAGCACCAATATAAACATAACTTTTCATTTTACCTTCTGATTCAGGGTTTCTCGCAATCCCATTTAACATAGCAGAGAAGATATTAGCTATACCTAAACCAGCACCGAGCATTCCAAACACAGCTAAACCAATTGCTATAAATTTTAAAGCTACTAAATCCATATATTACCTTTAATTATTTCTTTATAATATAATTGTAAAATATTCTACAAGGAAGTCAATTACTTTACTGCATCTGACAAATATACACATGTTAATATAGTAAATATATAAGCTTGTAAAATTGCAACAAATACTTCAAATCCTATCAATACAATTATGAACAAAAACGGCGCAGGAGTGAAAAATATGTTCATATTTACAATAAACCCTGCTATCACTTTGATGATTGTATGACCAGCAATCATATTTGCTGCAAGCCTTATTGATAGGCTAACCGGCCTTACTAAATAAGCAAACAACTTAATAATAATTATTATAGGTGCAAGCCACAAAGGAGTTCCTTTTGGTAGCAATATGCGTAAAAATTCTACTCCCCTTTCTTTAAATCCAACAATCGTTATATAAATAAAAACCACCATCGATAAAGCGAAGGTGACTATCACATGACTTGTGACCGTGAAACTATAAGGAAGAACACCAACCAAATTACATGATAAAATGAAAATAAACACTGTAAATATCAATGGAATGTGCTGCAAGCCTTTGCTTCCAGTGTTATTTTCTATTATTGAAATAACAAAATCATATACATACTCAACTGCAGCTTGCAAATATCCTGGTATTACTGACCCCTTCTTTATTCCAAAAAGCAAAAAGAGTATCACCAACATCACCGAAATCATCATGAAAAGAGATGAATTGGTAAAGCTTATGTCATACCCAAATAACCTAGGTAACTCTATTATTGTATATACTTTAAACTGTTCCAGTGGATTTAATGCCATTTTAATCTGAACTATAAACAGTAAATAAAGTATGAATTTTATAGGACAAAGTCAAGAATTAAGATAAAGCCCTGTATCATTATAACATTGATACATTAACAAAATATGTAATTAGAGTGTTAATTACAGTCAGCTCTGTATTTTAAAACTTACTAATCTTATTAAATTATTCAATATCTTGACTTAACATCTTATTTTAATTATAATTTAATTTTTAGTGAGGTATTATTATGAACGAAATAGATTTTATTAACACTAATCATCCTTTAAACTTAGAGCAAGAATTTGGTAGTGGATATATTAGATTCACTGACGGTTATTTTGATGAGAATACCGGTAGTTATGGAATGATAGGTCAAGTATTAGATGAAAATCATAACACGTTAGGACCACTAACCGTTGGCTGCTATGTTTGTCATTTTCACCATGATGACCATAAGGTTTATCTTCAGTATTTCATGGAAGTAAACTTAGAAGGTGATATAGAGAAGATCGATTCTCTTTACAAGAAGATATAAAGTTACAAAAGCTTCTACATCATTGTTTATGATGTAGAAGTATTCCACTACAACAAGCTTTAAAAGCACTACATTTTATATTACAATAACTCTTTTATTTCTTTAAAGGTTCATGAAATTCACATTATCTTGGTTATTAGAACACTTAGAAACCAATGCTAGTTTAGAAGAAATTACCGATAAATTAACTCACATAGGGTTAGAAGTAGAAGATGTGATCGACAATACCAAATTAGCTGGTTTTATTGTTGCAAAAGTATTAGAAGTTGCACCTCATCCAAATGCCGATAAATTAAAATTATGTAAAGTAGATGACAGAAGTAAAACTCTACAAATAGTTTGCGGAGCAAACAATGTTAGAGAAGGTATGAAAACTGTGCTTGCATCTCTTGGTAGCACATTGCCAGAAAGAGATTTTACAATCAAGCCCACAAAAATACGAGGAGTGCTAAGTGAAGGGATGCTCTGCTCTGCTTCTGAACTTGCGCTAGTTCAAGAGGAAAGTGAAGGAATAATCGAGCTTTCTGATGATTATAAAGCAGGGGATAAATTTTTCAATTGTGACCCTGTAATTGATATAAATGTTACTCCAAATCGTGGAGATTGCTTAGGCATTTATGGAATAGCTCGCGACCTTGCTGCAACTGGAATTGGGACATTAAAGACTTTAAGCATTCCACAACTTACCAGCTCCATAAATTCACCAATCGATGTTGAAGTGACTGACGGAGAAAGTTTTATTAGTGGAATATACATCGCCAATGTAAAAAATCAAGAAAGCCCAAAGTGGCTAAAAGATAAATTGGAATCGATAGGAATGCGCTCCATTTCTACAATAGTTGACATTACTAACTATATTATGATATCTTTTAATCGTCCAATGCATGCGTTTGATGCAAACAAAGTAGATGGCAAACTTACAATAAGAAAAGCAAATGATGGAGAAAGCTTCTTTGCTTTAAATGGTAAGGGATATTTACTGGACAATAATATAAACATTTATTCTGATAGTAAAAATATTCATGGAGTTGCTGGAATTATAGGTGGAAAGTGCAGTGAATGTACTCTTGAAACCACCAATATTTTTTTGGAATTAGCTTTGCTCGATCCAATCTCTATCACTAAATCTTCAAGGCAGCTCGGCATCTCCACAGACGCTAGTTACAGATTTGCACGTTCAGTCGATCCTGGATTTACCCTTGATGGACTCAATCTTGCAGCCAAAATGATTTTGGATTTATGTGGTGGAGAAGTCTCAAGCGTAGTGTCTGCCGGTAATCTAGATAAAGAATACACCTCTGTCATCCAAGTAGCTGACACTGGGATCCAGAAAAAACCATGCCGGAATGATGCTAAGATAAGCCTTGATTACCAAGATATAAACAAGTTTGGAAGTGTATCTGTATCACCTGATGAGACGTTCGATATCTTAACGAAACTAGGGTTTAGTATTGATAAAAAAACCGAAGGCAATTGGAATGTACAAGTACCAAGCTGGAGACCGAACGTGACTATACCTGCTGACCTAATTGAAGAAGTAACAAGAATATACGGCTATGACAAAATAAAAGAAGAACCACTACCAAATAATGTTGAAGAAGTAGATAGTACATACGACAATTTGCGTATTTTGATGACAAACAGAGGGTTTCATGAAGTGCTAACCTGGTCGTTTATGAGTGAATCAACAGCTGAAAAATTTGGTTACTCGAACAAGTTATTTATCATCGATAATCCGTTTAACAATAACTTTAATATGATGAGACCAAGTATCATACCAAACTTGTTGCAAGTCACTGCTGATAATATTGCCCATGTAGTATCTGATCTTGCAATCTTCGAAATTGGGCCGATTTACGATGGTGAAGCTCAGTCTAAACATGTCTTAAGTGGAATAAGAACAGGAAATAATTTACCGCGAAACCATTATAATACTGATAGGAAAGTAGATGTTTTTGACGCAAAGGCTGATTGCATAGCAGCTTTGGAGTTTTTTAACGTCAATTGCGACAATTTAACGATAGAGAGAGCAGAAAAAGAATATTATCATCCAGGAAAGTCAGGCACCTTATCTTTTAGAAGTAAAATAGTTGGTTATTTTGGAGAATTGCATCCTAATATATTAGATCTTTTTGACATCAAGCAAAAAGTTGTAGGTTTTGAGGTAATACTAGAAAATATTGAAAATTTACCTGTAAGTAGAAAGAAATTTATCGATTATAAATACCAAAGTGTAAAACGTGATTTTGCATTTATTGTAAATAAGGATGTGGAAGTAGGTAACATAATCAATGTGGTAAAAAAAAGCTCAGAGCTCATCACAGAAGTTTTAGTATTTGACGTATACCATGGAAATAATATAGAATCGAATAAGATGTCTATAGCATTGTCAGTTACTTTCTGCTCTCCAATCCAGACTTTAACTGAAAAAGAGATCCAAAAAGAATCAAGTGCTATAGTTAATTTAGTATGTGAAAATACCGGAGGAACTTTGAGAACCCATCATTAAGCCGCAATCATAGTGTTCTGCTTTTGCTGTGCCAAGCTTACCTCATCTAATCTACTTCCAACCTTAAATTCAATATCCTTAAAAAATCTATTCCATATTCCATGCAAATGCTCTTCTATTTTAGGCCATACATCATTCTTAAATGTTTCTCCATCATCAGAAAATAAATCACCTAAAAAAGCCCCAGCTTTCTCATAACTTGACCGAAAATGTTCAAGAAATGTCCTTACTTCATTATAAGTATCATGTGCCACATCTAACGCTTTTCCTTCTGTACTCTCATCCCCGTACATTGCAGTAACTAAGCCCGTCTTAATATACCCCCAACATGTCCAAAAAGATTTCACAGGTTGCAAAAGTGGACTCTTACCACTTTTTGGCACATTATTTATTATATTTTTCACCAGTCTGTCTATTAAAGGAGACAATAAATTTTGACTAAAATGTTTGATATTATCTTTTGTTTTAATTACAGGATATTTGATGCATCTTTCTGCTAAACAGTACCCAAGTTCTGCTTTCTCTAATAATTTCTTGATCTCTGCTTCATCAAAATTTTCTTTCTTGAGCACCTCCAACAGCTTATCTTCTATTACTGCAAATTTTATTTTTTCGCGAGACGTCAGTTCTTCTTTGTAATCATTTCTTGTTTCTTCATTTACCAATGATTCTTTTTTGTCTGACTCTAATTGTTCCAATGCTTCTAAAATTTCTTGGTTATTTCGCAAGCATAACTCTATTAACTCCATACTTGAAGATTTCTCTTCTTTACTATTTTTCTCAACATCCAAATCCTCATTCTGCTTTCCTATTATTTCCTTCAGTCTTGTAGGTTGCGTAAAATATTCTCCAATTTCTTTTCGATAAGAAACAATCTTGTTTACTAGACGTTTTTCATCTTCTCCATTGAATAGCATGTCCTTATTATCTTCTACATTCTTTATACTTTCCCCTTGCTTTTCAAATAACTCTTGAATTCTACATCTTGTTATTTCTAAATACATCTTCTCTACAAAGTCATTTACTTTATCCGAAGTCCTTGTTTCATTTAATTCACTAAGATCTTCTGCTAAAGATTGCTTTATTTTGTTATCTGACTTATTCAGTAGAGTTTGAATAGTCCTTATTCTCGATTCTATTAGCCTTTCCTCAACTTTTTGATCATCATATTCAAATTTAAAAAGATCTTCTAATTTCCTTTTTAAAGCACCATCTTTTAAGTTACCGTTTTTCCTATTTTTATGCATCTCTTCTAATTTTTTACGTATTTTGTCATACCTTGTTTGCCCTATCTTTTTTAAGCACTCAATTTCTTCTTTCACACTACCCAGAGCTTCCTCTGTCGCCTGTGGATGTATATCTCTATAAACACCAATTATTGTTTTTTCAGCTATTTTCCCTTCTTTTATAAGCTGTTTCCATTTTGCTTTAAACATAGGAAGCCCTCTATCGTCCAAGTCATCTGGTGCTTTTGCTCCTGTTTTTTTTAGATCTTCTAGTATCATTTCCTTTCCAGTCGGCAATTCCTTACCTTGGCTTCTCAGTTCTTGCTCCACTAATACCTCTTTCAGTCTTTCTTCTAATGAAAAATCTTCCTTTTCCTCTCTTCTTTTTTGTGCAAATTTAATTGCTTGTATAAAAGCAACTCGATAAGCATTTTGTATTAAGTAATTCACCAGTTTAGAATCTACACTATCCACCACTTTCAGTCTGAATTCGTTCAACAGTTCCTTCAGCTTATCATATGTAATATCTTTTCCTTCTAGCTTCATTAGCTCTTCCATAGTCTTTGCGAATTCCTGAATCGAAATTGCAAGCACATTCTTGATCTCATTACGTAAAGGCGTAAGGCCGTTTTTTAAATTGATATTAGCTGATAATTTCAGTATGGTATTATGTTCTGAATCACGTGCAACATTAAACCAACTACCATCTTTATCTTCATATAAATCTCTAAGTAATTGTTCAAATTGCGGTGGAAACTTAATCTCCATGTCCCACTTAATGTCTGACTCACCAACATTTACCTCGCGAAAAGATACTTCAATATTCTGGTGTTCATTCTGATATAACCCATTACTCAACTTAAGCGCATCAACCAAAGAATGAGATAATTTCCTATTTAAAAGATAAAAAATAGCTAAGGCGGGTGTTGCAGGAATAAGCAAGAGTAGAAGTATAGGTATACTAACAAGAACCGCGATTGAAGCAAGAATACCATATGCCAATCTTTTTGCTGTACTTTCACTTACTTCACTTTTTTTTGTTTTATTCTCCTCTGAACTGATTTGTGTCTTATCATTTGTTTTAAACTTATTATATATGACTAATCCTAACGCAGTGAAAACTATATAAGGAAACATTAAAACCGATAGTGCTAAATTCAATACCCGTTTTTCCGGGCAAGCTCTGTTTATTTCCTTAAATATTCCGCTTGATATATTATACCAAGAAGTAAAAAAGTCAGAGTTATAATCTTTATAATGAAATATACTCAGTGGAATGCTAAAATCAGCATCCCTACAATCAAAGAATTCTTCTTGTTCTTTCGGAATGCGAGCAGATTCTCGCAGAATATTAATATTAGTTGACCAATCTTGTTCCTCTAAAGCATCAAAAAATTCCTCTTCCTCTTCCAAAGTAACATCGGAAGTAGATTTTACTTTACCTAAATCATCACTATTGTTATTTAAGTCAACAACTTCCTCACAACCTACAACAGCATTCATACCATAACCTTATCCAATTACCTTAAGTATAGCATAAATACTGACAATCTTGCAACTTTATTAAAAATTCAACGCTCAATGCTAACATTTAAATCCTGATATTCCTTAGAATAAAAGTTAGTTCCAATTTCTGTATTAATGTCCAAAGATAAGGCAAGGGTCTGCTCTTTTATATATTCAATCCACGTATTTATTGCTTCCTTAATTTTCTCATCTTCTGTTTTGATTATTACTCTGATTCTATCGGACATATGAAAATCAGCTTGTTTCCTAGTTTCCTGAATGAGCCTCACTACATCTCTTGCAAGCCCTTCTAGAATCAATTCATCATTTAAAGTAGTGTTTAGGATAACAACCCCTTTGTTGTTATCAAATACAGAGGAGAATTCACTGTTTGCTTTTAATAATAGTTCATACTCGCCTTTTTCTATGATATAATTTTCTGACTCGTCCCCCAAAAATATGAGACCTCTTTCTGTCATTCCAGCGCGTGACGCTGGAATCTGCATCTGGATCCCAGTGTCAGTTACTCGGATGACACCGGATTCAACTTGTTTCCACTTTCCTTGTTTAACATATTGAACCAGTGTCTTAATCTTCTCCGGAATTCTTTTTCCAAGCACAGGGAAGTTGAGTTTTAACTCTAGTGATGCAATATCTTCAAGTCTGTTTACTAACTTCAGTTTTTTTACATTTACCTCATCTTTTATCATCTCTTGGTACTCATTTGAGTTTTCAGCACACTGGATCCCAGTGTCACGCACTGGGATGACAGAAAACGGCTCACCTTCAAGAAAACTACAGGAAGACTTATGATAAATCGTCATACTGCCAAGTGGCTGTCTGATACGTATATTAAAAGTGTTTCTAATAGAGAGTGCAGAGTTACATATCTCTCTCACTAGATCCATTTTGGCAATGAGCTGACTATCAAACTTCTCTAATTGTGGGAAGTCAGCCAAATGAACAGATGTTTCTTCATACTTAAGCCCTTGCCATATATTCTCTGTTATAAGTGGCAACAAAGGGGCTGCAGCTCTTAGTATGTAATAAAAAACCGTATATAGAACATTATAAGCATCAGTTTTATCCTGATCCAAATCACTTTTCCAAAAACGCTCGCGACTGCGACGAATATACCAATTATTTAGCACTTCAAAAAAGTTCATCAAAATTTTGCAAGCCTCTTGGGAGTTATAGTTGTTCATAGAAGCTTGGATACCTTCTACAGCTTCAAAACACTTGGAAATCATGTAACGATCAATAGTGCTTTGATAATCCTTACAAACTTCAGCTTTAATTCCATCTGCATTTGCATACATGGTAAAAAAGTGATAACTGTTCCAAATAGGTTTTATTACGTTTTTCAGAACATCTCGCACTAAATTCCCTTCTTTATCAAGTAGCAAATTACCACCACAAACAATAGATCCAGAAAGCATAAGAAAACGCAGTGCATCAGAACCGTATCTATCAAAAAACTCCATTGGATCTGCATAGTTATTCAAACGCTTGGACAATTTTTGCCCTTTTACATCCAAAACAACACCGTGGCATATGCAATTCTTAAACGGTTCCCTATCAAACAAAGCAGTGGACAATACAAAGAGCGTATAAAACCACCCCCTGGTTTGCGCTATGTATTCAGTGATAAAATCTGCAGTTTCAAACCCCTCTTTATTTTCAAACGGATAGTGGACTTGTGCGAATGGCATCGAGCCAGATTCAAACCAGCAGTCAAATACGTTAGGCACACGACGCATAACTGATTTTCCTGTTGGATCATCAGGATTTGGTCTCGTTAAAGTATCGATAAATGGTCTGTGCAAATCATCTACTTTAACATTAAAATCTCGCTCTAGTTCTTCTATCGAACCATATACATCCACTCTTGGATATCTCGCATCGTCTGATTTCCATACAGGGATTGGCGTACCCCAGAATCGATTGCGTGAAATTGACCAGTCGTGTGCCCCTTCAAGCCATTTTCCAAATTGACCATCTCTAATGTGGTTTGGTATCCAATTAACTCTCTTATTTAGCTCTACCATTCTGCTTTTGAATTTTGTAACGGCAACATACCAAGAAGGCATAGTGCGATAGATCAAAGGAGTGTCAGTTCTCCAGCAGTGTGGATAATTGTGAATATATCGTTCAGTTTTGAACCAGTTTCCTTGTTCTTTCAATTTTTTTATTACTGTATCATTGGTATCAAAAACATGAACCCCTGCCAAATCTGAAACTTCAGCAGTAAATTTTCCACTGTTATCAATTGGACAAATAACTGGAATATCATGGCTTTGGCAAAGGTAAAAATCTTCCTCACCAAATCCAGGAGCAGTGTGTACAACGCCAGTACCATCTTCTCCTGTAACATAATCAGCAACAAAAACACGGAATGCATTCTTTGTATCTTTAAAGTAATCAAACAGCGGCTTATAGGAAAGGCCTGCAAGATCATTCGCTTTAAGTTTTATATTGCAGTTTTCATATGGAATATTGTTTTGTTCAGAGTGGCTGATAAATTTTTCTAGGTAGCTTTCAGCGAAAATATAAATTTCACTGTTCACTGAACTCCTTTCATTAACTTCTGTCATCCCAGTGCTTCGACACTGGGATCCAGAAATAGATTCCAGCGTCACGCGCTGGAATGACACCAAAGAGTGGACTGACACTGCACAATACTTGATGTCCTTTCCTATCGCCAATGCCAGATTGCTAGGAAGAGTCCAAGGAGTTGTAGTCCAAGCAAGTAATTTACATTTTTGTTTAACACTTTTAAACTGCTGTGGGTTTTCTAAAAGCTCAAATGCAACAGTTACAGCTTTGCTAGTCTTTTCTCTATACGCGTTATCAAGCCTTGTTTCAAAATTGGATAATGGAGTTTCGCACGCCCAGCTATATGGAACAACGCGTACTGATTCATACACTAGACCCTTATCATAAAGCTGTTTAAATGCCCACATGACCGACTCCATGAATGATTTATCCATGGTTTTATAGTCATTATGAAAATCCACCCACCTTGCCTGCCTATTGACATATTTTTCCCACTCTGATGAAAATCTCATTACAGAAGTACGACAATGGTTATTGAATTTTTCAATTCCGAATTTTTCTATCTCAGTTCTACCAGATATTCCAAGTTCTTTTTCTGCACCCATCTCAGCCGGTAATCCATGGCAATCCCAACCAAATCTACGTTCAACCCTTTTTTGAAGCATAGTTTGATATCTTGCAAATGCGTCTTTGATGAAACCAGTGAGTAAATGTCCATAATGTGGAAGTCCATTTGCAAACGGAGGCCCATCATAAAACACAAAACAATTATCCTTGGAACGTTCTCCAACTGACCGCTCAAAAACTTTATTTTCCTGCCAAAATTTTATGATTTCTTTTTCTAACGACGAAAAATCAGGACTACTTACTGTATCAGGATAATGCTTTGACTTCATGTTCATTTTGACCGGATAAAGCCAAAGAATATAGGGCTTTTTAGAAAATTACAAATGCAAAAAGAAACAAACTTATTCCTGCACCCCACGCCCCAACAAACTGTTCTGCCGAGCTTCCAACACTTTCACGTTTACTATTTTGTCCCTGTATTTACCTTCAGGATCATCAATGCACACTGATTGCATATATGGGCTTTTACCAATAATTTGGTTTTGGTGTTTGCCTTTTTTATCACTGAACAAAGCAGGTATAGTTTTGCCTACCATACTCTGGTTAAACTCAAGTTGTTGCTTACTAATTAATTTCTGTAAACGAAGAAGGCGTTCTGTTTTAACCTCTTCTGGTACTTGATCTTTTCTTTCTGCTCCTGGTGTACCTGGTCTTGGGCTATATTTAAAGCTATAAGCCTGAGAATATCTAATTTTTTCTACTAATTTTACAGTTTCTTCAAAATCTTTTTCGGTTTCTCCAGGAAAACCAACAATAAAATCAGAAGAAAATTCGATTTCAGGTTTCAATTTGCGAAATCTGTCTATTATTTCCAAATACTCCTCTGCAGTGTGCTTTCTGTTCATCGCGTGCAATATTTTATTCGAACCTGACTGCACAGGCAGGTGAATAAATGGCATGAGTTTTGGCTCTTCCGCATGTGCCAAGTAGAGAGATTCATGCATATCTCTTGGATGAGAAGTTGTATAACGAATCCTCTCTAGCTTTCCAATTTTAGCAATATGACTAACTAATTTGCCTAAATCCCACACTTCCCCTTCGCATTTCCCATGGTAAGCATTGACGTTCTGACCAAGCAAATTGATTTCCTTCGCCCCATTTGCAACTAATTTCAATGCTTCACGAAATATTTCATTCACTGGCCGTGAATACTCAGCTCCACGAGTATATGGTACTACACAAAACGTACAAAATTTATCACAACCTTCTTGTATGGCAAGAAACGCAGAAGACCCCTGGCTATTGCCATAGCATTCATCTGGCAATTTATCAAACTTTGCAACTTCAGGAAAATCAGTGTTTATTACATGACCTTTACTTCTGCTTGCTTTGACTATCAGCTCCGGTAAGGTAGCGATACTCTGCGGACCAACAACAATATCAACAAAAGGAGCCCTTCTGAATACTTCTTCTCCCTCTGCTTGCGCTACACATCCAGCCACCACTATAGTAATTTCTTTTCGTGACGAATGAATCTTCCCGAGCTCAGAATAAAGCTTTTCTGCTGCCTTCTCTCTAATGTGACAAGTGTTCAGTATCACCAAATCAGCTTTTTCTGCATCACTAACAACGTTGAACCCCAAAGGTTTAATTATATTTTCCATTAAAACGGAGTCATAAACGTTCATCTGACAGCCGTAAGTTTTAATATATAGGCCTTTCATATTTGGTATGTCTTTTTCAAAACCCTACATACAATCACATTAAATGTCCAACAGACCAGCGCGTGACGCTGGAATCTAGTGAACTTGCTAGCACAATAGATTTTTATAAAATTGGATCCCAATGTCAAGCACACAGCTATTGCAACTCGACTTCACCAGTACCCCTGTAAAAATCATTGGTAAACCTCAGTAACTTTAGCTTATGTTATTTTCAAAAAAGTCAAAAATGAAAATAGAAGAGTAGCTGAGCTTTCTGCTTTTTCTGGGTAAGGTCAGTCAAAAAGGTTTTACAACAACCATAATAACTATAACTATTATCAATACTGTAACTGCTTCATTTAAAACACGAAAATAAACGTGTTTTTTTTCATTTGAACCCATTGCAAAATCTTTTCTGTATTTTGCAAGCAGTCCATGAATAGCAAACATAAAAAATAATGCTAGTGCTTTCACATGAAACCACCCTTCGCGATATGCTTCCCTAATAACCATTAATGTGATTCCAAGACCAAGTGAGAAAAGCATTGCAGGGTTTATGATATATCTAAGTAGCCTCTTTTCCATTGTTTGAAGCAAGCTATCATTTTCCGATCCCGGTTTTACAGTTGCGTGGTAGACATAAAGCCTGGGTAAATAAAGCATACCTGCCATCCACATAATGGCGGAGATAACGTGAAAAGCTTCAAGCCAGTGGTAGTAATCCATTGAGATTTATTACAAAATGTTAAAAATTTCTGATATTATTTTAGTTTAATGAAAAAGAAATCGATATGAAAGCAGAAAATTTCACTAAAGAACAGATAATTGGATTCTACAGGAAAATGCTACTCATACGCAGATTTGAAGAAAAAGCAGGACAATTATATGGAATGGGATTAATAGGCGGATTCTGTCACCTATCAATAGGGCAAGAAGCAGTTGCAGTTGGAACTCAAGCTGCATCAAAATTAGGTGACGCTTTTATCACAAGTTATAGAGACCATGGCTTAATGCTCGCATGTGATTCTGATCCGAATGTTGTGATGGCAGAGCTTACCGGCAAAGAAACAGGATGCTCGAAAGGTAAAGGTGGTTCGATGCACGTATTTGACGTTGAAAAAAAATTCTTCGGCGGACATGGAATAGTGGGAGCACAAGTTCCAATTGGCACAGGAATAGCATTTGCTAATAAATATAAGAAAAGAGATAACGTGGTATTCACGTATTTTGGTGACGGTGCTGCAAATCAAGGACAAGTATATGAATCATTTAATATGGCAGCTTTGTGGAAGTTGCCTGTGGTTTACATCATAGAAAATAACGAATACGCAATGGGAACTTCTGTGCAAAGATCAACTTTAGTAACAGAGTTATATAAAAAAGGAGAAAGTTTTGGTATTTCTGGAAAACAAGTTGATGGAATGGATTTTTTCTCTGTTTATGCGGCTACAAGCGAAGCAGCGGAACACACACGCAGCGGAAAAGGGCCTATCCTGCTTGAAATGAAGACATATCGATATCGCGGCCATTCGATGTCAGATCCTGCTACTTATCGCTTAAAAGAAGAAGTTGAAGATATGAAGCAAAATCATGACCCTATAGGCACTTTAAAGAAATACATGATAGATAATGAAATTGCTTCAGAAGAAGAATGTAAAGTAATTGATAAGGAAGTACGTGATTTAGTAAAAAAGTCGGAAGATTTTGCCAAAAATAGTAAAGAACCAAGCGTTGATGAGTTGTATACTGATGTTTATAAATTTGTTAGCTAATTTTTTTATCCAGAACTGTACAAACATTGTATAGTAAACGATGTCATTCAATTCTCCCGTCATCCAATGGAATCTAGGCTACTTGCATCTGGTAGGCTCAAATCACAATGCCCGTACAGCTGCGACCCTAGAGCTACTATCTCTCACCCACTGCAGATATTGCACGGTACTATCCACTTGGTCGTCGTGGCGAGTTTCTGGGAACATTAAAATCTCATACTCAAAGTCATTGAGCCATACTGCTTGGTGCGGCAGAAAAACCTTGCCAGACTCTATAATCGGAACAATTTGATAAAATCGAGTGAGTTTGTCATCATGTGGTACTATTTCGATAATGGGTAAATCACTGTTCGCTTTTAGCTCTTGCACCAATTGCTGACCACTCGTTTTTGCTTCGATTAAAATTGCATGTGGCTTCCACCTTGCAGCTAGTGACAGAACTTGTTCTTTAAGTTTTGGATACTCAAGCTTTGCACGATATACATCAAGTAAATAGAATTTATTATCCGCTTTTGCCCAGGTGGTACAAACGCTAAAGCCGCTAGAATCGCTTATTGAAACCGCAGTGTCCCAACTTTGTGTTACATGCGAGAGATTATCAAGAACATTTTTATAGCGCTTCAGCCACTCTCGTTTAATTATACCACTTGAAAGTGGTAGAGGGTTTTGTTGATATTGAGCAGCAAAAGCATAGCTCCCAAGTTCAGCCTTTATCATCTCAATTTCTTCTTTTCCTCCATCTAGGGGATATAGCAACTGTCCTTCTTCTCTTGAGTATAATATTACGGGTGGCGTCATTCTAGCACTTGATGCTGTAATCCAGCTTTTGTACTCATTTGTAGTTACTCGGGTGACAGGAACAAGAAAAGGAGGCGCTGGCTTTTTGATTGAATAGATAATCTCCTTATTTTCAGATATCATCGGTAAACAAGTATGGTTCCATATGTTTTTCGGTTTGGAGAGAAGGTGTCCGGTCAAATCTTCCTGATGTAGCCTATGCATCACAAGAACAATTACTCCTTTTTTTCTGTCGTTGAGCCTGGTTACTAAAGTCTGGTCAAACCAGTTTGTGGCACGTTTTCTAAACGTTTCGCTCAAAGCTTGAGACGTGAATTCTGGATTAAAGGAGAATAGAAGAGGCAAGAAAACAGGGTAAACTCAGCAGTGATAAAAAAATAGATGAGGTTACCCATGGAAGATATAACAAAACTGTTTTGTTTGGTCGATGATTTTTGCAGAGATATAGAGAAAAATTTTGCAGATAAACTACTGCCAAATGGTAAAAACCCCACAAGAACAACGGAAATTGAGCACTCCGAAATCATGACAATAATCCTGCTATATCAACAATCTCCGTGTAAAACTTTCTATCTACATTACCTAACGTTGCTCTACAAATCAGAGTTTCCAAAGTTACCTTCATATACCAGGTTTGTTGCTCTAAAGCCTAGGGTTTTGTGGCATTTAGCAATGTTGTTGCATTGGCTTTTTGGACAGTCAGAAAACCATACGCGTCAAGTTAAGGAAAAATGAGCAAATTTAGTGCACTCAAAGTTGATATTCTTGTTTTTCTATATTTGTCTTTTAAGGAGAATTTTGACCAGGTTGAGATGAGTTTTTTGAGGAAAATTTGTACTTTACTGACTACACAATTTAATGTTAAGAATAGCTCTCTAACTCGCCTTTTAAGCTCAATAAATGCCTTTGTTAAACTAAGTTCTGTGCCCTTTTTTAGTTCTGTACAACCAACTATTCCATGAAATATAAGAATTGCACACAATTTAGCATATAATTCACATAATACCCTATATGGTTTTCCTTTTAGTTTATCAAGTCCTATATGGCTCTTATATAATTTAAATAATAATTCAATTTGCCATCTTACTCGGTAAATTGTTAATACTTGTTCAGCACTAATTTTACTTTTTGGAACATTAGTTATAAATATTGACCAATTCAATAACTTTTGATTCCTTTTGGAAGATGTATATCCATGTGATTTTGCTAATCTATTAGCCTTCCTTCTCCTGGCTATAGACTGTTCTTCAGTTAGCTTTTGACATATAATTCTTACTCTAATCTTTGCTTCTTTTCCCAATAATACCTCAGTTTCTAAAAATAGCTTACCCTCTAAACATTCCAGTAACTCCATTTTTTGATTTGTTTCTATATCATATATATTGGTATCAGATTTATAACGACTAATAAAATAAGCTCCTATTTCCTTAATCTGTTTAAAAGAACTTGGCACAAAATAACCAAGATCAGATATTAGCAAATCGTTACTTGATATATTACTCAAATGTTTCCTATACCCTTGATCTGACCTTATTCCCTCCGTTATATTTAATTGATCAAATGTCTGATTTAAGTAGTCGAAAACTAATTGCAACTTTATCCCGGACTTGGTATTACTTTCATAGCCGCTGTAGCTGGTACCATATCCTTTATACATATTCTCCATACTGTTAGGCAGGCTAATATAGCTACTATCCAATAACTTAACGCTTTTAAATTGCTGCAAGATTCTACAATCAATTTGCAGGGTATTTTTAAATAAAGCCATAGATTCATTATACATCCTTTTCATAAATTCCACTGCCTCTTCAGTAAACCTCAAATCTAGACTCTGTTTTGTTATTATTACAGATGCTTCGTTTAATAATTGGCACATTGTATCTATGCTGCAGTTTGCAACTCCTATATTACCCAAAATTATAGCTTTTATGAATGATGAACCACTCAATTTTCTCTTCCTTTTTATAAATCCTGTTTCAATTGATACTTCATTTGCTCTTTCATTGAAAAATTTGTTTAGGTAATTTGATAAGCAAGTTATTTTATTCATCATTAGTTCTCTCACTAAAATATATCCGAGAGAACTTATATCTTCTTATCCTATCTTCTTCATACCTTTATTTTCTTAACTTGACGCGTATGGTTGGCTCCACTGTTACTGTGCTTGTTTGAGTTGTTGACTCTGTTGAAGGTTTATTCATCGTAGAAGTCGATGCAACGGCTTCTGTTGTTGGCTCCACTGTTACTGTGCTTGTTTGAGTCGTTGACTCTGTTGAAGGTTTACTCATTGTAGAAGTCGACGCAACAGTTGCTGCTGTAGGTTTTACAGTACTTGTTTCAGTTTCCGAAGGCACACTGGTTGACGTTGTAGCAACCGTGGTCGCTTGTGAAGTAGTAGTTGTTTTTGCTACTGTTGTTGGCTTCACTGTTACTGTACTTGTTTGAGTCGTTGAAGGTTTACTCATTGTAGAAGTAGGTGCAACGGTAGTTGATGCTTCTGTTGTTAATTTGGTAGTCTTTACAGTGTCGGTTTCTGTTGTGCTATAGCTAACCGAAATAAGGTTTCCTCAAAGGAGTGTAAAAAGGTATAATACTGCTTTAATTAAGGTAGAATGATGGCAAAGCCATATAGTGAGGACCTGAGGGAACGAGTTTTAAAAGTGGTTGACGAGAAAAAAATGACTATGGAAGAAGTAAGCAAGATGTTCAAAATTGATAGAAAAACTATATACTGGTGGAGGAAAAGAAGAGAAGAAACAGGAAGTATAAAACCGTCTTCAGGCTACCAAAAGGGACATAGTCATAAAATTAAATACTTAGATGGCTTTGTCAAATTTCTGGATGAAAACCGAGATATTACGGTTGAAAAAATAATTGAAAAATTTGGCAACATGTGCAAAGACACAGTCTACAATTATCTTAAAAAAGTAAACTATACATATAAAAAAAACTTTTCTTTATCAGGAAAGGAATGAAGAGAAACGCAAGGAGTTCATAAAAAAAATAGAAGGAATAGAAAAAGAAAACTTGATATTCATAGATGACTCTGGAGTAGAAGACAACAGATTTTATGAATATGGGTGGTCTCAAAAAGGCAAGAGGTTATTTGCCGATAAACCAGGGTTTAAAAGAAAGAGGGTAAGCATAATAGGAGCACTAAATGAGGGAAAAGTTAAAGCTTCCTGGGTAATTGAGGGCTACTGCAACAGCGAGATTTTTGATGCTTATGTAGAAAATATACTTGTTCCTATATTAAAACCTGGACAGACTATTGTTCTCGATAATGCAAGCTTTCATAAATCTGCAAGAACGAAAAATTTGATAGAAAATGTTGGGTGTAAAATTTTGTTCTTGCCGCCATACTCACCGGATTTAAATCCGATTGAGAAGTTCTGGTTTGCCATTAAGCATGCCATAAGAAAAGTGCTGCCAAGCTTTTGGCCCAATATTAATTCGGCTATTGATTTTGTCTTTCAGCTCTCGGGGAAATCTTACTTCGGTTGGCTATAGATACATTAGGCCTAATCAATGTAGCTGACGTTCATAGTGCAAGCATTCAAGATCGTGACGGCGCTCTGAATCTTTTTTCTCAAGCTAAACAGAAAACTCCAACATTACAGAAGTTTTTTGCTGATCAAGGATATACAGGTGAGCTTCAAAATCGCTGTTTTCTGAAGACAGGATGTCTACTCACAATTGCCAAAAAAGCTAGTGATTCTGTAGGGTTTCAGGTCATTCCTAAACGATGGATTGTTGAACGCTTGGCTTTCGAATTTTAGGCGCATGAGTAAGGACTATGAACACTCGCCACTTACTTCAAAAACTAATATCTTCTTTGATATGATTACTATTATGCTTGCTAAATTACCCGTTTAAATCTTTTCAAGACATGCTCTTAGATCAAAATATCGAGACAGTAGAATCAGAGCGCAAGATGCTATTACTACTGCACCGGAACCAATTTTGTTGTACATGAAATACTTTTCATTGTAACTTTGTTCGTAATTTCTGTAAATAGTTGTGGCATGCTTTTGAAGATTTTCCTTATTTAGTGATGTGAGAAAATTTTTAAATTTCTCTTCACCAGTTTCTTTTATCCATAAATTTAATTGTTTACTCATAGTTTAACCTCATATTAATAAATATAGTTTATTATACACAACATTTATAATAAATGTCAAGAATGGTATATTTATAAATAATATACTATAATTTCTTAAGCATTTTTTTAAAGTAGTTAGCTGTAGCTAAAATAATTGAGATTTACTAAAACAAACTTATGAAACAATTGAAGTTAGCGCATGATCAGATTTTTTAACTGGATCCTATGGCCAAGCCAAAAGAATTTACAAGTTGGGCAGTATGGGTAGTATGATACTGCAAAATGCTATTTCTCAAAAAACCAACAATTGCAATCATTGGTTCTACAGGTATAATCTGTTAAAGTTTACACGAGTCTCATGAATGATAGAAAAAGAAGAACAGTTTAGTTTTACATCAGAAAACCTTAAGAAAGCGGGAAAGTTTATAGAGATGTATCCTAAAGGCAGAGAAGGTAGTGCTGTCATGCCTTTACTATACCTGGTTCAAGAGCAATGCGGATGGGTTCCTGAATCTGCTATGCGTTATGTTGCTGATATGCTGCATATTCCACATATTCGTATATATGAAGTGGCAAATTTTTACACCATGTATAATTTAAAACCAGTAGGCAAATATCTAATACAAATTTGTAGAACAACTCCTTGCTGGTTGTGCAATAGTGAAGAAGTTTTAAATACCTTTAAAAAAAAACTTGGAATCAATATCGGTGAGACTACTAAAGATAATTTGTTCACTTTAAAAGAAGTTGAATGCCTAGGTGCATGCGTTAATGCTCCCGTTGTGCAGATCAATAATGACTTCTATGAAAATCTTACTCCTGAGAAAGTAGAAAATATCATAACAGAACTTTCAGGCAAATAGATGAAAGAAGAATTTGCATTCAAGATAATCAAGCAATCAGGTTCTGCAAGAGTTGGCATTATTAAAACTCCAAATGGAAACATAGAAACACCAGCATTTATATTTTGTGCAACCAAAGCTGCTATTAAAGCTGCAGATATCGAGAGAATCAGAGAAGAAGGTACTCAGATAATACTTTCCAACACCTATCACCTAATGCTTCAACCAGGAGAGAATACTGTTGCAAAACTTGGTGGTTTGCACAAGATGATGGGATGGAATGGGCCAATGCTAACTGACTCAGGTGGATATCAGGTATTTAGCTTAGGGCACGGATCAGTTTCGGAAGAGATAAAAGGAATAAGAAAAAAACAAAAAACTCTGATCAAAATTAATGAGGATGGGGCAATTTTTCGTTCTTACATTAATGGTAAAACTTATTGCTTGACTCCTGAAAAGTCTATACAAATTCAACAAAAACTAGGTGCAGATTTAATCTTAGTCTTAGATGAATGTACTCCATTTCACATAAGCAAAGAATACACAGCAAAATCAATGCTCATGAGCCACAAATGGGCTGAACGTTCTTTAAATGAATTTGAAAAAAACAATAATGGCAAGCAGGCACTGTATGGAATTAGTCAAGGCGGAGTATATCAAGATTTACGTAGAGAAAGTTGTAATTTTATTAACGATTTGCCATTTTTTGGTCAAGCAATAGGTGGATCACTTGGTCAAAGTAAAGAGCAGATGTACGATGTAGTTTCTTTCACTATGGACCATCTGAAAAAAGATAGGCCTACTCATTTGCTTGGTATTGGTGGAATTGTGGACATCTTTCGCGGAGTTAGTCTTGGAATTGATACGTTTGATTGCGTGCATCCAACCCGTTTAGCAAGGCATGGTGGTGCGCTTATTAAAGTAAAAAATAGAGATTCTATTTCTTCAAAGTGCAAAGAGCATATTAATTTGCGAAATCAACAATTCGAGCTGGACAATAACCCAATTGAAAGTGACTGCTTATGTTTTACCTGCAGAAAGCATTCAAGAGCTTATATACACCATTTACTGAAAGCTAAAGAGCTCCTGGCTTACACACTCGTTACCATTCATAACGTTTTCTTCATGAATAAGTTAATGGCATCTATAAGGCAGGCAATATTGGATGATAGGCTAGATCAAGAGAAAAATAATTGGATTAGTGAAATACCATTGCACTTTGATTTGGCCTCTCTTTAAGTCTTTTCTTTATGCCGTTGATTTTTACTTCTTGTTATATTTACTTTATTTATCATACTATTAATTAGAAAGGTTATAATAAATAATTAATCTATTAATGTTAGTATCTACCCATATGATTTGTAAGGATTAGAGGTGAAGATATGGCTAAAGGAAATAATACCCTATTAATATTTGATTTTGATAACACTATCACTAATGGACACATGCATAATACTTTTTCTAGGTTAGGAAAAAGTGATTTTAATTCTGCTGCGGAAGGTGCAGTGACTGATCACAATATAAAAGATTTTCTAGAAAACACAGACGGAATAAAAAATGAAGAGGGGCTAAAGTCTGCACTGCAATCTGCGCTTTCAAGCGGAATGGAAGTTAATATTGCATCCTACACAGGATATTCAGACCATACGCGTCAAGTTAAGGAAAAATGAGCAAATTTAGTGCACTCAAAGTTGATATTCTTGTTTTTCTATATTTGTCTTTTAAACGCGAATTCTGGATTAAGGAAGGAAGAAAGTATAGGAAATAGAAGGCTTTGTGGATTTGATGGAATAGGAAATGAGAGTAGAAAAGATATGAACCAAAAAATTAACAGGGGATCTATGGCGAGTGTGTTCAATTTCTAGTCTATTTTTTAGGTAACCAAAAACAGTCTCAATGATAGACCTTTTTCTCAGTAAAATCTTCTCATTTAGCGAAATCAATGTATTTTTCATACCTTTTTTCACCTTGGTAACAAGTTTCAAACCTCGGTCAAACAGCTTCTGAAAAAGCTCTTTTGCAATATAACCTTTGTCACCAAACAAAAGACCGATTAATTTTTCCGTCAGATTTGGCACAGGTATCCTATCATCAACATTGCCTTTTGTTAGCGTAAGTGCATGAATTTCAACATTTTCATTGATTACCATATGTAATTTGAAACCAAAAAACCAGCCGTAAGTGCTCTTGCTTAATTTTGCAATTCCAGCAAAAACTTTGTTTTTGGATATTCTTTTTGCATGACAAACTGCAATGGGAGTTGTGTCTATATATGAAATTCCAGTGTTTTCTGACTGTCCACAAAGCCAATGCAACAACATTGCTAAATGCCACAAAACCCTAGGCTTTAGAGCAACAAACCTGGTATATGAAGGTAACTTTGGAAACTCTGATTTGTAGAGCAACGTTAGGTAATGTAGATAGAAAGTTTTACACGGAGATTGTTGATATAGCAGGATTATTGTCATGATTTCGGAGTGCTCAATTTCCGTTGTTCTTGTGGGGTTTTTACCATTTGGCAGTAGTTTATCTGCAAAATTTTTCTCTATATCTCTGCAAAAATCATCGACCAAACAAAACAGTTTTGTTATATCTTCCATGGGTAACCTCATCTATTTTTTTATCACTGCTGAGTTTACCCTGTTTTCTTGCCTTTTCTATTCTCCTTTAATCCATAATTCACGTTTTATAGTTCTTTTCATCATATATTCCATTTTTAGACCATAGATCTATTTATAATAGAAAGTTGAATTAGTAAGATAGCAGCTTTTTCTCCTTTTAGATTTATGGGTAATAGTAAGTTGTTAGCGGGATCTGCTGTGGCGACATAAACTCAAATCATTTCAAATTTCAATCCAAAGAGGTATCATTATGTCAAACAATTTCAATTTTAAAGAATTTTTTAACCACTATGAAATAAATAGTACGTCAGATGATATACAAAGGTATTATTTGCTGTGGAAATCAGTAATAGCGCAGGCAATGGTTGATGCAGCAAGTCACTGCAAAAAAACAGAAAGCTTGGTAGAAAAACGTAAGGCGATTTCTTGGTTGTCAGACTTCAGTCAAGATTTTGTGCACACATGTATATTGGCTGACTGTGATCCGGTATACGTAAAAAACAAAATACAGCCAATTTTAAAAAGCCTTACTAGATAAAGCCTTTTTAATGAGGTTTACTCCTTTTACCGAAAAAAATATCATTCAATCTCCTATCTATAGTTGCCTCTATATCTTTGATTAATAGCTGCTTTATCATGTCTACTTTCCGCTTTGCATCTTGAGCGTGATGCTCACTGTTATTGCTGTAATTATTCTTATCACTATAACTACTGCCACTTGGTTTACTACTATTACTGAACTCACTACCCTTTTTTCTTCTTGTGCTGAGTATCTGCACTATCTTTTCCTTTAAAAAAGACTTCCAGCCTGTGCCAAGGAACAACTTATAGAGAAAATGCGGAGTAAGGAATGCTACTAATATTCGAATAGAAATTCCGTAACCGAGTTCTTCCCTATTTTCATAATACCACTTGCAATATTGAAATAAATGGTAAAACGCATTTTTGAAAGAGCCAAATTCTACAGCATACCAAAAACCATTGCTGAGAAACATGAGCACAATGCTGGATGTGTAAAGATACATTGTGAAGAGAAACAGTTTCACAATTATATCTTTTAGACTACCTAATATATAATTCAATAATCTTAATTTATAGAAAAGTGATATCATTCACACCCACTTCAATATGGCTGGGGTGGAAGGATTCGAACCTTCGCGTGGCGGTATCAAAAACCGCTGCCTTACCACTTGGCTACACCCCAATACTACTTACATCAATAACACTATTAGCCCAATTAGTAAAAGATTTATTTGCTTTTTCTATGGGCATCACAGCAATAGCTGGCTGATCATAAGAATGAATTGCTTCGATTTTTTCTACAATTTTATCAACTTGATCATTTTTGCTCTTCATAACTGCTACTACTTCACAACTATTACTAATTTTACCTTCCCATAAATACAGAGAATTCACTTCGGGAAATATATTTACACATACAATTAATTTCTCGTTTAACAATTCTTCAGAAACAGTTTTAGCCTCCTTCAAACTTGAAAAAGTTGTATAAATCAAAACTAAATT
This sequence comes from Wolbachia endosymbiont (group A) of Colletes cunicularius, assembly GCF_964264715.1. Taxonomy (NCBI): domain Bacteria; kingdom Pseudomonadati; phylum Pseudomonadota; class Alphaproteobacteria; order Rickettsiales; family Anaplasmataceae; genus Wolbachia; species Wolbachia endosymbiont (group A) of Colletes cunicularius. Next base: position 1,236,634 of record NZ_OZ183471.1, read on the forward strand.
ATTCATTAGAATCTACATAAATGCATTGCTACTATACTCTACCGAGATTTATTCATCAAGAGAAAATAGATTAGATTTTTCTGTCATTCCAGCACTCTCTTCTGTCATTCCAGTGCCTCCTTCCCCTGTCATCCCAGTGCGTGACACTGGGATCTAGGAATTTTGATTGAGCACTAAGTTGGTAAACATGAAAGTGGCTAACATTTTTTAAAACACAGCGTTTTCGATGGGATTGCGTGAAATGGCTAGATCCCAGTGTCACGCACTGGGATGACAAGAGAGGGTATTGAGATGACAGAGGATAATGTAAAAACTCTAATTGTAAATTTAAGTCGACTATAGTCAAAAACAAAAAAGGATGTTACTCATTGAGTAACATCCTTTGGAGAAAGTGAGTGGTTTTGTTTATGCTACTTACCAGATGTAACTCTTAGCTGCTTTAGTTCAATGCAAACTTCAGACTTATACGTAGAAGGCTGTTCCACCAGTTTGTCCAGATAACCTGTTTTTTTCAGTTCTGCACGAGCTTTACTTAAGTCTTCTAGAGAAGGACTTTTTGGCGTAGAAGAACCAGAACCCATTCCACTATCAGTAGAAGAGCTTCTTGATACCTTTGGTGGAGTAACTGGAATAGGCTGCTTACCAGAAAGTCTTCCTCCTACTGTTGCAGTTTTACCAGTATTTTCAATGGGAATAGGAGTATCAACGCAAAAAGTGCTCTTTCCTACTTGTCTAGACAACGTGTCTGATTCAGAAAGAACTTGATATTTAACATTAGTAGTTTCTTCTGGTGCTTTTTTACCCCCCAACCATAATGGCACTTTAAATGGAGCAGTTGTTTTCACTTCTTTATGCTTCGCAGGATTTAACAATTCCGCTTCGCTGCTAATAGTACTGTCAGTCCTTACAGAATCTAGTGAACTGCTTTTTGACAAGCTGTTTTCAATAGATTGCGTTGCACCTTTTCTGATACCATACTTTCTTGCTACTTTATTAGGTTTCTCCAGACCATTGGAAATCCCGTGCTCTGTTTTACATTCTCCAATAATCCTCTTAATTTCATCATGATGTTCAGAGAAAATTTCATAGAGACTGTTATCATCTTTAGATAACAAATTTTGCAACTTCTTAGCGTCTAATTTATTGACAAAATCTACTTGCTGTTTCAACTGATTGATCAACTGGTCCTTTTTGGCACCTTGTGGACTACCAACAGAATAAGCTTTCTCTAATATTTTTTCTCCCAACTTAGAAAATATTTCCTTAGTTAAAGCAGAGTTATTCACGGCTTTGTCTTCAAGAACTTCCTTAATAAACATCTCCTTTACACTATTGAAATTCCTTATTTTTTCTTCTGTTTTCAAAACAACAGTTTGACCTTCGTTACCTATTGAATATGGGATGGCGTCAAAACTAGACATACTTTCACTTAAATTACTTAAACTGCGCCCCATTTTTCCTAACGTAGCACCAGTTCCCTCTCTTGTTGCTCGTCCCACAGAACTTATAGCTCCTTTTACTGAATAATAACCTTCTCTTGCTTTTTCTGCAGTATATACTGACGCATCCTTAACTTTCCCGGCAGTATACTTCGCCCCATCAACTGTCTTTTCTGCTGACCATTTGAGCCCTTTGAATGTGTATTCAACTGCTTTCACAGCAAAAAATAGAGTAAGGGCAACTATTGCACCTGTTGCAGCAACCGGTAAAGCAACTGCCACAAATGGAAGTAATGCACCAACCATCACACCTACTGCACCTACTGCAACTATTTGCTCTTTTGCAGACCAGTTAGAGAAATTTTTTATATCTTTTAGTTTATCCTGCACAGTTTCCATGAAAGGAGAATTTTTTTTAACAGGACTTGAATTTGTTTGTTCACTGGCTGACATTTTAAACCTCACTATTAATTAAATATATTATATTGTACACCCTCGATTCTTAAGTTAGTGTTAATTTGGCTGTTAATGTTCATTTGTCTTTGAATAATTCTGCTTGACGTGTTTTTTGATAGTGTGGAAAATTAGGTCAGGAAGCCGGAGTATTTATGAGGTGCATAAAAAGGGCACTCATCTTTTTGGCTGTTATAACTTTAATAATAATAGCTTTACTATTTAGGTATAATTCCCATTTTCACGAAGACGTAGTGCACTTAAAGAGTGACAACAAAGAATTCAAAAAAAAGCCAGAAAATTCTATAGAGTCGACCATACTACATAGAGAAAAGGAAGTGTACGATCATGTTTTCCATCCTGATGATTAATTTGTAAATAAAATAGCAATTTATGTTTGCATTTTCTTATTAAAGAAGTAATATTAGCGTATTAATTATAGAATCAATCATTATGTTTGATGAGAATAATCCTTGGAATTTGGGAAAGAAACCGGTAGGGAACAAAACTCCTAATAATGAAGATATTTTAAGTAAAGCTGTATCTGATGTAAGGTTCTTTCTGAATGGATTAACCAGAAACAGGGGCAAAAAACCTTATTTCATCATTTTTATTGTTTTGCTGTTCTATGCTTGCACTGGCTTTTATATTGTCCATCCTAGTGAGGAAAGTATAGAACTTACCTTTGGTAAATATTCTAATACAGAAACACCTGGTTTGCGTTATCACTTCCCCTACCCTATTGGCAAGGTTTTTAAAGTGAATGTTAAGGAAGTAAATCGTGAAGAAATTGGGGTAAGTAATTCTTATGGGCGAGACACAGATCGCGGTGAAGGTGTGATGCTAACTGGAGATGAAAATATAGTCAACGTTAACTTCGAGGTTCAGTGGCGCGTTAGAGATGCTAAGGACTATTTATTCAAAGTGCGGGATTGCAAACCCGGTTTCAGTGTTAAAAATGCTGCTGAAAGTGCCATGAGAGAAATAATAGGTAAAAACACGATCTCTTTTGCACTTGGTCAAGGCAGACCAGAAATTTCTAGAGATACTAGAATTCTATTGCAGCAGATTCTTGATGGATACCAAATGGGCATAGAGATTTTATCTGTTCAAATGAAAAAAATTGATCCACCAGAAAAAGTAATCAGTTCGTTTAGAGATGTACAAAGTGCTCGTGCAGACAAAGAGCGTACTATAAACGAAGCATATGCTTATAATAATGGTATTATACCTCGAGCAAAGGGTGAAGCGATAAAGATAAAATTAGATGCAGAGGCATATGAGAATGAAGTAATAAATGAAGCAAAAGGTAATGCAAATCGCTTTTTATCTCTTTACGAGGAATATAGACAGAATCCTTCTCTCGTTAAGAATCGTATTTATCTTGAAACTATGGAAAATATTTTCAGTAAGGTAGACAAAGTTGTTGTAACTGATGATCTGAAAGGTATGTTTTCTTATTTACCTCTTACAAATTTAGGGAAATAACCATGGGTAGTAATATTAAAATTGTTTTTGTTTCTGTATTTGTTGTTTTATTGATTGTTTTATTTAATTCAATATTTGTTGTGCAAGAAACAAAGCAAGCGATAGTTATACAACTCGGTAAAGTTGTAAGAGATGTTAGGGAAAGTGGCTTATATTTTAAGTTGCCATTCATAAATAGTGTAGAGTTTCTTGATAAAAGAGTTTTAGATTTAAGTCCTGATAAGATCCCAAGGGAAGTGATAACAGCGGATCAAAAACGTATTATAGTAGATGCGTATGCAAAATATAAAATAACAAATCCTGTTACTTTTTACCAGGCTGTGAGGAATGAATCAGGGCTGGTTAGAAGATTGTATCCGGTTATAGAAGCACACATAAGAGAAAATATAGGCAGATTTTCGTTGATTAGTTTGTTGAACGAAAAAAGATCAGAGGTTATGCAATTGATTCAGCGTGGAGTTTATTCTGAAGCTGAAAAATTTGGCATAGAAATAATAGACGTAAGAATTAAGAGAGCAGATTTACCAGAAGAAAATAGTTCTGCAATATTTCGCCGTATGCAAACTGAAAGGGAAAAAGAAGCAAAAGAAATCAGAGCAGAAGGAGAGCAAGCTGGGCAGGAAATTAGATCAAAAGCTGATAAATTAAAAAGGGAAATTATCTCTAGTGCAGTAAAAGAATCATATGAAATAAGGGGCCGTGGTTATGCTGAAGCAACTAGAATTTATAATGAGGCATTTAAGGTTGATGAAGAGTTTTTTAACTTTTATCGCTCTATGAGCGCTTACAGTAAATCATTTGCCGAAAATAATACTAAATTTGTACTTTCACCAAACAATAACTTTTTAGATATTTTAAACAAAGGATGGAAATAATTTATGAAAAGTAAGGCATTTATTTTATCTATATTTGCATATTTTCTAATTGCGTTTTCTTCATACGCTAATATGTTTGATTGGGATGCAAAAAAGGTCGTTGATGCTAGCACTACTGCATGTAACTGTAATCAAGGACTTGCCGATTTAGTGGAAGAACTCATTCCTGCGGTTGTAAATATTTCAAGCGAACAAATAATCAAACAAGAAAGTAACAATAGAACTAAAATCCCTTTTATGCCAAGAAACAATTTCTTTGATGATTTTAGAGAATTTTTTGAGCATTTTGATCAGTTTTTTATGGATAGGGGCCCTAGTGTTAACAGAGAGGTGGTGTTGCTTGGTTCTGGGTTTATTATAGATAAAGGTGGAACTATAGTAACCAATTATCACGTTATTAAAAACGCCCAAGATATCACAGTTACTATGAACGATAATACTTATTTCAAAGCAGAAGTTTTAGGCTATGATGCAAGAACTGATCTTGCTGTGCTTAAGGTTCATTCTAATAAAGATCTTCCTTTTGTTGCATTTGGTAATTCTGATACAGCAAGGGTTGGCGATACAGTTATTGCAATAGGTAACCCATTTGGTTTGGGTAGCTCTGTAAGCACAGGAATTATATCTGCAAGGTCCAGAGACATTAGTATCGGCACTATGAATGAATTTATTCAAACTGATGCTGCAATTAATAGAGGCAACTCTGGAGGGCCATTATTTGATTTAAATGGAAAAGTTATAGGCATTAACACCGCTATCTATTCCCCATCTGAGTCTGGCGGTAACGTGGGTATAGGCTTTGCTATACCATCTAATTTAGCTATGTCAATCATTGACACATTAAAAAGTGGCAAAAAAATAAAACATGGTTGGCTTGGTGTGCAAGTTCAGCCTATAACGAAAGAATTTGCTGAGTCTTTGGGTTTAAAAGATACAAAAGGTGCACTGGTTGCAAGTATAGTAAAGGATAGCCCTGCAGAAAAAGGTGGAATTAAGGTGGGTGACATATTATTAAAATTTGATGATAAAAAAATTGATAGAATGACACAACTGCCTCAAATGGTTTCAAGAACTGAACCTGGAAAAAAAGTACAAATTAAGTTACTTAGAAAGGGCAAAGAGGTCAATATTAAGGTTGTGATTGAAGAATCTGCAAATGATGGTCAAGGTAATAATCAAGAAGAAAATAAATCAACATCCGATTACATAACTGGTTTAACTGTTTCAAACCTGCCAAAAGAATCAAAAGAAAGTAATCCTACAAAAGGTGTGATAGTTACTAATGTAGATAGTAACAGTAATGCCACGCTGCGTGGTATTAAAAAAGGAGACATTATTATCCAATTAGATGGAACCGATATAGAAAATACTAATGATTTTCAAAAACAAGTTGATTCAGCAGTAAAGAAAAACGGTAAAGATTCAATAATGTTGCTCATTTACCGCAATGGAAATCAGTTTTTTACTTCAATAAAGTTAAAGAAATAGCTGGCTTGCAGATTATTCTGTAAGGCAACATTTTGCGTTACTTCCTGTCACCCCAGTGCTTGACACTGGGATCTATCTTCTTTTTTTCTAGATTCCAGCGTCACGCGCTGGAATAACCCCGAAGGGTGAGCGTGGTTATGCAAGAAGTCCTCTGAATTTGTACAGCCAGAAAAATCTTCATAAAATTTACTTCTTCTAAACTCTTCAACTTTCTTCTCATCATTTAGTGAACCATGTTTAGCAAAATATTCATCTGTCCTTTGAATATATAAACGAATCAACTCAGGAAAAGTGTAACCAACTTCATTGGAAGATTTTAAACATGTAATTGGCAATTTGTGTACATCTTTATCAGCTTTTTTAGGATCAATACATTCATCATTCCTTCTTAATATTGTATGTTGCTTGAAAAATTCTTCATATTCCTCAAAATCTTTAAAGATTTCTTTTTTTTTGGTAATCTTTCCCTCTACCGTTTTGCTCTATTCTTTCTATTTTTGTCGCAAGCTGCGCTGGTTGTTTAATCGTCTTGTCTCCCTCTCGATTGAAGTACATCATGTAAGGAGTAATTGCATTGATAATTTTGTGTGTTTTCCAATGGCAACCAAAAATCTTTAGTACTAATTTGATTATCGGAGCAAGAAAAATTTTTAATTTCGCTATGAACCAAAAATAATAAAGAGACGCTTGTTTGAGTGAACTAGCAGCATTGCTAACGATACATCTCAAATGTATATCCTTATCTTTAAAATTTTTATGAACCTCTGCAGCTACATGTCCACCCAGGCAGTCTCCAAACAATATGATATCATCTGGTTTTATACCTTTTTCCAATAAGTTAGTTACAGCTGCTATACCAGATTTAACTCTATTGCTACGTATCAATGAGTTGTTTTTACTTAAGCCAAGTCCAGGATAATTAAAAAGATGTACAGTAATTCCTTGATCTGTAGCCCAATCCCAGTTTTGGGTATAATCTTTGCTAGATTTTAACGCCCTATTTCCACCAATAAAGTATACTAAATGTTTTGCATTCTGATTCTGATTATTATTTTCATCTATATTTTTACCAGGGAGCGTTATTGTCTGGATTTTTATCCCGTTTCAAGTTTCTACAAACTCTTCCTTAGTTTGTATTTTAATTTCTTTTGTTTCTTTCATATCTTAATTCTCACTACATCAATTTCATAATACATAAAACTTTCCAAAAAGTCAAATTTATGAACAAAATCAACTTTCAAAAATTCATTGAGTTATGCTTTCAAACGGTGGTGCCGGGATGTAAGTATAATGATTATCAGTACATAAAAGTCATAGAAGACAGGCTGAAAGCAGCGAATGCTGGCGAAGTAAGGCGCATAATATTCAATATGCCTCCGCGTTCAATGAAGTCCATGTGCATAAGCGTTGCGTGGCCCGCATGGATACTGGGAAATCAGCCAACTGCAAGAATAATAGTTGCAAGTTACTCTAAGTTGCTTAGCGAAAAGCACTCGCTTGACACCAGGTGCATAATGCAATCTGATTGGTATAAAGAGCTGTTTCCAGAGGTAAAATTATCCAAAGACCAGAACACTAAATATAAATTCCAAACAGTTCAGAGAGGATACAGAATCGCAACATCAGTTGGAGGGACGTTAACCGGTGAAGGTGGAGATTTCATCATCGTGGATGATCCGCTTAACCCTGCTCAAGCTTTGAGTGAAACGTTTAGAAAGCGTGCCACAAATTGGTTCGATCAGACTTTGGTAACGAGGCTCAACGATAGAAAAAAAGGAGTAATTGTGCTTGTTATGCACAGGCTGCACCTGGAAGACCTAACCGGGCACCTCTTATCCAAGCCAAAAAACATATGGCATCACATTTGTTTGCCAATGATTTCTGAAAAAGTGGAGATAATCGACTCAATTACGACACAAGAAAAAGGTTTATATTCAAGAGAAGAAAATGAGTTATTATATCCCCTGGAGGGAGGAAGAGAAGAAGTTGAGATGATAAAAGTTGAACTTGGGAGTTACGCTTTTGCTGCTCAATATCAACAAAATCCCCTGCCGCTTTCAAGCGGTATAATTAAACGAGAGTGGCTAAAGCGCTATAAAAATTTCCCTGATAATCTCTCACATGTAACTCAAAGCTGGGATACTGCAGTTTCAACAAAAGATTCCAGCGACTTTAGTGTCTGCACCACCTGGGCAAAAATAGATAATAAATTCTATTTACTTGATGTATATCGAGCAAAGCTTGAGTACCCAAAGCTTAAAGAGCAAGTTCTGTCACTAGCTGCAAGATGGACGCCACACGCAATTTTGATTGAAGCAAAAACAAGTGGTCAGCAATTAACACAAGAGCTAAAGGCAAATAGCGATCTACCGATTATTGAAATAGTGCCACACAATGACAAACTCACTCGATTTTATCAAATTGTTCCAATTATAGAGTCTGGCAGGGTTTTTCTGCCACAGCAAGCGGTATGGCTCAATGATTTTGAGTATGAGATTTTAATGTTCCCAGAAGCTCGCCACAGTGGATAGTACGGTGCAATATCTGCAATGGACAAGAAAAATTAACACCAGTGCTTTCAACGCGAATTCTGGATTAAGGAAGGAAGAAAGTATAGGAAATAGAAGGCTTTGTGGATTTGATGGAATAGAAAAAATGAGAGTAGAAAAGATATGAACCAAAAAATTAACAGGGGATCTATGGCGAGTGTGTTCAATTTCTAGTCTATTTTTTAGGTAACCAAAAACAGTCTCAATGATAGACCTTTTTCTCAGTAAAATCTTCTCATTTAACGAAATCAATGTATTTTTCATACCTTTTTTCACCTTGGTAACAAGTTTCAAACCTCGGTCAAACAGCTTCTGAAAAAGCTCTTTTGCAATATAACCTTTGTCACCAAACAAAAGACCGATTAATTTTTCCGTCAGATTTGGCACAGGTATCCTATCATCAACATTGCCTTTTGTTAGCGTAAGTGCATGAATTTCAACATTTTCATTGATTACCATATGTAATTTGAAACCAAAAAACCAGCCGTAAGTGCTCTTGCTTAATTTTGCAATTCCAGCAAAAACTTTGTTTTTGGATATTCTTTTTGCATGACAAACTGCAATGGGAGTTGTGTCTATATATGAAATTCCAGTGTTTTCTGACTGTCCACAAAGCCAATGCAACAACATTGCTAAATGCCACAAAACCCTAGGCTTTAGAGCAACAAACCTGGTATATGAAGGTAACTTTGGAAACTCTGATTTGTAGAGCAACGTTAGGTAATGTAGATAGAAAGTTTTACACGGAGATTGTTGATATAGCAGGATTATTGTCATGATTTCGGAGTGCTCAATTTCCGTTGTTCTTGTGGGGTTTTTACCATTTGGCAGTAGTTTATCTGCAAAATTTTTCTCTATATCTCTGCAAAAATCATCGACCAAACAAAACAGTTTTGTTATACCTTCCATGGGTAACCTCATCTATTTTTTTATCACTGCTGAGTTTACCCTGTTTTCTTGCCTCTTCTATTCTCCTTTAATCCAGAATTCACGTTTTCAGGGTCAGAGACTTTGGCCTCAACCCTAATAAAACACTTAGGTGGCTGAGAGCAGTGGATTAGATCAATTGCTTCTAAGTTTTTTCGTGAGAGAGAGCTGCTGCTCGGTCTTAGTAGCATTCAGTTTTGTGGATATTCTCAAATTTTCCACACTTAATTCTAGAGCACGTTTTGACGATGAATTACTGCTTCCGCTTCTCGAAGATTCCCTTGAATTACCTTCATCTTCAGACCAAGGATTTTGCTGCTGCACATGTGACGATGCTTGATAATCCATAGACTCATCATTGGAGCTTACCTTTTCAGCATCAGTTACGCACCCGGAAGAGTAACCGCTGTCTTTATTATCTTCGGGCTTCGTCTTTCCAACTTTTGATGTACCTTTAGCAAGCCGTGATTTCTCTTTCCACAATGATCGTACTTCACAAGTGTCACGAATACGGTCAAGCACGTATTTACCTCCTTCAAATGCAATTGGAATTTGTTTCATTACCCCTTCATCAGGAAAACAACTAATACATACTTCTTGAAGAGAACAGCCCTCAGATACCTGGCGCTCTACCCATTCGTCCTTTTCATGTTTCTCTACCTCTTTGACGACACTAATGTCGATAGCATCTACGTCTTTCTTAAACTTCTGACTAAAAAGGATTTTTAAATTAGATACAGCACCACCACTTATATTAGCAACAACTGTTTTTCCTTGTCTGTCTTCATAATAAGAATCAGAAAGTTTAAATGGAAACTCATTTAGATCACAGACTTTTCCTGCTTCTTTCTTATCTCCAAAATACTTTTCTATTATATAATCTTCTACCGCCTGAAAATATTTCTCTCTATCAACATTATCATGGAGTAAACTAACAATTTTCCCATCTTTTGCAAAAAAGTTAGTATAAACACCACCGAAAGTATAATTCGTTAAGTTCAATGTATAAAGCAATTTTTCAAACAACTCTTTTTCTTTATCATTAAGTTTATTCGAGGGCGGAAGCTCATTACTAATTTTCCATCCAGATGACAAAGATTCATTGACCATAAACACCTGTGAAGGTTCTTGCCGAAATGAACAACTAGGTACTGATTCAATAAGTTGTGGTGACTGTGGCGATTGCGTGCCTAGCCAAGGAAACAAAGCATTCATCTCTGCTAACATACCTTCATTAGCACCTTTCGATGATGAAGGTTCACTAACAAAAGAACTCACCTGTGGCTGTGGCCTTGATCTTGGAACATCACCACTTGGAGCCGGTGATGAACAACGTTTCTGAGCCCGAGGACTAGTGCTTGCTTGCACACTTCCATGCATAGCAGAACCCCTAAGTTTTGGCGATAGCCCCAAACCACTATCTCTAGAAGGAGTCTTACGGTACTCAGGCTTAACACTAAGTTCACTTTTACCAGCATCTACAAATTGCTGTGCAGTACCACTATTTGTAGGAAAATTCGTCCCTGGGATACTACCATCACCATCTGGAGAACTTACAGGAGAACTCTCTTTGGACTTTTTACCTGAGAGCCTACTCCATGCCTCCCTCCAAAAATTAGGTTTCTTCGGAGATCCACCACAAGCCCCTTGTACGCCTTTATCAGTAACTTGCTGTTTTTCAGGTTCCACACTAAAAATGCTCTTCACATCTTCAACACCTGGAGAACGTGCAGAAAACTCAGGACTTGAGGATTTTGGATCATTCTCTGTCGTAAGTAGAATTGGCCTCCTCGGTATTCCGTAATAAATTGAAGGAGTTATAACATTACTGCTTTGTGATGACCCAGGGCTCATTGGCTGAGCCCAAAGGTTAGCCTCTACTGGATTAGCATTTTTCCATGATGAAGGTCTACTCTGTGGCAACGACCATAATCCTGCACTTGGAGGCGGTAATGACCAACGGTTCGGTTGCTGAGCCCGAGCACTAGTCCCTGCCGGCACATTTTGAGCAGCACCTACAGATTGCAATCAGATTGCAATGATGAAGATGGCCCTGAAACATCATAACTAACTGTAGTATAACTCAGATGTGACCGTGGCGGGAGTTCTCCACTCGTTCCAGCTAAATTTACAGGATTATGCAGCAGCGGCTTTTCTGATCCTTGCCTGGGAGACCCCTCTAATGCTCCATCCTGACTCCGCGTGGGAGACTCCCATTCCATATCTGACAGTTCAGTCAATGGCCCTGGAACACCACGTGAAGAACCAGAATCCTTAGGTTTTGGAGGCGAATTACTGTCATAACCGCTATCTCTGTCTTCTTGCCTTTGTCTAGGCGGTGTTCTTAGTCCACTCGGTCCTGCATGTGTAGGAGAATTGAATGGCGACTGTGCAGGCGACAATGCTCGAAAATGAAGCTCAGGGTCAATGGACAGTTCATGGTCTTTGTTGATTACAGAGCTTTCTATGATTTTAGTTATCATACAGTGAGAAATTTCTTTATCAGAAAAGTCTATGCCATATATCCCATTCCTTCCATCTATTGATAATTCTCCCTGAATTCTACCATAAAGATCATTAAATACAGCATAATTAAATGCATAATTTAGTTTAAGAGCTTCTTCGTTTGTCAATACCCGCCTTCTTCCGCTATCTAATACAAGAGATATAAGAACTGAGGCCTCTTCTCTATCTAAAGGGGAAGCACATACAAAGCCATATATTGTCACTCCTGTCAATTGACCAATAGATTCTACTATCATATCTTTAAATAACTTCACTTTATGATTAGCACTACTGTCAACTCCAAGATACATACCTACAAGCCATGCCTTATACCGTGTTACACTATCAATAAAACGAGCGTCATCAAAAACGTCCTTGATATATACACTATTGCCTTCAACCTTCAGGGGCTTCTTAAAAACACTCCTATACCCATACCTATTCTCCATCCTTGATAAAAACTCACGCTCAAATTGGTTACGTGATTCTTTATCAGGAAATTTAGAATGACACAAATATTTTCTCTTGTTAAATGGTACAGTTGTGCTGCTAACCCGCATATCTTCTAGAACATCCTTTTCAAGTGAAGAACCCAAGTGAGACTTCAAATTAAAAATTACGCCCTGATCTACAGGTGTTACAAACTCAATCCTACCTTGTTCATCTACGAGCCAATCTCCTTTATAGTTCTTAAATGAAAAAGATTCAACATCTTCATAGTTTTCAAACGGAAAAGAATTAACATCAAAAATTAGCTTAGCTGTATCCAATATTTCTGCATCATTACTTTCCTCAATGCCGTAGAATTCACGTATTATCTTCCCTTTTATACTGCCCAGATATTTTTCACACTGATACCTTTCCATACCTTTATCAAATGAAACTACGATACATTCCTCCCCGCCCCTGCTTTGCAGCTTAAAATTAGTTTTAACTGTATTACGAGCATAATTATGTACATTAAAAGCACTAACCAAAGCTCTTACTATTTCTGTATTAGGCATACCACCCTCCCTACTTTTAAATTACGACAATTACCCTTTAACTTAACGGTTCATAGAACTACCAGACTGCTTAGACTGACGTTTCCTTTCTTCTACTCTTCTGGCTGCGTTACTATGGTCATCATACCTCATTCCTTTTGCTCCCTGCACTATACCACCACCTGGTGCTGTATTCTCACGTTTCCACTCTTCAGCATCAAAACCTTTTTTATCATTACCACTATGCATATTGACTCCCAAGTAAAAACATTATGTAATTAATATACTAAAAATAAAATTAAGTGCAAGCACTTTTTCATATTTTTTTTAAAATTTTATTCACTCTTTTTCATAAAATTCAGTTTTCTAGATTCTAGCGTCACGCGCTACCCTTTCTTGTCATCCCAGTACTGGAACCCTAGATCACATGACAAAAAAGAAATCACTGTAATCTAACGTTATAGTACCTTCCCTGCTGACTGACCTTCTACACATTTCTCAACTTTTACATCATTAGTCAATCCTTTTGGTGGTTGAGCATTACTTACAGAACCTTCATGCTCAGCACCATTCCAAGTACCTATGTTAAAATCAAATCCACAATCAGCAACAGAACTTTTAATGGATTGCTTTGTTGCAGATTTCTGAACAGATTCTCCTGGAGCTCTTCCGTTAGGTTGCCCTGAAGTTCCTTTGTTAGAAATAGGCTTTGGGATAGGTTGGCTGTTAAGAACAGCGCCTTGGGTGTCTGAAGCATCTTTGTTATTCTTAGCAAATTGGCTTGAAGCTTGACAGGTATTATTGTTATCTTGCTTTATCATTTTTTCCCAATCACTATCGCATCCATAAACCTTTTTTCTCCCCTGCTCCGTCGTATTCGTTGCAGGCTTTGGAGCAGGTGGACACACAGCTACCTTCGGCTTCGCTTTTTTCCCTTCATTCACTTTTTCTGGTTTTTGTGAATTTTCATGATATTTTCTTTCAAGCTCAGTAAAACGCAATAGATGTTTCAAAGGATCTGACACAATTTCAAGTTCTGGTTTGCTCAGAACAACCGGCCTTACAAATCCAGGTGAAACGTCAAAAAGGAAAACTGGCACTTTAGGTTTTTCTCTTTCATCTACCTTTATTTCTACTTCTTCATGAACTTCTTTAATTGCTTCTAATGATGTTTTTTCTGCTTTTTTATCTTCTGCTTTAGCTGTTTCTCCTTTAGATGCCTCTACTATAGCTGCCAGCTCAACTCCAAACATCTCTGCAAACATTGTAATAATCCATCCGGTAACGGCCATCTGTAACTTGAGTTTCAGATCCTGCAAAAATTGTAGACGTTCGAGCACCCTTGCAAACTCTTCTTCTGATAACTCACCACTGTCTAATTTCTCCTTCAATTCTTTTATCTCTTTGTCCAACCTCTTGTCCCAACTCAAATCTAAATTATTTGTGAAGATCTTCTTGATTAACTCCTTAAGCTTGTCACGCAAAAACTTAATTATCGCAGCAAGCCAGTTTTTCTCTTTCTTCTCCTTGAGCATTTGGTAGTCTTGCGGACTTACATTTACTTCAAAAAGGTTGAAGAGAGGTTCAAAGAAACTCCAGAAATCTCCGAGTACTCTTTCTCTTTCACCATTGAAGTAATCCTCATCATCTCCTCCTCCGATATGTAGCTCTGCTTGAGATGACATTTCATTGACACAACTAGAGGCCTGACGCTCACACTCGGTTCTTCTGAGCAAATCTTGTCTGTCAAGCTCCTCTATGGCTGCTTTTAGCTCGTTTAGCTTTTGCTCTGCAGAGAAATCTTGCTCCCTGATTTTTCCTTGGAAGATTGAGCTACCGTTTTTGTTATTATCTGAAAAATTTTCCATTATTTTTGTCACCTCAATAAAATTAGTGTCTTTATTACTATCTGAAAAGCTTTCCACTATTTTTACTCCCTTTATAAAACTTAATAATTTAATTCTACAGTACTAAACATTTAAGAACTATTAATGTAAAGATGTCAATAAAATTATTTATATCTTTACACTATACATACTATATCATACGCCATTTAACCTTTCAATAATATTTTTTATTCTTGCTGCTTTTTCAAGCTCTAGCATGCGCTTTCCTTCTTATTAATGTTCACTTTTGCCTCTACCACCACTTTTTCTTGTAAAGTATTTGATATAGGTTTTATTATACTCTCTGGCATAATATTTGCAACATATTGTATTCAGAGTGTATTGAACGAGCCTGAAAGGCTGATAAACGAGTATCAACAAAGACTGTCAGAGAGCAAAGATAAAGCTACGTTAGATATATCTTAGCCACTTAAGTAGGGTTGGGCCTGACCCTGAAAGCACACCCATTGTAAATACTGTACTATCCACTGTGGCGAGCTTCCGGAAAGATTAAAATCTCATACTCAAAGCCATACCGCTTGGTGCGGCAAAACAACCCTGCCTAAATCGGAACAATTTTGAGTGAGCTTATTATTGTGTGGCACAACTTCAATAATCACTATCTGCCTTTAACACTTGTGTTAATTTGCTGCGAACAAGCTTGCGTAAAATCAGTAAATGGAACATCCTTAATAGTCTCGATTGACTCTGTAGGTACATTGCCATTTTTCTTAAAACCTTTATCTTCTATAGCTTCCAGAACACTTTTTCCTCCCAAAAGACAGTTTTCTCCTAAACTTTTCTTCTCAGCTTTTAACTTGTTAAGTCTTGCTTTGCTCTCATCATCAATTTCTACTTCTATTTTATTACCACCTTCCTTACTAGGACTTAGATAAATACTAATCTCTCCTACCTCAGTGGTAAAAGACATTTGAATTCTACCTTTCAATATATCCACATAATTTCTTTTTCCATCTTTTGTATCTTCAACTCTTACTATACTCTCCCCAATTTGAAGTATGCCGACTTTTAAATTTAACTCTTTAGCTTTTTCATGGTTTAAGATTTTCGCAGGTTCAATAATACTATCTTATGAATATTTCATATAAAAAAATTGATTATCTATCTTCACTGCCTCTAGCTTCCCCTTTTGAGCTTGTCCATCTCTGCCTACAATATCTTCATATGCTATACTTATTAGCTTGTTTTCAATTTCTCCACATTTCTCACCGGGATTACGTATATAATCAGATCTATAATTTTGTGCTAGCTCAGTATCGCTACCGCTGGAGAAAAATTCTTCTTTTGCTTTCCCACCTTCTAACAATAAATTACTAGTGATGCTTTCTATGATGTCTAAAGCTTCATCTTTATCTTCATCGTCTTGGTCGGTAATATCATTAACCCTCCCTATATACTCTTTGGTTCCATCGCGTGGTTTCACACGATCACTAAGAACACCTTTTATTTCTTCAAGTATTAAATTTGTTACAGTTTCTTTATCATCTTTTTCATTGTCATTTTTATCATCATTACAAAGATTATCACTTGAACTACAGTTTGAATCTTCTTCTGTGTTACAATCACTCAATTTAACAGACTCTATCTGACTATCATCACCAGAGCTATTTGAACAATCATCTACCGAACCATCAGGTGTTGCCGGATTCCCTTCATTTTCATGAGAATCATCTAAATCATAACCCAAATCCTTAATAGCTTGAAGGCAGTTACGTTCAGTAACATATTCAAATGGAGTCTTTCCACTTTAATCTTGCATACTTGGATTAGCTCCTGCTTTTAAAAGAAATCCTATACCGTCAGTATCGTTACGTTCAGCAACGTAATGTAACAGAGTTTTTCCAGCTTGGTTTTGTACATTTGGATTAGCTCCTGTTCCTAGAAGAAACCTTATATATTGAATACTATTGGAATCATCTAATAGATTGCTATTGCTTGCTAACTCATTTAAAATGTTAAATAATTTTTCATCTAAGTAATATGACAGAGTTTTTCCAGCTTGGTTTGGTAAATTTGGATCAGCTCCTCCTTCTAGAAGCCAATATATATTTGTCATACAATTACATTAGTGATTACCATAATACATAGGTAAGTCAATAAAAAAATGCACCTTTCCTTCTTCAGTTCTAAGAACCTGTTCATAATCTTTTAAGGAGTAAAAGCTAGAACAACCATTTGTAAGCTAGTGTTGAGCTTTCGCTCGCAGTTTTTCCACAACCGCCTACACTTTTCCAACCAAGCAAAAGAGCGTTCAACGACCCATCTCTTTGGCAATACAACAAAGGTATGTAGTTCACTTCGTTTTATTACTTCAACGGTTGCACCAATAATCGTTTTTATTTGAGTTGCAAAATTCTCTCCCGTATAGCCTGCATCGACCAGTACATTTTTTACTCCCGAGAGGTTTTCTTTGGCATTTTCGACCATTCTCACAGCACTGCTACGGTCAGTTATCTCTGCTGTTGTTATATAAATTGCATGTGGCAAACCTTGCGTATCTACTGCAATATGACGTTTTATACCTAAAATCTTTTTGCCTGCATCATAGCCTTTTTCTTCAGCAGTATCTGCATTTTTTACACTCTGTGCATCAATTATGCAGAAGCTGTTTCCGACCATTATTTTGTCTGACTACGCCAACTATTTTTTTTTAACACACGCTCCAAAATACTTTCTTTACTTCCGTTTGGTTTTTCACTCGATTTTTTAAAATAGTCGTAACAATTGCGCCATTTTGGAAACTCTTTTGGTAGCATTCTCCACTGACAACCGCTTTTCAGAACGTATAATACTCCACAAAATACATCATACAAATCCAGTTTTCTTGGTTTTGTTTTTTTTCTACAGGACTCTAGATCCGGTAAAATAATCTCAAATCTTTCCCGACTTATGTCACTTGGGTATACTCTCCTCATATATCCTCATTTATATATACTATCTCTTAGTTTATTCCTTTCTTGAGATCATGTACAGGCTCTAAGAGCCTGTCTTCAAACTAAGTAGAAAGGAGTTAAGAAGTGTGTTATAAGATATATTTTAAATGTACCCAAGCGATATAAGTGACAAAGAATGGAAGATAATAGAGCTATATTTTGAACCTAAAAAGACCGGTAGACCAAGAAAACATAGTATTAGAACAATTATTAACGCAATCCGCTATATGATGAGAACAGGATGTCAATGGAGACAACTGCCTAAAGATTTTCCACCATGGAAAACAGTGTATAGTTGTAATTAGCGATTGAAAAAAAGTGGAATATGGCAAGAGATTCATGATTTTCTAGTTAAAAAAGTAAGAGAGATAATTGGTAAGAATGAAACTCCATCAGTGGGAATAATAGATAGCCAATCAGTAAAAACTACTCAAAAAGGGGATCCAGAGGATATGATGCTGGCAAGAAAGTAAAGGGTAGAAAGCGCCACATCGTTGTAGATACTGTAGGTCTTGTAATTGCTGCTGAAGTACAAAGTGCAAGCATTCAGGATCGTGATGGTGCACTAAATCTTTTTGTTCAAGCCAAATGCAAAGCTCCAACATTACATAAGTTTTTTGCTGATCAAGGATACACAGGTAAATTGCAAAACCTCTGCTTATTGGAAACTGGATGTTTATTGACGATTACCAAGAAAATAGTTGATACAGGATTTCAGGTTATTCCCAAACGTTGGATTGTTGAGAGAACCTTTGCTTGGCTCTCCAATTTTAGACGTATGAGTAAGGATTATGAGCATTCTCCTCTCACTTCAAAAAACAACATCTTCTTTAATATGATCACTATTATGCTTCACAAATTAGCTCATTCTTGAGTTTGAAGACAGGCTCTTAGAGTTTTTGCAAATGATAAAATTAAAGGCTATAAAAATCCAGAGGATGAATATCGTTATAGTGATGGTGAACTTGAGGAAATAACGGGGAAATTGGGTATTTCTGATATAGATGTAGATGAACATGTGTTTCGTATTCGTACTGAAGGAGAACCAGGCAATGAATCATTCAGGTTATATAAATGGCAGACAGATGGAGTAAAAGAAAAATTTAAAACAGCAGTGCCTTCTCCAGGCCGGACTGGCGAATTTCAAGAGGTTAGTGCAGATAATGCTGTAGATCTTGGAGGTTTATTTAGAAAACTTTCTCATAAAAAAGTAGAACAAGTAAAACGTAGTACAACAAAAATTTTTAAAGAGCTTAATGATGTATATAAGAACAGCGAAAAGGAGTTTTCACTAAGCAACTCAGAAGCGGCATATCATGGGTTCTTCTATGGTGCTTTAGCATTAAATTTTAAATATCGCTATGGTCTTAACTGTTACGTTGAACGTACTGCAGGTAATGGACGTGCGGATTTAATACTTATGTCACACACAAAAGATGCAAACGGCAGAATAAATCCCAAACCTATTCCGGTAGTTGTTGAATTTAAAGCAAAAGATCACACTGCCTCTGAAGCTATAAAACAAATAAAAGATAAGGGTTACTTATATAATTTAAGTGTGAGGACCAGAGCAAAAGATGCTGTAATAGTGGGGGTAAATCCTGCTCAAAGTGATGCTTTACAAGTAGAGCAAGATGAGATTTTTCAATCACAAAACTTCTTGCGACAGTTATTGGAAGAGATGGGAAAGCTCAAAATGAAGAATACTTTAAAAGGTGAACTAAAAAATTTGTATCATTTAATTCCAAGCCATGACCAGCATTATTTAAGTAAAGTAATATTTGGGCAGGTAGCTGCAAAAGCAGATGGGTTCAATAAACGTATTTTTATTTATGAGGGTAAAGATAAGAGCATAGGAGAAGAAGCTACTACATTTGTATTATTCAACCAAAATAAAGCAGTAATATTAAATATAATTGAACATACACAAAAAAAACCTGAGGTTGATCCTCATGGCAGAACTAGAAGCAGTCAAAAGCAAGGCAATATTTTTGATAATAATAGAATTCCTTCAATTGATAAACTGGGAATTGATTCTGCAGTTAAGATCGATGTGAAAATAAGAACAGGAGAAGCACTAAGTAGTTTTGAAGTAGAAGGGGACAAAAACAAGTCTTACTATCAGGATATAAATATAGAAGAAGTCTCTAATATTAATTCTAAGAGTAAATATCAGGGTGAGTTTTGAGAGATAGGAAATATTAACGTTGGCAGCCTAGTTACAGGATTGGAAAAAAATCCAACTAATAACGCGAATTCTGGATTAAGGAAGGAAGAAAGTATAGGAAATAGAAGGCTTTTTGGATTTGATGGAATAGAAAATGAGAGTAGAAAAGATATGAACCAAAAAATTAACAGGGGATCTATGGCGAGTGTGTTCAATTTCTAACGTGAATTATGGATTAAAGGAGAATAGAAAAGGCAAGAAAACAGGGTAAACTCAGCAGTGATAAAAAAATAGATGAGGTTACCCATGGAAGATATAACAAAACTGTTTTGTTTGGTCGATGATTTTTGCAGAGATATAGAGAAAAATTTTGCAGATAAACTACTGCCAAATGGTAAAAACCCCACAAGAACAACGGAAATTGAGCACTCCGAAATCATGACAATAATCCTGCTATATCAACAATCTCCGTGTAAAACTTTCTATCTACATTACCTAACGTTGCTCTACAAATCAGAGTTTCCAAAGTTACCTTCATATACCAGGTTTGTTGCTCTAAAGCCTAGGGTTTTGTGGCATTTAGCAATGTTGTTGCATTGGCTTTGTGGACAGTCAGAAAACACTGGAATTTCATATATAGACACAACTCCCATTGCAGTTTGTCATGCAAAAAGAATATCCAAAAACAAAGTTTTTGCTGGAATTGCAAAATTAAGCAAGAGCACTTACGGCTGGTTTTTTGGTTTCAAATTACATATGGTAATCAATGAAAATGTTGAAATTCATGCACTTACGCTAACAAAAGGCAATGTTGATGATAGGATACCTGTGCCAAATCTGACGGAAAAATTAATCGGTCTTTTGTTTGGTGACAAAGGTTATATTGCAAAAGAGCTTTTTCAGAAGCTGTTTGACCGAGGTTTGAAACTTGTTACCAAGGTGAAAAAAGGTATGAAAAATACATTGATTTCGTTAAATGAGAAGATTTTACTGAGAAAAAGGTCTATCATTGAGACTGTTTTTGGTTACCTAAAAAATAGACTAGAAATTGAACACACTCGCCATAGATCCCCTGTTAATTTTTTGGTTCATATCTTTTCTACTCTCATTTCCTATTCCATCAAATCCACAAAGCCTTCTATTTCCTATACTTTCTTCCTTCCTTAATCCAGAATTCGCGTTACTGGGATGACAGTGGAAGGTACTAGCCTGACAACCTTCATCCCGCTACGTGTTAGCGCTTACTATTACCCACAAGTATAGAATGAATGAGCAAGTCTCCATCCTTCTGCTAAATCAAAGAGACGTTTCCATCCCTTCCACAAAGCTATAGGGCCTGGTTCTAAGTCATTTTTGCGAGCTAAAAACCCTCCTAACTTGGCCACCCACCTCACAATTTCTCTTATAGGTGGTGGAGTCTCAGGATAGTTTTTTGTCTTAAGCATTTTGGTATATAAAACCTTCCATTCGTCATCAGTCAGTATGACAGTGCAAGAAAGATTCGGATTTGTTCTAGCTACCAATGTGATAAAAAATATTCTCCATGCAATTATACTCATAATTGTAAGAAAGCGGATCAATCTATCTGCTGTTTGGAGCCTACATTCTTCAACTTTAAGACCGGATTTCAAAATTTTATGAAAAACCTCTATTCTCCATCTTAAGCAATACCATTGTATTTTTTCTACTGCTTCTTCAAAATTATTAATATTTATATTTGTTAACAAAATCCAGTTCATGGGCTCTTCGCCAAATGGGGGATATTTTTCTATAACATAGACAGCATTTAAATTTAAATTAGGAAGTTTTTGCGTTTTACGTCTAGCGTTGTTTTTTGATGCATTCATCACAAAGTTACTAAACTTTACTTCTAAAACTGTTGTTCTTTGAGGTTTGTTATCGCAAGCAGGAATACTCACTTGTATTTCTCCTTGGCAAGACATGCGATTCATCAAATCCCACAATCTTTCACCACCTTTTTCAGAATAAGTCGACTTCTTGTTTACTGTTCTGTTTTGATTTCCTCTTACTACAAAAAGAGATTGATTAGTGGAAGCAACTTCAAATAAATCATAAATATCTGCTTCTCTATCACAAACGGTAACTACCTTAACATCCTTTAATCCAGGATGTTTAGTAGAGTCTTTAAGTGATGCTATCCACCGTATGCTTTCTTTCTCTTCTATGGGAAGAGCAGTATTATGGCTTCTTCTTTTCAACTCCTTTAGGTCTTCAGCTAAGGGAGGTCTAGTACTAATTTTTTGATCCAATAATCCTATAGGTAGTCCTTCTGTTGTAACTGCAAACGTTGTATGCATCACTAATCCATGGGTTTTAAAATTAGTTGTTTTAGATGTTAATCTTGCTGCTATAATCCCTAATCCTTCGGTCTTTTTATGATTTTTATATGAAATATAACTCGTGTCCTGGATAGCTAAGATAGTTGAGTATTCTTTAGCTCTTTCAATATTTTTAATTATATGACTGTCTAATATCTTTCTTTCAGAAATGGCATCTTTTTGGAAAAATCTATAAGCTGCTTTACTTTGATGCCAATCTTCACAAGCTTGATTTATTGAACACTCAGGCGATTCAGCAAAACTATTAACTATTTTTAGAAGCCTTTTACTTAATCTTATATCACCAAAATTAACAATTCCAAATTCACTTTCTGCCCATTCGCCAGTTGAGGTATTTATAGTTCTTTTCATCATATATTCCATTTTTAGACCATAGATCTATTTATAATAGAAAGTTGAATTAGTAAGATAGCAGCTTTTTCTCCTTTTAGATTTATGGGTAATAGTAAGCTTATCATGACAGTGAAGCTATTGTATTTGCTTTTGCCAATCTGCAGATTAAAAGGTAAGGATTACTTAATGTATCGGCGTCTTATGTTCAATTTTTTGCAGTATATAGATACTGTATGTCTTTACAAAACTTCATCTACATCTAGGTTTTTATCTAAATAAGCTGAACGCGCTTACAAAGCGTTACAAGACATCAAAAAATGCCAATACTCGACAAAGATAGTAAAAGACTAGCTAACTCGGGGATTCTTTGTCTTTTTTTCTGCTTGGTAAACTTCTTAAACATTTGCAGCGTAGGTTAGTTGCAATTAAAAGCAGCTTAATCTCGCTTGTCAAGCGTTTAAAACATAAAAAACGCCAATATTTTAAAGCGGATAATAACCACGGGGCTTCTTTGCCTTTTTTTCATTTGGTAAATTTCTTAATGTTTATAGCTAAAAGAGTCCAAGAGAGGTCAGTGCTCCTTTTTTTGTCATCCCAGCGTCACGCGCTGGTTTCAACCACAACTGTACGAACATTGTGATTTGGGCCCATCAGGAGGGCAATGCCTCTTATCCAAGTACCCTCTTCTTGTCATTCCAGTGCTTGACACTGGAATCCAGTTTTCCATATAATCTCATCAAAAATGTTTATTTTCTAGCTACTTTTATACTTATCAACTCAGTATGCTTACTTACAATTAAAATTCCTGGATCCCAGTGTCAAGCACTGGGATGACACCCTCCTGATGGGCCCAAATCACAATGTTCGTACAGTTGTGGGCGGTATGACAGCGTTAGCTATACTTTTATACTCACCAACTCAGCATCCAATCAAGTAGTCAAGCTACTTAGATCTGGTGGACTCAAATCACAATGTTCATACAGTTATGCTGTGCCCTATGGTGTGATGTTCTACGAGTTGGGTGACAGGAGGTAATGCAAGAAGTCTAATAGCGCAGCAACACGGAACCCCATGTGAGACCTGCACCTATTGCAATCAGCAGTACCAGATTTCCTGATTTTATTTTTGATTCTTGTATTGCATAGTCTAAAGCCAGTGGAATTGACGCTGCTGAGGTGTTTGCATGCTTACCAACGGTATTAATCACTTTCTCTATAGGAAAATCTAATTTCTTTACTACTGCTTCAATAATACGAATGTTTGCTTGATGGGGAATTAACCAGTCAATATCAGTGATTTTCAAATTATTGCATCTTAGTGTTTCCTTTACTGAGGCTGTTAACTTATCCACTGCATGTTTAAACACTTCTCTTCCATTCATGCATATTTTTCCGGAATCATCAGTAGAGGATACCCCTCCGTTCGTACATAATATGTCCACATTGCCATCAGAGTGTAAGTTTGTTGATATGATGCCGCTGCTACCCATTTCCGATTTTATTATCACTGTACCAGCACCATCACCAAAGAGTACACAAATTGACCTATCTTCCCAGTCAACAATCCTAGACATTATTTCAGCACCAATAACGAGCGCATATTTAATTCTATTGTTAGATTTTATGAGCGAATCAGCAACTGTAACTGCATATATAAAACCAGAGCATGCTGCTTGTACATCAAAAGAAAATGCGTTTTTACATTTTAACTTACTTTGTACAATAGTTGCACAGCTAGGCAAAGTTTTATCAGGCGTTGTTGTTGCAACTATAATCAAGTCAATTTCATCTACTGAAATTTTAGCTTTTTCTATAGCACTTTTTGCTGCATTTACAGCTAGATCTGACGTTAATTCTCCTTCATCTGCTATATGCCTTTGAACTATTCCTGTTCTCTGCCTTATCCATTCATCGCTTGTCTCAACTATCGATGCAATTTCGTTGTTACTCAACGTTTTTCTTGGTAGATAAGATCCAGTGCTTAATATGAAACTTTTATTCAATATGACTTATCCCGTTAATTATCTTTTGATTTAAATTTTCACTAATTGCATTTACTGCAAATTTTATAGCATGGGCAAAAGAAATAGCATCAGAATTTCCATGACTTTTAATGATGATACCATTCAGCCCTAAAAACATAGCTCCACTTCTAATTTTGGGATTAAAACGCGTTAATGCTTTATTTAGTTTAGATTTTAACAATATACCAATAAGCATTTTCGCTATCCACGAGTTGAATACTTCCTGCTTTATTAGATTGATAAAAGTACTAGCGGTTGCCTCAGCTGTTTTGAGCATTACATTGCCAACAAAACCATCAGCAACAATCACATCTATATTACCCTCTAAAAATTCACTTGCCTCTATATACCCTTTGAAATTAATGCCTGGAGCGTTTTTAAGCAACTCAAAAGCGCCGCGCACTGAGTCATTACCTTTAACTTCTTCTGTACCGATATTTAGCAAAGCAACCTCAGGATTGTCAATTTTTAGCGCTACTTTTGCAAATATACTTCCCATTAATGCAAATTGGAATAACGAATCGGCATTACAATCGACATTTGCACCAAGGTCAAGCAAAGCGAAGCTTTTTGTCTTAGTTGGACAGATAGAGACAATAGCAGGACGATAAATATTTGGTAATGTTCCTAAAATAAATCTGGAAATTGCCATCAACGCCCCGGTGTTGCCTGAAGATACCACTCCGAAAGCTTTACCTTCTTTCACTGCAACAATTGCAGCTTTCATACTTGAGTCTTTACGATGTCTCAGCGCAAAAGATGGCTTATCATTTGCAAGGACATTGTCAGAACAATGAGTAAACTCAGAATTGTTACTTACTTTTTTATATTTCAAAAGCAAAGGAGATACTTTTTCCTTATCTCCATAAATATGAAAAAGAACTTTAATGCCTGGGTCAACAAGATTATCCAAAAAAAAACCAGCACCCTGAATTACGGAAAGAGGCGCAAAATCGCCCCCCATAGCGTCAAGTGCAATAACTATGTGATTATTGACCGTAGGTAACATACCATAATAGTCATTCTGCCTGTTGCTTAATGAAAACTCGTTTTCCTTTGTAACTGCCATCGACTGCTACATTGTGAGGCAACATGAATTCTCCAGTTGTTGAACATACCACAACATTCTTAGGCTCAATAGCATGATGAGAACGATGCATATTACGCCTTGACTTCGACTTTTTTCTTTTTGGAACTGCCAAAACTTCCTCCATTCTACTACAAAACTCAATTCATTAGTAACATGTTTTTTACAAGAAGTAAACAGGGATAATAAAATAAGTAAGGTTTGCTTATGTAATTGAGTCCTATAGCTAAAGTGGCTTAGGTTTACCTACAATTTGAAAAACCTTCATTCCGCTACTCGTTAGCGCCGCGGCGGTATGACGTAGGGAAACCTTTCTTGGGTTAGCTATATGAGCTTTAAATTAAAACATCAAGTATGTTGAACTTAAAACATATTTCAGCTATACTTTGCGATAAAGTTAATAAAAATTTTAATAAAATCAGTAAGACTAACCTCTAGCTAAAATGAATACAAAGTGAGCTTTTTTGATATAGATAGTGTTAGAATAATTGGTAGGTACTTTATCAATTTTTTGTTAAGGCTTGGTAGTGCATTCATATTTTTTATTCAATCTCTATACCACTGCTTTGTGCCACCATATTATTTTAGCAACGTAGCAAAACAAATTATAGAGATAGGCTTTTTCTCTCTGCCAATTGTTGGGCTCACTGGAGTTTTTATAGGAGCGGCGATAGTTTTACAAAGCAGCTTGAGTGACTCATTAATTAACCAAGAGCAGATAATACCCAAACTTGTTACAATCACTATCATTAAAGAGTTAGGACCAGTTTTGATCAGCTTAATAATGGTAGGAAAGGTTGGATCATCAATTGCGGCAGAAATTGGTACAATGCGCATCACCGAGCAAATAGATGCCCTTACAACTTTGAACATCAACCCTTTCAAATATTTAATTGCACCGAGAGTTTTGGCATCAGTTATAGTATTCCCTATACTTACAATATGTGCAGATCTAATAGGAATATTTGGAGGGTATGTCACTGCAGTCTTCGAATTTAACCACAATCTAAATATATACATTAAATACACAGCTCAATTCTTTAATATGTACGATTTTATTGTTGGGCTAATAAAAGCAATTGCTTTTGGCGCCATAATTTCTGTCTCAAGTTGCTATTACGGTTACCATTGCAAAGAAGGTGCACGAGGAGTAGGTGTTGCTACAACATCAACTGTTGTTTTATCGTCCATACTGATCATTTTAGCAAACTACATGATTACTTTGATACATGCGTAACCCCATAATATCAATATTGAACTTAAGCTTATCTTTTGATGATAGGACAGTACTAAAAGATCTAAGTTTCGATATATTAAAAGGGGAATCATTAGTCATACTTGGCGGCTCAGGAAGCGGCAAATCTGTACTAACAAAAACAATTATCGGCTTGCTTGCTCCAGACTCAGGGTCTGTTAAAATAAATAGTAAAAGCAAAAATAAATTTGGGGTTTTATTTCAAAATTCCGCTTTATTTGACTACGTTACAGTGTGGGAAAATATATCTTTTAATTATAAAAAGCGCTTTAATATCAGCAAAAAGGAGGCAAAACAGCTAGCAATCGAGAAGTTAAATGATGTTGGACTGGAGGAAAGCATAGCAGATATGTTTCCAATAGAGCTATCAGGTGGAATGAAAAAAAGAGTAGCACTTGCAAGGGCGATTGCACACAATCCAGAAATCATCATATTAGATGAGCCAACTTCAGGATTGGACCCGATTATGTCAGATATAGTAAACGAGATAATAGTAAAATTATCTAGAGATCTTAACCCTACAATTATCACGATTACACATGATATTCATAGCGCATTTAAAATAGCTGATAAAATAGCAGTGTTATATGAAGGGGAGATCATTTCCCATGGAACTGTTCAGGAAATACAAAATACTAATAACGAATATATAAAGAAATTCATTCGTTATATATAGCTATAGGTTCACAAACGAGATTGTGAGTACTAAACAGTTTAACATAAAAATTGACAAAGCTCGATTCTTAAAACGCGAATTCTGGATTAAGGAAGGAAGAAAGTATAGGAAATAGAAGGCTTTGTGGATTTGATGGAGTAGGAAATGAGAGTAGAAAAGATATGAACCAAAAAATTAACAGGGGATCTATGGCGAGTGTGTTCAATTTCTAGTCTATTTTTTAGGTAACCAAAAACAGTCTCAATGATAGACCTTTTTCTCAGTAAAATCTTCTCATTTAGCGAAATCAATGTATTTTTCATACCTTTTTTCACCTTGGTAACAAGTTTCAAACCTCGGTCAAACAGCTTCTGAAAAAGCTCTTTTGCAATATAACCTTTGTCACCAAACAAAAGACCGATTAATTTTTCCGTCAGATTTGGCACAGGTATCCTATCATCAACATTGCCTTTTGTTAGCGTAAGTGCATGAATTTCAACATTTTCATTGATTACCATATGTAATTTGAAACCAAAAAACCAGCCGTAAGTGCTCTTGCTTAATTTTGCAATTCCAGCAAAAACTTTGTTTTTGGATATTCTTTTTGCATGACAAACTGCAATGGGAGTTGTGTCTATATATGAAATTCCAGTGTTTTCTGACTGTCCACAAAGCCAATGCAACAACATTGCTAAATGCCACAAAACCCTAGGCTTTAGAGCAACAAACCTGGTATATGAAGGTAACTTTGGAAACTCTGATTTGTAGAGCAACGTTAGGTAATGTAGATAGAAAGTTTTACACGGAGATTGTTGATATAGCAGGATTATTGTCATGATTTCGGAGTGCTCAATTTCCGTTGTTCTTGTGGGGTTTTTACCATTTGGCAGTAGTTTATCTGCAAAATTTTTCTCTATATCTCTGCAAAAATCATCGACCAAACAAAACAGTTTTGTTATATCTTCCATGGGTAACCTCATCTATTTTTTTATCACTGCTGAGTTTACCCTGTTTTCTTGCCTCTTCTATTCTCCTTTAATCCAGAATTCACGTTATTAGTATGTAAATCAACACCTATATAACGCATAAAATTTTCCTCTTATTGAATACTCTAACATATCAGAGTACCGGTTGGTCCATTCTCCTATACGCGGTCACTAAATTTTATAGGCCGCACGATGGTTTTCGGTGGCAGGGGCGATTAATCTCCTTTACGAGGTCTTTTTCCTATACTGCAAAAAGCAGAAAGGGCCTCACAAAAATTTTCAATCTGCCACCTATCCACTCTGAGAAGGTATTATCTTCTCATGCTTCCAACCAAGCAATAACTATTCATACCCCCTCCTTTTGACGTGAATTATGGATTAAAGGAGAATAGAAGAGGCAAGAAAACAGGGTAAACTCAGCAGTGATAAAAAAATAGATGAGGTTACCCATGGAAGATATAACAAAACTGTTTTGTTTGGTCGATGATTTTTGCAGAGATATAGAGAAAAATTTTGCAGATAAACTACTGCCAAATGGTAAAAACCCCACAAGAACAACGGAAATTGAGCACTCCGAAATCATGACAATAATCCTGCTATATCAACAATCTCCGTGTAAAACTTTCTATCTACATTACCTAACGTTGCTCTACAAATCAGAGTTTCCAAAGTTACCTTCATATACCAGGTTTGTTGCTCTAAAGCCTAGGGTTTTGTGGCATTTAGCAATGTTGTTGCATTGGCTTTGTGGACAGTCAGAAAACACTGGAATTTCATATATAGACACAACTCCCATTGCAGTTTGTCATGCAAAAAGAATATCCAAAAACAAAGTTTTTGCTGGAATTGCAAAATTAAGCAAGAGCACTTACGGCTGGTTTTTTGGTTTCAAATTACATATGGTAATCAATGAAAATGTTGAAATTCATGCACTTAGAGCCTGTCTTCAAACTAAGTAGAAAGGAGTTAAGAAGTGTGTTATAAGATATATTTTAAATGTACCCAAGCGATATAAGTAACAAAGAATGGAAGATAATAGAGCTATATTTTGAACCTAAAAAGACCGGTAGACCAAGAAAACATAGTATTAGAACAATTATTAACGCAATCCGCTATATGATGAGAACAGGATGTCAATGGAGACAACTGCCTAAAGATTTTCCACCATGGAAAACAGTGTATAGTTGTAATTAGCGATTGAAAAAAAGTGGAATATGGCAAGAGATTCATGATTTTCTAGTTAAAAAAGTAAGAGAGATAATTGGTAAGAATGAAACTCCATCAGTGGGAATAATAGATAGCCAATCAGTAAAAACTACTCAAAAAGGGGATCCAGAGGATATGATGCTGGCAAGAAAGTAAAGGGTAGAAAGCGCCACATCGTTGTAGATACTGTAGGTCTTGTAATTGCTGCTGAAGTACAAAGTGCAAGCATTCAGGATCTTGATGGTGCACTAAATCTTTTTGTTCAAGCCAAATGCAAAGCTCCAACATTACATAAGTTTTTTGCTGATCAAGGATACACAGGTAAATTGCAAAACCTCTGCTTATTGGAAACTGGATGTTTATTGACGATTACCAAGAAAATAGTTGATACAGGATTTCAGGTTATTCCCAAACGTTGGATTGTTGAGAGAACCTTTGCTTGGCTCTCCAATTTTAGACGTATGAGTAAGGATTATGAGCATTCTCCTCTCACTTCAAAAAACAACATCTTCTTTAATATGATCACTATTATGCTTCACAAATTAGCTCATTCTTGAGTTTGAAGACAGGCTCTTAGATCTTCACCATATTTTGATAGCATCCTTAAAGCTTGCATTTTATACTCTTGACTGTTTTGATATTCATTACCTTGTTGATCAGAGTAAGTTAGTTTATCCTGTCCATCAGAAGTTTTGATTACCTTTAAGAAATGATATTCCTTTGATATATCGAGGTTATCATTTGTTGCCCTATTAACAGCACGAGCAACATTATGAAATGCAACGTGTTCTACAGGAGAAAAATTTCCAACGTTTTCTCCATCTATTTTTTCTATATTTGCTTTATAGTAGGATATGTTTTTAATTTCTCCACCCACTATTTCTTGACCAGTTGCTATAAAATCTCCTTTTGTAACTTGCAAAGCATTGAGATGTTCCATTGCAGTTTCTGTATCATTCTCAGCAAGCCAACTTTTGAAGTCAGCATCATGTCCTTTTATGTCTTTCAAGAAATTTTTTAACTCATCTGAGTTACCTTGACGTAAAGCATCTAGGTAGTCTCTTAATAAACTAGGATCTTTTTCCTGTAAGTACATTATCAACGCATGACCTGTTTTATAAACCAGGCTATTTGCTTCGCTGTCCTTTGAATATTCTAAACTTAAAATTTTATCTAAATCCAAATTTGCAGCTTCAGTTTTGTCGATACTTGACCCTTGAGAATTGAATTTATGATCTGAATGATGCTCAAAGTAATCTGCAATTCCTTCCATTAATACTGTAGGTAGGTGCTTACCTCCTGTAGCCAAGTAAGTTAAACCATGTGCAAATTCATGCTGAAGGTTATGAACGCCACCTTGCTGATAGACATACATTTCAGCAAAAACATCAGCTTCCCCTTTGTAGTAACATTTACCACCCTCATCTCCAAGGTAAGAACCGAAACGCTCGCTTCCGCCAAGGTGAGTGTAATCATCCTTGTCATCAAACATATAAATTTTAAATGTTTGTTCTGAGTTGCTGTGTTCTAACTTGAATGTATCTTTAAAACTAGTAGCTGTTTCTTTTATCTCACTTTCAATTGTTGCAATTTTACTTGCTCTTAAATTATGAGAATAAACTTCTACTTTAATATTTAAATCTTTAACTTCTACAACATGTGGCGAATTAAACCCTTTGCCGTTATTGTTAAAGTATTCTTCTTTAGTTATATTTTTATTTATTTGTTGATTGATTGTCATAATTCTAACCTCTAATTTATTAACTCTTCAAATATAAGGTGACCTCTACTAAAAAAGTGTGAATTTTCATATTGGTATAATCTATATCTTAGTGAAGAAATATAAGTAATTAATTTAATATGAACAATATAAGATATAGCTTGACCACAAAAAAAATCTAAATTCTAACGTTACATTAGGATAGGGTAAGAATTTAAAAGCAAATTGACTTTTATTCCACCAAAGCACTATACTAAAACCACGATGGGTAATTAGCTCAATTGGTAGAGCACTTGCTTGACGTGCAAGCGGTCGCTGGTTCGAACCCAGTGTTACCCACGTTTTTGTTCATGAAAAGATTTTATATGACAGCAGTGCATAACGGCAAACACTCAGCAGCACAGTCCAAGCGCTTAATCTATTCCATAATAATAGTTGCGATAACAATGTTTATGGAAATAGTAGGTGGAATAATTTCACATTCGCTTGCTCTACTATCAGATGCAGGGCATATGCTCACTGACCTCTTTGCCTTAGTTTTAAGCTGGTTAGCACAAAAATTTTCAGCTAAGAAATCTGATTTGCAAAGATCATACGGGTATCATCGGTTGCAGATAATTGCAGCATTTGTTAATGGTTTAACTTTATTCTTCATTGCAGTAATCATTATAATTGAGTCAATAAAAAGATTTATTTTTCCGGTAAATGTTGAGTGGAAAGTAATGTTAGTAATTGCTACACTTGGCCTGATCTCTAATATTATAGTCTTTTTTATATTACATAGTAAATGCGAGAGCAGTATAAACATAAAAAGTGCTGTACTACACGTTATAGGAGATATTTTAGGTTCTGTAGCTGCTATACTTGCATCAATAATTATCATGTTTACTGGATGGCAAATGGTGGATCCGATTTTATCGGTATTTGTCAGTGTAATAATTTTAAATAGTGGCTACAAAATTCTAAAGAATTCTTGCCACATACTTCTTGAAGGCACACCTGAAGGGATATCTACTGAGGAAATAAAAAGTAAGATCACATCAGAATTACCTGAAGTGATAGATGTGCACCACATACATGCATGGTCACTGTCTGATAATTATTTTATAATTACCATGCATGCCAAAGTAAAGCAAGATGCACAACACACTGATATTTTGTATGAGATAAAAAAAATACTACTAAATAGGTTCGAGATAGCACACTCTACAGTCGAGATTGAATACGATGAGTGTGCGGATAATAAGATACTTAAACATTGACGTTTTAAATTATTATGCTATTACTAGAGTGTAATGATGTTAAAGGTAGGCTATGATAGGCATTTCTCA
The DNA here is from genome assembly GCF_964264715.1 of Wolbachia endosymbiont (group A) of Colletes cunicularius. Lineage (NCBI taxonomy): Bacteria > Pseudomonadati > Pseudomonadota > Alphaproteobacteria > Rickettsiales > Anaplasmataceae > Wolbachia > Wolbachia endosymbiont (group A) of Colletes cunicularius. Next base: position 1,269,304 of record NZ_OZ183471.1, read on the forward strand.
AGTACAATTTCCTTCAAAGGATTCGAGTAAGCTAAAATTTGTTAGCTACTTTGGAGCTTTTGTCTCGTTAAGCATTATAACTAACCCTGTTAATGTTCTTTTTTCTCTTGGTACTATATTCTTCAGGTCTGAAATTAAAACTCTTTATATCTACAAAGAAATAAAAATGGCAAAACAGCAAAAAATAAGTAAAAAGGAGTATTGGGAAATATTTTTTAAGAACAATGCAATCAAGGTAGCAGCCTTCCTCTTGTTTTCTGCTTTCATAACATATCTGACTTTCACCTCCACTTTCTTACTAATTTCGTTACTGGGAACTATACCACTTACAATGCTATTGGTTTTATTGCAGAGTGAACTGAGACCAAAAGATTTTAACCCATTTACACTGCTTAAAGCTTCCATGAATTTCTTTCGGGAAGGCATGAAAGAGAACTTACGTGGTATGGTTAATGATCTTGATGTTAATCTTGAACATTTACTGCCCCATCAATTAAATGATGATATCATTAAAAATATCGATAAATTAAAAGATAAGTATAGTGAACAAGTACCTGAAGACGTAATCAAAAATGATGAATATATTCAATTCATTGGATATATAGATAGTTCATATGAGTTTAGTGATGAAAATAAAGGAAGAGTAATTACATTTTTAAATGACTTTTGCAAAGATGGTCAAAAGCATAGCTCTGGCTTTACAGGTGGACAGATTTTACTTTTAGTTCTGAAAGCCTGCAATGATGGAGACAGAGAAGCTGTAAAAGATAAAAAAGACGCGTTAATTAAAAATTTGCTTGATAGTCAAACTTTCTCTAGAAAAGAGCGAATCCCTAACACCTGTTTTACCGGTATTGTCTACAGGATGTTAAGCACACTAGAGGGTATTCATCCTGATCCAGAAATTAGATTTACTCCCCCAAGGGAAATGGTGCTCTCAGAAGCACAAGATAAAGCACGTGAGTTTATGTTAGACAGGTTAAAAGACAAGAAAAACAGTAAAGAAATTCTTAAGGCTTGGCATACAGTTCAAAATAACCATAAAGATAATGAAAGTCAGAAGATAGTTGATGATTTTATTTCAGAAGTAAGTATTCCTTTAATGAGAAAATTATTGAGTTTTTCTTCTCAATATAGTGAACAAATTGTGCTGACGTTAATGAAAAATATTAGCTCTATAAGGTTAAATAAATTACAATGTTTTGAGCTGGTTCAGCACATGAGAAATAAACTGCAGGAGCATGGTTTAGGTGACCAAGAAAGTTTACTCGAAAACATCGGAGAAAAAGTCTTTCTAGAGCTTTTAAACCAAAATTTACTCAAGACAGATTTTTCTCTCAAGGATTCATCTTTGGATGAAGCTAAGAGAATAGCTAATAAGATAATAGAAGGAGAAGTAAAGGAATTTAAATTAAGAGCTGAGAAAACTATTGAAGGTCAAGTGGTTAGAATGTTAGATAAGTTAAAGATGCTGCCACAAAGTAAAAGATGCTATAGAGTATATGTAGAACTCAGTAAAAATAACGAAAATGATAAGGAAAAAATAAAGAAAATTTTGCAAGAAAGGTTAGAAGTAACAAAAGCAGCAATGGATGAAATGTTAAAAAAAGAAGCTTCACATAAGCTAGAGTTAGAAATTGAAAGTGTATATGAAGGAAATAAAGATCACGTTACTCAACTTTATGAAAAAATAAGAGAAACAAAAAAGGAATTCATTGAAGATGGTCTTTTAACACCTCAAGAAGTAGAGAATGTAACAAAAGCAAAAATCATAGACTTAAACAGTATCCGTTCAGCGGAGTGGCAGAATAAGGTAGACAAGGTGATCTAAAAAGATAATCATAGAGCAAAAATGTGGTAAACCTTTTAGAACTTTGCAAAAATTTACAGCAAAGAACAGAAAAGTTAGAAGCAAAAATGGAAAGGCTGGAAAGAGAGAATGAAAGTTTAAAAGCAGAGAACAAGGCTTTAAAGATAGAGAACGCTGAATTAAAGGAAAGGCTTGGTTTAAACTCGAAAAATTCATCTCTACCAAGCTCTAGAGAGTTGTACAAAATAAAAAAGGACAAGCCAAAGAGCGACAGAAACGTTGGTGGTCAGGTTGGTCATAAAGGAAGTTTTCGCGCCAAAATGGATGCAGATGAGGTGATAAAAGTAAAGTTGTCATCTACTTGTGAATGCGGAGGAGGGATTGCAATATGCAAGGGACCGTACATTCATCAAAAAGTTGATCTTCCGGAAATCAAGCCTTATGTAGTGGAATATCAGATGGAGCATGGTCGTTGTCGGAGATGCGGAAAAAGAAGAAGCAGTAAGTTACCAGAAGGTGTTACGTCAGATACATTTGGACCAAGGGTTAAGTCAATAATTGCAGCATTCAGCGGGTTTTACAAAAATTCAAAACGCGAAATAGCGAGTGTCGTAAATGATATCTTCAATTTGAACATAAGCGTCGGTAGCATATCAAATAGTGAACATAGAGTTGCTTCAAAATGCAAAAAAATGTATGAGCAGATCGAACAAGAGATAAGTAGGAGTAAAGTTCTACATATTGATGAAACGAGCCATTATAACAAAGGTAAACTCGCTTGGTGTTGGATGTTTGCAAGCAATACGGCAAGTTTTGTGAAGTTGACAGAGTCAAGGGGAATGAAAGTTTTAAAAAATAGTGTATGCTGCAATCGTAATAGCTTGGTAGTAACTGACAGATATGCAGCATACAATTATTTTTCTGATAAAAACAGGCAAATCTGCTGGGCACATTTATCAAGAGATTTTGAAAGATTAGCCCATAGTTGGAACATTGAGGTCAAAATTCTCGGCTGTTATTTGAGAGATGTTGCCGTTGAGTTGTTTGCACTAAAAAAAGCTTTACTAAAAAATGAGATAGATGTTTTTAGATTTGCCAGACGTGCCAGAAAATTGCGAAAACGTACACGGTATTACTTGAAGCCACTTACCTGAAGCAATTGGAGCTTCTCGAGTTGCGAAAAACATTTTGAAATCTGAAAGAACGATGTGGAATTGGTGTGCCGTAGAAGCATAAAGGATGCTCAGACAAAGAGCAAACTAAGTGCAAAAGCTACATAATAGATGAGGGTGAGCCCCTCAAAGCCGGTTTACAAGAGCAGGCTTTAAACAACCGTAAGCTGCTTTGATAAAGAGTCAAGGTAGTGAGAGTTACGGAAAAGGCACAATTATGTGTCATGTGTTAAATAGAGAGACGAACGCAAGTGAACCACTGATGAAGTGTCGAAACATCAAAGGTGACGTCAAAACCAGGGGGTAATTTCTAACTTGGGATAAACCTATCGGAAACTTGTTTACTGGGTAGGTGGCGTCCGGCATAAAGGTGGCGTGAATCTATTTTGGGCTATTGTGTGGAACTACGGGAACCTGTCGTTTCGATGACAAGGGAGAAATCCAAGAAGCTAAACTTCAAGGATGAGAGTACCGATGCGAAAAACAGGGGCGCGTAGTAGTGAAGAAATTTCTGTAATGGAAATGGAGCGAAGGGGCTGAGTTATTCAGTTTTATTAGTTGGGCAACCAGAAATGGGAGGAACTGACAAATAAAACGAGGCCATCAAATATATGACTGATGGCTGAATAATGGGAGCTGTGTGAGTCGAGAGGTTCATGCACAGTTCTACGACTTACTATTACCCACAAGTATAGAATGAATGAGCAAGTCTCCATCCTTCTGCTAAATCAAAGAGACGTTTCCATCCCTTCCACAAAGCTATAGGGCCTGGTTCTAAGTCATTTTTGCGAGCTAAAAACCCTCCTAACTTGGCCACCCACCTCACAATTTCTCTTATAGGTGGTGGAGTCTCAGGATAGTTTTTTGTCTTAAGCATTTTGGTATATAAAACCTTCCATTCGTCATCAGTCAGTATGACAGTGCAAGAAAGATTCGGATTTGTTCTAGCTACCAATGTGATAAAAAATATTCTCCATGCAATTATACTCATAATTGTAAGAAAGCGGATCAATCTATCTGCTGTTTGGAGCCTACATTCTTCAACTTTAAGACCGGATTTCAAAATTTTATGAAAAACCTCTATTCTCCATCTTAAGCAATACCATTGTATTTTTTCTACTGCTTCTTCAAAATTATTAATATTTATATTTGTTAACAAAATCCAGTTCATGGGCTCTTCGCCAAATGGGGGATATTTTTCTATAACATAGACAGCATTTAAATTTAAATTAGGAAGTTTTTGCGTTTTACGTCTAGCGTTGTTTTTTGATGCATTCATCACAAAGTTACTAAACTTTACTTCTAAAACTGTTGTTCTTTGAGGTTTGTTATCGCAAGCAGGAATACTCACTTGTATTTCTCCTTGGCAAGACATGCGATTCATCAAATCCCACAATCTTTCACCACCTTTTTCAGAATAAGTCGACTTCTTGTTTACTGTTCTGTTTTGATTTCCTCTTACTACAAAAAGAGATTGATTAGTGGAAGCAACTTCAAATAAATCATAAATATCTGCTTCTCTATCACAAACGGTAACTACCTTAACATCCTTTAATCCAGGATGTTTAGTAGAGTCTTTAAGTGATGCTATCCACCGTATGCTTTCTTTCTCTTCTATGGGAAGAGCAGTATTATGGCTTCTTCTTTTCAACTCCTTTAGGTCTTCAGCTAAGGGAGGTCTAGTACTAATTTTTTGATCCAATAATCCTATAGGTAGTCCTTCTGTTGTAACTGCAAACGTTGTATGCATCACTAATCCATGGGTTTTAAAATTAGTTGTTTTAGATGTTAATCTTGCTGCTATAATCCCTAATCCTTCGGTCTTTTTATGATTTTTATATGAAATATAACTCGTGTCCTGGATAGCTAAGATAGTTGAGTATTCTTTAGCTCTTTCAATATTTTTAATTATATGACTGTCTAATATCTTTCTTTCAGAAATGGCATCTTTTTGGAAAAATCTATAAGCTGCTTTACTTTGATGCCAATCTTCACAAGCTTGATTTATTGAACACTCAGGCGATTCAGCAAAACTATTAACTATTTTTAGAAGCCTTTTACTTAATCTTATATCACCAAAATTAACAATTCCAAATTCACTTTCTGCCCATTCGCCAGTTGAGGTATTTATAGTTCTTTTCATCATATATTCCATTTTTAGACCATAGATCTATTTATAATAGAAAGTTGAATTAGTAAGATAGCAGCTTTTTCTCCTTTTAGATTTATGGGTAATAGTAAGCTTAGAAACGCAGCATGCAGGTTTCCCCACACTACGCTTGAGCCCCTTATCTAAGTTCTTCTTTTCTAGAACCGGCTTGTCTTTCATAAATCCTCAGAATACATCAACTTTAGTGGTGACACTAACAGTAGAGAACCTTCTCTTGAAAAGGAGCTTGCTAACATTCTTGTTCGTTTCACTCTCTCATCAAAATACTTTTTCCATTTTAAGTCAAGGGGATTTGCATCCGCTCTGATTTTAACATGTCGTCTGATAGATATATCAATCAGCTTAAGCAGTCTTAAATACCGTATCTCTTTTGGTTTGTTCTTGCATATGGGTGCAGCAAAAACCCATTGGCGTTGACCCATTACTTTGAAGTAACGATTCTTTATCCAACGTAATCCTTTACGAGGATGTCTTTTCTTTGCCCATTTCCATAAACTATGCCAAATTTCATTGTCGATCTTTCTAAACGCTTTTTTAGCACACACATGGTGATAGTAATTTCCCCATCCTCTCAGTAGAGAGTTGAGTGACTTAATTACTATAGCCTGAGTGTTCGCTATATTTGCTTTTATCAATGTACGTGCTTTATTAAGAAGTCTTTTAATACTTTCTTTCGAAGGTTTAATAATTAACTTCTTATTATATCTACGTACATTACAACCAAGAAAGTCAAACCCTGTTGTGATAGATGTAATCTTTGTCTTCTCTTCTGACAGAATTAAACCTCGCTCGTGAAGAAAAGATGATACTAAAGGCTTAACTTCCTTTTCCAGTACTTCATGTGTGAAACCTGAAATAATAAAGTCGTCTGCGTATCTGATTACGTTCACTCCACTTCTGATTTTGTTTCTTCTTCTACTGCCGAGTTTACCAAATCTACTTTCCAATGACTTTTCAAGTCCGTTTAAGGCTAAATTGGCTAGTATTGGAGAAATGATACCACCTTGCGGGGTATCTGCAGTTGTGGGGTACAGAGTTTTCGATTCTAGGAAGCCAGCTTTTAACCAACTATGCAGAATTTTCTTCTCCATAGGAATATGCTTCATAAGCCATTCATGATTAATGTTGTCAAAGCATCCTTTGATATCACCTTCAAACGTGAATTATGGATTAAAGGAGAATAGAAAAGGCAAGAAAACAGGGTAAACTCAGCAGTGATAAAAAAATAGATGAGGTTACCCATGGAAGATATAACAAAACTGTTTTGTTTGGTCGATGATTTTTGCAGAGATATAGAGAAAAATTTTGCAGATAAACTACTGCCAAATGGTAAAAACCCCACAAGAACAACGGAAATTGAGCACTCCGAAATCATGACAATAATCCTGCTATATCAACAATCTCCGTGTAAAACTTTCTATCTACATTACCTAACGTTGCTCTACAAATCAGAGTTTCCAAAGTTACCTTCATATACCAGGTTTGTTGCTCTAAAGCCTAGGGTTTTGTGGCATTTAGCAATGTTGTTGCATTGGCTTTGTGGACAGTCAGAAAACACTGGAATTTCATATATAGACACAACTCCCATTGCAGTTTGTCATGCAAAAAGAATATCCAAAAACAAAGTTTTTGCTGGAATTGCAAAATTAAGCAAGAGCACTTACGGCTGGTTTTTTGGTTTCAAATTACATATGGTAATCAATGAAAATGTTGAAATTCATGCACTTACGCTAACAAAAGGCAATGTTGATGATAGGATACCTGTGCCAAATCTGACGGAAAAATTAATCGGTCTTTTGTTTGGTGACAAAGGTTATATTGCAAAAGAGCTTTTTCAGAAGCTGTTTGACCGAGGTTTGAAACTTGTTACCAAGGTGAAAAAAGGTATGAAAAATACATTGATTTCGTTAAATGAGAAGATTTTACTGAGAAAAAGGTCTATCATTGAGACTGTTTTTGGTTACCTAAAAAATAGACTAGAAATTGAACACACTCGCCATAGATCCCCTGTTAATTTTTTGGTTCATATCTTTTCTACTCTCATTTCCTATTCCATCAAATCCACAAAGCCTTCTATTCCCTATACTTTCTTCCTTCCTTAATCCAGAATTCGCGTTACGAGGGTTTTTAGCTCGCAAAAATGACTTAGAACCAGGTCCTATAGCTTTGTGGAAGGGATGGAAACGTCTCTTTGATTTAGCAGAAGGATGGAGACTTGCTCATTCATTCTATACTTGTGGGTAATAGTAAGTTGTTAGCGGGATCTAGAGATACCGCGGCGGTATGACGTACTGACTTGCATTAGCTATAAAATAGTAGTTTATATAAATCCCATAGCATGCCGAATGAAGCTTTTTTTGAGAAAATTTGAATTTTCAACTGCAATCAAGCCAAGATTTCTTAGTGCTTTAGCGCAGAATATTTTGTTGGAGAACATCTTATTTAATCCATCAGTTGCAAGCGCCATTGTAAAATTATCAAAGTATCTGTTGCGTGAAATTTTCTTTAATAAATAACTACTGCCAACATCAATACCAGATGCTTTTGCAGCAACTATGTGCTTTATAACACTTTCTACATCTCTAATTCCAAGATTAAGCCCTTGACCTGCAACTGGATGAATTGAATGTGCTGCATCGCCGATAAGCAAAACTCTACCCTTATATAACTTTTTTGCGAAAACAAAACTTAAAGGATAAAGTTTTCTTTCACCCTCTAATTTTATCTCTCCTAAATAAGAACCAAATCTTTTTTTGAGCTCTATAATAAATTCTTCTTCAGACAGATCCATTAGCATTTTTGAAATTCCAGATTTTTCTGTCCAAACTATCGAAGAAGTATAGCCACCCTTCATCGGTAGAATTGCGAATGGACCGCCAGGAAAAAAACGCTCTACAGCTAAGTTTTGGTGATGCAGTTCATGCTTTACATTAAATACTATGCTACTTTGTTTATAATTAAATTTCACTGTCGGTATAGAAAATAACTCTGGTAGTTTAGAGTTTTTGCCTTCAGCGCAGATAAGTAGCGATGATATTAATTCCTGGTTATTATCAAGAATAACTTCCACATATCCTGAATCAAAAGCAATTGTTTTATAGGAATGTGGAGAGTATATATTTAGTTTATTCAGAAAATTATTGTTGATTGCATTCCATATAGCAGCATTGTTAATAACATAACCCATTGGTTCTTCACCAACCATTTTATGATTGTAATGCACAGTAACCGCATCTAATATGCATATATCAAGTATTGGCTCAGCTTCGCTTTCTATAAACTGCCAAATCCCTAATTTTTCCAATATTTTTTTCGAGCCTTGAGAAATAGCAAATGCTCGGTTGTCATCTACTACACGTGGTAGACTATTTTTTTCAATCACAGCTACAGACACAGAGTCACAACTGAGGTCAATTGCAGTAATAAGACCAAGTAACCCACCACCTGAAATGATTACATCATAATTCATTTTATTCACGCTAATTGTAAAATTATATTTTATCTATTTTGAAAATAGTTTAAACAAACTTTATAGACAAAGACCTAACATCTTTAGCGATGTCTTCATAAATCTCTGCCAAATCTTCACTTAGCATTAAAGGATTTCCACAATCAGAAGCATGACATATTTGTGGATCCAGAGGAATCCTGCCTAATAGTTTGATGCTCAGCTCCTCAGACATTTTTTTTGCGCCGTCTTTTCCAAATATGTATATTTCTGAGTCATTTTGAATGAAATAACTCATATTTTCCACAATTCCAATAACCGGTACGCTGAGCTTTTTAAGCATATCATAAATTTTGCGAGCATCGATTAAAGAGAGCTCCTGTGGAGTTGAAACTATTATCGCCCCGGTTAAGTTAAAATTTTCCATAAGACTTAAATGCACATCGCCAGTTCCAGGTGGTGTATCAACTATCAAATACTCTATATCGGACCATTTTGTTCCCATGAGCAGATTATAAAGTGCTTTTGTGATCATAGGTCCGCGCCATATTGCTGCACGATCCTTGTCAACAAAATAGCCGATTGAAATAGTATGCAGTCCATACCTTTCTATAGGTATTGCTTTTCCACCCTGTATTTCTGGCTTTAATTTTTCAGTGCTAAGCATTTTAGGAATTGAAGGACCATATATATCTGCATCAACCAGCGCAACTTTATGTTTCAACTTTGCTAATGAGAGAGCAAGATTTAGCGCAACTGTGGACTTGCCCACACCGCCTTTACCAGAGGCCACAACGATTATATTTTTCACTCCTTCGATATGTAATTTAGCTTTTTGTTGCCCAGTTTGTTTTTGACAAGTAGCAACCACGATCACTTTTGTCACCCCCGGTATAGCTTTAACAGCTTGCTCACAATTTCTTCTTAATTCTTCGTTTGCTTGCGTGTTACCGGCAACTTCAAGCGCAAAACCAATGTCCCCGCCTTTAATAATGATTGAGGATATTATGCCAAGAGCGATCACATCTTTACCGCTTTTTTGCTCTATGACTTTTTTTAAGTTCTCCCTTACAATTTCTTCGTTGATCATTAGACCTCTTACATAGCAGATCCCAGTGCGGAACATTTGTTTCGGAAACAGTATGTTAAATGTTATAGCAGGTTTTGTCTAGAACACAAGCCAAGTAGCTTGACACTGGTTCACTTTATGACAGTATCATGAAAGTAGCCTCTTTCTTGTCATCCAATTAGCCCCTTCTCCTGTCATCCGAGTAGCTTGACTACTTGGATCCAGAAAACTTAACTTTAAATAAGTGGCTGCATAATAAAGACTAGATTTCAGCGTCACGCGCTGGAATGAAACCATTTTCGGTCTCTTAAATTGCTTTAGCTACAAACATTAAGAAATTTACCAAGCGGAAAAAAAGGCAAAAGAAGCCCCGTGGTTGGCTAATTACTTACATTATACTTTCAAGTATGGCGTTTTTTTATTCTAAACGCTTAATAACCGCGATTTAGCTGCTTTTTAATGCAACTAACCTTTAGTCATAAATGTTTAAGAAATTTACTAAACAGAAAAAAAGGCAAAAGAAACCCTAGGGTAGCTAATTATTCACTATCCATTTTTTAAGTTGGCGTTTTTTAATGTTTAAAATGCTTTATAAGCGTATTTCAGCTTGTATAGGTAAAAACCTAGAAATTTGATAAAGACATAAGGTGCACATAGTGCAAAAAATTAAACATGAGACGCCAAATACGTTGAGTTTTTTTGTCATTTAATCTGTACAGAGAAGATAAATAAATAGCTTCATCTTTATGATAAGGGGGCTGGCGGAGTTTGTCAAGGAAGTTTTTCGTTTCTGCGGGCTACTTGAATAACGGCTACAATGTTTGTACAATTGTGCGTCATGCGCTGACCCATTTGTTGTGCTTAACAAAAGCAAATGTTCGTACAGTACGAACTGGAATCTGTTACGAAAATTACCTGCAAAAAGAAACCTCTACTCCTTGTTCTTTGCCCTTCCTGCACGCTTACGTTCATTTGGATCAAGGAATTTCTTGCGTAAACGTATAGATTTTGGAGTTACTTCCACCAATTCATCATCATCTATATACGCTATCATATCCTCCAGTGTCATTATCTTTGGAGGGGTGAGTTTTATGGCTTCATCACTACCTGAAGCTCTTACGTTTGTTAATTGCTTACCTTTTAGCACGTTTATCTCCAAATCATTGTCACGGCTATGCTGGCCGACAACCATGCCACAATATACCTTATCCTGTGGCTTGATAAACATAATTCCCCTGTCTTGCAAATTGAAAATTGCATACGCCACAGCCTCACCCTTATCTGTAGAAATTAAAACTCCATTGCGCCTTCCAGAAATTGGACCTTTATGTGGAGCATAACTATGAAATAAACGGTTAATTATGCCTGTGCCCCGAGAATCAGTTAAAAACTCTCCTTGATAACCAATTAATCCTCTTGATGGCACTAAAAACGTTAATCTTGTCCTACCATTGCCAGAAGGTCTCATGTCAGTCACTTCACCTTTTCGGAAGCTGAGTTTTTCCATGATGATTCCACTATATTCATCATCTACATCAATTACTACTTCCTCTATAGGTTCAAGTTTTTTGCCATCTTCTTCCTTAAATAGCACGCGAGGGCGTGAAACAGAAAGCTCAAAACCTTCTCTTCTCATATTTTCAATCAGCACTCCAAGCTGCAACTCACCACGTCCACCCACTTCAAATGCTTCGCCACTTGGTGCCAAAGTTACAGTAATTGCAACGTTTGTTTCTGCTTCTGCATATAAACGATCTTTTATAACAGTTGAGGTAAGTTTTGTTCCCTCTTGCCCAGCAAAAGGTGAGTCATTAACGCTTATAGTAATTGCCATTGTTGGCGGATCAACTGGAGTTGAGCTGACTGCAGTTGTAACTTCTGGTGCTGCTATAGTGTCTGAAACTGAAGCTTTCTCAAGTCCTGCAATGGCAATTATGTCACCTGCTACAGCTTGCTCTACCGAAATACGTTTCAAGCCAGAAAATGAGAGCAACTTAGTTAATCTCCCTCGTTCAATTACTTTACCGTCCAGATCAAGTACCTTAAGATCTGAATTGACTTTTGCAACGCCCTGATAAACCTTTCCTGTCAATATTCTGCCAAGAAACTTATCAGACTCAAGTAGAGTGACCAACATAGCAAAAGGGGCATTTTGATCATAAACAGAAGGTTTTATATAATCTATAACCGTTGAAAATAATGGGCTTAAATCTTTTCTTTCATCAGAAAGCTCCTTAGCACACCAACCATTTCTACCTGAAGCATACAACACTGGAAAATCTAGCTGCTCGTTGGTTGCATCAAGGTTAAAAAATAACTCATATACTTCATTTAATACTTCATCAATTCTGCTGTCTGGTCGGTCGACCTTATTGATTATCACAATTGGCTTCAAATTTGCTTTTAGTGCTTTTGACAACACAAATTTAGTTTGTGGCATGGGACCTTCTGCAGCGTCAACCAGCAGCAACACGCCATCTGCCATGCACAATACCCTTTCTACTTCTCCACCAAAGTCCGCGTGCCCTGGCGTATCAATAATATTGATCTTTTCATCGCCCCACATTATTGACGTGCATTTTGCAAGTATTGTAATCCCACGTTCACGTTCTTGGTCGCCACTATCCATCACTCGTTCTTGAACTTCTTGATTCTCACGAAACGTGCCACTTTGTTTTAACATGTTATCAAGTAAAGTAGTTTTACCGTGGTCAACGTGTGCGATTATTGCTATATTACGGATCGATTTAAATTCGTTCATTTTCTATCATTTCAAAATTAATTTAGTAATAAGTATACATAAAATACACTTGGAGTAAATAACTAAAGCTGTGTATAAATGCTGTGTTTCCAAGATATTATGGGATTACTTTGTTAAATATTCTCTACTCCCAGGTTTTGCTATGGGTAGTTGTTTTAATTCACTTGGAAGTTCTTCCTCGCTGTAGTTTTTGATGTTCAGTTCAATCAAAGATATGACAGGAAAAGGCAGTTTCGTTTCACTATTCCTCTTTATTAGAGAAGCTTCAGCAATGACTTTACCTCCCTCCCCTTCTGCACATTTCACTGCTTCAAGTGAAGATTTGCCTGTGGTTATCACATCCTCGATAAGTAATATTTTCTCACCCTTTTTGATCTTAAATCCACGGCGTAATTCAAACTTGCCATTAACGCGCTCGCAAAACATTGTCTTTATTCCAAGCTGCCTGCCAATCTCATAACCTACAACTATTCCGCCAATTGCAGGAGATAATATTAAATCTATGGAGCTATTTAATTCTTTTTTTATTTTATCTGCTAATAATGCGCAAACTTTCATGGCTCTGCTTGGATTTTCAAAAATCTTCGCACACTGTATGTATGTGTCACTATGCAGTCCGGATGATAAAACAAAATGCCCATGCAAAATTGCTTCTGCTTCTTTAAATTCTTTTATTATTAGGTTGTTTTCGTCTAATATCATTTTTTAAATTTCACTATCACATTCTTTATTAATTATCTGAGTGATACAAATATCAGACCACACGTTTATTGCAGTTTCAAACATATCGATGATTGTATAAATAGGCAAAATCAGTCCCATAATATGCAGAGGAACATTCATCGACATGAGATAACTGGTTGCCATAAAATAGCACCCCATCGGCACTCCAGCGTTACCAATTGCTGCACTAGTTGCTAAAAAAATCCATATAAACATTTCGCTTAAGGAAAATGCGCATCCATTCATCTCTGCAACAAACATTACAGTGATTAGTATAAATGCAGCACATGCATTCATATTAATTGTTGTGCATATTGGTAAAATAAAGGACGACAATTTCTTTGGCACCTTTAGCTGATTTTGCACACAGTCTATAGTTGTTGGCAATGTTGCACTGGATGATTTAGAAAAAAACGCAAGTGTGAGTGCCGGCATAACCCCTTTCAGCGTTTGAATTGGTGATATGCCTTTATACCACATAAGTAGCGGTAAAATCAGAAATGCCTGCACAAAATTTGCAGACATTATGCAAACAAAATACCATAAAAGACTGTAGAACTCGCTACCACCTTTTAATTCGTGCAAAAAACATGTAATAAAAGACCACACAGCAAGTGGAACAAGCTTTAGTAACCCCTGAGCAATTTTAAGTAACGTATCGAAAAGTGCAGAGAATATTTGATGTAATATGTCCTGCTTTTCTTTTGAAAGTGAAACAATAGCTCCACCCATCAAAAAAGCGATCAATATGCTACCAATAACGTTATTTTCAAGAAAAACTTGCACAAAATTCGAAGGAATGAGTGATTTTAAGTATGAAAAGTAACTGTAATTGTTATTATCCAAACTTCCTATCGTGTTACATATAAAATTTTTTTTCACTGGGTCTATTAGCAGGTAAAACAATAATGCAACAAACGCAGCTATAATAGTTGTAAGCAGCGTATAAAATAGTGTTTTCTTAACTAAGGTTTTAATTTCGATTGAGTCTTTAAGTCCTGAAATTGTGGAAACTATTGATAGAAAAACTAAAGGTAAACTTATTAATTTCAACAAACTAACAAATATGTCACTAAACAGCTTTGCTATTTCAAATATAATCTCGCTGTTTAAGTAGTAAGCAACTATTGCAAACAGTATAGAAAAGAGTATTGCAAACTTGTGCATTGAAAATAAAACTTCAAAGTAACATTATACAACAATTTTGCTGTTTTGGAATCAGATTGATAGACAAAATAACTTAACAAATAATGAGAAAATAGGCTATACTTTATTATGAAACATTCCAAGGAGAATCATGAGTATAGAAACACTTGAGATAATAACATTGGTTGCGGGAGCAACATTGGTAGCAGGTGGTACAATAGGGTATATTACAGGTCTTATTGGTTCTGCGCTAGGTTTTACAGCTTTTTTGCCCATTGTTTTAGGCAGTGCCATTATCGCTTCTGCAGCATTATCCTCTACATTAATTTTTTGGTCACTTTATACGTTATATCAGGCAGGCCACGAAGAGCTACTTGAGTTATGGAACTTATCATATATTTCTGGCATAGCAATTGGAGTTGGTCTTGCTGCATCTGTGAATACTGTTTCCCTTGGTGGGTTGTCAGCAACTGGAATAGGTATAATAGTAGGAATTAGTACACCACTTTTAGCAGGTATTGCAGGGGAATGTATAAAGTTTACAGCTAAGAAAGTAAATAACTATATTATACAGCCTATAGTTGAAAAAGTAAGAGGATGCATTCATTCGGAAACAGTGGAATTGGCTAATATTTCTTAATTTAAATTTAGGTGCACTTAGCCCATTCTGGTGATAACAAATTGGAATAGATAAAGTATGATAACTAACTTTTCTGTGAGTATATAGTTTTGCCAGACACAACAGTACGTACCACGTGCCCTTTTACTTTGCGCCCATCGAAAGGGGAATTCTTTGATTTACTAGCAAAGTTGTCAGTTTTAATTTCCCATTCATGATTGAGGTCAACTAAAATTAAATCTGCAGCAAGGTTTTTTTGTATACGACCACGTGATACGTGTATTATATCTGCAGGCTTATATGTCAATTTTGCAAGCACATCAAGTAGACCCATTTGCCCACTGTGGTAAAGTTCAAGTGAAAGGGGCAGCATTGTTTCAAGGCCAACAATACCAAATGCAGCATTTTCAAGTGGAAGATCTTTAGAATTACGATCATGCGGAGCGTGATCAGTTGCAATGCAATCAATCACACCTGTCTTTAAACCTTCAATCATAGCTAAACGATCTTCTTCAGTGCGAAGCGGCGGGTTCATTTTTGCAATTGCTCCATGTTGTTTTACTATATTTTCAGTCAAAGTGAAGTGATGAGGGGTTACTTCGCACGTAACATTTAATCCCAAATCTTTTGCACGTTTAATAGCATCAAGTGAATCTTTTGAAGAGACATGTAAAATATGGTAGTGCACATTTTCCATATCTTTCATGAGCAGTATATCGCGACTTACTATAACCGATTCTGACGCACTCAAGATTCCCTTGACTCCCAATTCTTCAGAAATTTTACCTTCGTTGATTGCACCACCTGCTGATAAATTTAAATCTTCTGCATGTTGAGCAATAGGAACACCCAGCATACTTGAATAAAGCAGCGCCTGTCTCATAATCATTGGGTTCATAACTGGCATGCCATCATCAGTGAACCCAACCGCACCTGCTTCCTTTAAAAGTGCCATTTCAGTCAACTTTTCTTCCGAAGTGGTGATTTTAGCGTAAAATTCAACGTTTACATGCGAAGTTTCAAGTGCTCTATATTTCAAATATTTAGCCAAAACAACGCTATCAATTGCTGGAACAGTGTTCGGCTGACAAACTACAGTTGTAACGCCTCCCGCAGCTGCAGATTTGCTGCCTGTATATATAGTTTCTTTATGTTCTTGGCCTGGTTCACGAAAATGTACGTGAATGTCAATAAGGCCTGGCATTAGAACAAGCCCTTTACAGTCTATTGTTTCATCGACCCCACTTGTTGAAAATAATGATTCACCAAAGTCAATAATTTTATCCCCTTCAGTCAATAATGAACCTTTTATATCAAGTTTAGTTTCCGGGTCGATAATACGAGCATTAGTATACGCAATTTTATAGCCTTCCTTTTGCCCTGTTTGCAACAAATTCCAAGTTTGAGTCATTATATTTGAGTATCGATTATGCAATAAATCTAAAGTTTTTTTAACAAAACACAACCAAATAAAAACGCAGACTAAAGTTGCGAGAGCTGTCTTGAATTAAAATTGTCCCAAAAATTTGGCTCTTATAACCGAGTTACTTCAGTTTTAACGTTAATATGAAAAACTCTTAGCTCTGTTGAAGGATTTTCCAGTTGAATATCTAGCTCATTCTGTATGTTCGATAAACAAATCAAAGCTGAGTCAAAATTTTCATCACACTGCTTCGCTTCATGCATACTATCGATTATTTCCTCTAATTCTTCCACATCATCCATTTCTTGCGGCGCACTTTTTAATATCGCTTTTATTTGGCTTAAGTTTTGACAAATTTTCTCCTGATATCCAGCAATTCTCTCTTGATATATATCAATCATTTTTTGACATGCGTTACCTCTAAATGGATGTTCTTTTTTCTCTTTTATGTAAGAACTTTGAAAGTCTTTACAGTTAAGGATTGCTTCTCTATGGTTTTTTATGTCATTAATTGTGCTGACTATCGACTTATCTATTTTCTTCAAATTTTCTTCCCGTTCTTCTCTTTTAATTATACTTTTGGATTCATTTTTCATTTGGTTCATTTTGTCATACAGGTTTCTGCATTCTTTGTAAGATACCATTGGTTGTAATATTCCTTCTTCTACACCTTTATTGTAAAAATTCTTCAACTCATCACTTGATAGTATTGTTATAGCATCTTCCCTTTTGCCTTGTGATTTAGGATACTTTTTATTCAATGAACTAACATGATTTAACAAGAAATCTTTAACTAGCTCTTCCTTTTTAACTTCAGCTAATTTTTCTAGTGTTTCTATATATTTTAGAACTTCCGCAAAGAGCTGTCCACCAGATGGAGCAAATCCTTGAAGTGGTTTACTCTGAGCTTTATAAAAATCGGTTTGTAAAAAATCTTCAGCTTGTTTTTTTATTACTGAAAGTTCATTAAAGGCTTTTTCTGGATTGATTTTTCTCAAAATACTAATAGTTTTTCTAATCGCTTTTTCTCTCTTTTTATTATCTTGCTTTTCATTTAATATCAGATGTTCAGTTTTGGTAAAAGCATTACCTTGATTACTCTTTGCAATGTTACAAACGATGTTTTTTACAACTTTTTCAGTTGCTGCATAATCTATTTCTTTTGCAAAGCAGTCAACAAATGATTGCCAAACTTTTTTATTAACAAGCTTACTTGTCTTATTTTCAAAATCTTCTCTACTTTTGAATCCTAAAATAGTATAGAGATTTTTTTCAACTATTGGTTCGGCATGTTGTTTTGCCACTTTACCTTTTATATTGAATGGAAATTTACTAATCTTAGTTGTACCCACAATGTTACCTCAATATTAACGCTATCTATAAAAGTATAAAGATTTAATATTTAATTTTTAATTAATGCCAGCATTACTAGCACAGCTAACTACGGGGGCATTATGCTAGCATCAATAGCAAGCGTCAATTAACACTTTAACTTCTAACTTGTCATCAGTAATATTGTTTATATAAAAACTATAATTTTTTATGCCTGAACTTGGGAATATATTGCTATTGGCAGCCTGCTTATTGTCTTTGATATATTTGTTTTTACCGCTTAGTTCTTGTCGGTTTATTACCACTGCCATATTTTTTTGTGTATCAACATCAATGGCTATTTTGATCTACTGCCACATTACAAATGATTTCTCACTCGAAAACGTATATTACCACTCACACACAACAAAACCTTTGATCTATAAGATTTGTGGAGTTTGGGGAAATAAAGAAGGGTCTATGTTGCTTTGGACATTAGTGCTTACCTTTTACCTATTTCTGATGGGTATTTTTACTGATAACGACAGTAAATTGAAGAAAGTATCCTTGATCACCCAAGGCTTGATTTGCTTTTGTTTTTTACTGTTCACTTTACTTGAATCCAGCCCCTTCACTAAAATGCCAAGCGTTGAAAAAGATGGATTGGGTTTTAATCCGATATTGCAAGATATAGGCCTTGCTATTCATCCACCGATATTATATTTGGGGTACCTTGGATTTAGCGTTCCTTTTTCGCTCTCTATAGCTGGATTAATTGCAAATACTGAAGGAAATGTTTGGGCTAAAATTGTCAGGCCTTGGGTATTTATTTCTTGGTCGCTGCTCACTTTGGGCATCAGCTTGGGTAGCTGGTGGGCATATCGCGAACTTGGGTGGGGTGGATTTTGGTTTTGGGATCCAGTGGAAAACGTTTCTTTGATGCCGTGGCTAATTGCAGTGGCGCTGACACATTTGTTGCTCGTTGTACGAAATTTCAATACTTTAAGGAATTTCGCTATTTTACTTATGCTTACAACTTTTATATTGAGTGTAACTGGAACATTTCTAGTCCGCTCAGGAATACTCACCTCAGTGCACACGTTTGCAGATGACTCAAGGTATGGACTATATATATTAGCTCTACTTGGTGTAATTACAGTCAGTAGCTTAGTAATATTTGTAGTGTTTACGAGAAAAAATCGCACATCTTTCCAGTGCTCGAAATTGGAATCCAGAAAGAAATCTGCTACTCAAGTGACAGAGGGTAGAAGATTCTTTTCACGCCTTACGATGATGCTGATGAACAATTTATTATTCATCACTGCCTTTTTCATCGTGTTCGTTGGCACTTTATACCCTACAGTGCTTGAGTATTTAACCGGTGAATTAATTTCAGTTGGAGCACCATATTACAATTCTTTATTTAATCCTATTGCACTGGCTATTCTAGTGCTCACCATGATCGGGCAATACTGCCGTTGGCAGGGAAATAGTCTATTGCCAATATTCCGTGAATATAGATTTTCATTCTGCAGTGCTGCAGCTATTTTGCCGTTTATCTTTCACATGGAGCTAATAATTGTGCTATCAATTACTATCTCCATAGCATTATTAATCTTTGTTTTAGAAGCATACAGTAAAAGAATTCGTTTATTTAAGAGCGAATCAATTTTATTAGCAAGAAGAGTTTCCAAATCCTACTATGCAATGATGCTTGCTCATGCTGGAGTGGCAATTCTAGTGCTTGGTATAGCTTATTCAGTTGGTTGGCAGGAGAAAAAAGAAAATTACTTAAAAATAGGGGATAGCATAACAGTCAATAAATTTAAAGTTACTTTGCAAAATATTGAGCTAATAAAAGAAAAAAATTTCCATGCAGTGAGAGGTACAATGGATATCAGGAATTTGCTGAATAACAAGGTATTGGGTGAAGTAACTCCTGAATATAGATTTTACCTTGCGGAAGGTCAGAAAAATGTTGAAAGCAGTATCTACCACAATTTGCTTTCTGATATTTATGTTGTAATTGGAGAGATTGATAAGAGTAAGAGCAAAATTGCAGCTAAAGTGCACTATAAACCTGGAATGTCTATAATCTGGCTTGGATCCTTTCTCATCGCTTTTGGTTCGCTCCTTGCCGCTTTTCCTTCTAGTGGACGAGCAAGGGTTGTTTAGCTGTGGGTTATACGGTATTTAGAAAGGATTATATTAAATCTCATTAAGAAAGAGAGGCATCTTATAAAAGCTCGCAACAAAAATTTCATATAGTTATTACTATAGATAGCTATCTTATGAATATATGAAAAAAAAGTTATAAAAAATAATATACTATCATAAAACCTTATGGTAAAGCATATGTTTGTTTATATAAAGAAAGTAATATGAGCGACTCCAACGATAGCGATGACAAAAAGCACACTGACTCTATAAATTACAAAATAGGGCAAAAGATAAAATACTGGAGGTTAAAGCTAAAATATACTCAGGAGAATTTGGCAAATAAAATTGGAGTACCAAAACAGCAAATACTGAGACAAGAACAAGGGGTAGATGACATTTATCCACACGAACTCTATGCCATAGCAAAAGCGTTATCAGTTAATATCGGAGCTCTACTCCCTAAAAGTGAACATAGTTGTTGGGATAAAGATAGGATGAAAGTGTTGAAAAATCTTGTCGGAATACATGAAGAAATTGAAAATCATGGATTAGACGAGGCATTTTATTTACTAGCCAGGTCTATCTATAGCTAACCGAAGTAAGATTTCCCCGAGAGCTGAAAGACAAAATCAATAGCCGAATTAATATTGGGCCAAAAGCTTGGCAGCACTTTTCTTATGGCATGCTTAATGGCAAACCAGAACTTCTCAATCGGATTTAAATCCGGTGAGTATGGCGGCAAGAACAAAATTTTACACCCAACATTTTCTATCAAATTTTTCGTTCTTGCAGATTTATGAAAGCTTGCATTATCGAGAACAATAGTCTGTCCAGGTTTTAATATAGGAACAAGTATATTTTCTACATAAGCATCAAAAATCTCGCTGTTGCAGTAGCCCTCAATTACCCAGGAAGCTTTAACTTTTCCCTCATTTAGTGCTCCTATTATGCTTACCCTCTTTCTTTTAAACCCTGGTTTATCGGCAAATAACCTCTTGCCTTTTTGAGACCACCCATATTCATAAAATCTGTTGTCTTCTACTCCAGAGTCATCTATGAATATCAAGTTTTCTTTTTCTATTCCTTCTATTTTTTTTATGAACTCCTTGCGTTTCTCTTCATTCCTTTCCTGATAAAGAAAAGTTTTTTTTATATGTATAGTTTACTTTTTTAAGATAATTGTAGACTGTGCCTTTGCACATGTTGCCAAATTTTTCAATTATTTTTTCAACCGTAATATCTCGGTTTTCATCCAGAAATTTGACAAAGCCATCTAAGTACTTAATTTTATGACTATGTCCCTTTTGGTAGCCTGAAGACGGTTTTATACTTCCTGTTTCTTCTCTTCTTTTCCTCCACCAGTATATAGTTTTTCTATCAATTTTGAACATCTTGCTTACTTCTTCCATAGTCATTTTTTTCTCGTCAACCACTTTTAAAACTCGTTCCCTCAGGTCCTCACTATATGGCTTTGCCATCATTCTACCTTAATTAAAGCAGTATTATACCTTTTTACACTCCTTTGAGGAAACCTTATTTCGGTTAGCTATAGGTGTACAGTTTAGAGGACAATGGATAAGAGATTGTGAAAAGGGTTTAGCTTTTGGCCTATGATCTCTTTAAATGACAGAATTTCACTACAAAACTTAACTTTCTTCTATGCAATTAGCTAAGTCAAGAAAGGTGAATCTATCTCTTGTTACAAACGCAAGATCGACCACTTTACAATATTGTTCTTTATTCCAACTGAGGTGCTCTGGTAAGTGCGGAATTGATAGATCTTCAAATATTTTTTGCAGGTATTTTGCAGGTAGTAAATTTTGCTTAATTAAATTGGAAATATTAGTCCATTCTTTACAAATAATCTCTTGGATTTTTTGCTGCATAATTTGCTTCTGTTCAAAAGTTCTTACAAATTCGATATTATCAAAGCACTGAGTTATATGTTTTACATCTAAAGTGGTCGGGTTGATAATCGGGTTTTGTATTGATAATATCTTTTCCTGCAAATTAGCCATGGTAATCGTCGTAACAGCAATTTTTTCGCCATGTAGTGAGGAATGATCTCTTGTTACCATTTCCATTGCGTGAGCTATCATATGCTCTCCTTGGCTTGCAGAATAGCTGCCTTTTGATATTACCATTCCAAGTCCTGAAATTAGTAGAACTTCCATAAGTAATAGGACCACTTTTCTACTTCTTTTAGTAAGCGCCGTATACTCTCTTAGCAAAATTTGCTCCAAATCGCGAACAAGTGTAAAAGGTAATTCATTGTATTCTGTGCCAAGCAACAAATGAGATAGTAGCCAGTCAGCCTGAACTGTCGAACGGCAAATGAAATCTGCAAATCCGCTTAATGTGAGGCGCAGTGGTGCATTGGTAAGTATGTCTATATCTATATATATCGCTCTTGGAAGATGTGCTTTGAACGATTTTTTGTATCCATTTACTAATATTGAAGCATTTGCGGATGTATATCCATTCATGGAAGCGGCTGTTGGGAACGATATATAATCTTTTTTCTCGAGGTAGCTTGCATATTTGCAGATGTCGTTAACGGTGCCGCTACCAAATGCAACTATTAAGTCACTGTCTTTTGCTTTGTTTCTAACTAGATTTATGGTTTCAAGAGAGGCAAGTGAAAGATTAGTACCCATGGTTGGTGTCATTCCAGCGCGTGACGCTGATTTTTTTTCCTGGATCCCAGTCTCGGAGGACTGGGATGATAAAATGTAGGGAGCATCCGAAATGATATGAGGTTTTGCAAGAGGCCTAATGGTATTGCTCGGGATAATTAAGTGAGAAATTTTATTAAATACGTTTTTGTTTAAAAGTTTTGCTGTATTTTCATCTGCAACTAGAAAGATGTCATTTCCTTGTCGTGTGCATATTTTATAGATATCATCAGCAAGGTGGTAATCTGTTATTACTTCCCTTAGAAAAGTTTGTTCGGCTTGATGTAATATTTGTTTTAAATAGTGCATAGAGTGTTTACAATATAGCAATATAAGTATTTTAAGATTGACATGAAAATTGACCCTTTAGAGCTAACTAAGAAATTGATCTCTTTTGAGAGTATAACACCAAGGGACGGCGGGGCAATAGAGCATATAGCAACAATCTTCAAGAAGAGTGGCTTTGACTGTGAGATTTTAGAATTTGGTGATGATGGAACTAAAGTTAAAAATCTTTATGCGAAATATATAAATGGAGTACCAAATTTGTGCTTTGCTGGGCATGTTGATGTTGTACCACCGGGTCAGTTAAAAGATTGGGCATTTGGTCCATTTAATCCAGAAGTTAGAGATGGAATGCTATATGGAAGAGGAGCAGCTGATATGAAAAGCGGAATAGCTGCATTTATTGCTGCTATGGCAAATTTAATTGCAGAAAAGTTTCAATTTAATGGTTCGATAAGTGCATTGATTACCAGTGCTGAAGAAAGCACGGAAGAATATGGAACAAAGGCAGTTTTGGAATGGATGAAAAGTAAGCAAAAAAAGATAGATTTTTGTGTAGTTGCCGAACCAACCAGTAGTGAGAAATTAGGTGATACCATAAAAATAGGCAGAAGAGGTTCTGTAACATTTGAATTAATTTGCCATGGAAAACAAGGACACGTTGCCTACCCAGACCTAGCAGATAATCCAATATATAAGGTAATATCGATATTGAGTAAGGTAAAAAATACTACTTTTGATCATGGTAATAAATATTTTCAGCCTTCACATTGCGAAGTTACTACTATCGATGTTGGAAATAATACTAACAATCTAATACCTAGTTCAGCAACTACACGTTTTAACATTCGATATAACGATACACAAACACTTGACGGCTTATATAAGCTGATTGATGAAATATGCTCCAGTGTAACTAACGATTATAAACTTTCTATGCATAGCAGCAGGGACGTTTTCCTCTCTACTCCTGATAGAAATACTGATATTATGCTTGATGCGATAAATAAAGTTACCAGTATTGATGCTGTGCTGAGCACAAGTGGTGGCACATCTGACGCTGCGTTTATCAAAGATGTTTGCCCAGTGATTGAATTTGGTATAATCAACAAAACCGCACATCAGATAAACGAATGCGTATTAGTAAACGATATACACAAATTAACAGCTATATATAAGGAATTTATAGAAAATTATTTCAATCCCACTAATAAAATATTGAATCAGGTCAACGTAGTTAGTAATATATCTAGTGGTCCATTGTTAGCTTAGATGTAATCAGATCTCTTGCATAACTGTTGTTTGAGTAACAACTGGTATCATCCCAGCGTGTGACGTTAGAATCCAAAAACCATGAGAGCTACAAAAACCACTTGACAAACTCCGCCAGCCCCCTTATCATGACAGTGAAGCTATTGTATTTGCTTTCGCCAATCTGCAGATTAAAAGGTAAGGATTACTTAATGTATCGGCGTCTTATGTTCAATTTTTTGCAGTATATAGATACTGTATGTCTTTACAAAACTTCATCTACATCTAGATTTTTATCTAAATAAGCTGAACGCGCTTACAAAGCGTTACAAGACATCAAAAAATGCCAATACTCGACAAAGATAGTAAAGGACTAGCTAACTCGGGGATTCTTTGTCTTTTTTTCTGCTTGGTAGGAGAGTAGACCAGCGGACCTTCCCCGCCAGCCTCTCGCAGAACCTTACTATTACCCATAAATCTAAGAGCCTGTCTTCAAACTAAGTAGAAAGGAGTTAAGAAGTGTGTTATAAGATATATTTTAAATGTACCCAAGCGATATAAGTGACAAAGAATGGAAGATAATAGAGCTATATTTTGAACCTAAAAAGACCGGCAGACCAAGAAAACATAGTATTAGAACAATTATTAACGCAATTCGCTATGTGATGAGGACAGGATGTCAATGGAGACAACTGCCTAAAGATTTTCCACCATGGAAAACAGTGTATAGTTGTAATTAGCGATTGAAAAAAAGTGGAATATGGCAAGAGATTCATGATTTTCTAGTTAAAAAAGTAAGAGAGATAATTGGTAAGAATGAAACTCCATCAGTGGGAATAATAGATAGCCAATCAGTAAAAACTACTCAAAAAGGGGATCCAGAGGATATGATGCTGGCAAGAAAGTAAAGGGTAGAAAGCGCCACATCGTTGTAGATACTGTAGGTCTTGTAATTGCTGCTGAAGTACAAAGTGCAAGCATTCAGGATCGTGATGGTGCACTAAATCTTTTTGTTCAAGCCAAATGCAAAGCTCCAACATTACATAAGTTTTTTGCTGATCAAGGATACACAGGTAAATTGCAAAACCTCTGCTTATTGGAAACTGGATGTTTATTGACGATTACCAAGAAAATAGTTGATACAGGATTTCAGGTTATTCCCAAACGTTGGATTGTTGAGAGAACCTTTGCTTGGCTCTCCAATTTTAGACGTATGAGTAAGGATTATGAGCATTCTCCTCTCACTTCAAAAAACAACATCTTCTTTAATATGATCACTATTATGCTTCACAAATTAGCTCATTCTTGAGTTTGAAGACAGGCTCTTAGAATAATGATTGACTTAGTGAATTAAGTTCACTAGAATATTAACTGACTAAAAGTTTATAAGCAACAATGGCAGAAATTGATTATCATAAGGTTACTATAGTCATGACAGATGGTCAAGAGTTTGAAACTCGTTCCACTTATGGAAAGGAAGGTGATAAGATAAAACTTGATAGGGATCCTCTCACTCACCCTGCATGGACTGGAAGTTTGACAAGCGGGTCAGCAAATAAAACTAGCAAATTAGCTAAGTTTAACGATAAATATGGGGATATTTTCTAGTTTTTCGCTTCTTTTTCAGAGTGAAGCATGCATAAATACAAAAATATAGGCTATATCGCTTCTGAGTCACTAAAATCGCAGGAAGTATCTAAACTATTAAAGAAACTTAATTTTATCAATATAACAGAAGAAAATAAGTCCGAAATCGATCTATTGATAGTTGTTGGCGGTGATGGCTTTATGCTACGCACCTTGCATAATTACGTTATAGAAAACAAAAACACACACGTATACGGAGTAAACACTGGCAATGTTGGGTTTTTGATGAATAAATGCTTTAGCCGCAGTGAAGATTTAATTGATCATATAGAGCACGCAACTTCAACTCAGTTAACTTTACTAAAAATGGAAGCAACAGACACAAGTGGCAAGAAATACCACTATATAGCGGTAAACGAAGTATATGTTTTTAGGAAAGCAAACCAAATAGTAGAGATGAATATTACTATTAATGATAAACTAAAAGTAGAAAAATTCAGAGGAGATGGAATAATATTGTCCACCCCTACAGGCAGCACTGCATATAACTTCTCTGCCGGCGGTCCAATTTTACCACTCAATTCAAACTTACTTGCACTGACCTCCATCAATAGCTATTACCCAAGGCATTGGAATGGAGCACTAATCTCAAATGATACGATCGTACAAATTGACATTAACGACACAAAAAACCGTCCAGCGCTTGTAGTATCAGATTACAAAGAGTTTCATAATATATCACAGATAAAAATACAAAAAGACCATGAGAACACAATCACTCTGCTTTTTGACAAAGATGACTCACTAAATGAAAGGATCTTTGATAGACAATTCCTATATTAAGCTTTTCTAGAGTTATCCATAAACTGGTATTTACTATATCTTAATAACTATAGCGTAATTAACGCAACATAGTAATTAATTTTGGGGAGAATATGCCAGGAACACAAGATCAAGATACAGTAGAACCACTTTCTTATACACCAATAACGTGAATTCTGGATTAAAGGAGAATAGAAAAGGCAAGAAAACAGGGTAAACTCAGCAGTGATAAAAAAATAGATGAGGTTACCCATGGAAGATATAACAAAACTGTTTTGTTTGGTCGATGATTTTTGCAGAGATATAGAGAAAAATTTTGCAGATAAACTACTGCCAAATGGTAAAAACCCCACAAGAACAACGGAAATTGAGCACTCCGAAATCATGACAATAATCCTGCTATATCAACAATCTCCGTGTAAAACTTTCTATCTACATTACCTAACGTTGCTCTACAAATCAGAGTTTCCAAAGTTACCTTCATATACCAGGTTTGTTGCTCTAAAGCCTAGGGTTTTGTGGCATTTAGCAATGTTGTTGCATTGGCTTTGTGGACAGTCAGAAAACACTGGAATTTCATATATAGACACAACTCCCATTGCAGTTTGTCATGCAAAAAGAATATCCAAAAACAAAGTTTTTGCTGGAATTGCAAAATTAAGCAAGAGCACTTACGGCTGGTTTTTTGGTTTCAAATTACATATGGTAATCAATGAAAATGTTGAAATTCATGCACTTACGCTAACAAAAGGCAATGTTGATGATAGGATACCTGTGCCAAATCTGACGGAAAAATTAATCGGTCTTTTGTTTGGTGACAAAGGTTATATTGCAAAAGAGCTTTTTCAGAAGCTGTTTGACCGAGGTTTGAAACTTGTTACCAACGTGAAAAAAGGTATGAAAAATACATTGATTTCGTTAAATGAGAAGATTTTACTGAGAAAAAGGTCTATCATTGAGACTGTTTTTGGTTACCTAAAAAATAGACTAGAAATTGAACACACTCGCCATAGATCCCCTGTTAAGGGAATGTTCAAAAAAGTGTGTCAAACCGCATTTTTAGTTCAACTCAATTTTCAATCTATCTGGAAAGAAAATATCAAGTTGAGACATAGTTAAAGCCCAATTAGGCAGAGCCATAGTCCATTTTTGCTCTACCTTCTTTATAGCACAATATACCTGTTTATACAAGGCATTTGTGCTGGTAAATGAGCCCTTGGTTTTAGTGAATTTTCTGATCTGTCTGTGCAGCCCCTCAATTGGATTTGTGGTGTAAATTAGCCTTCTAACTGGGCTAGAATACTTGAAATAACCAGATAAATTTTCCCAATTGTTCTGCCACGATTTTATAACTAAAGGATACTTTTCTCCCCATTTTTCTTCCAGCTCAAGTAAGTAATTTTCAGCAATTTCTTTACTTGTAGCACGATATATTTTTTTCAAATCATTCATGAAAACTTTCACATCTTTGCTGGATACATATTTTAGTGAATTTCTTATCTGATGCACTATACATAGCTGTACTTCTGCTTTAGGAAACGCACTATTTATAGCTGCAGGAAAGCTTTTTAGCCCATCTACACATGCAATCAGAATATCTTCTACTCCTCTTTCTTTGAGGTCATTTAGCACTCCCAACCAAAAGTTAGCTCCTTCACTTTCAGCCAAATAAAAGCCCAGGACTTCTTTTCTGCCATTTTGGTCTATGCCCAATATATTGTACATACATTTACTTACGCAATGTCCATTCTCTTTGACCTTAAAGAACATCCCATCCATAAATACTATCGGGTATACTGATTGCAGTGGACGACTACGCCATTCATTGATTATAGGCAGTAATTTGTCGGTAATACTTTATATCTCTGCCGCCGATATTTTGTGATCATAAATTTCCTCAACGTGTGACGCTATATCTCTATAGCTCATACCACTGGCAAATGTGCTCAAAATCTTCGTTTCAAGCTCTGGATGTAAGCTTGTTTGCCTTTTTTTGACTATTTGCGGCTCAAAACTTCCTTCTCTATCCCTTGGCGTCAAAAGTTCAAATGAACCGGCACTTGTCCGTAAAGTCTTTCCATTTCTCCCATTTCTTCGATTATTCTCTTCACTTTCAGCTAATAAGTGGTTTTCTATTTCACCTTCCAAACTTGCCTCCAGCAGCTTTTTTATAAATGGTGTTAATGCTCCCTCCCTTCCTGTCAACGGTCTTCCTTCTCGTATAGACGACAGGATATTTGTTTCCAACTCTTTATAATCTACCAATCCGTTAGTTCTGTTTACTACTTTCTGACTCATTGTCAAACCTCCATTTTTTTATATCAATTTATTACTTTTTTTTCGGTTTGACACACTTTTTTGAACATTCCCCCAATTTTAGACGTATGAGTAAGGATTATGAGCATTCTCCTCTCACTTCAAAAAATAACATCTTTTTTAATATGATCACTATTATGCTTCACAAATTAGCTCATTCTTGAGTTTGAAGACAGGCTCTTATGTAGAAAGTTTTTTCTCGCGACTGAAACAAACATTCGGGTTTAATTTTCGGAACAAATCTGAAATTAATCGTGAGAAGGAACTGTTACTCAAGTGTTATTTGCTGAATAAATTTATCGAAATAGGCGTGCCTAAGTTTAAAATGGCTACATAAGTTTTTCCTGATCTATCCAATACAAGGTGCTATGCAACAAAGCCCACTGGAATCCAGATTGGATACTGAGTTGGTGAGTATAAAAGTATAGCTAACGCTGACTCTACTTCATACCTCCGCGGTATCTCTTAGCATAGATCCCGCTAACAAGTAGCGGGATGACGGTTGTCGGTAGGCCTAAATTACTTTAGCCATAAATATTTAAGAAATTTACCAAGTGAAAAAAGAGGCAAAAGGAACCCCATTGGTGGTTGGCTATTCACTATGTACTAAAATATCGGCGTTTTTTTTATTCTAAAACGCTTGATTAAGAGCGATTTAGCTGCTTTTAACTTGCAACTAACCTACACCGCAAGTGTTTAAGAAATTTACCAAGCAGGAAAAAAGGCAAAGAAACCCCGTAGTAGCTAGCATTCAAATTCTCCCTTGTCAATTTGACGTTTTTTGCTGTCTTAAACGCTTTGTAAGCGCGTTTCGGCTTATGTAGGTAAAAACCTAAAAATTTTTAAAGACATGCGATGCACGTAGTGCGAAAAATTAAACATGAGACGCCAAGTACCCTAAGTTTTTTGTCATTAACCTGCACAGATTGCGAAGATAAATAAATAGCTTCAGTTTCATGGTAAGGGGGCTGGCGGAGTTTGTCAAGCAAGTTTTTTCGTTTCTATTCCCAAGAAAAGTTCGTTATATGGTTATGCAAGAAGTCTAATACTCATAGGGATCATCTTTCAAGCATATATTGAAATGTTTCATTAGCTATAGCAACATCTTGGCGCGGGGCTTTGCCGTGTTCTATAAACACAGAGATTGCGTAGCGCGGGTTATAGTAAGGACCATAAGCGATAAATAACTTATGACTTTCACCCTTAGAGTTTATCTCTGGTGTACCGGTTTTGCCGGCAATTTGTATGCCGCTTAGCCCTTTTCTATAGTTAGAATTCACCACGTCAAACATAGCTTTTCGAATTATGCTAAAATGCTCATAATCTACATCAATGTCAGGGAAATTTTGCACTGTATTACTCATTTCAATGTGGGGAATTACCTCTTTTCCTGTTGCAATCCTCGCTGCAAGAACTGCAAGCTGCAGTGGTGTTGTAAGCAAATACCCTTGTCCTATAACTAGGTTGATAGTGTCACCTAAATACCACTGCGAATATAGTTTTCGTGCGCGCCAATCTCTATCGGGCAACAATCCCGGAGCTTCTTCCTTAAACGTTCCAATCAGCGACCCACCGCCAACACCAAATTTTCTGGCCATTTCCACCAGAGAGTCTACACTTATTTTTTTTCCTATGTTATAAAAGTAAGTGTTGCATGATAATGCCATTGCCTCATTTAAAGATACATACCCATGGACTTTGCTTTTCAGGCAACGAAATTTCCGCTCACCTATTTTCATATAGCCCTTACACGAGAATTTCTCTTCTGGTGTTATTATCCCGTCTTTTAAACCCGCAAGCGCAACTATTACTTTAAATATTGAACCAGGTGGAATTTGATACGACAATGCACGATTCACAAGTGGTAATGAAGGAGTATTCAAGCTTTCCCAAGTCTCATTTGATAGTCTGCTAGCAAAAAGATTATTATCGTAAGAAGGTGAATTATATAATGCTAAAATTTCTCCATTATTTACATCAATTACCACTGCGGAGCCCTGGTGATCTTTAAATACCTCTGCGATTTTCTCTTGCAGATTAATATCAATTGTTAGCTGTACATCTTGTCCATCTTGTTGTGGTATGCTTGATAATTCTTTTATGACGCGTTTTTTAGAATTTATTTCCTGCTCAGATTTTCCTGGCTTGCCTTTCAATATATGATCATATGTATATTCAATACCGCTGATTCCTACTTCGCTTATACCTTGCTGTCTTTTTGTATATCCAATTACATGAGAACATATTGAACCAAACGGGTAATAACGTTTATAAAGAGCAGTTACTTTTGTTTTTGACGATCTTGCTATTTTAGACTCGACTTCTGATAATGTTTGCAAATCGACCTCCTCACCAGAAGTTTTTTGCCCATCAAATAAAACAACATACGAAATTTTGTTTATCGCAAGTTCAGTGCTATTCCTATCTAAAATTTTGCCCCGCTGAGGCATAATAGCGGTGATTCGTACCCTATTGTTATTAGACAGCGTTTCGTATTTTTGTCTGTTTCGTATTTGTAAATTATATAACCTATAGCTAAAAATAGCGGAAATGGTAAGCTGAATACCACCTAATATGAATGCTCTGCGGTTAAAGACTTTGTTTTTTGTCCACATAACATTCCTTCAAAACGCACTTTTTCCCCCTCTTTTATTGTTACACTTCTGGCTTTTACCGTATTACAAACCCTTTCCTCCCACTCACTTAAGGTAACAAACTTGTAACCCGATTTTTTTAGTATTTTAATAATATGAGGTAAAGCTTCAATTGTGTTTGATCTGTTATTGTGATCATGAAACAGTATAACTGCTCCATTATGTACGTTGCTTACAACTCTTTCAACTAAAGCTTCTGGTTTATCACCTTGCCAATCTAGCGAATCAACTGTCCATAATATCGAATATATATCCAATTTATTAGTATTTTCAATCAGATTATCGTCATGACATCCATATGGCGGGCGAAACCATTTTACATCTTGTTTTATTGCATTTTTAATTGCTGTATTTGTCTTTTCCAATTCTTGCAATTGTTCCTCACTTGAAAGTGATGTCAACTTCCTATGCGACCAAGAGTGATTGCCTAACTCATGACCTGCTTCATGGATTTTCTTTACTATCTCATATGTTTTTTTATTTATACGTTCACCAAGCACAAAAAACGTTGCTTTTGCTTCATAGCTTTCCAGAACATTAATAATATCGTTTACTCTATTGTTGGAAGGCCCATCATCAAACGTAAGCGCAACAAACTTATCGTCGTTGTTCAACAATTTTTTTATATTACTTAAATTTCTATATGATAGATCCAGATTACAACTGAGCCCACAGTATGGTAAATTAAAATTACAATCACCACAGAAAACCGCGCTTGAGTATAGCAAAAGAAAAGTTATTATCCTTATAAACATTTTATAATCAGCAAAGTGATAGGATACTATGCACTTTTTTGCTAAGTTAAGCCATCTTTAATTGCTGTAGCCTTTACTTCATCACTTCTTTAATATATTATATTAACAATTTTATATAATATATTATGATTGCAAATATAAATACCGTTGCGCTTCAGGGAATTAGCACAGTAAATGTCAATGCACAAATTCATATGGCAAATGGTATTCCAGCTTTAATATTGTTGGATTGCCGGATAAAACTGTTGCGGAATCCAAAGAGCGCATCAGAGCAGCGTTAAATTCAATCAATCTACTACTACCTCCAAAAAGAATTACAGTTAATCTCTCCCCTGCGGATTTGCTGAAAGAAGGCAGTCATTATGACTTGGCTATCGCTATTGGACTACTTGTTGTAATGAATGTGATACCAGTTGAAAAAGTTCAGTCTTATATAATCATGGGTGAACTGGCTCTTGATGGCAGAGTTATTCCAGTTTCAGGAGTGCTGCCAACAGCAATTAATGCAAAAAAGGCAAATAAAGGAGTAATTTGCCCAAGGGAAAATGGAGTAGAGGCTTCATGGGTAAAGAATGTTTCAATTCTAGCTATAGAGAAATTAACTGATATTATCAGACACTTTAAGGGTGAGCAATTAATTCAGCCAGTAATTTTTAATTATAGTGATGCACCCAAAGAAAAAAGATTGGTTCCCGATATGAAGGATATCAAAGGCCAAGTTGTTGCAAAAAGAGCAGCTGAAATTGCAGCAGCAGGTGGGCATAATATGCTTCTTGTTGGCCCTCCTGGTACTGGAAAATCAATGCTTGCTAAGCGCTTTATAGGATTGCTGCCTGATTTGACCGAACAGGAGATGATTGATGTTAATATTATTTCCAGCATAACAAAAACTGGTAATGAAATATTCAAAGTAACTCGTCCCTTTCGTGAACCTAATCATTCATGCTCTATGCCAGCAATGATAGGGGGAGGAAAGAATGCAAAACCTGGAGAAATTACCATGGCTTATAATGGCGTGTTATTCCTTGATGAGCTACCTGAATTTCCAAGACTTGTGCTTGATTCTCTGCGCCAACCACTTGAAGATAGAAAAGTTACCGTTGCAAACGCGAATTCTGGATTAAGGAAGGAAGAAAGTATAGGAAATAGAAGGTTTTGTGGATTTGATGGAATAGGAAATGAGAGTAGAAAAGATATGAACCAAAAAATTAACAGGGGATCTATGGCGAGTGTGTTCAATTTCTAGTCTATTTTTTAGGTAACCAAAAACAGTCTCAATGATAGACCTTTTTCTCAGTAAAATCTTCTCATTTAACGAAATCAATGTATTTTTCATACCTTTTTTCACCTTGGTAACAAGTTTCAAACCTCGGTCAAACAGCTTCTGAAAAAGCTCTTTTGCAATATAACCTTTGTCACCAAACAAAAGGCCGATTAATTTTTCCGTCAGATTTGGCACAGGTATCCTATCATCAACATTGCCTTTTGTTAGCGTAAGTGCATGAATTTCAACATTTTCATTGATTACCATATGTAATTTGAAACCAAAAAACCAGCCGTAAGTGCTCTTGCTTAATTTTGCAATTCCAGCAAAAACTTTGTTTTTGGATATTCTTTTTGCATGACAAACTGCAATGGGAGTTGTGTCTATATATGAAATTCCAGTGTTTTCTGACTGTCCACAAAGCCAATGCAACAACATTGCTAAATGCCACAAAACCCTAGGCTTTAGAGCAACAAACCTGGTATATGAAGGTAACTTTGGAAACTCTGATTTGTAGAGCAACGTTAGGTAATGTAGATAGAAAGTTTTACACGGAGATTGTTGATATAGCAGGATTATTGTCATGATTTCGGAGTGCTCAATTTCCGTTGTTCTTGTGGGGTTTTTACCATTTGGCAGTAGTTTATCTGCAAAATTTTTCTCTATATCTCTGCAAAAATCATCGACCAAACAAAACAGTTTTGTTATATCTTCCATGGGTAACCTCATCTATTTTTTTATCACTGCTGAGTTTACCCTGTTTTCTTGCCTCTTCTATTCTCCTTTAATCCAGAATTCACGTTATTAGAACAATTATTAACGCAATCCGCTATGTGATGAGAACAGGATGTCAATGGAGACAACTGCCTAAAGATTTTCCACCATGGAAAACAGTGTATAGTTGTAATTAGCGATTGAAAAAAAGTGGAATATGGCAAGAGATTCATGATTTTCTAGTTAAAAAAGTAAGAGAGATAATTGGTAAGAATGAAACTCCATCAGTGGGAATAATAGATAGCCAATCAGTAAAAACTACTCAAAAAGGGGATCCAGAGGATATGATGCTGGCAAGAAAGTAAAGGGTAGAAAGCGCCACATCGTTGTAGATACTGTAGGTCTTGTAATTGCTGCTGAAGTACAAAGTGCAAGCATTCAGAGCCTGTCTTCAAACTAAGTAGAAAGGAGTTAAGAAGTGTGTTATAAGATATATTTTAAATGTACCCAAGCGATATAAGTGACAAAGAATGGAAGATAATAGAGCTATTTGTTCAAGCCAAATGCAAAGCTCCAACATTACATAAGTTTTTTGCTGATCAAGGATACACAGGTAAATTGCAAAACCTCTGCTTATTGGAAACTGGATGTTTATTGACGATTACCAAGAAAATAGTTGATACAGGATTTCAGGTTATTCCCAAACGTTGGATTGTTGAGAGAGCCTTTGCTTGGCTCTCCAATTTTAGACGTATGAGTAAGGATTATGAGCATTCTCCTCTCACTTCAAAAAACAACATCTTTTTTAATATGATCACCATTATGCTTCACAAATTAGCTCATTCTTGAGTTTGAAGACAGGCTCTTAGCTCAAATAATCGAGAAAAAAGAGAAAATCAAAGATCTTAACAATAATTATAAAGGTGATCAGCTAGGGCGAGAGATATCGAAATTATTGAACGCTGGTTCGCAAAAGGAAAATATAAACTCAAACTATAATGATGGAGAGCCTATATTCCAGACTCGTGAAGAGGCATCGAATTATCCTCCGCAAAAGAAAGACATAAACTCAAACTCTGTGAGAGGAAACTATGATGATGGAGAGTCTATATTTCAGACCTTTCAAGAAGCAAGGAACTATCATCGGCAAAAGAAAGGTATAGACTCAAACCCTGTAAGCAAAAAACCACTTGCACCACCAGTACCTCCTAAAAATTATACGGAAAAAGTTACGCAAAATAGAAATAATAATATTATTGAAAGAGGAGGTCGAAGATTCGTATAATTTCTTGCATATCCGTTTCATGGCACATTGTTTCAACTTACACTTCTTTAATCACTGTGCTAAATTATATTGTAAAGCAGCCAAATCAATATAATAGAATGCGCTAAGCTTTAAGCATAGAAACCACTTTATCGTAACTTGGCAATGATTTAATTTCTCCAATTGCAGCTAGAGTGGTTTTTTCATGCTGAGATAACAATTCTTCTGCTGCTTTTTTTACGTTAGCAGTGGTAACTGCACTAATTTTTTCTATTAATTCATTTTTACTGATGTACCTCTTATAGTTACCATAGTAGTGCCCCAATGTTTCAGCACGTGAGCTCACACTTTCGCGTGACATTAAAATTTGGGATTTTATTCGCTCTTTCACTCTATTTACTTCTTCTTCCCTCAGATTATCTGTAGACAGCTTCTTCAACTCTGTCGTCATAGATTTTAAAAGCTTATCTAAGTTACTACTATCTGTGCCAGCAAAAATGGAAAACATCCCTGTATCAGTGTAGCTGGAATTAAATGAATAAACAGAGTAAGCTAATCCCTGCTTTTCCCTTACTTCCTGGAACAGACGTGATGACATTCCGCTCCCTAATATAGAATCAAGCACTTGAAACGTGTGATATTTATCGTCATGGTGAGAAACACTAGGTAGACCAATTAGCAAGTGTACCTGATCTAATTTACGATGTTCTAAATACTCACCACCAGTACAGCTCGCATTTTGGCTTTTTTTCAGCTTTTTAGAATGAATCTTTGAGAGAAAATCTTTGGTTAATGCAATAACTTCTTCATGTTCAACATTTCCTGCAGCGGTAAATAGCATATTCTCGCCAAAGTAATGTTCATTTATGTAATTATCTAGATCTCCTCGAGTAAAAGATTTTACAGTATCTTGCGTGCCTAAGATTGACCTGCCAAAAGGTTGATCTTTATAAGCTGCCTCAAAATATTTATCGAAAACAATGTCACTTGGTGAATCATTAGTTTGAAAAATCTCTTGTATTACAACGCCCTTCTCACGTTCCAATTCATCTTCTGGAAATGTTGAATTCATCAATATATCTATTAATATATCAATACCAGTTTTTATGTCTTTCTTGAGGACTTTTGCATAATAGGTGGTGCTTTCCCTACCGGTGCTGGCGTTGAAAACCCCACCTATGTCGTCAAAAGCTTTTGCAATTTCAAACGCAGTTCTTGTCTTCGTTCCTTTGAAAGCCATGTGTTCTAGAAAATGGGATATTCCATTTTGATTTGCACTTTCCGCTCTACTGCCAACACCAACTCGTATGCTTAAAGCTACGGAATCAACATCACGCACCTGCTCAGTTATTATGCGCAGACCATTATCTAATTTTGTTACCTGAGGTGTATTCATCTTATGTATTCTTTTTTAAATTTTCTTCTGCAAAATCCCAATTAATCAAATGGTCAAGGAAAACTTTTATGTAGTCAATTCTACGATTTTGACAATCTAAATAATAGGCGTGCTCCCAGACATCCATAGTGAGTAATGGAACTTGGCCATAAATTAATGGCAAATCTGCATTTGGAGTTTTGGTGATTTTGAGCTTTCCTTTTTCGAGCACTAACCATACCCATCCACTACCAAATTGGCTTACTCCATGATTGGCAAATTCCCCACAAAACTTATCAAAACCACCGATATCATCTTGAATTTTTTTTGCCAGAAAACCATCATCTTTAGGTTTACCACCACCATTCTTCTTCATTGAATTCCAATAAAAAGTGTGGTTCCAAACTTGCGCTGCGTTATTAAATATGGGAACTTTATCGCTATTACCATGCACTTTTGTTATTATTTCCTCAATTTTCACATGTTGATAATCTGTATTTTCAACCAGCTCGTTGAGTTTATTTAAATATCCTTTATGGTGCTTATCATAATGAAAATCTAAGGTTTTTGCAGATATGTAAGGCTCTAAAGCTGTTTTATTATATGGTAATTCAGGTAAAGTAAAACTCATGCCAACCTCTTCATTTTTGACCTACTTGGATGGTAGGGCAATATATGCTTTTATGCAACATATAATTAACAGTTAAACATAGTGCACTTTTCTTGCCAACGTGTGGCGATGAAATCTAAGCCATAGAAACCTAAAATTAAATGCAAAAAATAGCTTGACACCCTCTGCCAGCCATACGCGTCAAGTTAAGGCCCAATATAGCACCATTTAAAGTGGGTAGATAGCCTTTCGAAATCCCTTAGCAAGTGTGCCCAACAAATCTGTCTTTTTTCGTCACTGAAGTAGTTGTAAACCGCATACCTATCGGCAACAACCAAATTCTTATAACTAGAAAATGTACTACTCTCTAGAAACTTAACTCCTCTTGTGTCTTCTAATTTAATAAGGCTTGCTTCATTATTAGCAAACACCCAGCACCAGCCAAGTTTACCTTTATAGCTAACCGAAATAAGGTTTCCTCAAAGGAGTGTAAAAAGGTATAATACTGCTTTAATTAAGGTAGAATGATGGCAAAGCCATATAGTGAGGACCTGAGAGCCTGTCTTCAAACTAAGTAGAAAGGAGTTAAGAAGTGTGTTATAAGATATATTTTAAATGTACCCAAGCGATATAAGTGACAAAGAATGGAAGATAATAGAGCTATATTTTGAACCTAAAAAGACCGGCAGACCAAGAAAACATAGTATTAGAACAATTATTAACGCAATCCGCTATATGATGAGAACAGGATGTCAATGGAGACAACTGCCTAAAGATTTTCCACCATGGAAAACAGTGTATAGTTGTAATTAGCGATTGAAAAAAAGTGGAATATGGCAAGAGATTCATGATTTTCTAGTTAAAAAAGTAAGAGAGATAATTGGTAAGAATGAAACTCCATCAGTGGGAATAATAGATAGCCAATCAGTAAAAACTACTCAAAAAGGGGATCCAGAGGATATGATGCTGGCAAGAAAGTAAAGGGTAGAAAGCGCCACATCGTTGTAGATACTGTAGGTCTTGTAATTGCTGCTGAAGTACAAAGTGCAAGCATTCAGGATCGTGATGGTGCACTAAATCTTTTTGTTCAAGCCAAATGCAAAGCTCCAACATTACATAAGTTTTTTGCTGATCAAGGATACACAGGTAAATTGCAAAACCTCTGCTTATTGGAAACTGGATGTTTATTGACGATTACCAAGAAAATAGTTGATACAGGATTTCAGGTTATTCCCAAACGTTGGATTGTTGAGAGAACCTTTGCTTGGCTCTCCAATTTTAGACGTATGAGTAAGGATTATGAGCATTCTCTTCTCACTTCAAAAAACAACATCTTCTTTAATATGATCACTATTATGCTTCACAAATTAGCTCATTCTTGAGTTTGAAGACAGGCTCTGAGGGAACGAGTTTTAAAAGTGGTTGACGAGAAAAAAATGACTATGGAAGAAGTAAGCAAGATGTTCAAAATTGATAGAAAAACTATATACTGGTGGAGGAAAAGAAGAGAAGAAACAGGAAGTATAAAACCGTCTTCAGGCTACCAAAAGGGACATAGTCATAAAATTAAATACTTAGATGGCTTTGTCAAATTTCTGGATGAAAACCGAGATATTACGGTTGAAAAAATAATTGAAAAATTTGGCAACATGTGCAAAGGCACAGTCTACAATTATCTTAAAAAAGTAAACTATACATATAAAAAAAACTTTTCTTTATCAGGAAAGGAATGAAGAGAAACGCAAGGAGTTCATAAAAAAAATAGAAGGAATAGAAAAAGAAAACTTGATATTCATAGATGACTCTGGAGTAGAAGACAACAGATTTTATGAATATGGGTGGTCTCAAAAAGGCAAGAGGTTATTTGCCGATAAACCAGGGTTTAAAAGAAAGAGGGTAAGCATAATAGGAGCACTAAATGAGGGAAAAGTTAAAGCTTCCTGGGTAATTGAGGGCTACTGCAACAGCGAGATTTTTGATGCTTATGTAGAAAATATACTTGTTCCTATATTAAAACCTGGACAGACTATTGTTCTCGATAATGCAAGCTTTCATAAATCTGCAAGAACGAAAAATTTGATAGAAAATGTTGGGTGTAAAATTTTGTTCTCGCCGCCATACTCACCGGATTTAAATCCGATTGAGAAGTTCTGGTTTGCCATTAAGCATGCCATAAGAAAAGTGCTGCCAAGCTTTTGGCCCAATATTAATTCGGCTATTGATTTTGTCTTTCAGCTCTCGGGGAAATCTTACTTCGGTTGGCTATAGAAAAAAAGAAATGTGGATTCCAGTGTCAAGGCACTGGAATAACACCACTTACCACGTATTTAAACTATAATGTTCATCATTACACGCTGGCAGGATGTCATATATAGTGTTACCCAGGTAGCTGTGCTGGGGCTTATCGTCTTTAAGATCCCAATTAGATAGAAGGTTTGTACTTTTTTCAAATCAAAGCTTGAATTTTTGCTGGAAAATCAATATATTATATATATGAAGTTTTAATTTAAGTTGTTATGTTGACCCCAATGGCAAGCTTATGTGTTGATAGCAGAACCAATCTCATGCAATATATTGCTAGAGTGCAAAAATTTCCTATGCTGTCTCAAGAGGAAGAGGTACGATTAGCAAAAAATTGGAACCAATATAAGGATATTCCTTCTGCTCATAAATTGATTACCAGCCATTTGAATTTGGTAGTAAAAATTGCAATGAAATTCAAAAATTATGGACTATTGTTGATGGACCTGGTCATGGAAGGGAATCTGGGTTTAATGCATGCAGTGAAAAAGTTTAATCCTGATTTAGGGTTTCGTTTTTCAACTTATGCAGTGTGGTGGATTGAAGCTTCAATAAAAGATTTTATATTGAAATCTTGGTCGTTCGTGAAAATAGGCACAACGCAAGCACAAAGAAGACTATTTTTTAGTTTACGTAAAATAAAAAAAAGAATTTTACAGTATACAAACAGGGAAACTTTAAGCAATGAAGAAATAAAAGCAATATCTAATGAGCTTTCTGTATCCGAAGGAGACGTTCTGCAGATGAATTACCGTTTGGCTTGTAAGGATCAGTCGCTAAACGATTGCATAAAAACAGGTGATGACTCTAAAAGGGAGTTGCAAGATATGATCCCATGTAACTTGGTCAATCAAGAAGTAACCTATCAGAATCATGAAGAAAAAGAATTAAAAGAAACAATTTTAAACAATGCACTAGCAAGCCTTAACGAAAGGGCAAGAGACATTTTTATTAGTAGATACTTGTGTGAAAACACTCAAACTCTGGATGAACTTAGTAAAAAATATTGTGTTTCAAGAGAAAGAATAAGACAGTTAGCTGAGCAGGCGATGGCCAAGGTAAAACGATATATACAATCTGAAAGTTTGAAATTTGGTTTGCATGCGTAGTTTTTTTATATTTCTAATATTTTTTTCAATAGGCGCTTTTGCATCGGTTAGTGATGTGCAATTGAAGGAAAAATACAAAGACTGGCTTGTATATACTGCATCAGAAGATGGAGAGAAAGTGTGTTACATTGTATCTTACCCTAAGACAAAAAGTGAGCATTATACAACCAATCGCAAGCCGTATGTAATGGTCAGTTATGTTGATAAAAAAGCAGATGAGGTAAGCGTTACCTCTGGTTTTCAGTATGATAAGGAGCCTGTAGCTCTCAATATCGACAAAAAAATTAAATATACACTGCCTATAATACAGGGAAGTTTTGCGTGGGCAGAGCATACAAAAATAGA
Source organism: Wolbachia endosymbiont (group A) of Colletes cunicularius (assembly GCF_964264715.1). Taxonomy (NCBI): domain Bacteria; kingdom Pseudomonadati; phylum Pseudomonadota; class Alphaproteobacteria; order Rickettsiales; family Anaplasmataceae; genus Wolbachia; species Wolbachia endosymbiont (group A) of Colletes cunicularius. The sequence goes on from NZ_OZ183471.1 coordinate 1,310,443, forward strand.
TCAAGATCTCATTCTAAAAATGAAGCAGGGATTATCAATGGTAGTGAATGGAAAAGCAAAAACAGTAACCATTGATGATACTTATTCCCTACTTGGTTTTCAAAAAGCGTATCAAAAAATGCATGATTTATGCCATACAAAGTAAATCATTGTAACAGAATACCCAGCTATAGTATAAACTAGACTACTCTTTCAATGGAAATATAAATAGCACTTTACTTTATATGGGATGTGGATATCATTTAAAATATATTTTTGAGAGTTAGCAATGTCAGAGGTTGCAGGTGTAGATACAGAAATCAAAAAGCAAAATTCTGTGTGCGAGCAGATGCGTTTTAGCGTGAGCCGCACAAGTCTTTTAAATACATTATCCAGAGTAAGTGGAGTGGTTGAAAGGCGTAATGCAATAGATGTTTTGGCATGTATAAATATCAAAGCACAACACGGCAGCATAAAATTAATGGCAACTGATCTTGACATTTCAATGTTTGCCTCACTTGCTGCAACCGTATTAACAGAAGGAGAAGTAAAAATTTCAGCGCATACTTTACATGACATAGTGAAGAAGTTACCCGCTGATTTGGATGTCAATTTTGAAGTAAACAACCAAGGAAAATTATTGATGTCTTGCGGAAATGCAAACTTTTCTTTACCGAATGTAGTTTCAAGCAGCTTTCCTGCTCTTGAAGAAGACAATTATAAACATGATTTTATTCTACTAAATACGGACCTGATAGACTTATTAACTAAAACAAAATTTGCTGTATCACTAGATGATACAAGGTATAATTTAAATGGAATATATCTACATACAGACGAGCAGTTTCTGTACTGCGTTGCAACTGATGGTCACCGTTTATCATGTATAAAGAGACCAAAGCCTGGGAACATCAATGGCGAATTTGGTGTGATCATTCCACGTAAAACTGTTATGGAGCTGTTAAAAATATTGGACTATTGTAATGAAATTAATGTAAAACTCTCAGACAGAAAAATCAAGTTTACATGCGGTGAATATATTCTAATATCAAAATTAATAGATGGGACTTTTCCAAATTATAAAGCAGTTATTCCAGCATCTCAAGACAAGCATATGATTATTGAAAGTAAAAAACTTTCAGATGTTATAGATCGAGTTTCCGTTGTTGTATCTGATAAAGTAAAATCCATTAAATTCTCACTACAAGAAAAGCTGCTGACTCTGCATTCAAACTCTCAAGAGTGCAATGATGCAACTGAATCCATAGAAGTGGACTACAATGAAGCCCCTATAGAAATAGGGTTTAACTCGCGTTATTTACTTGATGTTCTATCCTGCATAAGAAATAAATGTAAGTTTAGCTTAGCCGATGGTAATAGTGCTACAATTATCACTGATGAAGACGATTCAAGTGTATTATATGTAGTGATGCCAATGAGAACTTAAACTTGTCATCCCGCTTCTTGTTAGCACTTACTATTACCCACAAGTATAGAATGAATGAGCAAGTCTCCATCCTTCTGCTAAATCAAAGAGACGTTTCCATCCCTTCCACAAAGCTATAGGGCCTGGTTCTAAGTCATTTTTGCGAGCTAAAAACCCTCCTAACTTGGCCACCCACCTCACAATTTCTCTTATAGGTGGTGGAGTCTCAGGATAGTTTTTTGTCTTAAGCATTTTGGTATATAAAACCTTCCATTCGTCATCAGTCAGTATGACAGTGCAAGAAAGATTCGGATTTGTTCTAGCTACCAATGTGATAAAAAATATTCTCCATGCAATTATACTCATAATTGTAAGAAAGCGGATCAATCTATCTGCTGTTTGGAGCCTACATTCTTCAACTTTAAGACCGGATTTCAAAATTTTATGAAAAACCTCTATTCTCCATCTTAAGCAATACCATTGTATTTTTTCTACTGCTTCTTCAAAATTATTAATATTTATATTTGTTAACAAAATCCAGTTCATGGGCTCTTCGCCAAATGGGGGATATTTTTCTATAACATAGACAGCATTTAAATTTAAATTAGGAAGTTTTTGCGTTTTACGTCTAGCGTTGTTTTTTGATGCATTCATCACAAAGTTACTAAACTTTACTTCTAAAACTGTTGTTCTTTGAGGTTTGTTATCGCAAGCAGGAATACTCACTTGTATTTCTCCTTGGCAAGACATGCGATTCATCAAATCCCACAATCTTTCACCACCTTTTTCAGAATAAGTCGACTTCTTGTTTACTGTTCTGTTTTGATTTCCTCTTACTACAAAAAGAGATTGATTAGTGGAAGCAACTTCAAATAAATCATAAATATCTGCTTCTCTATCACAAACGGTAACTACCTTAACATCCTTTAATCCAGGATGTTTAGTAGAGTCTTTAAGTGATGCTATCCACCGTATGCTTTCTTTCTCTTCTATGGGAAGAGCAGTATTATGGCTTCTTCTTTTCAACTCCTTTAGGTCTTCAGCTAAGGGAGGTCTAGTACTAATTTTTTGATCCAATAATCCTATAGGTAGTCCTTCTGTTGTAACTGCAAACGTTGTATGCATCACTAATCCATGGGTTTTAAAATTAGTTGTTTTATAGCTAACCGAAATAAGGTTTCCTCAAAGGAGTGTAAAAAGGTATAATACTGCTTTAATTAAGGTAGAATGATGGCAAAGCCATATAGTGAGGACCTGAGGGAACGAGTTTTAAAAGTGGTTGACGAGAAAAAAATGACTATGGAAGAAGTAAGCAAGATGTTCAAAATTGATAGAAAAACTATATACTGGTGGAGGAAAAGAAGAGAAGAAACAGGAAGTATAAAACCGTCTTCAGGCTACCAAAAGGGACATAGTCATAAAATTAAGTACTTAGATGGCTTTGTCAAATTTCTGGATGAAAACCGAGATATTACGGTTGAAAAAATAATTGAAAAATTTGGCAACATGTGCAAAGGCACAGTCTACAATTATCTTAAAAAAGTAAACTATACATATAAAAAAAACTTTTCTTTATCAGGAAAGGAATGAAGAGAAACGCAAGGAGTTCATAAAAAAAATAGAAGGAATAGAAAAAGAAAACTTGATATTCATAGATGACTCTGGAGTAGAAGACAACAGATTTTATGAATATGGGTGGTCTCAAAAAGGCAAGAGGTTATTTGCCGATAAACCAGGGTTTAAAAGAAAGAGGGTAAGCATAATAGGAGCACTAAATGAGGGAAAAGTTAAAGCTTCCTGGGTAATTGAGGGCTACTGCAACAGCGAGATTTTTGATGCTTATGTAGAAAATATACTTGTTCCTATATTAAAACCTGGACAGACTATTGTTCTCGATAATGCAAGCTTTCATAAATCTGCAAGAACGAAAAATTTGATAGAAAATGTTGGGTGTAAAATTTTGTTCTTGCCGCCATACTCACCGGATTTAAATCCGATTGAGAAGTTCTGGTTTGCCATTAAGCATGCCATAAGAAAAGTGCTGCCAAGCTTTTGGCCCAATATTAATTCGGCTATTGATTTTGTCTTTCAGCTCTCGGGGAAATCTTACTTCGGTTAGCTATAGTATAAATAATTCAGGATGCTTGTGTCCACTGGTTACATATAAATTCATAAGGTTTTGAGAGTTTTGAGTCTTTTTGCGTAATATAACAAAGTTGTAAAGGTGTAACCATAATTCCTCCTTCGATGGCAATTTCTTATATATCATACCATCACACTTTGGAACTGTACACCTAAGCACTCCGTTCAACAAGCTAGAACTGCTATATTTGAATACATAGAAATTTTTACAAAAAACAGCGTAGGCATTCTGCTATTAATTATTGCATTCCTGAACATTGTGATTCATCATTCTTTTTGTAAAAAATTTTCTTAACTTTCTCTCCACTTTTTCTGGGTAAGGTCACAGAATTTTTTGCTGGAAATCTTAATTTTGTCTTAGCAATAAATCAACTTAAGGTCATAATATCTTGACATTTATTTAATGTTGCTATATAATAGCTATGTACACTTTGTGTACTATAGCAATAAAATTACCTTGTAATAGGTGTATTGGACCCGAGGGCAGTACTCGGCGTCTCCACCATTTTTTTAATTTATACGGGGACGAATAAGGATCGACATGCATAGTAAAGATGGTAGCTTTGCTCGGTTAGACACCACCGCTAAGAGTTCATAATTTAAATGCAAACGATAATTTTGCTGCTGAAGACAATGTTGCAATAGCTGCTTAATTTAAGCACTATAACTTCATTGCTATAAGCACGGTTCAGGGAACGCCGGGTAACAGAAGTTCCCCAAAAATTTACGTATGTGGAAGTTATATGGAGCAAACAGATTACAAAAAATTGCTTAATTCTGCCAAGTTTCAAGTTATCAAAAAGACTTTAGATGTTATATCAGGTAATGGTTTTATCCCTCATTTAGAAATATTATTTTTCACATATTTTAATGGTGTAACCATGCCAGATCGTTTGAAAAAGTCATACCCCACTCAAATGCTTATTATATTACAGCATCAATTCTATGATTTAAAAGTTTCTGAGGATAAATTTAGCGTCAGTTTGAGTTTTCAAGGAAAACAAGAGCGAATTACTATACCGTTTTTTGCTATTAGTGAGTTTCGTGATAAAATTTCAGGAGATGTTTTAATATTTGACAAAATCAGTATCGATTCTGATAAAGAATACAAAAGTGAAAAATGTACTGAAAAATTATCAAACGGTAGTATTATATCCATAGATCAACTGCGTGATGAGTAATTGCTCATCTTTGTAAACAAAAAATATTAATAGAAAAAAGTGGTCTAACTTAAGTAATAGAATAGAGGAATACTATCGTAGACAAATATGCTAAATCTTTAATTGTTTATTAACGCAGGTGGCAAAATTTTTCTTACATATCATCAACTTTCTTTATTGAAAAATTCAGAAAAATGTTGTAAAATAGTTGTGGTAGTAGACTTTGGTAAAACTTATGGCAGATTCAGGAATTAGTATAACTTTTGACCCAAAAACTTCGCAGCATCTTGTTGAACTAGCTAGAGCCACTAAGCAGTCTGTTCAAAAATTAACAGAAAAGCTAGTCAAGGAAGCAATCGAACTTGAAGCGGAAGATATTGCATTTTCCAAAATTATTAGGGAGTTAAATGCTGATGATGCAGAAGAAGTAGAGGATAGTGAAGACATCTGGAAATAAGCGATACACCATTAAATATCTAAAGCATGTTCTAAAAAGAAATTTGCCTTTCTTGCCGAAAGATGTAAAGCCAAGTATTAAAGACGCAATAAAAAAGTATCTTGAGATTGATCCTATTGGTAACGGTGTGTTGCTACGCAAGAGATTAAAGGGACATAGAAGAATAAAAGTTGCTGATGATTACCGTATTGTCTATCGTGTAAATACTGCAAAACGTATAGTAATTATTGTTTCAATAGGACACAGGGATAATATTTACAAGCAGGCAATATTGGACCTACTGAAACATTAAATATATTTTATACAGCCCTCCTTCCTCCTACCTTAGGTGCAGCTCAAAAAATGAAGTTTTTTTTGGTTCAGCAAAAATAACATTTTGAGTTTAAAAAGGCTAAATACTTGTCTTTTATATATCTTTCGTGTAATAGATATGTATGCATCCAATAATATATCTACTCAACACGTTACTTGATCTTTATAGCTTCATTCTAATATGTTGGGTTGTCTTAAACTGGCTGGTTAAACTTAATATGGTGAACATATATAATGAAACTGTCAGTAGCATAATGCACATCTTGAACCAATTGACATATCCACCACTAAAGATTATTAGAAGATATATACCACCGTTCAATGGATTAGATTTATCTATAATGATATTGCTAATAACAATTCACTTTGTAAAATATACAGTAGCTTACTACTTTAGGTAGATGTTAAAAAAATATCTAAAATCAGCAATATATCTATCCCTTTTAATATATGTATATATATCAGTTTTTAGCTACAACTATAAAGATCCTTCCTTAAACACAGCTACAAATGAGGAAGTGACAAATTTAGGTGGAATAGTAGGTTCATATTTAGCTGATATATTGGTTCAATTTCTCGGATTAACTAGTGTTACAATAGCTACAACCATAGTTTACTTGTTGATCTTCAGGCCAGCAAGAATACTGCTGAAAATTCTTTACTTAATATTAATCAATTTAGGGGTATGTGCTATATTTTCGCTAGGCATCACTGCAAGATACAGACACAGTGGAATAATAGGGAATGCACTCGTTAATAACTGTCCATTTTATGTATTTGTGATAGTAACATCAATAGGTCTTGTAGGATCGGTTGGTTGGAAGAGAGCAATTTACTCTATATTTTTTCTATTCAAAAAAATAGCTTGCTTATTTATAAATGTTCCATTCTTCAGATCACATAAAACTGCTGAATATTCAGTTGCACCATTAGTAGTAGAAGAAAAACATAGAACTAAAATCACTACTAAACAGCAACCAAAAGAAAGACAGAAAAAAGCTACCGAGGAGATTTTAAGTGAGTTTAAGTTTCCAAGCATCCATTTACTTTCTAAAGCAGAAGAGTCTTTGCAGAGAAAACAGCTAAATGAAATGGAGAGCAATAAAAATTTATCTCTGCTGGAACAAGTCCTGAGTGATTTTGGCGTGCAAGGAAAAATTATCAGTGTATGCTATGGGCCGGTTGTGACTTTATACAAACTTGAACCACAAGCTGGTACGAAATCTGCAAGAGTAATTGGCCTTGCAGATGACATTGCACGTTCGATGAGTGCACTCTCTGCACGTATTTCAATAATTCGTGGGCAAAATGCTATGGGAATAGAGTTGCCGAACAAGGAACGAGAAATTGTAATGCTGCGTGATTTGCTTGAATCACCAGAATACCAAAATGCAAACTTAAATCTCCCAATTGCGCTTGGCAAAGAAATAAGTGGAAAACCAGTTATTGCAGATCTGACTAAAATGCCCCACTTGCTCGTTGCTGGAACCACAGGGTCGGGTAAATCAGTTGCGATTAACACTATGATTCTTTCGCTCGTTTATCGATTAAGTCCTGATGAATGTAAGATGATAATGATCGACCCAAAAATGCTTGAGCTTTCAATATATGATGCAATACCGCACCTAATGGCGCCAGTAGTAACAGAGCCAAAAAAGGCTGTTATCGCTCTTAAGTGGATAGTGAAAGAAATGGAAAATCGCTATCGCATGATGTCGTATTTAAATGTACGCAATGTAATAAACTATAACCAAAAAATCACAGAAGCGATGAATAGTGGAATAGAATTGGAGCGCGTTGTGCAGATTGGCTTTAACTCAACAACAGGTAAACCTTTGTTTGAAAAAATACCAATCAAGATGGAGACATTTCCGTATATTGTAGTGATCGTGGATGAAATGGCAGATTTGATGCTTGTTGCTGGCAAAGAGATAGAGTGCTCTATTCAACGTTTAGCTCAGATGGCTCGTGCTGCAGGAATACACATCATAATGGCAACACAACGCCCATCTGTGGATGTGATCACAGGTGTGATAAAGGCGAACTTTCCAACGAGAATCAGTTTTGCTGTTACTTCTAAGATAGATAGCCGTACAATACTTGGCGAACAAGGGGCTGAGCAATTACTCGGTATGGGTGATATGCTCTATATGGCCTCTGGTGGTAAGATCATTCGAGTTCACGGCCCATTTGTAAGTGATAATGAGGTGCAAGATATAGTTGATCATCTAAAAATGCAAGGTGAGCCAAATTATATGGAGGAAATCACCAAAGAAGATGAAAATTCTTCTGTGGAATCAGAAGGTGAAACAGAGGATGAAGAAAACGACCTCTACAATCAAGCAGTGGCCATCATTCAAAGAGATCAAAAAGTTTCAACCAGTTACATTCAGCGACAACTTAGAATAGGCTATAACAGAGCTGCAAATATTGTTGAAAGAATGGAAAAAGAAGGAATTGTCAGCTCTCCAAATTACTCAGGAAAGAGAGAGATATTGGTTGAATAACAGGGCTTCTTTCTTAACTTAAGTTTCTACACCCTCAAAAAGCAAGTCAAACGAAATTATTAAAAGATCAATACATAATGACAATTGATTTAATACTAATTTAAGTACTAAGAACGTACAATAGTAATATATTAATTAGGGGGTAAAAATGTCAACAAATTGGCTTCATGATTTGTTATTTGGTTCTAATGAATCGACAATAAAAGCACTAGAAAAACTTCAACAGATGGATGCTGAGCAGTTTCAAAAGGCATTCAGTGCACTAGAAAAATTGCAAAAAGGTCAACAGATCAACGCTGATCAACTTCAAATTGCATTTAGCAGTTTAGAGGAATTGAAGAAAGCTCAAGAGATCGATGCTGGACAGTTCGAAAGTATACAAGAATACTTAGACGGTTTGCAAGAAAGACTCGCAGACGTGCAAGAAAAAGTGGAAACACTTACAGAAACAGTAGCAGATCAAGAAAAAACACTACTAATTTGTACCATAGCCACTGCTGTTGCTGTAACAGCGATAACTTGTTTTGTTGCATTCTGCATCTATCAGGGAGTTAAGCTTGATAAGGAAAAGAAAAACGACTTGTCTAAAGATACATCAGACGCAAAACTTAATAATGCAGATGACGCTGGTATTCCTGAAAAACTGGATAACTCAACAGTGAAACGCTTACAAAAATCTTTAAACGATATAGCTGCATAACACTCTTCTTGAGGAGGTGTTACGCAACTTGTAACACCTTACTCTTCTCTTAGCCTATGTAGGTTTTTGATAGCAAACATATCACTTTTTAGAAAAATATTTGTATTGTAAAGTTAGTAAAGATTCTGGTTTACTTAAAGTTTGTTAATTGCTATCTTTTAAAACACGATATTTACTATAGCACCATATGCTTAGGATTTTTTCTAAAGTTTTGTTTATATTAATGTTTTTGGTTTCTAGCTTTTTTACTGTGCATAGTGCTGAAGCTAAGTCTAAGGTAAAGCTCAGTAAGAGATACATACCTCCTGGTAACCCTGGTGGTGCAAACTTTCATACAGATGAGGATTTTGCTGAGTCATATAAACTGTATGAGAAGCGTAGGGAGCTCCTCAAGAAAAAAAAGTTACAAGATCGAGCTATAAATAAAGAAGATCTAATCAAAAAATTAAAAGAGAAAAAAATTGCTAGTCTTGATAATGAGCCAAATGACATGGAAGCGTGCATAGTCGACGATGAAGAGAGCGCTATGATAAATCAGCATGGTATTAATATCGCACGTTTAAAGGGTGCTGTATTTATAGATCAAGAGCCAGTTTCCCAGTATGAAAGCGAGCAGCATGAAAGTGAACAACAAGAAGGGAAGAAAGTTACTTCAACACGAGAAAAGAAAGTTTCTCCTATAAATGTCACTATAAAAGAAAATCCATCAAGAAAAACGTGCTCACATGATTCTATTGCTAATTTAGATAACGTAGATGCTTATAGTTTGAATGGTTCGAGTTCATTTGGCAGCGTAGCTGACACAGTAAAATAGTATCACAATATTGGCCATTAATAATATGCTAGATAAAGATCTGATATTGAGTGATGATGCATATAAATTATCGCCGATTTCCAGGCACAAAACTCATGTTGTAGAAGTTGGAAAAGTAAAGATAGGTGGAAATAATCCTATAGTCGTACAATCTATGGCGCTTGGTGTGCATATAGATTCTGATAATATAAAAAGTAGCGCAAAACATTATGCAAAAGAAATAACAGGACTAGCGCGCGCAGGTTCAGAGTTAGTACGGATTGCTTTGAATTCAGAGGAAGTAGCAAGGGCAATACCTTATATAGTAGAAGAGATAAATAAAGAAGGTTTTGGCGGTAAAATATTGGTAGGCTGCGGTCAATATGAGCTAGATAAATTAGTTCAAGATTATCCAGACAACATCAAAATGCTGGGTAAAATTAGGATGAATCCAGGCAATGTAGGCTTTGGCGACAAACGTGATGAAAAATTTGAAAGAGTTATAGAGTATGTAATAACACATGATCTTCCTGTCAGAATTGGAGTAAATTGGGGTAGTCTTGATAAATACCTTTTACAAAAACTGATGGATGAAAACTCCTTGTCCAGTGATCCAAAACCTTCTGACGTTGTATTACGCAAGGCACTTGTAATGTCTGCTCTTGATAGTGCAAAAAAAGCTGAAGAAATTGGTCTAAGTTCAAACAAAATAATCATTTCATGTAAAGTTAGCAAAGTACAAGATTTAATTTTAGTTTATATGGCACTTGCAAAATCTTCCAATTATGCGCTGCATTTGGGTTTAACTGAGGCTGGTATGGGCAATAAAGGCGTGATAAATACCACAGCAGGGCTTACTTATTTATTGCAAAATGGTATTGGAGACACAATACGTGCTTCTTTAACTCAACGCCCTGGTGAATCGCGTACTAATGAAGTGGTGGTGTGTCAGGAAATATTGCAATCTATAGGCTTGCGACACTTTAACCCTCAGGTTAATTCATGTCCTGGTTGTGGGCGCACGAGTAGCGATCGTTTTCGTATATTAACTGAAGAAGTGAATGGCTATATAAAAACTCATATGCCGATATGGAAGAAAAAAAATCCAGGTGTAGAGCATATGAACATTGCTGTTATGGGATGCATAGTAAATGGTCCTGGAGAAAGCAAACACGCAAATTTGGGAATCAGCTTGCCTGGATATGGAGAAAAACCTGTTTCAGCAGTCTACAAAGACGGCAAGTATTTCAAAACTTTACAAGGTGATAATGTCTCTGAAGAATTTAAGGCAATTATTGATAATTATGTGAAGGAGCATTACACGTAACCTTTCACACGTGAATTCTGGATTAAAGGAGAATAGAAGAGGCAAGAAAACAGGGTAAACTCAGCAGTGATAAAAAAATAGATGAGGTTACCCATGGAAGATATAACAAAACTGTTTTGTTTGGTCGATGATTTTTGCAGAGATATAGAGAAAAATTTTGCAGATAAACTACTGCCAAATGGTAAAAACCCCACAAGAACAACGGAAATTGAGCACTCCGAAATCATGACAATAATCCTGCTATATCAACAATCTCCGTGTAAAACTTTCTATCTACATTACCTAACGTTGCTCTACAAATCAGAGTTTCCAAAGTTACCTTCATATACCAGGTTTGTTGCTCTAAAGCCTAGGGTTTTGTGGCATTTAGCAATGTTGTTGCATTGGCTTTGTGGACAGTCAGAAAACACTGGAATTTCATATATAGACACAACTCCCATTGCAGTTTGTCATGCAAAAAGAATATCCAAAAACAAAGTTTTTGCTGGAATTGCAAAATTAAGCAAGAGCACTTACGGCTGGTTTTTTGGTTTCAAATTACATATGGTAATCAATGAAAATGTTGAAATTCATGCACTTACGCTAACAAAAGGCAATGTTGATGATAGGATACCTGTGCCAAATCTGACGGAAAAATTAATCGGTCTTTTGTTTGGTGACAAAGGTTATATTGCAAAAGAGCTTTTTCAGAAGCTGTTTGACCGAGGTTTGAAACTTGTTACCAAGGTGAAAAAAGGTATGAAAAATACATTGATTTCGCTAAATGAGAAGATTTTACTGAGAAAAAGGTCTATCATTGAGACTGTTTTTGGTTACCTAAAAAATAGACTAGAAATTGAACACACTCGCCATAGATCCCCTGTTAATTTTTTGGTTCATATCTTTTCTACTCTCATTTCCTATTCCATCAAATCCACAAAGCCTTCTATTTCCTATACTTTCTTCCTTCCTTAATCCAGAATTCGCGTTATAAGTGGACTACAAGGAAAATAAGCAGTAGAGAATCAGCAAATAAAAGCAGATATTCAAAAAAAGCTTCTAAATGTAGATATGGAGCTCCTAAAATTCATGCTGAATTGAAGGCTTTGGGTAAAAGTTGCAACTTGAAAACAGTGCAAATTATTATGCAGAAAAATGGTATTCGGGCTATATTGAGAAGAAAATTTAAAACTAAGAAGCAACAAACGGACAATAGAGGCGTAGCTCTCAATATATTAGACCAAAACTTTATTGTCGATCAACCAAATAAAATATGGGATTACTTATATAAAAACCAAAGAAGGATGGCTATATTTGGCAGGATCTATATTCACGCATGGTAGTTAATGAGCAGTTCAATAAATAAACAATTGGTTATTGACTCTTTATTGATGGCCGTTAATAAGCGCAAACCCGAAAAAATCTGCTGTTACATAGCGATCAAGGGTCACAATATACTTCGCAAGGTTATCAATATCTCTTATCCATAAAAAACATAGATGAGTCATAAAGGTTGTTGTTACGACAATTCTGTTGTGGAAAAGTTCTCTAAAAAGGGAGTTACCAATAGACACCTCTCTGCACTCTAAACGGTATATCAAAACTGCTATATTTGAATATATAGAAATTTTTTATAACAAACAACGTAGGCATTCTACTATTAATTATTGCATTCCTGCACAATTTGATGCATCATTCTCATGACAAAAACGTCTTAACTTTCTCTCCACTTTTTCTGGGTAAGGTCAGTTCAGCTATAGGCAGCAATTTTCTGTATTTACTTTAAATTGAAGAAAGCTCAAATGAAAGATCGTGTTTTGCTAAAAATCACAGAATGCAGTCTGGTTACAATTATTTATCACTAGTGCCTAAAGTGATCTCCTTTATCCTCTCATCTGCTAGTATTTTTAATTCCTCACCGTATCTATAATAATTTCGCTTTATAACGTGTAACTCATCAGCAGAAGAAGAATCTAATTTAGGGTAATATTCGTAATCGCAATTTTCTTCGATGTCCTCAATGCTTATAGATGATGCTAAAAGTGGAAATAGAATTAATAGTAAAGTTAGTAGGATTCTTGTACAACTATTACACCACGTCCTGGGTGTCATTCCAGCGCGTGACCAGAGAAAAAAAGATATGGATCCCAGTGTCAAGCACTGGGATGACAGAAGATAGTGCAAGAAATTTCGTAAAAAGCTTTTCATACCAACTATTTAAACTCAATTGTGTTATAAATATATTAATAGCGAAAAAAGAAAAACAAGGTTTAATTTTCTTTTTTATTTGCGATTTATCTATTAATTAACCGTGAAACGCGAATTCTGGATTAAGGAAGGAAGAAAGTATAGGAAATAGAAGGCTTTGTGGATTTGATGGAATAGGAAATGAGAGTAGAAAAGATATGAACCAAAAAATTAACAGGGGATCTATGGCGAGTGTGTTCAATTTCTAGTCTATTTTTTAGGTAACCAAAAACAGTCTCAATGATAGACCTTTTTCTCAGTAAAATCTTCTCATTTAGCGAAATCAATGTATTTTTCATACCTTTTTTCACCTTGGTAACAAGTTTCAAACCTCGGTCAAACAGCTTCTGAAAAAGCTCTTTTGCAATATAACCTTTGTCACCAAACAAAAGACCGATTAATTTTTCCGTCAGATTTGGCACAGGTATCCTATCATCAACATTGCCTTTTGTTAGCGTAAGTGCATGAATTTCAACATTTTCATTGATTACCATATGTAATTTGAAACCAAAAAACCAGCCGTAAGTGCTCTTGCTTAATTTTGCAATTCCAGCAAAAACTTTGTTTTTGGATATTCTTTTTGCATGACAAACTGCAATGGGAGTTGTGTCTATATATGAAATTCCAGTGTTTTCTGACTGTCCACAAAGCCAATGCAACAACATTGCTAAATGCCACAAAACCCTAGGCTTTAGAGCAACAAACCTGGTATATGAAGGTAACTTTGGAAACTCTGATTTGTAGAGCAACGTTAGGTAATGTAGATAGAAAGTTTTACACGGAGATTGTTGATATAGCAGGATTATTGTCATGATTTCGGAGTGCTCAATTTCCGTTGTTCTTGTGGGGTTTTTACCATTTGGCAGTAGTTTATCTGCAAAATTTTTCTCTATATCTCTGCAAAAATCATCGACCAAACAAAACAGTTTTGTTATATCTTCCATGGGTAACCTCATCTATTTTTTTATCACTGCTGAGTTTACCCTGTTTTCTTGCCTTTTCTATTCTCCTTTAATCCAGAATTCACGTTTTTAGCGGAAAAGCTTTGGCTGTTAAGAGAGTAACTGAAAACCGAGGAAAAAACACAGCGGGTGTAGATGGTCAACTTGCAATGCTAAATTTCAAGGAATAAAGCAGTTAAAGCAAAGAGGATATAAACCTTCTCCGCTAAAACGGATTTATATCAGTAAATCTAATGGCAAAAGAAGACCTCTTGGAATACCATCGATAAAAGATAGAGCCATGCAAGCATTATATCTGTTTGCTCTGGAACCTATAGCTGAAACAATCAGTGATCGTCACTCCTATGGCTTTAGGCCTAAAAGATCCTGCGCAGATGCTACAGTAGCCTGTCATTTGTTACTGGCAAGTCGTAATCAACTACAATGGATACTTGAAGGTGATATCAAAGGATGCTTTGACAACATTAATCATGAATGGCTTATGAAGCATATTCCTATGGAGAAGAAAATTCTGCATAGTTGGTTAAAAGCTGGCTTCCTAGAATCGAAAACTCTGTACCCCACAACTGCAGATACCCCGCAAGGTGGTATCATTTCTCCAATACTAGCCAATTTAGCCTTAAACGGACTTGAAAAGTCATTGGAAAGTAGATTTGGTAAACTCGGCAGTAGAAGAAGAAACAAAATCAGAAGTGGAGTGAACGTAATCAGATACGCAGACGACTTTATTATTTCAGGTTTCACACATGAAGTACTGGAAAAGGAAGTTAAGCCTTTAGTATCATCTTTTCTTCACGAGCGAGGTTTAATTCTGTCAGAAGAGAAGACAAAGATTACATCTATCACAACAGGGTTTGACTTTCTTGGTTGTAATGTACGTAGATATAATAAGAAGTTAATTATTAAACCTTCGAAAGAAAGTATTAAAAGACTTCTTAATAAAGCACGTACATTGATAAAAGCAAATATAGCGAACACTCAGGCTATAGTAATTAAGTCACTCAACTCTCTACTGAGAGGATGGGGAAATTACTATCACCATGTGTGTGCTAAAAAAGCGTTTAGAAAGATCGACAATGAAATTTGGCATAGTTTATGGAAATGGGCAAAGAAAAGACATCCTCGTAAAGGATTACGTTGGATAAAGAATCGTTACTTCAAAGTAATGGGTCAACGCCAATGGGTTTTTGCTGCACCCATATGCAAGAACAAACCAAAAGAGATACGGTATTTAAGACTGCTTAAGCTGATTGATATATCTATCAGACGACATGTTAAAATCAGAGCGGATGCAAATCCCCTTGACTTAAAATGGAAAAAGTATTTTGATGAGAGAGTGAAACGAACAAGAATGTTAGCAAGCTCCTTTTCAAGAGAAGGTTCTCTACTGTTAGTGTCACCACTAAAGTTGATGTATTCTGAGGATTTATGAAAGACAAGCCGGTTCTAGAAAAGAAGAACTTAGATAAGGGGCTCAAGCGTAGTGTGGGGAAACCTGCATGCTGCGTTTCTAAGCTTACTATTACCCATAAATCTAAGAGCCTGTCTTCAAACTCAAGAATGAGCTAATTTGTGAAGCATAATAGTGATCATATTAAAAAAGATGTTGTTTTTTGAAGTGAGAGGAGAATGCTCATAATCCTTACTCATACGTCTAAAATTGGAGAGCCAAGCAAAGGTTCTCTCAACAATCCAACGTTTGGGAATAACCTGAAATCCTGTATCAACTATTTTCTTGGTAATCGTCAATAAACATCCAGTTTCCAATAAGCAGCGGTTTTGCAATTTACCTGTGTATCCTTGATCAGCAAAAAACTTATGTAATGTTGGAGCTTTGCATTTGGCTTGAACAAAAAGATTTAGTGCACCATCACGATCCTGAATGCTTGCACTTTGTACTTCAGCAGCAATTACAAGACCTACAGTATCTACAACGATGTGGCGCTTTCTACCCTTTACTTTCTTGCCAGCATCATATCCTCTGGATCCCCTTTTTGAGTAGTTTTTACTGATTGGCTATCTATTATTCCCACTGATGGAGTTTCATTCTTACCAATTATCTCTCTTACTTTTTTAACTAGAAAATCATGAATCTCTTGCCATATTCCACTTTTTTTCAATCGCTAATTACAACTATACACTGTTTTCCATGGTGGAAAATCTTTAGGCAGTTGTCTCCATTGACATCCTGTTCTCATCATATAGCGGATTGCGTTAATAATTGTTCTAATACTATGTTTTCTTGGTCTACCGGTCTTTTTAGGTTCAAAATATAGCTCTATTATCTTCCATTCTTTGTCACTTATATCGCTTGGGTACATTTAAAATATATCTTATAACACACTTCTTAACTCCTTTCTACTTAGTTTGAAGACAGGCTCTAAGAAATTGTCAAAAATCTCAAAAAGATGAGTTAAAATAAAAAGAAGAATAGTGGAAGTTTAGTTGTTTACACTTTCATATTATGCCCATAGCATCATATATTACTTAACCTTGCAATAATTTTTTTATTCTTGCTGCTTCTTCAAACTCTAAATTTTCAGCATGCTCTATCATTTGCTTTCTCAAATCATCCTTATTAGTATTTATTTTTGGTTCTGCTATTGCCCTCTCCTGTAAGGTGTTTGATATAGGTTTTATTATAGTCTTCGGGACAATATTGTGCAATATATTATGTTCTTCTTGTTTTTTTCTTCTTCTTTCGGTCTCTCTTAATGCACGATCTAAAGAACCAGTGATTTTATCTGCATATAAAATTACTCTACCTTCAGCATTACGTGCAGCACGACCGATCGTTTGAATGAGCGATGTTTCTGATCGCAAAAATCCTTCTTTATCAGCATCTAAAATTGCAACCAAACCACACTCTGGAATATCAAGACCTTCCCTAAGCAAGTTAACACCTACTAAAACGTCAATTTCTTTAGATCTTAATTTACATATAATTTCTATTCTCTCCAGCGCACCAATATCAGAATGCAAATAACTCACTCTCATATTTAATTCACTCATATATTCAGCTAAATTTTCAGCCATTTTTTTTGTCAGTGTAGTGATTAAAACACAAAATCCCTTTCCTATTGTCACTTGTGCCTCATGAATTACATCATCAATTTGACTCTCTATTGGTTTCACAATGCAGATTGGGTCTGTAAGCCCTGTTGGACGGATAACTTGCTCTATAAATACATTATTGGTCTTTGCCAACTCATACTTTCCAGGAGTAGCTGAAATGTAAATAGTCTGCGGCCTAACTTTCTCCCATTCTTCAAATTTTAATGGACGATTATCAAAAGCGGAAGGGAGCCTGAAGCCATAGTCAATCAATTTCTTTTTACGCGCCTCATTACCACTGTACATTGCACCAATCTGAGGAACGGTGACATGACTCTCATCAACAAATAAAATTACGTCTTTGGGTAAATATTCAAACAAAGTAGGCGGTGGATCCCCAGCTTTCATTCCATAGAGATAACGCGAATAATTTTCAATACCTTTACATATTCCTGTTGTTCTCATCATTTCAATATCAAAATTAGTACGTTGCTCGAGGCGCTTTGCTTCAACAATCTTGTTTTGCAAGTAGTAATAATCCAAGCGTTCATGCAGCTCTTTTTTGATTAGCTCAACTGTCTGCAACAGAGTCTCACGTGATGTAATGTGATAGCTGTTTGGAAAAATGGTGATTGTATTTAGGCTTTTGGTAATATTACTCGTTATAGCATCAATTTCAGAAATTTCTTCTATTTCATCACCAAGCAGCGATAAACGCCAAGCTTTATTTTCATAATAGGCAGGAAATATATCGATAATATCGCCACGCACTCTGAAATATCCTCTCTCAAACCTGGTATCAGAGCGCTTGTATTGGAGATCAGCTAAGTTACTCAAGAAATCATTAACATGAATTTTATCTCCAACACTTAAAGATATAGTCATGCTGCGGTAGCTTTCAGGCGAACCAAGACCGTATATGCAAGAAACACTGGCAACTACGATCGTGTCCCTGCGCTCCAAGAGGGAGCAGACGGCAGAATAACGCAGCATGTCAATTCTGTCGTTGATTGCAGAGTCTTTTTCGATATAAGTATCAGTTTGCGGCAAATAAGCTTCGGGCTGATAGTAATCATAATAAGAAATGAAATATTCAACAGCATTATTGGGAAATAATCCTTTCATTTCCTCATAAAGTTGTGCTGCTAAGGTTTTATTGTGTGCCATGATCAGCGCAGGTCTGTTTGTCCTTGCTATAACATTTGCCATAGTGAAAGTTTTCCCAGAACCAGTAACCCCAAGTAAAACTTGGTCTCTTTTATTGCTATTTAGCCCCGCAATTAAACTATCGATTGCCTGCGGTTGATCTCCAGCGGGTTGAAAATGTGTAGTGATTTGAAATTTCATAGACTTTACTTACTATCTTTGATTCATTGCATAGTGAACACTATATTGCTTTTAAGATAAGTTGTATAGCTATAAACTTTCCGTAAAGCCATAAAACATTAACTAACAATAGACTTCTTGCATAACCGTTTTTCAGGTAACCAAAAACCGTTTCGATACTCGCCATAGATCCCCTGTTAATTTTTTGGTTCATATCTTTTCTACTCTCATTTCCTATTCCATCAAATCCACAAAGCCTTCTATTTCCTATACTTTCTTCCTTCCTTAATCCAGAATTCGCGTTTATAGTAGTTTTACCTTAACCTGTGTCCTAATGCCTTTTTTAAACCACCCGTGTCCAATCTTTGAATGTGTGCCAAACCGCGATTCATCGAAGAAAAACAGCTCTTTTTCAGGATACATGACAATAGTTTCATTAAGATTTTTTTTTAAACTCCTCTTGTTTACTTTTATCTTGTCCGTTATGCACTGGTCTTGGTGTGATATATGAGAATTTCATTCTTTGCATATTACGGTGTACTGTAGACTTGCTAAACCAAACTTTTCCTGAATTCTTATTCTCGTTTCTTTAATGGTAATGTTGGGATTTTCTTGTATCCATGCTTCAACTTGTTCAAGTTGGCTTTGGTTCAATATAGTTTTTCTACGGCGTTGAGGTGGAGCAAATAATTTTTCTTCTCTGCCAAATTTTAGGTCATGCAGTAAGTGCCTTTCTTGAAATGCAACATATTTTTGCTACGGCTGTTATACTATGCTTTTTTGCTGCAATTATAGCATTTAGTTTTTTTGCAACATATGCATTATTTCTTACTTTCTTCAGCATTTCTTTTGCTCACTTTTTCATCCAATAATTTTGATCTTAATGCCATTTAAACCTCGCTACTTCACTTACTTTAGTATGGCTTTTTTTCCATTATTGTCTATCTGTTACTTGTATAGCGGGAATTGGTATAACTAATTTACTTATCAACATATCCACTAACTATAATCTGTATACCGCTACACAGTTAGAAGTATTTTTTGATTTTACAATACAGCTTGAGATTCAATTTTTATAATTTTCTTGTTGACTAGCCAGACGGTACCTACCTTCTCGGCTTGCTGCTTTTGATAAAGTGTGGTTTTCAAGACCATATCAAATAGATCCTATTAAAAATCAATCGAATCTTCACATGTTTGTTCTTCATAAAAGAAGTTCAATGTTATCGTAGTACCAAGTTTTGCTTCACTTTTAATGTCGAAAGTTCCACCCATTAACTCTACTAATTTCTTGCTTAGCGGTAATCCGATGCCCGTACCTTCATTTCTATATCCCGAATCTGCTTGGCCAAAAACAGACATAACTTTATATATATCCTGCTGCATTATTCCTATTCCATTGTCATGAAACTCAATAGTTAATAAGTTTTTCTCTATATTTTCTTTTATCACCATTCTTATTAAACCATCTTTGGGAGTAAACTTGATTGAGTTTGATAATAAATTTATTATAACTTGTTTCATTCTCTTAGGATCTGCAATGACCAATAATTGTTTATTAGTCATCTCTTTTTTTAAATTAATCCCGGCTTCTTTTAATTTAGGTAATAGCATATTTACGCATGAATCTATTATTTTGTTCAGGTTAAACTTCACTTTTTCTACTGTTAAACTACTTGATTCAGCTTTTGAAAAATCTAACACATCATTAATTAAGGTAAGTAAGTGTGTTCCTGCATTATATATATCGTCTGCATACTCCTTGTATTGAGAGTTATCCATTGAACCTAAAGTTTCATTTTTGATCAACTCCGCAAATCCAATAATAGCATTAAGAGGTGTGCGTAATTCATGTGTAACGCTTGCAAAAAATTTTAGCTTATTTGCATTTTCTTGCTCTAATGCCTCTTTTATCTGCTGTAATTCAATGTTAGTTTTATGTTGCTTGGCTAGCATTTGGGTATTAGAAAAGTGCAAATAGAACATTATTAATATTAAAATTATTAATAATAAGCCCAAAAATGTTAAAAATAGGCCATATGCTATAACATAAGAATTATTGTAGTTTTGAAGAATCTTCAAAAAAAACGACGGTTTAACGCTATTTTCATGGAATATAGGAAAAATAGAAGTTAATGTATTTCCTGTAGTATAAAATATTTCTTGGTTACTTAATAGTTCATCAATTTCATCGTTTGTAAGTAACTGTTCATAATCATAATCTTGAGTGTTAAAATTACTGAATATTATTCTGCTGTTTTGATCATACAGTATTAAGCTGAAATCCTTTACTTTGCTCACTGATTGTAATAATTCAGCACGCAGTTTTACCAGTTGGTTTATGTAGTCAAAATTTTTGTATTTAATGTGATGCTTTTCTATTAGTAAATAATGGTATTTTTTTATTATGCCATTTTCCAGTATACTTTTTAAGTTTACACTTGAATCACGGTAAGAAGAAAGGAAATTACTCCTTAGTAAATAATTACAATACATCACACTGAATAAAATCATAAAGATCGATGAGAGTAATGCAATAACTTTTGTGTATTTGTTTTTCTCCAGCGCAGAAAACATTGATTTACCTAGCTTATACATATCCTTCTTATTGTGAAACAACGGTTTTTATGTTATTAATAATAAAATTTAGCATATAATATTTTATGAAAATTTCTCCTATTTTGCCAGTTTATTCTCCTGTTAACATAAATTTTTCTTATGGTAAAGGTATTTACTTGTATGATATTGACGGTAAGCGCTACGTAGATTTTCACTCTGGAATAGCCGTTAGTAGCTTAGGTCACACCAATTCGCGATTAATTAGTGCTCTAAAATTGCAAGGAGAAGAATTATGGCATATATCAAATACCTATAATATACCTGCTGCCAATAATTTTGCAGAAAAATTAATAAACAACAGTTTCGCTGACACTGTATTTTTCTCAAATTCTGGATCAGAGGCAGTAGAATGTGGGCTTAAGATTGCTAGGGTCTATCAAAACGGAAAAGGCAATAAAAACCGTCACAGAATTTTAACATTCCATGGTGCATTTCATGGAAGAACCTTCCTAACTTGTGCTGCAAACGATAAACAGAAATTTTCTGAATTACTGAGTCCCTGTATTGATTGGTGTGATAATATCGAGCCCAATATTGAGAGTGTAAAGAAAGCAATTTCAAGTGGTATAGGCGTTATATTAATAGAACCAATACAAGGGCAAGGTGGTATCAAAGTAATGAATGAAGTCTTTATGAAAGAACTAAGAAAGCTGTGTGATGAAAATGACATATTGTTATTTTTTGATTGCGTACAATGCGGTGCTGGTAGGACAGGAAAATTATTCGCATACGAACATATAGGAGTGGAACCTGATATATGTGCTCTTGCAAAGGGAATAGGAGGAGGCTTTCCGCTAGGGGCTTGTCTTGCAACTGAAAGGGCTGCTAAGTATATGGCGGTCGGTATGCACGGTTCCACTTTTGGTGGCAATCCGCTTGCAACCTCAGTAGGTAATGCTGTGCTCGAAGAATTGCTCAGTCCTGGCTTTTTGAAAAATGTTGAAATTAGAGGTAAGTATTTAAAAAATAAATTAGAAGACTTAGCAAGTAAATTTCCAATAATAGAAGAAGTGAGAGGGAAAGGGTTAATGCTTGGAATAAAGGTGAAAGCAAACAATAAAAAGTTTGCAGAAGAGCTAAGTTATCGCGGCTTGCTTACTGTTGGGGTAACATCAGATAACGTTGTGAGAATTTTACCTCCACTAATTATCACCGAGAAAGAAATTGATGAAGGCATCGAAATTCTGGCTCAATATTTATCTGAGAAATCTTCTGATTAAGCACTACGTATCAAGCAGGTACACGCACACAAGGAGATTTCACTTCACAAGATATTGGCTGTATCAGGACTGAAAATAAGTTAGTAGCAGTGAGATTAACATCATTAGCCGTTTCATTCATGCATTTAACTTCAGACTGCTTACTTAATAAGTCTAGTTCATTCACTGCAGAGCATGAATCATTTTGAATATTATCATTAAATAGAAATTCTCTAGGTTTTTCAGGATAAAAGACCATTGCGAACAGCACTATGTTTACAAGTAAAGAACCTATCAACGCGAATTCTGGATTAAGGAAGGAAGAAAGTATAGGAAATAGAAGGCTTTGTGGATTTGATGGAGTAGGAAATGAGAGTAGAAAAGATATGAACCAAAAAATTAACAGGGGATCTATGGCGAGTGTGTTCAATTTCTAGTCTATTTTTTAGGTAACCAAAAACAGTCTCAATGATAGACCTTTTTCTCAGTAAAATCTTCTCATTTAGCGAAATCAATGTATTTTTCATACCTTTTTTCACCTTGGTAACAAGTTTCAAACCTCGGTCAAACAGCTTCTGAAAAAGCTCTTTTGCAATATAACCTTTGTCACCAAACAAAAGACCGATTAATTTTTCCGTCAGATTTGGCACAGGTATCCTATCATCAACATTGCCTTTTGTTAGCGTAAGTGCATGAATTTCAACATTTTCATTGATTACCATATGTAATTTGAAACCAAAAAACCAGCCGTAAGTGCTCTTGCTTAATTTTGCAATTCCAGCAAAAACTTTGTTTTTGGATATTCTTTTTGCATGACAAACTGCAATGGGAGTTGTGTCTATATATGAAATTCCAGTGTTTTCTGACTGTCCACAAAGCCAATGCAACAACATTGCTAAATGCCACAAAACCCTAGGCTTTAGAGCAACAAACCTGGTATATGAAGGTAACTTTGGAAACTCTGATTTGTAGAGCAACGTTAGGTAATGTAGATAGAAAGTTTTACACGGAGATTGTTGATATAGCAGGATTATTGTCATGATTTCGGAGTGCTCAATTTCCGTTGTTCTTGTGGGGTTTTTACCATTTGGCAGTAGTTTATCTGCAAAATTTTTCTCTATATCTCTGCAAAAATCATCGACCAAACAAAACAGTTTTGTTATATCTTCCATGGGTAACCTCATCTATTTTTTTATCACTGCTGAGTTTACCCTGTTTTCTTGCCTTTTCTATTCTCCTTTAATCCATAATTCACGTTTTTAGATTTATGGGTAATAGTAAGCTTATTATGGTAGCAAGGGTATTTCTGACTCAAAACTTGTTTTTGATCTGCGCAGGTTCAATGACAAAATTCAGTAAAAAACTTAGGGTATTTTTTGGCGGATTACATAAAATTATAGCGGCTGCATGTCTTTTTTATTTTTTCTACATTCAGCCAAATCGCGCTTAAACTAAGCGTCAGCACATTATTACAGCGCCACTTACAGTAATATAGAGTCAAAACTCGCACCACGGGATTTCTTTGCCTTTTTTTTCATTTGGTAAATTTCTTAATGTTTGTAGCTAAAGCAATTTGAGAGACCGAAAATGGTGTCATTCCAGCGCGTGACGCTGGAATCTAGTCTTTATTATGCAGCCACTTATTTAAAGTTAAGTTTTCTGGATCCAAGTAGTCAAGCTACTCGGATGACAACGTCTTGGATGGAAAGGCTGGATTCCAGACTGGAATGACATTATAGTGGCACTGCCGTCATAAAGGAACCAGTGTCAGCTACTTAGATGCACCATTTACAACCACTCCCCTACCCTTTCTAGCTGTTTATAGCTGTTAAATCTCAGGAATTTATCAAAATATGGAGAGGCAATAAAGGGTGTGGAATTACTTAAATAATTAGATAAAAAACCAGGCAGATCATTTTTTAATTCTTGCATTTTGTATCTATAATTTTGTATAGAAATAACTTTTATTTTATCATAATCAAGTTTCCAATAAGCAAGTTCTGAAACTTCTCTTTTTGTTATATGTTCTACCGCTAAGGCTTGCAAAATTAACTGTGGAAAAAACCCCGACATCACTTCTTCATTGGAAGGTGGTGAACCAAGCTTATAGTCTATAATTGCTACTTGCCCACTTGGTAGATACTCAACTCTATCACATCTTGCTGTCAGTAAAATTTCTTGTGGGATCAGATCTCTATTTGTCATCCAAGCAGTTTCATACTGGGATACATCATCACAAGAAATATAGATTCCAGCGTCATGCGCTGGAATGACACCAATATGAAATATCGGACAGGTAAAACTCTTTTCCAACTCAACATAATTGCTTCGAGTTTCATCAAATTCGACAAAAGATTGAATTATCCTTTGCAGTCTTACCCACCACATATTTGAAAAATTAAACTGACTAGTCGAGAATGCTTTTCGTGTAATGCTCATTGGCGACTTTTTGTTGCGTAAATATCTTGCAAGAATGTTGTGCACCATAGTGCCAAATTCCAATATCGATGGCTTAAAATTCAAGTCTCTTAATTGTTTAAGGCCCAGTATATATTCAACGTAAAATGAATAAGGATTACGAATTAGCTTTTCTATTGCACTGCAAGACATCACCCGCATTTTTTCTTTTCTAACTTCGGTTTGAGGTTTTGGCATAGGCTGAGTACATGGAACAGTACATTCAGGCGTATTTAATATCCTCAGCCAATCGCGATACGGCTGTTTCCCCTCCTTGAGCAGAATTTCCAAACGCTGCAATAGAATTGGTTTTCTATGGCTTAGCGATCTTGTAATATAAACCTTACTTGCACAAAACAAATTGTGTAAAGTATAAAAAAAATACCCTTGCTCTTCTTGCGCAGAAGGAAGGTTAAATTTTTCTCTCGTAAGTGCATTCAAAAGCGGACTTTGAAAGCTTGGCGCTTCATTAAATCCAGCGAGTATTACAACTTTGTTGTGATATAAGCTGAATTTATTCAAGTCATTTGCTACAGAGAAAAACTCTTTCTCTAAAAATAAGGCCAGAATTTGGCTATATAACTCTAAGGAGCACTTAATTTCTATACCCTCACATGCATTCAAGAAATTACAGGTGAAATTACCTATTTCACTATTTAGCTCTGAAAAATTTATACCAGATAGCACATTAATACACTGCAAATGAGTTGCCACCACATCAGAAATAGGGCAATTTATAGAGTTAAGTAAAAGATTAAGTATAGCCTCTAACCCATTGATAATAAGCAATATATCCTCTTTATGTTTTAGCTTTTTATAGGTATTAATAGCATCTATAATATCTTTAAGGCCATTTGTACTAAAGTTGCGTAATATCTCTATTTCAAATTCAGATAAAATCTGAGAGTACTCTTCTTGAGTGTAATCAAAAGTCACTAGCCTATGTTTAAGGAGCGAAAGTAATGACACACTGCTCCAATTTGAGGTCAAAACTTCGATACTATAAAGTAGGAGTGTTATATAAGGATAATTTTCCGGTATGGCACTGTGTTGCCTTGATAAACATGCTATACGAGCTGCAAGTAATTTATCAAAGACAACCAAAGAAACGTTTTCATAACCTTCATTCTCTATAATTAATGATGTCACTTGTGCTTCTTCCTCTCTGGAATCACAAGTGATGACTTCAATATTGCCAATATGTCCATTACTAACTTTGCTTAGATCGGCAGTTGTATCAAAAACATAGTCAGTTATTTCATTCTCTATAGTGTTCAAGCAGCTAACATCCCTTCTATCCACTTTTAAATAATCGAGCAGATCTTTCAGGCAATATTGATAATGTTTTTTATCAAGTGATTGCCAATCTTTCTCTTTAATTTTCAAATTCAGATTAGGCAAAATTATTTTTCCAAACGGCAGGTCATATATAGCCTTAATTAACGACTTATCCTTTCCAATTCCAACAAAGATTATATGTTGGTCTTTTTGTAAAGAGATTATCATATTGTTTATGTAATCACTCTTATGTTCTAATATATCTACTACTCCTAAATCTTTTAAAATTTTATTCCAACTCTCAATGAGTAAGCTTATGAAATTCTCTATTTTTTTTGAATGTTCATCGAATTGATAACAATCCGTTGTTTGGGTAGATTGAATTTTATCAAGCAATGATGGCAGGCTATAAGCTAAATCAATGGGGAAATTATCATTATTTTTTCTATTCCACTCCAATATGAATTGAATGAGTAGCAGCGTCCTCTTTGTTGGATTGATAACTTTAACTCTATCAAGATTTAATATTAAATCCTCCTCATCGATGTTCTCTAGCGAAACTATCTCTGGCAAAATTATGCATTTTTTAGCGTTATAATTCTTGAACGCACTCAGCAGCGCTATTACATCCCTTTTGCAGGGAAGTATGATCTTTATCTCGGGAATTTTTTCTCTTTCATATTCAGAAAATATGTGCTGAACCAGCACATCAAAAAGGGATTCATCCACATTAACGGTAAAAACTCTTCCCACTAACAGTAACAATTAATACAATATTTTATTATATAGAAATCACTCAAAATATAAATGTGCTCGCAGTTTCTTATGCTATGATATATTAAAGTCTTTCATAATATTACATGGCAAACATCAGAATAGAAGTTTTAAATAAATGTGAACAAGTTGGCCGCAGAAGGGTAGTTAATGTTTACTTGATTTACATAAGCAAAGAATTACCATCAAAATTACATGAAGAAATTTGTGGGCTATTTTATAATAAAGTCATACAAGACTGCCGTTATTATTCCTACAATGAAAACCTTGAAGAAGTTCAATATAACTTCATAGAACCACAAGCAAAGTGGGGCTTGGAGATAAGCTTTTTACCTGGCATGACCGACAATGTAGGCAACACAGCAAAACAAATTATTACAGAATATTTAATAAGCAAAGGCTATATCGATATATCTGCCCTCCCAGTGCTTGAAACTAGGACCCAGATGCAGATTCCAGCGCCAAGGACACCAATCACGATAAAGGTAAGAAGTTCAAAATTGATCCTAAACCAAGGGAATTTGCCAACTGAAGATGATATAAAACAAGAATTCAACCCTATCACTGAATATTGCACACTTATCTGTAAGGAAAATGATAACTATAGCTGGAAATATTATGGTAAATATAAGAAGTTTACTCAGTATCAGTCCGTGAAAAGGGACGCTAAGTCTGTTGACCTCAATGTGAGTGACCAAGAGCTTGAAAAAATCAGCAGAGATGGAATCGATGGTAATGGCACTTTAGGGCTCTCGCTGGCAGCAATGAAAGCTATAAAGGATTACTTTAAAAAACTCGGCAGAAATCCATATGATATTGAACTTGAGTCTCTGGCACAGACTTGGTCTGAACATTGTAAACACAGTATTTTTTGCTCCCCTATTGATGAAATAAAAGACGGTCTATATGCTCATTATATCAAGCGTGCAACGCGTGAGATAAATTCTGACATATGCGTGTCAGTTTTCTCCGACAACGCAGGAGGAATAATTTTTGATGACGATTACTTGATTGTAGATAAAGTTGAAACTCACAATAGCCCTTCATCTCTTGATCCATTTGGTGGAGCAATGACCGGAGTGCTTGGAGTTAATCGTGATATAGTGGGTTTCGGGAAAGGCGCGGAGCCTATAATGAATACCTATTACTTTTGCTTTGCCAAAGAAGCAAAAGGCAAATTTTATAGGGACAAGGAGCGTACTGATGAGATTTTACCGCCAAAATATATAATGAAAGAAGTGATTCGTGGCGTTAATGTTGCTGGCAACTGCTGCGGTATTCCAACACAACTTGGATCAGTATATTTTGACGATAGATTTTGTGGAAAGCCCCTGGTCTTTGTTGGAAGTGTTGGAACTATTCCGCGCAGTATAAATAATGTACCTTCACACATCAAAGGGCCTAAAAACGGCGATAAAATCGTAATTATTGGTGGAAGAGTTGGAAGAGATGGAATTCACGGTGCAACGTTTTCTTCAGAGGCTTTGTCGGGAAACAGCCCTTCAACGATTGTGCAAATTGGCGACCCCATAACACAAAAAAAACTATCCAATGCCGTCATAAAAGCAAGAGAGCTTGGTCTTTATAATGCAATAACGGATAATGGAGCAGGCGGTCTATCATCGTCCATTGGTGAAATGGGAAAAGACGGATTTGAAGTTGATTTGAGCAAGGTTCTCCTTAAAAACGATGGTATGGCTCTGTGGGAAATATGGATATCAGAATCACAAGAGAGAATGACCTTAGCAGTGCCAGAAGAAAATCTTCCTATGTTTAAGCAAATCATGAAAAAACATGATGTGGAGGTTTGTGTGATTGGAGAGTTTAACAAAAGTGGTAAAGCTGTTGTTAAATGTCCTGAAGGGAAAGTAACAATGGACATCGAAACTGAATTTCTGCATGACGGTAATCCCAAAGTGCATTTACAGACAAAGCCGTGGTCTAAAGCCCCCTCCCCTTTCATCCAAGTAGCTGACCAGCCAGCGTTACGCGCTGGAAATCCGTCTTTTTTAGAAGTCGAGCTAAAAGAAATGCTGAGCAGACCAAACATACGCAGCAAAGAGTTTATAGTGGTGCAATATGACCATGAGGTTCAAGGATCGTCAATACTGAAACCACTGCAAGGCAAGGGAAGAGTGTGCAGTGAAGCTGTTGTCTCGAGGCCAGTCCTTTCTTCAAACAAAGGTGTTGTAAAATCGCAGGGATTTGGCTCAAGTTATGGAGAAATTGACACTTATCACATGGCAGCATGTGCGATTGACACTGCAATACGCAACTACGTAGCTGCAGGAGGAAATATAAATCATCTAGCGTTGCTCGACAATTTTTGCTGGTGCGATGCTTATAATCCAGAAAGGCTATGGCAGCTAAAGAGAGCTGCAGAGGCTTGTTACGACTTTGCAACTGCATTTAAAACACCATTCATATCCGGAAAAGATAGTATGTTTAACGACTTTAAGGGATATGACGAAAATGGCGAGAAAGTGATGATATCTGCACCACCTTCATTACTCATTTCAGCAATTGGAGTTATAGAAAATATTGAAAATGCGGTATCGCTTGATGTGAAAATGCCAGGGGACTTGATATATGTGCTTGGTACAACCCACGATGAGCTTGGTAGATCTGAATATCAGTTATATAGTGGAATAGATAATAACAACGTGCCAAAAGTTGATGCAAAGAGTGCTAGGAAGTTGTATGAGCGTTACAACCAGACAATAAAAGATGGCATAATTGCCTCTGCAATTGCACCAAACTTAGGCGGCTTAATTATTGCTCTGGCAAAATCGCTAATTGCAGGAGACCTTGGTGCTGAAATCGATCTTTCACTAGTACCAATAGGAAAAACACAAAATACAGACATAATAAACAAGATAATAATGTTTTCTGAATCGCAAAGTAGAATTTTGGTTACTATTGCACCACAAAATCAGCAGAGGTTTGAAGCGTTGTTTGAAGATGCGGCTTATTCATGTATTGGCAAAGTAACAGAGAAAAAGGTGCTAAATATAAAGGATGTTTTAAAAGTAAATCTGAAAGATTTGGGAAATAGTTATTATATAGCTAAAGTAACTTAGGTTTACAGACGATTTGATAAACGACAAACTCGTCATCCCGCTGCTTGTTAGCGCTTACTATTACCCACAAGTATAGAATACATGAGCAAGTCTCCATCCTTCTGCTAAATCAAAGAGACGTTTCCATCCCTTCCACAAAGCTATAGGGCCTGGTTCTATAGCTAACCGAAGTAAGATTTCCCCGAGAGCTGAAAGACAAAATCAATAGCCGAATTAATATTGGGCCAAAAGCTTGGCAGCACTTTTCTTATGGCATGCTTAATGGCAAACCAGAACTTCTCAATCGGATTTAAATCCGGTGAGTATGGCGGCAAGAACAAAATTTTACACCCAACATTTTCTATCAAATTTTTCGTTCTTGCAGATTTATGAAAGCTTGCATTATCGAGAACAATAGTCTGTCCAGGTTTTAATATAGGAACAAGTATATTTTCTACATAAGCATCAAAAATCTCGCTGTTGCAGTAGCCCTCAATTACCCAGGAAGCTTTAACTTTTCCCTCATTTAGTGCTCCTATTATGCTTACCCTCTTTCTTTTAAACCCTGGTTTATCGGCAAATAACCTCTTGCCTTTTTGAGACCACCCATATTCATAAAATCTGTTGTCTTCTACTCCAGAGTCATCTATGAATATCAAGTTTTCTTTTTCTATTCCTTCTATTTTTTTTATGAACTCCTTGCGTTTCTCTTCATTCCTTTCCTGATAAAGAAAAGTTTTTTTTATATGTATAGTTTACTTTTTTAAGATAATTGTAGACTGTGCCTTTGCACATGTTGCCAAATTTTTCAATTATTTTTTCAACCGTAATATCTCGGTTTTCATCCAGAAATTTGACAAAGCCATCTAAGTACTTAATTTTATGACTATGTCCCTTTTGGTAGCCTGAAGACGGTTTTATACTTCCTGTTTCTTCTCTTCTTTTCCTCCACCAGTATATAGTTTTTCTATCAATTTTGAACATCTTGCTTACTTCTTCCATAGTCATTTTTTTCTCGTCAACCACTTTTAAAACTCGTTCCCTCAGGTCCTCACTATATGGCTTTGCCATCATTCTACCTTAATTAAAGCAGTATTATACCTTTTTACACTCCTTTGAGGAAACCTTATTTCGGTTAGCTATAGCTACCAATGTGATAAAAAATATTCTCCATGCAATTATACTCATAATTGTAAGAAAGCGGATCAATCTATCTGCTGTTTGGAGCCTACATTCTTCAACTTTAAGACCGGATTTCAAAATTTTATGAAAAACCTCTATTCTCCATCTTAAGCAATACCATTGTATTTTTTCTACTGCTTCTTCAAAATTATTAATATTTATATTTGTTAACAAAATCCAGTTCATGGGCTCTTCGCCAAATGGGGGATATTTTTCTATAACATAGACAGCATTTAAATTTAAATTAGGAAGTTTTTGCGTTTTACGTCTAGCGTTGTTTTTTGATGCATTCATCACAAAGTTACTAAACTTTACTTCTAAAACTGTTGTTCTTTGAGGTTTGTTATCGCAAGCAGGAATACTCACTTGTATTTCTCCTTGGCAAGACATGCGATTCATCAAATCCCACAATCTTTCACCACCTTTTTCAGAATAAGTCGACTTCTTGTTTACTGTTCTGTTTTGATTTCCTCTTACTACAAAAAGAGATTGATTAGTGGAAGCAACTTCAAATAAATCATAAATATCTGCTTCTCTATCACAAACGGTAACTACCTTAACATCCTTTAATCCAGGATGTTTAGTAGAGTCTTTAAGTGATGCTATCCACCGTATGCTTTCTTTCTCTTCTATGGGAAGAGCAGTATTATGGCTTCTTCTTTTCAACTCCTTTAGGTCTTCAGCTAAGGGAGGTCTAGTACTAATTTTTTGATCCAATAATCCTATAGGTAGTCCTTCTGTTGTAACTGCAAACGTTGTATGCATCACTAATCCATGGGTTTTAAAATTAGTTGTTTTAGATGTTAATCTTGCTGCTATAATCCCTAATCCTTCGGTCTTTTTATGATTTTTATATGAAATATAACTCGTGTCCTGGATAGCTAAGATAGTTGAGTATTCTTTAGCTCTTTCAATATTTTTAATTATATGACTGTCTAATATCTTTCTTTCAGAAATGGCATCTTTTTGGAAAAATCTATAAGCTGCTTTACTTTGATGCCAATCTTCACAAGCTTGATTTATTGAACACTCAGGCGATTCAGCAAAACTATTAACTATTTTTAGAAGCCTTTTACTTAATCTTATATCACCAAAATTAACAATTCCAAATTCACTTTCTGCCCATTCGCCAGTTGAGGTATTTATAGTTCTTTTCATCATATATTCCATTTTTAGACCATAGATCTATTTATAATAGAAAGTTGAATTAGTAAGATAGCAGCTTTTTCTCCTTTTAGATTTATGGGTAATAGTAAGCTTTATGCCAGACGCCACCTACCCAGTAAACAAGTTTCCGATAGGTTTATCCCAAGTTAGAAATTACCCCCTGGTTTTGACGTCACCTTTGATGTTTCGACACTTCATCAGTGGTTCACTTGCGTTCGTCTCTCTATTTAACACATGACACATAATTGTGCCTTTTCCGTAACTCTCACTACCTTGACTCTTTATCAAAGCAGCTTACGGTTGTTTAAAGCCTGCTCTTGTAAACCGGCTTTGAGGGGCCCACCCTCATCTATTATGTAGCTTTTGCACTTAGTTTGCTCTTTGTCTGAGCATCCTTTATGCTTCTACGGCACACTATTTCTTAAACATTTATGACTAAAGGTTAGTTGCATTAAAAAGCAGCTGAGTCGCGGTTATTAAACGTTTAAAACATAAAAAAACGCCAATACTGAAAATAGACAATGACCAGGGCTTCTTTTGCCTTTTTTTTCGTTTGGTGAATTTCTTAAATATTTATGGCTAAACGACAACAGTCATCCCGCTACTTGTTAGCGGCTGAGATACCGTGACGGTATGACGTAGGACTGCTGTCATCTCGCTACTTGTTAGCGGCTAAGAGATACCGCGGCGGTATGACGGTTCGCGGCAGCATGACGATAAGCTCGTCATCCCGCTACTTGGATGACAGCAGATCACCTCTTCACAAAAATTTTATCAGTAATACGCATATCAATAATACTCCAATCGCTGAAAGTAAAATCAGTTGTATTGTGTAAGTGGTTTAAATAGTCCCATGCACTAGAAGGGTTATCTTCAGGCAGTTTCACTGTGGAATCGTTATCAAGTATGATATTCCATCTTCTATTCCCTATATAAGCAAAAGAAGAAATGTGGTCACTTAATTGAGTTTTACTCTCTAACACATCTCTAACAAATTCTAGGTTTGATAACGAGTTTTGTCCTGTAATTACAACAAGATCATCTACTGGATAGTCATCTACGATCACTTTACCTTCGAAATCAATTACCGAGGTTTTGTTATTATCTTTCCAGAGAGCAAACGGTTTATGCTCATCTATATTAATATGTAGGGTATTGGGCAAAATTCTATGGATTCTTACGTGTTTTATCCATCTGCTTACGGATTGTATGTTACCGGCAAGCTTTGAAAGTGATATATACATGATAGGTTGCGTTCTATCTACCAAACTTAGAATGTCCTTTTTGTTTGTAAATTTGTTGCCGCTCACGACTACTTCGTCGATTGAAAATCCACTACTAAGTAATAAACTAGATAGGCAGTCATTATACCAAGTAAAGTAGTAATTAAATCGATTTATTATTTTATCAAGTGAGCTGTAGAGCATTAGCGTAAGAAAAAGTGCTGTGATAATAACCAAGGCACACTTACGCAAAAAACTCCTTTGGCTTCTAGTAATACTGCTCAACATGACTTAAATCCCTAATATTTTTGTGCTGCAAACTATCTTCAATAATAATTTTAACTAATTCATTAAAATTGATTCCTTTTGCCAATTTTGCAATTTCTGGCACTAATGATAACTCAGTAAAGCCAGGATGTGTATTAATCTCAAGCATTTTTAAAGTGTTATTTTTGGGATTATAACGGAAATCTGAGCGGGAAATAGTTTTGCATCCTAAAAATCGATGAACTTTCAGTGCGTGTTCCAAGGTCATTTTATATATATTGTCAGGAATTTCAGCAGGAAATATATGTTCTGCAAATCCATCTGTATACTTTGCTTCATAATCATAGAATTTATTTTTTGGTCGTATTTCCATAGTACCAATTGCTTCATCCAGCAATACAGCAGTATGTAACTCTACACCTGGAATGTATTCTTCTATGATCATCAAATCTTTTGTCACAGAAGTAGCTCCTTCCTTGTCATCCAAGTAGCCAGATACTGCCTGGTCACGCGCTGGAATGACATCAAATTTCAGTTTTAAATAATCCTCATGTGAGGAAACAATATGCACTCCGATGCTAGAACCTTCATTAATTGGTTTTAAGACGTACGGATAATCGATTTTAATATTATTTTTTAGTAGATCTTCTCGGCTAATTACATAACCTTTTGGAGTGTCGATACTAAGGGATCGAAATATATGCTTTGACATCACTTTATTCATAGCAACAGCCGAAGCCATAACTCCTGAGTGTGTATATTTTATACCTAAAATCTCCAATAAACCTTGAATGCAGCCATCTTCACCATAAGGTCCATGCAGAGCTATAAAAGCAAGGCCCGGATTAATCTTTTTAAGCTTTTCAGCAATGTTGCTGTCAACATCTATTTCTATTGCATTATATGAAAGGCTATCAAGTGCCTTCTTTACGGCTTTTCCACTCATAAGCGACACTTCTCTCTCACAAGAAAATCCACCACTTAAAATTGCTATAGTTGGAATCATGAGCATTCTATATAATTTTTATGCTAACGTCTGCATTTTAAGTTATAATATGGACTTACTCACATATTTTCTATATAAATTATACCTACTCTACCATGTCTTTTAGACTGCGTACAGGTTTTCATACATGTTAAATCCTTAAAAGTTAAAATTTACTCCCACTTCCGGCCCATGAAGGTAACCACGACTTAACATACCTCTCTCTAAGTAGTAGCCAACAGAAAGACTTGCTTTTGGAGAAATTGGAAAGTCAACACCAGAACTTATCCGGTATGCAAGATTATAATCAGAAAAGCCTGAAGATAATATTCCAAGATTAGCATTAATGTATGGAGCAATACCTA
The DNA here is from genome assembly GCF_964264715.1 of Wolbachia endosymbiont (group A) of Colletes cunicularius. Taxonomy (NCBI): domain Bacteria; kingdom Pseudomonadati; phylum Pseudomonadota; class Alphaproteobacteria; order Rickettsiales; family Anaplasmataceae; genus Wolbachia; species Wolbachia endosymbiont (group A) of Colletes cunicularius. The sequence continues at coordinate 1,345,389 of NZ_OZ183471.1, forward strand.
TATCTTTAATATCATAATGGTAGCGTAAACCCGACAAAATTCCTATTCTAGTTTCTCCTGCTGCTAGACTTGAAAATGAAAATATAGGCCCAATTGAAACTTGGGTGCTGTTTGTATAGTGATAGCCAAGAGCATAAGCAAAGCTTAAAAATCTGGTGCTGCCATGTGTTGTCACAGTATAAAAGATTTTATCTTCTTCAATAGAATCAACTCCAAAACACGCCCCTGACAAAGAAATAGCAGGTAACATAGCTATTAAGGTGAGCAATTTTTCCATTTCTTCCTCTCAAATATTGGTACGTGTATGTATACACATATAAATGTTAAGAATAATACAACAACACAGAACACGGTAGTGATAAAGAAGTTGTAATTTAGCAGTAAGTATTATTAATAACTTAAATAATACAGCCACTTTCAGCAACCAAAAACAACAACCCTGAAATACAAAAAGTTTCTTTTCCTTCAGTAGCATTACTCTAAATTTTCATCAAAATAAGCTGTTTTATCCTTTTTTTCCTTATACTCTTCTGCAGTATAGAGAGGTTGCTTTTTAGCTGTGATGTTTGGCCACTTTTGTGAGTATTCTACATTTATATCGTAAAATAACTTGAAAGTTTTTTGTTCGCTGCTCAGTAATTCTTCATCTAATTCTAAAATATCTTTTATGGAATCATCAGTTACAATTGCATCTACTGGACACTCAGGTATGCACACTCCGCAATCAATACATTCATCTGGGTTAATCACGAGCATGTTTTTACCTTCATAGAAGCAGTCAACGGGACATACTTCCACACAGTCCGTATATTTACATTTTATGCATTTATCTGTAACAAAATGCGTCATAAAACACTGTATATTTGTATTATCTTGGGTACACTAAATTGATAAGAAATTCAAGCCTTTTATGAAGATAAATAAATTGAACAACAAAGAATTAGAAGTATGGTTAAGCTTGGCTAGAACTATAGGACCAATAAAGTTTTTTAGTATACTAAGAACACATGGATCGCTAGATGAGGTGCTAAAATATCTCAATAGGGTGGCTAATAATAAGGTGTATGGCATTCAAGATGCACGAGAAGAAATCAATAATGCAGAAAGAATTGGAGCTAAAATTATACCCGCATGTGACCCAGATTACCCTAATCTTTTAAGAAATATCTCTAGTTGTCCTCCTATAATAACTGCGTTTGGTAATATATCATTATTAAGCCGTGAGATAATTGCAATAATCGGTGGGCGCAACTCTTCGATGAATGGAAGAAATTTTGCCAGTAAACTAGCACTTGATTTAAGCGAAGCTGGTTTTGTTATCGTTTCTGGACTTGCAAAAGGAATCTATACCGCAGCAAACAGTGTAATATACAAAAATCATCCCACTATTGCTGTTACAGCAAGCGGAATTGATGTGGTGTATCCAAAAGAGAATTTTGATCTATACAAAAAAATCACTGGAAACGGTGGTTTAGTAATTACTGAGCTTCCATTTGCTACTAAACCAAAGCCTCAGTATTTTCCTCAAAGGAATCGAATTATATCTGGTCTATCGCTGGGTGTTGTAGTGATTGAAGCATCGAAACGTTCTGGCTCTCTAATAACAGCAGATTTTGCTTTAAATCAAGGGAGAGAGGTATTTGCAGTTTCTGGTTTCCCTTTAGATTCACGCTGTAGTGGTAGTAATTATTTAATTAAAAACGGTGCTAAGCTTATCGAGTCCGCTGATGACATAATAGAGAGTATTAGGTTTAGTTTACCTCCGCAGCAAAAAAACCTATTTAATGTTGAGCACTATGCTGTTAACCAAAAACAAGAAAAATTACAACAGGCAAAATCTGTTATAGTTGATCATATTAACTCTGTACCTGTTGATATAGATGAACTTATATTAGCAAGCGGACTTTCTGCCAACATAGCTCTAATGGCTCTTTTAGAACTAGAGTTGGAAAACAAAATAGAGCGTTCACCGGGGAATAAAATATCGTTAATTTTCTAGATTACTTTAGCTATAAGCCCACAACCGTACGAACATTGTGATTTGAGTCCACCAAGAAAGATGTCATTCCAGCACGTGACGCTGGAATCCAGCCTTTATTATGCAGCCACTTGGTTGAAATTAAGTCTTCTGGATCCAAGTAGTCTGGGCACTGGGATGACACCGTCTTGGATGGAAATCAGTGTCAGCTACTTATAGCTAACCGAAATAAGGTTTCCTCAAAGGAGTGTAAAAAGGTATAATACTGCTTTAATTAAGGTAGAATGATGGCAAAGCCATATAGTGAGGACCTGAGGGAACGAGTTTTAAAAGTGGTTGACGAGAAAAAAATGACTATGGAAGAAGTAAGCAAGATGTTCAAAATTGATAGAAAAACTATATACTGGTGGAGGAAAAGAAGAGAAGAAACAGGAAGTATAAAACCGTCTTCAGGCTACCAAAAGGGACATAGTCATAAAATTAAATACTTAGATGGCTTTGTCAAATTTCTGGATGAAAACCGAGATATTACGGTTGAAAAAATAATTGAAAAATTTGGCAACATGTGCAAAGGCACAGTCTACAATTATCTTAAAAAAGTAAACTATACATATAAAAAAAACTTTTCTTTATCAGGAAAGGAATGAAGAGAAACGCAAGGAGTTCATAAAAAAAATAGAAGGAATAGAAAAAGAAAACTTGATATTCATAGATGACTCTGGAGTAGAAGACAACAGATTTTATGAATATGGGTGGTCTCAAAAAGGCAAGAGGTTATTTGCCGATAAACCAGGGTTTAAAAGAAAGAGGGTAAGCATAATAGGAGCACTAAATGAGGGAAAAGTTAAAGCTTCCTGGGTAATTGAGGGCTACTGCAACAGCGAGATTTTTGATGCTTATGTAGAAAATATACTTGTTCCTATATTAAAACCTGGACAGACTATTGTTCTCGATAATGCAAGCTTTCATAAATCTGCAAGAACGAAAAATTTGATAGAAAATGTTGGGTGTAAAATTTTGTTCTCGCCGCCATACTCACCGGATTTAAATCCGATTGAGAAGTTCTGGTTTGCCATTAAGCATGCCATAAGAAAAGTGCTGCCAAGCTTTTGGCCCAATATTAATTCGGCTATTGATTTTGTCTTTCAGCTCTCGGGGAAATCTTACTTCGGTTAGCTATAGATGACACCACCTTTGTATGGAAACCAGTGTCACTCTGACAACCGTCATCTCGCTACGTGTTAGCGGATACCGTGACGTTATGACGAGGGAGTACGCGTTAGCGGAATCTGCTGAGACGCCCGTGATAGCCCTATTCCTATAGTTAGTAATTCCCTTTTATCTACTTTTAGAATTGATAAGAGAAAACTTTTTTTCAACTTGTTGTATGATTTTATAAAAGTGATCGAAATCTAAGCTTGCACTGCCAATTAAAACTCCTGATAAATTTGAAATATTTAACAAATTTTCTATATTTTCTGAACTGACTGAACCACCATATGTAATGTGTTTTTTACCAGTACACAATTTTATTACCTCTATCACCTCAGCAATTGCATCATTATTTGGCACATGACCTGTGCCTATTGCCCATATTGGCTCATATGCTACGGTATATTCACCGTGTGTTGGCAAACGGTTTTTGCATTGATATTCTATTACTTCTTTTGTTTTTTCATTCTTATAATCTTCTGAATTTTCACCTACACAGATAATTGGGTGTAAGCCTGATTCTATTGCTATTTCCGACTTAAGTTTTATTTCACTATCTTTTTCATTGGCCCTTTCAAAATGCCCAAGTATTACGTAAGTACACCCTAGTTCTTTTAACATTTCTGCGCTAATTTCACCTGTGTAAGAACCGAACTTTTTATGATGGCAATTCTGTGCTCCTATATTAATATTATTGTTCAACTCTATACTGCTCGGAAATGATGTAAAAGGAGGGCAAATTACTAATTTAGAGGTAATTTCGTTGCTCTTGTTGTTAAGTTTGCCTATAAAGTCAACAAATGAAGAACGCATTCCATTCATTTTCCAATTTGCTACTATTAAAAAGGACATCAACTTTACTTATATGGACGAGAGTGCCGGCTGTCGGACTTGAACTGACAACCTACTGATTACAAGTCAGTTGCTCTACCAATTGAGCTAAGCCGGCGTTAAACAAATTAATAATATACAATTATCAATGGATTTTAGTCAACTGATTTTTAAAATACTGTATAATGAAAATAATATGAGAAAATTTTTACTGAAGCCAAAAAAGAGTCTAGGGCAAAATTTTATTTTATCGAGTGAGATAACAAAAAAAATCGTCGCTTTAGCTGATGGTCTGGAAAATTTTAATGTCATTGAAATTGGTCCTGGATATGGTGCATTAACAAGAGAAATATTGGTGCATAATCCAAAGTCTCTACTTTCTATAGAAAAAGATAGAGATTTAGTAAAATACCATGACCAACTGCTAAATGAGCATCAAGAAAAGTATAGAATTATAGAAGCGGATGCACTGCATGTTATAGAAGAAGAGCTGATAGAGCGCCCAGTCAAAGTTATTGCTAACTTGCCTTACAATATCTCGGTAGTGTTATTTTTAAAGTGGTTAAATAATATAAAATTTTTTACGAACTTGACATTAATGTTTCAAAAAGAGGTAGCAGATCGCATTACGGCAAGACCCAATTCTAAAGATTATGGTTCCTTATCAGTGCTAAGCCAGTTACTATGTGATATAAAAAAGGAATTTGATATTGAACCTAAAGAGTTTTTTCCAAGACCAAAAATACATTCTTCAGTAATTACAGTAAATCCTTTGCCTAACCCAAAGTTTGCAGTAAATTTGGAAACCTTAACAAGATTAACACGTGCCGTTTTTGCTCAAAGAAGAAAGATGCTGAGAAATAGCTTGCAAAATATAACGAACCACGCTGAAACTGTCCTTGAAAACGCTAAATTGAGTGGAAACGAACGTCCAGAAAACTTAACCATTGAGCAGTTTTGTTTGCTGGCAAATAATGTAGAATGCTCATTTTGCAAAAGCCCTATTGCAATTTAATTAATTGGCGTATAAGCTTTAAATAAAGCCTATGAAAAAAATGGAAGCTTGTTATTCGTTTGACGATATACTTCTTTTGCCAGCCTATTCTAATATATTGCCTTGCGATGCAGATACAAAAACTTATTTAACAAATAATATAGAACTAAATATCCCTCTCATATCCTCTGCAATGGATACTGTTACTGAATCGGGCTTTGCAATAGCTATTGCCCAACATGGAGGGATAGGTTGCATACATAAGAATTTATCAATAGATGAACAAGTTTTAGAAGTAAGAAGGGTGAAAAAATATGAAAGTTGGATCGTGTATAACCCAATTACGATTTCACCGGATAAAACAGTTGCGGAAGCAATTTCATTAATGAGAGAGCACAATTATTCTGGCATTCCTGTAGTCGATCAACGCAAGTTAGTTGGAATTTTAACTAACCGAGATGTTAGGTTTATTGAAGACCAGAACATGAATGTAAAAGTTTCCGAAGTGATGACAAAAGATAAGTTAGTGACAGTGCGGGAGCAGGGAGTGAATAGTGCCTCAGCAATGAAATTGTTGCATGAAAATAGAATAGAAAAGCTTTTGGTCGTAGATGAAAATTCTTGTTGTATAGGTTTAATTACGGTTAAAGACATTGAAAAATACAATAGATACCCAAATTCATGTAAAGACAGTAAAGGGCGTCTCAGAGTTGCCGCTGCAATTGGCACTGGTAAAAAAGATGGTATAGACAGATGTGAAGCTTTGATCGGAGAAGAAGTTGATGTAGTTGTTGTGGATACTGCTCACGGTCATTCCGAAAACGTTATCAATACCATTAGGGAAATAAAAAAGATGTATCCTAATACGCAATTAATTGGCGGAAACATTGCAACAAAGGAGGCTGCTGAAGCGTTGATTGATGCGGGTGTTGATGCAGTGAAGGTCGGAATAGGACCAGGATCAATCTGTACAACCAGAATAGTTACAGGTGTTGGTGTGCCACAATTCTCTGCAATCAAGAATGTTGCAGAGGTGTGTAGAGCAAGAAACGTCAGACTAATTGCTGATGGTGGGGTAAAATACTCAGGAGATGTTGCAAAAGCTATTGCAGCTGGTGCTGACTCTGTGATGATTGGTTCGATTTTTGCTGGCACTGACGAAAGCCCAGGTGAGATTATCATGTATAAGGGCAGAGCATATAAAGGCTATCGAGGAATGGGATCTATTAGTGCAATGAAACGAGGTTCAGCTAGCCGTTATTTTCAAGATAAAGATTCAAAACTAAAATTAGTTCCACAAGGAGTGGAAGGAAGAGTTCCATTCAAAGGTCCAGCTTCAGGAGTAATCCATCAGTTGATTGGCGGATTGCAAGCTGCAATGGGGTATACTGGTAATAGGAATATAGAAGAGATGAAAAAAAATTGTAAATTTGTTACTATTACTGCATCAGGATTAAGAGAGAGTCATGCTCATGATATAGTCATTACACAAGAAGCTCCAAATTACGCTTACCAAGCGTCCAATTTGTCAACCGATTCAGAGTAGTGACCGTTTGTTATTTTGCACCCCAGTCTTTTTCAAATATTGCTAGCCCTTGGTCAGTAAGTGGGTGATTAATTAATTGTCTAAGTACTTTTGCTGGCACAGTAATTGAATCAGCACCAAGCCTTGCAGCTTCTATTACATGTGCTGGGCTTCTCACTGATGCAACAAGAACTTTAGTATCAAAACTGTAATTAGAATATATAGTACATATATCTTCTATTAGCGATAAGCCATCATAGCTTATATCATCAAGGCGACCAACAAAGGGAGAAATAAAACAAGCACCGGCCTTAGCGGCAAGCAGTGCTTGTCCAGGAGAAAAACATAATGTGATGTTAACAGGTATTTTATGCTCTGTCCACAACTTTTTACAAGAAATTAATCCTTCATATGTAAGGGGCAATTTTACCACAACATTATCAGCGATTTTCGCTAACTTAAGGCCTTCTTTAACCATATCTGCATGGTTATTTGTAACAACTTCAACACTAACAGGCCCCTTGATAATAGAGCATATTTCACGCACTAAATCCTCGTATTTATCTTTACGCCTGGACTTTGCTATTAAAGAAGGATTAGTTGTTATGCCGTCAATGAACTCCTTTAGTTCTTTAATTTCATTTAAATCAACGCTATCAAGAAAAATTTCCATATTAATCTCCCATAAAAAAAATACCCTTGCAAAATCTTGTCATCCAAACGCCCTCCTTTGTCATCCAAGTAGCTGACACTGGGATCCATCTTTTTTTTATCATGAACATTATATACTCCTAGAATCTATTACCCATTGCATAATTTACAAATATTTTTACACCTAGATCCCAGTGTCACGCACTGGGATGACAGGGAAGAGAATACTGGATGACAGAAAAAAAAGCACTTGGATGACAAAAATTGGGCTACTCGGATGACAAGACCGACTTTTTGCCTAAAATAACTAAGAAAGAAATTTCTCATCAAGATAACTTAAATATATACTAATTCTCTTATTTTTAAACGATTTCTCATCATGAATTGCACGATCAAAAACCTGAATTTGACTTGTTATAATGCTACAATTATTATTTGCAACTTCTAATACGCCACTATCAATTACAACCTTCTTTTCTGTTTGGTTACTCATTTTAACAGTAATCATACCAGGCAATAAATAAATTAAGTAAGGAGCATGGTGAGCTAAAATCATAAGCTCCCCTTCGAGCCCAGTTACTGAAAGAGAAACCACTCCACTGAATGAAATTTGATCATCAGGAGAGAAAAATTGCACTTTAAAAGTATTCATAATCTTTAACTTTTATTTAGCTTCAGCTTGTATTAATTTAGCCTTTTTTATTGCTTCATCTATATTCCCCACCATATAAAAAGCAGCCTCTGGTAAGTGATCATATTTACCTTCAACAATCTCTTTAAAACTGGAAACAGTATCAGAAAGTGAAACAAATTTACCAGGCATACCAGTAAATATTTCTGCAACGTGAAAAGGTTGAGAAAGAAATTTCTGAATCTTACGAGCCCTATCAACAATAATTTTATCTTCATCAGATAGCTCATCCATACCAAGTATTGCGATAATATCTTGCAGTGATTTATAAGTTTGCAATATACGTTTCACCTCAGAAGCTACCTTATAATGTTCTTCACCAATGATTTCAGCAGATAAAGACTGAGAAGTTGAATCAAGTGGATCAACAGCAGGGTATATTCCCATTTCAGCTATTTGCCTTGACAACACTGTGGTGGCATCAAGATGAGAGAATGTAGTTGCTGGGGCTGGATCAGTTAAATCGTCCGCAGGAACATATATAGCTTGCACAGAAGTAATAGAGCCAGAAGTTGTTGAAGCTATTCTTTCTTGCATTGCACCCATATCAGTTGCAAGGGTTGGCTGATAACCAACAGCTGACGGTATTCTTCCAAGTAAAGCAGAAATTTCAGAACCAGCTTGTGTAAAACGGAAGATATTATCCACAAAAAATAGAACATCTTGGTTTTCACGGTCACGAAAATACTCTGCCATAGTAAGTGCTGTTAAAGCAACTCTAGCCCTTGCTCCAGGAGGCTCATTCATCTGACCATAAACCAAAACAGCTTGAGATTTTTCATGCTCATTTATATTTATTACATTTGAAGTGATCATCTCGTGATAAAGATCGTTACCTTCACGCGTTCTCTCCCCTACCCCGGCAAACACAGAAAATCCTTTATGAGCTTTTGCTATATTATTAATTAATTCCATTATCAGGACTGTTTTACCAACACCGGCTCCACCAAATAAGCCAATTTTTCCTCCTTTAAGATAAGGTGCAAGAAGATCTATAACTTTTATTCCCGTAACTAAAACTTCTTCCTGTATTCTCTGTTCAGTAAAACTTGGAGGTGCTCTATGTATAGGCTCTAAGTTATATTTTCCCTTCAGTGGACCACACTCATCTATAAGCTCTCCAACAACATTAAAAATCCTTCCTAAAGTTGAACGCCCAACCGGAACTGATATTGGTGCGCCTGTATCAACAAATTCATCCCCCCTTGACATGCCATCTGTGCTATCCATAGCAATACAACGAACTATATTGTCACCTATATGCTGCGAAACTTCTAAAACCAGCTCCTTATCCTTATATTTTAGTTTGCTTTTTAAAGCATTAAATATTTTAGGCAATTCACCTTCAAATTTTATATCAACAACTGCTTGAGTTACCTTAATCGCTCTACCTATATTCATCTCTTTATTTTTATCACCTAACACTATAATTCTATAAAAGAACTTCTAAAGAAAATAAATCTTATATTATTAATAGAAATTTTGCAACATTAAAACGCTTACTAGTTACGCTTCATTACAAACAATGCAAATGCATTTAATAGCCAAGTAATAATAAACAATACTAAACTAAGCGCATAAGCAGCAAGAGTTTGTACACTATTGAAATCCTGATCTCCGGTAAGTAATGTAGCGATCTGCACGGTAATGGTAGTAACTGAATTAAGAGGGTTAAAAGTCAAATTTGCGTTGATTCCCACAGCCATTAGCACAATCATTGTTTCACCTATCACTCTTGAAATTGACAATAAAATTGCACTTAAAATTGTAGGCATTGCATAAGGTATTGTTATATGCCATATAGTTTCCGCTGGAGTTGCGCCAAGTGCCATGAAGCCATAACGCAAGCTTTTTGGAACAGATCTTATGGCATCTTCGAGTAAAGAAATAATAAAAGGAAGAATCATTATCCCAATCGATAAACCGGCAACTAAGGCACTTTCTGAGTGTATACTTAAACCAAAAAAATTTGCTACCTGCTTTATAAAGAAAGACAAAAACACAACCGCAAAATATCCATATACAACCGTAGGAATAGCAGATAAAACTTGCAAAGTTGTATTAACAATATAACGCACTTTCTCACTCGCATATTCACTAATATATATTGCAGAAAATAAACCAAGCGGAACGACAACTAACATTGCTATAATAGTTATAAGTAATGTACCTACTAAAAGCGGCGCTATACCAAAACATCCTATCTTCTCTTCATTGATAGTGACTACATTGTGGCCCCATTTCAAGCAAAACAAGAATTCTGAAATAGCCACTTTATTAAAAAAATTAATGGATTGAATAAAAATAGATAGCATTATAAATAAAGTGATAAAAAATGATATGGCCAAAGCCACAAATAACGAAAGTTTTATTATCTTATTTCTTTTATTTTTAAAGATAAAAGCAAGCATGAAAAAAAGTAACGCTATAGAAATAAAAGTTACAAAACAATTATTATAGAGTACTAACAACCAAGTTAGCATCCATACACAACTAAGATATAGATAAGATTTAACCTTATTTACTTCTTGAAACCTACTAAAACAAAATAAAAGGATTAGTAGGACAGGTATGACTATCACCAAATTCATTTTCCCATGCATCAAATTTTATTCTACGAAAATGTCATACAAGTTCACCATCATTTGACAATAAAGTAAAACAATTTAAAATAAATAATTATATTAATATAAAAACAATGAAGAGAACACTTCAACCAAAAAATTTGATAAGAAAGCGCAGACATGGATTTCGTTCACGTATGGCAACAAGAGCTGGAAGAAAAATCCTTAATAGGCGCCGTTCATTAGGGTGTAACAAATTATGCGCATAGTAAGTATAAAAAAAAAGATTTTTCCTTTGCTTTCAAAAATAAGTTAGCACTCAGCAGTCTTTTTTATCGTGGGCTTTATATATCACTGTACGCTATAAAAGAAAGAGAACCTGAAAAGTACACTCATACTATTAGAGTAGGTCTGGCTATCAGTAAAAAAGCCGGAAAAGCAGCAAAAAGAAATAAAATAAAAAGGCAATTACGAATGCTTGCTAAAATTAGCATTTTAAATATAAGCAATATAGGGCACTACTACATAATACTAACTCATAGAAACATTATGCAAGCAAATTATAAAAACTTACAAAAAGATCTAACTATTTGCTTAAAAAAGATAAAATAAAAAAAACCTTAATTAAGGTATTTACAACTATATTTTTTATGATAACATAAGTAAAATTTTTAAAATAAATTAACGGGTGTGGGTGTTTAATGGTAGAGAGTAGAAAAGAACAAGATAAAAATCTCAATATAAATACAAATAATGTTAAAGAAGATTTTTATGAATATAGAGAATCTAGTTATCGTACACAATGGGAATTAGCATTTGAGCAAAGTCAATACTTAGAGCAGAATAAGAATAAGCCTAGACCACAATTATTAGATTTGAATATAGAAGCGACTTCCCGTAATAAAAGAATGATTAAAAGGCGATAAAAAGAAATTTTTATAAACTTGGCGGCGACCTACTCTCCCTTTTCAAGTACCATCAGCGCTAAAAAGTTTCACTTCCGAGTTCGAGATGAGATCGGGTGGTTCATTTTTGCTATAGCCACCAAGTCAATAAAAATTTCTAACTTAACAATTTTAACTTAATATTTAACACTGCATACACACATATAGAAAGCAAATAAATCAATCAGGCTATTAGTACTAGTTAGCTTCACATGTTACCATGCTTCCACACCTAGCCTATCAACGTGGTAGTCTTCCACGGCCTTAATTGGAAAATCTTTTTGAAGAGGGTTTCTTGCTTATATGCTTTCAGCAATTATCCCATCTATACATAGCCACCCAGCGATGCTATTGGCATAACAGCTGGTACACCAGAGGTATATCCATCTCGGTCCTCTCGTACTAGAGTCAGACCTTCTCAAATTTCCTTCACCCACGGCAGATAGAAACCGAACTGTCTCACAACGTTCTAAACCCAACTCACGTATCACTTTAATCGGCGAACAGCCGAACCCTTGGGACCTTCTTCAGCCCCAGGATGTGATGAGTCGACATCGAGGTGCCAAACGGTGTCGTCGCTATGAACGCTCGAACACCATCAGCCTGTTATCCCCGGCGTACCTTTTATCCGTTGAGCGATGACCCTTCCATACAGAATCACCGGATCACTATGACCGACTTTCGTCTCTGCTTGGCTTGTCAGCCTCGCAGTCAGGCAAGCTTATGCCATTATACTATCAAGCTGATTTCCGACCAGCTCTAGCTTACCTTCGCACGCCTCCGTTACTTTTTAGGAGGCGACCGCCCCAGTCAAACTACCCACCATACAATGTCCTAGTTCCAGATAATGAAACATAGTTAGATATCAAAAGTGTAAAGGGTGGTATCTCAAGGTTGACTCCATTATAGCTAGCGCCATAACTTCAAAGTCTCCCACCTATCCTGCACATCACACTTTTAATAGCAATGTAAAGCTATAGTAAAGGTGCACGGGGTCTCTTCGTCTAACCGCGGGTACCCCGCATCTGCACGGGGAATTCAATTTCGCTGAAGTGATGTTGGAGACAGTGGAGAAATCGTTACGCCATTCGTGCGGGTCGGAACTTACCCGACAAGGAATTTCGCTACCTTAGGACCGTCAGTGTTACGGCCGCCGTTTACTGGGGCTTCAATTTAGAGCTTGCACCCCTCCTATTAACCTTCCAGCACCGGGCAGGCGTCAGACCCTATACTTCCACTTACGTGTTTGCAGAGTCCTGTGTTTTTAGTAAACAGTCGCTACTCCCTATTTTGTGCCACCTACTCATAGTTGCCTAAAAGCAGGTTACCCTTCTTCCGAAGTTACAGGTATAATTTGCCGAGTTCCTTCAACATCATTCTTTCAACACCTTAGTATACTCTACTCATCCACCAGTGTCGGTTTGCGGTACGGCCTCATAAATATAAGTGCTATTTCCTGGAGCTTCTTTTAAGCATAGATCAATCCAATAAGATCTATACAAATACGAAACCCGTCACACTTAAGAGGTTTAGGAATATTAACCTAATTGCCATCGACTACTCCTTTACGGACTCGCCTTAGGAACCGACTAACCCTACGCAGATTAACTTAACGTAGGAACCCTTAGATTTTTGGTGAGAGTGTTTTTCACACTCTTTTACGCTACTTATGTCAGCATTCTCACTTCCGATATCTCCAGCAGTTTTCACAAACCACCTTCACAGACTTACGGAACGCTCCGCTACCGCGCCTATTGATCGAAATCAATAAGCACTCACATCTTCGGTATACAGCTTTAGCCCCGGTACATTTTCGGCGCAGAAAAACTTATTTAGACAAGTGAGCTGTTACGCTTTCTTTAAAGGATGGCTGCTTCCAAGCCAACCTCCTAGCTGTAATGGTTTTTCTACTTCCTTCCCCACTTAGCTGTAATTTTGGGACCTTAGATAGTGATCTGGGTTGTTTCCCTTTCCACCACGGACTTAGCACCCGTAGTGTGCCTGCTGTATAATTAACTGTTGGTATTCGGAGTTTAGTTAGATTTGGTAAGACGGTGAATCCCCCTAGTCTATCCAGTGCTCTACCCCCAACAACATACATACAACGCTCTACCTAAATAGATTTCGCGGAGAACCAGCTATTTCCAAGTTTGATTGGCCTTTCACCCCTAATCACAACTCATCCAATAATGTTGCAACATTAACTGGTTCGATCCTCCAGTGTGTTTTACCACACCTTCAATCTGGTCATGACTAGATCACTTGGTTTCGGGTCTAATCCATAAAACTAAAACGCCCTATTCAGACTTGCTTTCGCTACGCCTACACCTAACGGCTTAAGCTTGCTTCATAGATTAACTCGCTGACCCATTATGCAAAAGGTACGCTGTCACTCTAAATATCAATAAATTGATATAGAGCTCCAACTGTTTGTAAGCACTTGATTTCAGATTCTATTTCACTCCCCTCCCGGGGTTCTTTTCACCTTTCCCTCACGGTACTTGTTCACTATCGGTCGTTAAGGAGTATTTAGGCTTGGAGGATGGTCCCCCCATATTCAAACAGGATTTCACGTGCCCCGCTCTACTCAAGGATTTAAAAACTTTCTACTTATACAGGACTATCACCTTCTATGGTTACTATTTCCAGAGTATTCTAATTCTTATTCTTAAATCACTAGCCTTTTCCGCTTTCGCTCGTCACTACTAACAGAATCTCGGTTGATTTCTTTTCCTTTGGCTACTTAGATATTTCAGTTCACCAAGTTTGCCTTACATACTAAGTATGTAATAACTAGCTAAGCTAGTTGGGTTTCCCCATTCGGAAATCTGCGGATCAAAATTTGTTGACAATTCCCCACAGCTTATCGCAGCCTGCCACGTCCTTCATCGCCTCTTAACGCCAAGGCATCCATCAAGTGCTCTTAATAATTTATTTATCCGACTATATGTAGAATATGCAGAGTTAAATATTATTAAAATTGAATTGAGATTAAATTAATCTCTACCATAAAACTTGTCAAGCATCTAAAAACTAAATTAATCTTTTATATATTATAACCTAACAAATAATATGTCAACGCCTTTTTGCACAAAACATTTACTTATATTATCAACAACAATATACTAGCAATCCTAAACAGTGCAATCTGAGAAATATGCGGTAAACTTATATATACAGTAAAAATTAATGAAAAAGATATTTTGTAAGATAAAATGTGTTAAAATCAATTGCCTAAAAATGATAATGAACATTCGGAGTATTTCTCATGTATGAAAAGTCATCTCTCTTTTATAAAAAACGTTGCTTTAAATTGTATGTCTAAGCTCATTGGTGTATTAAATATTAAGAAAGTAAAACACTTCATTGTGAATAAATATAATACTCTTCATAAAGAAATGACAGTACTTCTTAAAAAATCTAAGAACCTGTTAAATACCAACATTGAAATCGGTTTATATCACTTTTATAAAGGTAGCATATCAGATGCAAAGTTACGATTTTGGTTAATTAGCATATTTTACCCCCATTTACCCATAGTCTGGTATAACATCGGAAGGTGTCATTTTGCAGTAGGGAATACTAATAAAGCTTATAATTATTTAACACAGACACTAAAATTAGATAGTGATCACGAGGAGGCATCTTACTATATAAAAAAAATGACAAACTCAGCGCCTATTACAGAATTGCCAAAAAACCTCATAAGACAATATTTTGATTACACAGGTGAATATTTTGTTGAGCATTGGTTGATTGCTAAACAGTATAGAGGGCATGAACTTGTACACATGATAATTACAAAAATCTTCAACAACTCCACTTCTGAGCTCAATATACTTGACCTTGGTTGTGGGACTGGAATATGTGGTCATTTCTTGAAAATAAATAGTACTGGAAGCCACATAACAGGAATTGACATTTCAAGTAGAATGCTAAATATCGCAAGAGGATGCTTTATAAAAGGTAAGCCTGTTTACAATGAATTAATACATATGGAAATGAAAGAGTTTCTTAAACAAAAGAAAAACCAGCAGTATGATGTAATTATCTTTGCTGAAGTGCTACATTATCTACATGACTTTCAAGAAGAATTGGAATTAGCAAAAAGATCTACGAGCAAAAAAGGGGTTATTATATGTTTAATAAGAAGAAAGGAAGGTGAAGGTATTGACTTTGTAAACAAAGGAGACTATTTTCGTCACTCAGAAAGTTATGTTCAACATGTTGCAAAAAAAATAAATATGCAGATAAGTTATATGAGTTACTGTAAAATATATGGCAGTCAGGTTGACGGTATCTTGTTTGCATTACAGCATCAACAAGAAAATCCGAAAAACCTAACTTAAAAATCGCTCAAAGTGGCTTTTAAGTATCTATATATAATAAAAGAATAAAAGGAATTTTATGAATAACATTACTATTAATTACGCAAAGGATAGCAAATTAACCGATTTTGGAAAAGCAGTTCTATCAGACAGGTATTTAATAGAAAATGAAAGTTACCAAGACCTCTTTGCACGTATTGCTAATTACTATTCTGATAACAAAGAACATGCGCAGCGTCTCTATGACTACATGAGCAACTTGTGGTTCATGCCTTCAACACCAATACTCAGCAATGGTGGCACCAAGAGAGGGTTGCCTATCTCTTGCTTTCTTAATGAAACCGAAGACAGCTTGCAGGGAATAGTTGACTTATGGAATGAAAATGTTTGGCTTGCTGCACGTGGAGGAGGCATAGGTAGTTATTGGGGAAATTTACGTTCAATTGGTGAAAGTGTAAAAGGTAGTGGTAAAACATCAGGAATTGTACCATTTATTGTGGTGCAAAATGCTCTAACGCTCGCAATTAGTCAGGGATCCTTAAGGCGAGGAAGTTCAGCAGTCTATCTTCCTGTATCTCATCCGGAGATAGAAGAGTTTCTGGATTTGCGCAAGCCAACAGGCGGTGACCCAAATCGCAAAGCGTTAAATATACATCATGCTGTAATAGTAACAGATAAATTTATGCAGGCTGTTGAGAATGATCAAGAATGGAATTTAATAAGCCCTCACAACAATAAGGTTATTTCAACTGTAAAAGCGCGGGATATATGGATCAAAATATTAACAGCAAGAGTTGAAACTGGAGAACCTTACATTATTTTCCTTGATGCAACAAATAACAATAAGCCAGAATCTTACAAAAAGCTCAACTTAGACATCAAGATGTCAAATCTATGCAGTGAAATAACTTTAACTACAGGTTATGATCACCTGAATAAGTCACGCACTGCTGTGTGTTGTCTATCATCCGTAAATCTTGAGTACTACGAAGAATGGAAAGACGATAAACTCTTCATAGAAGATATAATGCGCTTTCTTGATAATGTATTGGAAGATTTCATAAATAAAGCACCGAATGAAATGCAGCGAGCAAAATATTCTGCAGCCAGAGAACGCAGTATTGGTTTTGGTGTGATGGGTTTTCATTCATTTTTACAAAGCAAAATGGTTCCTTTTGAATCAGTAATAGCACAACAATGGAATAAAAAAATATTTAAGTATTTACGTGAGCAAGCAGATATAGTTTCTAAAAAATTGGCAGAAGAAAAGGGGGCATGTCTTGATGCCAAAGAAGTCGATCTAATGGAAAGGTTTACACACAAGCTCGCTATTGCTCCAACTGCCTCAATCTCCATTATTGCAGGCAATACCTCTCCTGGAATAGAGCCATATGCAGCAAACGTATTCATACAAAAGACACTGACAGGCTCATTTGTAGTGCGAAATAAATTCTTGCAAAAACTATTAGCAGAAAAAAATCAAGACAATGATAAAATATGGTCTTCAATTTCAACAAACGAGGGTTCCGTTCAGCATTTAGATTTTCTTAGTGAGCATGAAAAATTGACATTTAAAACAGCGTACGAGCTCGACCAAAGATGGATTATAGAACATGCAAGTGATAGAACTCCGTATGTTTGTCAGTCTCAATCAGTCAATCTGTTCTTGCCTGCCAACATACACAAACGTTACTTGCATAAAATACACATGCTTGCCTGGAAAAAAGGATTGAAGAGCTTATATTACTGCAGATCACAATCAATGCAGAGAGCTGACAAGGTTTCGCATGACATATTCAAAAAAAGTGAAGTATTGCAACACAAAACAGATATTGACTACGATGAATGTTTGTCATGCCAATAGTGACCTTATTCAAAAAAAGTAGAGAGAAAGTTAAGCAAATGGGTAAGGAAATAGTGTGCCGTAGAAGCATAAAGGATGCTCAGACAAAGAGCAAACTAAGTGCAAAAGCTACATAATAGATGAGGGTGGGCCCCTCAAAGCCGGTTTACAAGAGCAGGCTTTAAACAACCGTAAGCTGCTTTGATAAAGAGTCAAGGTAGTGAGAGTTACGGAAAAGGCACAATTATGTGTCATGTGTTAAATAGAGAGACGAACGCAAGTGAACCACTGATGAAGTGTCGAAACATCAAAGGTGACGTCAAAACCAGGGGGTAATTTCTAACTTGGGATAAACCTATCGGAAACTTGTTTACTGGGTAGGTGGCGTCCGGCATAAAGGTGGCGTGAATCTATTTTGGGCTATTGTGTGGAACTACGGGAACCTGTCGTTTCGATGACAAGGGAGAAATCCAAGAAGCTAAACTTCAAGGATGAGAGTACCGATGCGAAAAACAGGGGCGCGTAGTAGTGAAGAAATTTCTGTAATGGAAATGGAGCGAAGGGGCTGAGTTATTCAGTTTTATTAGTTGGGCAACCAGAAATGGGAGGAACTGACAAATAAAACGAGGCCATCAAATATATGACTGATGGCTGAATAATGGGAGCTGTGTGAGTCGAGAGGTTCATGCACAGTTCTACGACTTACTATTACCCACAAGTATAGAATGAATGAGCAAGTCTCCATCCTTCTGCTAAATCAAAGAGACGTTTCCATCCCTTCCACAAAGCTATAGGGCCTGGTTCTAAGTCATTTTTGCGAGCTAAAAACCCTCCTAACTTGGCCACCCACCTCACAATTTCTCTTAGAGCCTGTCTTCAAACTAAGTAGAAAGGAGTTAAGAAGTGTGTTATAAGATATATTTTAAATGTACCCAAGCGATATAAGTAACAAAGAATGGAAGATAATAGAGCTATATTTTGAACCTAAAAAGACCGGTAGACCAAGAAAACATAGTATTAGAACAATTATTAACGCAATCCGCTATATGATGAGAACAGGATGTCAATGGAGACAACTGCCTAAAGATTTTCCACCATGGAAAACAGTGTATAGTTGTAATTAGCGATTGAAAAAAAGTGGAATATGGCAAGAGATTCATGATTTTCTAGTTAAAAAAGTAAGAGAGATAATTGGTAAGAATGAAACTCCATCAGTGGGAATAATAGATAGCCAATCAGTAAAAACTACTCAAAAAGGGGATCCAGAGGATATGATGCTGGCAAGAAAGTAAAGGGTAGAAAGCGCCACATCGTTGTAGATACTGTAGGTCTTGTAATTGCTGCTGAAGTACAAAGTGCAAGCATTCAGGATCTTGATGGTGCACTAAATCTTTTTGTTCAAGCCAAATGCAAAGCTCCAACATTACATAAGTTTTTTGCTGATCAAGGATACACAGGTAAATTGCAAAACCTCTGCTTATTGGAAACTGGATGTTTATTGACGATTACCAAGAAAATAGTTGATACAGGATTTCAGGTTATTCCCAAACGTTGGATTGTTGAGAGAACCTTTGCTTGGCTCTCCAATTTTAGACGTATGAGTAAGGATTATGAGCATTCTCCTCTCACTTCAAAAAACAACATCTTCTTTAATATGATCACTATTATGCTTCACAAATTAGCTCATTCTTGAGTTTGAAGACAGGCTCTTAGAACGCGAATTCTGGATTAAGGAAGGAAGAAAGTATAGGAAATAGAAGGTTTTGTGGATTTGATGGAATAGGAAATGAGAGTAGAAAAGATATGAACCAAAAAATTAACAGGGGATCTATGGCGAGTGTGTTCAATTTCTAGTCTATTTTTTAGGTAACCAAAAACAGTCTCAATGATAGACCTTTTTCTCAGTAAAATCTTCTCATTTAGCGAAATCAATGTATTTTTCATACCTTTTTTCACCTTGGTAACAAGTTTCAAACCTCGGTCAAACAGCTTCTGAAAAAGCTCTTTTGCAATATAACCTTTGTCACCAAACAAAAGACCGATTAATTTTTCCGTCAGATTTGGCACAGGTATCCTATCATCAACATTGCCTTTTGTTAGCGTAAGTGCATGAATTTCAACATTTTCATTGATTACCATATGTAATTTGAAACCAAAAAACCAGCCGTAAGTGCTCTTGCTTAATTTTGCAATTCCAGCAAAAACTTTGTTTTTGGATATTCTTTTTGCATGACAAACTGCAATGGGAGTTGTGTCTATATATGAAATTCCAGTGTTTTCTGACTGTCCACAAAGCCAATGCAACAACATTGCTAAATGCCACAAAACCCTAGGCTTTAGAGCAACAAACCTGGTATATGAAGGTAACTTTGGAAACTCTGATTTGTAGAGCAACGTTAGGTAATGTAGATAGAAAGTTTTACACGGAGATTGTTGATATAGCAGGATTATTGTCATGATTTCGGAGTGCTCAATTTCCGTTGTTCTTGTGGGGTTTTTACCATTTGGCAGTAGTTTATCTGCAAAATTTTTCTCTATATCTCTGCAAAAATCATCGACCAAACAAAACAGTTTTGTTATATCTTCCATGGGTAACCTCATCTATTTTTTTATCACTGCTGAGTTTACCCTGTTTTCTTGCCTCTTCTATTCTCCTTTAATCCAGAATTCACGTTTATAGCAATTTCGCTATATCATAAAACTAGCTATATTGGCCTGCTTTTGCTAAATTTACATACGAAAAATTTGCTTAATTTTATTGGAATAATTTTGCGCTTGTACTTTCACAATCACGTTTTTGTACAACCAGTTCTCACGAGTATACGTACTTTTTTTTGCAGTTTTGGGAAAAGTAAACAATTCGATTTTTTGTGTCACTAAAATAGATGTTTTTTAGTGACAACGAGGATAAAGAGGTTTATTTTCTTGTAGAATCAAAGCGTCTTACAATTAACTGTTATACCAAATCAGACAAATTAAAAAGAGCACTTTTTGCCTGATAAATAGAGGTTTAAGCAAATTTATGATATATCCTGTTTGCTTTCTCAATAACGAAGTTTGGCATAAGCAATTTAACTTTAAATTTTCTATATTGCTTTTTTTATATAAAAGAATATAATTAAAGTGAGGTGTGGTAATAGACTTATGCTTCCCTCAATCCTTAATAGCAAGATATTTTCCCTAGGAGTAGGAGGTAAACATGGCTAATAAGAAAAATCATCAAACTTCCTTGTTAAGTAGTAATCAGGAAAAGTTAAGTAAAGAATTGACTAATATTTTGAATCAGTTAGAGGACGATATCAATTCTAATATTAAAAATCTCAACAATTTTCTAAGCGCTAATTCAAGTGAAAAAGACTTAAAATTTATTCTTGACTCTACACGAAATCAAAACCAAGAGACTGTTTTACATTATGTCGTTAGAAACAACTTCATTGAGATTACACATCGTCTTTTAGAACTAAGAGCTAACCCAAACGTGAAAGACCAATTTGGAAAAACTCCTTTACACCTCGCTGCGGAAAGTCAGTCCGATTATGATGATATTATATTTGCTCTATTAGGCAAAGAGGCAAGAGTTGATATCCAAGACAAAAATGGCAATACACCATTACATTCTGCTGCACACTGTGGCTATACTAACGCAATAGAACTCCTCATAGAACATATCAAAAGTAACGGGCAAAAAGAAAGCATTAATCTTAAAAATAAAGACGGAGATACAGCACTGTATCTAGCTCTTAACAATGCAGATGATGATCGCAATATCGACCCCTTTTTTGACAAATTAATAAATGTAGATTTTAGTATTAAAAATTCAGAAGGCATTACACCATTACTTACCGCAGTACGAAATGGAAGCAAAGCCTTAGCAGAGCAAATCCTCAATGAGAAAGAAACAAGTGCTAACGACGTGGATAATAAATATGGCGCTTCCATGCTACACCATGCCATGGCTAACTACAACATAGGACTCTTGACATATAACACACACAATAGTCTTAATCAACCAGATTTTGAATGCGAGCAAGAACACGAAGTTGTTAATGGGGTTCTTAAGGCTATTCTTTATAAGATTAGAAGCGGCAAAATTGAATTCAATATTAATTGTACTGACAAGTATGGGAATACACCATTGTTCGTTGCAGTTGACAATGGAAGAAGTGAAGCAATAGAAGGACTTATAGATGGAGGAGCTGATGTTAGTATAGTGAATAAGAATGGACACACAGTATTCCATTATGCAATCAAGAAAAGAAGTCTTGAGATGTTAAATACCCTTTTACCTAAAAGAGAAAAGAAAGACGAAAATGGTGTTACGATTATTGATGAATATGGCTGTACTGTTGAAGAAATTGATGCAGGAAAAGCTAAAGAACTTCTTGGTGTAATAGATACCGGAGGAAATACTCTTTTACATCATGCAGTGAAAGTGGGTTGTAGTGAGAAAATGATAGATTTTCTTGTAGAATATGGAGTAGATATTAATAAGAAAAATAAGAATGGAGTAGCACCAATTCATATTGCTGCAAAATATGGGCACCCAGGTTTAATAAGTTGCCTAATAAAAAACAAGGCGAATTGTAGTACTAAATGTGGTGATTTAACAGAAGCAAATATTGACAAAATAGGAAGGAAGTTTCCTGTTGTTATGGACTATATCAATATTCAAGGTAGTAATAGTACGATAAATATAAAAAATGATACTAATTATAAGGAAGCTACATCCATATTGATAGCAGCTGAAGGTGGGAATGTTGATGTTGTAGATATCTTAGCATCGTGGGGAGCAAAACATGATATTCAAGATAGTGAAGGCTGGGATGCATTACTCATTGCTATTAAAAAGGTATGCAGTAAAGATTGTACAGGAGAAGAAAGAGAGGGGATATGTAAAGCTATCGCAGAGTTAGCGTCTGATGCAAATTCTGGAATTTTAAGATGTTTAGATAATATGAAACGTCACGTTCTCGAAGAACAGCTTCGTGATAGAATAAAGAGCTTAGCAATAGGTAGGCTAAGTAATAATGATAAAATCCTAAATGTAAGTGTTGTACCACAAGTAACAGGAGAAAAATTAGGTTTGATTCAAATGTCTGTTGAAACTAGAAGGTTAGGGCAAGAAAAGCATTATATATCAAGGTTGTTTTCTAAAGATAGGTTTTTAGAACCTGTAACTGACAGAGAATTTCAAATGTACGAGAGTCGTGTCTGTAATAAGTTAAAGAACATCATAGAGAATGCACTGAAATTATCTAGTGATAATGAAGTTCAAAAAATAGTCAAAGGAGCTTTTCGTAATGCCTTAAGTGCTATAGAAGGTAAAAGTAGTGCTGCTGCTTTGGCGGGAGGAAATATAGATTTTGATAATGATTTCTACAAAGGTATAGATTCGTGTGTAGAAGAAGCCCCTGAGCTTTATTGTGATAATCCAATTACTGTTAAACAAAAAGATATAGAGTTGCATGAAGACCAAGAACGAGAATTATCACCAGAAATGAATAAAGGATTAAGGAAATTTGACAGTCGCGTCAACGAGTTTTGGGAAAGGGCTGGAAGTGCAACCAAAATAGGTAAACTAAGAAGTCTTGAGATAGATGGTCCTACTTTCTTTTTAGAATACTCAGAGGATAGTATAGTTGAAGTTGCAAAAATCACAGATGGAGCAAGAAACTTAGTACTAACTCAGGGAGAAGTAGCATTTGGCAGTAATATAATAAAGATCGGTCAAAGCGAAGTAGAAGTTATAACGAAAGGAGGAATAAGGAATTACACTGATCTTACAGATAATAGTGATATAATATTAACTTTCTATACTAGTTTGGAAGAATTAGAAGTTAGGTTATATCCTGATAAGCAAAATAAAGACCTAATTAGGGTAGAAGTACAAAATCAAGGAAAGTGGGAAAAATTAAAAAGTTGTAACGAAGAAATAGGTAAGAATTGCTTATTAGGAGGGTTATCAGTTAGTGAAGCTATAGAAAAAGGTCATTTTGTTAGATCTAGCAAACTTTATCAGTATTCTGAAACAATGAGCTCAGCTGCTCAAACTATGAATAGAAGACAACAATTATTACAAGATTTACGTAATATTGAATCTAATATTGTTAAAAAGGAGAAGAACTTTGACATAAAAACTCATCTGATAGAAATCTTTAAAGCTTTATCTAAGTTATCTGAAGAAAAAGAGAATGTTTCTAAAATAGACTTGGCTAAAGTGGCAGAAAAAGAGGGTAAAAGATTAGGATTAGAAGGTAGATACAATTGGAATGAGATTTTCGGTTTAAAGAAGGCAGTTTTTCAAAATATAGAACAAGAGTTACCGCTTAGTAACGATTTATATAGGCAAGATAAGCTTGCGTCTTCTGTTAGTAATAAGGTAGAAAAATGCACTACTAAAGGAGATGGTAATTGTTTTTTCCATGCTGTATTTGGTGATAGTAGTTCTGGTGTATATAAAGCTGATAGGGCTCAAGAAATGCGCCAAGAGTGGCATAAATTTCTAAGTCAGTTTGAGTCACTAAACGATCCAAAAATGCCTAAGGCACTAAGAGAAAGATTATCATTAGTGTTTCACAATGTATTTCCAATGAGAGAATCAGATTTCTGTACCAGTAATTTATACAAAGAGTACTTGAATAAGGTAAGTGAACAAAGTTACTTTATTTATGTTGAGGAAGTTCCTATTTTAGCGTCTTTAGCTAGTACTGAGATTGAACTTTATTACACTCAGGGTTCTCCTTGCAAAATTAAACCAAATCCAGATATGATAAACGCTGATTATAAAACAAGCCAAGAGCTGTGGGGTGGTAAAGTGCAAGAGATGATATATCTTGAAGAGAACCACTATTCTAAGGCTAAATTTACAACACAGTTGCAAAAACAAATGCAAGAACAAGGAGATTTTTCATGCTATCCAAACCCATCGAGATGTAATATAACCGAACCGAGGGTAGAATCTTATCAAAAAGGGTTATTTGTAAGATGATAGTAGGTTTAAAAGTGTGTGCTGTAAGCCATAGACTCAAGTTAATAGGAAATGGCAGAAGTGTAAATAAAGGTAATGTTTGGTTAGTAATTTAAGGTTAAAGGGAATGTTCAAAAAAGTGTGTCAAACCGCATTTTTAGTTCAACTCAATTTTCAATCTATCTGGAAAGAAAATATCAAGTTGAGACATAGTTAAAGCCCAATTAGGCAGAGCCATAGTCCATTTTTGCTCTACCTTCTTTATAGCACAATATACCTGTTTATACAAGGCATTTGTGCTGGTAAATGAGCCCTTGGTTTTAGTGAATTTTCTGATCTGTCTGTGCAGCCCCTCAATTGGATTTGTGGTGTAAATTAGCCTTCTAACTGGGCTAGAATACTTGAAATAACCAGATAAATTTTCCCAATTGTTCTGCCACGATTTTATAACTAAAGGATACTTTTCTCCCCATTTTTCTTCCAGCTCAAGTAAGTAATTTTCAGCAATTTCTTTACTTGTAGCACGATATATTTTTTTCAAATCATTCATGAAAACTTTCACATCTTTGCTGGATACATATTTTAGTGAATTTCTTATCTGATGCACTATACATAGCTGTACTTCTGCTTTAGGAAACGCACTATTTATAGCTGCAGGAAAGCTTTTTAGCCCATCTACACATGCAATCAGAATATCTTCTACTCCTCTTTCTTTGAGGTCATTTAGCACTCCCAACCAAAAGTTAGCTCCTTCACTTTCAGCCAAATAAAAGCCCAGGACTTCTTTTCTGCCATTTTGGTCTATGCCCAATATATTGTACATACATTTACTTACGCAATGTCCATTCTCTTTGACCTTAAAGAACATCCCATCCATAAATACTATCGGGTATACTGATTGCAGTGGACGACTACGCCATTCATTGATTATAGGCAGTAATTTGTCGGTAATACTTTATATCTCTGCCGCCGATATTTTGTGATCATAAATTTCCTCAACGTGTGACGCTATATCTCTATAGCTCATACCACTGGCAAATGTGCTCAAAATCTTCGTTTCAAGCTCTGGATGTAAGCTTGTTTGCCTTTTTTTGACTATTTGCGGCTCAAAACTTCCTTCTCTATCCCTTGGCGTCAAAAGTTCAAATGAACCGGCACTTGTCCGTAAAGTCTTTCCATTTCTCCCATTTCTTCGATTATTCTCTTCACTTTCAGCTAATAAGTGGTTTTCTATTTCACCTTCCAAACTTGCCTCCAGCAGCTTTTTTATAAATGGTGTTAATGCTCCCTCCCTTCCTGTCAACGGTCTTCCTTCTCGTATAGACGACAGGATATTTGTTTCCAACTCTTTATAATCTACCAATCCGTTAGTTCTGTTTACTACTTTCTGACTCATTGTCAAACCTCCATTTTTTTATATCAATTTATTACTTTTTTTTCGGTTTGACACACTTTTTTGAACCATACGCGTCAAGTTAAGGCCCAATATAGCACCATTTAAAGTGG
This sequence comes from Wolbachia endosymbiont (group A) of Colletes cunicularius, assembly GCF_964264715.1. Taxonomy (NCBI): domain Bacteria; kingdom Pseudomonadati; phylum Pseudomonadota; class Alphaproteobacteria; order Rickettsiales; family Anaplasmataceae; genus Wolbachia; species Wolbachia endosymbiont (group A) of Colletes cunicularius. The sequence continues at coordinate 1,371,423 of NZ_OZ183471.1, forward strand.
GTATCTTGTTTGTTACATTTATTTTTTGGGAAATTTTGATCTAAAATAAGATAATTCTTTTAGAAGAGTCTACAAATTACTAGCTTTATTACTTAATATCTAAAATAATCTTTACCACTTTTCTTTTTCCTTATGCTACTTTCCCTTAACTTGACGCGTATGGTCAGAAAACACTGGAATTTCATATATAGACACAACTCCCATTGCAGTTTGTCATGCAAAAAGAATATCCAAAAACAAAGTTTTTGCTGGAATTGCAAAATTAAGCAAGAGCACTTACGGCTGGTTTTTTGGTTTCAAATTACATATGGTAATCAATGAAAATGTTGAAATTCATGCACTTACGCTAACAAAAGGCAATGTTGATGATAGGATACCTGTGCCAAATCTGACGGAAAAATTAATCGGTCTTTTGTTTGGTGACAAAGGTTATATTGCAAAAGAGCTTTTTCAGAAGCTGTTTGACCGAGGTTTGAAACTTGTTACCAAGGTGAAAAAAGGTATGAAAAATACATTGATTTCGTTAAATGAGAAGATTTTACTGAGAAAAAGGTCTATCATTGAGACTGTTTTTGGTTACCTAAAAAATAGACTAGAAATTGAACACACTCGCCATAGATCCCCTGTTAATTTTTTGGTTCATATCTTTTCTACTCTCATTTCCTATTCCATCAAATCCACAAAACCTTCTATTTCCTATACTTTCTTCCTTCCTTAATCCAGAATTCGCGTTTTTAGCGGTAAAACGGTAGTTTTCACTGGAACCCTATTAACAATGGATAGGAAGACAGCACAAACAAAAGCAGAATCCTTAGGTGCACAGGTGAGTTCAAGTGTATCGCCTAAAACGTACTTCTTGGTTGTCGGCGAAAAACCTGGGTCAAAGCACAAAAAAGCTGTGGAATTGGGTGTTAAAATTTTAACTGAGGAGGAGTTTAATAAACTAATCATGAGAGAAAAATAAACGCTATTAAAGGGTATCTTCGATGGCCATTACAGTTACTAAATTCATGACATCCATTTGCTGGTCTTTTAAGGTACTTTACAGAAGGGTTGATAAAAGATATACAAAAGGACGTCTAAAGCAGAGAATGCGATTCTAAGCCCACCTCTGAAGGTCATTTTTTCTCGAAGCTTAAAAAAACAAGATTTCAATATAAAAAAGTTGAATATTTCTTCAGAATTGTGTATAATTATTAATGTTTTTTCACTTTATTTCTTATGGCTCTTTCGAAGTTTCTCGATCCGAAGAATGATGTCGCATTTCGGCGTATCTTTGGTACTGAAAAAAATAAAGGTATCCTTATTCACTTCCTCAATGATATTCTTGGCCTCACTGGTAAAAATGAAATAAAGGATATAGAGTTTTTAAGTACTATTCAAGACCCTGATATCGCCGCTAAAAAGCAAAGTATTGTTGATGTTCTCTGCAGAGATGAAAATGGGGTGCAAGTGATCGTCGAAATGCAGGTCGCTAAAACTAAAGGCTTTGAAAAACGTGCCCAATACTATGCTGCTAAAGCCTACTCAAGACAAGCTGATAAAGGCGATCAATACCATAACCTTAAGGAAATTATCTTCATTGCTATAGCAGATTGTGTACTGTTTCCTAATAAATCTGAGTATAAATCAAAGCATACTATTCGCGATGAAGGTACTAATGAACACGATCTAAAAGATTTTTACTTCATATTTATTGAGTTGCCAAAATTTCCAAAAACCAAAGAGGATCAGCTTTCAAGTATAGTCGAGAAATGGATCTACTTCTTTAAATATGCAGATGAGACTAGTGAAGAAGAGCTGGAAAAAATAATAGGTAGTGATCTAATAATTAAAAAGGCCTATGAAGAGCTAAATAGATTCAACTGGTCAGAAAAAGAATTTATTGCCTATGAACAGGAAATAAAACGTATTCTTGATGAACAGGCTGTCCTCGCTCAAAAACTTGATGATGCTACTCAAAAAGGTAGACTAGAAGGCATCCAAATCGGCCATGAAAAAGGCAGGAAAGCAGAAAAGATCGAAGTGGCTAAAAATTCACTTAAGGCTGGTGTCTCTATAGACGTTATAGCTGAAATCACAGGCCTTTCGATAGATGAAATCGAAAGGTTAAGGAATTAGAATTTTACCTTGATTTTTTAAATTCCTATCCTGAGTTAAATGACCTTGAACGGAAGTATTATTTAAATAACTTTTAGGCCTCGAGCTTGTTATTGCTACTTCTTCATTAACTTCTGTTTCCACACTTTCAGAGAAAAAATTAGGCAAAAGAGAATACCATTCCTCTTTTTTATCAGGAGAACTAACTGTAAGTGCAGGACTTGATCCATCTTCCGATGTAGTATGTTTAACTTTAAAATTCTCTATACTTGATGAGATCAATTCTTTTGTGTTTTTAGCTTTTTCATTGAAAACCATAGCTAAAGACTTAGCAGTTTTTTTACTAGTGAAAGACTTAATAAGATTATATTTTTCTTCCAATTGTTTTTTTGCACTTCTTAGTGCTTTTTTTACTTGCTTAATACCCTTGGCATATTTAAGTTCTATAACAATTGGGCAACCTTTTTCAAAAGAGTCATCATCTTTAAAATGCGTAAAAGATAATGCAAGATCCGCTCTTCCTTTGGAAGATATGTTAGATTCTGTATATACTCTAACCTCTTTGCCATCTTCAGTTTTTTCATTCATCAATAAACCTTGCACTATTGCTTGAAAATCTTTTTCCTTGCGAATTAACTTCTTATGAGAAAATAAAACTTCCTTAAAAGAAGATAATAGATATTCCAATCTACTATAAACGCGAATTCTGGATTAAGGAAGGAAGAAAGTATAGGAAATAGAAGGCTTTGTGGATTTGATGGAATAGGAAATGAGAGTAGAAAAGATATGAACCAAAAAATTAACAGGGGATCTATGGCGAGTGTGTTCAATTTCTAGTCTATTTTTTAGGTAACCAAAAACAGTCTCCTTTTTTCACGTTGGTAACAAGTTTCAAACCTCGGTCAAACAGCTTCTGAAAAAGCTCTTTTGCAATATAACCTTTGTCACCAAACAAAAGACCGATTAATTTTTCCGTCAGATTTGGCACAGGTATCCTATCATCAACATTGCCTTTTGTTAGCGTAAGTGCATGAATTTCAACATTTTCATTGATTACCATATGTAATTTGAAACCAAAAAACCAGCCGTAAGTGCTCTTGCTTAATTTTGCAATTCCAGCAAAAACTTTGTTTTTGGATATTCTTTTTGCATGACAAACTGCAATGGGAGTTGTGTCTATATATGAAATTCCAGTGTTTTCTGACTGTCCACAAAGCCAATGCAACAACATTGCTAAATGCCACAAAACCCTAGGCTTTAGAGCAACAAACCTGGTATATGAAGGTAACTTTGGAAACTCTGATTTGTAGAGCAACGTTAGGTAATGTAGATAGAAAGTTTTACACGGAGATTGTTGATATAGCAGGATTATTGTCATGATTTCGGAGTGCTCAATTTCCGTTGTTCTTGTGGGGTTTTTACCATTTGGCAGTAGTTTATCTGCAAAATTTTTCTCTATATCTCTGCAAAAATCATCGACCAAACAAAACAGTTTTGTTATATCTTCCATGGGTAACCTCATCTATTTTTTTATCACTGCTGAGTTTACCCTGTTTTCTTGCCTCTTCTATTCTCCTTTAATCCAGAATTCACGTTAGTACAGTGTCAGCTACTCAGATAACAGGAAGAAGGTGCTGGGATGACAGGAGAAGAAGGCTACTTAGATGGCAGGGAGGAGCTACTTGAATGACGGTTCTTATCGTCGGTAAACTTAGAGCTATAATAACTATTTGCCTTTTTTCTACTTAAGTTTGGGTTATGCAAGAAGTCTAATAGAGCGAAATATGGAAGACAAAAGATAAGTGCATTCTACGCAGCATGTTCGTCCCGCTAATTAATAATATCTTTATTATTGTATGAGATAGGTAATTTAGCATTTATGAATTTGTAATGTGTTACGCATAGCTCAAAGAAATAAGGTTTGCTGGTTACACGCTGCAGCCAATGCCACAACACTAGGATCTATGTTTGTCTGCATGTTAATTTACGTTGTGATTTTATGGAGGTCTTCTGTTACCTATGCTAGTGAAAATTTGGAGATACAGAAGGCCTTTGATAGTGTTGTCAAGCATATAAAAGCTGATAAAAAGTATAAAGATCTTGATGTTATTGAGAGAAAAAGTGACAAATTTAATATCAAAATTGCGCAGAATTCTGGCAAGAGTTTTGACATATACTTTACTTTAAAAAAAGCAAAAGATTCCTTTGAGTCAGGAGATAATGAAACAGCTATTTCTCTCCTTAATCGGATCATCACAAAGTTTCCTTATCATAAAAATGCTTTAATTGGATTGGGAAATATTTATTACGCTAATAAAGAATACAAAAAAGCTGTAGAGATTTACACAAGACTGTTAAAAGAATACCCTAGTCACCCTTACATATTAAAAAATTTTCTGACGATAATCTCACAATATGATCCTGATCTGGCGTTGAGTGAAATGTTGAAATTGTATGATATACATAAAAATTATGCTCCTTTATTAGCAAATTTAGGTCTGATTTATATGAAAAAGGAGGATTATGTAAAAGGTAAAGAGTATATGACAACTGCTATTTCCCTTGATGAAAACAATATTTTTTATACCTATAATTTAGCTGTTATTCTAGATAAACTTTCAGATTTTAAAAATGCTACAATATTCTACTTAAAGTTGTTGAACATGGCTACAACTTCGAAAGATGTGAGTGAAAAAATACCTTTATACAAAGTGACAGCAAGACTAAAATTTATAAAACTCCACAGCACGCACCCAAAGATTTCATAAAAGCTTATAGCTTACCTAAATCTAATTTATCGCTATTTTTGTTTACAATAATAATATTGAGCTATAGAATTACATCTAAAGGGGCAATTAGCTCAGCTGGTAGAGCATCTCGTTTACACCGAGGAGGTCGGCAGTTCAAGTCTGTCATTGCCCATTTGCTTAACTGAATGTTAATATTATTAATTACTTCAATCAAAATATAGAAAATGCAGGATAATATAGTACCAATCTCAATAGTAAAAGAGCTGGAAGATTCTTATCTCTCCTACGCAATGAGCGTTATCATAAGCCGGGCTATACCTGACGTGCGAGATGGATTTAAACCTGTTCATAGGCGCATATTATATGCAATGTCAAGGGCTGGATACGATGCTGGTAAGCCATATAAAAAGGCGGCTCGTATAGTAGGGGATGTAATGGGGAAATATCACCCACATGGTGATGCAGCTATTTACGATTCCTTGGTTAGAATGGCCCAAGATTTCTCTCTTCTTTTACCACTTGTTGATGGACAAGGTAACTTTGGTTCGATAGACGGAGATCCACCCGCTTCGATGCGATATACAGAAGCAAGGCTTCACAAAGTGTCGCACTTCTTACTAAATGATATTGACGAAGATACAGTTGATTTTAGGCCAAACTATGATGGAAATGAAACAGAGCCTGTTGTACTGCCTGCAGAATTTCCGAATCTATTGGTAAATGGTGCAAGCGGTGTTGCAGTTGGTATGGCAACCAATATTCCTTCTCACAACCTTGGAGAAATAATAGATGCTTGTATGTTATATATAGATAATCCTGAAGTTACTTTGGATGAGTTACTTGAAGTGATGCCAGGGCCGGATTTCCCAACTGGGGGAACGATTCTTGGAAGGTCTGGAATAAGATCAGCATTTGCAACGGGTCGTGGATCAATTGTTGTGCAAGGCAAGACTCACATGGAAGACCTGCCACAAGATAGGCAAGCAATAGTGATTGATGAAATACCTTACCAGGTAAATAAAGTAAAATTAATTGAGAAGATAGGTGAGCTTGTAAAAGAAAAAAGAATTGATGGCATAACAGAAATTAGGGATGAGTCTGATAAGTCTGGTATTAGAGTAGTAATTGACCTCAGAAGAAATGCTGAAGCAAGTTTTATACTTAATCAAATATTGGGACTAACTCCACTAAGAAGTAGTTTTAGTGTTAACACTTTAGTCCTCAACAACAACAGGCCTGCTTTGATGTCATTAAAAGAAATCATAGCTGCTTTTGTTGATTTTAGAAAAGAAGTATTAATCAGGAGAACAGAATTTCGTCTAAGAAAAACGAGGGAAAAAGCTCATATATATATAGGGCTCTACATTGCGGTCTTGAGCATAGATGAAGTGATAAAAATCATCCGTGGTGCAAAAGATCCTGCGGAAGCAAGTAGAGAACTTTTAAATAAAGAATGGAAAACTTCAGCTGAGATAAACACAATTATTGGATTAATCTCAGACAGCACAAGCTTTTTGAAAGACGGAGTGTATAGATTAACTGAGCTGCAAACGAAAGCTATTCTTGACATGAAATTGCAACGTTTAACAGGCCTTGAAAAAGACAAATTAGAAGCTGAGCTGAGTTCAATGATCAACCTGATAAAAGAATATATCGCTTTTCTTGGCTCAGGAGAGAAGTTGATGAAAGAAATAAAAAACAATCTACAAGAAATAAAGAACAGATTTGCTGCGCCGCGAAAAACTTCAATAGAGGAATCAGATACGGACATTGAAGCTGAAGATCTAATTCCACAAGAGGATATGGTGATAACCGTAACTATGAATGGTTATATCAAGCGTGTGAAGCTTTCTCATTATAGAACTCAGCGTCGTGGTGGAAAAGGAAAGCTAGGACAAGGATTAAAAGAAGAGGATGTAACCACAAAATTATTTGTTGGGAATACCCACACTAGCCTTTTATTCTTTTCTAATATTGGCCGAGTTTATAGATTAAAAGTTTATAAGTTACCTCTTGCAGAGCCAACTGCACGTGGAAGAGCACTTGTCAATATATTCCCGCTTAGCGATGGTGAAACTATAACTAATATAATGCCATTACCAAGTGAAAATGACGAAAATCAAAACATAGTTTTTGCTACTGCTCATGGGAACATAAGGCGCAACTCTTTAGCGGATTTTCACTATATTCCAAGCAATGGAAAAATAGCAATCAAGCTCGATGAAGGAGATAAGTTAATATCAGTTAAAGTATGCAATGAAATTGATCATGTTTTTCTTTCAACAAGATTCGGCAAAAGTATCAGATTTGTTGTAAGTGATGTGCGTCAATTTAAAAGTCGCAATTCAGATGGCGTAAGAGGTATCAAACTTGCAAAGAATGACAGCGTGATATCCATGACCATATTAAATGGGATAGGTGTAGCAACAGAAACAAAAGAACTTTACTTAAAAGTTCCACTTGCAAAAAGACTGGGGACTACAATTAATAACTCCATTGATTCTAAATTGGAAAAGACTTTGAATGATTTAGGAATAGATAACGAATTGTTCTTAAAACTTGCATTGAATGAGGAGTTTATATTAACTATTACCGAAAATGGCTTTGGTAAAAGAACTTCTGCGTATGAGTATAGAATAACTAACAGGGGTGGTGTTGGTATCACCAATATTCTTACTACCAACAGAAACGGTAATGTTGTTGCTAGTTTTCCAGTTGAGCAGGGTGATAATATCATGCTTATTACAGATAAAGGAAAGTTAATTCGTATTTCAGTAAATGATATCAGAATTGCAGGACGTAGCACTCAAGGAGTCACTCTGTTTAAAACAGAGAGTAGAGAAAAGGTGGTGTCAGTAGCGAAAATTGAAGATCCTGATTCCACTGAAGATAGTATTTCTGAAGTTGAAAACTCTATCTCTTCTCAACTGTAGTACAGGTTAAACAAAAAGCGCAAGTTTTTGTTGATTAATACGCAGTATTTAATTTAAAATATATACTTATGGCTAAGTAGAGATCAATGGACAAAAATTTAACTAAAAATAAAAAACCACTGGCAAACAAAGAGGATAAAAAAACACCTCCCGTTAAAGATCTTACTAAAAATAAGAGTAGGAGAGATTTTATAACATTAACTACATGCGCTATGGCAGGTATAGGAGCTGCAAGTGGACTTTGGCCACTGGTTAAGTCTATGAATCCTTCTGCTGAAGTTTTAGCAACTTCCACAGTGGAGGTGAATTTGTCTGGAATTCAGGAAGGACACGGAGTAAAAGTAAAGTGGCAAGGTAAACCAGTATTCATTCGTAGACGCACAAAGCAAGAAATTGAGGCTGCAAGAGCTGTGAATGTGAAGAGCTTGAGGGATCCTCAATTAGATGAGCAGAGAGTATACGAAGGAAAAGACGAATGGTTAATTATGCTTGGAATATGTACACATCTTGGGTGTGTGCCGATTGATCACGCTACAAAAGATGGTAACGGTTGGTTCTGCCCTTGCCACGGTTCATATTATGACACATCAGGCCGAGTAATTGGGGGTCCTGCACCAAAAAATATGGTTGTACCTGATTATTTTTTTCCCAGTGAGAATGTTGTGGTAATTGGCAAGAAGGCTTAACGGATACAATAAACTCGTTAAAAAAAACTCACAGGATCAACATCTATTATCACTGCAATACTCGAATTCAAGTTACAATTTTTAATCCAACATTTCAGCTTCTTTTGTACAGATAGACTGTGCTTATTGTGTATTTTTAGCAACACCCTATACCGATACTTATTATTTAAGAAATTTATTGCTGCTGGTGATGGACCAAGAATTTCAAATTCCTTTTTGTCTGCACTTACATTTTTTTCCTGAATACAAGTAGTTGAGCTACTTGTATGACAGAGAAGAGATTTTACTATTTCATTCGCTGCTTTTTGTGTCGCAATCTGATTCTTACCACAAATTATAAGCGCTATTAATCTGCTAAATGGTGGCATTTTGGCTTCACGTCTTGACTTAAGTTCGATTTCATAAAATGAGTCCCTTTTTTGATGCAGCAATGCTTTTATTATTGAACTTTCAGGATTATTGGTTTGCACTATTACCATTCCTTTTTCATTAAACCTTCCTGATCTGCCTGCAACTTGGTGTAATAATTGATACGTCTTTTCCGCTGCTCTTAAATCAGAATTTTCGAGACTCAAATCTGCATTTATTACTCCAACCAAAGTTAATTTGGGGAAATTGTGCCCCTTAGCAATTATTTGTGTGCCGATTATAATGTTCACCTCTTCTTTCAGTACCAAGTCAATTACGTTACTAACCGACTTCTGATCGCTGCTTATCATCGCAGTTTTTGCGTTTGGTATTAATTTCACCATTTCTTCAAGTAACCTTTCAATTCCTACGCCATAAAGGGAAAATGACTGTTCACTCTGGCAATCAGAGCATTTTTCTGGGAGTTTTAATTGATAAGAGCAATGATGGCACAAAAGAGCATTTTTTTTCTTGTGATATGTAAGCCAAACAGCACAATTTAAGCAGGAAATTTTATATCCACACTTTTTACAAATTGCCAGTTGTGCATACCCTCGGCGGTTTAAAAAGAGCATAACCTGCTGTTTTCTCTCTATGGTTTGTTTGATGCTTTCAAAAAGCTCAGAGGAGATCCATTGCTTGTTGTTCCTCATATCTACTACTTTAATGAGTGGCAATTCTGCACCACCGAATCGCTTAGTTAGCTTTACATGATTGTAATTCCCGCTTTTAACATGATGAATCGTTTCAAGCAGTGGAGTTGCTGATGATAAAATAATCGGAATATTTTCAAATTTGGCTAAGATTATCGCCATATCTCGAGCATTATATATAATTCCCTGTTCTTGTTTAAAAGATGAGTCGTGCTCTTCATCAATGATAATCAATTTTAGGTTTTTATAAGGCAAAAAAAGTGCTGACCGTGCACCAATAATTATCTGCGCATTTCCACTTGCTATATTGAGCCAATTATTCCGGCGAGTTTTTGGAGTGAGCCCTGAGTGCCATTCAACTAAGTTTTTTGATATCTGACCGCGAACACGATTTACCAATTGTGAAGTTAAAACAATTTCAGGCAAGAGGATTAAAATTTGTGCACTGTTTACAGTTTCTACCAATTTTGCAATTGCGGATAAGTAAACTTCCGTTTTTCCAGATCCTGTCTCACCGTCAAGCAAAGTCACTGAATACTCATTCAAACTGCTTATTATTTTATCGCTAGCTATCTGCTGTTCAGGGTTTAATTGGCAACTTATTTCACTTATTTCCTGCTTCTGCTTAGCACAAACCAATTTGTCTATGTGGTTTATTTTTAACACTCCTCCCATTATCACTTTTGCAAGCATACCAATAGGCATTACATTGTATTGTGCAACCCACTCTGCAAATGTGATCAATTTTGGTCTAATATTTGGTAAATCGATTTTTTGCTCAATAAATTTTAATGCTCGACCACTCTTGTCACTATATTTCCAAACTATTCCGATCAAGCGTTTTTTGCTAAATGGCACCACCACGTAATCTCCAACTGAAACTTCAGTATTTTCTTCAACTGCATATGAAAATAACTGATCAATTGGAAGTGGTAGTAATACGTCAAATGTTCTTGTCATAGCAGCCTAAGTTTAGCACTGTTTTGAAAATATTCGTTTGATTTTTGTGGATTGATTGGTTAAACTGGTATAGCATTATACTAAATTAATTTGATTGGGGGAGTGAGTATGATTCCAAAAACACGTAAAGAGGCATTCAAAGTATTAGGATTGTCAGAGAGTGCAAGCACAGAAGAGATTAAGAAGGCATATCGCGAGCTTGCATTGAAATGGCATCCCGACAAATGGTCAGATAAAAGCCAAGAAGAGCAAAAGACAGCAACAGAAAAGTTTAAAGAAATATCAGTAGCATATAAAATATCAATAGGCGAGATAACTGAAGAATTCATTAGCCAACAGCCTAATGATGATTGGGTTTATGAGTGTATGGTAGGCATTTTTGGATCACACTTAAATGGTATAGAAATAGTGTGCCGTAGAAGCATAAAGGATGCTCAGACAAAGAGCAAACTAAGTGCAAAAGCTACATAATAGATGAGGGTGGGCCCCTCAAAGCCGGTTTACAAGAGCAGGCTTTAAACAACCGTAAGCTGCTTTGATAAAGAGTCAAGGTAGTGAGAGTTACGGAAAAGGCACAATTATGTGTCATGTGTTAAATAGAGAGACGAACGCAAGTGAACCACTGATGAAGTGTCGAAACATCAAAGGTGACGTCAAAACCAGGGGGTAATTTCTAACTTGGGATAAACCTATCGGAAACTTGTTTACTGGGTAGGTGGCGTCCGGCATAAAGCTTACTATTACCCACAAGTATAGAATGAATGAGCAAGTCTCCATCCTTCTGCTAAATCAAAGAGACGTTTCCATCCCTTCCACAAAGCTATAGGGCCTGGTTCTAAGTCATTTTTGCGAGCTAAAAACCCTCCTAACTTGGCCACCCACCTCACAATTTCTCTTATAGGTGGTGGAGTCTCAGGATAGTTTTTTGTCTTAAGCATTTTGGTATATAAAACCTTCCATTCGTCATCAGTCAGTATGACAGTGCAAGAAAGATTCGGATTTGTTCTAGCTACCAATGTGATAAAAAATATTCTCCATGCAATTATACTCATAATTGTAAGAAAGCGGATCAATCTATCTGCTGTTTGGAGCCTACATTCTTCAACTTTAAGACCGGATTTCAAAATTTTATGAAAAACCTCTATTCTCCATCTTAAGCAATACCATTGTATTTTTTCTACTGCTTCTTCAAAATTATTAATATTTATATTTGTTAACAAAATCCAGTTCATGGGCTCTTCGCCAAATGGGGGATATTTTTCTATAACATAGACAGCATTTAAATTTAAATTAGGAAGTTTTTGCGTTTTACGTCTAGCGTTGTTTTTTGATGCATTCATCACAAAGTTACTAAACTTTACTTCTAAAACTGTTGTTCTTTGAGGTTTGTTATCGCAAGCAGGAATACTCACTTGTATTTCTCCTTGGCAAGACATGCGATTCATCAAATCCCACAATCTTTCACCACCTTTTTCAGAATAAGTCGACTTCTTGTTTACTGTTCTGTTTTGATTTCCTCTTACTACAAAAAGAGATTGATTAGTGGAAGCAACTTCAAATAAATCATAAATATCTGCTTCTCTATCACAAACGGTAACTACCTTAACATCCTTTAATCCAGGATGTTTAGTAGAGTCTTTAAGTGATGCTATCCACCGTATGCTTTCTTTCTCTTCTATGGGAAGAGCAGTATTATGGCTTCTTCTTTTCAACTCCTTTAGGTCTTCAGCTAAGGGAGGTCTAGTACTAATTTTTTGATCCAATAATCCTATAGGTAGTCCTTCTGTTGTAACTGCAAACGTTGTATGCATCACTAATCCATGGGTTTTAAAATTAGTTGTTTTAGATGTTAATCTTGCTGCTATAATCCCTAATCCTTCGGTCTTTTTATGATTTTTATATGAAATATAACTCGTGTCCTGGATAGCTAAGATAGTTGAGTATTCTTTAGCTCTTTCAATATTTTTAATTATATGACTGTCTAATATCTTTCTTTCAGAAATGGCATCTTTTTGGAAAAATCTATAAGCTGCTTTACTTTGATGCCAATCTTCACAAGCTTGATTTATTGAACACTCAGGCGATTCAGCAAAACTATTAACTATTTTTAGAAGCCTTTTACTTAATCTTATATCACCAAAATTAACAATTCCAAATTCACTTTCTGCCCATTCGCCAGTTGAGGTATTTATAGTTCTTTTCATCATATATTCCATTTTTAGACCATAGATCTATTTATAATAGAAAGTTGAATTAGTAAGATAGCAGCTTTTTCTCCTTTTAGATTTATGGGTAATAGTAAGCATGATAAGGGGGCTGGCGGAGTTTGTCAAGGAAGTTTTTTCGTTTCCAACGGTTGTTGCCAAAAACTATACAAAAAGTCTAATGAGTTAACTTCCATATATCCTGAGTAGTTCTTGTGCAGTAGCTTTAATTAGGATAGGGCATTTTCTGTCATTTAATAGGGAACGCAATATTTCAGTTGCACCTTTAATGTCGTTATTATGTATCTTTACTACAGCGATAGCTTCTTGGCTTGAATAAGGATACACTGCACTTGATTCTAAATTATCAATTTTATCTTTATTTATTTTTTCACCGTTGGAGTGAAGTAAGCTCATTACCTCTAAGTATTGTGCTAACTCACGCAAAACATTAGGAGCATCTTTATCATCTGCCAAATCATTATAAATAGATGCTGTGTTTGTTGGCATTGAATCTGAGATATGATTGAATGCGTGTTCAAAATTTGCTAAATACCCCCAATTTGAATCTATTTCTTCTAGCAGCGGCTTATTATCTTTTTTAAAGAATAATACTTCGTAAAACTTGTCACCCGCAGTTATAGATTGTTTTGTGTTATCAATATTGCGCAATAAGTATAATGTGATGCCAACTAACATTGGTGCGAGTGCAAGCAGAAAGATGTATTTTTTCATGGTAATATTCCAAATAGTTATATATTTATACATTAATGCTTTTGATTTGCAAAAACATATTGACATAGTGATTATATCACATAATAATATTCTCAAAGTTGTTTGAATAGTTGGAGATTAAAATATTTCTAAAGTAGAAATAAAGACAGCAGTATTAAGCTAAATTATTTTTTGTCGGATTTATCCGATGTACCCTCAACCTTTTATAGTTGAAGTCTAAATTTGAGAGTTTGATCCTGGCTCAGAATGAACGCTGGCGGCAGGCCTAACACATGCAAGTCGAACGGAGTTATATTATAGCTTGCTATGGTATAACTTAGTGGCAGACGGGTGAGTAATATATAGGAATCTACCTAGTAGTACGGAATAATTGTTGGAAACGGCAACTAATACCGTATACGCCCTACGGGGGAAAAATTTATTGCTATTAGATGAGCCTATATTAGATTAGCTAGTTGGTGGAGTAATAGCCTACCAAGGCAATGATCTATAGCTGATCTGAGAGGATGATCAGCCACACTGGAACTGAGATACGGTCCAGACTCCTACGGGAGGCAGCAGTGGGGAATATTGGACAATGGGCGAAAGCCTGATCCAGCCATGCCGCATGAGTGAAGAAGGCCTTTGGGTTGTAAAGCTCTTTTAGTGAGGAAGATAATGACGGTACTCACAGAAGAAGTCCTGGCTAACTCCGTGCCAGCAGCCGCGGTAATACGGAGAGGGCTAGCGTTATTCGGAATTATTGGGCGTAAAGGGCGCGTAGGCTGGTTAGTAAGTTAAAAGTGAAATCCCGAGGCTTAACCTTGGAACTGCTTTTAAAACTGCTAACCTAGAGATTGAAAGAGGATAGAGGAATTCCTAGTGTAGAGGTGAAATTCGTAAATATTAGGAGGAACACCAGTGGCGAAGGCGTCTATCTGGTTCAAATCTGACGCTGAGGCGCGAAGGCGTGGGGAACAAACAGGATTAGATACCCTGGTAGTCCACGCTGTAAACGATGAATGTTAAATATGGGAAGTTTACTTTCTGTATTACAGCTAACGCGTTAAACATTCCGCCTGGGGACTACGGTCGCAAGATTAAAACTCAAAGGAATTGACGGGGACCCGCACAAGCGGTGGAGCATGTGGTTTAATTCGATGCAACGCGAAAAACCTTACCACTCCTTGACATGGAAATTATACCTATTCGAAGGGATAGGGTCGGTTCGGCCGGATTTCACACAGGTGTTGCATGGCTGTCGTCAGCTCGTGTCGTGAGATGTTGGGTTAAGTCCCGCAACGAGCGCAACCCTCATCCTTAGTTACCATCAGGTAATGCTGGGGACTTTAAGGAAACTGCTAGTGATAAACTGGAGGAAGGTGGGGATGATGTCAAGTCATCATGGCCCTTATGGAGTGGGCTACACACGTGCTACAATGGTGGCTACAATGGGCTGCAAAGTCGCGAGGCTAAGCTAATCCCTTAAAAGCCATCTCAGTTCGGATTGTACTCTGCAACTCGAGTACATGAAGTTGGAATCGCTAGTAATCGTGGATCAGCATGCCACGGTGAATACGTTCTCGGGTCTTGTACACACTGCCCGTCACGCCATGGGAATTGGTTTCACTCGAAGCTAACGACCTAACCGCAAGGAGGGAGTTATTTAAAGTGGGATCGGTGACTGGGGTGAAGTCGTAACAAGGTAGCAGTAGGGGAATCTGCAGCTGGATTACCTCCTTAGGCTTTGCGCATAACTTACCATTTTTAATGATGGTGTTGTTATGTGCTATACTGCTGTCTTTACTTCTACTTTATTTTAATTTCCCGATAACGGAATTTTATGAGTGATAGGCCTCTTTCTCCACATTTACAAATATATAAAGTACAAGTTACTAGTTTTTTCTCTATTATGCACAGATTGACTGGTATCTTGCTATTCCTTTTATTAATGATACTTTCTTGGTATTTCATATTACATGTTTACTTTCCTGAGTTACTTATAGTAAGGTACTTAAATGCATTATTATTCACTCCTGTTGCTAAATTAGCTTATGTCTTATGTTTTATAAGTTTTGTATATCATTTTCTTAATGGTATTCGTCATTTATTGTGGGATGTTGGGCTTAATTTAGAAATTACTGGCGTTTCAAGGAGTGCTATACTGCTGACAGTAACGCTACTTCTTTCTACTATTGCTTTTTTATTTATGTTTATATGAGTCAATCTGGAAATTCAGTACATCATTGTTGGGTCCAGCGTGTTTCTGCGGTAATTTTACTGCTCCTGTTTCCTTGGTTTATCTATTCATTTTCTTGCGCATTTTATACTGATAGCTCTTTGTCTTTTAGTGAAAAATTTATTAATCACCCTCTAGAGCTTTTATTTTTTGTTGTATTGTTGTTTTGCATTTTTTGGCACGCAGTTCTTGGAATGCAGGTAGTGTGTGAAGATTATATACACAGCGTATCTCTAAGGATTTTCACAATTACATGCATAAAGTACTTATCAAGCATTACTTATATAACCCTCGCTTTTACAATCTTTGTCTTCTACAGGCATATTTTCTTGTAAAATTGCCAATTCTGTGTTAATATATTATTAGTGTACTAGTTTTATCATTGAACTATAGCGATTTTGGTTTAGCAATATGTTAGAGACATTGAAAAAGTGGGGAATAGACCTTACGCTAAAGGTGAAGGATCTATTTAGTTCATCTGAGTCTCAAGTTTATGTCAAAGACCTTAGAAAGGTAATGATATATGAGGATGGACGAAAGTATCAATATCCAAAAAATTATGATCAGATTGTAGATTCTGGGAGAGTTGTAAAAAAAAATGACAAGCTTGTAAAAGATAAAGACGGAAATCCAGAGTACCAGCTTATATATAATGAATACAAATTTGATCTAGCCTTGGTTAAGGAAATTGATAAAAAATCTTACTTTACTATTGACTTTTTAGTTAGTAAAGGTAGGCGTGAGGTTAATGATTATAGTAAATTTTATAAGCCATTTAAGTTTTCAAAAATAGATCTTGAAAAACACTTGCCGGTCTTTGAGGTTGATACTAAGTTACTTAGATTAACTAATTCTTCTTTTCTTGCTAAAAAAGGTTGCTTCATCAATGATGACACGGGAGAAGTTGATGAGAAAGATAGAGATGAAAAAGTAAGAAATGGAAAATTACTATACGCTAGTGATTACAAGAAGCTAAGCACCCATTTTTCAGAAATTAGAGGTCAGGATGGTAATCTAGAGCTAGATAAAAGTCTTATATCTGTTCCTATCGTTTTTGCTACAAGCTTGGCTAAAGTTTGTACTAAATTGTTGACCTCTCTTCCTATAAAGTTAGGGGAGTATTTAATAAGCGAACAAAACCCAATTGCAAAGTCTTTTGGCTATCTTTTGTTCACCCCTGCAATGGCAGTAAAAAATTTAGTGAATATGGGAGCTGCCATACTTAAGGCTCCAATTTTATTATTTGTAGCAGATAACAAGAAGTATGGTGATGCTTACTTCACTATGTGGAAACACCAATTGAAAGGATGTTGGGAAGAAGCGAAAAGTGACTTTAATGTTATTAAAGGCGGAGAAAGGCTAAAGCCAGGTCAAAAGGATCATAAGCCACTTAGTATAGTGGGCACATGGGATGAGCTTAACGCTAGAAGGCCAGGTATTGAAAAAGACTTAGAGAAGCCGTCAAATAAAAGTAGTGAAAGTATAGATAAATCTAGAGAACCAGATATTGGAAAAAGCTTAAAGAAGGAGAAGTTGCAAAACAAAAGTAATGAGAAAATAGCTGCGTCTAAAAAAGCAGATGTTGAAAAAGTGAGTGATACTCCTCATGTTAATGAAGTACTAAGCAGACGGAATTCATTGCAAGACGAAAAAATTCAATTACCTCCTCGCTAACCGGCCACTACTTTAAATTAACATTTACTTTCTTTATTAACTATTCCACAACAAAAACTTGCATGCATTTTACTATTAGTATAAGATATTAATTATTTAATTAATTTTCTTAACTATATGCGCCCTGTAATACTATGTGGTGGTAGTGGCAGCAGACTTTGGCCTTTATCGAAGCCAAAGCAATTTCAAAAAATATTTAGCCATAACACTATGTTTCAGAACACTTTATTGAGGCTAAAAAGTGGTTATATGCCACCCATAATTGCCACAAATATACAGTACGAGTCGTTAGTGAAGAAGGAGTTGCATGCGCTGCGAGAATATAAAGTGATTTTCGAACCAGTGAAAATTGGAACAGCAGCAGCGATATTAATTGCTGCGCTTCTCTGCAATGAAAACGAGATAATGTTAATTCTGCCTTCAGACCATTTTATAGGTGATTTGAATAATTTTTATGCTTCCGTTGAGAAAGCGTCTAAGTTAGTCTCTGAGGCTGACTCTATAGTTACTTTTGGAGTCAAACTTCATGAATTCGATTCTGAATACGGCTATATAAATGCAGTTTATGATCATAAGGAAAAGTATCATATAGTAAAGGATTTCATAGAGAAACCTGAGCATGTATTAAGTAATGATTATTATTGGAATTCTGGAATATTTGTGTTCAAAGCAAAACGCTATATATAGCTAACCGAAGTAAGATTTCCCCGAGAGCTGAAAGACAAAATCAATAGCCGAATTAATATTGGGCCAAAAGCTTGGCAGCACTTTTCTTATGGCATGCTTAATGGCAAACCAGAACTTCTCAATCGGATTTAAATCCGGTGAGTATGGCGGCGAGAACAAAATTTTACACCCAACATTTTCTATCAAATTTTTCGTTCTTGCAGATTTATGAAAGCTTGCATTATCGAGAACAATAGTCTGTCCAGGTTTTAATATAGGAACAAGTATATTTTCTACATAAGCATCAAAAATCTCGCTGTTGCAGTAGCCCTCAATTACCCAGGAAGCTTTAACTTTTCCCTCATTTAGTGCTCCTATTATGCTTACCCTCTTTCTTTTAAACCCTGGTTTATCGGCAAATAACCTCTTGCCTTTTTGAGACCACCCATATTCATAAAATCTGTTGTCTTCTACTCCAGAGTCATCTATGAATATCAAGTTTTCTTTTTCTATTCCTTCTATTTTTTTTATGAACTCCTTGCGTTTCTCTTCATTCCTTTCCTGATAAAGAAAAGTTTTTTTTATATGTATAGTTTACTTTTTTAAGATAATTGTAGACTGTGCCTTTGCACATGTTGCCAAATTTTTCAATTATTTTTTCAACCGTAATATCTCGGTTTTCATCCAGAAATTTGACAAAGCCATCTAAGTATTTAATTTTATGACTATGTCCCTTTTGGTAGCCTGAAGACGGTTTTATACTTCCTGTTTCTTCTCTTCTTTTCCTCCACCAGTATATAGTTTTTCTATCAATTTTGAACATCTTGCTTACTTCTTCCATAGTCATTTTTTTCTCGTCAACCACTTTTAAAACTCGTTCCCTCAGGTCCTCACTATATGGCTTGCCATCATTCTACCTTAATTAAAGCAGTATTATACCTTTTTACACTCCTTTGAGGAAACCTTATTTCGGTTAGCTATAGATGGCTTTGTCAAATTTCTGGATGAAAACCGAGATATTACGGTTGAAAAAATAATTGAAAAATTTGGCAACATGTGCAAAGGCACAGTCTACAATTATCTTAAAAAAGTAAACTATACATATAAAAAAAACTTTTCTTTATCAGGAAAGGAATGAAGAGAAACGCAAGGAGTTCATAAAAAAAATAGAAGGAATAGAAAAAGAAAACTTGATATTCATAGATGACTCTGGAGTAGAAGACAACAGATTTTATGAATATGGGTGGTCTCAAAAAGGCAAGAGGTTATTTGCCGATAAACCAGGGTTTAAAAGAAAGAGGGTAAGCATAATAGGAGCACTAAATGAGGGAAAAGTTAAAGCTTCCTGGGTAATTGAGGGCTACTGCAACAGCGAGATTTTTGATGCTTATGTAGAAAATATACTTGTTCCTATATTAAAACCTGGACAGACTATTGTTCTCGATAATGCAAGCTTTCATAAATCTGCAAGAACGAAAAATTTGATAGAAAATGTTGGGTGTAAAATTTTGTTCTCGCCGCCATACTCACCGGATTTAAATCCGATTGAGAAGTTCTGGTTTGCCATTAAGCATGCCATAAGAAAAGTGCTGCCAAGCTTTTGGCCCAATATTAATTCGGCTATTGATTTTGTCTTTCAGCTCTCGGGGAAATCTTACTTCGGTTAGCTATAGCAGTAATCTGGAAGTCATTCGAGAAAGTCTCAAAAAACTTGAAAAGGAAATTATAGCTTTTGCTAAACAGCTTCCTGGATTTAATAATCTCATCAGCATTAAAGGCATTGGTGCAATTTCTGCAGCTGTCTTCGTTGCAACAATTGGTGATATTAATGATTTTAGTAATCCCGAAAAACTGACAGCTTATTTTGGAGTTGTACCGCGAGTTTCTCAATCTAATCAACAATGCACAATAGGAAGAATCACCAAACGTGGATCAAAAATAGGACGTACTTCTTTGGTGCAGTGTACTTGGATTGCTATACGTTATAGTCCTTACCTGAAAAGTTTTTACGAACATGTGAAGAAGAAGCGTGGTTCTGCTAAGGCTATTATTGCAGCTGCCAGGAAGTTTCTCACAACTATTTTCTATACTCTTAAAAACAACTGGGTTTTTAAAGATTTTACAAAATATGAAATTTCTTATTGACAACAATCATAGGAGTAAAAATATCTAGTTTTCAAATAAAGAAAAGTCTACAATTATACGAAGTTTCAAGAATATAATGTTTAACCTCAAAATATTTTGTAATGTCCATTGCCTTTGAAATTACTATGGCTGCTTGCTATTTGCGAGCGAAAAATGCCAGATTTTGCTCTATAATGACTTTGTTCTCTATTATCGGCATTGCCCTTGGAGTTGCAACACTAATAGTGGTGATGTCTGTGATGAACGGATTCAGAGCAAAGTTGCTTGACTCAATACTTGGCATTGATGGCCATATTAATGTTTATTTTGATAGGAACATAAATTCAGATTACTGCACAGTTTCGAAATCTATTGAGAAAATTCCTGGTATATTAAAAGCTACTCCTATGACCAATGATCAAGTTATTATTGTAGCAAATGGTAAAATTGCAGGTAGCGTAGTGCGAGGTGTGTCAACTAAAGATTTGCTTGATAGTACTACCATTACAAATAATGTAATTATAGGTGATGTAAAAAAATTTGATGAAGGGATAATAATAGGAGCACGATTGGCAGAAGCTTTGAACGTTGACTATGGCGACGAAATTACGTTTATATCATCTGAAGAATTTGATGCATTACTTGGTGAAATGCCGCGAATGAAAAAATATAAAGTTATAGCAATATTTGATATGGGTATGTTTGAGTATGATAATACCTTGATATATATGCCTCTAAAATCAGCACAAGCCTTTTTTAATTATGAAAATAGCATAAAAAATATAGAAGTACTTGTAGACGACGTTACTAGAGCTGGTGAGCTGGCAGATGCTCTAGAAAAAGAAATAGGAATGAAAGCTGAAAGTTGGCAATCACAGCAAAGCCATTATTTTAGTGCTTTAAAAACTGAAAGAAATGTGATGTTTTTAATTCTTACTTTGATTATAGTTGTAGCAGCGTTTAATATTATCTCAAATTTAATGATGATAGTGCAAGAAAAGAAATCCGCGATTGCAATTATGCGTACATTTGGTGCAACAAGTGGAAGCATTATGCGCATATTTTGCGCTTGTGGTCTATTAATCGGTTTTACGGGAACTTGTCTTGGCTGTATTATAGGTGTCGTTTTTTCTCTCAATATCGAAAGTATTAGAGTGTTTTTAGAAAACATTACTAACTTCAAGCTGTTTGATCCTATGATATACTTTTTTTCAAGTTTACCGGTGATATTAGTCCCTCAAGATGTAGTAAGTATTTCTGCACTTGCGTTACTCTTATCATTTTTAGCGACAATTGCTCCTGCATTGCAGGCAGCTGCACAAGATCCTGCGGAGATACTACGTTATGAATGATACTCAGCAAAAGTACATAGGTTGGTTCTTAATTGTATTGTTATTTACCGGTTACAACACAATAAATAATATAATCTTTTTAAAAATAAGTCAGCAAGAAAGCGAAGACAATATAAATGTTTTAGCGGAAAAAATAGATGAATTCAGAATGTCACTTGAAGTTAATCAATCCAGGGTAGAAAAAAAGATATTTGACTTAAAGAGAGTTCTGCACACTCAATGTGAGCAAGGTGATGGTAGCTCAAGGCATAAGAACCTCGCAAGATTGCTGCTACTTGTAGTTAAAATGAAGAATTCGTTATTGCGAGAAGCAAAATTTGATAATCATATAAATTCAATAAAGCCTTTGATATCAGAGCTTGATGATCCAGAGATAGAAAATGCAGTAAATGAATTGGAAAGTTTGAAAGAGGTAGATACTTTACGTGAGTTGAAGTTATCTTTTGAGAAGACCATTGCTGTTATTAACTACAATAAAAGTACATTGTCTAAAAAAATCATTTCAAACTGGATTAGAATACAAGATAAAAATGACCCATTAAGGGCAAAATTCGCAGAAATTGAGGAGTCAATAAACGATAATGATTGGCAAAATATAACTGTTACAGTAAGCAATTTAACGCATTCAGAATTCAAGCCATGGCTGAATAAATTGAATGGTTTTATTGTAGCTTCTAAGAATATTTCAACAATATATCATCACTTATTACAATATATCTCATGATTTATTTTATAATTTTCGCTCTTTCGTTTTTATTTGGCATATGGGTCAAGGTAAGTGGTGAAGTAATAAAATTGGAATTAGGCAATTACACTATAAGTATTGATCTATATTTCATTATTTTTACTTGTGTAGTTTTATTATTTTTATTAATTACACTTGTACGCTTTTTTTCCTACATTTTATCAACATTTGCCAACATAAGAAATAGAAGAAGGGATAGGGAAGAATTGCTTCTCTTTGAAGCTTTCTTTAGCATAGACTTAAACAATATAGAGAATGCCCAAAAGGTAGTTAAAAGTCTAAATGAGAAGAGCGATAGGTTGTCTTTAATAAAGCTCTTTAACTCAGGTAAGACGCGAAATTACAGCTTTTTCAGTAACGGTTTAACAAATATTGCAAATAAAAATCGTAACTTAGCTCTACTTCTGGCCAATAAGCTGATTGTTCATCTCAAACAAGAAAAAGTAGTCTTT
This sequence comes from Wolbachia endosymbiont (group A) of Colletes cunicularius, assembly GCF_964264715.1. Classification (NCBI taxonomy): domain Bacteria; kingdom Pseudomonadati; phylum Pseudomonadota; class Alphaproteobacteria; order Rickettsiales; family Anaplasmataceae; genus Wolbachia; species Wolbachia endosymbiont (group A) of Colletes cunicularius. Next base: position 1,394,083 of record NZ_OZ183471.1, read on the forward strand.
CAAGAATTTATAGAATATTGCTCTAGTTCAATTAATGATAAAATGCTATCTATTCCCTTTCAAATAGAGCATTGCATATTGAAAGAAGATTGGATTAATGCGATTTTGAGGTTAAAGGAAGCAGTTAAGTTCAATATTTTTCTTCCATTTGACCATAAAGAAATGTTTGCAGTTTTTTATTGTGCTTTGGCAAAACAATATGAAAGTAAATGGGATTTTAAAGGAGCTATAAAGTCTTTATTCAGAGCACAAAGTTATTATGCAACCTTTCGGTCCATCAATTATTTAAAAGCAGAATTATATATTAAACTTGGAAAAATTAGAAAAGCTTCTGCAGTGCTAGAGGCAGAATATGCAGTAAATCCTACTCCTCAGTCAGCTAAAATGTACATCAATTTAAATAGTAAAGGTGCTGAAAGACTATACAACTTACGCCCTGATTATTATTTTAGTTACTGTTTACTTGCTTTGTCCTCAATGAGTTCAGGTAAATATGATCTTGCAAGTCAATATTTAGACACTGCTATGAAAAAGGCTAATTACATGTCAATCTACTTTATTGTAATACAACTTAAGGTTACATTGCAAGAACACGACAAGGTAATTTATTGGCTAAACAAGATGGGCTCAGAAGCTTTGCCTGATCCGGGCTGGAAGTGTAAAAATTGTAACAGAGAACTAAAGCAATGGGATCATAAATGTTCAAATTGCAATAGTTTTAATTGCGTTTATTATATATTATAAGGTTCCACAAAGTGTGATGATAATAATATATGGGAAATTACCATCAAAGACCTCTATTGAACAATTTTTGGAGTAGATCTCTTAATATAACCCTTGTTTCAAAATAATAAACCTGCAAGTTTTTTAGTTAGACTTGGTTCTAATGTCAAAAAAACTTGCTTTTAGACACTAACAATTATATATTTTAATAAATCAGGGTTGTATACAAAATGAAGAGCTTAAAGGAATTATCCTTAAGAATTAAGAATATTAGGTCTGTACAGAAAACCACGAAAATAATGCAAATGGTTTCTGCAGCAAAGTTATTACAAAGCCAAAAGAAATTATCAAATTCAAAATTATATATATCTAAGCTGCATAGCATTATTTCTTCATTAATGCTATCAGTTGATCAAAAATTACTGGCAAAAATTCTAAATATCAGTAATGACGGTTCTTACCTAGTATTCATTGTTGCGTCTGATCGTGGCTTGTGCGGCAACTTTAACTCTTCTATTGTCAAATTTAGTCAAGAGCATGTAAATAAGTCAATCGCAAATGGCAAAAAAGTAGATATTGTATTTCTTGGTAAAAAAGCTTTTGATGTAGGTAAAAATAGATTTGACTCTAAAAGTATCTTAAAAATTGAAAATAGTAAGGGGATCACGTTAAAGCACGTAGAAGCTTTGGTTGATGGTATAGATTTAAGTAAATACGATAAAGTTAAAGTTTTTTATAGTAAATTCTATAATACCTTCACGCAAAAACCAATGTTGGAAACAATAAAACCATGGAGTGAAGACTCATCCTTGATTGACAACTCTCTGGCTGGTCCAACAACAGATTACGGCTATGAGTATGAACCACAAAATATTGAATTTATTTTAAAATCTTTGGTTCAAGATTACGTTGTAATTGCTCTTTACTCTGCTTTGCTTGAAAGTGCAACAAGTGAGAATAGTGCTAGGATGGTTGCTATGGAATCAGCAAACAGAAACACTAAAGAGATGCTGAACAAACTAGCATTGCTTTATAATCGTTCTCGTCAAGCAGCAATTACAACTGATTTAATTGAAGTTATAGGTGGTGCAGAGTCTTTATAAAAATCTAAGGAATAGAAAATGAATATATTAAATATTGCAGCAGATATCACTAAATTAATAAAAAAGCAGAATCAAGATGCGGAAGTTACAATATATGAAACTAATAAGACTTCAGTTTCTCAGCGTCTATCAAAAATTGAGCAAATATCACAATCTAAAAATTGCACTGTAGGAATCAGAGCTATAGCAGGTAAAAACAAAGCTGCGTATATTTCTACAAACGATTTGAATAATCTTAGTGATACGGTAAGTCAAGTGGTAGAAATGGCAAAGAATGCGCCAGAAGATCCTTGCATTAATTTTGCTGTAAATGGTAGTAATTATATCTCTTCTGCAGATTTAAGTATCTCAGATAATAATGTTGTAACCGTTGATAACCTAAAAGAAATTGCTGAAGCTGCAGAAAATTCAGCCCTTGCACATAAGAGTATCACTAATTCTGAAGGAGCCTCTTCTTCATACGCTTTAGTGAATACAGTATTATCGACTGTTTCTGGTTTTATTGGCTCGTTTAGTAAATCAACCTTTGCTAATCAGGTCTCTGTTGTTGCTGGAAGAGAAAGTGAAATGAAGGTTGGTTACGATTATGATATAGCATGTAATTTTAGTGATTTAAAGTTGCCAGAGTTAATGGGAAAAGAAGCAGCAAAAAGAGCAGTTGATCAATTGAATTCACGTACAATTAAAACTGGTAAATTTCCAGTTATTTTTGAAAAAAGAGCAGCAAAAGGGCTAGTAAAAAGTTTTGCTTCTGCTATAAATGGGAGCAGTATTATAGGCAACAGTTCTTTCTTGAGGGGTAGTTTAAACGCTCAGATTTTCAACGATAGAATTAATATTATCGATGATCCATTGTTGCCAAGAGGCATAGCATCGAGACCATTTGATGGAGAAGGGGTAACTAGCAAGAAAAATATATTTGTAAAAAACGGAATATTACAAAATTGGATTTTAGACTTATACTCGGCTAGAAAATTAGACTCAGAAACAACCGGAAGTGCAACTCGTGCAAGTAATGCTGCAGTTATTCCTGCAGCTAGTAACCTCTACATTGAGAATGGTAATGTATCGTTTGAAGAATTAATTCAGGAAGTGAAAGAGGGAATATATGTAACTGATTTATTTGGTTTTGGTGTTAATTTAATCAATGGCGATTACAGCCAAGGCGCTTCCGGATTTTTTATAGAAAATGGAAAAATAACGTATCCAATACATGAGATTACCATTGCTAGCAATTTGAAGGATATGTTTAGCAATTTAGTCGTTGCAGATGATCTAACTTTTTGTGGGCAATTTAATTCACCAACGATTAAAGTTAGCGAAATGACGGTTGCAGGTTCGCTTAACGATTAAAAAATTTATTTGCATTAAGTACAACAATTGTGTATTATTGTCATGTAATGTTAAGGATAGACTATGGAGTATAAAGGTTTAGTTTCAATAGCTAAGCTTAAAGCATTCTCAATCGTAATTTCAAAGTTTTTCATCACATTAGTAATGTTAGTTAATAATTTAGGAGTTGTTTAAATGGAATTTGGTAATGTAAAATGGTTTAATGCCGAAAAAGGCTATGGTTTCATCAAGCCAGAAGGTAAAGGGGGTGACGTTTTTGTACATATTAGTACGTTGGAACGTTCAGGAATAAGGCCTGAGACACTTAAAGGAGAGAATAAAGAGAAGGGGATAAAAGGAGAAAGGGTGAGTTATGAGGTTAAAGAGGAGCGCGGTAGAAACGGAGAAGATAAAAAATCTGCAATAAATTTAAGATTGGAAGATTAATCTATTATGAAGTCTTTTAATAGGGTTAACGTATTGTGAATAATTTTCATGAGATGGGTCTCCCAGCTTCGCTTACACAAGCTCTAGATAAAAATAATCTTTTCGTCCCAACTCCGATTCAAATACAAGCGATTCCCTTAGCGCTACAAGGTAAAGATATTCTTGGGTCTGCTCAAACGGGAACTGGAAAAACTTTGGCATTTGCTATTCCGTTGGTTGCTAAGTTGCTGAATGAGCCTAACACTGGTTCAGCTTTAGTCATCGTGCCAACCAGGGAGCTTGCGCATCAGGTAACAAATGAGATAAGAAAACTCTTATTTCAAAATTCTGCACTAAGGGTTGCTTTATTGATTGGTGGTGAGCCTATTTTTAGGCAGCTAAATCAGCTTCAGAAAAAACCACAAATTGTAATAGGTACTCCTGGTCGTATTATAGACCATATTGAGCGTAAAACTTTGATTACTCGCAATGTTAGCGTTCTTGTGCTTGATGAAACGGATCGTATGTTTGATATGGGCTTTGGAATTCAAATTGAAGGGATCATGAAATATCTGCCAAAAATACGGCAGACTCTTATGTTTTCTGCAACTCTTCCTAGTGATATAGTTAAACTTACTGAGAAGTACCTTAATCGACCAGAACGTATTTCTGTTGATTGTGAGGCTACAACTTCTGTAAAAATTAAGCAAGAGATTGTTTATGCATCAGAATCAGAAAAATATGAAAAGCTTGTTACACAACTATGTCAGCGCGAAGGATCAATCATTATCTTTGTCAAAACAAAGCAAGGAGCGGATCAGCTAGCTAGCAGATTGCACAAAGATGACTATAGCGCTTTAGCAATTCATGGTGATTTAAGGCAGCACAAGCGCGAAAGGGTCATTAATTCTTTTCGTCGTGGCCGCAATCAAATCATGGTTGCAACAGATGTTGCTTCTCGCGGCCTTGATATTCCCCACATTCAACATGTTATCAATTATGATGCACCACAATCGCAAGCTGACTATATTCATCGTATAGGCAGAACTGCACGTGCTGGAGCTGAAGGGCATGCGCTATCTTTTGTTACACCTCAAGATAAGAGAAGACTGCCTGCATTGGCAGACAAAGAAGGGGAGCCAAATTTTGATTGTAGTGTGCAATTTAAAAAACGTAATAGCAAAAAGGTCTTTAAAAGGCTAAGTACGTTAAAGACTAAATACGGTAGAAAAAAGATCAATGCATTTAAGAAGAAAAGCAGAGTACTAGAAAAAGCTTATTAAATAGGATTTACCTACAACTTGATAAGCGTAAAACTCGTCATTCCTCTACTCATTAGCGGAATCTATGTTGAGATATCGCGGTGCTATGACGTAGATCCAGAGTGGGGATTCAAATTGGCTACAGCGAACTGCTGGATTTCAATTTTTTTAATAATTGTGTGCTATTCATTATATATGAGTTCCCACTTTTAAAGAGAATAGGAGATGATTTCCAAAAACTTAGAGGCAAGTTTGAATAGAGCGCTACTCATTGCTTCTAATTTTAATCTAAAATATGCGAAAGTAGAACATTTATTGCTGGCGTTAACTAAAGACATGGATGTAAATTACGTTTTATCAAGATGTAATATCAGAGCCGATGAAATCATCAATATGGATAACATTCTATCAAGATGCAATATTAAGGCTAATGATTATAATAATAATATAAAAGGGTTTTTACAAAGCAGTTCTGAATTGATTATCAGTGGAGTTAAACCTAGCTCAATGTTTCAATGCATAATACACAGAGCAATAATACGGGCTCATAGCTTGGGGAAAAAAGAAATAAATGGAGCAAGTGTTCTAGTAGAAATTTTGTCTGGGCAAGATTTATACGTTGAAGATCTATTGCAGAAACAAAGTGCGAAAGATTCCAATTTGATTTACCATATATCTAATATGAAATACTCTAACGATATAGATGAATACACCACCAATCATAAAGTAAGACTTGATAAAAATAATGACGCTCCTACTACAGTAAATAAAGGTGAGCTACTAAAAGATGAGGAAATTCTACAAAGTTATTGTAAAAATTTAAATGACTATGCAAGAAGCAAAAAAATAGATTATGTTATTGGTCGTGATTATGAATTAAATCGCACTATAGAAATATTATTGAGGCGTAGAAAAAACAACCCTTTATATGTTGGAGACCCAGGTGTTGGCAAAACAACAATAGTTGAGGGTTTGGTATTGAAGATCATTGAAGGCAGTGTTCCCAATGCGCTCAGGTCCAGTATAATTTATGCTTTGGATTTAGGATCACTCCTTGCAGGGACACGCTACAGAGGTGATTTTGAAGAGAGAATAAAATCTATAATAAAAGCGATTGAGGTAAAACCAGGTGCTATCCTTTTTATTGACGAAATACACACTATCATTGGAGCAGGTTCTACAAGTGGTAGCTTTCTTGATGCAGGTAACCTACTCAAACCTGCGCTTGCAAGAGGTACACTACGTTGTATAGGTGCAACTACATATAGAGAATACAGCACTAGTTTTGAAAAAGATAAAGCACTAGCGAGAAGGTTTCAAAAAATTAATGTTAAAGAATCTTCTGTTAATGAAACGATAAAGATACTAGATGGCATAAAGCACTACTATGAAGGGTATCATGGAGTATATTATACAAAGAATGCCATTAGGTCTGCGGCTGAACTTTCGCATAAGTATATTACTGGGCGAATATTACCTGATAAAGCGGTTGATGTTATTGATGAGGCAGGGGCATATTGTAAATTGCTGAGAAACAGGGGTAAAATTGTAAATAGTAGAGATATTAAGAATACCATTACTAGAATTACAAATGTGCCTTGCGGATCTGAATCTGATGATTTGCAGAGAGTAAAGTCTTTAAAAGCTAATCTAGAAAAGGTGATTTTTGGCCAAGAGCAGGCAATAGAATCTCTTGTTAATTCTATTAAAATTGCTAAATCTGGGTTGAGAAATTACAATAAGCCTTTAGCAAATTATCTTTTTGCAGGGCCAACCGGTGTTGGTAAAACCGAGCTAGCAAAACAATTAGCAGAAAGCATGGGCATGAATCTTATACGCTTTGATATGTCCGAATATATTGAATCTCATACGATATCAAGGATGATTGGTTCTCCTCCTGGATATGTAGGTTATGATCAGGGTGGATTACTCACAGAGTCTGTATCTAACAATCAATATAGTGTTGTGCTGCTTGATGAAATTGAAAAGGCCCATAGCGATATCTATAATATATTGCTACAAATTATGGATTATGGTTGTGTTACAGACACTTACGGACGTAAAGTTAACTTTTCCAATATAATTTTAATTATGACAACTAATGCAGGAGCAGTTGAACGCAGCAAAAGTTTTGTTGGCTTTGGGCATAAAAATTTTAACATTGGTGATAGCGAAAAAGCAATAGAACAGGTTTTTAGCCCTGAATTTCGTAATCGTCTTGATGCGATTATTTCTTTTTCTGACTTAAATACGGATGTGATTTTGCATATTGTGGATAAATTTGTCCTAGAAATGAAAAAGCAACTGACGCAAAAAGGCATAAACTGCTTGGTAGAGGATGAAGTGAAATCTTATCTTGTACAAATGGGTTATAGTAAGGAAATGGGAGCACGTCCGATAGAGAGACTTATTGAAAAAGAGATAAAAAGTTACTTAGCGGAAGAAATACTGAATCGTAAATTAACAAAAGGAAAGAAATTAAGAATCTATATGAATAAAGTAGAAAATAAAATTGCTTTTGATATAGTTTAAAATCCTTGTATTGAACTTCATCTTTGTTACAATTTATAACTTAAATTTAATTTGAATTATAGTGATAAGTGATAAAGTAAAACAAGTCCTAAGCTACTACGAAAGTGAAAACCCCGGGGTAAAAGCAAATCTTGCTCGTATTCTCATGCATGGAAAGCTTGGCGGTACTGGCAAGTTAGTGATTCTGCCAGTAGATCAAGGATTTGAGCACGGGCCAATAAAAAGCTTTGAAGTTAACCCTGATGCTTATGACCCACATTATCATTTTCAGCTTGCAGTTGATTCGGGAGTAAGTGCATATGCTGCTCCACTTGGTATGATTGAAGCTGGTGCTTCAACTTATGCTGGAATGCTCCCACTTATTTTGAAACTTAATAGTTCCAACTCCTTACATTCAAAAAATCTGACTTCTGATCAAGCAATAACCTCTTCTGTGAAAGATGCACTGCGTTTGGGCTGCTTGGCTGTTGGATTTACTATATATCCTGGTTCTGCTAAGTGTTTTGATATGATGGAAGAAGCCCGTGAAATCGTAGCTGAAGCCAAATCTTATGGGCTTGCAGTAGTGCTATGGTCTTATCCACGTGGTGAAGGAATTTCCAAAGAAGGTGAAACAGCAGTTGATGTTATTGCCTATGCTGCGCACATAGCAGCTTTACTTGGCGCTAATATAATCAAAGTAAAACTTCCAACTCAATATTTGGAAAGGGAGAAAATAGAAACAGAAAATATTGAATCATTATCTAAAAGAATTGAATATGTTAAAAGATCTTGTTTTGCAGGGAAAAGAATAGTAGTTTTTTCTGGTGGTGAATCGAAGGAAGTAGATGACATATGCAATGAAGCGAAAGAAATTAAGCAGGGTGGTGGTAATGGTTCAATCATTGGACGTAACACTTTTCAACGCAAAAGGGAGGAAGCTTTATCTATGCTAAAAGATATAATGGATATCTACACATAAAAAATGGCTGGGTGGCAGAATGGCTTATGCGGAGGACTGCAAATCCTTTTATACCGGTTCAATTCCGGTCCCGGCCTCTTTCATTTTCTACATCTTCTACATCTTGTAAAAGTTGCTCAATTCAACAGTAGCTTTAAGTGTGTAACCTATAGAGAAAGCTTATCCATTATTCATAAGTAAAATCAATTTCTTTTCAAGTTATGGTTATACTCTTATAGTGTTGCATGGTAAAAAATAAACTAAAAATAAGCAAAGTGTTTTACAAAATGATATTACGTAATTTATTGTTTTTACTGCCGCCTGAAGTTGCTCACTCTTTGGCAATCATGGCATTAAAGAAAATACCTTATAAGAATCCTATAGAGCTGCCAGAATCTTTGAGTGTAAATTTTTTTGGTAATAAGCTCAGAAGCCCCGTGGGCCTGGCTGCAGGTTTTGACAAAAATGCAGAAATTATAAGACCTATGCTTTCATTTGGTTTTGGGTTTATTGAAACTGGTACTGTAACTCGTAATCCACAATATGGAAACAAAAAACCAAGAATTTTTCGGTTAATTAAAGATCAAGGGGTAATTAACAGATTGGGATTTAACAATAAAGGAATAGACTATTTTCTTAAACAAATAGATGAAACCAAGCTTGATGACTGCATTTTTGGCATAAATATAGGAAAAAATAGTGCATCGAAAGACCAAATTAGTGATTATGTTGATTTAATAAAGATGGTATATGGAAAAAGCAATTATATAGTGCTGAACATCTCGTCTCCAAACACGCCTAATTTACGCAATCTGCACAATAAGCAAGAATTATCGAAATTGTTGAAATCCATAACTCTAACCCGGAAATCAATTGATAATTCCGCAATAATATTAAAAATCTCACCAGATATAGATCAGCAAACGAAAGAAAATATTGCTGAGCTTGCGTTGGAATATAAGATTGACGGATTAACAGTAAGCAACACTACGGTAAGTAGAGATAATCTGCATTCCCACCACAACGAAAGTGGCGGATTGAGTGGCAAACCACTGTTCAAACTTTCAACCGAGTTATTGGGCGATATGTACAAATTTACTAAGGGCAAAATATTATTGATAGGGTGCGGAGGAATCTCAAGTGGTGCTGATGCATATAAAAAAATAAAGGCAGGAGCCTCTTTGGTGCAGTTGTACACTGCTCTCATATACCACGGACCTCAAGTTGTAAACAAAATTAATCTAGAACTTGCAGAACTAATAAGGAGAGATGGATTTAGTAACATTAGTGAGGTGGTGGGTTGTATACATTAATTTTGGAAGTTGGTGGTATTATTTTAATAAAATAAAACTAATTCTCTGGTATAAAGGTGGTAGAAAGTGCTTTTCTTTTAAATAATGGGTATGAAGAGTTTGAATGATGCAATATCTAAGATCATTGATTATAAATTTACAAATTATGCAATATTAGAAGAGGCACTAACTCACCCAAGCGTAAATAAAAGGAATAGCAAAAACCAGATTGTAAGCTACGAAAGACTAGAATTTTTGGGCGATAGTGTTTTGAATATGGTCGTATCTGCCATACTGTTTAAACTATTTCCTGAAGAAAAAGAAGGAGCATTGGCAAAAAGAAAGACGGTTTTAGTTTGTGGCAACACCATTGCTAATGTTGCTAAAGAAATAAAATTAGGCAGCTTTATCATCATGAATAATAGTGAACGCTGCAATGGAGGGAGATGTAATCTAAAAAATTTAGAAAACTCGCTTGAAGCACTAATAGGTGCAATTTATATTGATGGCGGACTTGAAAATGTTGAAAAATTTATTACCCAATATTGGGAAAAGCTAGCTAAAGGCACGCTTGACCCCCCTCAAGATCCTAAAACCTCACTGCAAGAGTGGACTCAGAAAAACAAATTGCCTTTACCAGAGTATGAGCTTGTAAAACAAACTGGACCAGCGCACAATCCTGAATTTACTATATCAGTTTGCATAGAAGATTATGGTAAAGTTTCTGCATGCGCTTCTAGTAAAAAGATTACTGAACAAAAAGCTGCTGAGTTGATGCTAGAAAAAATTGGAAAAGACGCTTCAGTTTAGGCAAAATAGGCATTAATAGACTTCTTTCAAAATTCATATAAGGAGCTCAAAATTGTGGATAGCAGCAATCAAATTAAATCTTAAACCAAAAAGTTTTCGTCGGTTTCTATGTCTATCGGAAATGATTTTGTATCCGTTCAGCGGAGTGGCAGAATAAGGTAGACAAGGTGATCTAAAAAGATAATCATAGAGCAAAAATGTGGTAAACCTTTTAGAGCCTGTCTTCAAACTCAAGAATGAGCTAATTTGTGAAGCATAATAGTGATCATATTAAAAAAGATGTTGTTTTTTGAAGTGAGAGGAGAATGCTCATAATCCTTACTCATACGTCTAAAATTGGAGAGCCAAGCAAAGGTTCTCTCAACAATCCAACGTTTGGGAATAACCTGAAATCCTGTATCAACTATTTTCTTGGTAATCGTCAATAAACATCCAGTTTCCAATAAGCAGCGGTTTTGCAATTTACCTGTGTATCCTTGATCAGCAAAAAACTTATGTAATGTTGGAGCTTTGCATTTGGCTTGAACAAAAAGATTTAGTGCACCATCACGATCCTGAATGCTTGCACTTTGTACTTCAGCAGCAATTACAAGACCTACAGTATCTACAACGATGTGGCGCTTTCTACCCTTTACTTTCTTGCCAGCATCATATCCTCTGGATCCCCTTTTTGAGTAGTTTTTACTGATTGGCTATCTATTATTCCCACTGATGGAGTTTCATTCTTACCAATTATCTCTCTTACTTTTTTAACTAGAAAATCATGAATCTCTTGCCATATTCCACTTTTTTTCAATCGCTAATTACAACTATACACTGTTTTCCATGGTGGAAAATCTTTAGGCAGTTGTCTCCATTGACATCCTGTTCTCATCATATAGCGGATTGCGTTAATAATTGTTCTAATACTATGTTTTCTTGGTCTACCGGTCTTTTTAGGTTCAAAATATAGCTCTATTATCTTCCATTCTTTGTCACTTATATCGCTTGGGTACATTTAAAATATATCTTATAACACACTTCTTAACTCCTTTCTACTTAGTTTGAAGACAGGCTCTAAGAACGTTACTTTTTATTAAATTAGTAATCTATCTTTACCAAATATAAGCCAAAAGGTGGTGCAGTAACTCCAGCTGCATTTCTTTTGCATTGGCTTAATATATTTAGCATTTCTTGCGGATTGGTTCTATTTTTTCCAAATTCAACTAAAGTACCCACAATGATCCTCACTTGGTTATGTAAAAAGGAAATAGCAGATATTTTGATGTGTATATGATTCCCATTTTGTATTATATCGATATCATCAATTGTTCTCATCGGATTTGCGGCTTGACAATCTTTTGAACGAAAACTTGAAAAGTCATGTTTTCCAAGTAGATGTTTAGCAGCTTCACGCATAATATTTACATCAAGTGGGTTAAACACTTGCCATACATAACCTGTATCCAGAGCGGCAGGAGCATAGCGATTAACTATTCTGTATTCGTAATATCTTTTTTTTGCTGAAAACCGTGCGTGAAACGCATCATCTACAACTTCTGCATTAAGCACGACTATGGGAATTGATTTTAAATGATAATTTATTGCGTTTCTTATTCTATAAAGCTCAAATTCCTTTTCCATATCAAAATGAGCAATTTGTCCTAAAGCATGAACCCCTGCATCAGTCCTGCCACCGCAGTACAAAGTAACTTTCTCACCACTAAAATTAAATATAGCATTTTCTATGGCTTCCTGGATTGAATTAGCAGAATGTTGCTGCTTCTGCCAGCCAGAGAAACTACTACCATTGTATTCTATCGTTATTTTGTATCGCACTGCAGAGTCTATCTAACTTTCTATCTTAATATAATTTAGGTAACTAATTTTTCTACGATAACGTTCTTCGTTATTAAAAAACCCTTGGCAGGTTGTTCACGTTCGATTATCATGGAAGTTATACAAGTTAATAAATGATCCATGGCAAACAACTCAGAAGAAAGAAATAATGATAAGCAAAAAGCATTAGATAACGCAATAAGCCAGATTGAAAAAGCATTTGGTAAAGGTGCAATAATGAAGTTGAAGCAAAACCCTGTAGAGAAAATAGACACAATATCCACAGGATCAATTGCGCTTGATTCGGCTCTAGGTGTTGGAGGTTTGCCAAAAGGACGTATAATTGAAATATTTGGTCCCGAGAGTTCTGGTAAAACCACTCTTGCCTTGCACGTGATTGCTGAAGCACAAAAAAAAGGAGGATCATGCGCATTTATCGATGCAGAACATGCATTGGATGTCTTATATGCTCGTAAACTTGGGGTAAGCACTGATGATTTAGTAATTTCGCAACCAGACACTGGGGAACAAGCATTACACATTGTTGAGTACTTAGTGTGTTCTGGTGCGGTTGATGTGATAGTTATTGACTCTGTTGCAGCGTTAACTCCAAGAGCTGAAATTGAAGGTGATATGGGTGATCAACATATGGGGCTGCAAGCAAGGCTTCTAAGTCACGGGCTACGAAAGCTAACCTCTGCCGTTTCAAAAGCGAACTGTATATTGATATTTATTAATCAAATTCGTATGAAAATAGGAGTAGTGTATGGGAATCCTGAAACTACCACGGGTGGAAATGCATTAAAATTCTATACTTCTGTAAGGCTTGACATAAGAAAAGTTGGTGTAATAAAAGACAAAGAAAATATTACAGGCAATGAAACAAGAGTTAAAGTTGTAAAAAATAAAGTTGCTCCTCCATTTAGAGAAGCGAAATTTGATATAATGTACAATGAAGGTATATCAAAACTCGGAGAAATAATAGATATGGGAGCAAAGCTTGGTGTGCTTGAAAAAGCAGGTGCTTACTATTCATATAACAACACACGTCTTGGACAAGGAAGAGAGAATGTAAAAACTTACCTAAAAACAAACAAAGAAGTCGCAAATGAAATAGAAATGAAAATCAGAGATTTACTCAGAAATCATGATAATTCTATTATAATAGACGAGGATAGTGAGCAACTTTTAGAAGAATCAGTGTTCTGATCTAAACTTAGTTTGTGTTGGATGGGTTGTTACAGTATGACGTTAACTCTATGTGTGCTAATCTGTAATGTTACCTTGTATCAAGAGGACTTTGCTGAAGCAGTTAAAAAAAGCTTTTCATGAGAAATTATAAATGATAAATTGTTAACAATAGGTTATTGTGAATAAGATTATGTGTTTTAGTTTACCTAATATAAACAGGGAAGGTTATTTATTTATAGTCGTTGCCTTTATAGTAACGTGTATAGCATTCTCTATATCTTGGGGGTTTGGTGTTACGTGCTTGTTTCCGACATTATTTTGTACTTATTTCTTTCGCGATCCAGCAAGAGCTGTGCCAAACAATAAGGATCTTATATTAAGTCCTGCTGATGGTGTGATTTCAAAAATTGAAGAAGTTAATTATCCTTTATCTGCAGAAAATGGAGAAGAGAAGAAGTTCACGCTTGTTAGCATATTTTTAAGTGTTTTGAACGTCCATGTGAACCGTATACCAATATCTGGTACGATAAAGGAAATGAATTATAAAAAAGGCAAGTTTGTATCCGCAATGAGCAATAGGTCTAGTAATGAAAATGAAAAGCAGGTTATTGTGATTGAATACGAAAAGGGAAAAGAAATTATTGTGGAGCAAATAGCTGGATTAATTGCACGTCGTATCGTTTGTAATTTAGGAGTATCCCAGAATGTGAAAGCAGGTGAAAGGTTTGGAATTATAAGATTTGGTAGTAGAGTGAATATTTATGTTCCTGCTGATATAGAAGTCAGAGTTTCAGAAGGGCAAACTGTTATTGGTGGTGAAACAATTATAGCAAACTTAAATAAGGAAAACGTTCAAGAGAAGCTTACTTTTGACGTTATATGAATAACGATGGAAGTAACAGTAGATTCTTACCTATTACTAAATTATTCCCAAACTTTATAACTTTATTGGGTTTATGTTCTGGTCTCACTTCACTTAAATTTACATTTAATGAACAATGGGAATTCTCAGTAATTTTTATCATCATTGCAGCAATAATAGATGGAATGGATGGCAGAATAGCTAGAATTCTAAAATCAACTAGCGATTTTGGAGCCCAGCTTGATTCTTTTGCAGATTTTCTAAATTTTGGTGCAGCGCCTGCATTTCTTTTGTATTTTTGGAAGCTAAACGAAATCAAAGTCATAGGTTGGATTTTAGTAATGATATACGTAATCTGCATATCAATAAGACTTGCAAGATTTAATGTTTCGCTACACTCAGAACAATCACACTGGGAAAAATTTTTCTTTTCTGGTGTTCCAGCTCCAGTGTGTGCTTTACTTTCTTTGTTACCAATAATTATTACCTTTCAATCTCATGAGAGTGAATACTTACTTCTCATAGAGCGATTTTTTAACACAAGAAACGTAGCTTGTTACTTTCTGGCCATTTCATTTTTTTCGATAAGTCACATTCCAACTTTCTCTGCAAAATATATTTATGTTCCCAAAAGCCTATCCTATATATTTGTGTCATTTTTTGGAGTACTTATTATATTTTTTATCAGTAAGCCCTGGATGACGCTACCAATTTTAGGTGTAGTGTATGTACTTACTATTCCAGTAAGCACTGGGCTTTATATATATTACTCGTATAAAGCTCGTTAGCTATAAGTTATAATAAAAAGTAGTGAGCAGCATGATTGTAAAAATAAGTGAACTGTTAAATTCATTTCTGTACATAAAGATATTCAACATTCCATTTATAATTATTTGGGTAATTGCAACTGGGGTTTTTTGTACCATCCAATTCAAATTCACTAACTTTAGATTGTTCAAGCATGGAATACAGACGCTATTCAATCTAAAGTGTAATAACAATAACAATGGCATAATCACTCATATTCAAGCGTTTGCAACAGTAATTTCAGGAACAGTTGGTCTTGGAACAATATCAGGAGTTGCAATAGCTATCACAATAGGGGGCCCAAGTGCAGTTTTTTGGATGGTAATTACCGGAATACTTGGTATGTCGATAAAGTTTGCCGAGGTGGTGCTTGCATTCACCTATCGCTCTGAAAATGCAACTGGCGGGGCTTTTTATTACATGAAGTACGGGCTTGCAAAAATTGGATTTGTAAAAACTGGTAGATTTCTTGCCTTTACTTATGCGATTATGCTACTTATTGCAATGATTTTGGGCGGTATACCATTTCAAGCGAATCAGATAGCAGCATTGTCAAATAACCTCTTCGAATACAACGCATCTATTATTATATCCCTGCTTGTCTTTATTGTAATATTGGGAGGAATAAAGCGCATTGCTTTCGTTTCAACGAGCTTAGCACCAATTATGATAGTGCTATATATGGGTATGTGTATATATTTAATTTATGTAAACAGAAGTAATTTGCTGAATGCTCTATCCATAATATTCCAAGACATCTTCAATAAATCAGCTATAGGAGGCGGAGTATTGAGCGGATTAATAGCAGGAGTGAGAAGATCAGTGTTTGCTAACGAAGCAGGTACCGGAACAGCAGCTATAGCACATTCAGCTGTAAAAGAAGAAGATCCAATTAAAGTTGGATGCGTTGCAATGATTGCACCACTTATAGACACAATATTAATCTCATTTTTGACTGGTATCGTGGTAATTATTACTGGTATGCATAGCACTGATAACGTGGGTGATATTACACTAATTAGTTCGGTATTTTCAACAGTTTTACCCTTGTTCAGCAAGTTAGTTTTTCCGCTAATGATGTTTTCCTTTGCATTTTCTACAATAATAGCTTATTGTTACTACTGTGAAGTTGCTCTGCTGTATTTATTTGGTAATAAAAAAATACTGATACCGTTCCAAATTCTTATAGTGGTTTCAGTGTATATTAGTTGTATGTCAAAAAATATAGAATTTATATCTTACCTAGGCGACAGTTTGTTCATGTGCCTTATGATTCCAAATGCTGTTGCAATATATCTACTAAGAAGGGAAGTTTTGAATACAATAGATTCTTATTACAATTCTAAAGGGTATTAACATGATTTATAGATTACTTTGTATGGTGTTATTTTGCCTATTGTTTAATGATGTGTACGCTGCTTCAGGTTTTTATGAAAGTTATGATGCTGTGTTGAATGGAATAAATAACTTCATGAATGAAGTGCTGTTTTTCAAAATCCTTTACGTGCCATTTATAATCTTTCTACTAGCTTTTGGTTATGTGTTTCTAACATTACGTTTTGGATTTCTTAACATAAGAATGTTTAAGCATGCATTTGCTATTTTATGTGGAAAATATGACACGAATCATCATGATGGTCATATTACGCATTTTCAGGCATTTATGACTGCACTTTCAAGCACAGTAGGCCTTGGAACTGTTGTTGGAGTCGCAATTGCAGTTTCAATAGGAGGGCCAGGAGCGGTGCCTTGGATGATGATTACAGGTTTTTTTGGTATGTCAGCAAAATTTGCCGAAGTGACTTTAGCATTTAGACATAGAACAGAAGATCAGGAGCAATTGTTTAGTGGTCCCTTTCAGTATATAAGGAATGGTCTGGAGGAATTTGGATTTAAAAAACTTGGTATTGTTTTAGCTGCAATATATGCAGTATTCTTTGTATTATCAGGTCTTGGTGGAAGTGTAGCGTTTCAAACCAACCAAATGGTTTCAATATTATCTGGCTATTCAAGTTGGGTAGATGGTCACTCTTGGTTTCTTTCTTCCATAATCTCTGCGCTGCTTGCTCTAGTGATTATTGGCGGAATTAAAAGGATAGCTAGAGTATCTTCTGCACTAGTGCCTATTATGTCACTTATATATATCTTTAGTTGTATTATTATTATTGCATTTAATATTCATAACCTTGGTTATACGTTGAAAATATTATTTTCCACTATGATAGATTTCAATGCTGTTGGCGGAGGGATGGTAGGAGCATTTGTTGCTGGAATTCAAAGGGCAATCTTTGCCAGCGAAGCGGGTGTTGGTTCTGCTTCAATTACTCATGCAACAACTAAAGATGAAGAACCAGTAAGAACTGGACTAGTCGCTATGATAGAACCATGCTTTGACACAATGTTAATTTGCTGTTTAACAGGAATAACGATAGTAATAACAGGTGCATACCAGACTAGTGTTGGTGAAGGGATATTAATTACTCAAAAGGCATTTGAAACTGTTTCTTCATGGTTTCCTATACTTTTAACCATAGCTGCACCTTTATTTGCATTTTCTTCGGTAATTTCATTTGTATATTGTTGTGAAATGGGGTGGCTATATTTATTCGGTGCAAAAAGTATAGTGATATATCGCATAGCGGTAATAATTGTAGCGTTTTTCTCTGGTCTTTCTAAAGATATAATGGCTATTGCCAATATCGGTGGAACTTTGTTCTCTTGTTTAGCTTTGATCAACATGACAGCGCTTATACTGTTTAGCAATCAGATTAACGATGAAGTTCAGTGCTACCTAAAAAGGCTGAGGAATAATAAAATTAATTAAATTTTGGCATATGAAGGTACAACAACAGATGTCATTTCAGTACCATCTTCTTGTCATTCCAGTAACTGACACACAATTGTACGAACTTTATATTTTAAAGCAACATGTACAACTAATGGTGTCATTCCAGTGCCATTTTCTTGTCATAGCAAAACTCCCTCTTGTCATCCCAAAACTCTTTCTTGTCATCCCAAAATTCCCTCTTGTCATCCGAGTAGCTGACACTGGGATCTATTTTGTATATAGTTCCACCATAGTGTTATGTTTTAATGTAAAATTTTATATTTATCTACTAGATTCGTTTGCGAACAAAGTTCGCTGGATCCCAGTGTCACGCACTGGGATGACAAGAGAGAGGATGCTAGAATGATGGAGAGGTACGTAATCCTTATACTATCCTACATATTAGGTTCAATACCGTTTAGCTTAATCATTACAAGAATAAAAGGGATAAACTTAAGAGAAGTAGGTTCAGGAAACATTGGCGCTACAAACGTTGCAAGAACAGGAAATAAATGTCTTGCTGCTCTGGCATTACTTCTGGATTCCTTAAAAGGATTCATCGCCGTTTATATAGCACAACAATTTTGTGATAATAACGATTTTTATATATATGTATCTGCAATTTTAGCAGTTTTAGGGCACATGTTTCCTATTTGGCTAAAATTTAAAGGAGGCAAAGGAGTTTCAACAACTCTGGGAGTGTTGATAGCACTTAATATGCCAATCGCCTTGATATTTATATTTGCCTGGATAGTGGTATTTTTTATCTTTAGATACTCTTCTCTTGCTTCATTAATTGCTATTACAATAGCCGTGATAACTTCATTCTTTTTCAAAGTGGATCTATTCTTAACATTACTAATTATAGGAGCACTGATTTTTTTAAAACACCACAGAAATATTGTGAATCTTCTGCAAGGTAAAGAGTATAAATTTTATAGATAATGTACTGCCAAATTATTGACACTTAAACTACGAGACAAATTGCTTGACGGTATGATTTTGTCCTCTTTGTTTAAGGTATCCGTTCAGCAGAGTGGTTTAAGAAACAATAGATAGGAGATTTTGGAAAGGGTTTAGCCCATTTTGTTTCCATGTTAAGTATAATGAAATTATCCGCTCAAGGAATGTGTTTCCCCGCTTTGATTGTGTAAAATATGAATTTTTGCGATAAACAACGTAGTGTCGTATCTGTTGCTCAGCACGGTTATTTGTCAGCGGAATATTTTCTGGGTCATCTAAAGGAGAGTAGACCAGCGGACCTTCCCCGCCAGCCTCTCGCAGAACCTTACTATTACCCATAAATCTAAAAACGCGAATTCTGGATTAAGGAAGGAAGAAAGTATAGGAAATAGAAGGCTTTGTGGATTTGATGGAATAGGAAATGAGAGTAGAAAAGATATGAACCAAAAAATTAACAGGGGATCTATGGCGAGTGTGTTCAATTTCTAGTCTATTTTTTAGGTAACCAAAAACAGTCTCAATGATAGACCTTTTTCTCAGTAAAATCTTCTCATTTAACGAAATCAATGTATTTTTCATACCTTTTTTCACCTTGGTAACAAGTTTCAAACCTCGGTCAAACAGCTTCTGAAAAAGCTCTTTTGCAATATAACCTTTGTCACCAAACAAAAGACCGATTAATTTTTCCGTCAGATTTGGCACAGGTATCCTATCATCAACATTGCCTTTTGTTAGCGTAAGTGCATGAATTTCAACATTTTCATTGATTACCATATGTAATTTGAAACCAAAAAACCAGCCGTAAGTGCTCTTGCTTAATTTTGCAATTCCAGCAAAAACTTTGTTTTTGGATATTCTTTTTGCATGACAAACTGCAATGGGAGTTGTGTCTATATATGAAATTCCAGTGTTTTCTGACTGTCCACAAAGCCAATGCAACAACATTGCTAAATGCCACAAAACCCTAGGCTTTAGAGCAACAAACCTGGTATATGAAGGTAACTTTGGAAACTCTGATTTGTAGAGCAACGTTAGGTAATGTAGATAGAAAGTTTTACACGGAGATTGTTGATATAGCAGGATTATTGTCATGATTTCGGAGTGCTCAATTTCCGTTGTTCTTGTGGGGTTTTTACCATTTGGCAGTAGTTTATCTGCAAAATTTTTCTCTATATCTCTGCAAAAATCATCGACCAAACAAAACAGTTTTGTTATATCTTCCATGGGTAACCTCATCTATTTTTTTATCACTGCTGAGTTTACCCTGTTTTCTTGCCTCTTCTATTCTCCTTTAATCCAGAATTCACGTTTTTAGAGCCTTGGTTCCTTTTGCAATATAATTAACCTTCTCTTCTAATGAGGTGCCTTCTGGAAAAGCACCTGGAGAACGTCAAAAACATCTTTAAACTTTTTTTCAACACTTTCTTTAGATATCTGCGCCATACCTGCTACCTATTAAAACATATTATATAACCAGTATATTAGCTAATTATATAAAAAACAGTTAACATAACTTGTGGTAAAGAGTGTTTATCAAGAGCGTTCTATTTATATTTTTTTTATTAAAATGCTATTTACTTATTAAGTTGAAATGTATAACCATATAAGAGATGAAGGATAGTCAATTAGCAGTAGTATTCGATTGGGATAATACCTTAGTTGACACTCAAGATAACATTTTTAATGCTATTAAGCATACCGTGAACTCAATGGGGTATAGTAATAAAGCTGCCGATAGAAATTCCCATGAGTCGAGAAAGAGCTATATGGTCAATTTATTTGGCGATCAGTGGAAAAAAGCAAATCAGATATATCAACAATATTTAGATAATGCACTATTGCAAAACATTGCTCTGAATCAAGGAGTAGAGAAAATGTTGCAGACACTGAAAAGCCACAATATTTATCTAGCAATAGTAAGTAATAAGAAAAATACTAATTTACGTAAAGAAGTTGCCTATTTTAAACTAGATTCTTACTTTGAAAGAGTAGTTGGGTCATGCGATACTGCAGAAGATAAACCATCTGCAACCCCACTGCTATTTGCACTAGAAGAGAGTACGTTACCTATAAATAGAGAAAATGTGTTTTTCGTTGGTGATAGCATCACAGATGTTCTGTGTGCACAAAATGCCAATTGTTTACCTATTATATACGGTCAATCAATAAGCGGTTATGAAGATTTGTTATGTTTTCAACATTTTGATAAACTTACAGATTTTATAATAAAGTATTTAGAAGATAGGTAATGACCACTGTTACAGAGATTGCCAGTATACAAAGGCGCTTTTGCGCATATTTAATAGATGTAGCAATTTTATTAATTCCAACTTTATTAATTATACTGCTATTAGAGGATTCTCCGTTGATCTTACATCTATCATACATGTGTGTAAATTGTAGTTACTTCACATATTTTGTATCTTCAAAGGCCCAAGCAACTCCAGGTCAACAGTTAATGAATATATGTACTATCAATTTAGATAATTCTAAAATAGACTTGAATTTAGCGTTTGACAGAAGCACTTCCCAGTTTTTTCTTCCTTTGTTAAACAGTGTAGTAGTTGTCCTTACTGAATTTTTGCAAGATCAGGAGGTATTAGTGAATGTCTTGAGTGCATTGAAAGTAATTATAATGCTGCTCACCCTCTATTGGTATCTAGTTGCTTGCTTCTCTAAGAAAAAACAGACATACCACGACATGCTATTTAATACGGTTGTTATCAAAGGAACTATTAAATGAGTTGCTATAACTATCGTTATCATATAAATTATGCTGATAAATTGAACTCAGGGAAGATTATGAATGAAGAGATAGTAAAACATTTGAACAAATTATTGACCAATGAGCTGACTTCTGTACGCCAGTATCTTTTGCATTTTGCGGTTCTCAAAAACAATGGAATTAATAGACTTGCAGAAAAGGTAAAAAATGAGCTTAACGAAGAACTTGAACATGCGAACAAGTTGGCAGAAAGAATTTTGTTATTTAAAGGAGTCCCAAATTTTCAAGATACAAATGGAATCTCAAAGTATGATGGAAAGTTTACAAAAGATACAATACAAAAAATCTTAGAAGCTAATTTGAAATTAGAGGGAAAAGGTATTAAGGATATCAAAGAAACGATTTCTATCGCTGAGAAAGAAAAAGATTTTGTTAGTGTAATGTTATTAGAAGAGATGTTAAAAAATGAAGAAGAGCACTTCCATTGGATTGAGAAGCAGATCGATCTTATTGAACTAATGGGTGTTGAAAACTATTTAAGAACACAAATATAGAGTGTTAAAAAAGATAGTATTTATTTTAATTGTACCTTGTTTGCTCCTTTTTTTATTAGGATTATGGCAAGTATTCAGATTGAACTGGAAGAATAATATTATCAAAAATATGAATCTTCCTGTTGTTCATCTGTTGCCCAATAACGACCTTGAAAAATTTAACTATAGGCATGTCAAGATTGGTGGGATTCTAAGTGGCATAGAACTATATGTTTTTGCAGGGCAACACGGCTATTATGTATTATCTCCTATGCTGATTGCTACTGGACATTATATGTTAGTGAACAAAGGAATAGTTAAAGAAAAAAAAGAGGAAAA
This sequence comes from Wolbachia endosymbiont (group A) of Colletes cunicularius, assembly GCF_964264715.1. NCBI lineage: Bacteria > Pseudomonadati > Pseudomonadota > Alphaproteobacteria > Rickettsiales > Anaplasmataceae > Wolbachia > Wolbachia endosymbiont (group A) of Colletes cunicularius. Next base: position 1,416,568 of record NZ_OZ183471.1, read on the forward strand.
AGTAAAAATTGAAAAAGTAGTTGAAGATGGAACTTTATATTGCGATAGCAATAAAAGCAAAAATTGGTTTATCAAGAACGATACTGCTTCGAATACATGGTTTACCCTGAGTACAGAAGAAATTTCCAATAAGTTAGGTATTAAGCTAGAGAAGTGTATATTGTGGCCGAACAATTTTGGCAGCAAATTAGCTATACGGCCAATGAAGCATTTGGAATATGCAATCACTTGGTTTGCACTTTCCTTAACTTGGTTGATTATGTGCGTAATTTACTATAGACAAAACCTCAATAAAGCTTGAAGTTTCCTGTACATAAAATTAGAGAAGTAGTCATTCATCTTTATCACTACCAAGGTCTTTTAACATACTGTAATTGCCTTTTCTAAATCTACTTTTTAAAGACGTAACTCCACTTTCGCTAATACCACTGAGACTCAGTGCAGCTCCACCTAGCTGCAATCCTATCTCAGATGTTTCAGGAATAATTTTACTAGCTCCTAGATCTCTATAAACCTCCACATTACTCAGATCTGGTAAGCGTATTACAATATTTACATGCGGAAAATTTGCAGCAACTAAGGAAACAACTTTTTTTATAGTAACTTCATTCTTTATTGAAATCACGAGAGCTTGAGCTCTTTCTATTCCTACTGATTTTAAAATTTCACATCTTGTAACATCTCCAAGATATATAGGAAAACTATCACTTTTTCCTTCTTTGACTATTTTTGATTGAATATCTACAACAACGTAACTTAAATGCTCTGCAGTAAGCATTTTTGTTACCATATATCCCACTCTACCAAATCCAGCAACTATTACATGGTTATAAAGATCTTGTGTATCTGTTTCAACAGCTTCATCATCTAATATTGTTTTCTCAGTGCTAAATGAGTTTGCTATCCAATCTCCAAGTCCCGATAAAAGAGGAGTGAAAGCCATGGTTACTGTAGTTACCATCATAAGTACTTGAGCGATTTCACTTGGTAGCACATTTAGCTCATCTGCTAAGCGAAATAAAATAAACGCAAATTCACCGCCTTGTGAAAGCAGTAACCCAGCTTGTATAGCAGGTGCACTCTTAAACCCAAAAAATCTACACAATATATATATGATAGATGTTTTTAAAACGATAAGGATAATCGATAATAAAGTAATTAGTGGTAACTTATTGAGTAAAAGTTCGGTATTGATAGACATACCAACAGTCATGAAAAATAAGCCAAGAAACAAATCTTTAAATGGCAATACTGCGTGTTCTACTGAGTGTCTGTATTCTGTTTCTGCAACTAACAATCCAGCGACAAATGCACCTAATGCCAACGATAAATGGAATTGCTCAGTAATAAATGCTGCTCCTAATACTATTAAAAGCGTTGTTGATATAAAGACCTCATTACTTTCCATTTTAGCAATAACCGAAAATAAAGGTCTAAGCAATAATCTACCAGTTATAAATATCAGCACTAATGCAACAGCTGCTTGCACCAATGAACCTGCCAATGAGCTTATCAGGCTGTGCTCAGAATTGCCAGCAAGTAAAGGTACCAATACTATTAATGGTACCACTGCAAAATCTTGCATTAATAGTACTGCTATTGACAACCTACCAACCTGACTTGCTTGAGAACCTTTTTCTTGCAGAACCTGCAACACTATTGCTGTTGAGGATAGCGCAAGCCCACCACCAATAACTGTTGCTATATTCGTATTCACTCCGAAAGCAAGAGCGATGCACCATATTGCTACCATGGTAACTATAACTTGAAGAGAACCGAACCCAAATACATGAATATGCATAGCGATCAGGCGTTCAAATGTCAATTCAAGGCCTATAATGAATAATAGGAAAACTACACCAAATTCTGCAAGATTATCCATTGCTTCAGCTGAGTGTATCAGATTAAATCCATGAGAACCAATAACTGCACCTGCAACGAAGTAACCGAGCACTGGACTAATATTCATTTTCCAGAACGCTATGACTATAAACACAGCAGCAGAAAGTAAAATTATAATATCAAACAAATGCTGAGAGCCACTGTGCATGATATTTAACCTGTAGAATTAGACCATTTAATTGAGCAGCCAATACTTGATTTTTGGTCAATTGGAGAATTACCAGTTTCTGCAATAAATTTCATAGCTTGAAATAAGTCACTACTTCCTACTTCATAGCTTTGAACCTTTTCTTTTTTTGTGTCATTAAAACGTCCACGATAGCAAAGGTTTAAATTGGAATTAAAGCCAAAAAAGTCAGGAGTGCAAACAGCCCCGTATTCTTTAGCTATTTTCTGTGTACTATCAATTAAATATGGAAATGTAAACTTATTTTCCTTGGCAAAATTAATCATATTTTCAAAGGAATCTTCTGGATATTCATTTACATCATTTGACATTATTGCAACGGTGTTTACCTGATAATCTTTTTTCAATTGATCAACATCGCTTACCAGATTGCTAATAATTGACTGAACGTAAGGACAGTGATTGCATATAAACATTACAATAAGACCGTTTTTTCCACAACAGTCACTTAATGTATAGCATTTATTATCTACTCCCAAAAGATTAAAATCTTTTGCAGTAAAACTAAAATCGACTTTAGGAGTATTCAGAGCAACCATAGACTATTATTATACCGTATGTAATTTACGGTCTTATTATTTAAATGTCAAACGGTTTCTATGTATACTGTTTGCATATTCTTTTTTAGTATTATAAAACTTATGTTCATAACTTTCGAAGGAATAGACGGCTCTGGTAAAACAACACAATCTAAGCTACTTGCAAATCATTTTAAGCAAATTCACGGCGAAAATAATGTAGTGTCGACTCGAGAACCAGGTGGCACTGATTTTGCAGAAAAGATAAGAGGAGTGTTGTTAACAAATAATATTGATCCTATTTCTGAACTCTTGCTACTTATCTCGATGAGGCACGAACATATGAAAAAATTAATATTACCAGCTCTTGCAGAAGGGAAAATAGTGATTTGTGATCGGTTTATTGATTCAACCATTGCATACCAAGGATATGGGTTTGGAGTTGATTTAAAACTAATAGAAGATTTGCACAGGTTGGCTGGAGTTAGATATCCAGATATTACATTTATTCTAGATATTGATGTTAAAGTTGGGTTAAGTAGAGTGAAAGACAAGAATAAATATGAAGAAATGGATGTTAATTTTTATAGTAAAGTTGGAAAAGGGTTTAAAGAAATTGCCATAAAAGAGCCAGGTAGGTGCCATGTTATCACTGAAATTGAAACAAAAAATGATAATCAAGTACACACTAAGATTATTGATAAAATCACTATTGCAAAGACTTAACTATATTTATTTAACCTCTACTAATTTAAACCGAACCTTTAACTTGTGATAGAAAATTATTAATTTTAGGTAACATTATTTCACATGAATAACTTTTTGTTTGAGTAGCTAAAAAATCCTGTATTTTGTCTGGATCTTCTTTACTTATTATCTTATATGCCCTTGCGGAATCCATTAATTCACTTCTATTTTTTTTATTACTTACTTCAGTAATAGTAAAAAATTGATCAAAATGGTCTAAGAGCCTGTCTTCAAACTCAAGAATGAGCTAATTTGTGAAGCATAATAGTGATCATATTAAAGAAGATGTTGTTTTTTGAAGTGAGAGGAGAATGCTCATAATCCTTACTCATACGTCTAAAATTGGAGAGCCAAGCAAAGGTTCTCTCAACAATCCAACGTTTGGGAATAACCTGAAATCCTGTATCAACTATTTTCTTGGTAATCGTCAATAAACATCCAGTTTCCAATAAGCAGAGGTTTTGCAATTTACCTGTGTATCCTTGATCAGCAAAAAACTTATGTAATGTTGGAGCTTTGCATTTGGCTTGAACAAAAAGATTTGGTGCACCATCACGATCCTGAATGCTTGCACTTTGTACTTCAGCAGCAATTACAAGACCTACAGTATCTACAACCATACGCGTCAAATTAAGGAAAAATGAGCAAATTTAGTGCACTCAAAGTTGATATTCTTGTTTTTCTATATTTGTCTTTTAAGGAGAATTTTGACCAGGTTGAGATGAGTTTTTTGAGGAAAATTTGTACTTTACTGACTACACAATTTAATGTTAAGAATAGCTCTCTAACTCGCCTTTTAAGCTCAATAAATGCCTTTGTTAAACTAAGTTCTGTGCCCTTTTTTAGTTCTGTACAACCAACTATTCCATGAAATATAAGAATTGCACACAATTTAGCATATAATTCACATAATACCCTATATGGTTTTCCTTTTAGTTTATCAAGTCCTATATGGCTCTTATATAATTTAAATAATAATTCAATTTGCCATCTTACTCGGTAAATTGTTAATACTTGTTCAGCACTAATTTTACTTTTTGGAACATTAGTTATAAATATTGACCAATTCAATAACTTTTGATTCCTTTTGGAAGATGTATATCCATGTGATTTTGCTAATCTATTAGCCTTCCTTCTCCTGGCTATAGACTGTTCTTCAGTTAGCTTTTGACATATAATTCTTACTCTAATCTTTGCTTCTTTTCCCAATAATACCTCAGTTTCTAAAAATAGCTTACCCTCTAAACATTCCAGTAACTCCATTTTTTGATTTGTTTCTATATCATATATATTGGTATCAGATTTATAACGACTAATAAAATAAGCTCCTATTTCCTTAATCTGTTTAAAAGAACTTGGCACAAAATAACCAAGATCAGATATTAGCAAATCGTTACTTGATATATTACTCAAATGTTTCCTATACCCTTGATCTGACCTTATTCCCTCCGTTATATTTAATTGATCAAATGTCTGATTTAAGTAGTCGAAAACTAATTGCAACTTTATCCCGGACTTGGTATTACTTTCATAGCCGCTGTAGCTGGTACCATATCCTTTATACATATTCTCCATACTGTTAGGCAGGCTAATATAGCTACTATCCAATAACTTAACGCTTTTAAATTGCTGCAAGATTCTACAATCAATTTGCAGGGTATTTTTAAATAAAGCCATAGATTCATTATACATCCTTTTCATAAATTCCACTGCCTCTTCAGTAAACCTCAAATCTAGACTCTGTTTTGTTATTATTACAGATGCTTCGTTTAATAATTGGCACATTGTATCTATGCTGCAGTTTGCAACTCCTATATTACCCAAAATTATAGCTTTTATGAATGATGAACCACTCAATTTTCTCTTCCTTTTTATAAATCCTGTTTCAATTGATACTTCATTTGCTCTTTCATTGAAAAATTTGTTTAGGTAATTTGATAAGCAAGTTATTTTATTCATCATTAGTTCTCTCACTAAAATATATCCGAGAGAACTTATATCTTCTTATCCTATCTTCTTCATACCTTTATTTTCTTAACTTGACGCGTATGGTTTATTTAACCATACGCGTCAAGTTAAGAGGTATCCGTTCAGCCAATGGCGTCAACTTAAGAGCCTCCATTAGCAAACTCTCCTAAAAACATGATGGCGTTTGGGCTTATCTACCTTATTGTGGCTGCCCTGGTCGAATTTTAACTTTAGCACGCATGCTTGCTCTATCAAAAAGGGCTTGAAAGTTTTTTGGCGCAATAAGTACTTGATAGAGTTTCTGCCTCATTACACCAAATAAAACTGAAAAATTTAAACGATACTCAGTAATTTGATCTGGGTTCCAAGGCCCTTGTGCATCACACATATGAAGCGATAATATATTACACATAACTAAGTTCGCCCAAAATTCTTGTAATACAGCCTCTAGGTGTATGGTCCCATAATTCCTCCTTTGATGGTATTGTTTTCTCATATTTTATCATACCATCACACTCTGGGACTGTACACCAGGAATTATCCTATTGAATTCTATGATATTATTTTTGTAACATTGTCTAAAGTGCCCAGTGTCAAGCACTGGAATGACACCATCTTGGATAGCGTCACGCACTGCCCAGTTCATGTTAGTCATAAATATTTAAGAAATTTACCAAATGAAAAAAAAGGCAAAAGAAGCCCCATGGTTGCCTAGTTATTTATATGTACTTCAAAATATTGGCGTTTTTTATTCTAAACGCTGCAATTTAGCTGCTTTTAAATGCGACTAACCTAAATTATAAACGTTAAGAAATTTACTGAGCGGAAAAAAAGGCAAAAAAAAACCCAGGGTAGCTAGTATTCAAATTCTCCCTTGTCTATTTGACGTCTTTTACTGTCTTAAACGCTTTATAAGCGCGTTTCGGCTTGTATAGGTAGAAACCTAAAAGTTTTATAAAGACATGAGGTGCACATAGTGCAAAAGATTAAGCATGATTTACGCCAAATACATTAAGTTTTTTGTCATTAATCCACTGCAGAGATTGCGAAGATAAATAAATAGCTTCAGTTTTATGATAAGGGGGCTGGCGAAGGGTGTCAAGTAAGTTTTTACATCTAATTTATAGCTCCCTGCATGATACCACGTATTATCTATACCAAGGTGTTCTTCTTGTAGATATTATACCAACAATCCACTATTTTTTTTATGTCTTGTGGTTTAGTTTCTGGACCTATACTGATTCTAATTGAACACTCTGCTTGCTCTTTTGTTGCCCCCATTGCAAGCAAGACATGGGAAGGCTCAACTTTTCCAGAAGAACATGCAGAACCATTACTAACTGCAATATGATTCAAGTCAAAATGCATGAGCTGCACATCACTCTTTACTCCTGGCATATAAATAAAACTTGTGTTTGGCAGCCTCTTAGAGTTTTTACCGAAGATTCTTATATCACTGGCAAGATTTAATAATTCACACTCTAATTGATCACGTAGCTCCTTTACTTCATCCATTTTTGATAGAAGGTCTGGAATATTTTGCAGTGCAGCAGAAAGGCCTGCAATCGCAACAATATTTTCCGTACCACCACGAAATCCCTTCTCTTGTCCACCACCTATTATAATAGGTTCTATCGCAAGTTCTTTATTGAATATTAAAACTCCACTGCCTGCTACACCGCCAAATTTATGGGCGGATAAAGTGAGTAAATCCACTCCTAAATCTTCCATATTAACTTTAATTTTCCCAACACTTTGAGCAGTGTCAGTGTGGCAAATTGCTCCAAATTTGTGTGCTATTTCAGCTATTTCCTTAACAGGCTGAATAACTCCGGTTTCGTTATTTGCCATCATAACTGAAACTATTGCTTTGTTTCCTTTAAGTTTGCTTAGAATTTTTTCTAGCTCTAAAAAGTCAACAATGCCCTCCAGATAAACGGGTATTATATATGGATTACATGCAGAATTAAGAATTGAAGGATGCTCTATAGCTGAAATTACATGCAGATAGCCTGCTATTCCTCTCATAACAAGGTTATTCGCTTCAGTCGCACCAGAGGTAAAAACTATTTCTTTATCACTTGGAACACCAAGAGCATCACGTATGTTATCTCTTGCATTCTGAAGAATCTTCCTCGCTTCTTGTCCTCTTTTATGTAGTGATGATGGATTGAGCGTTTGTTTTAACAAGACCTCAAATATACTTTTTTTTACATTCTCACTAATTGGAGCAGTTGCATTGTAATCAGCATATACGTAACCACTATTTTCTAAAGAGAATGGACTCATCTGTCACTTAAATAAGTTTACCATCAACTATAGCCATAACTATGTACGTTAGCTTTAACACGATAAAAAATTTATTGCAAAAACAGCGAAATTAATACATAATTAATAATTCATGTCATCAATATCTGTCAAGCAGGTTTTTATTAGGAGTTACCGTGGTAGAAGTTTTTTTGAATAATGCAACAAGAAAGATAGAAGGTGAATACCACCAAAGCAAAGATGCCAACGCGCCGGTTGTGCTGGTTTTACATCATCACCCTCAATATGGTGGTAATATGGGTAGTAAAATTGTACATGGTATATATACGTCTTTTATCGATAACAATTTCTCTGCATTGAAAATTAACTTTCGTGGTGTGGGAAAATCTACCGGAACTTTTGATAAGGGTATAGGAGAATTAACTGACGCTGCGGTAGCTATTGATTGGCTTCAGGAACATAATCCTAGCAACGTTCCAATTTGGATCGCTGGTTTTTCTTTTGGAGCATGGGTGGCTATGCAGCTAACAATGCGTCGCCCTGAGATAGTGGGTTTTATTGCTCTTTCTCTTCCGGTAACTAAGTACGATTTTTCTTTTCTTTCTCCCTGTCCAGTTTCTGGGCTTATAATACAAAGCAGTAACGATACAATCTCAGAAGAAAGCGATGTAACAGAATTAGCAAAAAGGTTAATAAATTCAGTAAAAAGTGATCACATGAAATACCATATAATAGACGATACTAATCACTTTCTAAGGGATAAAGAAGAGGAAGTGACTCAAATCGTAGATGGTTATATAAAACTGCGCTTAAACAGTGCAGCTATTTCTTCTCAAAAGGTCAAAAAAGAGGTAAGGGTAAAAGAATATGCCTAACCTTTACAAACAAGAGAAATGAGTGTAGTAATATAAATAAAAGGGTTTTGTTATGTTTAAAAAGCTATTATTTTTTGTTTTAGCTGTGTTTATGTTATCGGGGTGTTCCCTAAGTAAACAGCGTAAGTTAAAAAGTCCGTGTATAAAAAGCAATGAAAGCGTTTCATGCGAGTTGTACTCTGTTAATGATCATTGGTTAGATAAGTATAAGGCATAGGTAGTTTTAAATTGTGCTATTTTTCCTATTCACAACTTCACTAATGATCGATCTCTCAATTGGAAAATGCAGTCTGCCTTTTCTGCAAGGAGATGATTGTGCGTTACTATAAGCATAGAGCTGTTATTTTCCTTTACGTATGAATGTAGCAGTAAAAACACGTTAAAAGAATTTGTTGGATCTAAATTTCCTGTTGGCTCATCTGCAAGTAAAAGCTTTGGAGAATTTACAATGCTTCTTGCAATTGCAACTCTCTGCCTTTCCCCACCCGAAACTTCAGATACCATGCTACTTGCTTTGTTTTCCAGACCAAATTTTTCCAACATTGCTTGCGAATTTTTTTTTGCTTCAGCTTTGCTTTTTCCTGCAATGAGTTGAGGAAGCATAATATTTTCCAACACCGATAACTCTTGTAACAAATAGTGAAATTGATAAACAAAACTAAGAAAATTTCTTCTTACATGGGTTTTATGCTTATTATTGGCTTGTGTGCAATTTATTCCATCTATCGTAACTATACCTGAAGTTGGCTTGTCCAACAAGCCTGCGATTTGCAATATAGTTGTTTTTCCTGCACCTGAATTGCCAATCAGCGCTACTACTTGCCCTCTTGTGACACTTAGGTTGATGTCTTTTACAACAGCAGAATTGTCCTTGAAGCTTTTATCTACAGAAGTTAGTCCTAGAGCTACATTATCACCCATGTTTAAAAGACCCAGAAGGCATCTAAATTTTGGTAATAATTAAACCGAAAAACTGTTACCACAACCACATTGAGACTTAGCAAGGGTATTCTTTATTTGAAAACCAGAACCACTGAGATCCTCAGTATAATCTATAACTGAGTTATTTAAAAATTTTGCTGAATAATTATCAACCATTAATACAGGATTGCCATTTTCATCATTAATTACTATATCTTTGCCTTTTTCGCTAAAACTGGAGTGGCTTCTATAGTCCTCGCTTTCTTCATAGTCATCATCTTCGTCTTCGTCATCAAACTCATCATCGTAATCATCATCTTCATCATCCAAAGATAGATTTTTATTCATTTGATCCATAAGAAAATTGTATTTGAAGCCAGAACATCCACCACCTGAAACTGCAACCCGTAAAACGGAACTCTTATCCCCTTCCTGCTCTGCAAGAGAGTGGATTTTTTTTAGTGCATTATCAGTTAAGTTGATGTTGTAATTTGTTGACATAGTAACCACCGTTTATTATTGATAACTTATTATAGTAGAAATTTTACATGTCAAACAATAATTTTCTATTAAATTATGCATGTTTTCCAAGCAAAACAAAAGGGAGATACTTCAAAGAGCCAGAAGATGAGAATCGCAGCTGCTTTCAGCGTGATAGGGACCGTATCATTCACTCTAATGCATTTAGAAAATTGGAGTACAAAACACAAGTTTTTATCAATTATGAGCACGACTACTATCGCACTCGGCTTACTCATAGCCTTGAAGTTGCACAAATTGCAAGGTCCATTGCGCGTAGACTTGGCTTAAATGAGGATATCACTGAATGCATAGCGCTCGCACATGATCTTGGTCATCCTCCATTTGGTCATGCAGGTGAAGATGCTCTAAAGAAATCAGTTCAAGATTTGAATCTTGATAACGAGAAGTATGAGTTTGATCATAATGTTCAAGCTATAAGGATTTTAACTTACCTCGAACAAAAACACGCTGACTTTGATGGTATGAATCTAAGTTGGGAGGTGATTGAAGGGGTTGCAAAACATAACGGTCCCTTACTTGGTCAGAATGCAGTATCTCACACAAATAATCAGCTATTGCTAGAATACAACAAAAAATATGATCTAAAACTTGAAGAATTTTCAAGCATTGAAGCGCAAGTTGCTTCAATTGCCGATGATATTGCTTACAGTGTTCACGATCTTGATGATGCACTCAGAGCAAATTTAGTAACCATCGAAGATTTGCTGAATGTTCCTTTAATTGAAAAAATGTTTAAAGACATAAGGAGCAGATATTCAGAATTACCTCAGAGCAAACTCATACATGAATCACTGAGTGGAACTATAGGAACTATGATAAGTGATGTTGTTTCTCAGACTGAAAGAAATATTGAAGATCACAAAATAAAAAGCGTAGAAGACGTAAGAAGTCTAAATAAAATGCTAGTCACATTTTCACCAGAAGTTGCGAATGCTACAAAAGAAATGAAAAGATTCAACATGGAGAAAATATACAGAAGCTATAAACTGAGTAGAACGATGAACAAAGCAAAACGCATAATACAGGAACTTTTTCAATGTTTTTATGAAAACCCAGGATTACTTCCCACAGAGTGGAGCAAACTCGCTTGTGAATCTCAGCGTTCAGTAATAATATGTGACTATATCTCAGGTATGACAGATAGATTTGCCATACACGAGCACAGAAGAATTTTTGATACCTCCTATGAAATGACTTCTTTCTAATGACAGATGATCACTTCATGTCAATTGCATTAAAGCTTGCAGAAAAAAGTCTTGGAAATGTTGCACCAAATCCTGCTGTCGGGTGTGTTATTGTAAAGGATGGTACAATTATTAGTGAGGGATATACAGGGATCGGTGGACGTCCGCATGCAGAGGTGGTCGCTTTGCAAAACGCGAAAGGTTCAACTCAAGATGCAACTATGTATATCACGCTCGAGCCATGTTGCCACTTTGGAGTTACAGAACCTTGCACCGCAGGAATTATAAGAGCTGGAATAAAAAGGGTAGTAATTGCAACTATTGACCCAGATAGTAGAGTTTCAGGTGGAGGCATTAAAGCTCTGAAAGAAGCAGGAATTGAAGTTGAGCAAGGTATTATGCAAAAAGAGGCAGAAGAACTGAATGTCGGTTTTTTCACCACTAAAGAATTTCATAGACCGTTTATAGCTTGCAAAATTGCAACAACTCTTGACGGAAAAATCGCAACATTTACAGGCGATAGCAAATGGATAACAAGTGAGGATACAAGAAATTGGGTGCATGAGCTTAGAGCAAAATATGATGCAGTTATGATTGGCAGCAATACCCTCATTAATGACGATCCACTCTTAACTTGCAGATTACCAGGACTCGGAAGTAGATCGCCAATAAGGCTAATTATAGATAGCCAAGCAAAATTGAAGGAAGAGCACAATATTGCAAAGACTGCAGATAAAGTAATAACTTGGGTAATCACAAATAAGGAAGTAGAGAGAAAAATAAAAGACATTAATTATTTGATAGTCAATTCAAATCACAAACCTCCTGTCATTCCAGCTCACTCTTCCGTTACCCCAACACACTCTCCTGTCATTCCAACGCCTTCTCCTGTCATCCCAGTGCCCAGACACTGGGATCCAGAAAACTTAATTGCAACCAAGCAATTGCATAATGAAAACTGGATTCCAGCGTCACGCGCTGGAATGACATCGGAACCTGATGTTATCGGCAAAGTCTGCCTAAAAGACATGGCATCAAAACTTGTTTCAGCAATTGGTATAACAAGATTATTAGTCGAAGGTGGAGGAGTGTTAATCACAGAACTATTAAAGTGTAATTTAATCGACAGGTTGATAATCTGCCGCAGTGGTAAAATTTTAGGTAACGATGCCACTCCTTTCATAGGAGATTTAGGGATTCAATCCATCAATGAATGTTATCGGTTCAAAAAAGCAGAGATAATAGAGTTTAGTGAGGATGTAGTTGAGGTATGGAATAGATTGCCTTAACCTTTACATATTCAAATGAAAGGAAAAAGAAAGAGGTAGAAAATCTACCTCCTATACAATTTGTTATTGTTATTTTACTTGAAACTTACCTTTAAGCATTTCCATAATTTCAGGTTTTTGTAGTTCAGATGAAAGATCGAATGCTTCACCTTTATTGCCAACTGGTCCTTTTTCACCAATCGCATTCATTTGCTGATATGAAACATAAGCTGCTGCGGCAAAATATACAGCGGCAATAAATAGAACTGCAATTCCAGCAGGGCTAGCAACAAGTGCTAAAGATGCAGGTCCAGCAATTACTTTAGTAGCAATGAATATTGTTGTTATTGCTCCCACTAAAGATGCAAATGCAACTAAACCTCCAATACTCATTTTTGTTATATGTGCAGTGTTTTCCCACTTCAATATGCTTTTATTTGTATTTATAGTCATAATAGTCCCCTTAAAATAAGGCTAATAAAAAGATTAAGTATGCGTTAATAATGCATGTTAGTCAAGCCATTTTTTACATTATCATTTGAAGTATATATTTCAAGCTGCTTCCTAAACTGTCATCAGCTGTATATAATTCACATATGATACACGGCTGGCTGAATCTTGATAAACCAATAGGAATTAGTTCTGCACAAGCTGTAACCCAAGTTAAAAAGATCTTTGGAATTAAGAAAGCTGGTCATCTGGGAACACTTGATCCTTTAGCTTCAGGTGTATTGCCAATTGCTCTTGGCGAGGCAACGAAAACTATACCGTATTTATCTTGTGACTTAAAGGCATACGATTTTACAATAAAATGGGGTGAACAAAAAACCACGGATGATTTGGATGGTGATATCATTAGAACTAGCACTATAGAACCTCAATATAGTCAAATAAATTGTGCAATTAAAAATTTTATTGGTGAGATCAAGCAGACTCCTCCTCAATTTTCAGCAATAAAAATAAAAGGAGCAAGGGCGTATAAATTGGCAAGAAGTGGGCAAAAGGTGAATATAAAGCCCCGACAAGTCAAAATACATGAACTGAAATTGATATCTGTGGACACCATAAATAATAGTGCAAATTTTTCTATGATGTGCGGTAGTGGTGTATATGTGAGATCAATTGCTCGGGATCTTGGCATTGCATTAAATTGTTTTGGACACATTACGAAATTAAGAAGAACTATGGTAGGTGACTTTAGAGAAAATGAATCAGTGACAATTGAGCAACTTATTGAAAAAACTCGCTTTTTGGTGTCATTCCAGCGCGTGACGCTGGAATCCAGAAAAAAAGAACCAGTGTCAGCTACTCAGATGACAGAAGGTACAGGGAGTAATGCAAAAAGTTTCATCATTCCCATTGAATCGGCTTTAAGATCGATGTTCAAAGTTGAAATTTCCCCAGAAGATGCGGGGAAAATCAGAAAAGGTCAGGAAATTGTATTAAATAACTTGCGTAGTTTAAAGAATTATGATATTTGGTGTACGACAGTGGGTAGTGTACCTATTGCAATCTGCAGTTTTATTTATGGTTGTGTGAAACCTATTCGTGTTTTTAATATTTAAAATGAGGTTTAGATGTCGATAACATCCGAAAAGAAAAAGAGTTTGATAAATATATATGCAATTAAAGAAGATGATACAGGTTCATCTTTTGTACAATGTGCAATTTTGACCGAGAGGATCAGTAACTTAACTGAGCATTTTAAAGTGCACAAGCATGACCATCACTCTAAGCGTGGTTTACTTATATTGATAGGTAGAAGACGCAAGCACTTAAATTATATAAAGCGTAAATTTGGTAATGAAGCCTACCAGGAATTAATAGAGAAGTTAGGCATTAGAAAATAATCGAGGAATTTAGTATGTTTAAAATTATAAAAAAATCTATAGAGTGGGGTGGTCGTGCCTTATCTTTAGAAACAGGAAAAATAGCACGCCAAGCTCATGGTTCAGTAGTTGTAAATTACGGTGATACTTCTGTTTTAGTAACTGTTGTACGTAAAAAGAAGGAAGAAAGCGTTGATTTCCTACCTTTAAATGTGCAGTTTATCGCAAAAAGCTATGCCATGGGTAAGATCCCTGGTGGTTTTTTTAAAAGAGAAGGCAAGCCATCTGATAGAGAAACTTTAATCTCAAGAGTAATAGATAGGAGTGTAAGGCCACTCTTTCCAGAAGGATTTCATGATGAAATTAGTGTGGTGTGTAATCTATTAACTTATGATACAGTCAATCCTCCTGAAGTGCCAGCATTGATTGGTGCTGTTGCAGCTCTTGCGATTTCTGGTGTTCCTTTTCACTTTACTATAGCTGGAGTGATAGTTGGTTGTGATGAAAATAATAACTATATACTCAACCCTTCTGTTCAAGAGATGAAAGCAAGCAGCTTGGATCTGTTTTTGTCTGGTGATGAAAATTCGATTTTAATGGTTGAGTCAGAAGTGAAAGAGCTCTCTGAAGAAAATGTTTTTAATGCAATAAAATTTGGCCATGAACACCTTAAACCTGTCATTAAGCTCATAAAAGGGTTTGCTGATACAGTTGGCAATAAGCCTGAAAGCTTTGCTCCTGTTGATACATCAGATATAACACAAGAGCTCGAAAAATACGGTAAAGATTTTGAAAAAGCATATTCGCAAACAGTAAAACAAGAGCGAGTTCAAGCTCTAGAAGCGGTCAGAGAGAATATATTGAATACTCTTAAAGAGACTGGAAAAGATGAAAAGTTAATTACGTATGCAGTAAAAAACTTTGAAAGATCTTTAGTACGTGAAATAATTAGGAAGAAAGGTGTAAGGATAGACGGTCGTAAGCATGATGAGATACGTCAGATAGAAGTTGAAGTTGATATTCTGTCCAGAACTCACGGTTCTGCACTATTTACAAGAGGCAATACTCAGGCACTGGTTGTTACTGCTCTTGGCACTACTCAAGATGAGCAAATTGTGGATGATATTGAAGGGGATAGACGTGAGCATTTCATGTTGCATTATAACTTTCCCTCATTTGCTGTTGGAGAAACTTCTGCTGCACGTGCACCAGGAAGAAGAGAAATCGGTCATGGCAAACTTGCTTGGAAAGCAATTCATCCTGTTTTACCCGATAAATCTGAATTTCCTTATACAATAAGAGTAGTGTCCGAAATTTTGGAGTCTGATGGTTCTTCTTCTATGGCAACAGTTTGTGGGACTTCTCTTGCTTTAATGGATACGGGTGTACCAATAAAGGCCCCTGTTGCTGGAATTGCTATGGGCCTTATTAAAGATAAAGACGAGTATGTAATACTTTCCGATATATTGGGTGATGAAGATTATCTTGGTGATATGGACTTTAAAGTAGCAGGAACTAGTGAAGGAATTACGGCACTGCAAATGGACATGAAAATTTCTGGTATAAGCTTTGAAATTGTTGAAAAATCTTTAGAACAGGCAAAAGCTGGAAGATTACATATTTTAGAAAAAATGAATGCAGTGATTTCAGAACACAGTGATGACATCAAAGACCATGCACCAAGGATGTTATCATTTTACATAGATAAAGACAAAATTTCTGCAGCTATTGGTGCTAAAGGAAAAAATATACGCAGTGTGTGTGAAAGAAGTAATGCAAAAATTGAAATAGGAGATGATGGTAAAGTTTCTGTTTTTGCCACGAGTGGCACTGAAGCTGAAATTGCAAAGAGTATGATGATTGATTCAATAACAGAACTAGAACAAGGTTCTATAGTTGATGTCAAAGTTGTAAAAATAGAGAAGTCTATTGTAGAGCTTGAATTTCTTAATGGCAGAAAAGGAAAAATGCACATAAGTGAAGTAGCTAATGAACACATAGATTCTATAGAGAGCATACTTAAACAAGATGATACTTTCAAAGCACTAGTAATTGACTTCGAAAAAGGTGGATGTCCAAAGTTGTCAAGACGTCGAGTTGATCAAGAGACGGGAGAGTTTTTTGAAGGTGAGCTTTACAACGAGGAAAGGAAAGATGGTCCAAATGACAGGGATAATTATTACAATAATTCATTTAATAGAAAACCTGGAGGAAGTTACCATAAGAAGCCTTCTCGTCCTCGTTCTGGTTTCAGCAACAGAAATAGGCCGAAATTTGGTAATAATGATTCATCATCAGGCTTTTATTAAGAGTAAACTTCTTGCGTTACCTCTTGTCATCCAAGTAGCTTGACTACTTGGACCAGAGACTTTTTCAAATTGGTAGATAATAGAAATAATTTGTGTTAACTAGCTAAAGATCTTAGGTTTGCCAACATTCCGCTACGTGTTAGCGGCTGAGATACCGCGAATGAATCGCGGTATGACGTAGGGCTGCACTAGCTTATATAGGATTACCACGATGGATTTTTAAGATCATTTACGGCCTTCTTAATATCTTCAGCCTTGAATATCGCCGATCCCGCAACTAAAATATCAGCACCTGCTTTTATTATATAAGCTGCGTTAGAAAAGTTAATTCCACCATCTACTGAAATTTGTGTTTTAAGATTACGCTCCTGTATCATTTTTTTTATAGTAGATATCTTGTTCAACTGTGAATGAATAAATTCCTGCCCTCCAAAGCCAGGGTTGACTGTCATAATCAGCACAATATCTAGCTCATGTATTATGTATTCAAGCACACTTGGAGAAGTTGAAGGAACAATTGAGACTCCAGCTTGAATCGGTTTTTTTGCGTCGTTTACATTTTTGTATGACTTTATCTTTCTTATCAACCTCTCAAGGTGTATCTCTGCTTCTGCATGTACAGTGATAATATCAGCACCAGCATTTATAAAGCTTTCAATGTGGTTAACAGGAGATTTGACCATTAAATGCACATCAAAAGGAAGATTGCTATATTTACGTATTGCAGAGACAACGCTAGGACCAATTGTAATATTTGGAACGAAATTCCCATCCATAACGTCTATGTGTATGTAATCTACACCTAAATCGCTAATTTTTCTTACTTCTTCTCCTAATTTTGCAAAGTCTGCTGAAAGTATAGAAGGTGCAATTTTAATGCTCATAAGCTGTTTTTTACTAAAAAATAACTTATTTTTAAAACTCTGTCACCCTAATACTATTTGCATCACCTGAGTAGCTATAGGAACTGGATACCGATATCGGCGATGGTTTATGCCTATTTAACTAGATCTTAAATTAGATAAAAAAAGGTAGTCTTGATAAAACTTATTTACAACAAGTTTTTTTACATTTGGATTTTCTGTTTGTTCTTTTTTGTACCCTAATTTATAGCTTATTGAATCCTTATATGAACTGATCGTTTTGTATGCTTTGTTCATCTCTCTAGGAAAGATGCCATTAGCAATTACGACGCATAACCCTGTAGCTGTTGCAAAAGCTAGAGTGGTAAATGCTAGATTTTGTAAAAAATTCCTTCCACTAATTTTTTTTTCCTGTATATTAGCAGAGTGCGATTTGTTTGACGCTTCTTCTAGATGTTCATGCCATATATGATTGCAGTTCGTACACTTTACCTTTCTTCCAAATACACCAATTTGCTCAGAAGATACCAAGTAAGTTTTAGTACAACTACTACATTGTATTTTCATAGCACTTACATATAAAGTAGTAACAAGCTCAAATGATACAGAGCTATAAATTTAATATTAATATATATAACAAATGGAAGGTTTGCAACTAAAAAAAACACAAAGTGAGATAGAAAATATCTGGAAAAATAGAGAAAAATTTAATGACTGTAACCTAAAGGAAACAGCAAGAATAGCAATTAAAGAGGTAATTGAGCTCCTTGATAGTGGCAAAATTAGAGTAGCAGAAAAGCTATCAAGTGGAGAATGGGTAGTACATAAGTGGATAAAGCAGGCAATATTATTACATTTTCTCACTGAAAAAAACAAAATAATAGACAATACCAATTGCTGGTTTGACAAGATCGGTAACAAATTTAGTGAATGGAATGAGGAGAAATTTCGCCAGTTAAAAATTAGAGCAGTTCCTGGGTGTTTTGTCCGCCGATCTGCTTATATAGGTACAAATGTTGTTATAATGCCAAGTTTTATCAACGTTGGTGCATATGTTGATTCAGGAACAATGATAGATACCTGGTCAACGATTGGTAGCTGTGCGCAAATAGGAAAAAACTGCCATATTTCCGGTGGAGTGGGAATAGGTGGAGTCCTTGAGCCTATTCAAGCTTCACCTGTCATTATAGAAGATAATTGCTTTATTGGAGCACGTAGCGAGGTAGCCGAGGGTGTGGTAGTGAGAGAAGGATCAGTCCTTGGCATGGGTGTGTTTATTGGAGCATCAACAAAGATTATTGATAGAGAAACTAGCGAGGTATTTTATGGCGAAGTGCCACCTTATTCTGTAGTGGTACCAGGGTCTATTCCATCTAAAAATGACATTTCAACCAATTGTGCAGTCATAGTAAAAAAAGTGGATGAAAAGACGAGATCGAAAGTCTCTATAAATGAAATATTGAGGGATTAAACTATCTCACTGCTTGTCGTCACTTTTTTTATCATTATTACTAACCACAGTAATGGCATACGCGCATAGCTCTGAGAAAGAGACTCCATTTTCTTGAGATAGTTTATATAATTTTTGTAGACTTTCTTTTACTTTATTAGGGATATTCCCTCCACGTTCTTTTACAAGCCAGGAATCTTGATGATGAATTGGATGAGCATCACTTTTTGGATTTCCTATATATATTGCAAAAGGTGAACTTTGCCCTTTGAAGTCACATTGTACAGTAAATTTTTTTATAGATTCAGCCATCTAAAGACCTCTACTTTTCTTTTTGGTCGATTTTATAGCAGGTAGAAGAGGTGGTTTCTTTATAAAATCTTGTCTATTGACAACACTTTCTTTACCTTCTAAAGCTCGGCGAACATCAGCTCTGCTTAATTGCGACTCTTTTGCTACCTTCATTCCATGCTTTGCCATAATATTAGCATATGCTAGTACTTTTTTTACCAATTCTAGATCACCATTTAGCATTTGAACTAGCACTTGAAACACTTCCGCTAAAGTTAGTCCATCAGCATTTATAACCTTGTTTTCTATAAAATTGACAGCTTCTTCAAATTTGTATTCAATACTATCATCTTGAGGTATAAGGGCAACATAATCGGTGTTTTTGTCGTCCATAACTGAAGCACTATTACTCATAAACTTAAGTTTATACTATATATATAAATACTCTACTATTTTATATTATGGTACGCTATAGTTAAACATTCATTAATAACATGCTCACTTATATACACGAATTAATTGACAAAAGTCAAGGATCAATATCCATCAGTGATTTCATGAATGCCGTTTTGTACCATGAAAAATACGGCTATTATACGAGTAGATTACCACTTGGTAAGGATGGTGATTTTACTACTGCACCTGAGATCAGCCAATTATTTGGTGAAGTAATTGCAGTTTGGATAATGCATACATGGGAAAAATTAGGAAAGCCATCAAAATTTTCTCTAGTTGAACTTGGGCCAGGCAAAGGAACACTCATTCACGATATAATAAGAGTCACTAAAAAATACAGCAGCTTTTTTAATTCAATGTTGATCCACTTAGTTGAAATAAGCCCTACTTTACGGAAGATACAAAAGGAAAAATTAAAAGGCTTAGATGTTAATTGGCACAAAGATATTGACAACCTACCAGAACAACCAACCATTTTTTTAGCAAATGAGTTCTTTGACGCTCTTCCGATAGATCAGTTTGTATATCGTGATGAGGGGTGGTATGAAAATATGGTGACAAAACAAGGCGATAACGGTCTCAAAATTGTGCAAACTGCTCAACCAGACTGGACTCCAGCATCAAGCACACAGCTATACGAACGTTGTGATACAAGGGTAATTCCCACCAAGAATGATGTCATCCCAGTGCCCAGACACTGGGATCCAGAAAACTTAATTGTAAATGAGCACACTGAGCAGTTGTATAATAAACACTGGATTCCAGCGTCATTCACTGGAATGACACCACCTGCTACTCAAATTACCTGTAAATTGCAACGTTCGTACAATTATGCATCAAGCGCTGGAACGGCAAATGGAAAACTTTTTAATGGTGCAGTGGTGGAAATATGTTCAACTGGGGTTGAAATATTAAAAAAACTTGAGAAGAAGATACATAATAATAAAGGAGCTGCTTTGATTATAGATTACGGTTATGTATACCCCGCATATAAGAGCACTTTGCAATCGATAAAACAACATAAGTATGCTAATTTTCTTGAGAATGTTGGTAATAGTGATATTACTGCACTTGTGAACTTTCAAGCATTAAAAGATTCATTAAAACACGTAGATTGCGAGATTTTAACTCAAAGAGAATTTTTGTATCTTTTTGGCATAAAAGAAAGAACCCAGGCTTTAATGAAAAGCGCAAGTGATGAACAAAAGAATAGGATCTTTAGTGAATTCTTAAGGTTGACTGAAAATATGGGCACTCTTTTTAAAGCAATGCTATTGATAGCATAGCTAAAGTAATTTATGTTATTGGATAAGTTAAAAATATGATATAAATGAGATAAGAGGGAGTTACTCACTATAGGAATAGAGTTGTGCGCGCGACCGAGGGTTTTATACCATTCTAGAAGTAATATGCGGAAAAGGGGGGATTCGAACCCCCGACATATTTTCATATGTGCACGCTTTCCAAGCGTGTGCTTTAGACCACTCAGCCACCTTTCCATGCTTATTCATAATATTGAAAATTGTACTGCTAAACAATATAAAAACCTGGTATATATAGCTAACCAAAGTAAGATTTCCCCGAGAGCTGAAAGACAAAATCAATAGCCGAATTAATATTGGGCCAAAAGCTTGGCAGCACTTTTCTTATGGCATGCTTAATGGCAAACCAGAACTTCTCAATCGGATTTAAATCCGGTGAGTATGGCGGCAAGAACAAAATTTTACACCCAACATTTTCTATCACATTTTTCGTTCTTGCAGATTTATGAACGTGAATTCTGGATTAAAGGAGAATAGAAGAGGCAAGAAAACAGGGTAAACTCAGCAGTGATAAAAAAATAGATGAGGTTACCCATGGAAGATATAACAAAACTGTTTTGTTTGGTCGATGATTTTTGCAGAGATATAGAGAAAAATTTTGCAGATAAACTACTGCCAAATGGTAAAAACCCCACAAGAACAACGGAAATTGAGCACTCCGAAATCATGACAATAATCCTGCTATATCAACAATCTCCGTGTAAAACTTTCTATCTACATTACCTAACGTTGCTCTACAAATCAGAGTTTCCAAAGTTACCTTCATATACCAGGTTTGTTGCTCTAAAGCCTAGGGTTTTGTGGCATTTAGCAATGTTGTTGCATTGGCTTTGTGGACAGTCAGAAAACACTGGAATTTCATATATAGACACAACTCCCATTGCAGTTTGTCATGCAAAAAGAATATCCAAAAACAAAGTTTTTGCTGGAATTGCAAAATTAAGCAAGAGCACTTACGGCTGGTTTTTTGGTTTCAAATTACATATGGTAATCAATGAAAATGTTGAAATTCATGCACTTACGCTAACAAAAGGCAATGTTGATGATAGGATACCTGTGCCAAATCTGACGGAAAAATTAATCGGTCTTTTGTTTGGTGACAAAGGTTATATTGCAAAAGAGCTTTTTCAGAAGCTGTTTGACCGAGGTTTGAAACTTGTTACCAAGGTGAAAAAAGGTATGAAAAATACATTGATTTCGTTAAATGAGAAGATTTTACTGAGAAAAAGGTCTATCATTGAGACTGTTTTTGGTTACCTAAAAAATAGACTAGAAATTGAACACACTCGCCATAGATCCCCTGTTAATTTTTTGGTTCATATCTTTTCTACTCTCATTTCCTATTCCATCAAATCCACAAAGCCTTCTATTTCCTATACTTTCTTCCTTCCTTAATCCAGAATTCGCGTTATGAAAGCTTGCATTATCGAGAACAATAGTCTGTCCAGGTTTTAATATAGGAACAAGTATATTTTCTACATAAGCATCAAAAATCTCGCTGTTGCAGTAGCCCTCAATTACCCAGGAAGCTTTAACTTTTCCCTCATTTAGTGCTCCTATTATGCTTACCCTCTTTCTTTTAAACCCTGGTTTATCGGCAAATAACCTCTTGCCTTTTTGAGACCACCCATATTCATAAAATCTGTTGTCTTCTACTCCAGAGTCATCTATGAATATCAAGTTTTCTTTTTCTATTCCTTCTATTTTTTTTATGAACTCCTTGCGTTTCTCTTCATTCCTTTCCTGATAAAGAAAAGTTTTTTTTATATGTATAGTTTACTTTTTTAAGATAATTGTAGACTGTGCCTTTGCACATGTTGCCAAATTTTTCAATTATTTTTTCAACCGTAATATCTCGGTTTTCATCCAGAAATTTGACAAAGCCATCTAAGTATTTAATTTTATGACTATGTCCCTTTTGGTAGCCTGAAGACGGTTTTATACTTCCTGTTTCTTCTCTTCTTTTCCTCCACCAGTATATAGTTTTTCTATCAATTTTGAACATCTTGCTTACTTCTTCCATAGTCATTTTTTTCTCGTCAACCACTTTTAAAACTCGTTCCCTCAGAGCCTGTCTTCAAACTAAGTAGAAAGGAGTTAAGAAGTGTGTTATAAGATATATTTTAAATGTACCCAAGCGATATAAGTGACAAAGAATGGAAGATAATAGAGCTATATTTTGAACCTAAAAAGACCGGCAGACCAAGAAAACATAGTATTAGAACAATTATTAACGCAATCCGCTATATGATGAGAACAGGATGTCAATGGAGACAACTGCCTAAAGATTTTCCACCATGGAAAACAGTGTATAGTTGTAATTAGCGATTGAAAAAAAGTGGAATATGGCAAGAGATTCATGATTTTCTAGTTAAAAAAGTAAGAGAGATAATTGGTAAGAATGAAACTCCATCAGTGGGAATAATAGATAGCCAATCAGTAAAAACTACTCAAAAAGGGGATCCAGAGGATATGATGCTGGCAAGAAAGTAAAGGGTAGAAAGCGCCACATCGTTGTAGATACTGTAGGTCTTGTAATTGCTGCTGAAGTACAAAGTGCAAGCATTCAGGATCTTGATGGTGCACTAAATCTTTTTGTTCAAGCCAAATGCAAAGCTCCAACATTACATAAGTTTTTTGCTGATCAAGGATACACAGGTAAATTGCAAAACCTCTGCTTATTGGAAACTGGATGTTTATTGACGATTACCAAGAAAATAGTTGATACAGGATTTCAGGTTATTCCCAAACGTTGGATTGTTGAGAGAACCTTTGCTTGGCTCTCCAATTTTAGACGTATGAGTAAGGATTATGAGCATTCTCCTCTCACTTCAAAAAATAACATCTTCTTTAATATGATCACTATTATGCTTCACAAATTAGCTCATTCTTGAGTTTGAAGACAGGCTCTTATAAAGGAATAGCAAATTTTTTAAGTTTCTCTTTAATTCTTCAACCAACGGGCTCCCATGAGGAGAGGAGAGTAAAGATCTTTTTTCATAGATATCTTAACACTTTTTTCTTCTTTTGTAGTTGGCGGACGAGTAAGAAAGTGAACCTTTGGTGCACCACTAATTATTGCCATTGGTGTTTGCTCTGCCCCTTCTCCCATAACTAAAACAGCAGATGTTGCCAGTGCATCAAGAAGATTGACTTGTGTTACTTGCAGTGATTGATTATAAAGATCTGGCTTGCCTATATAGGAATAAAGTGGTTCAAATCCACACCAACCAAGAGCAACGCCCGTAACCCCACGACGCATAGGTGTTACATTACTATCTGTAATCAAAATACCAAGATGTTTTATGCAGTGTTTTGTCTTGAGATAGTTCCATATTGATAGAGCTGTTTTCTGAACATCTTTTGGATATAGAATATACACCTCATTACCATTTGATTCATCAATACCAGCAGATGGAATTAAGATATTATCTTTAATCGTTAAACAGATACTATGAGGATTGTGGTCCACATCAACAATTGCATCAGCTTCTCTTTTGATTAGCTCTTCTTTAGAACAAGCAGTTTTGCAAACTACTTGTTTTTGACAAACGGAAATGATTTTTGATGTGATAGCAAGAACAACTTCCTCTCTTAGCAACTCTGAAACATAGCAATCAAGAACTTGCTCTAATACTTCTCCACATTCAATGCGGTGGGTATAAATTGCTTCAATATGCATATTAACGTGTTAGCTTGCATATAGTATAGTCTTTTGTTTTGGTAAGAATAGTTTTATTCCATCTATCAAGAAGTGTTAAGTTGAAATATACATCACCTTCATAAGGTCTGTGAATTTCTGTTATGATAAACTCTGAAATTAGATCATACTCCAAAAAAAGGTGCGCTATTTGTGCTCCACCAATCATGAAGATTTGAGGGTAACTCCAATTACCTTGGATTGACAAGAACTCTTGCATAGAAGAAATAATAGTGCATTCTATGCCTTTATTAAAACAAGGACTTAATTTGTTACGAGAAAAAACAATAGGCTTTAATATGTTTTGTGGTATTGTTTCAAATGTTTTTCTTCCCATCACAATAACTTGTTTGTCAGTCACTTGACGAAAATGATCTAACTCACTTGGATAATGCCAGGGCAATCCATTATTTATTCCAATCACCCCCTTGGGATCAACAGCCATAATTCCGATAATCTTCATTCCTGTAAAGCAGCTTGAGCTACAAAAAATCGCATGTGATCACGCACATTATGCACTCGAAGGAAATCAACCTTGTTGTGCAATGCAGATGATAAAGCAATTGTTTCTAAATCTCGGTTAAAGACAGGTTCTGTAGAAAAAGAAGAAATAAATGACTTTCTAGAATGACCAACCAGAACTTTGCAGCCAAAACTTCGCAATGCTTCTATATTGCGTAAAAGCCAGATATTCTGATATAGAGATTTTCCAAAACCAATACCAGGATCAATAATTATCGAGCTTTGATCAAAACCTAGGGTAAGTAACCTGCTAATGCTCTTCTCTGCCCAATTATTTATGATATCAATTGGGTCAGTGTCGTCTGGAATAATGTTGTCTCTATGTGGTGGTATTGAAAGTGAATGCATAATAACGATGCTGCAACCATTACTAGCAATTGCTTTTAAGGTATTATTATCTAGAGCTTCCTTCTGATCGTTTACCCAGGCAATGTTGTAGTGTTCCAAAACATTTAAAATAACGTCTGGCCAGAAGCTATCAATGCTGACTTTAATATCGCCAGCTTTCATATAATTGCTAAGATTATCAAGTACTGGCTTTAGACGTGCATACTCTTCCTCTGGGATCTGCATTAAAGATCCAGGTCTTGTTGATTGAGCACCAAGTTCAACTATGCTTGCACCATCTGATAACAGCCGCAGTGCCTGCTTGGTTGCTTGATCTGAATCATAATAAAGACCACCATCTGAAAATGAATCAGGAGTAATATTGACAATACCTACAAGCTCTGGTGAAAGCGTAAAACTCTTTAAAAAACAATCTTGAATGTTAGGGATATCATAAGCAACAGTACCGAACGTCTTGTTGATTATTGGAGTATTATCCATAGGGTTCAGCATTGCCATCAAGTGAAGCAAAAATGGTCTGTTTATCAATTCTGGGTGAGGAATTCTAAGGTAGGGTGTATCGAGCGTTAGATCATCCCATAACAAAATATCCAAATCAATAACGCGAGGTGCCCACTTTTCATAGACCTGCGGACGGCCAATATCACACTCAATTTGTTTTAGACCTTTTAATAGCTCTTCGGGAGAAGAAGAACAACTTCCATAGACAATCATGTTGAGAAATGGCTTATCCCACTCAGGTGGAGCACCGTTTGGTAAAATGGCCTTAGTTTCTAGAATGATCGAAGACTTTAAATCTTTAAAATAGCGTTCCTTTAGTAACTGAGCAGCCCTTTGTAAATGGGAAAAGCGATTTCCTATATTTGAGCCAATAGAAATATAGATCATTAGTTATCTTCCTGTTCTTGTAATGTATTACAATAAGTAAAGAGAACACCTCCATGCACACCGGGAACGGGTGGTGCAACTTTGTGAGTAGTCACTCTTATGGAAGAAATAATATGTTTTTTTTGCACCAAAAGATTATTAATGGCTCTGTATATATCATGGGTTAAGTGCTCGATTAAATTGAATTGCTTGCTTTGAACGAGAGATTGAATACTCTGAACTACCTCCAAGTAGCATATAGTATCCTCAAGCCGGTCAGTTGTAAGTCCTAAAGGGGGGGATTTAAAGGTAAAATCAATATTAACACTAACTAATTGAGAATGAAACTTCTCTTCTGCACTACATCCTAAATGAACCCAAAGCCGCAGGTCAGATATAAGAAGATTACATTGCATTTTAATATCACTGAGTTTAATCTACTTACAATTAATGACACACACTAGCGTTCATCATCCCGTCAAGAAAACCCCACAAGAGTTTTGCTCCTTTTTTAGCGCCTTGCATGGCTTTCTCTTGCTCTTCTTCGCTTAAGTCTGCAATAAGATTTGCACATTCCTCAGAATGCCATTTATCAGCATGCATATGAACCGTAAAAAATTGAAGAGAACGCTCATCACTTATTGAATAGTGTTTTTTTAAACCTTCAATTTTAGACTTAGAAACCTCTGGAGTTTGACGTTCATAAGCATAAAGTGCACCCAAACCGGAAGCAAAGTCTGATCGTACAATATCAAAGTAACCATCAACTAACTCCTGTGTCTCTTTAATCTGTGCATCCTTATGGAGATCAGACCGTGTTACACCAAGCCCTTCAGCAAAACGTTTCCATAACTCTGGGTGATTTTCATCACCTTGTTCTTCTTCTATCAAATTACCAAGCAAAACCTGTCGCATTTTTAGATCTGGGCACAAAAAATGTATACCACTGATATAACGAGGAAACGCAGCAACGTGGTGATAATACTCTTTAGCATAGGTTTGTAAAGCTTGCAAGCTTAAGCTTCCTGTATTCCATGATTGGTAGAATGGATGATTTAGTAAGTGCAACTCATCTAACTTATTATTCAAAGATTTAGTAAATTCCATTATTTCCTCTATTATATCAACATATAATTCATATACTATAGTTTTCTCATTGTTACGATCATGCTAAGATCAACACAATGGTGGGATTGGTAGGACTCGAACCTACGACCAATTCGTTATGAGCGAACTGCTCTAACCGACTGAGCTACAATCCCTTTTATCAATATTTATAATACACACAAAAGCAAATTTGTCTATTAGCTTATTTCACTATCAACCCAACTTAGCAAATCATTTGTTGCACCAATTTTGCGTGCAATTTCCTTACCATCTTGAAATATGATTAAAGTGGGTATAGATTGCACTCCATACTTACTTGGCACTTCAGTCCCTTCATCTATGTCGAACTTGCAGATCTTAATCTTGCCTTTTCTGTCTTTAGCCAACTGTTCAATACGCGGCATTAGACTTTTACATGGCCCACACCATTCTGCCCAAAAGTCTATCAGAACAAACCCTTTATAGTCAGTTACTTCAGATTTGAAATTTTGATTATTTACTGATATAATGTCATCACTCATAAAATACCTAAACTTAGAACGATTGCTTGTAAAATATAGCGCATCAATCAACAGTTAATCAACTAAATTCTTCTGAAAAATTGCCCTAAAGTGCCTTGCACAAACAAAAAACTTCTCACAAATGGTTATATCTGATGATTAAAGATATCCACGTTTTCCCAACCCATTAAGTCTAACTCAATGCGAGTAGGAAGAAATTCAAAGCACTTTTGGGCCAATTCTTTTCTATTTTCACGTTCCAACATTAAATCTAGCTTTTCCTTTATCTTATGGAGATACAAAACATCAGATGCAGCATAACTTTTTTGTTTATCTGTCAAATTTTCATTTCCCCAATCAGAAGATTGCTGTTGCTTATTTAATTTGGTATCAAGTAGTTCTAAGCACAGTTCTTTTAAGCTATGATTATCTGTGTAAGTGCGAACTAACCGTGAAGCTATTTTTGTGCAATAGCACGGAAGTGCCCAAGTTTTCAAGTAATAATGTATTATGCTCAGATCAAATCGCGCGAAGTGAAATATTTTAGTTATATTTTTATCCTCTAATATTTTTCTCAAATTTGGCGCTGTGTAATCGTTCTTGAGTTGAACTAAGTGAACGTTGCCATCATTAAAAGAGAGCTGCACAAGGCATAATCTATCTCTGCTATGAAGTAGCCCCATTGCCTCGGTATCAACAGCTATAGAACTCATATCATCTGGTATTGAACTAGCTGGCAAGTCGTCTTTATATAAAAATATCCCCATAAAATTAATACATTTTTTGGCACAATTGAAAACCTATGATAATCAAAAATGAGCCTTAAGTATACGAAAAGATCATAGAAGGAACCACGCAAATTTATGGGCTCTCACATTTTTCGTGTACACGGGGTTTACAAATCGCTGTATATGCCTATAATTAAGTAAATTTAGGTTAATTAATTGCGGGAGTAGCTCAGTTGGTAGAGCGCAACCTTGCCAAGGTTGAGGTCGAGGGTTCGAACCCCTTCTCCCGCTCTTTACTTTCAAAATCATTTCGTCAAAAATCCCTTGACACATTTCGCCAGCCCCCTTATTGTAGTACTAAGGGTATTTATGACTCAAAACTTGTTTTTGACCTGCAGGCTCAATGACAAAATTCAGTAAAAAACTTAGGGTATTTATTGGCGGATTACATAAAATTATAGCGGCTGCATGTCTTTTAAATTTTTTCTACATTCAGCCAAACCGCGCTTAAACTAAGCGTCAGCACATTATTACAGCGCCACTTACAGTAATATAGATTCAAAACTCGCTACTCGGGGCTTCTTTTGCCTTTTTTTTCATTTGGTAAGTTTCTTAAATATTTTCTTAAATTTTATAGCTAAACGACAACCGTCATCCCGCTGCTTGTTAGCGCCGCGGCGGTATGACGGTAGGGGTCGCCAGCGTCACACGCTGGAATGACACCCTCCTTGTAGACAATGTTCGTACAGTTATGGAATTGCGCAACAGGCACAGTTTGACATAAAAAGCTTTGCTTTTTGAAATTTTGGGTTATACTTAACTTAAGATATTTCAGTAGGAGATTTATTGTGAATAAAAAGGAAGCTTTAAAAATATTAGGCTTTAGTCCAAGTGATAATCCAAGTGAATACGAAATTAGAAAAGCATATAGAAAATTAGCTCTTGAATATCATCCTGATAAACATTCAAGTGCAAGTGAGGATGTGCAAAAATACAACGAGGAGAAATTTAAAGAATTAGGTGCTGCATATGACCTTCTCACTGGAAAAGATACGGAAGAAGTTACAAAACTGACTGATGAAAATTTAGATGAAATTAATTCTCCTGAAGATCTAAAGTTTTATCTATATGAGGCTATCTCAGAGGGAAATACAGCATTTCTGAAAAAACTTTTTTCCAAGTTCAAGAGCAGTAAAGATGAGAAATTTGGTGACTATATTAATGATAATATATATGCCTGTCCAGCACTGATGCTTTCTGTGCTTAAAGGGGGGAACATTAAAATTATAAAGCTACTCTTGGAAAATGGTGCTAATTGTAACGTACAAGACGAATACGGTTACACTGCGTTACATCAGGCTTGTAGTGGCTGTTATGATGAAGTTGTAGAATTACTCCTGAAACATGGTGTTAACCCTAATATACAAAGCAAAAATGGTGATACTGCATTATTTGCCCATATTATGTTTGGGTTACCCCGTAATGCGGATAGTAAAATTACGGAACTACTTCTGAAACATGGTGCTGATCCGAATATAAAAAACAGTAACAACTATATTGCATTGTACTGGGCATGTGATCGCAAGAATAGCAAGGTTGTAGAGTTGCTATTAAAGTACGGTGCTGACCCTGATGCCAATAGTAATTCTGCGCTGAGCTGGGCATTTTATCGTAAGTACAATAAAATTATAGAGTTATTACTGCAATATCGTGCAGACCCAAATGCTATATTAGTTTGGGCTTGCCAAAGTGGTGATGTTGATGTTGTAGAACTACTTTTAAAATATGGTGCAGATCCTAAAAGAAAGGTTGATGGTAAAAGTCCAGTAGAATCTCTAGGACATAGGAACAGGGTTGAGATTATAAAGCTACTAGCACAATACAGTGGTGTTGAGAAGCACTACCTGCGTAATCGAGCAATAGAAGCTCTGGTCTGTTGCTGTTTTGCAGCAGGTTTTACTGCCTTAGGTGTTATGTATTCCCCTTGGTGCTTTATACCAGCAGTAATTTGTGCCATTTTTACATGTCTTGCTGTAAGAGGTATTGTGAAGGCAGCATTTTTCACAGAAACAAAAGAACCTTCTCCTGAATTTGCTGAAGTTATTACTGAAAAAGTAGTAAATAATGTTGAGCTAAATGCTGAGGACAATCTAAAAGAATTGACAATGCATTAGCTTAATCACAACTGTACGAGCATTGTTATTTAAGAGCAATCTCCACCAAGAAGGATATCATGCCAGTGTCTTGACTACTTGTATCCAGTTCTTATTGTACATTCACCTGGTATGCTCATTTAAAGTTAAGTTTTCTGGATTCCAGTGTCAGCTACTTTCATGACAAGAAGAGGGTGCTGGAATGATACCATTATAGAGTGAACCAGTGTCAGCTACTTGGATGATAGGAGAATGATGTCATCCAAGTAGCTTGACACTGGCATCCAGTTTTCTTTATAATTTCCTTTGTGAAAGAACAAAAGTGCTTATTTGTAACCATAGCTGGCTTACCAAATGCTGGGAAGTCTACATTAATTAACAGCATCATAGGCAAGAAAATTGCAATTGTTACACCCAAAGTGCAAACAACAAGGACGCAAATAAGGGGT
This sequence comes from Wolbachia endosymbiont (group A) of Colletes cunicularius, assembly GCF_964264715.1. Classification (NCBI taxonomy): domain Bacteria; kingdom Pseudomonadati; phylum Pseudomonadota; class Alphaproteobacteria; order Rickettsiales; family Anaplasmataceae; genus Wolbachia; species Wolbachia endosymbiont (group A) of Colletes cunicularius. The sequence goes on from NZ_OZ183471.1 coordinate 1,447,843, forward strand.
ATTGCAACATGCAACAACACACAAATTGTCTTTACTGACTCCCCAGGAATTTTCTCAGCAGAAACAAAACTTGAAAAAGCTTTAGTCAAATCTGCATGGTCAGCAATCAAGGGTGATGACATCACTTTGTTACTTGTTGATGTAAGCAATTATTTGAAAAATATAGAAAGAATTAAGACTATATTTACGCGGCTGCAGCGCACAAAAGGCAGATGCATTTTGGTTATCAATAAAACTGATTTGGTAAAAAGGCCAGAACTCAAGATGGCTCATGAGCATCTGAATTTGCTTTATAAATTTGAAAAGGTGTTTACGATATCAGCATTAAAGAATGATGGACTTTCTGATTTGATGAATTACCTGTCTGAAGTTGCACCGGTGAGCCCTTGGTTTTATGAAGAAGATCAAATAACCGATTCCTCGAAAAATTTTTTATCAGCAGAAATTACGAGAGAAAAATTATTCTTGAACTTGCGTGAAGAATTGCCATACTCTACAGCTGTTATAACTGAACAATTTGAGGAAAAAAAAGATAAGAGTTTAGTCATAAAACAGATCATATTCGTGTTGAAAGATAGTCATAAAAAGATAGTGCTAGGGAAAGATGGCAGTAATATTAAAAAAATTAATATCGAAGCACGTGCTGAACTAGAAAAATTATTTGAGTGCAAGGTTCACCTCTTTTTGTTCGTAAAAGTGCGACCTTGGATCGACCGTCCGGAGGAGTATATAGGCAATGCTTAATTCTTTGTTAGTATTTGATATTGAAACTATACCGGATATAAATTCCTGCAAGAATTTGCTGGATATTGATGACAATAGCAGTGTGGAAGAGAAAAGGGATGCATTAACAAAATACCACCTGGAAATAACAAACGGGCAAAACTCTTTTTTGCGTCAGCCCTTCCACCAAATTGTAGTTATCAGTTTTTTACTTTGCAATATAAGCCACCAGAGCGGTTATGAGGTGTTCACACTGCAAGAAATAAGATCTGGAGGCACACTAAATTCCAGTGAAAAGGAGCTAGTGAAAGGATTTTTTAACTACATATCAGAGAAAAAGCCAAGACTAGTTTCGTTCAACGGACGCACTTTTGATATACCAGTGCTAAAGTATCGTGCTATGGTCCATGGCATTCAAGCAGAATATTTTCATAAAGCTGGCGATAAGTGGAATAGCTATAATCAAAGATATAGTAGTGATTGGCATTGTGACTTACTTGAAACCCTCTCTGATTTTGGAGCCTCTGCAAGAGTAAAAATGAACGAAGTTTGTGCAGCATTTAATCTTCCTGGTAAGATTGGAGTTGATGGGTCACAAGTTATGGGCTTATACGATAGTGGCAAAATACAAGAGATTCGAGATTATTGCGAAACGGATGTAATTAATACTTATTTGATTTACTTAAGGTTCATGCATCATCAGGGAAGGATCACTACTGAAAGCTACAACAAAAGCGTGGAAGAGCTGCTTTTAGAGTGCGAAAAAAAAGAATACCTAAAGAAATTTAAAGAAGAATGGCAAATAACTTGTGGTGGAAGTTTTTATATTGAATTTAAATGTTAATGGAGCAATTGTTAGATTGCTCCATAATAATAGCTATTCACCCATTACAATAGATTGTGCTATCTTGCTTTGCTCAACTTCTACTTGCTCAATCTGAGAAGAATTTTTATTTTTTACTTCTTCGAAAAAATTTGACCCACCAAAAATATAATTTACTGCATTGGCAGCGTAATATTGAGCATTACCTAAAACTGCAGAGTTAATTCGACTTAATGCCCTAACGGGATAGTAAAAGAGAGATACGTTATTATTTGACTTGAAATCACTTTCATCCATTACTTTAATAGCTTCATGATAACCATCTATTTTATGAAAAGAATATCCTTCCGGTGCTGATATTCTTAATTGTGCACCTACATGAGCATAACCAAAAAGACCAGGTGATACTGCTGGCACTGGATCTTGTCTATGTTGAGTTACTCTAATGGTTTTTTCTTGAAGAACGTCATTATAAAATTTACTAGCAGTAAGGTCAAAAACTCTTGGATCACCAAAAGTTGCAACATGAATACCTTCAGCTCTTTCTGTTTTATTAAGACATAAAGCAGCTATCTTAGCAATAGCTCCTCCCATACTGTGACCTGTGAGATTGATTTTAAAATCTTTGATTTCTGATCCTTGTTTTTCAGCATGAGATTTCAAAATGCGATAAAGACCAGGCCATGAATCCGTAAACGAATTATAAAAACCACGATGAATTCTTCCACCGTCAGGTAAAAGTTCTGAAGTAGTAAAAGATGCATTTAGATCAGTAATTACATCGTTTAAACCATGGTTCAGACGAGTACCATGGTAAGCTATTGTTATTTCTTTATCTTTTATAAAAACATGACCAGCATCTTCTTCGAAGCTATTACCAAATAGAATGATTTCATAACCTTTGCTAATAAGTTCAGCTCTGGTTTTATACATTTTTTCAGGGGATGGAATAATTTCATAACCTTCCGTAGTAACTTCAAATCCAGTTTTGTATACTTCTTCAGCTAAGGTGTTGCATCTTTTTTCACTTAACTTATTGTCATCATCACCATAGCTTATTCTAGAGAAATTACTCATTTCTAATAATTTCTCTTTATTAGACCCTGCAATTTCTACAATACTTTCATCTATCTGGTGAGAAGAAGGTAAAGAATGTATTTCATTTGGGTCGCGAGGGTTTATAAATTCGTAATCTTCAATAATCTCAAATGCATCGTCTTTTTCTATTTTGTCCCCTATTAAAGAAGAGTTTGATCGTTCAGCATTGTCTAACTTTGAGCTTACATCACCTACACTAGTGTTTGTGGTAAACCAATTGCGTAAAAAACTAAAATCCATAACTACCTCAATCTACTATCAGCTAAACAATTTATTTAACTATAATGTAGATTGATATTATTGTCAATAGTATTTTTCATAATTTATTTTTTTAACATAGCTATAGTTTCTTTTCCTTTCAATTACTATTGTTAGAATAAAAAAATTTTACTTCCATAGAATAAATAGTAGAGTTATAATGCACTAGCAAGCAAACCTCTGTGCTAAATTTTGGTTAATATACACGTTGAGCGTATTAAGAAAGTTGCTTTTAAGGTATTGCATTTTACTTTTATTTTCGTTATAAGGTTGCTTTAAGTTGAATTTTCAACATTTTTATACTATTTGCATTTAAGATATGATTTCGAAATTTTTTTGGGGGCACTTCATGAAAAAATCTATTTATACTAGAACTGCTCTAGCTTCTCTATTAACTTTATATTCTTTCAGCGGCTTTGCAGCTGACTTTCCTGATGAGAGTATGAAGGAAATAAAAAAGCAAGAGAGCACAAAAACTTCTGAAAAAACAGAAGTTATGAAAACATCAAATAAAAAACTGAAAGAAAAGATGGACAGAATATGTAATGCTGATCCAAGAAAAAAAGCTGAAGAGCTTAAGAAAAAAGAGGAGCTAAGATTAGCAGCCGAGCAGAAGAAAAAAGAGGAGATCAGGCTAGCAAATGAGAAAAAAGCAAAGCTTATAGAGGATTCAAAAGCGAAAGCTCTAAATGCTAAGAATTCTAATACAGAAAAAGGTAAAGTTTCAAAAACTAAGGCTTCTAAAACTAAGAATGCTAAAATTAAAGCTAAAGATGTAAAGAAGGATATAAAAGTTGTTAACAAAAATACAGAGGAAAAAGTTAAGGCAAATCCTGTTGTTTCAGTTGGTGGAGTTGATATTATCGACACTAATCAAGGGCAAAGTAATTTAAGAATAACTTTTGGTGGTGTTGTTGATGCTCAAGGTTATGGTAAGCCTGGGATCATTGGTGATGAGCGTTATAACATTATGCCAGGAAAATCTACAGGTTATTTTAACAATGTTCAAGATGAAATAAAGGGAGCAAATCCGGTATTTCCTAAAGGAATAGGAAATATTGGTGATTACAGCGAAAGCATGGGCATGATTTCAGATGCAATATTGCACTTAAGAGCTGAAAACAAAAATGAAGATTTAGGACTTCTTTATGGTGCTGATGTGCAATTTCATGTCCCAGTTACTGAAGGTAAGGGAGCATCACAAAGTGTGAATGCTGCAAGGGGCAGAAGTGCACATGTGTTTTTGAGTTCAAAGTATGGTGACGTGAAGCTTGGTTACCAATTTGGTCCTGAGGCTCTGATGAGACTTGATGCAACAAGAATTGCAACTGTCGATGGGGCTGCAGATAGCGACTGGTTCAGAAAAGTGAATTTAGAAGGAAGTGCTGCAAATTTTCCATTTTACGTAACACCACGTCTTTACACTGAAAGCTTCTCGAGCGAGAGTGAAAAACTCTCCTTCCGTATGGCAGGGAAATACAACAAAGATGTTATGACTACACTGCCGTTTAGAGCTGCTTACTACTCACCAAATCATATGGGTGCAAGATTTGGTATTAGCTACTCACCTCGCTATGATAGTAGTTTATTTATTGTGAAGGAGGGTAATGATATAAAACATATCGGTCCAGGTTATGAGCACATAGTAAGTGCTGGCGTATCATATGAATATGACTTTGATAAACACAAGGTGAAAGTTAAAACTTCTGCAGTTGGTGAATATGGTCAAGCGAAAAAACCAAGTAAAGATAAGCATCTTTATAAGGAATTTGTAGAGTACAATGACCTTATGGGTGTTAATTTGGGTGTAAGCGCTGATTATAAGATTAATGAAGATCAAGGAGTAAAATTTGCTGCCTCTTTTGCATACTTAAGCAAATCTGGTCAACCAAAGAGTATTAAGGAATTCTACTCTCATTCAAAAGAATATAAAGATACTACTGATCTTGTTAGAGAAGATGGCTTAAAGCAATTTAATGAACAGGATACAATGTACTGGACTGTAGGAGCTGGTTATCAACATGAGAATATCTACACAAGTTTAACATACTTTGGTAGCAGAATGAATGATGGAGATATGCTTCACGATGGTGCACTTGGCGTTCAATATGATCTATCTCCTGCATGCAGTAAGAGCAAATTTGTTCCTTATGCAGCCCTTCATTATTTTATGACTGACGAAAAAGGTGCGCTGAAAGATCAAAAGGGTACTGATGTACCTTCTAATCAAGGAATTCTTCTACTCACTGGTGTGAAGTTTTCTTTCTAATCAACCAGTACACACCACAATTTAATGTGGTGTGTATCTTATTTGTTAGTGTTTATTTGTTGATCAAATAAACATATGGTGTCCTCTCTCCTGTCATCCCAGTGCGTGACACTGGGATCTAAGTTATATGCAAAATTATTACGTTTACATACTTGCAAGCAAGAATAATCGAACTTTATATACAGTTATAACATCAAATCTGATTAAACGAATCTGGGAACATAAGAGTAAAGTAATTCCTGGTTTTACATCAAAGTATAAGAGCCTGTCTTCAAACTCAAGAATGAGCTAATTTGTGAAGCATAATAGTGATCATATTAAAGAAGATGTTGTTTTTTGAAGTGAGAGGAGAATGCTCATAATCCTTACTCATACGTCTAAAATTGGAGAGCCAAGCAAAGGTTCTCTCAACAATCCAACGTTTGGGAATAACCTGAAATCCTGTATCAACTATTTTCTTGGTAATCGTCAATAAACATCCAGTTTCCAATAAGCAGAGGTTTTGCAATTTACCTGTGTATCCTTGATCAGCAAAAAACTTATGTAATGTTGGAGCTTTGCATTTGGCTTGAACAAAAAGATTTAGTGCACCATCAAGATCCTGAATGCTTGCACTTTGTACTTCAGCAGCAATTACAAGACCTACAGTATCTACAACCATACGCGTCAAGTTAAGAAAATAAAGGTATGAAGAAGATAGGATAAGAAGATATAAGTTCTCTCGGATATATTTTAGTGAGAGAACTAATGATGAATAAAATAACTTGCTTATCAAATTACCTAAACAAATTTTTCAATGAAAGAGCAAATGAAGTATCAATTGAAACAGGATTTATAAAAAGGAAGAGAAAATTGAGTGGTTCATCATTCATAAAAGCTATAATTTTGGGTAATATAGGAGTTGCAAACTGCAGCATAGATACAATGTGCCAATTATTAAACGAAGCATCTGTAATAATAACAAAACAGAGTCTAGATTTGAGGTTTACTGAAGAGGCAGTGGAATTTATGAAAAGGATGTATAATGAATCTATGGCTTTATTTAAAAATACCCTGCAAATTGATTGTAGAATCTTGCAGCAATTTAAAAGCGTTAAGTTATTGGATAGTAGCTATATTAGCCTGCCTAACAGTATGGAGAATATGTATAAAGGATATGGTACCAGCTACAGCGGCTATGAAAGTAATACCAAGTCCGGGATAAAGTTGCAATTAGTTTTCGACTACTTAAATCAGACATTTGATCAATTAAATATAACGGAGGGAATAAGGTCAGATCAAGGGTATAGGAAACATTTGAGTAATATATCAAGTAACGATTTGCTAATATCTGATCTTGGTTATTTTGTGCCAAGTTCTTTTAAACAGATTAAGGAAATAGGAGCTTATTTTATTAGTCGTTATAAATCTGATACCAATATATATGATATAGAAACAAATCAAAAAATGGAGTTACTGGAATGTTTAGAGGGTAAGCTATTTTTAGAAACTGAGGTATTATTGGGAAAAGAAGCAAAGATTAGAGTAAGAATTATATGTCAAAAGCTAACTGAAGAACAGTCTATAGCCAGGAGAAGGAAGGCTAATAGATTAGCAAAATCACATGGATATACATCTTCCAAAAGGAATCAAAAGTTATTGAATTGGTCAATATTTATAACTAATGTTCCAAAAAGTAAAATTAGTGCTGAACAAGTATTAACAATTTACCGAGTAAGATGGCAAATTGAATTATTATTTAAATTATATAAGAGCCATATAGGACTTGATAAACTAAAAGGAAAACCATATAGGGTATTATGTGAATTATATGCTAAATTGTGTGCAATTCTTATATTTCATGGAATAGTTGGTTGTACAGAACTAAAAAAGGGCACAGAACTTAGTTTAACAAAGGCATTTATTGAGCTTAAAAGGCGAGTTAGAGAGCTATTCTTAACATTAAATTGTGTAGTCAGTAAAGTACAAATTTTCCTCAAAAAACTCATCTCAACCTGGTCAAAATTCTCCTTAAAAGACAAATATAGAAAAACAAGAATATCAACTTTGAGTGCACTAAATTTGCTCATTTTTCCTTAACTTGACGCGTATGGTTGTCTAAGTGAGGAAAGTCACCAGTGGTTATATTATTGCTATATTTCTCACTTACCTAACAAACTTAGATTTTACACTAAACTGTGCTGCCACTAACTTTGCAACCGGTACTCTATAGGGTGAGCATGAAACATAATCCACCCCTGATTCGATGAGAAACTCTATAGATTTTGGATCTGCTCCATGCTCTCCACATATACCTAGTTTTATTTCTTTTCGGGTTTTTTTGCCTCTTTCAATGGCTATCTTGATTAACTCCCCTACCCCTTCGATGTCCAGCACTTCAAATGGATCATTGTCAAATATATTGCTTTCCTTATAAGAATCGAGGAAATTAACTGAATCATCTCTTGAAAGTCCCATGGTTGTTTGCGTTAAATCATTAGTGCCAAAACTAAAAAACTCTGCATGTTTTGCTAACTTATCAGCAATCAGTGCTGCTCTTGGTAGTTCTATCATCGTTCCAATTGAATAAGCCTTGTCTGATGTCATTCCAGCGCGTGACGCTGGAATCTGCGTCTGGATTCCAGCTGAGATGACAGAGGATTCTTTCTTTGCTAGCTCGCATATCAGAATAAATTCTTTCTCATTCATTATAAAAGGGATCATGATCTCAGGCTTGATTTCTACACTTTTTTCCTTTTTTAGCTCATTTGCAGCACTAAGTATTGCCCTAATCTGCATGCTATATATTTCAGGATGAGAAATGGCAAGTCTACAACCTCGATGGCCAAGCATTGGGTTCTTTTCTGACAACTGTGCTATTTTATTTTTTACTGATTCAACTGACTTATTGAGCGATTTAGCAATTTTTTCTATAGTAGACTGATTATCGGGTAAAAATTCATGCAAAGGCGGATCAAGCAACCGTATAGTGACTTCCCTGCCCTCCATAATAGAAAATATTTCTTTGAAATCAGACTTTTGCATTTCTTCCAGTTTAATGAGCGCATTTGCCCTTTCATTTTCATCGTCAGCTATTATCAACTTTTGAATGAATTCGATTCTATCACTAGCGAAAAACATATGTTCTGTGCGACATAAGCCTATACCTTCTGCACCGAATTCTTTTGCAATTTTTGCATCTTTTGGAGTATCAGCGTTCGCTCTCACTTTGACCGTTTTGATTTCATCTATCCAGTTGATTATCGTTTTGAATTCTTGCGATAATTCAGGTGAAATTGTAGGAAGAATGCCAAGCATAACCTCCCCTGTTCCTCCGTTGATGGTAATTGGTTCACCTTTATTTACTTTTGTATCCCCCACAGAAAAGAAAGTTCCATCTTTATCGATATAAAGTCCACTTACACTGCAAATGCATGGCTTACCCATTCCACGGGTTACAACAGCAGCATGCGAGGTCATCCCTCCCCGTGCTGTTACTATGCCACTTGCAGCATTCATTCCATTAATATCTTCAGGACTCGTTTCTGACCTTACTAAAATCACTTTTTTACCCTGCTCTGCAGCTTTTTCAGCATCACTTGCACTAAACACTACATATCCAGAAGCAACCCCTGGAGAAGCCGGCAGTCCCTTCCCTATTACTTTTTGGTCACTCTTAACGTCAAGAACTGGATGCAATAAATTGTCAAAAGTTTTTGGATCAATTCTCAATATTCCTTCTTCTTTTGTAATCGTTCCTTCGTTTACCATATCAACTATTATGCGAATAGCAGCTTCAGCCGTGCGCTTGCCAGACCTAGTCTGCAAAATCCATAACTTACCGTCCTGCACAGTAAATTCGATATCCTGCATGTCTTTATAATGCCTTTCAAGTTTTTCACATACCACACATAATTCTCGGTAGACACTTGGCAGCAACTTCTCCATGGCGTTTTCTTGCTCTCCGTCAATTAGCATAGGAGTATAAACACCAGAAACCACATCCTCACCCTGAGCATTAACCAAAAACTCACCAAAAAGCTTTTTTTCTCCAGTTGAAGGATTTCGTGTAAATATCACACCAGTTGCAGAATTATCATTTAAATTACCAAAAACCATTGCTTGCACGTTGACCGCTGTTCCAAGGTTTTCAGGAATATTATGTATTCTTCTATAGGAAACAGCCCTATCATTTTTCCAAGAGGTAAATACTGCATTAACTGAGTTTAACAATTGCTCTTCAACGTTCTGCGAAAAATGTTTCTCAGTTTTTTCATATACTATCCTTTTGAAATTGTTAACAATTCTCTTTAAAACATCAACATCAAGATCAGCTAAGCTTTTTGCTCCACTCTTTTGCTGCTTATTATCAACAACATCTTGAAATAGGTGATGGTCAAGCTGTAGTACAACATTGGAGTACATCATGATGAAACGGCAGTAGCTATCATAGGCAAAACGTTCTCCACTTTTTTTTGCAAGCCCAATAACTGTTTCATCATTTAAACCAACATTTAAAATAGTATCAAGCATGCCCGGCATTGAACTAACACTACCAGAGCGTATTGAAACTAATAAGGGGTTACTTAAATCCCCGAATTTACAACCGATGTCATTTTCGAGCATCGCCATGTAGTTTTTAATCTCGTTACGTAGGTCGTTAGACAATTCATTATCCTGACAGTAGGCCTGACAAACAGAGGTGGAAATTGTGAAACCAGGTGGAACCGGAATGCCAACATTGCACATTTCTGCTAAATTTGCCCCCTTTCCTCCCAGCAGATTTTTCATTTCTGCATTGCCTTCACACTTGTTCTGGCTGAAGTAATGTATTAACTTTTCCCCCATCATTTTCTCCGGATTTTCACTGATAAACACATTGTACATATAGTTCCAATAAACCTGTGAGGACTTGAAACCTTAGGATAATAAATTTTACAAAATTTGGCAACAACGTTCCTTCTGGCAACATCAGTAAAGTTAACAAAAAAGATGACAAATTATTATCAATAAGAATATATAATATAAAGATATATTTAAAAATTTTTTTATGGCTCTTTCTTGTATATAACAAATGCAATCGCTAGTCTTCAGTATTTGGTTATTCCCATTCGTACTTTTCCTGCCTCATCAATTATTATCATAACACTTGGTTTATTGTGGCTGTGCTTGTGGGAAAGAAATTGGCGTTTCTTCGGAATTTTCTTTATTGTACTAGGTATTTGCTTTAGCAACGCATATCAAACCCCCGACATCCTAATAAATGCTGATAATGTTGCTGCAAAGGAGAGTGATAACTTACTATATTCTCTCACCAGAAAAAATAGAAACTTTGTTGTCAAAACATGGGCGAAACAAAATGGGCAGAACCAAATTTTGAATCATACAAAATATAGCAATCCAGATAAAAGACTAAAGTGCAACGATTATGGCTGTATATATAATAAAGGAAATAATAAATCAGTACTGCTTGCTTATAAAAAAGAAGATATTTCAGAAAATTGTGATAAAGTTGATTTAATAATTCAATTAAGTGAATTCGACTATTCAGTTTGTAATACTAGAACTATTAAATACACCAATCTAAAAACATATGGCACACATTCAATTTGGTTAACAAATCGTTACGTAAAGATTAATACAGTGCGCTCTAACCGGCCTTGGCATAAGTTAAAAAGCTTGATTTTAAAGTGTTGTTAACATATAATTAATTAAATTTAAATGTAAGGAAATTTATGGGTCCAGCTCCTCAGATTGATTTTAATATCAAGACTCCGGTAAATGATATTACCGGTTACTCTACTAAAGCATGGTGCACAATAAAAAAGTATTCTATAAATAACACTCTACCTATAGCAGCCGTGAATACTTGGCTTCAATTTTCTCTAGCCTACGTAACTGCAATGGTAATAACCCTTAACGATTTAAGCTTTATTGCTACTTTTAACCCAACATTAATGCCAACTTACTTTCTGGTTTCTATTATTCTTGGAGTAGTTTTATTAACCTCTCTTGCTCTAAGATATATATACAAGCAAGAAATAAAAAATGAGAAATCAAAAGATGGTGATAGCCCAATAGATATAAAAATTCGAGGTGGAAAAAGTGATGAAATAAATGAGATTGCCCAAAATGCATTAACAATAGAAATTGTTCCTGATTTGGTCGATAAAAAGCAAGGTTTTTCAATAGTTTTACCAATCTCTGAAAAACAGGGAGAAATATTGGAAAACAAAAGACAAGAGAATAGAAATAAAGTTATTTTGCTTACTGTGCCATATGTGCTGAGCGGTCTAATTGTAGCTGGTGCATTGATACAAAATAAATTTAGTTTTGCCAATGTTCATGGTCGGGCAGAATGGGGTTTCATTGCATTCGTGAGTGCTTTCTTCATTGCTGGAATATGTATAGCATTGAGTAAATTAAAAAGTAATGAAGTAAATAACGCATGCAATATTGTTAAAAAATTCGATAATGTGGATATTTTACTCCCATGGAGAAAAGGTAGTGTTGTGTCGGTAATGGAGAATAAATTTGAAAGTAAAGAGGAGAATGATCCTATATCTCGATTGATAAAATTACTTGATAAGCACTTGACTGAATTCACAGATAAAATAAGTGATCTATTCGATAAGTTCTTAGTTGAAGCTAGAACATCTATTGATGAAAAACTTTTAGAACCTGCAAATGTTAATATTGAAGCAACGCTTAATGGTATAAGAGGTGATTTAAAAGTTTTATTCAATAATTTAGAAGAGATTATAGAGCAAGATGTAGATAAAGTGAAAAAGAACGCTAATACAGAGATAACTACGTGTTTGAAAGGTATTAGTAAAAGTATAGGTGAGTCATTGAAAGAGATACGTACTGAATTGAAAGAAAAACTTAACCAACTTCAGTCTTCAGGAATAGGAAATTATCTTGTTAAATTTGTGTCAACTACAAGCAACAGACAAGCTGGTGATACTGGAGATTCTCATGATCAAAATCACTCTTTGGAAAGTGATGATGAGGAGGAGTTCTTTGATTGTTCTGCGCTTACTGAGAAAATAAAAAAAGAAATAATTCAAGAAGTACGTAAAATAATAAATGACGTGGTACAGAATAAGCTTGAGCCGATACAAAAACAGCTTGCAACGTTGCAAGCAAACGGCAGTCCTGATAGCGCTTTAGGATCTGAAGATGTAGATAATATTGACCAATTTCCATTAACATTAGAAGATACAGTAAAAGCACGACGTAAAACAGTAAGAAATTTGGAATTAGAAGAAGAAAACAATAGGCTGATAAAAAAAGAGCAGAAGTTAACACAAAGAAAATCTGAACAAGAAAAAACAGACGAATGGAAAGAAAAAATCAATGGCAACCCAAGTGAATTTTTACATTACATACTAGAATCTATTAAGCTGGAAGAAAAGGATAATAAAGAAAAAAAGGTTGAGGCAACATTAAGGAATTTTGATAATAAAATAATAATTCACTGGAAAGATGGCTCTCAAACAACTTGCCATATTAAAAAACAAGGTGATCTTCCTAGTACAAAAGTTGATTTCGTAAATCAAAATATTCAAGCAGCATGGGAAATGATGCGGGGTAAATCACTATAGATCACTCAGTAATAACCTTAAGTGTTAATAATGATAAAGAGAAATTAAGGTTAGACACCTATATAGCTGGAAAATGCAATATATCACGCAGTAAAGCGCAAAGATTGATACAGAATGAGCAGGTGAAATTACTTGGCACACCGATAATTAATAATGACCACATAGTAAAACCAGATGAAGAGTATGTGGTGCATCTCGTTCAACCTGACATATCCACATCAATTGAGCCTAATTATGACATAAAACTTGATATCGTCTATGAAGATGAGGACATTATAGTTCTGAGTAAACAAAGTGGATTAACAGTGCACCCAGGTGCTGGGACAAACAATGATACGCTCTTAAATGCAGTTATCGCTCACCTTGATGTAAGACCAAGAATTGTTCATAGACTCGATAAAGATACCAGTGGGCTGATGGTAATTGCAAAAAATGAGGAAGCCCATAGTTTTTTGTCTGAGTTGTTATCAAATCGTAAAGTAAAGCGGGAATACTTAGCAGTAGTTTGGGGAGCATTGTCTACTCAACAAGGAACGATAAAAACTAACATTGCTCCAAAGCGTGGTAATAAAGAAATTATGTGTGTTACAAAAACAACCGGAAAATTAGCAATCACTCACTATTTAGTGCAGAAAATTATAGGACAAGCAAGCCTGGTTAAATGCACTTTAGAGACAGGCAGAACACACCAAATTCGAGTCCACATGAGCCACATAGGACATTCCATAGTTGGTGATCAAGTTTACGGAAAAAATAGTAGTAAAAGCACAAAATATGCTAAAAACTCTAGTTTTATTCGTAATTTCAATAGGCAAGCACTACATGCTTATACACTGGGCTTATACCACCCAAAAAGTAAGGAATACATGGAATTTGTCTCTGATTTACCGCAAGATATAAAAACTTTAATTGGTGAGTTTGAAAATATACCTAAGAAAGGTTTACCTGATTTTTGAAGTATAAACCGACAATTTGAAAAACCGTCATTCCGCTATTAGTTAGCGGATGAGATACCGCGGGTGTTGCTTGGGTGGGAGTGTTAAATAAACCATACGCGTCAAGTTAAGGAAAAATGAGCAAATTTAGTGCACTCAAAGTTGATATTCTTGTTTTTCTATATTTGTCTTTTAAGGAGAATTTTGACCAGGTTGAGATGAGTTTTTTGAGGAAAATTTGTACTTTACTGACTACACAATTTAATGTTAAGAATAGCTCTCTAACTCGCCTTTTAAGCTCAATAAATGCCTTTGTTAAACTAAGTTCTGTGCCCTTTTTTAGTTCTGTACAACCAACTATTCCATGAAATATAAGAATTGCACACAATTTAGCATATAATTCACATAATACCCTATATGGTTTTCCTTTTAGTTTATCAAGTCCTATATGGCTCTTATATAATTTAAATAATAATTCAATTTGCCATCTTACTCGGTAAATTGTTAATACTTGTTCAGCACTAATTTTACTTTTTGGAACATTAGTTATAAATATTGACCAATTCAATAACTTTTGATTCCTTTTGGAAGATGTATATCCATGTGATTTTGCTAATCTATTAGCCTTCCTTCTCCTGGCTATAGACTGTTCTTCAGTTAGCTTTTGACATATAATTCTTACTCTAATCTTTGCTTCTTTTCCCAATAATACCTCAGTTTCTAAAAATAGCTTACCCTCTAAACATTCCAGTAACTCCATTTTTTGATTTGTTTCTATATCATATATATTGGTATCAGATTTATAACGACTAATAAAATAAGCTCCTATTTCCTTAATCTGTTTAAAAGAACTTGGCACAAAATAACCAAGATCAGATATTAGCAAATCGTTACTTGATATATTACTCAAATGTTTCCTATACCCTTGATCTGACCTTATTCCCTCCGTTATATTTAATTGATCAAATGTCTGATTTAAGTAGTCGAAAACTAATTGCAACTTTATCCCGGACTTGGTATTACTTTCATAGCCGCTGTAGCTGGTACCATATCCTTTATACATATTCTCCATACTGTTAGGCAGGCTAATATAGCTACTATCCAATAACTTAACGCTTTTAAATTGCTGCAAGATTCTACAATCAATTTGCAGGGTATTTTTAAATAAAGCCATAGATTCATTATACATCCTTTTCATAAATTCCACTGCCTCTTCAGTAAACCTCAAATCTAGACTCTGTTTTGTTATTATTACAGATGCTTCGTTTAATAATTGGCACATTGTATCTATGCTGCAGTTTGCAACTCCTATATTACCCAAAATTATAGCTTTTATGAATGATGAACCACTCAATTTTCTCTTCCTTTTTATAAATCCTGTTTCAATTGATACTTCATTTGCTCTTTCATTGAAAAATTTGTTTAGGTAATTTGATAAGCAAGTTATTTTATTCATCATTAGTTCTCTCACTAAAATATATCCGAGAGAACTTATATCTTCTTATCCTATCTTCTTCATACCTTTATTTTCTTAACTTGACGCGTATGGTTTATTTAACCATACGCGTCAAGTTAAGGCCCAATATAGCACCATTTAAAGTGGGTAGATAGCCTTTCGAAATCCCTTAGCAAGTGTGCCCAACAAATCTGTCTTTTTTCGTCACTGAAGTAGTTGTAAACCGCATACCTATCGGCAACAACCAAATTCTTATAACTAGAAAATGTACTACTCTCTAGAAACTTAACTCCTCTTGTGTCTTCTAATTTAATAAGGCTTGCTTCATTATTAGCAAACACCCAGCACCAGCCAAGTTTACCTTTATAGCTAACCGAAATAAGGTTTCCTCAAAGGAGTGTAAAAAGGTATAATACTGCTTTAATTAAGGTAGAATGATGGCAAGCCATATAGTGAGGACCTGAGAGCCTGTCTTCAAACTAAGTAGAAAGGAGTTAAGAAGTGTGTTATAAGATATATTTTAAATGTACCCAAGCGATATAAGTGACAAAGAATGGAAGATAATAGAGCTATATTTTGAACCTAAAAAGACCGGTAGACCAAGAAAACATAGTATTAGAACAATTATTAACGCAATCCGCTATATGATGAGAACAGGATGTCAATGGAGACAACTGCCTAAAGATTTTCCACCATGGAAAACAGTGTATAGTTGTAATTCGCGATTGAAAAAAAGTGGAATATGGCAAGAGATTCATGATTTTCTAGTTAAAAAAGTAAGAGAGATAATTGGTAAGAATGAAACTCCATCAGTGGGAATAATAGATAGCCAATCAGTAAAAACTACTCAAAAAGGGGATCCAGAGGATATGATGCTGGCAAGAAAGTAAAGGGTAGAAAGCGCCACATCGTTGTAGATACTGTAGGTCTTGTAATTGCTGCTGAAGTACAAAGTGCAAGCATTCAGGATCTTGATGGTGCACTAAATCTTTTTGTTCAAGCCAAATGCAAAGCTCCAACATTACATAAGTTTTTTGCTGATCAAGGATACACAGGTAAATTGCAAAACCTCTGCTTATTGGAAACTGGATGTTTATTGACGATTACCAAGAAAATAGTTGATACAGGATTTCAGGTTATTCCCAAACGTTGGATTGTTGAGAGAACCTTTGCTTGGCTCTCCAATTTTAGACGTATGAGTAAGGATTATGAGCATTCTCCTCTCACTTCAAAAAACAACATCTTCTTTAATATGATCACTATTATGCTTCACAAATTAGCTCATTCTTGAGTTTGAAGACAGGCTCTGATCTTGGTTATTTTGTGCCAAGTTCTTTTAAACAGATTAAGGAAATAGGAGCTTATTTTATTAGTCGTTATAAATCTGATACCAATATATATGATATAGAAACAAATCAAAAAATGGAGTTACTGGAATGTTTAGAGGGTAAGCTATTTTTAGAAACTGAGGTATTATTGGGAAAAGAAGCAAAGATTAGAGTAAGAATTATATGTCAAAAGCTAACTGAAGAACAGTCTATAGCCAGGAGAAGGAAGGCTAATAGATTAGCAAAATCACATGGATATACATCTTCCAAAAGGAATCAAAAGTTATTGAATTGGTCAATATTTATAACTAATGTTCCAAAAAGTAAAATTAGTGCTGAACAAGTATTAACAATTTACCGAGTAAGATGGCAAATTGAATTATTATTTAAATTATATAAGAGCCATATAGGACTTGATAAACTAAAAGGAAAACCATATAGGGTATTATGTGAATTATATGCTAAATTGTGTGCAATTCTTATATTTCATGGAATAGTTGGTTGTACAGAACTAAAAAAGGGCACAGAACTTAGTTTAACAAAGGCATTTATTGAGCTTAAAAGGCGAGTTAGAGAGCTATTCTTAACATTAAATTGTGTAGTCAGTAAAGTACAAATTTTCCTCAAAAAACTCATCTCAACCTGGTCAAAATTCTCCTTAAAAGACAAATATAGAAAAACAAGAATATCAACTTTGAGTGCACTAAATTTGCTCATTTTTCCTTAATTTGACGCGTATGCTTATAAATACGCTCCCAACTAATCGAGAGCGCTTGCTCAAAATCGGTTTTAAAAACAGCAAGGGAGAGCTTTTTTGATTGATTGGCATAATGATTATGGTATAATGAACTAAAAGTTTAAGGAATAAAGTAATGGATTATATAAATGATGCTGCCGGTAGCTACACTGCCATTCATGATTTTTTTCAAAACAACGGTGTTGGAGATTACAAAGTTCAATGCAGTTATGGTGGGGTGCCGTATGCTACTGATGAGTACGTGCATTCTGGCGATAAATTTTGGAGTAATAATTTCATAGACTCACATTTTGGCAGGGAAATAAAAATGTATCCTCAAAGTGAACTTTTAGCTAAAGAATATGCCGGAAATACGTTGCCAGTTTCAATATCACTAGATAAGGATTTAATAAAAATGAAGGAATGTCAGAAAAAAACGAAATTTGTGGCACTAGAAAGGGAGTCAGGTGATTTAGTGTATGATAAGCAAAAGCATGTAAAGTGTTACACAACAAAGCTATCATGTGATGATGTACATATTTACAATAACGATAAAGTTTCAACATTTAGCATAAAATACGACGTGCCAAATGATCCGAAATACAGTTTAAATATAACATTTACAAAGGTTAATGATAATAAACCAGGATTTTGGCAAAAATTTAAAAACATGTTTTTAACGTGACCATTCACTAGACTTCTTTCAAGATTGTTAGAGGGAGTGTAAGATCAAGTATTTGAAAGCATGAAATATAAGGAAATAGAAAAGTTAGAAGGAGAAAAGTTTTGACGTTTAACAGGGGTAAAAAAAGCAACATTTGAGCGAATGGTAGAAAACATGATTTTCGGATGTTTAGAAAATCAAAGGTAGCAGTATTGCCACAAACTAAAACCTTAGCTGATGCCGGCTACAGGGAAATGCAGAAGATACACAAAAATGTTGTATTACCGCACAGGAAAACGAAAAAGAATCCGTTAAGCAAAGAGCAAAAAAAAGAGAACAGAACACTTATGATCCAAAGGGCAATAGTTGAAAACGTAATTGAAAAGGTTTAAAATCATGTATCCGTTCAGCAGAGTGGTTTAAGAAACAATAGATAGGAGATTTTGGAAAGGGTTTAGCCCATTTTGTTTCCATGTTAAGTATAATGAAATTATCCGCTCAAGGAATGTGTTTCCCCGTTTTGATTGTGTAAAATATGAATTTTTGCGATGAACAACGTAGTGTCGTATCTGTTGCTCAGCACGGTTATTTGTCAGCGGAATATTTTCTGGGTCATCTAAGAGCCTGTCTTCAAACTAAGTAGAAAGGAGTTAAGAAGTGTGTTATAAGATATATTTTAAATGTACCCAAGCGATATAAGTGACAAAGAATGGAAGATAATAGAGCTATATTTTGAACCTAAAAAGACCGGTAGACCAAGAAAACATAGTATTAGAACAATTATTAACGCAATCCGCTATATGATGAGAACAGGATGTCAATGGAGACAACTGCCTAAAGATTTTCCACCATGGAAAACAGTGTATAGTTGTAATTAGCGATTGAAAAAAAGTGGAATATGGCAAGAGATTCATGATTTTCTAGTTAAAAAAGTAAGAGAGATAATTGGTAAGAATGAAACTCCATCAGTGGGAATAATAGATAGCCAATCAGTAAAAACTACTCAAAAAGGGGATCCAGAGGATATGATGCTGGCAAGAAAGTAAAGGGTAGAAAGCGCCACATCGTTGTAGATACTGTAGGTCTTGTAATTGCTGCTGAAGTACAAAGTGCAAGCATTCAGGATCTTGATGGTGCACTAAATCTTTTTGTTCAAGCCAAATGCAAAGCTCCAACATTACATAAGTTTTTTGCTGATCAAGGATACACAGGTAAATTGCAAAACCTCTGCTTATTGGAAACTGGATGTTTATTGACGATTACCAAGAAAATAGTTGATACAGGATTTCAGGTTATTCCCAAACGTTGGATTGTTGAGAGAACCTTTGCTTGGCTCTCCAATTTTAGACGTATGAGTAAGGATTATGAGCATTCTCCTCTCACTTCAAAAAACAACATCTTCTTTAATATGATCACTATTATGCTTCACAAATTAGCTCATTCTTGAGTTTGAAGACAGGCTCTAAGATTTCAAAATGTTTTTCGCAACTCGAGAAGCTCCAATTGCTTCAGGTAAGTGGCTTCAAGTAATACCGTGTACGTTTTCGCAATTTTCTGGCACGTCTGGCAAATCTAAAAACATCTATCTCATTTTTTAGTAAAGCTTTTTTTAGTGCAAACAACTCAACGGCAACATCTCTCAAATAACAGCCGAGAATTTTGACCTCAATGTTCCAACTATGGGCTAATCTTTCAAAATCTCTTGATAAATGTGCCCAGCAGATTTGCCTGTTTTTATCAGAAAAATAATTGTATGCTGCATATCTGTCAGTTACTACCAAGCTATTACGATTGCAGCATACACTATTTTTTAAAACTTTCATTCCCCTTGACTCTGTCAACTTCACAAAACTTGCCGTATTGCTTGCAAACATCCAACACCAAGCGAGTTTACCTTTGTTATAATGGCTCGTTTCATCAATATGTAGAACTTTACTCCTACTTATCTCTTGTTCGATCTGCTCATACATTTTTTTGCATTTTGAAGCAACTCTATGTTCACTATTTGATATGCTACCGACGCTTATGTTCAAATTGAAGATATCATTTACGACACTCGCTATTTCGCGTTTTGAATTTTTGTAAAACCCGCTGAATGCTGCAATTATTGACTTAACCCTTGGTCCAAATGTATCTGACGTAACACCTTCTGGTAACTTACTGCTTCTTCTTTTTCCGCATCTCCGACAACGACCATGCTCCATCTGATATTCCACTACATAAGGCTTGATTTCCGGAAGATCAACTTTTTGATGAATGTACGGTCCCTTGCATATTGCAATCCCTCCTCCGCATTCACAAGTAGATGACAACTTTACTTTTATCACCTCATCTGCATCCATTTTGGCGCGAAAACTTCCTTTATGACCAACCTGACCACCAACGTTTCTGTCGCTCTTTGGCTTGTCCTTTTTTATTTTGTACAACTCTCTAGAGCTTGGTAGAGATGAATTTTTCGAGTTTAAACCAAGCCTTTCCTTTAATTCAGCGTTCTCTATCTTTAAAGCCTTGTTCTCTGCTTTTAAACTTTCATTCTCTCTTTCCAGCCTTTCCATTTTTGCTTCTAACTTTTCTGTTCTTTGCTGTAAATTTTTGCAAAGTTCTAAAAGGTTTACCACATTTTTGCTCTATGATTATCTTTTTAGATCACCTTGTCTACCTTATTCTGCCACTCCGCTGAACGGATACAGTGATTACTATCTAAAGGCTATAATGCCCGAGATATGGGTGCAAAGTTTTTTCTATGATGTTCTGTAATTCCATAAAGGCCAATAGCGTTAAGGTGCTCTTTTGTCCCATATCCTTTATTTTTATACCAATTATATTCAGGATGCTTATTGTGCAATTCTTGCATAAGCCGATCTCTCGTAACTTTTGCAACGATTGAAGCTGCTGCAATTGATGTACTCAAATTATCACCATTCACTATGGATTTCACTTGCCATTTCACTTCAGGTGGTTGATTACCATCAACTAGCACATAATCTAATTCTAGGTCCAGGTCTATCAACGCACGTTTCATTGAAAGTTTTGTTGCTTGCAAGATATTGTATGAATTTATTTCTTCTACGCTTGCCATTCCTATACCAAATTTTGCAACGGATGTTACTTTTTCATATAGGACTTGCCTACATTGAGGAGTCAACTTTTTCGAGTCGTTGATTCCATCAATAATTGTATTTCTATCAATAAACACTACGGCTGCGGATATTACTGGACCAGCTAGCGGACCTCTTCCAACTTCATCCACTCCTGCTATCACTCCTGATAATTTATTTTCTAATGTAAAGTCTGGGTATTTCATAGGTTTTTATAATAAGAAAGTTATAGTAAAAACTGAACAGATAATAGAAATTATCCAAAATTTCATAACGATTACATTTTCTGACCATCCCTTCTTCTCAAAGTGATGATGTATTGGTGCCATAAGAAAAACTCTTTTTCCTTCTCCATATTTAAACTTTGTATATTTAAAATATGATATCTGAATAATCACAGATAGAGTCTCTATTATAAAGATTATTCCAATAACGGCAAAAAGCATTTCTCTTTTAATTAGGACACTAGTTAACCCTAAAGCTGCGCCTACCGACAAGCTACCAACATCACCCATAAATATTTTTGCTGGATGTGTGTTAAACCACAAGAAACTTAAAATAGCTCCTATAAATGCAATGCAGAATAAAGTAATATTCATATCTGCTTGAGTTATATATGCAATTAGCCCCAAAAAAGCAAAGGAAGTGATGACTTGAGTTGCAACAAGGCCATCCAAACCATCTGTGAGATTCACAGCATTAGCAGAGCCGACAATTACAAATGCAGCGAATGGAACATATAGATAGCCAAAGTCGATTATTACTCCTTTAAATAGGGACATTTTTGTAAAACCTTCAGCAGAGTATAGCTTAAGTATAGACATACTAACCAGAGTTACAATAAACTGAATAAGTATTTTGGTTTTTGCACTTAAACCTCGATAGTGATTTGTCTTCAATTTTAAATAATCATCGATAAATCCAAGTAGAGCAAAAAATAGAGTTATCAATATCAGCAGCAAGATTTCTGGTGTTAACTGAGCCCAGAGTAAAATTGGTAATAAAGAAGAAACCAGTATTATTATTCCGCCCATAGGTGGTACATTCTTTTTTGTTATTAAATGACTTTCTGGTCCACATGATCTAATTGGTTGCCCATCTTTACTTATTTTTTTTAGAAGCTTTATAAAATAGGGAAAAAGAATAAATCCAAAAACAAATGAGGTAAAAAATACTTTTGTAGCTAAGATCATCTGCTTACTTAAATTGACTAAGTATCATACCACCTATAGCTAATAAAGCCAACTTCTGTCATCCTATAGCCTATTCCTTTTTCACTTCATTCTTTCCTAATTTGGTGCGTATAATTACAATAACTCTGGAATAGTATGAAGAGTTATATTGTCATCTTCTGCAAAACAAAATTCGCTATTTGCATCTGTCCATGTATACATTTCTTTTAGATTAATCTCAGAAGAATCATAAACACCATACTCTGCTTTTGTATGGTAATCACAATACTGAAACTTACCCTCTTTATTGAAAGAGCCAAATTCATCAATTAATGTAGCCATTTTCCTACCTTTTTTACCACTTATGAATTCGAACACGGCAACTGAATAGTGACCTGGAGAGCCTGGTTCAGGAGATTCTTCTGTAATAAAAAACGATGGTCGATGACTAAATAATTCCCAAAGATTTGGATTACATTCTTTTTTCGCACAATTTAAACTGATGAATTTATATTCATCTGAAACGTTCGAATACTGTGAATCGTATTTTTTGTATTCAAAACGCGAATTCTGGATTAAGGAAGGAAGAAAGTATAGGAAATAGAAGGCTTTGTGGATTTGATGGAATAGGAAATGAGAGTAGAAAAGATATGAACCAAAAAATTAACAGGGGATCTATGGCGAGTGTGTTCAATTTCTAGTCTATTTTTTAGGTAACCAAAAACAGTCTCAATGATAGACCTTTTTCTCAGTAAAATCTTCTCATTTAGCGAAATCAATGTATTTTTCATACCTTTTTTCACCTTGGTAACAAGTTTCAAACCTCGGTCAAACAGCTTCTGAAAAAGCTCTTTTGCAATATAACCTTTGTCACCAAACAAAAGACCGATTAATTTTTCCGTCAGATTTGGCACAGGTATCCTATCATCAACATTGCCTTTTGTTAGCGTAAGTGCATGAATTTCAACATTTTCATTGATTACCATATGTAATTTGAAACCAAAAAACCAGCCGTAAGTGCTCTTGCTTAATTTTGCAATTCCAGCAAAAACTTTGTTTTTGGATATTCTTTTTGCATGACAAACTGCAATGGGAGTTGTGTCTATATATGAAATTCCAGTGTTTTCTGACTGTCCACAAAGCCAATGCAACAACATTGCTAAATGCCACAAAACCCTAGGCTTTAGAGCAACAAACCTGGTATATGAAGGTAACTTTGGAAACTCTGATTTGTAGAGCAACGTTAGGTAATGTAGATAGAAAGTTTTACACGGAGATTGTTGATATAGCAGGATTATTGTCATGATTTCGGAGTGCTCAATTTCCGTTGTTCTTGTGGGGTTTTTACCATTTGGCAGTAGTTTATCTGCAAAATTTTTCTCTATATCTCTGCAAAAATCATCGACCAAACAAAACAGTTTTGTTATATCTTCCATGGGTAACCTCATCTATTTTTTTATCACTGCTGAGTTTACCCTGTTTTCTTGCCTCTTCTATTCTCCTTTAATCCAGAATTCACGTTAAAAGTAGCTAATTTTGTCTTAAAATGCAGCGTTTTTGAT
This sequence comes from Wolbachia endosymbiont (group A) of Colletes cunicularius, assembly GCF_964264715.1. Taxonomy (NCBI): domain Bacteria; kingdom Pseudomonadati; phylum Pseudomonadota; class Alphaproteobacteria; order Rickettsiales; family Anaplasmataceae; genus Wolbachia; species Wolbachia endosymbiont (group A) of Colletes cunicularius. The sequence goes on from NZ_OZ183471.1 coordinate 1,471,551, forward strand.
GATCCTAGATGCCAGTGTCACGCACTGGCATGACATCCTCTGCTACGCAAATTACCTACAAATCACAATGTTCATGTGTCAAGCACTGGTATGACAGAAGAGGAAATCTTACCTTTGTTAGCTACAATACTCAAATTAAAGGAAGAACTTTCTTTAATTCCTTGCCTATCACCGAAATACCATTTTTCTTATGCTAATTCTCAATAAGAAGGGTCTTGAGCTATGAATGTAGTTAAGGATACAGCTGCTCTATTTTCCAATTGCTTTCTTCAATAAGAGTATATCTAAACCTAGTGTGTCTCCTATATTCACCTTCTTGCCAAAATTCAATTACTTTTGGGATTACACAAAATCCCACCCAAAAATCAGGACGAGGAACTTGTGTATTGTAAAATTCCTTCTCCTTCAATTTGATGGCTTGCTCAAAATCTTGCCAATTTTTCAGAACGCTCGATTGTTTTGAGCACCATGCACTAATTTGACTATCGCGCGCTCGAGAAGAGAAGTATTTGTCAGTTCTTTCATCGTTTAGAAGTTTAACATCTCCTTCAATTCGCACTTGCCTAGCAAATTCTATCCAATGAAACACTAATGCAGCTTTGGGGTTCTCAGTCAATTCTTTCCCTTTTTTACTGTTTACGTTAGTGAAAAACACAAAACCTTCTTTACTATATTCCTTTAGTAATACTACTCTTGCAGATGGAATACAGTCTTTGCTACAAGTTGCTAGCGTCATTGCAGTTGATGAAGAATTAAGTACTGCTTTATACCACTTTGAAAACAAATCAAACGGATCTTTTTCAGGTGAGAATGTCATATCTAAAAATAAAATCTTAATTCTGGCACGCATTGCAAAAATAAGTGCTACGGCCATTTTGTCGTATAAGTGTTATGATATTGTTGCAGATCTTGCAAGGTTTTTGAACTTTACCATATACGTAAAAGTTATTTTGAAAGTATCCAGCAGATCCAGATGGCTGTGCATAATCTTTCAGTGTTGAACCGCCTGCAGCAATTGCATCACTCAGAGTATTTTTTATTTCAGCAGCAAGTTTTTCGCACTCTCTATAGATCAAGTCTTTTGCTGACCTGAGTGGTGATATGCGGGCTCTAAACAAACTTTCAGAAGCATATATGTTGCCTACGCCAACTATTAATTTATTGTCCATTAATGCTGATTTGATATTCACTTTTTTGTTTTTCAGCAATTCCTGTAAATAGTCTCCACTGAATTCATCCGTGAGGGGCTCTATTCCAAAACCATCAAAAAAATTTATTTCTTGTTCTTCGCTTAAAATAATAACTAATCCAAATCTTCTTGGATCATTAAAGATTATTGAAGTATTGTCGGAAAATAAAAATACCACGTGATCGTGCTTATTCTGCACTTGATCGTGGTCAGCATATATAAGCTTTCCGCTCATGCCAAGATGTATGATTACAGCCATACTACCATCTGTATTCCAGATCGTATACTTACCTCTACGCTTGATGTTGCGTATGACTTTGCCCTTTAGCATATCATCAATATTTTTTGTTATTGGGGCACGTAAATTCCAATTATTAACTATAACATTGCTAATTTGCTTGTTTTTAATTTTATCAAGCAAGAAGTTAGAGATTATTTCTACTTCTGGTAGTTCTGGCATCTTGTCTACTCTGTTGCTGCTTTTTTCTTTTCAAAATATTTTGCTTTAAAGCTTTCGCTAATCTTTTTTTCTCCTCTTCTTTTTCCTTATTCCTTTTTGTATTATTCATTATCATAATATATAAACTTGCCGTTGTAGCTCAGGTGGTAGAGCACGCCATTGGTAATGACGAGGTCCCAAGTTCGAGTCTTGGTAACGGCACACTGATTACACTTATAATATTGCATAACTTGCAAGCAAGGCTTAAAAGAAAGTTACAGAGGCAGGTTATCATGCTTTTTCCATATCCTTTCTACTTTCTTGTTTTTGAGTAGCTCTAATGCTTTGTGAAAGTGATGCCTTGTTTTACTTGGCACTATAATGTCATCAATGTATCCATGTGATGCAGCAAAAAATGGATTAGCAAATTTCTCTTTATATTCTTTGATTAACGTTTGCTGGTCTTTTTCATGCCTAAATATAATTTCAACTGCACTTTCAGGGCCCATTACAGCTATTTCAGCAGTTGGCCAAGCATAATTTATGTCACCTTTTAAATGTTTCGAGTTCATAACGATATATGCACCACCATACGCTTTTCTAGTGATAAGACTAATTTTCGGCACAGTCGCTTCAGCGTAAGCGTAAAGCAGTTTCGCTCCGTGTTGTATTATATTATTGTATTCTTGGTTTGTACCAGGTAAAAACCCCGGAACATCAATAAGTGTGATGATCGGAATGTTAAATGCGTCACAAAACCTTACAAATCTTGCAGCTTTTCTTGAAGAATCAATATCCAAACATCCTGCAAGGTGTATAGGTTGATTTGCAACAATACCAACAGTATTTTCTCCAATCCTACTAAAACCAATTATAATATTACGAGCAAAATCAGGTTTTAGTTCAAAGAATTTCTTCTCATCGCACACCTTTTCAATAAGTTCATACATATCATAAGGAGTATTAGGATTGCTAGGAATCAGAGTATTTAAAGATTCATCAATATCATTAACTGAATCACAGGTTGATTCAGGTTTCGGTGATTCTTGATTATTTGCTGGTAAGAAAGTAAAGAATTCACGCATTTTTAGCAGCATTTCAACATCATTATTGAATGCAAAATCCGCTATTCCTGTTTTGCTTGTATGAATTTTTGCTCCACCAAGGTCTTCGAAACTTACATCTTCGTAGGTAACCTTTTTTACTACATCTGGCCCGGTTATAAACATATATGAACTGTTTTTCACCATGAAAGTAAAGTCAGTTAATGCTGGGGAATAAACTGCACCACCTGCACATGGACCCATGATTAAAGAGATTTGTGGTATAACGCCCGATGCATTTACGTTTCTTCGGAAAATTTCTCCATAACCAGCAAGGGAATTTACTCCCTCCTGAATTCTGGCTCCACCAGAGTCATTTAGTCCGATAATTGGAACCCTGGCATTAATTGCCATATCCATAATTTTGCATATTTTTTTTGCATGTGACGCACCAAGTGACCCACCAAAGACAGTAAAATCTTGCGAGTAAACGAAAACTTTTCTGCCATAAATAGTACCATGACCAATCACTACTCCATCACCTAAAAAATTAGCATTTTGCATGCCAAAATCAGTTGCGTGATGCTTCACGAATTTATCGTATTCCTCAAACGAATTTTCATCAAGCAATATACTGAGCCTTTCTCTAGCAGTTAATTTCCCTTTTTCATGTTGTTTATTGATTCTGTTAGAACCGCCTCCTTTTTCAGCTTCTAGTGCTTTGATTTTTAGATTTTCTAGTATTTTAAAGCCTTGCATACGATAAAGTAGTTTTTAAATTAGTTGTAGACTTTATTAAGCTTACAAACTCTACTACTATACACATACACTATTGCATGTGGCAATAGTGTATGTGTATAACAATTATTAAAACTTTAACCTTGATGTTGGTGATTACAATGAGAACGCTTTAATATACTAACTTCTTCCAGAACACTAAATGGCTCACTTTGTTTTCCGTTTTTCTCTTCGACAAAACTTTTAGCAGCTTCAACAACCTTGCTTATACGAGGTTCTTTTTCTAGCTTTTCAAGATACTTTGAGAAGATTTCACAACTTTTATCATCCATATGCACCATTATTTTGCCAAAGCTTGAGGCATTTTCGGGCTTGTCAGCTTTTTCAGAAGATAAGGTTATCACAATCTTTTCACTGTTGCTTATTGGAAAAGTCATCTGGAATCTGCCCTTTATATCATGATATTTTCCATCTTGTATTCGTATTACATCATCTCCTTCCCCAATCTTTAATGCTCCATCTAAATTTTGAAATTCTGGATTACTCAGAAATTTTGCAGGAGTGATAACGCTTTCCTCTGGACATTGTATACAATAAAGTCCATTATCTCTTTCCAGTATAACGCCATCTTTTTTATCGTTTTCAATGCTATCACATACAATTTGTTTTAGATTTGATAGATAATTGTTACGTTTCTCTAGCAGATCTGTTGGTAAGAGTTTCAAAGCTTCCTCACTCATATAAATGCCTGTTGAAACTAGGTCGAATACTTTTGACAAAAGAAGGTCTAGTTGATCTCTTTCATAAGTGGATAACTCTTCTATTTTTATGGCATTTAAACTCCGCACCAAATGATCTATCAATGATGTATTCTCAGAGAACACATTACATGGCATACCAAATAGGATCTTTTTATCTTCTCTAAGTGCTATGAGTTCTAGCGATTTCTTTATTATTCCCTCTGCGACTGTTTCATTGCTATACAAGTGTGAGGTGTTAGTTTGACATCTTGTATTCAATAATGTACTTAAGGTATTTTTTCGTACACATTCATCAACTTGTTTATATATTGCTATGTCTGGTTGAGGCGCGCCCGTTACTTCTAAATCTTCAAGTTCATCTTCATTTTCTATTATAAACGTTTTATTTAATATGTGATCAGGTGTATCTTTATCATCTTCTATAAAAGCTTTATTTAATATATTGCGATCAGATTCATCCTCAGGCTCATTTGTAAAACACCTATAAAACTAGTATATCGTTCATCTATAGGCGTTTTATTTGGTACATTGTGATCAGATGTACCTTCATCCTCAGGCTCATCTATGGCACCATCTTCAAAATTAGTAGGAGTAGGAGAACTAGCAATATACCCCTCATCTATCAAATCTGGATTATGCTTTTGTATACCTTGACCTACCATATATCCCCCACTTGACATAATAAAACAAGAAATTCTAGTTGTATTATGCTCGCGTGATCTATAAAGTCAATAGTTAAATTGAAAAATTTTGATTATAATTTACTTTACATAGAAAATGCCCTTGAATTATGCTAAAAATCGCTATAGTAGGCCTACCAAATGCTGGTAAATCAACTCTTTTTAATAGATTGGTGGGAAGAAAAGCAGCGGTGGTCAGCAATATTCCAGGGGTTACACGAGATAGAAGAGAAGGAATAGGCAGAATTAGCGATTTAGAGTTTAAAGTTATAGATACAGGAGGGTGGAACGACCAAACTAATTTTTCACTACAAGTTATTGAACAAATAGAATTTTCTCTATCCAATTCAAACATCATTTTCTTTCTTGTTGATGCAAAAGTGCAAAATGAGCGAAACAAAGAATTTGCAAAGTGGCTAAAGAGAAAAATGAGTAAACCTGTAATCCTCATAGCAAATAAATGTGAGAGTCATAAATCCGAAAATGTTGATTATTTGCAGTTTTTTGATTTTTTTGGCCCGGTGTATATCTCTGCCGAGCATAATCTTGGCATGGTTGATCTTTATGATGTATTAGCTGGTGTTATTGAAAATTTTAACGAGAACACTGAGTTACCTAATAATGAACTGAGTAGGCTGAGGATCGCAATCATCGGCCGTCCGAATGTTGGAAAGTCAACTTTTTTAAATGGTTTACTTGCAGAAAACAGACTAATAACAAGTTCAGAGCCAGGCACCACACGTGATTCTGTAGATATTGTATACGATCATAATGGGGAGCTAATTACTCTCATTGATACTGCAGGAATTCGAAGAAAGGCGAATGTTGTAGATGGCTTAGAATCAAGATTTGTTGAGAAAAGCTTGGAATCAATCAAGCGCTCTCATGTGGTAGTTTTAATGCTAGACTCCCTAGTTGGTATTGAGCAGCAGGATTTATCAATTGGTGAAGCTGCAATTAAGGGAGGGAAAGGGATTATTGTTGTTTTAAATAAGTGGGATTTAATAGGTAAGGATGACAGAAGTAAGTTAATAAAATTTGTCAAACAACAGGAAGTGACTCGGTTATTCTTGGAAGTGCCAACTATAACAGTTTCTGCGTTAAAAGGCATGCGCTGCGGTGATGTGATAGATAAGTGTCTTGAAGTGAGTGAATCTTTGAACAAGAAAGTCAGCACTGCAAAACTGAATAAGTGGCTAATTAATGCTTTAGATAGGCACTCTCACCCGCTTGTAAAAGGCAAAGCAGTTAAAATGAAGTATATCGCTCAAATTGGTACTAAACCTCCAGCTTTTTCTTTGATATGTAACATACCTGAAAGTGTTGATGAAAGTTACAAACGCTATTTAATTAATGACCTTAGAAAAAATTTCTTCGTAGATGGTGTGCCAGTCAGATTACTTTTGAAAAAAAATAAAAATCCCTATGCAAAATGAATACTCTGCTTTATACTTTCAGGGGTCTTTATAATAATTTACTTAAAGTCGTGTGTAATAACTCCAGAATTCCTACAATCTTTCTGCTATCAAGTGCTTTTGCTCTAATTTTTGCATATGTGCTAGAATATTTTTTCAACATGCTGCCATGCAAGTTATGTACATACGAGCGGGTAGTTTACTATGTTGCAGGGTTACTTGCAGTAGTATGCATGCTTAAAGACAACAAAATTCTAATCTATGCAATGTTTTGCAGCTACCTCATAGGTGCAGTAATATCTTTTTATCATGTAGGTCTTGAACTCCACTTATTTCATGATGTTTTAGGTTGTACAGAGCAAGCAAGTGGTAACGTTAGCATAGAAGAGCTCAGAAATAATCTACTAAACCCTAATTACTCTCCATCTTGTGACAGACCTCATTATGTTCTAGGTGTTTCTTTAGCAACATGGAATTTAATTTATCTCATAGTAGCTCTGTTCGTATCAGGTAAGGTGTATTGTGGAGAAAGAAAGAAATCTAAATAATTTAAGGTACAGCAACAATCAGTTCTTGCAACAGGCAATTAGAGTAAATCATGCTGGGGAATATGGAGCTATTTGCATTTATTCTGGTCAAAAATTTATTCTTAAAAAATCTTCTATAATCAATGAAATAATTGAAATGGAAGAGCAGGAAAAAAAGCATTTTCACTATTTTAATGAGAAAATCAAAGAGCAAAAAGTTCGTCCTACTGTTTTGTTGCCAGTTTGGCGTGTTTTAGGAGTGTCACTTGGCGTTGCAACTGCCATTATGGGCAAAAAAGCTGCTATGGCTTGCACTGCTGCAGTTGAAGAAGTTATAGGGGAGCACTACAAAGAGCAAGTTTCACATTTAGAAGATGGGGAATTAAGAGAAACTATAAGTAAATTCCGCGATGAGGAGCTAGAACACAGAGATATTGCAATTCAGCACAATGCTGAAAGCGCATTTGGCTACAACATTTTATCTTCATTCATAAAAACAGGCTGCAAAACTGCTATTTACTTGTCCAAGTTAATTTAACTAAGCAGCTTTCTTAAAGTGTTTTTAATGTTATGATGACAACAGAAACCAGGAAGAAATTCAAGTGTAACAATTATTTTATAACTATATTTACATATCACCATTATTAATCAATAATTAGTGTTTGTGAGTTAGCTGTATTCAGAGTATAGGTTACAAAGTGGTGGCAAAAGTGCGTTTTGAATTAGAAATGAAAAATGTAATAGTGTGCCGTAGAGATGCAAAGGATGTTTGTATAGAACAAGCTAGTGCAAAAGCTACGCAATAGATGAGGGAGGGCCCCTCGGAGCCGGTTTACAAGAGCAGGCTTCAAACTACCATAAGCTGCTTTGGTCAAGAGTCAAGGTAGTGAGCGTTATGGAAAAGGCGCAATTATGCGTCATGTATGAAATAGGAAGGCGAATGAAAATGAACCACTGAAGAAGTGTCGAAATTTCCATGAACGACATTAAAACTAAGTGCTTTCTACACACTTAGGATAAATCTATCGGGAGCTTGTTTACTGGATAGGTAGTGTCCGGCATAGAGGTGGCGCGAATCTATTTTTGGCTATTGTGTAGAACTACGGGAACCTGTCGTTACGATGATAAGGGAGAAATCCAAGGAGCTAAACACCAAGGGTGAGAGTACCAATGCGGAAAACAGGGGCGCGTAGTAGTGAAGAAGTTTCTGTAATGGAAATGGAGCAAAGGAGCTGAGTTATTCAGTTTTAATTATTTGTCAACCGAAAGGGAGGAGTAAATGAATAAAACAAAGTCTTTTGATATACCGAAGCAGCTTATTTGGAGAGCTTATAAACAAGTATCGAAAAATAAGGATGCCGCTGGTGTAGATGAGATTTCGATAACAAAGTTTGAGGAAAATCTAAAAGATAATCTGTACAAACTTTGGAATCGAATGTCATCAGGAAGTTATTTTCCAGAGCCAGTAAAAGCTGTAGCAATACCGAAAGGTACGGGATGGGGACAAAGAATTTTATGTGTACCTTCAGTGTCCGATTGGATAGCGCAAACAGCTGCTACAATGTATCTTGAACCGTTGGTGGAGCCAGAATTCCATAAAGATTCGTATGGTTATAGACCAAATAAATCTGCATTGGGAGCGATAGAAACAGCGCGCAAGAGATGCTGGAGGTTCGATTGGTCGATAGATCTTGACATATCTGGGTTTTTCGACAATTTGGACCACGGCTTGGCATTACAAGCTATCAAGAAACATACAGACTGCAAATGGGTCACACTGTACGTTGAAAGGTGGATGAAAGCCCCTATTCAGCAAGCAGATGGCAGTAAGGTAGTTAGAGATAAGGGAGTTCCGCAAGGAGGTTCAGTTAGTCCAATCATCTCTAATATATTTATGCATCATGTCTTTGATATATGGACGAGAAAGAACTACCCAACAGTACCATTTGAAAGGTATGTTGACGATGTGATAGTACACTGTAAAACCAAGGAACAGGCAGATTTTATGCGAGTAGCAATCGAAGAAAGACTGGCAAAATGTAAGCTAAAAATACATCCTGAAAAGACGCAAATAGTGTACTGTAAGGACGATAACAGGAGAGGTGAGTTTCCAATACAAAGTTTTGACTTCCTAGGCTACACTTTTAGACCTAGGTTAGCGAAAAACAACAAAATAGAAACTTATTTTGTCTCATTTATACCTGCGATTAGCAATAAAGCCAAGAAGAAGATTACTACAACCATAAGGTCGTGGAAAATACACCGACTTACAGGAAAGAAGTTAGAGGAGATATCAAAGAAAGTAAATCCAATAGTCAGAGGCTGGTGTCAGTATTACGGCAGGTTTTACCGAACGGAGATGTACAAACTTCTTAACAATATAGAGCGGCATCTAGAAAAGTGGGTAAGAAAGAAATATCGGAAACTGGGAAAAAGACTAGCAAGGCAACTTCTAGGAAAAATGAGAGAAGGGAATCCGAATACTTTCTACCACTGGAGGTTAGTATAGGAGTCAAAGTACCGAATAATGGGAGCTGTATAAATCGAGAGGTTCATGCACAGTTCTGCGACTTACTATTACCCACAAGTATAGAATGAATGAGCAAGTCTCCATCCTTCTGCTAAATCAAAGAGACGTTTCCATCCCTTCCACAAAGCTATAGGGCCTGGTTCTAAGTCATTTTTGCGAGCTAAAAACCCTCCTAACTTGGCCACCCACCTCACAATTTCTCTTATAGGTGGTGGAGTCTCAGGATAGTTTTTTGTCTTAAGCATTTTGGTATATAAAACCTTCCATTCGTCATCAGTCAGTATGACAGTGCAAGAAAGATTCGGATTTGTTCTAGCTACCAATGTGATAAAAAATATTCTCCATGCAATTATACTCATAATTGTAAGAAAGCGGATCAATCTATCTGCTGTTTGGAGCCTACATTCTTCAACTTTAAACGTGAATTCTGGATTAAGGAAGGAAGAAAGTATAGGAAATAGAAGGCTTTGTGGATTTGATGGAATAGGAAATGAGAGTAGAAAAGATATGAACCAAAAAATTAACAGGGGATCTATGGCGAGTGTGTTCAATTTCTAGTCTATTTTTTAGGTAACCAAAAACAGTCTCAATGATAGACCTTTTTCTCAGTAAAATCTTCTCATTTAGCGAAATCAATGTATTTTTCATACCTTTTTTCACCTTGGTAACAAGTTTCAAACCTCGGTCAAACAGCTTCTGAAAAAGCTCTTTTGCAATATAACCTTTGTCACCAAACAAAAGACCGATTAATTTTTCCGTCAGATTTGGCACAGGTATCCTATCATCAACATTGCCTTTTGTTAGCGTAAGTGCATGAATTTCAACATTTTCATTGATTACCATATGTAATTTGAAACCAAAAAACCAGCCGTAAGTGCTCTTGCTTAATTTTGCAATTCCAGCAAAAACTTTGTTTTTGGATATTCTTTTTGCATGACAAACTGCAATGGGAGTTGTGTCTATATATGAAATTCCAGTGTTTTCTGACTGTCCACAAAGCCAATGCAACAACATTGCTAAATGCCACAAAACCCTAGGCTTTAGAGCAACAAACCTGGTATATGAAGGTAACTTTGGAAACTCTGATTTGTAGAGCAACGTTAGGTAATGTAGATAGAAAGTTTTACACGGAGATTGTTGATATAGCAGGATTATTGTCATGATTTCGGAGTGCTCAATTTCCGTTGTTCTTGTGGGGTTTTTACCATTTGGCAGTAGTTTATCTGCAAAATTTTTCTCTATATCTCTGCAAAAATCATCGACCAAACAAAACAGTTTTGTTATATCTTCCATGGGTAACCTCATCTATTTTTTTATCACTGCTGAGTTTACCCTGTTTTCTTGCCTTTTCTATTCTCCTTTAATCCAGAATTCACGTTAATAGCACGACAAAATGAGGAGGATATTGCAAAACATATAAATCTGTCCAAGCAAGGAAACAGTCCTAAAACACCAGATGAATTAAAAGAATCACTGAAAAAACAAAAAGAAGATTATGAGTGTTACATCCAACACTTTCTTCCAGCGTTGAAAGCAGAAATAACAAACTCAAAAAAACTAGACTCAAAAAAAGGTAGCAATAGTACAAACAATTTTGGAGATTACTAACAACGTGAATTCTGGATTAAAGGAGAATAGAAAAGGCAAGAAAACAGGGTAAACTCAGCAGTGATAAAAAAATAGATGAGGTTACCCATGGAAGATATAACAAAACTGTTTTGTTTGGTCGATGATTTTTGCAGAGATATAGAGAAAAATTTTGCAGATAAACTACTGCCAAATGGTAAAAACCCCACAAGAACAACGGAAATTGAGCACTCCGAAATCATGACAATAATCCTGCTATATCAACAATCTCCGTGTAAAACTTTCTATCTACATTACCTAACGTTGCTCTACAAATCAGAGTTTCCAAAGTTACCTTCATATACCAGGTTTGTTGCTCTAAAGCCTAGGGTTTTGTGGCATTTAGCAATGTTGTTGCATTGGCTTTGTGGACAGTCAGAAAACACTGGAATTTCATATATAGACACAACTCCCATTGCAGTTTGTCATGCAAAAAGAATATCCAAAAACAAAGTTTTTGCTGGAATTGCAAAATTAAGCAAGAGCACTTACGGCTGGTTTTTTGGTTTCAAATTACATATGGTAATCAATGAAAATGTTGAAATTCATGCACTTACGCTAACAAAAGGCAATGTTGATGATAGGATACCTGTGCCAAATCTGACGGAAAAATTAATCGGTCTTTTGTTTGGTGACAAAGGTTATATTGCAAAAGAGCTTTTTCAGAAGCTGTTTGACCGAGGTTTGAAACTTGTTACCAAGGTGAAAAAAGGTATGAAAAATACATTGATTTCGCTAAATGAGAAGATTTTACTGAGAAAAAGGTCTATCATTGAGACTGTTTTTGGTTACCTAAAAAATAGACTAGAAATTGAACACACTCGCCATAGATCCCCTGTTAATTTTTTGGTTCATATCTTTTCTACTCTCATTTCCTATTCCATCAAATCCACAAAGCCTTCTATTTCCTATACTTTCTTCCTTCCTTAATCCAGAATTCACGTTTAAAATATTGCTAATTTCTATTGGTTTTTCTTCATTTTCAAATCTAATTTTGAAGTCATTATCTGTTGTTGAATACGCTAAGAAATTTTGACTAGGCAGAGACGACTTAAGTTCTTTATGCATTGCGTCTATTGATTGCTCAAATTTTTGGAACTCCTTTTCCCACTTTAAATTTATCTGTCCTGTAATGTCCTCATCTTTGTGTAAAGGACCAATAAAGTACCAGATTAAATTTTCTTCCTCCAGTCTTTTAATAAAATCCTGAAGATCGTTGCAAGATTCAATGACACTTAGAGCCTGTCTTCAAACTCAAGAATGAGCTAATTTGTGAAGCATAATAGTGATCATATTAAAGAAGATGTTGTTTTTTGAAGTGAGAGGAGAATGCTCATAATCCTTACTCATACGTCTAAAATTGGAGAGCCAAGCAAAGGTTCTCTCAACAATCCAACGTTTGGGAATAACCTGAAATCCTGTATCAACTATTTTCTTGGTAATCGTCAATAAACATCCAGTTTCCAATAAGCAGAGGTTTTGCAATTTACCTGTGTATCCTTGATCAGCAAAAAACTTATGTAATGTTGGAGCTTTGCATTTGGCTTGAACAAAAAGATTTAGTGCACCATCAAGATCCTGAATGCTTGCACTTTGTACTTCAGCAGCAATTACAAGACCTACAGTATCTACAACGATGTGGCGCTTTCTACCCTTTACTTTCTTGCCAGCATCATATCCTCTGGATCCCCTTTTTGAGTAGTTTTTACTGATTGGCTATCTATTATTCCCACTGATGGAGTTTCATTCTTACCAATTATCTCTCTTACTTTTTTAACTAGAAAATCATGAATCTCTTGCCATATTCCACTTTTTTTCAATCGCTAATTACAACTATACACTGTTTTCCATGGTGGAAAATCTTTAGGCAGTTGTCTCCATTGACATCCTGTTCTCATCATATAGCGGATTGCGTTAATAATTGTTCTAATACTATGTTTTCTTGGTCTACCGGTCTTTTTAGGTTCAAAATATAGCTCTATTATCTTCCATTCTTTGTTACTTATATCGCTTGGGTACATTTAAAATATATCTTATAACACACTTCTTAACTCCTTTCTACTTAGTTTGAAGACAGGCTCTTAGAATATCATTTTTCTTCTGTTCATCTACATCTAAACTTTGACCCTCAGCTATAAATACACTTTCGTTCTCCCATGGCATAATTTTACACTTTTAGAAATGTACTATAATATTAGCAGATTTTTCTAAAAAGTCAACTAATTGCTGAATAAATAAACTTGAGCATTTGGCCAAAATGTTATATAGTAGTTACTCCTTAAGCAGTGCAGTATGGACAATACCATTATAAGAAAATACGATATTAGAGGTATAGTAGGCAAAGATTTGCAGATTAATGATGGGTACGAGATAGGTAGAAAGTTTGGCCAAACCGTAGCTAGTGTTTGTGTCGGCTACGACAGCAGAATAGATTCACCGGGTATAGAAAGAGAATTAATTAGGGGCTTAACTTTATCTGGAGTAAATGTTATACGCGTTGGGCTATGCTCTTCACCTATGCTCTACGCTGCAACACAAATCACACAGGAGGATCTTGGTATCATAATAACTGCCTCTCATAACCCCAGCGAATATAATGGCTTTAAATTTTTTAGTAATAAAAAAGTCTTCTCAGATCAAGAGATAAAGGAAATTATAAGCAATCCAATTAAAGACAGTACAAGAATTGGAAGCTTAATTAACATAAATATATATAGTGAGTACATTCGCATATTAAAAAGTGCAGTGAAGAATAATACTACACAGAAATTAAAAATAGCCTGGGATTGTGGAAATAGTCCAGCAAGTGGAATTATAAGGTATATTGAAAAGATCTTGCCTGGTCATACGCATATCGTAACCAATAACTCTATAGATGGGGCATTTCCACTGCATGATCCAGATCCCATAGAGGAAAAAAATCTCGCTCAATTAATTGACATTGTGAAGGAATATGGATGTGATCTTGGCATTGCGCTAGATGGCGATAGCGATAGGGTGCGCTTAATTGATAATAAAGGCAACGTTGTTTCCAATGACCATTTATTTATAATTTTTGCACGTGAAGTGCTGGAGGAATATCCAGAAAGCAAAGTTATTGCTAACGTAAAAATGAGTATGAAGGTGCATGATTTTGTTAGTAAGTTAGGAGGGCAAGTTATTACCTGTGCTACTGGACATTCACTAGTTAAGAAGAAGATGGTAGAGGAAGAGGCAAAGTTTGCTGGTGAGTTAAGCGGGCACTTCTTCTTTTCTGAGCTAGGTTTTGATGATGGGCTATATTCTGCTGTTAAAGCAGTTGACATTTTGCTTAAGAAAAACCAAAGCCTATCTCAGGTGATTGAAGATTTACCGAAGTTATATATCACTCATGAAGTAAAGATTGTAGTGAAAGATGAGAAAAAATTTCAAATAATTGAATCAATAAAGAAAACACTAGAGAAGCAAAATATTGTATTTTCAGATCTTGATGGTGTTAAAGTAACCGATAATAAAGGTTGGTGGCTTCTTAGGGTATCAAATACGCAAAACTGCATTACAGCAAGATGCGAAGGAGAGACTTTAGAAGGTTTTGAACTTACTAAAAAGGTTTTGTTCCATTACATTGATGAAGCAAGGTCTTTAAATTGTAGCTGCTCATAGAAAAATTAACCCTATCTCTTATAATAGAGCCACTTAAGGTGGCTGCTCCTGAAACCCGATTTCGAAGGGCCTTCCTTCATCTTCAATAAAACAAACATTACTTTGTTTGTTACTGCAGCACACCATTATTCTTAGAGCCTGTCTTCAAACTAAGTAGAAAGGAGTTAAGAAGTGTGTTATAAGGTATATTTTAAATGTACCCAAGCGATATAAGTGACAAAGAATGGAAGATAATAGAGCTATATTTTGAACCTAAAAAGACCGGCAGACCAAGAAAACATAGTATTAGAACAATTATTAACGCAATCCGCTATATGATGAGAACAGGATGTCAATGGAGACAACTGCCTAAAGATTTTCCACCATGGAAAACAGTGTATAGTTGTAATTCGCGATTGAAAAAAAGTGGAATATGGCAAGAGATTCATGATTTTCTAGTTAAAAAAGTAAGAGAGATAATTGGTAAGAATGAAACTCCATCAGTGGGAATAATAGATAGCCAATCAGTAAAAACTACTCAAAAAGGGGATCCAGAGGATATGATGCTGGCAAGAAAGTAAAGGGTAGAAAGCGCCACATCGTTGTAGATACTGTAGGTCTTGTAATTGCTGCTGAAGTACAAAGTGCAAGCATTCAGGATCTTGATGGTGCACTAAATCTTTTTGTTCAAGCCAAATGCAAAGCTCCAACATTACATAAGTTTTTTGCTGATCAAGGATACACAGGTAAATTGCAAAACCTCTGCTTATTGGAAACTGGATGTTTATTGACGATTACCAAGAAAATAGTTGATACAGGATTTCAGGTTATTCCCAAACGTTGGATTGTTGAGAGAACCTTTGCTTGGCTCTCCAATTTTAGACGTATGAGTAAGGATTATGAGCATTCTCCTCTCACTTCAAAAAACAACATCTTCTTTAATATGATCACTATTATGCTTCACAAATTAGCTCATTCTTGAGTTTGAAGACAGGCTCTTAGTTAAGAGCATATCCATCCACCGCCAATTACTTGCTCATCTTTATACGCTACACAGGCTTGACCTGGACTGATGCCAAAGTAATCGTCGTTTAAAATGACACAGGCTTTATTTTTTTCGTCAGTTGAATGTATTGTTGCTAAACTTCCCGCATGTGATGATCTCAGCTTCACAGTTACTTCCATACCTTCCTTTGGTTGTTCTAACCAATTTAACTCTTTGATCAATATTTTTTTTTGCATTAATGCGTTGATCGGACCTACTATAACCTCATTATTTTCTGTATTAATTTTTATCACGTAAAGAGGCTCATTGTGTGCGATGCCCAAGCCCTTTCTTTGCCCCACTGTGAAATTTACTATGCCACTGTGCTCACCTAGCACTTTTCCATTTACATCCACTATTTTACCTTTCTGTACAGATTGTGGAGCTAATTTAGCTATTGTTTTACTATAGCTTTCGGAAACAAAGCATATATCTTGACTGTCCGGCTTTTCAGAAATTTGTAAGCTGAAATACTTTGCTAATTTTCTTATATCACTTTTATAGAACCCACCTAGTGGAAATCGCAAAAGCTTCAACTGCTCCTTTGTTGTAGCAAATAGAAAATAGCTTTGATCTTTACTTTTATCAATGCTTCTGCACAACTTTACCTCACCATTTTTTTCTAATCTTCTCACGTAATGTCCTGTTACAAGCACATCCGCACCAAGATTTTTTGTAACTTGCAATAGATCACGAAATTTTACCGTTTGGTTACATCTTACGCATGGTATGGGAGTTTTCCCACGCATATAGGTACTTGCAAAATTTTCTATTACTTCCTTTTTGAATATTTCCTCGTAGTTTAAAATATAGTGAGGAAAGCCAACACTTTCAGCCACGCGCTTAGCGTCGTAAATATCCTGTCCAGCACAACATGCACCTTTTCTCGCATTAGCATTGCCATCAGTGCCATATAGCTGAAGAGTCACACCTATCACTTCGTACCCAAGGTTATACAGCAGTGCTGCAGCAACGGAGCTATCAACTCCTCCGGACATTGCAACAATAGCCTTGGTTTGGTGCGGAGCTTTATCTTTTAACAAAGGTTCAATTTCAAATTCTTTTAGCATAATCGCCTTAATTTATAAACGCAAATCTTGTGTCATTCCAACATACAACTGTGCAAACGTTTTGATTTGGGGGCAATTTACATAGTAGATGATGTCATGAAAGTAGCTGACACTGGAATCTAGTGTCTATTTATGCAAATTCATTAAAACAGCATATTTATTTGTAATCAAGTTTCCTGGATCCCAGTGTCAGCTACTCGGATGACACCCTTTCCTGCTGGAAGTTGCCTTCAAATTACTTGGTGCGTGACACTGGGATCTCATTTATATTACATAATTCCATCAAAACAATTCGATAAACTACCTTCAAAAACAATTTAATCTTGCTTGAATAAAACATGGCCAAAATAATCCATGTTTTCAAGCACTTTTCCACTACCCAAGGCAACACAACAAAGTGGGTCATCTGCAACACGAACTGGTAATTTTGTTGTTTCACTGATAACTTTGCCCAAGTTACGCAATAATCCACCACCACCGGATAAAATTATTCCTCTATCGACTATATCAGAAGAAAGTTCAGGTGGAGTGCTCTCCAGTGCAGTCCTAATAGCAGAAATTATCTGATGTACAGGCTCTATTAAACTTTCTGCAACTTGATGTTCTGATAAAAGCATTTCTTTTGGCATGCCACTCACTAAATCCCTGCCTTTAATTATCATTCCCTCTTTGTTATTTTCACCTGGCAGACTTGCTGAACCTACGTTTTTCTTAATTTTTTCAGCAGTTGTTTCACCGATTAATAACTTATGATTTTCACGAATATACGATTTTATTGCTTCATCCATAATATCGCCACCTACTCTAGCAGAACGTGAATAAACAATTCCGCCTAAAGAAATAATTGCAACTTCAGTTGTACCGCCTCCTATATCAACGATCATAGAACCCTCAGGTTCAGTAACTGGGAGCCCAGCTCCGATTGCTGCAGCCATTGGTTCTTCAATCAAAAATACTTCATTTGCACCAGCACTTTCTGCTGCATCTTGTATAGCACGCCTTTCAACTGGCGTGGATCCAGATGGAACGCATATGATAATATTAGGTTTATTAACAGTGAATTTTGTGTTTGCACTGCGTATGAAATATTTTAGCATTTCTTCCGCACTTTTAAAATCAGCAATAACTCCATCCTTTAAGGGCCTTATCGCCTCTATTTCTCCAGGCGTTTTTCCAAGCATCATTTTAGCTTTTTTACCAAAAGCATAAGGAACGTAGCTTCCTTTTTCTTTTACTCTTGCTACAACTGAAGGCTCATCAAGCACTATTCCCTGATTTTTCTGATAAACTAAAGTGTTTGCAGTACCAAGGTCTATGGCAATATCGCTAGCAAACAAACCTTTGAAAGTAAAAAGGCTATAAAACTTTCCGGTTAATTTTCGAACAAAATTCATACATAACTCAAGAAAACCATTTATTGAGACAAATTATACTTTTCAGATAGGTAGTAAGTAACACACTCAACGTCTAAACCCTTGCCTGTTACTTTTTTTAGCAGTTCCAGGCCACACTTTGCACTGTATATATTTTGAGATAACCAACTGATAAGTAAACTAAAATCTCCTTTTATTATAGCACTTAATGATTCGTAATGATTCTTTTTAACGAAAGAGAAAATCTGCACAGCAGCAATTAAAGCAATAATTTTTATAGGAAAGTAGCCCATAACACCGCTTGCCCAATATTCATCTTGAAAATAAATGTCCAGCTCATTTTTAGCTTTTACTGGAATTTTATAGTGCTTCATACCTTCCAGCCACGCATCGTGCAGATCCTTAACTTCCAGTGTACCATTTATTATATCCTGTTCTAACCTAGTTCTCAACATAATATGAGCTAACAGACTAAATTCATCTGCGTTCTTTAAAGAAGAGGAAAGGTTTATCTCATTGAAAACCAAGTGCAAATTTTCAACACTGCTATTAGTTTTGCTTTTTATAGCAAATTTCTCTTTTATGTGTGGTTGAATGAACTCAATAAATTCTCTGGATGTTCCAATCATCCTTTCCATGAATAACCCTTGAGTTTCATACATAACATGTCTCGTAATTGGGCTACTTATAGAATTTTGCGCTAAACATTTTTGATAAATCGCATATCCACTATGCCGTAAAAGTGAAAATAAACCATAACAAAAATCAGATTCATCATAATCTATAGGGTAGTAATAAGAAGTACGAATCTCATTTAGTGCAATACCCATTTGCTGTAAACATAACGAGCCAAGTTCAATCTGCTTCTGAGTAGCAACTCTTTGTATATTAGTAACCTTATCCTTTTTCTGCTTTTCAATTATTTCATCCACACTTTCGCTAAAAAACTTGCCTACCTTGGGGAATACTTCCCTTATATTTTTTTCTGTGATATCAGAGTCATAGTCAGCAAGCAGTGAGTCGTATTTTGAGCATTTTAATTGCTGCGATTTTATAGAAGCTACTTCGCGAATGAGTGTGATTAAATCAGTAAAACGTTCTTTTAGTTTTTCTAAGTTACTGGTTTCAGAATGAGATAGTTTCCATAAATTTTGGCATTCAACCTTAGCTTTGGATAAAGACTTTACTAAATCAATAGGAACAGCACTGTTGCTTTTATGTATTCTCTCTATTAACTTTAGCTGCTGAGTATTTGCACTTTTTTTGTTACCAAGAGCATCTGCTAATGATTCCTTTATTGCGTCATGAGAGATAATTTCATGTCTGATTTCTTCTAGAAGACTCATTTGTTCAACTTTGTCCTCTATATTCAATTGGCTTTGGTTTAGTACTTTTAGCGTATTTTCGATATTCTTTACCCTATATAATACTTCCTCTAAAAACTTATAAGATTTCATAATTTGTTCATTGTTTTAGAAAACATCTGTTTAATATCGTAATAGATTAATAATAAAGTTAAAAGTATATTTGCTTAAAGTACAATAAAAAATTGTACTTTTTATTCCTTTATTGGATTTTTCTACTCAGAGTCCAGCATATTATAAGAAAATTAATTGTAAGGGTATAGAAAAAGTATTTAGTATTTTATTTCTCTTGACTATATTACAATATGGAGAGATTATTAGCTACTGAAATTAAAGTTACGCACTATTTTAAAATTTATGGAGGTTTAGTAATGTGGAGTAGACTGGTTATAATGTGCTGTTTTTGTTTACTACTTACTGGTGTAAGTTCTTGCCCAAAAAAAGGAGCAAATACAACAAATAAAATGAATTCTGTTGTTAAGCAGATAGGTGATAAAAGAGTTTTCTTTGGTTATGATGAATCTAGTATTACTGAAGTAAGCGCAGATGTATTACTTGACGTAATGGAGGTGTTACAAGATAACCCTGACGCGAAGGTTACTTTAACTGGTCATACTGACAACCGTGGTTCTCATGAATATAATCTTGCGCTAGGCGCTAGAAGGGCAGATGCAGCTAAAAAATTTATGGTTAGTTGTACACCCTACATAGAAAACAGAATAAAAACTGCTTCTAAGGGTGAAACTGAGCCTTTGGTTAATGTAAAAGATGATTCTAGAAATTCTAAATATGAAAAAGAGCATGCTAAAAATCGTAGAGTGGAATTTTCATTTTCTGGAATAAAGAAATAGTTTCTTGCATTAAAACCTGGATCCCAGTGTCAAGCACTGGGATGACAAAAGAGAGCAATTCCGCTGCTTGTTAGCGGGATCTATATATACCACAAATAAGTCGCTGTATGACGTAGAGACTATCTTGTCATCAAGAAACATAATGAAATTAGAGTTATTATTTCAAAATATAGCTAATAGCTTTGCTTTCTATAACCAAATCACAGTTGCAGTATCAGGTGGTGTAGATAGTATAGTCTTACTGCACTTAATGACTAACTGGGCAAAAAAAAACAAGCTTTCACTTCCTATAGCATTAACAGTAAATCATGGGTTACGTTCAGAGTCTCAAAAAGAAGCTGATTTTGTTATAAGTTATGCAAAAGAACTTGGAGCAAAGGAATCATTCATATTAAATTGGGAGAAGCAAAATATTAAAGGTAATATTCAATTACAGGCACGAAAAGCACGATATAAGTTACTAGCAGAGTGGTGTAAAAACAATAATGTTAAATGTTTGCTCGTTGCTCATCACAAAGATGATCAAGCAGAAACGTTCTTATTAAGATTGGAGCGAGGTAGTGGCGTAGATGGATTATCATCAATGGATTACAAATCTTTCTTAAATGGTATTTATATATTTAGGCCATTGTTAAATTTTAGTCGTAGTGAAATAGAAAAGTACGCTAAGCTTCACCGGTTAAAATGGATCGAAGATAGAAGCAACTACGACTTAAAATACAGGCGAACTTTATACCGTAGCTTACTTAAAGCAAGTGACAATCAAGAGATTTTAACAGAGCGAATATGCCTCACAGCCCTTCATATGAAAAGAGCTGCAAAAGCGTTGATGCACTACACACGCCTTGCATTTAATGACTGTGTTAATGTTCATGATCTTGGTTATATTGAAATTAAACTAAGTGAATTTTATCAATTGCCAGAGGAAATAGCCTTGAGGCTTCTTCTTTACTCTATAATGGCAATTGCCAGTAAACATTATAAACCAAGGTACAATAGCCTTATTGCGATATTTAATAAAATATTGCAAAAGGATAGTAATGTTAACTGTACACTTTCTGGGTGCAAAATAAGAAAATATGGAGAAAATATCTTAATAATTAGAGAATCGTCAAAGATACAAGAAATTACCGTAAACCTACCTTTAAATGAACCTACTCAATGGGATAACAGATTTAGCTGCACAATACTCGGAAATCAGGAATGTTCAGTTATCATCGCTCCATTAAAAAAAACACAAAAAGTTCCTGAATTTCTGAAGGATTACAACTGCTGCCCTGAAGTTTTCTACTCTTTGCCTATAGTACAAAAAGATAGAAAGGTGCTTGCTTATCCTGATGTAAATTATAACGAAAAAAATACCAATGACGATAAGGTTCAATGCATTATTAATAGCACAATAAAACAAAATTTGGTAAGCTTGATTAGTACTTAGTTAGAAATAGAAATGAAAAAATTTTTAGAAGGCTTATTGATCTGGTTAGTAATTATTGTTCTTATTTTAGTTGCTTATATTCAGTTCAGCGGAAATGTAGGTAGAAGTAAAACAACCATACCTTTTTCGGAATTTTTAACTAGACTAGAAGACAATGATGTAGAAAATATTGTCATAAAAAACCAGAGCATTGAGGGCAAGTTTAGGGATGGTTCAAGTTTCAACTCAAGCGGTGTTATATATAGCGACCTAATAAAAAATTTACATGATAGAAAAGTGAGATTCTCCTTTTCAACTGGAGATTCTGCCATGAGCGTAATTGGTGGATTACTTATCTCATGGGTCCCAACATTTATCTTTATTGGCTTTTTGCTATTCTTTCTTAAACAAACACAAGCGGGGGGCAACAGAACTATAAGCTTTGGCAAGTCAAGGGCTAGACTCATGACTAGTGGGAAAAAAGTAACATTTGATGATGTTGCCGGAATTGATGAAGCAAAAGAAGAGCTAGTAGAAATCGTTGATTTCCTTAAACAAAGGCAAAAATTTCAAATATTAGGTGGAAAAATACCAAAAGGGTGCCTTTTAATTGGCTCTCCTGGAACTGGTAAAACTTTACTTGCTCGTGCAATTGCAGGAGAAGCTAATGTGCCATTCTTTAGCATTTCTGGATCTGATTTTGTTGAGATGTTTGTTGGTGTTGGTGCGAGCCGTGTTCGTGATATGTTTGATCAAGGCAAGAAAAATGCTCCTTGTATAATTTTTATAGATGAGATAGATGCGGTGGGTAGACATCGTGGCATTGGTCTTGGTGGTGGTAATGACGAAAGAGAACAAACATTAAATCAGTTATTAGTTGAGATGGATGGCTTTGAGTCTAATGAGGGCGTAATAATAATTGCTGCGACTAACCGTCCGGATGTCTTAGATCCAGCACTGCTTAGGCCTGGTCGTTTTGACCGGCAGATTACTATTTCTTTACCCGATATAAATGGGCGCGAGAAAATATTAAATACGCATATAAAGAAAATATCAATGGCCCCTGATGTAAATGTGAAAACAGTTGCAAGAGGAACACCTGGTTTTTCAGGGGCTGATTTAGCAAATTTAGTGAACGAATCTGCGCTTATTGCTGCAAGAAGAAACAAGAAGATTGTTACCATGGATGATTTCGAATATGCACGTGATAAAGTGATGATGGGTGTGGAAAGGCGATCTCTCATTATGACAGAAGAGGAAAAGAGACTGACTGCATACCATGAAGCTGGCCATGCGATGATTGCTGTTAATATGCCTGCTTCTGATCCTATACACAAAGCAACAATTATTCCACGCGGTAGGGCACTCGGTTTAGTTATGAGACTACCAGAAGCAGATAGAGTGTCCTTCACAAGAGAAAAGATGCTAGCAGATATAACTGTTGCAATGGGTGGACGTGTGGCAGAAGAGCTAATTTTTGGCTATGATAAAGTCACAAGCGGCGCATCTTCAGATATAAAACTAGCATCAGATTTATCACGTTCTATGGTAACAAAATGGGGAATGAGCGACAAAATAGGTCCGATCTATCACAATCGCGAACAAACTATGCATGGTTCTGAGATAATTTCTGAAGATACGTTAAAACTTATAGATGAAGAAGTGAAGAAAGTTGTGTCTTCTTGCTATGAAAAAGCGAAAGACATTTTGACCAAGCATAAGAAAGGCTTAGATCTCATTGCCGAAAATCTACTGGAGTTTGAAACTTTAACAGGAGATGAAATAAAGGACATATTAAGCGGAAAAAAAATTGTTAGAGAGGAAAATGAGAAGAATGAGAAAATAAAAAAATCCTCTCTCTATTAGAGCCTGTCTTCAAACTAAGTAGAAAGGAGTTAAGAAGTGTGTTATAAGATATATTTTAAATGTACCCAAGCGATATAAGTGACAAAGAATGGAAGATAATAGAGCTATATTTTGAACCTAAAAAGACCGGTAGACCAAGAAAACATAGTATTAGAACAATTATTAACGCAATCCGCTATATGATGAGAACAGGATGTCAATGGAGACAACTGCCTAAAGATTTTCCACCATGGAAAACAGTGTATAGTTGTAATTAGCGATTGAAAAAAAGTGGAATATGGCAAGAGATTCATGATTTTCTAGTTAAAAAAGTAAGAGAGATAATTGGTAAGAATGAAACTCCATCAGTGGGAATAATAGATAGCCAATCAGTAAAAACTACTCAAAAAGGGGATCCAGAGGATATGATGCTGGCAAGAAAGTAAAGGGTAGAAAGCGCCACATCGTTGTAGATACCATACGCGTCAAGTTAAGAAAATAAAGGTATGAAGAAGATAGGATAAGAAGATATAAGTTCTCTCGGATATATTTTAGTGAGAGAACTAATGATGAATAAAATAACTTGCTTATCAAATTACCTAAACAAATTTTTCAATGAAAGAGCAAATGAAGTATCAATTGAAACAGGATTTATAAAAAGGAAGAGAAAATTGAGTGGTTCATCATTCATAAAAGCTATAATTTTGGGTAATATAGGAGTTGCAAACTGCAGCATAGATACAATGTGCCAATTATTAAACGAAGCATCTGTAATAATAACAAAACAGAGTCTAGATTTGAGGTTTACTGAAGAGGCAGTGGAATTTATGAAAAGGATGTATAATGAATCTATGGCTTTATTTAAAAATACCCTGCAAATTGATTGTAGAATCTTGCAGCAATTTAAAAGCGTTAAGTTATTGGATAGTAGCTATATTAGCCTGCCTAACAGTATGGAGAATATGTATAAAGGATATGGTACCAGCTACAGCGGCTATGAAAGTAATACCAAGTCCGGGATAAAGTTGCAATTAGTTTTCGACTACTTAAATCAGACATTTGATCAATTAAATATAACGGAGGGAATAAGGTCAGATCAAGGGTATAGGAAACATTTGAGTAATATATCAAGTAACGATTTGCTAATATCTGATCTTGGTTATTTTGTGCCAAGTTCTTTTAAACAGATTAAGGAAATAGGAGCTTATTTTATTAGTCGTTATAAATCTGATACCAATATATATGATATAGAAACAAATCAAAAAATGGAGTTACTGGAATGTTTAGAGGGTAAGCTATTTTTAGAAACTGAGGTATTATTGGGAAAAGAAGCAAAGATTAGAGTAAGAATTATATGTCAAAAGCTAACTGAAGAACAGTCTATAGCCAGGAGAAGGAAGGCTAATAGATTAGCAAAATCACATGGATATACATCTTCCAAAAGGAATCAAAAGTTATTGAATTGGTCAATATTTATAACTAATGTTCCAAAAAGTAAAATTAGTGCTGAACAAGTATTAACAATTTACCGAGTAAGATGGCAAATTGAATTATTATTTAAATTATATAAGAGCCATATAGGACTTGATAAACTAAAAGGAAAACCATATAGGGTATTATGTGAATTATATGCTAAATTGTGTGCAATTCTTATATTTCATGGAATAGTTGGTTGTACAGAACTAAAAAAGGGCACAGAACTTAGTTTAACAAAGGCATTTATTGAGCTTAAAAGGCGAGTTAGAGAGCTATTCTTAACATTAAATTGTGTAGTCAGTAAAGTACAAATTTTCCTCAAAAAACTCATCTCAACCTGGTCAAAATTCTCCTTAAAAGACAAATATAGAAAAACAAGAATATCAACTTTGAGTGCACTAAATTTGCTCATTTTTCCTTAATTTGACGCGTATGCTCCGCCAACTCCCTTATCATGAAACTGAAGCTATTTATTTATCTTCTCTGTACAGATTAAATGACAAAAAAACTCAACGTGTCTGGCGTCTCATGTTTAATTTTTTGCACTATGTGCACTCTATGTCTTTATCAAATTTCTAGATTTTTACCTATACAAGCTGAAATACGCTTATAAAGCATTTAAAACATCAAAAAACGCCAACTTAAAAAATGGATAGTGAATAACTAGCTACCCTAGGGTTTCTTTTGCCTTTTTTTCTGTTTAGTAAATTTCTTAATGTTTATAATTTAGATTAGTTGCGGCTTAAAAGCAACTGAATCGCGGTTATTAAACGTTTAGAATAAAAAAACGCCATACTTGAAAGTATAATGTAAGTAACTAGCCAACTACGGGGCTTCTTTTGCCTTTTTTTCCGTTTGGTGAATTTCTTAATATTTATAGCAACATGAACTGGGCAGTGCGTGACGCTATCCAAGATGATGTCATTCCAGTCTGGAATCTAGTTCTTATTGTACATTTATTTGGTGTAGAGTTAAGTTTCCTGGATCCCAGTGTTGGCTACTTGGATGACACCCTGACAATCGTCATCCCGCTGCTTGTTAGCGGGATCTGCTGAGATACCGTGGCGGCATGACGCAGAGCTCGCGTTAGCTATACTTTTATACTCACCAACTCAGTATCCAATCTGGATCCCAGTGGGCTTTGTTGCATAGCAGCAGAAAAACTAGTGATTACTGACTAAATTCATTATAAAATGACGATTTAAGGATAAATATGCCACAAAAAATGAGAGTCAGTGACCATAGAGAATATAACAAATTTCTAGAAAAAAGAGGAAATATTTTTCATTATATCAACGAAGCCATAGAAAATTGGTATGAAATTGGGCCAAAAATGCAGGGTAGCAACTATATTTATAGTGATAAAGTTGTGATTTTGGTGCATATAATCGTTAATCTTTTTAGAATTGGCTTAAGACAAACAGTCGGGTTTATAAAATGATATTTGCAACAAATAGGAAGAGATTTGCAGCTATTCACAAGCATCAAAAGAAACTTGATATTAAGATCAATGATTGCAGAGTTGATAAAAATAACATGGAAGATATCGAAATTGCTATAGACAGTACAGGAATTAGTATATACAACAACACACAGCAAAGAAAATAGCAAAGATAGAGAGTACCGCGGCTATAAACAAGTAAGAAAATTGCACATAATGTTAAGCAAACAAGTCATAGCTACAAAATACAGTAATGGCGTTTACTCTGATCACTATGGAGCATTGGGGAAATTTGATGTTAAATATGCTATAAAAGCACTATATGCAGATAGGGCATATGATAGAAAAAAGCTCTATAAGCTGTGTAATCAATATGGCATAAAAACGAAAATTCCTCCGAAAAACAACGCAGTAGAGCATCCAAAATTGGATTATATGCTTGATAGAAATGCCGCTATTCAGTTAATGAAATTACATGGTGAGAATGGTATAAAAAGATGGAAAGAAGAAGTAAATTACGGAAAAAGATCGTATATTGAAGGATTTTTCTCAAGGTTGAAGCGAATATTTGGGTTTAGTTTTAAGAATAAATCTGAGACAAATAGAGAGAAGGAACTACTTATTAAATGCTACTTAATGAACAAATTTACTGCAATTGGTATGCCTAAATTTGAAATAGTCGCATAAAATTGTTTACTCTGGAAAAAACTTACGTTGCTATGCAACAAAGCCCACTGGGATCTATAGCTAACCGAAATAAGGTTTCCTCAAAGGAGTGTAAAAAGGTATAATACTGCTTTAATTAAGGTGGAATGATGGCAAAGCCATATAGTGAGGACCTGAGAGCCTGTCTTCAAACTAAGTAGAAAGGAGTTAAGAAGTGTGTTATAAGATATATTTTAAATGTACCCAAGCGATATAAGTGACAAAGAATGGAAGATAATAGAGCTATATTTTGAACCTAAAAAGACCGGTAGACCAAGAAAACATAGTATTAGAACAATTATTAACGCAATCCGCTATATGATGAGAACAGGATGTCAATGGAGACAACTGCCTAAAGATTTTCCACCATGGAAAACAGTGTATAGTTGTAATTCGCGATTGAAAAAAAGTGGAATATGGCAAGAGATTCATGATTTTCTAGTTAAAAAAGTAAGAGAGATAATTGGTAAGAATGAAACTCCATCAGTGGGAATAATAGATAGCCAATCAGTAAAAACTACTCAAAAAGGGGATCCAGAGGATATGATGCTGGCAAGAAAGTAAAGGGTAGAAAGCGCCACATCGTTGTAGATACTGTAGGTCTTGTAATTGCTGCTGAAGTACAAAGTGCAAGCATTCAGGATCTTGATGGTGCACTAAATCTTTTTGTTCAAGCCAAATGCAAAGCTCCAACATTACATAAGTTTTTTGCTGATCAAGGATACACAGGTAAATTGCAAAACCTCTGCTTATTGGAAACTGGATGTTTATTGACGATTACCAAGAAAATAGTTGATACAGGATTTCAGGTTATTCCCAAACGTTGGATTGTTGAGAGAACCTTTGCTTGGCTCTCCAATTTTAGACGTATGAGTAAGGATTATGAGCATTCTCCTCTCACTTCAAAAAACAACATCTTCTTTAATATGATCACTATTATGCTTCACAAATTAGCTCATTCTTGAGTTTGAAGACAGGCTCTTATACTTTCAAGTATGGCGTTTTTTTATTCTAAACGTTTAATAACCGCGATTCAGTTGCTTTTAAGCCGCAACTAATCTAAATTATAAACATTAAGAAATTTACTAAACAGAAAAAAAGGCAAAAGAAACCCTAGGGTAGCTAGTTATTTACTATCCATTTTTTAAGTTGGCGTTTTTTGATGTTTTAAATGCTTTATAAGCGTATTTCAGCTTGTATAGGTAAAAACCTAGAAATTTGATAAAGACATAGAGTGCACATAGTGCAAAAAATTAAACATAAGACGCCAAATACGTTGAGTTTTTTTGTCATTTAATCTGTACAGAGAAGATAAATAAATAGCTTCAGTTTCATGATAAGGGGGCTGGCGAAGCTTGTCAAGTAATTCCGTTCCTTATGGGTAAAAAAAGAGAAACTCTAAGTTGCAGCCGCACAATGTTTCTCTTTTCTGCTGTTGATGATTATTTCGCCTATTGTAACTGCCGCTAGAATAAAGCAGTAATATACCTGTGTTAATAAAGAAACAGGTGATACAGAAGCTATACTTCCTGCTAGCAATAGTTGAGAACCATAAGGTAAGATGCCTTTTGTAGCACAAGCAAAAACATCTAATAAGTATGCACTGCGGTATGGTACAATATCGTGTTTCTGTGCGAGTCTTTTTGCAATGCCACCACTTAGTAAAATAGCAATGGTATTATTGGCAACTAAGGTAGTAAACATAGACGCAATTCCTGCTATCAAAAATTCAGCTTTAGTTTTTGTGATATTGCTTTCATCGATGAGTTTATGCAACGCTTTTTGACCTTGTTTGTACATTATATGGCTCAACCCACCGATAAATAGAGCAAATATCACTATTTCGTTTACTTTTTTGAAACCGTCGTACACGTCATGAGGAAATTGAACGATGGCATAATCAAAAAAAGCTATTCCTAGCATACCAGCAATAATTATGTTTACAGTTATTGTTACTAAAGTGGTGACTTCAAGCAGCCCCATGATTATTAAAGAAATATAAGGAATAATTTTTATTATAGAATAATAATCTAAATTTGATATAGAAATAATTTTTGTACTACTTGAAATCACTGCCAGATAGGTGAGTGTTATAATACCTGCAGTAAATGCAACCTTAGAGTTTATTTTAAGTTTATCTTTTGCTGAAGCTCCCTGTGAAGAAACAGATGCAATGGTGGTATCAGATATCATTGAGAGGTTGTCACCAAACACGGCACCACCTACTACAGTTGCAGTTCCTATTTCAAGGCCAAAAGCTCCACTTTTTGCCAGATTGACAGCTATAGGTACCATCAGCGCAACAACTCCCATAGATGTACCAATTGCAGTTGAAATAAAAGCAGAAGCCAAAAATACTCCAGGCAGCATTAATCTTGCTGGAAGGAAATTAAGAATTAAATTAGCAACAGTGTCTGCGCTACCAATTGATTGAGTAACCGCAGAAAATGCTCCAGAAAATAAAAAAATTAAACACATAGTAAGGGTATTTTTGTCACCCATGCCCTTGATAACAGTATCGATGTTATGCTGAATTTTATTTGTACCACGTGAGACAGCAAAAAATAGCGCTGGTAACAAGCAGATTACTGGTGAAACCTGATGAAGTGGATTATCAGTTCCGATAAAAGAAAAATAAGCACCACTTCCAAGGTACAAGATTAAAAAAATAATCAAAGGGACAAAAGCTTTCATTTTACTGTACCTCAAACTTACGACTATAACTAATTAAGTGGTTTTAAGCAAGTTTGGTTTTCACTAGTTTTGCAGGAAGTTGACAGCAGAGTTTTAAACTTCATATTTAATCTACTAAATAAATAGCACATGTAGCCGAAGGGTTTATATCTTGTGCTATACTTTATTTTATGTCATGCAAACAGTTGATATTAGCATACATCCAAATAAAGTAATGGAGAATATAAAAACCATATCAGTAAAAGACGATAACGTTAGGCTGGATAGGTACATCAGAAGAATCTTTCCTGATCTAAAGCAATCTGTAATTGAAAAATCTTTAAGGAAAGGGTTAATCAAAGTTGATGATTGCAAAGCAAAGTCTAGTGATAGAGTAAATTCTGGACAAACTATAACGCTGAAGCACTTGAATTATATTGAGAACGCTAATTCTGATCGCAAATATAATGAAAAGTTAGTGAATCTACTAAGAGAGAACATATTATATGAAGATGAATATATACTAGCTATAAACAAACCCGCAGGGGTCATTGTTCAAGGTGGTGTAAAAGTAAAGATTAGCATTAGTGATTTGCTTGACCAAATAAGAGAGGAAGAAACATTTAAAATTGTCCATAGGCTGGATAGAGATACGAGTGGAGTGATAATATTCGCACGCAATGCTAGTGTTGCCAGATACCTTATGGAGGAATTTAAAGGACGAAGGGTAAAAAAAACTTACTTGGCATTGACTTCTGGCATACCGAGCAAGGATAGTGGAACAATAGACTATCCATTGGTGAAAAAATATGTTTCAGGTCAAGAAAAAGTGGTCGTTGATGAAAATTCACCTCAGAATGCCACTACGCATTTTTCAATTATAGCAAGGTTAGAACATAATGTCGCTTATTTAAAATTACAACCAATTACCGGCAGGACCCATCAGTTACGTGCACATTTAGCTCATATAAATTGCCCTATTCTTGGTGACGGTAAATACGGTGGTAAAAAAGCTTTCATTAATGGGGTAGCAAATAAAATTCACCTTCATTCGCATTCTTTATCTTTAAAATTACCAAACAATAAAGAAACCACTATTACCGCTCCTATCCCTAAGCACATTGAAAAGTCTATTGGAGCGCTATTTTTCGACTGAAACGATTTCACCAATCAACTTTTTTGTCTTTGGCTTTGATTTGAAGCATAGATATCAGGCTAATTAATGCGCAGACAGTAAGATAAATGCCTGCTGCAAGTTTTGTTTCGGTTTTTTCTATAAGCCACATGCATATGGATGGAGAGAGGCCACCAAAAATTCCTGCAGATATATTATTTGCTAAACTTACACCGATGCATCTAACTTTTGTTGGGAATAGTTCACAAATAATAGAGCCATACATTCCAAAAGATGCGCCTACTGGTATAGTAATCAATAAGTAAGTTATTATTACAACGTAGTGGTTGATAGAAGACAATAATAGTAACACAAATAAACCAATTAAAGATAGTATTATTAGTATAGGAACCATTACACGCTTTCTTCCAACTTTATCAGATAGAATTGCAAAAAGTACTGCAGATACTGCAAATACAATCTGTATTACTATCCTCATTAAATCTTTAATACTAATAGATAGAATAACTAGCTC
This sequence comes from Wolbachia endosymbiont (group A) of Colletes cunicularius, assembly GCF_964264715.1. Lineage (NCBI taxonomy): Bacteria > Pseudomonadati > Pseudomonadota > Alphaproteobacteria > Rickettsiales > Anaplasmataceae > Wolbachia > Wolbachia endosymbiont (group A) of Colletes cunicularius. The sequence continues at coordinate 1,503,026 of NZ_OZ183471.1, forward strand.
TTTTATTGATACATTATAAAACATTATTGCTGCGTAGACAATCGCATTCTGAGCAATCCCCAGATTAATTGAAATGATAAGCGGTCTTTTATAGTTTCTTATTAGTTCTAACAGTGGTGAACGTGATAAATTATCAGCATACTTATTAGTTTTATATGCTAAGCTTTCTTTTAATGTGTACCTAGTTAAAAAACCTATTGTCCCCAAAAAAAAGCAAAAATAAAAAAGCAACTTCCATCCCCATATTTCATAGTTCTCACCTGTAACTCTTTTGCAGATAAATATCATTGTTATGCATAAGAGCGTTCCAAGGGCTCCGCTAAAGGGCTTCATACTTCCTAAGAAACCTAGATTTTTTTTATCTTTTGAATGCTCTATCGTAAATGCTGTATTAATGCTTGTTTCACCTCCTGCAGTTATTCCTTGCACTATTCTACAAAACACAAGCAATACAGGTGAAAGCAACCCTATTTCTTTATACCCAGGTATAATTCCCATAATTGTGGATGATATTGAAATTAATATTACTGAAGTAAGTAAAGTCTTTCTTCTGCCATACTTATCTCCCATGTAACCAAAAATTACTGCACCAATTGGTCTAAACGCAAAACCAATTGCAAAAACACCAAGGAATTTGAGTGTACTCAAATAATGATCTTCTGATGGGAAAAAAACGTTGATGATTGTATCTGTTAATACTCCAAAAAGAGTGATTTCATACCACACAATCATGTTACAGATCATGCCCGATAGTATTGCTTTTTGGATATTATTCATGGTCTTTCAATTTAACATAACCTAATATATCATTAACCGGTGCTCCTTGCTATAAGATTTTTCACTCAATGATCTGCAAAGACAGTTCACGTAAGTGTTTATTGTCCACTTTGGAAGGGGCGCCCATTAGAACATCTTCACCCTGCTGATTCATAGGAAAACAGATTACTTCACGAATATTTGGCTCATCAGCAAGCAGCATAACCATTCTGTCAACCCCTGGTGCTATTCCGCCATGAGGCGGCACTCCGAACCTGAATGCACGCACAAGCGCACCAAATTTTGTATCAACTTCTCCCCGGCTATAACCTGCAATGGCAAAGGCCTTATACATGATATCCAGTTTATTATTGCGAATCGCCCCGCTTGACAGTTCTATTCCATTGCAAACAAGATCGTATTGGTAAGCAAGGATATCCAGTGGATTTTTGTCCTCTAAACCTTTCAAGCCGCCATGTGGCATGGAGAATGGGTTATGAAAGAAATCTATTTTTTTACTTTTATCGTCATATACAAAATAGGGAAAATCAATGATCCAACAAAACTTGAAGATATTATCATCTATAAGACCTAATTCTGACCCTAAAAGAGTGCGCACTTTTCCTGCAATTGTTGCTGCCTCATTCTCTTTGTCAGAAGCAAAAAACACGCTGTCTCCATGCTTTATATCCGTTATTTCTTTTATGGAATTTAGCCTATTGTCATCAAGGAATTTAGCAATCGGTCCTTTCGCAGTTCCATCTTTATCAAACGTTATATATCCAAGACCCTTAGCACCGAATTCTCTTTGCGCATGTTCTATCTTTTTATCAAAGAAGCTGCGTGGTTCCTCTGCTGTTTTAGGTGCAGGGATGGCTCTCACTACCATACCGCGCTCAATATTGCTTTTGAAAATATTGAACCCTGAATCACGGAAAATTTCTGTAACATCGCTGATTAATAATGGATTGCGCAGATCTGGCTTGTCAGAACCATACTTGAGCATTGCTTCTTTATATGTAATACGTGGAAAATCTTTATCGACAGACTTACGAGAAAATTTAGCAAACACTTTATATAAGGTAGACTCAATAATCTGAAAGATGTCTTCTTGAGTCACAAAAGACATTTCAAGATCTAGTTGATAAAACTCCCCCGGAGAACGGTCAGCCCTTGCGTCTTCGTCACGGAAACACGGTGCAATTTGAAAATATTTATCAAACCCTGAAACCATGAGCAATTGCTTAAAAATCTGTGGAGCTTGCGGCAATGCATAAAATTTACCAAGATTTAGTCTGCTTGGCACCAAATAATCACGTGCACCTTCAGGGGACGAAGCAGTAAGTATTGGAGTCTGAATTTCCAAAAACCCTTGCTCTATCATGAGCTTGCGGAGTTCTGCAATAATTTGTGAGCGCAGAATAATATTGTTGCGGGTGTTTTCTCGCCTTAAATCAAGAAAACGATATTTAAATCTCATATTTTCTGGGTATTCTTGTTCGCCAGCAATGCTCGCTAATATACTTCTTTCTTCTTTTGCTATTTCTTCATTACAGTGGAACTCAACTTCCGATTCAACGTGCAAATTGCTAACTACAACCTCAATTTCTCCGGTTGCGATAGAGCTGTTTACCGTATCTTCAGTTCTAGCTTCAACTATTCCTGTAACAGTAATTATACTCTCCAATTTTAAATTTGATGTCTCATCAAAAAAGTCTTTGTCATTATTCAATACTAGTTGAGTGATTCCATAGAAGTCTCTTAAATCAACAAAGATTAGGTTACCGTGATCGCGCTTACGGTATAACCATCCAGAGAGGGTAACTTCCTTTCCTACATCATTCTTCCTTAATTCATTGCACGTGTGAGTCTTATAGCAGTTCATATTTGTTTCACTTCTAAATTCTTTAAAAAGTATAGAAATAAACCTTACTACATACAAGCCCATTCTCAGATATTTGTCCAATTTACGAAATAGAGCAGTATTACTTTTATACTGCCTTTACCCGCAAAGAAATTGCACAATTTCTATAATTATGGTACAATAGTAAGGGTATTTTTAATGAATTAGATACAGGAAATGCCACTTACACAGATTATATTATATAGCGTAACATTACTTGCTGTAGCTGCAGTATTTCTCTTTTTGAGAAAAATATACAAAAATCGCATTAGAAAAATCATATTTCCTAGAAAAGTTTTTAAAGAAGAGTGGGAAGAAGACAGAAAATTCAATGAATTATATCAAAAAAATAAGCAAAAAGAGTTGATGAAACAACAAGAAACGCTACGCGAGAAACAAAAAGATGTGCAAGTTTATAAAGAAGATCCAGAAATAGTTGACATAGCAAAACTGGTAGGTAAATGGACAAAGATGGTTATGATGGGTAATGGTTTAATGCAGCGTTTTGCGCAATTGATACATAGAGAAGGCGGACAGAAAGGATTTTGGGAGCTGTTTGTAAAAGCTCAGGCTTCAACTCAAGGTAAACATAAGGGGAAGGGCAGATAATTCATGCTCGAATGTGAAAATTTATCCTGCGCTCGTAATAACAAAGTATTATTTAAACATCTCAGTTTTAAAGCTGAGCCAAAATCAAAGATTCTAATCACTGGTCCAAATGGTAGTGGTAAAACCAGCTTAATTAGAAGTTTATCTGGACTTTTACCGCCGGTATCAGGCAATATAAGGTACTGCGGAAAAGACATATATGATGATCCAAAATCCTATATACCTTCTATGGTCTATATAGGCCATAAGAATGCCTGTAAAGATAGCTTAACTGTTGCTCAAAACATAGAATTCTGGGCAGGAATACGAAATACTAGGGAATTGATTGTGGCAGCTGTTTGTTGCTTGCAGTTGCAATCTGTACTTAATATTAGATATGGCGAACTTTCTGCAGGCTGGAAAAGAAGAGTTGCGCTTGCTCGCCTCTTGATTTCTAATGCAAACGTTTGGCTGATAGATGAACCATTTTGTAATCTTGATAGTGCAACGTGTGAATTAGTGCTGAACCTAATCTCAATACGCTCTGAGCAAAATGGTATAGTAATTATTACAGGGCATAGCTCTACAGAGCAATTGTGTGATTTTGCAACGATTGATATACGCGATTTCAATAGACTTCTTGCATAATAATTTGGCAGCGCGTTGAGAAACGAAAAAACTTGCTTGACAAACTCCGCCAGCCCCCTTATCATAAAGATGAAGCTATTTATTTATCTTCTCTGTACAGATTAAATGACAAAAAAACTCAACGTATCTGGCGTCTCATGTTTAATTTTTTGCACTATGTGCACTCTATGTCTTTATCAAATTTCTAGGTTTTTACCTATACAAGCTGAAATACGCTTATAAAGCATTTAAAACATCAAAAAACGCCAACTTAAAAAATGGATAGTGAATAATTAGCTACCCTAGGGTTTCTTTTGCCTTTTTTTCGTTTGGTAAATTTCTTAATGTTTATAGCTAAACTGGATCCAAGTAGTCAGGGCACTGGCATGACAGGAGAAGGAGGCACTGGTTTCAACATTATATCATGGACAAAATCAACTTTTTAGAATTCATCGAGTTATGCTTTCAAACGGTAGTACCGGGGTGTGGGTATAATAATTATCAGTATATAAAAGTCATAGCAGACAGACTTGAAGCGGCAAATGTTGGCAAAATGAGGCGAATAATATTCAATATGCCTCCGCGTTCAATGAAGTCCATATGTGTGAGTGTTGCGTGGCCTGCATGGATACTTGGGAATCAGCCAACCGCAAGAATAATAGTTGCAAGTTACTCTCGGCTGCTCAGCGAAAAACACTCGCTCGATACCAGGTGCGTAATGCAGTCTAGTTGGTATAGAAAGCTATTTCCAGAAGTAGAACTATCCAAAGATCAGAATACAAAATACAAATTTCAAACAGTGCAGAGAGGATACAGAATCGCAACATCAGTTGGAGGAACACTAACCGGTGAAGGTGGTGATTTCATCATCGTGGATGATCCACTGAGTCCCGCTCAAACGCGAATTCTGGATTAAGGAAGGAAGAAAGTATAGGAAATAGAAGGCTTTGTGGATTTGATGGAATAGGAAATGAGAGTAGAAAAGATATGAACCAAAAAATTAACAGGGGATCTATGGCGAGTGTGTTCAATTTCTAGTCTATTTTTTAGGTAACCAAAAACAGTCTCAATGATAGACCTTTTTCTCAGTAAAATCTTCTCATTTAGCGAAATCAATGTATTTTTCATACCTTTTTTCACCTTGGTAACAAGTTTCAAACCTCGGTCAAACAGCTTCTGAAAAAGCTCTTTTGCAATATAACCTTTGTCACCAAACAAAAGACCGATTAATTTTTCCGTCAGATTTGGCACAGGTATCCTATCATCAACATTGCCTTTTGTTAGCGTAAGTGCATGAATTTCAACATTTTCATTGATTACCATATGTAATTTGAAACCAAAAAACCAGCCGTAAGTGCTCTTGCTTAATTTTGCAATTCCAGCAAAAACTTTGTTTTTGGATATTCTTTTTGCATGACAAACTGCAATGGGAGTTGTGTCTATATATGAAATTCCAGTGTTTTCTGACTGTCCACAAAGCCAATGCAACAACATTGCTAAATGCCACAAAACCCTAGGCTTTAGAGCAACAAACCTGGTATATGAAGGTAACTTTGGAAACTCTGATTTGTAGAGCAACGTTAGGTAATGTAGATAGAAAGTTTTACACGGAGATTGTTGATATAGCAGGATTATTGTCATGATTTCGGAGTGCTCAATTTCCGTTGTTCTTGTGGGGTTTTTACCATTTGGCAGTAGTTTATCTGCAAAATTTTTCTCTATATCTCTGCAAAAATCATCGACCAAACAAAACAGTTTTGTTATATCTTCCATGGGTAACCTCATCTATTTTTTTATCACTGCTGAGTTTACCCTGTTTTCTTGCCTCTTCTATTCTCCTTTAATCCAGAATTCACGTTATAAATATTAAGGAATTTACCAAATAAAAAAAAAAGCAAAAGAAGCCCAATGGTTGGCTAGTTACTTACATTATACTTTCAAGTATGGCGTTTTTTTATTCTAAACGTTGCGATTCAGTTGCTTTTAAGCCGCAACTAATCTAAATTATAAACGTTAAGAAATTTACTAAAGAGAAAAAAAGGCAAAAGAAACCCTAGGGTAGCTAGTTATTCACTATCCATTTTTTAAGTTGGCGTTTTTTTATGTTTTAAACGCTTTATAAGCGCGTTTCAGCTTATTTGGGTAAAAACCCAGAAATTTTATAAAGACATAAGGTGCAAATAGTGCAAAAAATTAAACATGAGACGCCAGATACGTGAGTTTTTTTGTCATTTAATCTGTACAGAGAAGATAAATAAATAGCTTCACTGTCATGATAAGGGGGCTGGCGGAGTTTGTCAAGTAAGTTTTTCGTTTCTATTCCCAATAAAAGTTTGTTATATGGTTATGCAAGAAGTCTATTATAATCAGGCTTTAAGTGTGCGGAAGTAATTTTTTGCATTAGAGTAAAAAATTTTTTCTATAGCTAATCAAAGTGGGATCAAGAGAAACTTACCACTTTCTTTACAAAGGGTTTGATGTTACCATTTGATGAACTATTCTGAATTTATTGAATGAACATTAACATAAAGAATCTAGTTCATGCTTTTTCTAAATTGCCAAGTTTAGGACCATCATCATCACGCAGGTTGGTTATACATTTACTCCAAAACAAAGAGAAAGTTATGCTACCACTTGTATCTTTGATTAAAGAGCTAGCAGATCTTATAGTAGAATGTGAGATTTGCGGAAATCTAGATACTAAATCACCTTGTTCTATTTGTACTAACCCAAAACGTGACACTAAGTTACTGTGTGTAGTAGAAGAATTGGGTGATCTATGGGCGTTTGAAAAAGGAAATATATATTCAGGTTTATACCATGTTTTGGGGGGCAGATTATCTGCGATAAATGGCATAGGTCCAAAAGAACTTAATCTTGATACTATTCTGGAAAGAGTGACAAAATCTAAAGTTGAAGAGATAATTATTGCAATTAATCCGACATTAGAGGGTCAAGTTACTGCACAATATATAATTGAATTGCTAAAAGGCTTGAATGTGAAAATATCACGTCTTGCTTGCGGCATACCAATGGGCGGAGAAATTGACTACCTAGATGAAGGAACGTTAAAAGCAGCCCTCACTTCAAGACAAGAATATGAGTTAAATATAAAATAAGGTATGTGCTTAAAAAAACTTGTATCGTTAATAACGTTCAAGAAGAAAGAAACAGCGCCACAACTTCAAGTGGCGGCTTGGGAAAATGACCGTCTAAACTATAAGCAATTTACGAATAAGTTCAGCACTATAGTAAAAACGATTGATCAGTCTTTTACAATAATATCTTTAGAAGGATATGATGGATGGGGTAAGACGTTTTTTCTGAAAGAGTGGGTAAAAGAGTTAAAACAGCAAAATGGAATTGCAGCTTACTATAACGCATGGGATATCAATGCACTGGATCAACCACTTCCTTCTTTTTTAAATTTTCTATTTGAAGATTTATTTGCATCGTATGAAGTAAAAAGAAGCGTTATACAACAGTTCAAGAACATAAACCAAGAACTATTTTCTCTAAACACACTAGGAAAGCTGATCAGTAAATCTCCACTTGCTATGCTTTCCGTATTGCTTGACGCTACAAAAGAGGCTGATAGGAAAGATATTGGTTCTGTACTGAGAGAGTTGAATACTCTTCAAAGAAGAGAAGAAAACATTAAGGATTTTAAAACACAATTGGCAAAAGTAGTTAATAGAATTAGAAAAGACAAAAACATTTATATAATGGTGGATAATCTTGATGTGTGCCGCCCTAAATTTGTTGTCGATTTTTTGGAATCTATAAAGTATATGCTTGATGTGGAGGGGCTGGTTTTCATTATTTCTGTAAGCAAAGATAAGAGCAATGTGCATAAAGCCATTAGCACGATACTTGGACCAAATTTTGACCTAAAATCTTTTACTGATCTCTCTTTACATTTACCGAAGCAACCGATAGAAAAATTTACAAAAGAACTATTTGAAAATATTAAATTACCGAAAAAGTCAAAAAATTTGATTGTAGATAGTTTTATATTTTATGCAGAAAGCCTTTTACTATCGTTAAAAACAATAGAATACTGCGTAAAAAAAATAAAGCTGTGTTTTCTGAATTACACAAGAGAAGAATTACCTGCTCCAAATTTGTTTTCGTTTTTGGTAATACTGCAATCAGTAAATACTGATTTGTATGAGGAGTTAGATTCCTCATATCAAAGAGCATTGGAAAAAATTGAAAATGAATATAAATCTTTAATTCTAAATGGTCAAGAGGAATGGGAAAAACTTAAAACCTCTCTAGAAGCTGCTTTTGCAGAGAAGGAATCAAAAATTAACAAAGCTATAAAGGATATAATATTTTGAAAAGATACCCTACCTTTGCATATACAAAGATAGGGTAATATTTGATTAACGCCCCTTTACTATATTATTACCTTGTTCAAACTTTCTGATTAATTTGCTTACGTTGACATTAGATAATTTTTTACCTGCAGATTTGTCATTATGTGAAGCATCAGGTTTACGAAGGTCTTCCTTACTGTTACTCCTAGTAATATTACATCTGACAATGTTTGAATTATTAGACTTATCGCTTATATCTGAAATATTGCTTTTTTCACTACATGAAGACGAATTACTCGACATATTGTCTAAGCTAAAGCGCTTTTTACCTTGATAGATTGGATTCCAATCAAGTGGATTGTAAGTTTTTTTGCTAGTCTCAACCTTTTGGTTATTTTGCTGTTTAGGAGAAAAACCTAGGTTTTCTCTTTCTTTCTTGCTTAGTGCTTTGAGGAATTTTACGGTTTCTAATTCATCAGTTGCTTGTACTTGATGTAAATCAAAGCTTTTTTGATGGTTATCCTGCTTAACATTTTCCATCATTTTATCTTTTATTGTTCTATCCTCATCATCAGAAGTGCTGCTACTAGCATCACTGATACCACTATCCCCTGAATCACGGCGTTGTTTGTTAGAAGTGCTAACGCTTACATGAATATTGTCTTTCATGAGTTTTTGCATTGTTGGGCCAAATGTTCTTCCAAGATTGCTACTTACTGTTTTATTACTATCATTTGCTTGGGAATGAGATGCATTTCGCTCAAAAATCGCTTTTATTCCAGCAAATTTAGCTTGGGAAGATTTCGGAGGAACAGGTGGAGCAACTTTCTTAGAGCCTGTCTTCAAACTCAAGAATGAGCTAATTTGTGAAGCATAATAGTGATCATATTAAAGAAGATGTTGTTTTTTGAAGTGAGAGGAGAATGCTCATAATCCTTACTCATACGTCTAAAATTGGAGAGCCAAGCAAAGGTTCTCTCAACAATCCAACGTTTGGGAATAACCTGAAATCCTGTATCAACTATTTTCTTGGTAATCGTCAATAAACATCCAGTTTCCAATAAGCAGCGGTTTTGCAATTTACCTGTGTATCCTTGATCAGCAAAAAACTTATGTAATGTTGGAGCTTTGCATTTGGCTTGAACAAAAAGATTTAGTGCACCATCAAGATCCTGAATGCTTGCACTTTGTACTTCAGCAGCAATTACAAGACCTACAGTATCTACAACGATGTGGCGCTTTCTACCCTTTACTTTCTTGCCAGCATCATATCCTCTGGATCCCCTTTTTGAGTAGTTTTTACTGATTGGCTATCTATTATTCCCACTGATGGAGTTTCATTCTTACCAATTATCTCTCTTACTTTTTTAACTAGAAAATCATGAATCTCTTGCCATATTCCACTTTTTTTCAATCGCTAATTACAACTATACACTGTTTTCCATGGTGGAAAATCTTTAGGCAGTTGTCTCCATTGACATCCTGTTCTCATCATATAGCGGATTGCGTTAATAATTGTTCTAATACTATGTTTTCTTGGTCTACCGGTCTTTTTAGGTTCAAAATATAGCTCTATTATCTTCCATTCTTTGTTACTTATATCGCTTGGGTACATTTAAAATATATCTTATAACACACTTCTTAACTCCTTTCTACTTAGTTTGAAGACAGGCTCTAAAAGAAAGAGGGTAAGCATAATAGGAGCACTAAATGAGGGAAAAGTTAAAGCTTCCTGGGTAATTGAGAGCTACTGCAACAGCGAGATTTTTGATGCTTATGTAGAAAATATACTTGTTCCTATATTAAAACCTGGACAGACTATTGTTCTCGATAATGCAAGCTTTCATAAATCTGCAAGAACGAAAAATTTGATAGAAAATGTTGGGTGTAAAATTTTGTTCTTGCCGCCATACTCACCGGATTTAAATCCGATTGAGAAGTTCTGGTTTGCCATTAAGCATGCCATAAGAAAAGTGCTGCCAAGCTTTTGGCCCAATATTAATTCGGCTATTGATTTTGTCTTTCAGCTCTCGGGGAAATCTTACTTCGGTTAGCTATAGAGAAAAGTTTTGCAGATAAACTACTGCCAAATGGTAAAAACCCCACAAGAACAACGGAAATTGAGCACTCCGAAATCATGACAATAATCCTGCTATATCAACAATCTCCGTGTAAAACTTTCTATCTACATTACCTAACGTTGCTCTACAAATCAGAGTTTCCAAAGTTACCTTCATATACCAGGTTTGTTGCTCTAAAGCCTAGGGTTTTGTGGCATTTAGCAATGTTGTTGCATTGGCTTTGTGGACAGTCAGAAAACACTGGAATTTCATATATAGACACAACTCCCATTGCAGTTTGTCATGCAAAAAGAATATCCAAAAACAAAGTTTTTGCTGGAATTGCAAAATTAAGCAAGAGCACTTACGGCTGGTTTTTTGGTTTCAAATTACATATGGTAATCAATGAAAATGTTGAAATTCATGCACTTACGCTAACAAAAGGCAATGTTGATGATAGGATACCTGTGCCAAATCTGACGGAAAAATTAATCGGTCTTTTGTTTGGTGACAAAGGTTATATTGCAAAAGAGCTTTTTCAGAAGCTGTTTGACCGAGGTTTGAAACTTGTTACCAACGTGAAAAAAGGTATGAAAAATACATTGATTTCGTTAAATGAGAAGATTTTACTGAGAAAAAGGTCTATCATTGAGACTGTTTTTGGTTACCTAAAAAATAGACTAGAAATTGAACACACTCGCCATAGATCCCCTGTTAATTTTTTGGTTCATATCTTTTCTACTCTCATTTCCTATTCCATCAAATCCACAAAACCTTCTATTTCCTATACTTTCTTCCTTCCTTAATCCAGAATTCGCGTTAATAGGTTTCAAATAAGCATCGCCAGAGGACTCTCTATATAATGCTTAAAGGCATTTAAAAATTTTGCTCCTAATGCTCCATCAACTGCTCTATGGTCAACAGAAAGTGTTACTGTCATTATTTCTGCTATCTCTATTTTCTCATTCATAACAATTGGTTGTTTTTTGGATGCACCAACTGCCATAATGCAAGATTGCGGCGGATTGATTATAGCACTGAAGGCTTTTATACCAAACATTCCTAAATTGGAAATAGTAAACCCACCTCCTTGAAATTCTTCTGGCCTTAATTTTCCAGATCTTGCTCTGCTTACTAAATCTTTCACTTCTTTTGATATAGATAAAATACCCTTTTTATCAGCATTTTTTACTATAGGAGTAATTAGCCCATCTTCAAGTGCCACAGCGATTGAAATGTCTACATTCGAGTATTTAAGTATTTTATTATCTATCCACGAAGAATTTATATCAGGAAATTTTTTCATGCTGAAAGCTGCAGCTTTTATGATTAGGTCATTAATTGTTACTTTGTTATTTTCATCTGCTGAGCTAATCTCGTTTTTTAACGATATTAACTTATCAACCTGGCAGTCTACAGTTAAATAAAAATGTGGAACATTCTGTTTGGATTCAGTTAAGCGCTGTGCTATCACTTGGCGCATATTGCTTACTTCAACCACGGTATCTTCCTCGGGCCTTTCACGACTTTCAATGCGTGTACCACTACCTAAAGACTCCAACACATCAGCCTTAATTATGCGACCATATGGTCCTGTACCTTTTAATTGCTGCACATTAACCCCTTCATTTTGAGCTATTTTCTTAGCTAATGGGCTTATTTTTATTCTACCTTCTGTTGTCTTAGTATCTTCTTCTTTTCTAGATCCCAGTGTCAAGCACTGTGATGACATTGAGGAGTTGGATTCCAGTGACAAGCACTGGGATGACATTGAAGGGTTAGATGACATTGGAGGGTTGATTGAGGAATTGGATGGCACTGAGGGATTGGTTCCAACTTCTTTCTTAGCTTCAATATTGGTAGCAGAAGCTGAAACATAGTTACCGAGTGCACTTTCATCTTCTCCTTCTTCCAGCATTAAAGCTATCGGTTGATTTACAGGCACGCCACTTGTTCCTTCTGTTACTAAAATTTTCGCTAAAACTCCTTCATCCACAGATTCAAACTCCATTATGGCTTTATCAGTCTCTATCTCAGCAATTACATCGCCTACTTCAACTTTATCTTGTTCTTTTTTATGCCACTTTACAATTTTTCCTCCAGTTTTGCTCATTGTCGGTGAAAGAGCAGGCATTAATATTTCTATAGGCATTGATTTTGCATTTAAAGATCTATTCAATTTTTAATTTACTCTTTATCTTATGTCAATCTAATCGTGAATTATGATGAATAAGTCTGTTACACTATCCCTCACGTCATCCCAGTGCGTGACACTGGGATCTTGGTTCAGTACTATTATCCTATTGTTTTTATTATTTAGCCATAGCTTGTTTGCTAATAACTTTGTTTCAACCAAATCAAATAAAATCAACATGAGAACGGGGCCAGGGTTTCACTATCCTGTAAAATGGATATACACTTGCAAAAATCTGCCCCTGAAAGTGATAGAAGAGTTTGAGAGTTGGAAAAAGGTCTGCGATATAGATGAAGACTGCGGATGGATAAAAGGCAATCTGCTTAGTGATAAGCACCACGCAATGATAAAAGAAGATACTTATGGATATCAAAAACAGAGTGTAGACAGCAAGATTACTATGAAAATAGACAAGTTCGTTGTAATGAAAATAGAAAAATGCAATGAAGAATGGTGCTTTCTTTCCACCCAAAAACTTAAAGCATGGGTACAAAAAAAACATATATATGGGGTTGATTAGGTTGATAAAGGATCTGGATTAACACTAGTTTCCGGACCTTCTGTAGCAGGTGAAGCAGAGGATGCACTGACTTCTTCATGCTCTGGAGAATTACTCTCCTGTACAGGGCTATTACATTGTCCACAGAAACTCCTTAACATCTCCTCAGCAGATGAGTTGGGAATGTTCAAAAAAGTGTGTCAAACCGAAAAAAAAGTAATAAATTGATATAAAAAAATGGAGGTTTGACAATGAGTCAGAAAGTAGTAAACAGAACTAACGGATTGGTAGATTATAAAGAGTTGGAAACAAATATCCTGTCGTCTATACGAGAAGGAAGACCGTTGACAGGAAGGGAGGGAGCATTAACACCATTTATAAAAAAGCTGCTGGAGGCAAGTTTGGAAGGTGAAATAGAAAACCACTTATTAGCTGAAAGTGAAGAGAATAATCGAAGAAATGGGAGAAATGGAAAGACTTTACGGACAAGTGCCGGTTCATTTGAACTTTTGACGCCAAGGGATAGAGAAGGAAGTTTTGAGCCGCAAATAGTCAAAAAAAGGCAAACAAGCTTACATCCAGAGCTTGAAACGAAGATTTTGAGCACATTTGCCAGTGGTATGAGCTATAGAGATATAGCGTCACACGTTGAGGAAATTTATGATCACAAAATATCGGCGGCAGAGATATAAAGTATTACCGACAAATTACTGCCTATAATCAATGAATGGCGTAGTCGTCCACTGCAATCAGTATACCCGATAGTATTTATGGATGGGATGTTCTTTAAGGTCAAAGAGAATGGACATTGCGTAAGTAAATGTATGTACAATATATTGGGCATAGACCAAAATGGCAGAAAAGAAGTCCTGGGCTTTTATTTGGCTGAAAGTGAAGGAGCTAACTTTTGGTTGGGAGTGCTAAATGACCTCAAAGAAAGAGGAGTAGAAGATATTCTGATTGCATGTGTAGATGGGCTAAAAAGCTTTCCTGCAGCTATAAATAGTGCGTTTCCTAAAGCAGAAGTACAGCTATGTATAGTGCATCAGATAAGAAATTCACTAAAATATGTATCCAGCAAAGATGTGAAAGTTTTCATGAATGATTTGAAAAAAATATATCGTGCTACAAGTAAAGAAATTGCTGAAAATTACTTACTTGAGCTGGAAGAAAAATGGGGAGAAAAGTATCCTTTAGTTATAAAATCGTGGCAGAACAATTGGGAAAATTTATCTGGTTATTTCAAGTATTCTAGCCCAGTTAGAAGGCTAATTTACACCACAAATCCAATTGAGGGGCTGCACAGACAGATCAGAAAATTCACTAAAACCAAGGGCTCATTTACCAGCACAAATGCCTTGTATAAACAGGTATATTGTGCTATAAAGAAGGTAGAGCAAAAATGGACTATGGCTCTGCCTAATTGGGCTTTAACTATGTCTCAACTTGATATTTTCTTTCCAGATAGATTGAAAATTGAGTTGAACTAAAAATGCGGTTTGACACACTTTTTTGAACATTCCCTTCAAGCCAAATGCAAAGCTCCAACATTACATAAGTTTTTTGCTGATCAAGGATACACAGGTAAATTGCAAAACCTCTGCTTATTGGAAACTGGATGTTTATTGACGATTACCAAGAAAATAGTTGATACAGGATTTCAGGTTATTCCCAAACGTTGGATTGTTGAGAGAACCTTTGCTTGGCTCTCCAATTTTAGACGTATGAGTAAGGATTATGAGCATTCTCCTCTCACTTCAAAAAACAACATCTTCTTTAATATGATCACTATTATGCTTCACAAATTAGCTCATTCTTGAGTTTGAAGACAGGCTCTCAGGTCCTCACTATATGGCTTTGCCATCATTCTACCTTAATTAAAGCAGTATTATACCTTTTTACACTCCTTTGAGGAAACCTTATTTCGGTTAGCTATAAAACAACTAATTTTAAAACCCATGGATTAGTGATGCATACAACGTTTGCAGTTACAACAGAAGGACTACCTATAGGATTATTGGATCAAAAAATTAGTACTAGACCTCCCTTAGCTGAAGACCTAAAGGAGTTGAAAAGAAGAAGCCATAATACTGCTCTTCCCATAGAAGAGAAAGAAAGCATACGGTGGATAGCATCACTTAAAGACTCTACTAAACATCCTGGATTAAAGGATGTTAAGGTAGTTACCGTTTGTGATAGAGAAGCAGATATTTATGATTTATTTGAAGTTGCTTCCACTAATCAATCTCTTTTTGTAGTAAGAGGAAATCAAAACAGAACAGTAAACAAGAAGTCGACTTATTCTGAAAAAGGTGGTGAAAGATTGTGGGATTTGATGAATCGCATGTCTTGCCAAGGAGAAATACAAGTGAGTATTCCTGCTTGCGATAACAAACCTCAAAGAACAACAGTTTTAGAAGTAAAGTTTAGTAACTTTGTGATGAATGCATCAAAAAACAACGCTAGACGTAAAACGCAAAAACTTCCTAATTTAAATTTAAATGCTGTCTATGTTATAGAAAAATATCCCCCATTTGGCGAAGAGCCCATGAACTGGATTTTGTTAACAAATATAAATATTAATAATTTTGAAGAAGCAGTAGAAAAAATACAATGGTATTGCTTAAGATGGAGAATAGAGGTTTTTCATAAAATTTTGAAATCCGGTCTTAAAGTTGAAGAATGTAGGCTCCAAACAGCAGATAGATTGATCCGCTTTCTTACAATTATGAGTATAATTGCATGGAGAATATTTTTTATCACATTGGTAGCTAGAACAAATCCGAATCTTTCTTGCACTGTCATACTGACTGATGACGAATGGAAGGTTTTATATACCAAAATGCTTAAGACAAAAAACTATCCTGAGACTCCACCACCTATAAGAGAAATTGTGAGGTGGGTGGCCAAGTTAGGAGGGTTTTTAGCTCGCAAAAATGACTTAGAACCAGGCCCTATAGCTTTGTGGAAGGGATGGAAACGTCTCTTTGATTTAGCAGAAGGATGGAGACTTGCTCATTCATTCTATACTTGTGGGTAATAGTAAGGTTCTGCGAGCGGCTGGTGGGGAAGTTCCACTGACCTACTCTCCCAATTGGGTATCCCTTTAATGGAGCGTTAAAACTCTATTTAAATATATATTTAGTTTTGTTACAGTAATTTTATATTCTTATTCCCATAATATCATTTGATGGGAATTTTCAGTCTTATGCACGACTTTATTTACATTTTTATTCGATTAAAAATTGCATCTTAGCAATAAAAAACTTACTTATTGTAGGAAAATGACATACTCTTGTGTTTGTTCTCATATAAAACTATTTATGGAGTGACAATGGTGCATGTATTATACTTACATTTCTGATTCGAAAATTTATGCAGTTGTTTCTAACAAAATTAGTCAACAAATTCTATTGTTTAAAGATGAGAAATAAAGTAATCATCATTTCTAGTATTGCTTTTATTCTACTGTTTTTTATCAGCAGTGCATTTTTAAAAAAAGATCAGGCGGTTCATAGTGATAATGCAACTAGTAGCTTTTCAGTAAAAACTCAAGAATGTGCGCCGCAAAACCGCACTATATATTTAAATTTTTCTGGTACAGTAAATCCCTTACATAGAGCTAGCCTTGTCTCAAAAATAAGTGGTAAGATTATTGCTATTTATTTACCTGATGGTGAAAAGGTAAAAAGAGATGATGTAGTGTTAAAGATAGAAGATTATGACAGGATTGAGCAAGCTCAGAAAGCCAAAGCTTTATTAAAGCAGCGTGAAATTGAGTATGATTCCTCTCACAAACTGAATAAAACAGGCTATGGAGCACAAATACAAGTAGAAGCAGCTTTTACTGCGTTACAAAGTGCAAAAGCTGACCTAAAAAGGCTAGAATTGGATTTAGAAAATACTGCAGTCAAATCTCCTATAGATGGTTATATTGATAAAATCAATGCAAACGAAGGGGATTTTGTTAATGCTGGGCAAAAAATAGCTGACGTGGTTGATTTCGATCAAATTCTTGTGGTGTTATACGTTTCGGAAAATGAAGTAAATAAAATAGAGCTAGGCAGCACAGCTCAAATTAGTTTACTGGACGGAAAAGAATTGGCAGGTGAAGTAAGTTTTATTAGTAAAATTGCTGAGCCTAAAACTGGGTCTTATAGGGTAGAGGTAAAGGTAATTAATAATAAAATGATATCCTTGCAGGGACTAACTGCCAACGTAAGACTACCTTCAGGCGAAAGATTTGCATATAAAGTTCCTTCTTCAGCCCTGAGCTTAAGTGACGAGGGTGCTCTTGGAATAAAGATTGTTGATGACAATAATTATGTAATATTTGTACCAATAGAAATTGTTGATCATGAGAGCGATGGGGTTTGGATAGTAGCAAATAACGAAGGTAAACCCATAAAGTTAATAGTATTGGGCCACCTATTTGTTAAGCCTGGTGATAAGGTTTAAGACATAAGATCCTTTTTCATAGCTTATACTACGTTATACCAATCCCAGCGTCTGGGCACTGGTTTCTTGGTACTTATTCCGCAATAATTTTTTTTTCCTTCAATAAATTTTGCAGTTCGCCTTTTTCGTACATCTCGCGAGTGATGTTGCAACCACCGATAAATTCTTCCTTTATATATAATTGTGGAATTGTTGGCCAATCAGAAAACTTTTTTATAGATTCACGTATTTCATCATTCTCCAACACGTTAATATACTTAAACTTCACGTTCAATTTTTTTAGGATTGACACGACGAGTCCAGAGAATCCGCATTGAGGAAAATCAGAAGTGCCTTTCATGTACAACACCACATCATTTTCCGCTATATCTTTTTTTATTTGTTCAAAACTGCTCATAAATTCACCTTATTTTTAAGTATTAGTTTCCAGTTGCAAGGCGTGTATAGACTGACCTTCCAGAGCTTTATATACCATTTTATGCTGTTCTATTTTTGTCTTTCCAAGAAAGCGCTTGGAGGTTATTTTTAAATGATAATGATCATCATCTCCAGCAAGGTCATGAACCTTTATATCAGCGTCGGGGAACGATTGTTTGATGATCCTTTCTAATTCGTGAATTGCAATAGTCATTGATTTGCTTTAAATTACAATACTTTCATTATAAATCTAAAACGACTGGGTGCAATTGAATTATTGATTATATGGTTACTAATATTGTGAAGACAGTAGATTCAGCGTGTTAAGTGCACTAGCAAGGCGAGATTTCAATTGATTTTCATATTTACTCCAATCTTGTATTGCCTTTCTTGCAATACCTGAATCAACTGCGGCTTTTGCAACAGCAGGAGATACTATAGAAATTAATCTTGGGTCAAATGGAGTAGGTATTATATATTCACGTCCATAGCTCATTTTACGACCGCCATAGGCTGCAGATATCTCGTCAGACACTGGCTCACGGGCAAGCTTTGCTATTGCATCTGCAGCTGCAATTTTCATCTCATCATTTATTGTTGTTGCATGTACATCAAGCGCTCCTCTGAATATATAAGGAAATCCCATTACGTTGTTGACTTGATTGTTGTAATCTGACCTGCCAGTTGCGATTATTGCATCTGGCCTCACAGATTTTGCAAACTCAGGCCTTACTTCTGGATCGGGGTTGGCGAGAGCGAAAATAATCGGGTCTTTGCCCATACTCTTTAACATCTCTTCATTTAACACATCTTTTGCAGATAATCCGATGAATACATCAGCGCCTTTTATTGTATCAAGTAGAGAACGTTCGGAAGTATCAATTGTATATTTTTCTTTCCACTCATTCATGTCCTCGTTTCTACCTTTGTATATTACTCCTTGTTTATCACACAGCACTATATTTTTAGCGCCCATGGACTTTAGTATTTCTAAACATGCAATACCGGCTGCTCCAGCTCCATTCATAATGATCTTAACGTCCTCTAATTTCTTTCCGACAATATCAAGAGCATTTTCTATACCAGCTGCAACAACCACTGCAGTTCCATGCTGGTCATCATGGAACACTGGAATATCCATCAGTTCATTCAGACGTTTCTCTATTATAAAACAATCGGGAGATCTTATATCCTCTAAATTTATCCCCCCCCAACTTGGCCCAAGGTACCTTACTGCATTGATAAAATCTTCTATATTTTCTGTATCAACTTCTATATCAACTGCATCAATATCAGCAAAACGCTTAAATAAAACAGCTTTGCCTTCCATGACAGGTTTTGCAGCAAGAGGACCGATATTACCAAGCCCAAGCACTGCAGTGCCATTTGAAATGACAGCTACAAAATTGCTTTTTGCCGTATAATCATAAACAACCTCAGGATTTTTAGCTATTTCAAGGCACGTAGCTGCAACGCCAGGAGAATAAGCAAGTGACAAATCATACTGGGTAGATAAAGGTTTTGTTGGCATGATTGAAATTTTACCAGGGTTACCACCTCTACTGTGATACTTAAGTGCCTCTTGTTTTGTGGTATTACCTAAATCATCGTTCATTCTTATATTTTAAGCTTGTAATTTTTAAGTATATGGAGTTTTTATAAATGTTCAATTGTAAACTATTAGCTTGTGAACTCTGTTGTACTTCTGTATAAGTTTACCTATTACGTAAGATGATATTACATGCTTAAGAAAAACGTGCCTAATTTGCTTACAATTTCTCGTGCACTTGCAATACCAGCAATAATATTAAGTTTTTATATAGAAAATAAATATGCAGGCCTGATAACAATATCAATCTTTGTGTTTGCGTGCATTACGGATTTTTTTGATGGTTACTTGGCGCGTGCGTGGAAAGTCCAATCAAAGTTTGGCAAGCTATTTGATCCAATTGCTGATAAATTAATAGTGGTTTCAACGATAATTATGCTAGTTTATAAGCAGAAGATAAATGATTTTACAATAGTACCATCGATTATCATCATCTGTAGGGAAATATTAGTTTCGGGTTTACGGGAGTTCCTTATAGCTATAAATGTTAGTCTACCTGTAAGCAAAGCTGGCAAAATTAAAACATTTTTGCAGATGGTTGCTGTAGTAGCGCTAATAATGAACGATTACGACACAACTCAATATATAGGTGCAATTTGTTTATGGGTTGCAGCTATTATAACTATGTGGTCAGGCTATAATTATATCCTAGCCGGCATCAAACAGGTTGACTGAATTTCTTGAGAAACAGTTAATATACAAAAGTGGTTAATACTTTCATAATATTGACTGAATAGTTAAAATCCTGTATAATATATTAGTTAATAGGGTTTATATGACTGATAACTTTAAGACTACGTTTTCTCCTGAAGATTTTTTTGGGGATTTTTGGCTGACAGTTGATAAGGAAGTCAAAAAAGAAAGGTCAGAACAAGAGTCATTAACACTAAAAGAAGAAGCAGAAAAAAAGAAGAAGCTTGAACAAGAGTTATTAATGCTCAAAAAAAGAGAGCTATATAGACAATGTGTATCATTGGTAACAATGGTTCCATTTGCATTATTTATGGCTATTGAACTGGAAAAATATGTAGCGATCAGGTATACTTGGCGTGATAAGTGGCGCGCTAAGCCACACTATATTACCTTTTATGGTCCTATCTCTTATTTGTACGCTATATTTAATTTACAATAATAGAAAAATAGCACAAAAAGAACGAGAGTTGGAGAATATTGAAAATGGAGAGGAAGTAAAGGAAAAAGAGCACAATATTTCTGATATAGGTCAGTGTTTGATCTATATTGAGGCTATAACAACTGCACTGATTATTGTAGGTATGATAATGGGTGAAACATCTTCACTTGAAGCAGCAGAGGATGCAATTTTATTTCTTGCCAATGCAATTGCTTTTCTTGCAACTCTTGCTTCTTATATTGGTGAGCATGAAAAAAATAAGAAAAAGGAAACAGAAAAATCTAATCTTGATGAGAAAACTAGCAATATGTCTGTAGCCGGGTTGGCGCTTGCTGGTTCTTCTATATTTTTAATAAGAAGGATAATGTTAATGGCATTAGCATCGTCCTTAAATCCTGCTGTTGGGCCTACTTTAGGCTTGATAGGTATTGCACTTTTTATGGTTGTACAGATATTAACTATACGTTCCTATAGCAAGACGCTGAAAGATCCAAAAGTGGAAGGACAAGGTAAATCGAGGAATGCAGGTAGTTCTGACCGTAGTTATGAGGAAGGGCAGGCTATTGCCTAAGAAATTTATTTTTTTAAGTAATATTTAGGTCTATACTTTATTTTGATCGAAAAAAATCTTATGTATAAGACTTTAATCACGTGCTTTATTTTCCTAATTTGCTCCTTTACACAATCGTATGCGAATGATCTTGAAAAAACTGAAACTGAACTATATAAAGAAGCAGTTGAACTTTTTGACCAGAAAAAATATAAACAAGCTATTAGGGCATTTCAAAAGATAGAGGATTTGTATCCTTTTTCTTATTGGGCAATGAAAGCAAAATTATTATCTGGGGTTTCTCACTATAATATGGGTAACTATAGAAGTGCTGCAAGTGATATGGATGATTATATATATGTTTATTCAAGTGGTGAAGATTTACCATATGTATACTACTTAAGAGTATTATCTTATTACATGCAAATTAATAAAGTGCAACTTGGACAGCAAACTGCATATAAAACTTTAGAGCTGGCTACAGAGTACATTAATCTCTTTCCAGGCAGCGAATATGTAGACGAGATGAAGGAAAAAGCAAAGCTGATCACAGAGCATATATCAACAAAAGAGTACTCTATCGGTAAATTTTACCTGAGGCGTGGTGAATATTTGGCAGCAATTAAGCGTTTCCAGAATATAGCAAGCTATAAAGATTCTAAACATTTTTCCAAATCTATTAACTATTTAATAGCAGCCCATTCAGCTATTGGCCTTGACTTAGAAGCTGAACAGTATGAAAGTATGTTATTAGCAGAAAACCTGTAAGATGCCAAGCCAGAGGCTTGAAAATTTGCTTTAGCTTTTTCTATGCTTTGATATATAATTAGGTTTTTAACTATTTGAATATGGCTGGTCATTCACAATTTTCAAATATAAAACATCGGAAAGGCGCTCAGGATGCAAAGCGCTCTCAAAAATTTACGAAGCTGATTAGAGAAATAACAGTTGCTGCAAAGCAAGGGCTGCACGATCCCGAACTCAACCCGCGCCTTCGCTCTGCTATATTTGCTGCACGCAAGGAAAATCTACCAAAAGATAAAATAGAAACAGCAATAAAAAATGCAACTGGTAACATTGCTGGAGAAAATTATGAGGAAATCCAATATGAAGGTCATGGCCCTTCTGGCACTGCACTCATTGTCCATGCCTTGACTAATAACCGCAACCGTACTGCTTCTGAGGTACGTTATATATTTTCTCGCAAGGGTGGAAACTTGGGAGAAACAGGAAGTGTTAGTTACCTTTTCGATCATGTAGGCTTAATCGTCTATAAAGCAGAGGGTGTGAATTTTGATGATTTATTTAATTATGGAATCGAGTTAGAAGTATTGAATGTTGAGGAAAATGACAAAGAAGGATTACACGTTATAACTTGTGAAATAAAAGATTTTGGTAAAGTACGCGATGCCTTTTATGCAAAATTCGGAGAACCAGAACTTGCTCGTCTTTCGTGGCAACCAAAGGATCTAGTTGAAATTAGCGATAAAGAGTTGATCGATAAATTATCCACATTGGTTGAAGAATTAGAAGATAATGATGATGTACAGTATGTTGAAGGTAATTTTACTTTTGTTGATGCTGTTTAAATTATGAAGCTGATTATATTTATACTGCTTTATATTTTACCAATATTTAATATACACGCCCTTAAGACTCCAGATAACAGTAAAGAGACTTTTTTAATATCCAGCACCATAAAATCTTCTTTTTTTGCCACGGGAATTGAGCAAGGGTTGGCGCCAAATACAGTGGTAAAATTGATCAACATATATAAAGATTTTGGTGTTGATTTTAAAAAAGACATTGTGCCGAAGAGTAAATTGGAGGTTCTTTTTGAGAGATCGCTCAGTAATCAGAAGACTGAAGAAAAGATTTTATATGCTTCACTGACAATAAACAAGAAAGCTATTAGTTTATATCATTATAAATCGCAAGACGGCAAAGAAAGGTATTTTAATAAAGAAGGAATAAGCTTAAAAAATGGCGAAATTTTTGCAAATCCTTTAAAAGGAGATTATCGCATATCCTCAAAATTTGGCAATAGAAAGCATCCTGTTCGCGGTAAAATTGCTTTTCACAAAGGAGTGGATTATGCAGCTAAGCTTGGCACTCCCATATACGCTGCTGCAGAGGGTGTGGTAGAATATATAGGAAAGAATGGTGGCTATGGAAATTACATCAAAATAAAACACAAAAATGAATATTCAACCTGTTATGCGCATATAAGTAGATTTAGTGGCGATATAAAGTTAGGCTCTAAAGTAAAGCAGGGGCAGGTAATCGCCTATGTTGGTAGCACTGGTGTTGCAACAGGACCCCATTTACATTACGAAGTTATATATAACGGCAAACACATCGATCCGCTTACGATAGCGCATAAAACTGAAGTAAAATTGCCTGATCATGAATTAAGAGAGTTTAAACTATTTGTAAATAAGATAAATAAAACGATCAACAGAGAGGGTTCAAGTGAAAAAGAAGTTTAAAGACAATATGGATAAGAATACGATAAACGATAGAAATTTAAGTCAACTCCGGTTTTTTCCTGTACTAAAAACGTGAATTATGGATTAAAGGAGAATAGAAGAGGCAAGAAAACAGGGTAAACTCAGCAGTGATAAAAAAATAGATGAGGTTACCCATGGAAGATATAACAAAACTGTTTTGTTTGGTCGATGATTTTTGCAGAGATATAGAGAAAAATTTTGCAGATAAACTACTGCCAAATGGTAAAAACCCCACAAGAACAACGGAAATTGAGCACTCCGAAATCATGACAATAATCCTGCTATATCAACAATCTCCGTGTAAAACTTTCTATCTACATTACCTAACGTTGCTCTACAAATCAGAGTTTCCAAAGTTACCTTCATATACCAGGTTTGTTGCTCTAAAGCCTAGGGTTTTGTGGCATTTAGCAATGTTGTTGCATTGGCTTTGTGGACAGTCAGAAAACACTGGAATTTCATATATAGACACAACTCCCATTGCAGTTTGTCATGCAAAAAGAATATCCAAAAACAAAGTTTTTGCTGGAATTGCAAAATTAAGCAAGAGCACTTACGGCTGGTTTTTTGGTTTCAAATTACATATGGTAATCAATGAAAATGTTGAAATTCATGCACTTACGCTAACAAAAGGCAATGTTGATGATAGGATACCTGTGCCAAATCTGACGGAAAAATTAATCGGTCTTTTGTTTGGTGACAAAGGTTATATTGCAAAAGAGCTTTTTCAGAAGCTGTATTAAATAGGACTTGATCTGACACTTTAAAAAAGTAAGTTAAGAATAATAAAAATAAGGAGTGTTAGAAATGAGTACAATACAAACAAAAATACTAAAACCAAAACTAGGATTACTAGAGCTAGCAAAACAATTAGGAAATGTGTCTCAAGCGTGCAAAGTGATGGGATACTCAAGAGATACATTTTATCGATTCAAGGAGTTATATGAAAATGGGGGAGAAGAAGCATTACATGAAATAAGTAAGAAAAAACCGCTATTAGCAAACAGAGTTTCGGAAGATATAGAAAGAGCAATAATTGGCATAGCTACAGAATTTCCTGCATATGGACAAGAAAGAGCTGCAAATGAGCTGAGAAAAAGAGGTATAATAATTTCCCAAGGAGGAGTAAGATCTGTATGGCTAAGAAATGACCTTGAAACTTTGAAAAAGAGACTTAAAGCACTGGAGGCAAAAGTAGCTCAAGACGGAATCATTTTAACTGAAGAACAACTTGCAGCTTTAGAAAAAGTGAAAGAACAAAGGGAAGCTCATGGTGAAATTGAGACGCAACATCCAGGTTATTTGGGTTCTCAAGATACCTATTATGTGGGCAATATCAAAGGCATAGGGCACATTTATCAGCAAACTTTTGTTGATACTTATTCCAGAGTTGCAATGGTTAAACTTTACACGGACAGAACAGCTATTACAGCTGCAGATCTTCTTAACGATAGAGTTATCCCATTTTTTGATGAGCAGAGAATTCCATTATTACGCATTCTAACTGA
This sequence comes from Wolbachia endosymbiont (group A) of Colletes cunicularius, assembly GCF_964264715.1. Lineage (NCBI taxonomy): Bacteria > Pseudomonadati > Pseudomonadota > Alphaproteobacteria > Rickettsiales > Anaplasmataceae > Wolbachia > Wolbachia endosymbiont (group A) of Colletes cunicularius. The sequence goes on from NZ_OZ183471.1 coordinate 1,528,159, forward strand.
TAGGGGTACGGAGTATTGTGGCAAGCCCGAAAATCACGCTTATCAGCTATATTTAGGAATCGAAAATATCGATCATTCTAGAACCAAAGCCAACTCTCCACAAACTGATGGCATATGTGAAAGATTCCATAGAACTATGCAAGATGAGTGTTACAATATTATCTTTAGAAAGAAAATCTACTATTCTTTGGAGGATCTACAGATCGATGTTGATCATTGGTTGCGTTCTTACAATGAGACAAGGCCTCACTCAGGCAAATACTGCTATGGCAAAACACCTATGCAAACGTTTTTTGACAGTAAACATATTGCTTTTCAGAAAAATATTAGTAGCATTAAACAACAGCCTGATATTAGTTTTGACTACGTCAATTCTTCTGTCAGTTAATTCTTGTCTGTCAGATTAAATCTTGTCTTTTACAGTCTTTAAAAATAGGGTTAGATCAAGATAATCAGTATACTCTTGATATTAAAAATTATATTAAGCGAAGCAGTAATCAACCTAATTTTATGCTGATAGATAAAAATGGTAGTAATATTATTCCTAAGATTGCGAAATTAGAATCATCCATTACAAAGATTGACTCGTTTGAGTTGCATACAGAACATTCTCTTGATAGCTTTGATGCTGCAGAAAATCATTACAAGAAAATACTCAGTAATAATAAGGGCTATAAAGTCTTTGGTGTTGTTAGAGAAAAACTACAAAGTCAAAGCAATAGCGCATTCCAACATATGGTATTTGGTTCTTCAGGAGGCGATATAATAAATTTTGATCAAAGGAATATGTTTGCTAGAGGTGGAAATGGAAGTGATATGTACGTTATTGATAGTAACATAGAGAAAAGAGAGATTATTATTGATAACAACTCAGATGATAAAAAATTAGATATGTTAGTTATGCCAGAAGTTCCTGAGGAATTTTCAATTCAACAGTGTAACTTGCATTTAAGCTACAATAATACTTGTGTTCAAGTAAGGAATTATCTTCAGGGTAACAGCTATAGGCATCTTATGGTTATGAACAGCAAAGGAGAAACCTTTATTCCTTATGTACAATCAATGTCATGTGCTGGCTCTTCCATAGAAAATGGTAAATTAGTTCCTTTTTTCCATGCTACACAAACTCAGAATATGTTTTTGTTGCCTAAGAGCCTGTCTTCAAACTAAGTAGAAAGGAGTTAAGAAGTGTGTTATAAGATATATTTTAAATGTACCCAAGCGATATAAGTGACAAAGAATGGAAGATAATAGAGCTATATTTTGAACCTAAAAAGACCGGTAGACCAAGAAAACATAGTATTAGAACAATTATTAACGCAATCCGCTATATGATGAGAACAGGATGTCAATGGAGACAACTGCCTAAAGATTTTCCACCATGGAAAACAGTGTATAGTTGTAATTCGCGATTGAAAAAAAGTGGAATATGGCAAGAGATTCATGATTTTCTAGTTAAAAAAGTAAGAGAGATAATTGGTAAGAATGAAACTCCATCAGTGGGAATAATAGATAGCCAATCAGTAAAAACTACTCAAAAAGGGGATCCAGAGGATATGATGCTGGCAAGAAAGTAAAGGGTAGAAAGCGCCACATCGTTGTAGATACTGTAGGTCTTGTAATTGCTGCTGAAGTACAAAGTGCAAGCATTCAGGATCTTGATGGTGCACTAAATCTTTTTGTTCAAGCCAAATGCAAAGCTCCAACATTACATAAGTTTTTTGCTGATCAAGGATACACAGGTAAATTGCAAAACCTCTGCTTATTGGAAACTGGATGTTTATTGACGATTACCAAGAAAATAGTTGATACAGGATTTCAGGTTATTCCCAAACGTTGGATTGTTGAGAGAACCTTTGCTTGGCTCTCCAATTTTAGACGTATGAGTAAGGATTATGAGCATTCTCCTCTCACTTCAAAAAACAACATCTTCTTTAATATGATCACTATTATGCTTCACAAATTAGCTCATTCTTGAGTTTGAAGACAGGATCTAAGGATTTTCAAGATGATCATGTAGTGGTTGATTCTAATCTTGAAGATATCGAGAAATATAAAGATGAAGATGATCTCTTATTAATAAGAGAAAGTGGAATTCCTTTTGTGATTAGAATAGAAGATTTTTATAATGATCAAAGTAAATGGAGAGATGTTAATTTTCTTCTGTGGAACAATGGTAATTTTTTTCCATATTTAGGTTTACAGCAAGAGGTTGATGGAATAATGGACTATCAAGATAAACTTAAGAATGATTATGAAAAAATTATAAAAGAATATGTTATAGATTTCACTAAGTCTATCAGTATCACACATAATCAAGATGGTACTTTAACTTCGTTGGGGCAAGATGAAGAACGCATAGGAGTAGTGATATTAAAAGATATTACTCCAGATCGGATTAGGGTTTCCAGTAGTAATACAGATTTGGTGTTTTCCGACGAAGTATCTAACCATGTGATCAATGTAAAAAATTGGAATAATTCTGAGTCTTATAGGATTTCTACATTGGAATTCGATTTAGGGTTAGAACCAATAATAATCCGGAGATTAGACAGGTTTAGTTTGTCTGATATAGCAGAAATACAAGATCTGATTAATAAAGCTTCAGAGATTTGCCAAAGGAAGGCTGTATGTTCAACTAACATTGAAGCTAAAAATAACGATGGCCAAACACTTTTTCATATAGTTGCTAAAGAGGGTGATTTAAGCTCTGCTAGGCTTCTTGTGAATAAAGTTATTAGTATTAGTTCTGAAAATAATAATTATAAAACGTCTGAAGAGTTGGTGGAAGAAATTAATCAAATAGAAAAGTTAAAATTCTTTATAAATGAAAAAGATAAACTTGGTTACACACCACTTCAGCATGCTGCTAAGGAAGGCAAATGGGATGTAGTAAATCTTTTCCTTGATAAAACTGCTGAAAGAAGTCCAACTGATATTAGAGATAAAGATCAATTCTCAATGAGCTGGACTACTGTACACTATGCTATTACAATGGTGATTTGAACTTATTTAAAGATATATTTCCGTTTCTTTCAGATAAAGAGACTATTATTAATACTAAAGATAGTGGTGATTGGACACCTCTACACTATGCTGTATATTACAATGCTCTAGATGTGGTAAAATTTCTTGTGAACAAAGGTGCTGATATCAATGCTAAAGATAAGGATAGTAAAACACCTTTAGACTTAGCTGCTCAAGAGAATGACAAAAGTGTAGCAGAGTTTCTAAAGCAAAAGGAATTAGATAAAAAATTGTTAGCTGCAGTGCAAGATGCAGGTCTTAATGAAGTTAAAGATCTTATTAATCAGAAGGCTAATATTAATGCTAAAGACATGTACGGTTGGACTCCTTTACACTTTGCTGCTTCTCGTGATAAACTTAGTGTAGTTGAGTTTCTCTTCAATAACAATGCTAATGTTAAAACTAAAGATGTGTATGGTAATACACCATTGCATGTAGCTGCCCAGTACAGTAGTAATCTTGAAATAGTTAAGTTTCTTTTAGACAAGGATGTTAGCGGTATTAACGATATAACCAATAATGGTTGGACACCATTGCATTTAGCTATACAAGGAAACAAATTAAATACAGTCGAACTCCTTCTTGACAGAGGTGCTGACATTGAAGTTAGAGATATTTATAACCAAACATCTTTAGATTTAGCTACTCGAAAAGGTTACCTAGATATAGCAGGGATTTTGAAGCAAGTACAATTAGATAGAAAATTGTTGACTATTGTGGAAAGCGGTGGTTTTAATGAAGCTAAAGGTCTTATTGCTCAAGGTGCTAACGTTGATACCAAAGACAAGGATGGCAATACACTACTGTATTCAGCTGCTGAAATCGGTGATTTAAACCCAGTTAAACTTCTTCTTGATAACGGTGCTAATATTGAAGCTAAAAACGGGGAATATCAAGCAACTCCTTTGCATGGAGCGGTTGAAAACTATAGGATAGATGTAGTCAAATTACTTCTTAATCGTGGTGCAAATGTTAACGCTGAAGACAAAGACAATTGGACACCTTTACATTATGCTGCTGATACCAACAGTCTTGATATAGTGAAAGTTCTTGTCGATGCTCATGCTAGTCTTGATGCTAGAGGTGATTACGGTAAAACACCGCTAGATGTTGCTAGAGATAAAGGCCATAATAATATTGTGAATTGTTTAGAGGAAGAGCTCAATAAAGAAAGAGGAAAACCTTTACAACGCAAACGCCGTCATCACCATGGAGATCATGATCGTCATCATGGTCACTTATCACATAAGCCTCTTGCTATAGATTCAAGTAATCAACCTGAGATGGCAGCAAGTAGTTGCACGAGACCATCTTCATGGATAAATAATTTGTTGGGTTGGGTGAAAAGCTCTGTGGGTGGGTTATTAGGTTCTAGAGCTGCTCTGCCTGAAGTCTCAGCAAATTATTCTAATACAGCAAAAAATCCTGATAACCAATACACTAGCCAATTCAGCAGTGAAGTTTGTATCAGTAATAATGTTGGTTTAGGATTTTTCTTAATACAAAGTTTCCTAGATAAAAAATATCCTCTTCCTAAGTTTTGTTCTGTTACTCCTGAAGAAGCTCTGGCTAGCACACTGAATATTACAAAAAAGTTCGAACAGATATTAAGAGAGATAGCTAAACAATCTAATATGTCAGTAAAGGATGTTAACTTTTTTAAGGTATATTCAGATATAGCAGGCCACGTAAGGAACGAGAGGTACTCTCAAATACCAAATACTTTATATTCAGTTGCAAAAGAAGTTTGTCCGAAAAATGAGAAGTTTCTGAGTATTTTAAAAGGCAACATTGAAAAGATGTTTGATGAGCAGCAGATAGTTAATAGTGGATATCAAGTGCAAACACCTAACTAAATTGCTGATAATAAACCTAGAAGCTATTTAAGTAATACAACAGTAGACAAACACTTACAAAGGTCATATCATGCCATTTCTTCCTGAAGTTGTTTAATTTCATCTACCGAAAGGCCAGTGATTTCAGCGATAACATCGATAGAGACACCGGCCTTGAGTGAGTTTTTGGCAACTTCAATTTTTTCTTCTAGTCTACCTTTTTGAGTAGCATCATCAAGTTTTTGAGCGAGGACAGCCTGTTCATCAAGAATACGTTTTATTTCCTGTTCATAGGCAATAAATTCTTTTTCTGACCAGTTGAATCTATTTAGCTCTTCATAGGCCTTTTTAATTATTAGATCACTACCTATTATTTTTTCCAGCTCTTCTTCACTAGTCTCATCTGCATATTTAAAGAAGTAGATCCATTTCTCGACTATACTTGAAAGCTGATCCTCTTTGGTTTTTGGAAATTTTGGCAATTCAATAAATATGAAGTAAAAATCTTTTAGATCGTGTTCATTAGTATCTTCATCGCGAATAGTATGCTTTGATTTATACTCAGACTTGTCCGGAAACAGGATACAATCCGCTATAGCAATGAAGATAATTTCCTTAAGGTTATGGTATTGATCGCCCTTATCAGCTTGTCTTGAATAGGCTTTAGCAGCATAGTATTGGGCACGTTTTTCAAAGCCTTTAGTTTTAGCGACCTGCATTTCGACGATCACTTGCACCCCATTTTCATCTCTGCAGAGAACATCAACAATACTTTGCTTTTTAGCGGCGATATCAGGGTCTTGAATAGTACTTAAAAACTCTATATCCTTTATTTCATTTTTACCAGTGAAGCCAAGAATATCATTGAGGAAGTGAATAAGGATACCTTTATTTTTTTCAGTACCAAAGATACGCCGAAATGCGACATCATTCTTCGGATCGAGAAACTTCGAAAGAGCCATAACGAACTAACCTAAAAAGCATTAATAATTATATACAATTCCGAAGAAATATTCAACGTTTTTGTGTTTAGTCTATTAAAGTGGTAAATTTAGCTAAATTTCAAGAGTTGGCAAAAAAAACTACCTTCATAGATGACCCTAGAATGCTACTACGCACCTTAGATGTCCTATTAACGGCTGAACCTACTAGCCTTCCCTTAGATGAAATCAAACGTCTTGAGGAGAAAATAGCTTAAATATTTCCTCTCGCTCTTATCTTTGTTAATTGATCAGTTCTTATTGAGTCATTAAAAAAATGAGTTCTAGGCCTATCATCTGTTTTCTCTGCCAATTGGCTTTCTGAGTAACTAGCATTATCAAGAGAAGCAGGAGTAAAATTATTAACCGTAGAATTAGCAATCCAAATACTATGTAAGGTACTAAAATTACATTTAATTAATTGTTCCAAATCAAAATCTTCATTAACTTGCTTTGCTTTACATATATCATTTATTACTTTTACTAATTTTTTCGCATTATGTGAAAATTCTGTTTCCTGCCTCATACTTTTTAATACCACTTTCATTTCACTTAGGTTTTGATAAATTTTCTCGTGATATTCAACAATCAGTTCTTGATATATATCTATCATTTTCTGACATGATATGCTCATAAATGGATGTCCTTTTTGTTCCCTGGTATAACAATTTTGGAGACTTTTACAGCAAGTAATCCTATCCTTATACATTTTCATGTCACTGATTATGCTGACTATTTTATCTATTCTTCTCGAATTTTCCTCCCGCTTTTTAATCACTCCACTTGATTCCTCAATCTCATGTTCATCAATTTTATCCTTCTTTCCTTTTCTATCTTGTTCTAATGCTTCATTTAATAACATCAAAATGTTTATTTTTGCTTCTTTTTCTTTTGCCTCTAGCGAAAGCCTTCGTGTTTCACTCCTAAACTCTGCCTTGAGTTTAATTGATTCTCCTTGCAGTTTCACTATCGTTTTGGATTTCTCTTTCAAATTTGCTAAAAACTCTTTCCCTCGCTTATCTGCATCTTCTGTCAATTTTCTATAATTCTTTTTAAGCCCTGCAAGTTTAGATTTTAACTCTACATTTTCCTCTTCTAAAAAGCCATTTCCTAATTGTAAGTCTACAATCTGCTGTGCTTGATTATCACAAAGCTTAACAAATGCTTTTAGTTCCTGGTTTGCTCCCTCCAGTTCTCCCTTTAATTTTTCGCTCTCATCTTTGAGTTTCTTTTCTCTTTCAGATTCTAAATCAACCTCAATGTTTTTACCTGTTTCTCCAACAAATCCAGCTTGCGTTGCCATATCTTGAGAAGTTACCCTATTAGTTTGAACTGCTCCATCTTTACTTGTTACTCCAGTTTGACCCTTTTTTTCTGCAACTTCAGGTTTGAAATCAACTTGAACACTTTTATCCACTTTTTTAAGAACATTGGTCTCAACCTCATTATCTGCAGTGACTTTATCGTAATATAAAATATTTTCTGCCCATCTGTTCCATCTCCTTGGCAATATTCGACCAATTGTTTTTAGGAACAACCAAGCGAATACAGTTGAACAGCTGTATTTTCTTTCTTTCTTCTTAACATTGATTTCATTATTAGTGCTAAGCATAAGATTAACCTGCTTTTTAAAATTTAAAAACTTTCTCCAAGCTGAGAGTAAAATTTTACTAACAATTACCAGAAATGGCAAAAAATTATATATGCTATACCAACCTCCGTTATTGGCAAGGTAAATAAAGTATATCATAAATTCATTCAAACCTTCAGGTATAGGCAACAAGCATTATTTTTAATTTTCTATAAATGAGGATATATGAGGAGAGTATACCCAAGTGACATAAGTCGGGAAAGATTTGAGATTATTTTACCGGATCTAGAGTCCTGTAGAAAAAAAACAAAACCAAGAAAACTGGATTTGTATGATGTATTTTGTGGAGTATTATACGTTCTGAAAAGCGGTTGTCAGTGGAGAATGCTACCAAAAGAGTTTCCAAAATGGCGCAATTGTTACGACTATTTTAAAAAATCGAGTGAAAAACCAAACGGAAGTAAAGAAAGTATTTTGGAGCGTGTGTTAAAAAAAAATAGTTGGCGTAGTCAGACAAAATAATGGTCGGAAACAGCTTCTGCATAATTGATGCACAGAGTGTAAAAAATGCAGATACTGCTGAAGAAAAAGGCTATGATGCAGGCAAAAAGATTTTAGGTATAAAACGTCATATTGCAGTAGATACGCAAGGTTTGCCACATGCAATTTATATAACAACAGCAGAGATAACTGACCGTAGCAGTGCTGTGAGAATGGTCGAAAATGCCAAAGAAAACCTCTCGGGAGTAAAAAATGTACTGGTCGATGCAGGCTATACGGGAGAGAATTTTGCAACTCAAATAAAAACGATTATTGGTGCAACCGTTGAAGTAATAAAACGAAGTGAACTACATACCTTTGTTGTATTGCCAAAGAGATGGGTCGTTGAACGCTCTTTTGCTTGGTTGGAAAAGTGTAGGCGGTTGTGGAAAAACTGCGAGCGAAAGCTCAACACTAGCTTACAAATGGTTGTTCTATAGCTAACCGAAGTAAGATTTCCCCGAGAGCTGAAAGACAAAATCAATAGCCGAATTAATATTGGGCCAAAAGCTTGGCAGCACTTTTCTTATGGCATGCTTAATGGCAAACCAGAACTTCTCAATCGGATTTAAATCCGGTGAGTATGGCGGCAAGAACAAAATTTTACACCCAACATTTTCTATCAAATTTTTCGTTCTTGCAGATTTATGAAAGCTTGCATTATCGAGAACAATAGTCTGTCCAGGTTTTAATATAGGAACAAGTATATTTTCTACATAAGCATCAAAAATCTCGCTGTTGCAGTAGCCCTCAATTACCCAGGAAGCTTTAACTTTTCCCTCATTTAGTGCTCCTATTAACGTGAATTCTGGATTAAAGGAGAATAGAAAAGGCAAGAAAACAGGGTAAACTCAGCAGTGATAAAAAAATAGATGAGGTTACCCATGGAAGATATAACAAAACTGTTTTGTTTGGTCGATGATTTTTGCAGAGATATAGAGAAAAATTTTGCAGATAAACTACTGCCAAATGGTAAAAACCCCACAAGAACAACGGAAATTGAGCACTCCGAAATCATGACAATAATCCTGCTATATCAACAATCTCCGTGTAAAACTTTCTATCTACATTACCTAACGTTGCTCTACAAATCAGAGTTTCCAAAGTTACCTTCATATACCAGGTTTGTTGCTCTAAAGCCTAGGGTTTTGTGGCATTTAGCAATGTTGTTGCATTGGCTTTGTGGACAGTCAGAAAACACTGGAATTTCATATATAGACACAACTCCCATTGCAGTTTGTCATGCAAAAAGAATATCCAAAAACAAAGTTTTTGCTGGAATTGCAAAATTAAGCAAGAGCACTTACGGCTGGTTTTTTGGTTTCAAATTACATATGGTAATCAATGAAAATGTTGAAATTCATGCACTTACGCTAACAAAAGGCAATGTTGATGATAGGATACCTGTGCCAAATCTGACGGAAAAATTAATCGGTCTTTTGTTTGGTGACAAAGGTTATATTGCAAAAGAGCTTTTTCAGAAGCTGTTTGACCGAGGTTTGAAACTTGTTACCAAGGTGAAAAAAGGTATGAAAAATACATTGATTTCGTTAAATGAGAAGATTTTACTGAGAAAAAGGTCTATCATTGAGACTGTTTTTGGTTACCTAAAAAATAGACTAGAAATTGAACACACTCGCCATAGATCCCCTGTTAATTTTTTGGTTCATATCTTTTCTACTCTCATTTCCTATTCCATCAAATCCACAAAACCTTCTATTTCCTATACTTTCTTCCTTCCTTAATCCAGAATTCGCGTTTCTAGTCTATTTTTTAGGTAACCAAAACAGTCTCAATGATAGACCTTTTTCTCAGAGCCTGTCTTCAAACTAAGTAGAAAGGAGTTAAGAAGTGTGTTATAAGATATATTTTAAATGTACCCAAGCGATATAAGTGACAAAGAATGGAAGATAATAGAGCTATATTTTGAACCTAAAAAGACCGGTAGACCAAGAAAACATAGTATTAGAACAATTATTAACGCAATCCGCTATATGATGAGAACAGGATGTCAATGGAGACAACTGCCTAAAGATTTTCCACCATGGAAAACAGTGTATAGTTGTAATTAGCGATTGAAAAAAAGTGGAATATGGCAAGAGATTCATGATTTTCTAGTTAAAAAAGTAAGAGAGATAATTGGTAAGAATGAAACTCCATCAGTGGGAATAATAGATAGCCAATCAGTAAAAACTACTCAAAAAGGGGATCCAGAGGATATGATGCTGGCAAGAAAGTAAAGGGTAGAAAGCGCCACATCGTTGTAGATACTGTAGGTCTTGTAATTGCTGCTGAAGTACAAAGTGCAAGCATTCAGGATCTTGATGGTGCACTAAATCTTTTTGTTCAAGCCAAATGCAAAGCTCCAACATTACATAAGTTTTTTGCTGATCAAGGATACACAGGTAAATTGCAAAACCTCTGCTTATTGGAAACTGGATGTTTATTGACGATTACCAAGAAAATAGTTGATACAGGATTTCAGGTTATTCCCAAACGTTGGATTGTTGAGAGAACCTTTGCTTGGCTCTCCAATTTTAGACGTATGAGTAAGGATTATGAGCATTCTCCTCTCACTTCAAAAAACAACATCTTCTTTAATATGATCACTATTATGCTTCACAAATTAGCTCATTCTTGAGTTTGAAGACAGGCTCTCAGTAAAATCTTGTCTTTTACACTTTAGAGCAACAAACCTGGTATATGAAGGCAACTTTGGAAACTCTGATTTGTAGAGCAACGTTAGGTAATGTAGATAGAAAGTTTTACACGGAGATTGTTGATATAGCAGGATTATTGTCATGATTTCGGAGTGCTCAATTTCCGTTGTTCTTGTGGGGTTTTTACCATTTGGCAGTAGTTTATCTGCAAAATTTTTCTCTATATCTCTGCAAAAATCATCGACCAAACAAAACAGTTTTGTTATATCTTCCATGGGTAACCTCATCTATTTTTTTATCACTGCTGAGTTTACCCTGTTTTCTTGCCTCTTCTATTCTCCTTTAATCCAGAATTCACGTTATTAGTATGTAAATCAACACCTATATAACGCATAAAATTTTCCTCTTATTGAATACTCTAACATATCAGAGTACCGGTTGGTCCATTCTCCTATACGCGGTCACTAAATTTTATAGGCCGCACGATGGTTTTCGGTGGCAGGGGCGATTAATCTCCTTTACGAGGTCTTTTTCCTATACTGCAAAAAGCAGAAAGGGCCTCACAAAAATTTTCAATCTGCCACCTATCCACTCTGAGAAGGTATTATCTTTTCATGCTTCCAACCAAGCAATAACTATTCATACCTCCTCCTTTTAGATTTATGGGTAATAGTAAGTCGCAGAACTGTGCATGAACCTCTCGACTCACACAGCTCCCATTATTCGGCCCTTGCTACTAATTATAGCATAATCAAGGACTCTGTTTTAATTAATTGCTCATCCCATTTCTGGTTGACAAATAACTAAACTAAATCCCTTCGCTCCATCTCCATTACAGAGACTTCTTCACTACTACGCGCCCCTGTTTTCCGCATCGGTACTCTCACCCTTGGAGTTTAGCTCCTTGGATTTCTCCCTTATCATCGAAACGACAGGTTCCCGTAGTTCCACGCAATAGCCCAAAATAGATTCACGCCACCTCTATGCCGGACGCCACCTATCCGGTAAACAAGCTCCCGATAGATTTATCCCAGGTTAGGTTAGACCCCTGGTTTTGACGTCGTCTAGTTCCTTTCGACACTTTATCAGTGGTTCATTTGCATTCGTCTCTCTATTTCACACATGACGCATAATTGCGCCTTTTCCATAACGCTCACTACCTTGCCAAAGCAGCTTATGGTTGTTTGAAGCCTGCTCTTGTAAACCGGCTCCGAGGGGCCCACCCTCATCTATTGCGTAGCTTTTGCACTTAGTTTGCTCTTACTTGAACATTCTTTGTGTCTCTGCGGCACACCTAACCCAAGAAAGGTTTCCCTACGTCATACCGCCGCGGTATCTCAGTATAGATTCCGCTAACAAGTAGCGGAATAACGAATTTGTTGTTTTTCAAATTGTAGGTAAACCTAAGCCACTTTAGCTATAAAGGTCAAGTAAGTTTTTGTTTCTATTGAATGATAGTTGTAGCATATGTAGGAAGTCTATTGACTTTGAGCGCACTTTAGCCTATACAATTTTAATATCTTAAACTACTGGACATGCCCGATCTAAAGACAATGATGTTAAATTTTGGCCCTCAGCACCCAGCTGCACATGGAGTGTTGCGCCTTGTTTTAGAGATGGACGGCGAAGTGGTTGAGAGAGCTGATCCTCATATTGGGCTTTTGCATCGTGGTACTGAAAAATTAATAGAACATAAAACGTATCTTCAAGCTTTGCCTTATTTTGATCGCCTTGACTATGTGTCACCAATGTCACAAGAGCATGCGTATTCACTATGTGTAGAGGAATTGTTGCAATGCGAAATTCCAATTAGGGCAAAGTATTTACGTGTCTTGTTTTGTGAACTGACGAGAATACTAAATCATTTACTGAACGTTTCTTCTCAAGCGCTTGATGTTGGAGCAATGACCCCTCTTTTATGGCTCTTTGAAGAAAGAGAAAAAATACTGGAATTTTACGAAAGAGCTTCAGGTGCAAGGTTTCACGCAGCTTACATCAGACCAGGTGGAGTTGCAGCAGATGTTCCAGAAGGCTTGATTGAGGATATTGCAAAGTTTATAGAGCAATTTCCAAAGTATATAGACGATGTTGATGAACTTTTAACAGAAAATAGGATATGGAAGCAACGCACTGTAGGAATCAGTGAAATATCAATTAAACAGGCACTTGACTGGGGCTTTAGTGGACCAATGCTGCGTGCTGCTGGGCTTGCTTGGGATTTGCGAAAAAGCCAGCCATATGAAATATATGATCAGCTAGATTTTGATATACCTATTGGCCAAAATGGCGATTGTTATGACCGTTATCTAGTGAGAATGGCAGAGATTAGGCAGTCTGTTAGCTTGGTGAAGCAGTGTATAGAGAAAATGCCTGGAGGCCCAATAAAAACTGAAGATAGAAAAATTTCTCCACCGCCAAGAGCAGAGATGAAAAAATCTATGGAAGCTCTGATTCACCATTTTAAACTTTACTCAGAAGGATATCACGTACCAAAAGGTGAAGCTTACACAGCTGTTGAGGCACCAAAAGGTGAGTTTGGAGTGTATATAGTTTCAGATGGTACCAATAGACCTTATAGATGCCGAATAAGAGCACCTGGCTTTGCACATTTACAAGCTTTGGATTTTATGGCAAAAGGACACATGCTTGCCGACGTTGCAGCAATTATTGGCTCAATCGATATAGTTTTTGGTGAGATTGATAGGTAATTATTGTAAAATAGTAACTCAACTAATGGTCAATACATCTTCTATTAAAAATTGTACAAATTCATTGCCATTCCAGTAATTCATAGAGATTTTACCCAAAATGGCTTTAACATTACCCTGCATGATAGCAGAGCCAAGGTGAGTATTTGCAGAGCGAAATGCAATAGCTCTTACCATAACATTATCATCAGCAATAAAACATTTTATATGGTCAACTCCTATAACTTCAGGCTTTCTTATCTTTGCTCCCTGAATGATAAACCTTGGTTCAGGATTCCCAACTCCAAATGGTCCCAAGCGTTGCAGTTGGTTCCACAGAGATAAGTTTATTGCTTTAGCAGTTACTATACTATCAGCTTTTAAAGTTTTCTCGTTTATAGAGTTTGAAAATCTTTCAGTAAAAAAATCATGCAAATCATTTATTTTGTCTTCTTTAATTGAAAATCCTGCCGCCATACTATGGCCACCACCTTCAATAATTAAATTTGTAAACTTTGCGGAAAGGACTGCAGCACCGATATCAACTCCCAAAATTGATCTACAGCTTGCTTTTCCTATTCCATTGTTTAAAGACATCACTATTGTTGGTAAGTGAAACTGCTCCTTTAGCCTCGATGCAATTATACCGATTATTCCCTGGTGCCAGTTGCCGCTTACCATTATAAAATTTACACCTAATTGGGCAAATTTTTCCGCTCGTGCTGTAGCTTCCAAGAGAGCCTCATTTTCTAACACTTTCCTTGCATTATTCAAATCTATTAATTTTAGCGCGACTGAATGTGCCTCTTCATCATCATCGGTGGAAAGCAACCTTGCACCGAGCGATGCTTCTCCAATTCTTCCTCCAGCATTTATGCATGGCCCAATACTAAACCCTAATCGTGAAACACTTGGTTTTTCAAGGATCCCCAAAGCATCAAATAAAACACGCAAGCCAACGTTTTTTCTTGCTGACATAACTTTTAATCCTTGTGAGACAAATGCTCTATTGAGGCCTGTAATCTGCATAACATCGCAAACAGTTCCAAGGGCAACTAAATCCAGCAGATCAAATAAATCTAGTTCTTTTTTGTTGGTAAAAAATCCTTGCTCACGTAGGCTTTTATTAAGAGCAATAATCAGCAGAAATGACACTCCAACTGCTGCAAGGTTAGTATAAGGAGAGCTTTCATCAAGGCGGTTTGGGTTAACAACTGCTACGGCGCTTGGTAACTTTTCCGTACCAAGATGATGATCGACAACTATAATATCAAGACCAAAGACCTTTGCATCTTCTATTGGTTGATATGCAAGCGTACCGCAATCAACGGAAATACATAAATCGATCCCGTTTTTTTTAAGTTGTGATAAAGCATCTGTGTTTAATCCATAGCCCTCATCAACACGATCTGGAATGTAGATTATAGAGTGTATATCGATTGCTCTCAGGTACCTATTAATCAATGCTGACGACGTTGCACCATCAACATCATAGTCACCAAATATTGCAATGTTTTCATTATTTTTTATTGCCCGTATTATACGAGAAACAGCTTTATCCATATCAAGAAGGTGAAAGGGATCTGGTAATAGCGATCTGATTAGTGGATATAAGAAGTCGCTCGCATTTTCTATGTTAACACCACGAGTAACCAATATTCTTGCTAGTACTTCTGGCAACTCAAATCTCTGTATAAGAGTTAAGATTTCCCTTTGATCTGCTTCTTGCAACTTCCACAATGCATTTGTTATGCTGCGCTTTTCAATTTCAAGTAGCATATTCTTTGTAAATAAAACTACTTTACCAGAACTTTTAAACTTGTTCTATAATTGTATTAGATGCACAGTTCCAGAGTGTGATGGTATGATAAAATGTGAGAAAAAAATATCATCAAGGGAGGAATTATAGGACAAGTATTACATGGGTGCGCCAGAACAACAGAGATAATTCGTAGAGCAATACAAAATAGTAAAGAGAGCATAGCAAAACTCTCCAAACGTGAATTCTGGATTAAAGGAGAATAGAAAAGGCAAGAAAACAGGGTAAACTCAGAGCCTGTCTTCAAACTCAAGAATGAGCTAATTTGTGAAGCATAATAGTGATCATATTAAAGAAGATGTTGTTTTTTGAAGTGAGAGGAGAATGCTCATAATCCTTACTCATACGTCTAAAATTGGAGAGCCAAGCAAAGGTTCTCTCAACAATCCAACGTTTGGGAATAACCTGAAATCCTGTATCAACTATTTTCTTGGTAATCGTCAATAAACATCCAGTTTCCAATAAGCAGAGGTTTTGCAATTTACCTGTGTATCCTTGATCAGCAAAAAACTTATGTAATGTTGGAGCTTTGCATTTGGCTTGAACAAAAAGATTTAGTGCACCATCAAGATCCTGAATGCTTGCACTTTGTACTTCAGCAGCAATTACAAGACCTACAGTATCTACAACGATGTGGCGCTTTCTACCCTTTACTTTCTTGCCAGCATCATATCCTCTGGATCCCCTTTTTGAGTAGTTTTTACTGATTGGCTATCTATTATTCCCACTGATGGAGTTTCATTCTTACCAATTATCTCTCTTACTTTTTTAACTAGAAAATCATGAATCTCTTGCCATATTCCACTTTTTTTCAATCGCTAATTACAACTATACACTGTTTTCCATGGTGGAAAATCTTTAGGCAGTTGTCTCCATTGACATCCTGTTCTCATCATATAGCGGATTGCGTTAATAATTGTTCTAATACTATGTTTTCTTGGTCTACCGGTCTTTTTAGGTTCAAAATATAGCTCTATTATCTTCCATTCTTTGTCACTTATATCGCTTGGGTACATTTAAAATATATCTTATAACACACTTCTTAACTCCTTTCTACTTAGTTTGAAGACAGGCTCTTAGATAATAAGATTAATAGCTTAAAGATTTTTCGTGAAAAACTTACCATAACTTGGTCAAGATTCTCCTTGAAAGACAAGAACTAACCTTTACTCCCTGAATTTGCTTTTAACTTGACACTTATGAACACTTCCCAAAATCACCATAAAAATTTACCTTGATTAGCATTGCTTGTAGAAGTGGGTTAGAGATGCATTTAAGTATTATTATTTATTGGCAAGCGCTTTTATTACTGAATGAACTATGTTACACAATGTTTCATCTTTAATTTTTCTATATTCTCTTACTAATCTTGATATTTCTTCGCTGCCCACATCGCTACGGAAGGCATTATCATGCAAGTCTTCAGAGGCTTTGGTAAAAAAATATGACATATCAACGGACAGTGCTTCTGCTAACTTATATAGCCTATCAACTATAAGCCTTACCTCTCCAGTTTCATATCCTTGTATATGCTGAAATGAAATTCCAAGCTTTTTTCCTAAGTCCCTTTGGCTAAAACCACACATTAGCCTTCTTTTCCTTATCCTTTCACCTATTTGCTTATCGATAGGATGTTGTATGGTCATTTTACGTATCAGATAATATACTTTGAGAAAAAGATTTTACCAATATATAAACTACACTACGTAACCTTTTGCTCTTAATTTCGTTATATCCTTTGACTAGTTTTAGTATTTCTTCATCGTAACTTTCATGTGAGTCAGCATGCATACTGGTAAAGAAATCAGCAACATCAATCGATAGGGCTTTTGCTAAGTCATATAGTCTACTGGCTAAAATGTAATTTGAACCATTTTCGTACCTTTGTATCTGTCTATATGAAACACCTATTCTTTTTCCTAATTCAGTTTGTGTCAAACCACAGTATAACCTAAGTTCCTTTATTTTTTTGCCTAATTCCACCTTTCATTACTAACTCTAGCTGTTCAAGCTTACATTAAATTTTTTAATTTATGAAGTAGAAAAAAAGAAGGAAAGTTAGAGAACTTTCCTTCTGGTTTACAGATTACAATAAACCACTGTCATAAAAACTAAAGTGGCTCTTTTGTGTTACGATTATATGATCTATCAATTTCATTCCTACATTTTCACAGGTTGCAGCTAATGTAAGTGTGTTATCTTCATCCTCCTTTGATGGCTCTATATCTCCGCTTGGATGATTATGTGAAATTGCAACAGATGCTGCATCAATCAGTAATCCCTGTTTTATTATTTCCCTCACATACAGAGGTACTCTGTCTATAGTTCCACAGTCTTGAATATACTCATATATTAAATGACCACTTCTATCTAAGTATATCACTCGTAAGCTTTCCTTTCTTGACTGCCCTATTGCTGCTTTAAAGTATTTTAGTAGCTCTTCTCTATTATCAAGAATCGACAGCTTTTTTAACTTACCTTTCAATATCCTATCAAAAATCTCTTTCAGGCAAAAGATACTTGCTATTGCTCCATAGTTCATTCCTGTAACATTTTTTAGCTCATGAAAATCAGCATTAATTACTCTCCCTAAACTACTAAAGAGCTCCATTAGCTTTTTGGCAACTTCTCTTCCTTCTGTGTATGCAGATAGATTACGTTCCAGTAGCTCATAGTCAAGCAAAGATCTACCTCTGCTTGATAGAATACGAGTTTCTAATTTCTCTTTTCTCTCACTATTATTCATAAAAACCTCCAAGATCAACATTATATACAAATTCAACGCCAGCTTTCTGACGCAGTAGTTCTCGAGGAATAACCCTCTTGAACTCTAAATTTGCAATGTTGTCCTTGTTGCTTGGGCACTGGGATGACATCCTTTCTAGTGTAATTTATTCGGGAGATTTGCTAAGCGGTAAGATTTTTCCTGATACGCTGCAATCGTTAGAAGCTAACTCCACAAATTTGTCTGTTAGTTTATCAGGTGACACCAATTCAGATCCAGGAAATGCCTGCTCACTACCCACAGGTCCTTTCGTGTATACAGCATTTACACATAATTTTGTATGTTTTGTCTCAGATGCATATATCTGCACCATTATTTCTAGTGCAACTTTACTTGCAGCATACGGCATCCAATATGGATAAGAGGAAGGAGAAAGTGTCACCTCTGAGGTCATGAATATCACTCTTCCAGCATTAGACTTCTTTAGCATTGGATCTAAGTTTTTTAGTAAGTACCAATTGGCAGTAAAATTTGTATTCATTACGTTCTGTAGCTCTTCAATCTCACAGTCGTGAATAGGGTTCAATTTGCCTAAAATTCCAGTACATGCAACTAATATATCAAGTGCTCCAGATTCTGATAATTTCAGGCTTTCTATCATGTTTGTCAGTATCTTTACATTCTCAAAGTCTAAAAGATCAAGCTGAATTAGTTTCACAGAGCCTTCTTTAAATTCTTCAAGCTCTTCAATTTCATTATATAGTGGCTTGAGATTATCAAGAGATCTTGAAATCAGAATTACACATGCACCTTCTTTTACAAATCTTTTTGCAACAGCAGAGCCTATTTCACCTGAAGCTCCGGTGATTAAAGCTACTTTACCTTCTAACTTACTCATTTCTTTCTCCTTAGCGAGATTCATTGAAATATTTTAGCTGAAAATTAAATTTTGCTCCATATATAAAAATCAAACTTAGCATATAAAAAAATAGTAATGACACTACCATACCACCTAAACTTCCATATATCAAATTCAGTTGATCAAAGGAAGCTTTTAAGTATTGCTTGAAAGCTGAAGCAGAAATTGTCCAAAGAATAACAGCCACACAAGATCCAGGAAAGACGTCTGATAAATTTTGTTTTATGTTTGGCAACATAAAATATAGCCAAGAGACTACTGTGAAAAGTACAAATTCAATGAGGAGATATTTAGTGTAACTAATCCCCTGATAACGTGAATTCTGGATTAAAGGAGAATAGAAAAGGCAAGAAAACAGGGTAAACTCAGCAGTGATAAAAAAATAGATGAGGTTACCCATGGAAGATATAACAAAACTGTTTTGTTTGGTCGATGATTTTTGCAGAGATATAGAGAAAAATTTTGCAGATAAACTACTGCCAAATGGTAAAAACCCCACAAGAACAACGGAAATTGAGCACTCCGAAATCATGACAATAATCCTGCTATATCAACAATCTCCGTGTAAAACTTTCTATCTACATTACCTAACGTTGCTCTACAAATCAGAGTTTCCAAAGTTACCTTCATATACCAGGTTTGTTGCTCTAAAGCCTAGGGTTTTGTGGCATTTAGCAATGTTGTTGCATTGGCTTTGTGGACAGTCAGAAAACACTGGAATTTCATATATAGACACAACTCCCATTGCAGTTTGTCATGCAAAAAGAATATCCAAAAACAAAGTTTTTGCTGGAATTGCAAAATTAAGCAAGAGCACTTACGGCTGGTTTTTTGGTTTCAAATTACATATGGTAATCAATGAAAATGTTGAAATTCATGCACTTACGCTAACAAAAGGCAATGTTGATGATAGGATACCTGTGCCAAATCTGACGGAAAAATTAATCGGTCTTTTGTTTGGTGACAAAGGTTATATTGCAAAAGAGCTTTTTCAGAAGCTGTTTGACCGAGGTTTGAAACTTGTTACCAAGGTGAAAAAAGGTATGAAAAATACATTGATTTCGTTAAATGAGAAGATTTTACTGAGAAAAAGGTCTATCATTGAGACTGTTTTTGGTTACCTAAAAAATAGACTAGAAATTGAACACACTCGCCATAGATCCCCTGTTAATTTTTTGGTTCATATCTTTTCTACTCTCATTTCCTATTCCATCAAATCCACAAAGCCTTCTATTTCCTATACTTTCTTCCTTCCTTAATCCAGAATTCGCGTTTGAACAAAAAGATTTAGTGCACCATCAAGATCCTGAATGCTTGCACTTTGTACTTCAGCAGCAATTACAAGACCTACAGTATCTACAACGATGTGGCGCTTTCTACCCTTTACTTTCTTGCCAGCATCATATCCTCTGGATCCCCTTTTTGAGTAGTTTTTACTGATTGGCTATCTATTATTCCCACTGATGGAGTTTCATTCTTACCAATTATCTCTCTTACTTTTTTAACTAGAAAATCATGAATCTCTTGCCATATTCCACTTTTTTTCAATCGCTAATTACAACTATACACTGTTTTCCATGGTGGAAAATCTTTAGGCAGTTGTCTCCATTGACATCCTGTTCTCATCACATAGCGAATTGCGTTAATAATTGTTCTAATACTATGTTTTCTTGGTCTACCGGTCTTTTTAGGTTCAAAATATAGCTCTATTATCTTCCATTCTTTGTTACTTATATCGCTTGGGTACATTTAAAATATATCTTATAACACACTTCTTAACTCCTTTCTACTTAGTTTGAAGACAGGCTCTAAGAGAAATTGTGAGGTGGGTGGCCAAGTTAGGAGGGTTTTTAGCTCGCAAAAATGACTTAGAACCAGGCCCTATAGCTTTGTGGAAGGGATGGAAACGTCTCTTTGATTTAGCAGAAGGATGGAGACTTGCTCATTCATTCTATACTTGTGGGTAATAGTAAGCATGATAAGGGGGCTGGCGGAGTTTGTCAAGTAATCTTTTCGTTTCTTATAGGTAAAAAAAAGCACTGGAAGACAACCTACTTTAATTTCTTCGTAAACCAAAGCACCAAATCGTCACCAAGCTCAACTTTAGCGCCATGCTTAATATGCTGATACTTGTACGTAACACCTAAGCTATCTGGTATATAACCTCGTTTTATATAAAGTTTTTGAGCAGCCCCATAACCAGCATGAAGACCAACACCCAACCCAACAATATCACTTTTTTTAGCTGCTTCTTTTTCTGCAGTTTCAAGTAAAGTTGATCCTATACCTCTATTTCTCATAAGTGGCAACACATTAAGATCCATAACTTCTGGGGTACTTTTACCCTGGAAAGGTTTGTACTCGGAACACCATTTTAATGTCACATATCCAGCAAATTCATTATTACAAAAAGCAGTCCATACAATGCGCTCACCAAATTTCTGTTCTTGCAAATAAGTTTCAAATGTAGAGAGTGATTTTGGCCAATTTGCTTCTGCGAAGCTTGTAAAAAGAATTGAGGTATCATACTCAGTAAATGCTTTTATTTCAATGTTGTTGCCCGATTTATCCTGATGAATTTGGTTGAGATTTTTTACAATTTCGACCATAAACCCCTACCAATAAATTTTAACAAAAATACTTTAGTGCATTTTCAAATATAAGCATTCCATTACCATATTTTGGCACAGCAATACCTAAACGCTCGCTCTTTTCTTTTTCAAGAGGCCAATTATCTTGCTGAGTAAAAAATATTCCCCTCTCTGGATGGGGCATTAAAGCTAGCACTCTTCCACTTTTATCTGATAAAGCTGCTAGGTCGTATGTAGATCCGTTCGGATTGTAAGGAAATTGTAGGTTAGCATAGTTGCCATTTTCATCAATGTAACGTAATGCGGTGGAATTGCTCTCAATCAATTGGTTCAAAATATCTTGATCCATAAAAAATTTGCCTTCCCCATGAGCAATAGGGAGATATAGTTCACTCAGGCCCCGTAGCCAAACAGAATTACTCTGCGGATTAACTCCCACTCTAATCCAACGGCATTGATAATTGCCTATATCATTATGGATTAAAGCTAGACTAGAGAACTCTGGAATTAATTTTACTAATATCTGACAACCATTACATATTCCTATAATCAGCTTGTCCTGAGATAAAAACTCTTGAAACTCATCCAACAAGTTGTTTTTAATACGTAAAGCAAACGCATTACCAGCACCAGTGTCATCACCATAGGAAAAACCTCCTGGAATTGCAAGTATATTGCTTAATTTCAGTTCACTTGGATTATCTATGATATCATTAATGTGAACGATTTTTACTTCAATATTACTAATACCAAGTTTTCTGCTGCATTCCATAAATGCAAATGCGGTTTCTTTTTCGCAATTTAAGCCATAACCAGATAGGACTGTGATTTTCATGAATTGCTAAAAATTAAAAAATTCGAATTTCTTTTTTACAAAATTTGCTACTAAATTTAACGCAAATAACACCAATAATAAAGCTATAATTGCAATAGCAGCAAGTTCAATAAATGCAATTTCAGGACTACTTGACCATATGTATATTTGTACAGGCAGAACAGTCGCCGGATCGAAAAAGGACGTAGGTGTATCAGCAATAAATGCCACCATACCTATCATAAGTAAAGGGGAAGATTCACCTAAAATCCTTGCAATTGCAAGCACAGTACCATGTATTATTCTTGGTAACGCAATCGGTAAAGAGTGATCTAATATCACCTTGATGTGAGGCGCACCGAGCGCAAACGCTGCATCTTTTATCGTAATAGGAACATTCGCAAAGGCATTTTTTGTTGCAATTATAATATTAGGTAACATCATAAATGAAAGAGTCATTCCACCAACAAGTGGTGAAGAGCGTGGTAGCCCAAATATGCCAAGATAGAGAGTTAAGCCCACCACACCAAATATTATTGAAGGCACTGCAGCAAGATTATTCATGCTAATTTCTACAATATTAGTCATTAGCCTATTTTTAGGCATAAATTCGTAAAGACAGATGCCCGACATAATTCCCATTGGTAATGCTAATGCTAGGCACACTATAATTGTCATTAATGAACCGATAAATGCCCCTAAAATCCCTGCATTCTCAGGTTCACGAGAGTCAGATTTAAGGAATAAAGACTTATTAAAAAATTTTTTCACTCTCCTCTTTTCTTTTAGCCAATCAAGTAATTTAGCATAACGATCATTCAAATGTTTATCTTTATTTATTGAATTAATTATACTTGACGCGGTAAACCAGATCTCATATTCACCACTATCTTTTACTTTCTTACGAAAAAATTTCTCCAGTTCTTTGTAAGAATTACGACTTAAAATTTCGTCACTGTCTTTAAAATCAGTTCCTTTAAACACCTTACGTAAAGAATCGTTGAGTAAGCCAATGGACTTATACCGCAAATCACTAGGATTATTTGTTAAAGTAAGATCAGCACTTATTTCAATTGGCAATAAAATTTTCGTTACTGTTAAGGCACTGTAAGAGTTAACTAATATACTCAACAATATACAAACAGGACAGCCAAGTGAGATAACTAGTGCCGTGAAAGAGCAAAAGCGTAACGCTCTGTTCTTTTTATTTTTCCTTTTTATACGAGCATGTACACGCCTTGACTGAAGTAATTTAAGGAATTTTTTCTTTATACTCATTTATTTTTCCTGGATCCTATCGTCAGGCCCACAGCTGTACAAACGTCCAGTTTAATAAACATTGATGTCATTCCAGTGCTTGACACTAGAATCCAGTTATAAAAATATTTACAAATCAGGCAATTGGTAACAGACTCCATGCTAAAAACAACATCCATGATATAGAATAAGGTAGATCCCAGTATCAGCTACTTGGATGACACTGGGGAAGTGCTGGGATGACACAATTGACATCACTCCCTATTGTATCTACTTAGATTTCTTTTTAACATAAGTAGTACGCTCTTTGATCCTTGCAGCTTTTCCAAATAGTTTGCATAGATAATACAGTTTTGCTCTACGAACCTTTCCTTTTCTTGTCACTTGTACTGAAACCAGTGCAGGAGAATAAACAAAAAATTGAGACACTATACTTTCTCCATGGCTCACTTTTCTGACTGCAAAAGAAGAATGTAACCCGCGGTTCCTTTTTGATATACATACACCTCCAAATATCTGTATACGTTCACTTGCACCGTCAACTACTTTAAAAGTGACCTTCAAATCATCACCAGGACGAAATTCTGGTATTTCTTTAGCTAACACTTGCATTTGCTGTTCGTTAAATTTTTTAAGTAAATTTGTCATTTATATCCCCATTCAATAATTCAGGCCTACGCTTTTTTGTTATAACATAAGACTGCTTCTGCCTCCAATCACTTATTTTTTTGTGATTGCCAGATAACAAAACCTCAGGTACTTTATACCCCTTCCACTGCTCAGGTCTAGTATATTGAGGATATTCAAGCATACCACCATCATAACTAAAACTTTCTTCAATAATACTATCGGAATTATTTACTACACCTGGAAGAAGTCTAATGCATGCATCGAGAACCACCATCGCAGCTGTCTCACCTCCTGAAAGTATATAATCTCCGATACTTAATTCATAAGGAGTATACGCATCAATTATCCTTTGGTCAATACCTTCAAATCGACCACACAATATTGTTATATGAGGAAACTCTAATAATTCTCTGGCAATATTCTGATTAAACTTAGTTCCAGATGGAGTCATGTAAATAAACTTAGTGTTTTTATGAACAGAGAGCATACTATCTACTGCATCACCAACTACATCAGAACGCATAACCATTCCTGCTCCACCTCCATATGGAACATCATCCACAGTTGAATGTTTATCTTTCGCAAAAGAACGAATATTTATTACTTCAAGGTTCCATATTTTTTTTTCTAACGCTTTTCCGGCAAGAGAATAGTTCAAAAACCCGGGGAACATTTCTGGAAATATGGTTAATATTGTAACATTGAATGCCATTAAGGTTTATTTTAAGTTATTTGGAGCTATACTCTAAGAACAGTAAATTGATATAATATATAGTTAAATTAAGCATGTCACTGAATAAAACAATATACGAAGGTAAAGCGAAAGCCATTATTGAAACTGAAGACTCATCAACTGTTATACAGCACTTTAAAGATGATGTTACAGCATTCAATAAGAAAAAATATGAAATTATTGAGGGCAAAGGAATAATTAATAATCATGTTAGTGCTTTTATCATGGAAAAGCTTGAAGAAGCAGGAACTAGCACGCACTTTATAAAAACTCTAAACGAAAGAGAACAGCTAGTCAAAAAGCTCAAGATAATACCTCTTGAGGTGGTAGTTAGAAATGTTGCAGCTGGCAGCTTTTGCAAACGTTTTAATATCAAAGAAGGTGAGGCACTTACATCTCCTATAATCGAGCTTTTTTACAAAAATGATTACCTAGCCGACCCAATGGTGAATGAAAATCACATACTGTATTTTGATTGGCTATCTAGCAAAGAAATGGATGAAGTTAAAACTACAACTTTAAAAATCAACGAAATCTTAGTCCACCTATTTTCAAATGCAAGTATATATTTAGTTGATCTCAAGTTAGAATTTGGCAGATTAATAAATGACAGTACTAAAATCATTTTAGCCGATGAAATCAGCACTGATAACTGCAGGTTATGGGATAAAAATACTTATAAAAAGCTAGATAAAGACGTCTTTCGTTTGAATTTAGGAGATTTAAAGGAAGCGTACCTAGAAGTTGCAAAAAGACTGTCAGTAAAGTTAGACTAACTAAATACTACTCTATCAAGTGGAGGGTTACATGCCTCATCAAGTTTTCCAATAATTTCAATTTTTTCTCCACGTTTTTGGAAATGATTTTTCACGTTTTGCATATTCTCAGGACTTACGATCAATACCATGCCAATACCACAATTAAATGTTTTTAGCATTTCTTTCTTCTCTATTTTACCCTCCTTTGTTAGCCATAAAAATATATCTGGCCATTTCCAGGAATTAATGTCTATGTTTGCAAATAAGTTTTTTGGAAGAATCCGCGGAATATTATCTATCAAGCCACCACCTGTTATATGTGCAATGCCTTTTACCTTTGGCATAATAGGCAACAAAGAATCAACATATATTTTTGTTGGTTCGAGCAACACTTCTTTCCAAAGCTGATTATTCCATGGAGATGAGTCGTTATAATTTATACCTAAGCCTTTGAAAATATGGCGCACCAAAGAAAACCCATTTGAGTGAATTCCACTTGACTCTAAGCCAACTATATAATCACCTACTTTCATCATGCTACAGTTTGGAAGAATTTGCTTTCGATCAACTACACCAACCACAAACCCTGCAAGGTCATAGTGATTATTATCATACATTCCAGGCATTTCTGCAGTTTCCCCACCAACCAATGCTATTTTAGCTTGCTTGCACCCCTTTGCAATGCCTTGGACCACAGATAATAAAACGTCCTTGCTCAAAACGCCTGTTGCAAAGTAATCAAGGAAAAATAAAGGCGTTGCTCCTTGTGCAAGTAAGTCATTTACACACATTGCAACTAAATCTATACCTATAGTATCATGCCTATTCACTTCTTGAGCTATCAACAGTTTCGTACCTACTCCATCAGTTGAGGAAACAAGTACTGGATGGTCATATTTCTTACTTAGTGCAGCAAAATCAAACAACGCAGAAAATGAACCTATTTCGCTGATTACTTCTTCTCTAGTAGTTTCTTGAGCAATAGGCTTGACTTCTTTTATTAACTTATTATATAGTTCAAGATCTATTCCTGATCTGATATAAGTATTCATAATCCTTCTATAAATTTTAAAATTGTTAATACTATATTAATGCCTTGATATAAAAAGTGCAACGAAACTTTCTCTTAATTGACTATTATATGCTTACCAATATAGGTTAACTTAAATCATTTATAATTATCCAATGAATAAAAATACCAAAAATATACTGTTAATAACGGAACTGCTATCAGGACAGCTGCTTCATGACTTTGCTAACTCTATGAATGGAATAATGTTTGGCTTAGAAGAGCTTGAAGTAATAGATAAGAACGATGCTGATGCGCAGAAGGAAGCGTTGTCGTTTCTTAAAGAAAGCTCCGATGATTTAATATATAAACATAAAGTTATGAAGCAGGCATATTCTTCTTCAGCAGATAATTACAGCTTTGATCAGACCAAATCTAATATCGAAAATTATCTATTAAAAAAAAAGTAAAGCTTACGTGGAAAATAGACGCATACTCTGCAAAAAATAAGGAAGATTTAATTGAAAAGATAAATAAGATAATTTCTAATATGGTGCTAACTATAGCCAACGCAGTGGCGGAAGTTGAACTAGTGTCTGTTTTACTGAGTCAAACAGAAGACAAAATGCTATTAACTATAAAAATTCTAAATGAACACAAACCAATAAGCAAATCATTAGTAGACAAATTAATCAAAAAAAATGACACTAATTTAAATACAAAAGATATTAATATCTATATGACCTCTTTATTATTAGAGTACTATAACACTGAAATGCATTGTACTTGCGAAAATAATTTGCTGGAGATAGGTTTAACTATAACTTGAGTTGCATATTTGGTTATTACAACTTTTTCTTCGTTTCAAGGCAAGACATTCCCCGACAAGGGGTACTAAATCTAATTTTTGTAATCACTTAAGTCTAGTACTATTTTATTAATGTAGCGCTCATTTGCATCTTTGATGATAAACTTCATACCATTTTTATATTTAATGACTTCATCTACAGAAGGCACTTTACCAGCAATAGAAAGAATCAAACCACCAAGTGTAACATAGTCTTCTTCAGGGTCACGTAATTCTATTTTTAGATCCTCTTCTATATCCTTTATAAGAACCCTTGCTGACACTTCAAACTTATTTTGAAACAATTCAGTAATGGTATATTCTGAATTTATTTCGTTCTCACTATCAATGTTTGGTATTAGCTCCTCTATAAGATCGGTCATTGAAATTAAACCATCAGTTCCACCATATTCATCCAATACAATAGCTAAGTATGATTTAGAAGATTTCATCCTAACAAAAAGATTAGTTGTCTTCATCGAGGGCGGAACAAATATTACGCTTTTTATAATATTTCTCAGATTAAAATTTTTATCCCTATTAAAAATAACATCTTTTACATAAAAAAAGCCTATTATGTTATCAAAGTTATTTCTATAAATTGGTATTTTAGTGTGGCAAGTGTTTTTTATCTTCTTTATTATTTCACCCTCGCTTGACTCGATGTCTACTGCGCATATCTCTGTACGTGGAGTCATTATATCCATTATACCACAATCGCGGAATTTTAATAGACCATTAAATATATTAAGGTCTGGCAGATCTTTCATTAATGCTTCAGTCGCACACTTTTTCAACACAGAAGCTTTTTTGAAAAGGAAAAGAAAAATTCTATGTGCTATTTTTTCTACTAAGGTTCCTTTTTTACTCAATTTATTCCCTGTAACGGCAAAAACGTTTTCAGATCAGATTTATCAAGAAAACTGTTATTAAATGTTTAATAAGCATGTGAATAATGTCAAATTAATTTGTGAATTATTTGTTGATATAAAATACCAACAATTGATCAACAATTTTTTCAACGACATATACATAGTTATGTAACAATGCATGATGGTAAAATGTTTTCCATAAAAGAAAATTACTGACACTCTGAACATCTTACTTATACACATAAATCATAACAGAAAATCAATAGCATATAGAAGTTGTTAACATATTTATCCACAAATTAAACAACGCCAATTTTTACTGAATTTTAAGTTAGTAACAAGTTGTTGATAGAACTATTATTACTATTATACTTTAATATACAGAAGAATAGATAAAATAGA